>JBIQIY010000042.1:0-33623 GCA_044507775.1 Flammeovirgaceae bacterium | reverse complement strand
TACTAGGATAACACCCGGGAGAGTAAGTCGTTGCCTATCTTTCACTGATTGCGAGCCCGCCGCCCTAAAGGGCGGCGGCGAAGCAATCCCCTTCAAGCCGCACCGGCCCCGAACAAAGCAAGGCGGCGGCGAAGCAATCCCCTTCAATCCGCATCGGCACTCCCAAGCACACCTGTCCTGAAAGGACACACAACACATCCCAAGATCTTCCCCTACCGATTCATGATTCTTCTCTAGGTCTTAATACGGGCGAGAAACCCTTCTTTCTTGCGCTTTGAAACCTGCAGCGACTTGTCATTGCACATTACAACATACCCGCCATCGCCACGGATGTACTTCTTGATACCATTCAGATTGATCAGATATGAATGATGTATGCGGAAAAAATTTTGCTCGCCCAACATGTCGTCGTACTCCTTCAAGGTCCTGCTAACAATGTACTTCTTGTTGTCCATCATGACGATCTCGGTGTAGTTGCTCGAGGCCTCGCAATAGAGAATGTCGCTCACCTTTACAAAGATCAGGCCTTCTACCGTAGGAAGTGCAAGCTTGTAATTCTCGGTTGTACCGATTCTTAAATTCTGAAGAAGTTGCTGCAGACGTTCGGCGATCGTCTTGCTCCGGCTTTTCTCCACCTTCCTGACAGCCTGCGTGAGTTCTTCGATGTCGATCGGCTTCAGCAGGTAGTCTATTGCCGAAAACTTGAAAGCTTTCAGCGCATACTCTGCGTGCGCAGTCGTAAAGATTACCTCAAAATCGAAATCCTTACACTTTGTAAGCAGATCGAAACCGGTTTCCCGCTGCAGCTGGATATCGAGAAATACGAGATCGGGTTTGATGTCCGCAATGGCCTGGGAAGCCTCTGTAATATTCTGACACATCGCCTCGACGGTGACCCCTGAGCAAAAGTCCTCCACGAGGATTTTCAGGCTTTCCCTGCTCTTAAGCTCATCGTCAACTATAATACTACGAATCATGGGGCCTACAATTGCTCAGGAATTTATGATAGTTATGCGAGGTTCGCAAGGTGGGCACGCGTTAAATTCCGGCACTGCTGGCGCCAGTTCGGCGAATGGGCAGCCGTGTTCTCCGTCCGCGGTGAAAAAAATCGGCTCTACCAGGAGACGGCTGCCCTTGCCAGTTATCTCTTGAACCCCAATACGCTTCCACCGCAACGCGACAAATTCTTTTTAAACGTGTATTGCAGATAGTAGATGCCAGTGGCATTGCACGGATAAGCGATTGCGGAGAGCAGTTGACCATCGACTTTATTCGACGCCACTTTGTTTCGCTGTGCATCATAAAGGGTGATGGTGATGCTGTTTTCTCTCGTGTTCTGGTCGCAAATCGAGATCATGTACTGTGTTCCTTTTGCGAAGACATACGAGTACTCGACCTTTGTCAGGTCAGGTTCCCCGTCGATTTTATAGGACTTGAGAAAGTTGAACCCGGAAGATGTGAGCTTCGGAACACATGCGTTCGCGAGCGCATCCGCTCCGCACTGGCCGAAGGCGATTTCACCAAAGGATATAGCGATTAGAAAGGAAAGTAGGATTGCGTTTTTCATTGTACACTTAATTAGTCATTTTGTTTCTGATGGAATTAATTTTTTGCCCGATAGCATAGGCGTCTGCTTCGGTAATCTCAATGGTTGTGGTGCTGTTGTCCGATATCACCGCCACCCCGTTGACTACCTTGACCGTTGACTCGACATAGGTGAAGGAGATCTCAATGTTGTCGTAGATAGTCTTAAGCTGTTCGAAATCCTGGTGGAGCGCAGCGATGTTCGGATCACTCGTGAAGAATGACAGGAGCAGGGCGAGTTGCTCGAGCACGATCTTTTGTTCACCGATACTTTCAATGAGCGCGCGATTCCCTGGGTTTTGTTCGCTTACTTCACAGATGATCTCCATCGCTTCGATCCATCCACCCGCGAGAAGCAAAACACTTAAGTTCGACCGGTTCTGATCCTGAAGATGCCTGTTAATGGCGTTGAAACTCTGAGTCGTCACGAGAAGCAAAGAGTCAAGGTTACTGCTGTTTGTGGCAAGCCTTCCGATAACACCGGCGTTGAAAAACTGGCCGATATTCAAGTCGTTGGCCAGACTTTTTATCGCTGACAGATAGCGGATGCCATCCACATTCTCTTCGAACAGGTTGGTATATCCGAGATCTGCACCGTAGATGCCCAGGTTCAGTGCCTTTTGATAACTGCTGTTGTACCTGGAAATATGTTGCGGCGAGTTTAGCAAGGCGCGATTGTACCGGCTGCCTGACTGCTTGATCAGCATGGAAATTTCCAGCGGGCTCGGTATCTGATCGAGAACGCTTGCGACTGCCTCCTGATCAATCTGCGTCATGTTATTCTTAAGCGAATCGAGGCTCTGCTGCAACTCGAGCTCATCAATAGCGGTTTTCTGCCCACAGGATATGAGTAGCAGAGTTAGGACAATAGGACATAATTGTTTCATAAGTTGTTATTGGTTTTACTTGGATTTGGTTTGTCTATTTTCTTAGTGCGCGAATGAACTCAGGAAGGTCGAGGACTTTCTTTAGTAGACCACTGTACAGGCAGAAGTAGAGTGCCCCGGACATCAGCCAGATCGCAATCAGATTAAAGTAGAATGTGTCGATGCGAATGCCGAACAGGTTCTTTTCTGAGGCGAAGAATGCGGTTCGGTAGTCGAACGGATGCATCGGAGCCGTATCCTGGAAGATGGGATCGACAAGCTTGACCAACCTTCCGTCTTGTTCTGCGACACGAATTACGCTGTGAGCGTTTCTCACAAGGTTGGAAAGACTTTCATTGAAGTAGTGGTCTTTGTACCAGCCGGGATTCCACCCGTGGTTCTCCAGGTACGATAGCTTTGCTTCCTGGACCGTCAGGTTGTAGTTGTAGATGTCCTGGTACTTTTTTTCCCAGGCGGAGATATGCGCGAGAAGCTCCTGCCCGAAAGACTCATCCGATGCTGACGACATCATCACGGGTTGATAAGGGGATCCTCCTTCGTCGACTGCGTGAAGCTGAACTTGCAATGCATTTTGGATAATCGCCTGCTGATGCGCTTTTGCCTTGGAGATGGAGTCATCAGTGGGCTCGGGGTTGTCAATCAAAAACTGGATTCGCGCGCGAAGTTCATTCGCCATGTATCCGGCTCTGAAGTCCGCGATAGATTTTTGCTTTTCATTTTCAAAAAAAGGCTTCTGAAAATCGTTTTCACTGAATTGGTATACAGCCATCGCTTCATACGCCCATCGCGATGCCATAACGTCTGCGACAAGTGGCACCTTTCCTTTGCTGGTGATGAACTCGTTGAGTTTATCAAAACTGAATAGCGTGCCACTGAGGATGATCTGTGGAATGAGCAGCAATGGAATGACTACATAGATGGTAACTACCGAATTGAAGGCTGAAGAGATATTCAGTCCCAGAATGTTTGCAAAACACGACGTGGAAAAGAGCACGGCCCAAAACGCCAGGGTCATGCCGCGGATCTCGAGTATAGCGTGGCCTACAACGACAAAGAGCAGGGTTTGGATTGCTGAGAGCGCGAAGAGTATAGAAAGCTTTGAAAGCAGGTAGCTGGTGCGGCTGAGATTGAGGAATGATTCGCGTTTCACGATTTTCCGGTCTCTGATAATCTCTTCCGCGCTTACCGTAAGGCCCATGAACAGCGCTACGATGATGCTCATGAGCAAATAGGCGGGAATGTTATCATTGAATCGGAACAGGTATACATCTCCAGACGGAGAATTCCGGTAACGGATTACCAGCGCCAGGATGGTTGCCAATAGCGGAGCCTCGAGCAGATTGATCCACAGATATTGGTTGTTACTTATTTTAGCGAGGAGATCCCGTGTTGCGTACGTGATCATTTGCCCGATCCGACCGGGGATCCGGAGCGAGTGGACGGGCCGTTCAGTCACTTCTTCTGTTTGGGATAGACGGAAAGTGGATTCGTACATCGCATTCCACTGTTGCGGTGTGACTTTTCGTTTCGAAGTTGACTGGCCGTACTCGTCGACCACCTTTGCCTCGATGATGTTGAAGATCTGTTCCGGGTTTACATTTCCGCAGACTTCGCATTGGCCGCGGTTACTGTCGACCTGGTGCGTTCCCCTCTTGAAGTACGAGACTGCTTCGACCGGGCTGCCGTAGTAGACGGGTAATCCACCGGTATCCATGATGATCATTTTGTCGAACATCTTGAAGATGTCGGAGGAGGGCTGGTGAATCACCACAAAGATGAGCTTGCCCTTAAGCGAGAGTTCTTTCAGCAGGTCGATCACGTTTTCCGAATCGCGCGAAGACAGGCCTGACGTGGGCTCGTCCAGGAAGAGAATAGCGGGCTCGCGGATGAGTTCCAGCGCGATGTTGAGCCGTTTGCGCTGTCCTCCGCTGATCGTCTTTTCCAGAGCGTTTCCAACTTTAAGATCCTTTCGTTGGTCCAGGCCGAGGTTCGTGAGAGTTTCCATTACCCGCTTCTGCAATTCGGATTCTTCACATCCCGCGAGACACAGTCGGGCATTGAAATACAGGTTCTGATAGACGGTAAGTTCTTCTACGAGAAGATCGTCCTGCGCGACATATCCGATCACGCCATGGAGTTTCTCTTTTTCGGTGTGAACACTTAGGCCGTTAATAAGAATTTCTCCGTTTGCGGGCTTTTCAAGCCCGGCGAGCACGTTCAGCAGCGTTGTTTTTCCCGCGCCGCTAGCACCCATGATGCCGATCAGTTTGCCAGGGCCCTCGGCGATGACTACATTTCGAAGTCCAGGAGCACCGTTGGGGAAGTTGAATTCTTCGATGTTTGCCTGGAAGGAAAGCCTGACTGAACTCAAATTCTGGTTGAAATGCGCAACCAGGTCGCTATAGAAGACGGCATCTCCGGAAGTGGTTTTTACGCTGCTGCCGTGCGACAGAAGATACACTCGGCCGGGTTGCATGATGAATCCATTCAGCAGGTTTGAACCGCTGCCGACGTATTTGACAAAGTACGTCGAGACGCTGCGGATGGCCATAAATATCAATTGACCATCGGATTGGTGTTCGTGGTCGTCCGACCGGTTCGCCTGATGTTGCTGCGTTGGAATGACACGCAGGTCCGGCGAATTCGGGGGTGGGTCGCTGGCAGTCACGAACGTTTCTATCAGTTGATAGTCTTGTCCGCTGATGTTGAATACTTTCGAAACCGTAGAGATGATCTCCATGGCCTGGGCGGTGAAGTCATTGCCCGAACCTACCATCTCCAGCAACCGGATAAGAACAATGACTTTTTGTTTTTGTGTCAGCGTTTTGTTGATCTTCCTGCAAATGCCGAGCGTCCGGACAGAGTCTTTTACCGATGTGAGTTTTCCGGTGTCCTCATCCGCGCGGTTGTAGCCGGAAACCTGGTCGAAGTATTCGACATATTCCTTTATCGAATCATGGTCGAGCTCCTGCTGGAAAAAGCGGATAACAAATTGGCGTTCGGCCTCCGTAACGCCATCGTCTTGCTTTGAGATGATGGCGAAGAGTTGTGTCAGCGCTTTCAGGATTTCTTCACTCATATACTTCTGGATTCAGTGGGTTTACAGGTCGACAAGATCAGTGCACTTTGTACTCAAATGGTATTTCGACGAGCTCGGCGAATTCTTTTCCCGCTTCTTCCATATCCTCGTCGTCCTCCGGATAGCACCACTCGATCGCCATCCCTTCGATTTCTTCCAGCGCCGAGAGTATATCGAGAATAAGTTTTGAAGACGATGTGTTGAAGTACTCTAATTTGAATACGAAGTTGGTCGCGGGGCGCGGTTGCGTTGCGTACTGCGCGATCCATTCCAGCACGGGCCGGTAAAACTCGGCGGAGTCTTCGGGCAATGAACGACCCGAGATCTCGAAGATGCCGTGATCTTTGTCCAAAATTATTTTGGGCGTGTCTGCTGTTCCTTCCAGATTTAATATTTCCATGTTTTTAGTGATTTATTGTTTCAAGCAATTTCTTTTTCGCGTGCGATGTTTACTTTCAGACAAAAGAAGGAAGACCCTTCATTCATAGGAATGAACGCCCACTCGAGCTTTTCGCCCGACTTGCGGGCCATGTCTACGAATCCAAGACCGGCGCCCCCTTTTTCTGACAGACTGGTATTTTTGATGATATCTTTGTAGAGTTCCTTCAGGCCATCTTTGTCGAGGCTGTTGATCTTGTTCAGAGCGTTCTTCAGATTGCTGATGTTTTCGTTTCTGACAGGATTTCCCGACATGATCGAGTATTGGCTTTTAGCATGCCCGATGAGGAAGATTGCGGCGTGAGGGGAAACCTCACCTTCACAAGCATCGTCGCTGTGCTTGACGATGTTCTGGAGCGCTTCAACCATAACGTTGAAGATCTTTTTCTTGATGCTGGACTCTTCGCCTGACGACTCAAGATTGCGTTCCGCCATCGTAAGTATCGACTTGGTCGTTTCCTGCGTGAAGTCGCCTTCGTAGATCAGGATTACTTTGTTTGCGACCATTTGCTGGTGCAGGTCATAGATGAATTGCATTTTGTTTTTGTGATTTGGTTTTTGTTTAATGGATAGTGATGATGTTAGAATTTGATTCCGATCAGTAGCATGTCGTCTGTTTGCTTTTGGTCGTTCCGCCAGGATTCCCAGGCGCGATCGAATGCGACAGCTGCCTCGTGCGCGGGCATTGCGTGAACCTCGGTAATGAGTTCGCGCATGCGCCGGGAGCCGAACTTTCTCTGCTCGGGGCCACCGAATTGATCGGGAAAGCCATCGGAGCTGAAGTATATTCCGTCTCCGTTTCGCAGTCGTACCTTTGTGTTGGTGAAGCTGGTCTGGTTCTTATAGATTCCGCCACCGATGGGAAACTTGTCGCCTTTGATCTCGCTGAGCAGCCCGTCGCTAACGATGAAGAGCGGGCGGTGTGCTCCTGCGTATTCGACTGTGCATTGCTCGGTGTTGATGCGGCACAACGCGATGTCCATCCCGTCTTTCGATGCTGCGATCCCCAGGTCCTGACGAAGGGTCTGCGTTACGCCTTCATCAAGGAGGTCCAGTATTTTCCCCGGCTGAAGTACTTTTCGACTTCGCACGATATCGTTCAAAAGGAAGTACCCTATCAGGGAGAGCAGCGCACCCGGTACTCCGTGCCCGGTACAATCGACGGCTGCTATGAAAACGTCTGAGCCAAGCTGGACGAACCACGGAAAATCGCCGCTGACGACATCTCTTGGCTTATAGAGAATGAAAGAGTCTGGAAGGGCGTTGATAATGGCATTCGAGTCGGGCAGGATGGCATTCTGAATACGGCGCGCATAGTTAATGGAGTCATTTATTTTTTTGTTCTTGTTCTGAATGTCGATTTCGATGAGTTTGCGTTCGGTGACATCGTGTGAGACAACGAGTACCGACTCCAGGGTATGTGATTCGTCGAACTCGGGAATAGCATTTACTTGCATGACCCGGTCTCCCAATTGTGAGGGAAATTCCATCTCTGCTGAAACTGTTCTTCCTGTTCCCCGGACATCCTCTGTTATTTTGATCCAATTATTGAGGATTGTTTTTTCAAGAGGAACTTCCTTTACATCCTGTTGCAGGAAATTTGATGCGCCGAGTCCGGTATACGCTTCGATGACAGGATTGATATAGCTGATGACGCCGTTTTCCAGTCGCGTGATGAGGTCGGGGGAATTTTCGGAAAGCGCCTGCATTTTGCTTCGCATGCGCTGTTCCTGTTCGGCCCGTCTTCGCTCGGTGATATCCCGGGAGTTGAGAACGTACCCATGGATAGCGGGGTTTGAGTTAAAGTTCCTTCCTGTTGTTTCGAGCCAGATGTAGTGTCCGTTTTTTGTCTTATACTGGAATTGTGCTGTGGCGCTGACCGATGGATGCAGCTTCATTTGCTGAAACAGGTTGCGGTATATTTCCTGTCCGTCTGGATGTACGTGGTTCAGATCCATGCTGCCCTGGATGGATTCAGGTGAATGCCCAAGAATTGATTTAACCGACGGGGATACGTACCGGATGGTGCCGTCTCCTTCGCAGATGGTGATGACTTCAGATGCATTTTCCAGCAGAAGCTGCATCCTGCTGCGAGTGCGATTTACCTCTTCGATTTGTTCTTCGAGCTTGAGGTTGGCCCGGGTCAGTTCCTCTTGCGATGCCTGCATTTCCTCGGCGTTTTGCCGAAGCACCTCTTGCTTTTCTTTTAGATCGGCACTCATCTCCTGTGCTTCCGTGAGCAGAGCCTTCGTACGTTCGTTGACGGTAATGTTGAAGATGGTTCGGGCCAGCATCAAGCTGAGTTCTTTGACAAAACTGATTTGCAGGGAATCGAATCTCTCCAGTCCGGCGAGTTCGATGACGCCGTGCACCTGCTCATCGGCGATCAAAGGCACGATGAGAATGCAGGATGGTTTTTTATCTCCGAGAATTCCGGAAGTGAGCGTCACATAGTCGTCCGGTATTTCAGTGCGCATCACGACATCTTTTTCGGCTACAGCCTGGCCCACGAGTCCTTCACCGACTTCGAACACTGCTTTCAGATGCTTTTTCCTGTTGTATGCGAAGCTGTTGCGCAGCTCTATTTGTGAATCTTTCAAAACATAGAACGCACCCTGGATGGCACCTACTTTGGATACCGTGAACCGGATGATCGCATCCCCGAGGTTCGCCAGTGTATCGTGTGCCCGAAGGATATTTCCGGCCTCTGCAAGTCCGAGCACAATCCAGTTTTGGTCTTTCTCTTTGCGGTCATTTCTTAAGAGATTGTCGCGCATGTTTACGAGCGCAATGCCAAGCAAATCATGACTTCCCGCGGGATGGAAGGGTGTATCGAGTTTGCCATCACCCAGTTTCTGTGCAAACCCGGTATTTCTTTTCAGAAGTTCTACCAGTTCGTCGATCTGGCCCTGGACTTTACCGAACTCGCCTGTGAAGTTCTTACTGGATCTTTCGGGGAGTTCGCCTCTGGAAACCATCCGCAGTATGTGATGAATGACATCGAGCGGCCTCGTGATCCAACCCGCGGCGGTGATCGATACAAGAATGGCAAACAGACAAATGAATGCCCCCAGCCTGATGTACAGAGTGACGTGGGCGGCGCTCTCCTGTTTTGCAAGATCGAGGGCTGCGATGCCAAAGGCGGTGATAGCAACCACAGTCACACTTAAAACCAGGGAGGTGATCTTCACACTTAATCTTATATTTCTCAGCGTCATTTTACTTGTATTTTATAGCCCGGCTTGTGTCCACGTTTTTCCCAGTTGCTCCAATTGAAGGATGGTGTTACCGGAAAGCGGAACGAAGGTGGCCACTTCCAGAACTCCCCTGACTTCGTCTTCATGTTTGAGCGGAACGATGGCCAGGTATGTGGGCGAAGTGGCGCCGAGTCCTGAGAAGACAGTGATGTATCCCGTGGGTAGTTTGTCGATAAAGAGCGTGTCACCCTCTTCTGCCACGCGACCGACGAGGCCCTCGCCGTTGGCATAAACGCGCGGTCGTGACTCCTGGCTGGACAGCGCAAATCCGCATTTCAGTTCCATGGAATTCCCAACGGAAACGTACAAGGCTATTTGCGCGGCCTGCAGTTGACGCGCGAGTCCATTGACCATCGATTGAGAGTTGTCGTCGCCGCTGCGCAGAATGTCGTTAAGACCGTCAAACGTCAACTGATCTTCCCCTTCGCAGGTGTCATGCTGTTCGGTTTCTTGTTCTTCCTTTTTTGCAACGTACACTACCGTTTGCCGGATTGAGCGCGACGTAAAGTGGATGGAAAGCCATCCAGCAAAGAAGGTCAGGCCAATTGTAGCGCATAGCTGGAAAGTTGTGATATCGGCGGGAGTGACCTGGTAGGCATACAATGACCCCGCTGACACCACGATGCCGGTGAAGAATAATGTGGTAGCCAGGATCGGCGCCTCGTTTTTGGAAAGTCGTTTGAGTTTCATTTTTTGTTTTGATGCAATTCATTTATGAGTTCGATGATCTGATCCACCTTCAGGGTGTAGTCTATTTCTGTGAGACTCAAGGCCGCGCGTGGCATCGTATCGATCATGCACTCGGCCGGGTCCTGGACGATCGTCAGGCCTCCTTTGTCTTTGATCATTTTCATCCCCAGTCCACCGTCGCGGTTTGCGCCGGATAACAGGATGCCAATCAGTTTGCTGCGATATGCGTACGCAGCGCTGCCCAGGGTTATATCGATCGACGGGCGACAGCTGTGAACCATCTCTTCAGTCGACAATGAGAAGTAGTTGCCTAACTCTACCGACATGTGATAATTTGCCGGCGCCAGGTACACGATCCCTTTGCGGATTGCTTCTTTGTCGTCGGGCTCAACAATCGTGAGGTTGCTCTTTAGCGATACAGCCTCGACGAAGCCATGCCGAACGTGTTTAAGCCGGTGCAGGGCTACGATGATTGGCAGTGAAAAATCTTTCGGGATGTTGGAGAGTATCCGAATTATTCCCTGGAAGCTTCCCGCGGATCCGCCAATAGCCAGCGCGCGATAATCAGTGTTGAGATTGTATTTTTCCACGCCTGACATCTTAATCCCGGACCTTTTTGTACACTTTTTCTTCCTGATTCACTGCAATGAAGCGATTGGCATAGTCGCACCAGATGACGGACTCCTTGTTGCCGATACAGAGATACCCGTACTTGAACAGGCTGGCGTGAAACTTCTTCAGGACATCGTTTTGCAGGGACTGATTGAAGTAGATCATTACATTCCTGCAAAGGATAAGGTCGAACTTGTTAAACACGTCGCCTGTCACCAGGTCGTATTTTCGGAACGAGACGTTCTTGTAGAGATCCCGATTAAATAAGGCTTTTCCGTTTTCTTCCTTGTAATAGCTATTGAGGGATGCCTTGCCCTCGAAGCGTATATAGTTTTTCTCATTAAGTTCCATGTTCTTGATCGCGTAGCTGGCGGCCTTGGCCTTTTCAAGGATGACCGTGTCGATGTCCGTGGCGATCAGCGTAACGTCGTCATGAATCCCCATCTCCTTCAGAAGAATGGTCATGGAGAGCACTTCTTCACCAGACGAGCATCCGGCGTGGAGTATGCGGAATGTTTTATTGTTCAGGAGAATAGAGGGAATGATTTCCTGACGTAGCAGTCTCCAGAAGCCGGGGTCGCGGAATAGTTCGGTGGTGTTGACCGTGATCTCGTCCAGGAAATTAAAGATGAACTCGGCATCCTCGCACAATTTTTTGAGGAGTGATTCGATCGTTAGTCCATGCAGCTGAAGAATTCTCAGTATTCTTCGCTTGAACGAAGACATCGCATAGTCGCGGAAATCATATCCGTACTTTGAATACACCAGTGTGGTTATTTTTTTGAGGTCCGCTATGTCAATATCGAGTATCACGGGGCTTAGGTGTTGTGTGAAGGTGGTTATGGTTCCGGGTCAGGAGTTTTGTTGGCGCTACTTGATTCGCTTCTTCTTTATTGCCAGCGAGTAATCAAATGGAATGGTCAGCGAGAGGATCTGTTCCCCTGTTTTCGGAAAATCGATGTGCAGAAAGCCGTGAAGCTGCTTTGCCTCGCGTTGCGCGACATAGTAGTTGAATAGGAAAGGGTAGTTCAGGATGTCGTTGTACAGCGACACCGGTTGCTCCAGGATAGTCTTGATCTCATCGCTCGCCAGGAAACCGCGTGTCAGGATCCTCAGCTTCAGCTTGTTTGTCAGGACCTCAAAATCGATCCCTATTATAAAGGCACCTTCCGTGGGAATGGTCGCCAGCGGCAATCCGATGATATAGAGTAGCACGTTGTTGAGTAGGCGGGTGAGCCGGCGTTCGTTGATATAATAGAGGCTTTCTCCTGGGGCAAAGAAGTCGAATGTGGTGTTGCGGATCAGGAAATTGTTATCAAGTGTCTCTGCCAGGAATCCCTTGAGCGATGGAAAGTCAACTATACCGTTGCACTCCTCTGCATCGGAGTTTTCGTCTGCCATGTACAAAAGCTTGAACAGCCGATCATCGAGCTTGTTGGCGTGAACCTCGATCAGCGAAGTTAGTTCGTCCACCTCGTGATCACCTTTTCGTATTTTCATCAAATTGACGAGGCCTTTGATTGTGGCTATTGGTCCGCGCAGGTCATGTGCGGTGCGGTAAATAAATGAATCCAGTTCCTGTTTTTTGGTCACGAGTTCTCTTTTCAGGAAGGTGTTGTCTTCGAGTATTTTTACTTTCAAAATGATGTATCCGTTTATGTCGCTGATGAGTCCGAGGTAGAACCCCGAGATGAAAACTTTAACTGGTTGATTCTGCCGATCCAGGAAGCTGGTGGCTATTTCTTCGAAGTAGCCGCTGCCCATTTCTTTCTCGATCACTTGACGAACGTTAGGATCGGCACAGAGCAGTGCCAACGGCTGACCGCAGAGTTCGTCGGAGGTAAATCCGGTAAGGAATTCAACCTCACTTCCAAGTGCCTGGATGTCATAGTTCATCTTGAGAATAACCGAATCCGTGAAGAACGAATTGAGTTTGCCAATGATTTCGTCCATTGAAATAATGAAGCTTGCGAGTTGTGACAGCGTGCTCACGTGTTTAGCGTTACTGATGGTTTTCAATGACATCCGTCTCCTGTAACTGCGGCAGATTGAGACTAATCGCCTGCCGGTTGTAGCGGATCACCGCAAGATCATGATCGGCGATCGGGTGGCCTACGCTCATGTATTTCACGATTTCACCCTGTTCATCTCGCACCGGGATGATGGTAAGGTCCACCCAGTATTCGTCACCCGCGCGCGTCTTATTTTTAAGCACGACGGGAAAGCGGTTTCCTTTTTTGATTACCGTCCAGCAACGCTTGTATAATTCGGCAGGCATGTCTTCATGGCGGACGATATTGTGTGGTTCCCCGATGAGTTCCTCTTTTTTGTATCGCGATATTTCACATACCTTTTCGTTCACATAGGTGATATTGCCGTGCAGATCTGTTTCCGAAAGAAGCGTTGTGAGGCTAATGACCTGTTGCTTTGAGAGGAGGTCCTCGTTGCGAGCGGAGAGTCCTTTCTCTTTTTCTTTCATTTCCTGCAATGCTTCATCGCTTCTGCGTTGTGCGCGATGCATTTCTTCCTGTGTGGCTGAAAGCTCTTCCATGTTCTGCCGCATTTCCTCCTCCTGTGCTCGCATTTGCTCCGCCTGTACCTGGGTTTCCTCCAACAGTTTTTTTGTCCGGCCGTTGATCTTGACGGATGATATAGTGGACGCGATGCTTTCCCCGAGCTTTTCGACAAAGTCGACCTGGTATGTTTCGATAGACTGGAAGGAAGCAATTTCGACCACTCCGAAGATGTTTTCGTTTATTTTCAGCGGTACGATCAGCAGGTTTCTTGGCAGCGCTTCACCCAGCCCCGATGTGATCTTCAGGTAATTGTCGGGTACATCGGACATGTAGATGGTATCCCTTTCAAGGATGCACTGGCCGGTAAGACCTTCTCCGATTTCAATGCGCTTGTTGATGTATTTTTTTCGATCGTATGCATAGCAGGCCGCCAGCTCGATAAACGTATTCTGAGGATCGTCGTCGTTGATCAGAAATAGCGCCCCTTGGTTGACGGCCATGTATCTAACGAGGTTGCTGATGATGCTGTCAGAAAGTTGTGCGAGGTCTTCGTTCCGGGACTGCAGGATGTCGGCGAATTTTGCCAGGCCTTCTGTAGCCCAATTTCGTTTACGGTCTTCATCGGCGGCTTGCTTCAGGTTAGTGCGCATCTGTATAAGGGCCTGGCCCATCGTGTCGTCTGCGCTCAGCAGCTCGAAGTCGCTTTCGTAATTACCCTTTCCGATGTTTTCGGCAAACTCTACTTTTTCTTTCAGGCCAGTCAGCATGCTTTCGAGCGCTTCGGCCATTCGGCCAATCTCGTCCCGGGTCTTCTTCAGGGTAACCGATACAAATTTCCCCTGCGAGAGCATGGTTATGAGATTGCTTAACTCCGCGATCGGCTTGCTGATATAGGATCGCGAGAACCGGGATGCATAGATGCCGATCGCCAGGAAAAGAATAATATTGGAAAGGTAGAGGTAGAATAACAGATTGGAAGACGCTTCCTTCTGCAGTTTTGCGTCTGTCAGTAGCTGGTTCAAATGATCGATTGTGGCGGCAGCTTGTTCAATGAAGCTTTGGTGCGCAGGAGTGATTTGTTTATCCATTGCCACGATTGCCTCATCCACGATTATGTCATTGCTGTAAGAGGAATCATGTGCGAGTTTATCCATTACCAGCTGCTGCTGTGACAGTAATTCGTCAAAACTTTGTTGAATCGCCTCGCTTTCAATGGCCACTGAATTGTTTAGCCTTCCCGTTATGGCAGCCAGTTTCTGCTTTTGTATCTCAGCCTCCTTTGAATGTATGTCTCGGAGCTTTTCCTTTTCCGTGACGCTGGGCTGATAGATCCAGTTGTTGGTGAGCTTGAAGGATTCGGAAGCCATCATTTCCGTCTCTTTCAGCGACAGCACCATCGGATAATACACTTCAGAAACGAGCTGGTCGATTTCCCTGTTCTGCCATGTCGAGTACATACTCACCAGGGTCGTGATGAAGGCGAGCAGTATGATGGCCGCATAGCCCAACATGATCTTGCCGACAATTGAATTTTTGAACTTTTTGAACATGATGTTTTTTGTTTATTCCGATGGTGTTGAATGTTATTGAATGATCAGTACGACCTTCACCCTGGCCTTCGCTTCGGCCGTGAGCGACGAGACATTCACAAATCCGATGGCGCCCACTTCCTGCGAGACGAAGTCAATAATGGCTTCATCCGAATTGAATTTGTCCTGGGGCTTTTCCCCGCTTTCATACTGCTTTTCGTTGAAGTAGGTTTCGACATCGCTGGCCGACATTCCCAGGACTTTTGAATAAAATGTGTCCTGATCGGCGTTGTTGGTTTTTCGATCTACCGGCTTGATATTCTTGTTTACGACAGGCCATCTCTTTTTTATCTTCCTCAGCCAGTACAGTTTTGCCTCTCCGGCCGACAGCTGTCCTACGGGGTTCTCCTTGTTGACGATGATCGCTATTTCGGAGGCGGCGGGATTCAGGAAGACCGTTGCGGTAAGGTGAAGTACCGCGGCAATGAAAATTGTTTTCATGATGCGTTATTTTGAAAGTGTGAATGATTTAAAAAACAAAGGCGAGCTGGAGTCTCAGGCTGTTGGTCTTTGATTGCGCAGTGAAACCGTCATCAAGTTTGACACCTCCCATTGTGATGTCCTGGTAGAAGTATTTCTGATTGTTGATCTCATATTCAACCTTGCCAACGAAGCTGGAATTGAGTTTGTAGCGCAGGCCGAGCGTCAATAATTGAATTTTAACGGGGATGGGTGAGAAGTATGGGTCTCCCGTGGTGGTTGATTCACCGGCCTGGGTTGAATTGTACAGCACATAGGGTGTAACCTTTTCTGTCAGCTTATATCCGGCGTAGGCGTAATATGAGTTGCTGTTGAATGTTCCGGCCGTATTAAAGGCGCTTTGTTGTGTCAGGTATTCGCCAATGAATTCAAATTTGGAACTTGGATTCATGTAGGCAACCGATCCGACGAGGAGGCGCAGGTTTCCGTCATCCGGTAGTGCAGCGATGGATCCGTTGGGATTCGATTTTCCTTTTTCAATCCTGTCAAACATACCCGAGGCAATGACTTTTAAACCTTCGACCGGCTCGGCGCCTACCTGAACGGTTGTTGCTACGTGGTTATCACCTTTGTCGTTCGACCCGTGGTACCCTACGCCATTTCCCAGCAGCACCTTGTAAAAGAGGCGCAGGCTTGTGATGTTTTCACCCTCCAACTGAACCCCTGCGTCGCGATACTGAAGGACACCGCCATCGCTTACAGGACGGATTGCCATAGGGCGTTGAATGGTGGGTTGCAGTACAAGCCCCAGCGTGAACTGATTATTCCAGTATCCGATGGGCGTGAACATTTTGCCTACGCGCAGGCTGAAATAGTTCTTTAGGTAATAGCGCATCATCAACCGCTGTACTTCAAAATCAAACTTATTTTTCGAGTTGTCGAAGCTCACTTCGCTCAATACGGAAATGCGCTCACTCAATTGCGAGGTGACAAACAGGACAAAGTTGCCCGTGTTGAAGTTGGTTTTTGTGAATGTGGAGTCTTTCTTAATGTACTGTCCAAATTCATTGACGCCCACGAATTCGGAAGTTTCCGAGATTTTGGAACTTGTGATTTCAGGTTGTCCGAAGAAGCGTATTTTTGTTTCCTGGGCAGACGCCAGGTGTGCGCTGCAGAAAAAAACTGCGGCGGTGATAGTCATGCGAAGTGCTTTCATGTTTTGTTGTTTTGGTATTGTTTCTTTTTTGTGGTGCAATAGTAGCGGCAATGATTACCGTGGACTATCGAGAATGAACAGGTGGGACGGTTTGGCGAGTAACTGGAAATTGAGTTTGACTTTTTCGGTTCGGCAGAGTGGCGATAAAACGAATTTTATACTGTCGTGAACTTTGACTGCCATACATAATCCTGCGGTAGTAATGGATTTTGCGGGCGCAAATGTTTGCGAAGGATTATTTCTTCAGGTGGCAGACAGGAGGGAAGGGTGACGGATACCCTTGAGGCTGAAACAGGACCGGGATTGATAGTGGAAAACTATTTGAGGATATTTATTGGGTTTTCGTGAGTTTCCAACGTTGCTTTGAATCAGTATCATTGCCATGACCATTTCAAAATGAAAGGCTTTCTGAGGAAAATTACCGATTACGGCAGCTCTTATGCCGGGTCGAAGTCGGAAAGACGCAACATCATCTTAAGCAACTATGTTTCGCTCGTAGGGTCGGCAGCACTGTTGTTACTGCTCTCGGCGCTTGTTAGTTTCTACGGGTTCCGCCCCGCAATGGGCACGCGCCTGGTCGGCGCCGCTGTTTTGTTTCTGGTGCCCTTGATCCTGAACCGCCTGGGCTTCGTGGTGGCAAGTAGGCTTTTGCTGTGCACGTTCATTTCGCTTTTTGTTTTTGGTATTAGTATCCTCGATCTGAAGGACGGAGAACAGATGTCAGCCTCCTCATTTGTCGGTCTTCGCTTGTTCTTACTTGTAAGCCTTTGTTTTCCGTTCCTTCTTTTTGACCTGCGACAGAGATGGCTTTTGATAATCGGGTTGTCTTTTCCACTGCTTTCAATCGTGTTTTTTGATCGCATATTTCATCTGTTTGGTGTCGGATACACGGCGCCTTATGAAGGGGAGGATGTTTTCTATGAATTCAGCAACGTCAGGGCTCTTATTTCCATGTTTGCCATCGCATCCAGCTTGTACTTCATGAAGCTTGTCGTCGAGAACACGGAACGATTGAATCAGCATCTTTTGGACCGGTTGGAAGATCAAAACGTACTGATCAAGAGGCAGGCTGAGGCTGAGGTTAATAAATTGAATGAGCGGCTTAAGGTGAATCTTCAGCAACTCAGTGAGCGCGAGTTTATTTTACGGCAGTCGCAACGCGTGGCCAAGATTGGCAGCTGGGAGTACCAGATCAGCAACGCCTTTACCTTCTGGTCAGAAGAAATGTATAATATAGTGGGTCTTGATCCGGATGTCGACCTGAAATCCCGAGAGGTATTCAAAAAAATCCTTGGCGCGAATGGAAAGGTGCTTGTATACCCGGCTATCAGATTGTTGCGGACCGGCACACCTTTCGATATCACCGTTCCCGTTCAGATCAATGAATCGGACCACAAATGGATTCGTATTTACGCTTTCCCGCTGTTGCGCGATGATCGGATCATCGGCGTCCGGGGGATCTGTCATGACATCACCTTTTATCGCGAGGCGGAAAACCTGCTTCGCGCCAGTGAATACAAATACCGCTCTCTTTTCGAACAGGCTGCGGAATTTATCGCCGTTTTTGATTTTGAGGGAAACTTTCATGATGTCAATGCCAGCTGGTGCGAGTCCCTTGGATACACACGGGATGAGATGATGGGAATGAAGCTGGAGGAGTTGATCGATCCGGCGCAGCTGAAAGCGGATCCGATCCGGTACACTGAGCTCGAAAAAGGAGAACGTGTTTTCAGTTATCGCCGGATGATGCGCAAAGACCGGACTTTCATAGAGGTGGAATCTAACGCGAGAAGGCTTCATGATGGAAAGGTTCTGGTAATTGCCCGCGATGTTACGCGGTTGCGGGAGGCGCAGAAGCAGATCGAGGAAAGCGAAGCCCGGTTCCGGGGAGCCTTTGAACATTCTGCGATTGGGATGGCTTTGGTTTCGATAGAAGGAGAATGGCTGAAAGTCAACAAGGAGCTTTGTCACATCGTCGGATACTCACATGAAGAGCTTCTGAACCGCAGCGTGAGGGACATCGCGTTTGCCGAGGATGCCGACCAGGACAACAGCCTTCAACAACAACTGCTCAGCGGTGAACTTGAGAGCTTTCAGCGCGAGCGGCGGTACATCCATCGCAACGGATCAGTTGTGTGGGTGAATCTCAATGTTTCTCTGGTGAAAGACAACCAGGGGTCGCCACTCTATTTTGTAGCGCAGGTGGAAGATATTACCTCCGAAAGACAGGCGCGTGAGAAGTTGATCTTGAACGAAGCCAACATGGAGGCGACTATTAATAATACGGAACTCCTGATCTGGTCCATTGACCGCGACTTCAACCTGGTAATGTTCAACAATCAGTTTGCCGCCCATATGAAGCGCAATTACGGGTTTCATCTTCAGATCGGGTCGAGGATCCTGACACCGGCCAATGCGTCCGATCACACCAGTCTATCCGATAGATGGATAGGATTATACCGCAAGGCTCTCGAAGGGAATCGTATTACACTCGAGGAGAAGCGCTTTGGCCTTGACTTTCAGTATTCGCTGAGTCCTATTGTCGAAGCTGGCGCTGTGATCGGCGTGAGTATCTTCGCCGAAAATATCACCGAGCGGAAGTCGCGCGATCGTGAACTGGCCGAGGCCAACAAGAAGATCGGCGAGTTGCGCCTCATGGCGCTGAGCTCTGCCATGAGTCCCCATTTTATTTTCAACGTACTGAACTCTATCCAGTTTTTTATTGCCAAGAATGACCGGCTGAACGCCATCAACTATTTGTCAACATTTTCAAAACTGGTACGAAGCATCCTCAGGCACTCCATTAACAACAAGATCCGCCTGGTGGATGAAATTGAAATGTTGCGCAACTACGTACACCTGGAGATGGTACGCTTTGAAAATAAATTCGACTTTTCCATTGACATCGATCCCGAAGTGAAGGCCGAAGAGGAGTCCGTCATTATTCCCTCCTTGTTAATACAGCCATACGTTGAGAACGCCATTCTCCACGGCCTCTATAATAAACAGGGTCATGGCAAGCTAACGATCCGGGTGCGGGAACAAGACGGGATCCTTTTTTTCGAGATAGAGGATAGCGGAATTGGTCGTGAGGCGGCGCGGAAGTTGCGGGAGCGCAATTTCCCCGCTCATAAGTCGATGGGAATCCATATCACAGAAGAACGGCTGAAGCTTATTAACCAGAACAACCACACTGCATTTGAAATTGAGGACCTGGTTTACGACGGAATCCCCGGCGGAACGAAAGTCACCATCGGCATACCTTTCGAAGCCGGATAAGTACACAAAGCGGCAGCTGCTCCTCCCATTGATTGTCTAGCGCTGACTGCGTATCTTGCGGAAATCTGGAGACTGAGAATTGAAACGAACTCCCTTACTGCTTACGCTCGCTGTGGTGCTCCTGGTCGCAGGATACTTTCTCTATGAACATATCCTGCACAGAGATCCGGTGAGGCCGTGGGACCTCGTACCCTCCGAAACAGTTTTTATCTATGAAAAGGATGTGTGCAACACCTGTATCCAGGAGATGCAGAAAAGCGCCACCTGGCAACTGATCGAGCGCGCCTCCTTCCACGACAAGCCCGTGGATTCTGTCCAGACAAAGTTGAGCGCACTTGTAAACGGAGCGAAAACGCTGCTCATCTCCGCTCACATCACCCGCAAAGACGACTTCGACTTTGTATACTACCTCTCCGACATTACGGAATTGCAGGATGCTGTTTCCGCCCTATCCGGACTCAAGGGCTATCGCTACTCGGAAAGAGAACTCAATAAAATCAGGATCCATGAACTGACGGCCGGTAAGCAAACGTTCTCGTGGGTTGTCTTTGGAAATGTTTGGGTGGGGAGCTTTACTCCATTCCTGATCGAGGATGTGATCAGAACCTACAACGGCAAGACCAACTTTTCGCGGGCCAACCCGGAAGTCCGCAAGTTGCCACGCATAAACGGCGACGCGGGCAACATCTACATCCGGCTGAAAAACTTTTCCGAATGGTTCTCCGTGTTCCTTCCCGGAAAGGAGAAGCCTTTTTCCATTGGGAAATCTTCACTGCTCGATATCAAGTCCACAGACAACGCGCTCGTCTTTAACGGTTTCAGTACAGACACTACGACAAACGGCGACTACCTGCTTTCCATTTTCAGAAACCAGTCACCCGTATCGTTCAGTATGAAGAACCAGGTTCCGAACCGCACGGTAATCTTCACGGGATTTGGCGTGAATGACGGGGCGGCCTTCGCAGAAGCAAGGCAGCGCTTTGTTGCCCGGCATCGGCCACAGCTCGCGGATTCGCTTGTGAAGCTTTCAACAGGGTTGAACTTCCAGTGGAAGGATCTCTATGGCGCTATCTCCGATGAGATAGGCGTCTGTCAGGTCGAGGGAATGTCAGGACAACGCCTGTCCAGGATATTGATGATAGAAACAAAGTCGCCCGATCTCTGGTCGAAGCACCTCGACGCACTCTCGGAAAAACTCAGCGAGGATACTGTATTTTACGAGCGCTTTTCCAACTACATCATCCGTGAGATCCCCGCGCACCGCTTTCCGGAAAAAATACTTTGGCCATTGGTACAGGGCTTCGATCACACGTTTTATTCCGTCTACGGACATACGGTATTCATGGGAGACAACCTCGAGGAGCTGAAATACTTTTTAGATGATATCGAACATGAGGATATTTGGGGAAAGTCCGTTTCCAAAAATCAATTTCTGGAAACTACGTTACTCGAATCCAACATCAGTGTTTTCATCAACACTCCGAAAATATGGAATGTCATAACCCCCAAGCTCAACCCGCGCTGGCGGCAGTTCGTCCGAAATAACCAATCACTGTTGCAGTCATTGCAGATGGGCGCGTTCCAGTTCAGTCACCTCAACAACACGTATTACACGAATATTACGCTGACCGAGTCGGAAGGCAAACCCGAAGTTGCGTTCGCTTCCTCGGCGCGGCGCAATCTGGTATACTTCAGTGAGCCGATCCAGCGATTGCATGCGGTGAAGAGCCACGTCAGCCAGGCGAATGAAATCCTCATTCAGGACTCCTTGAACGACCTGAGCCTTGTCACAATGGAAGGAAAAGTGTTGTGGAAGATTCCCGTCGGAGATCAGATCACGAGCGACATCGAGCAGATCGATTTCTACGCGAATGGCAAGCTCCAGTATCTCTTTGCGACTCACGATGCGATACACATCATCGACCGCCTGGGAAACTACGTCCCTCGGTATCCGCTATATCTGAAGGGGAAGGACATCGCGGACCTGTCCGTTGTCGATTATGATCGCAGTAAACGGTACCGTTTTCTCCTTTCAGAACGCGATGGAAAATTATGGATGTATGATAAATCCGGAAATAACCTCGAAGGGTGGACGCCTCGCGAAGCAGGTTCGGCTCTGATGGCCCCCCCGCGGCACCACCGGATCAAAGGAAAAGATTACATCATCGCCATCCGCAAGGACGGAATTGTCAATCTTTACAACCGTCGCGGTGAGATGATGAAAAATTTTCCGCTGGATGTTCAGGGTACGCCGATGGGTGACTATTTCCTGGAGATGGGCCCCGACATCGCGAGCACTTATTTTGTAGTTATCACACGGGATGGATTCCGTGTAAAGTTCAATCCCGAGGGAAAGATGCAGAGCCGGGAGACGTTGCTGCGCGCGTATGTCGGTTCGCAGTTCGCGTTAGTACCGGAAAAGTCTGCAAAATCTTACCTGATAACGCAACACGATCGTCGCCAGCTTACCGTATCCGATGCGTCCGGCAAGAAAATCTTTGTCAGCGACTACACGGTCCTGGATCCCGGAAACATCAAATACTTCCGATACGGGGGCGGGAAAAGCTTTATTACGCTCACCGATCCCGTTCAGGAACTATCCTATGTATATGACGGAAACGGCACCCTGCTGACAAATCCGCCCGTGGATAGCACCGCAATTGACTTAAGAATGGCAAATTCTGATCAATCTTACGTGTTTTTCATACATGGTAAATCACTCACCATCCAGCCCTTGAATCCCTGAGCCGGGTTACTTTTCCTATTATTGGGTGAATCCACTCAATAAACCAAACCATCATGAAACGACTTATTATACTGTGCGTCAGTATCCTGACTGTTACAACAGGTATGGCTCAGATCATTCAGATACACGTTGGGGCAACCACGACGGTGAACGCTACGTACGTGCTTGATAAAGGTCTTTCAGAAGATCCGCGATACAGTTCGCAGGCGACCTATCAGTGGGCGCCCATCGGTCTTAATTTTGGCGTCGACTTCGGACGCAAATTCGGCCTTTCACTCGAGGGCATAAAATCCAAACAAGGTCAGATCTACGACATGATCGACAAGTTTGAAGAGGTAAAGGGTCAGCGCAAGATTGCACTCGACTATCTACAATTGCCTATGATGTTTCGGTTCATGAGTGGTGGAAGCGCTGGCACACGCGCCAATTTCAATCTGGGCCCGCAGCTGTCATTCCTCACGGATGCGAGAGAGACCATTACGGCAGGAGCAGGGCAATATACGATTCCCGAAGGCCTGGACTTCGAATCGATCCAGAGTGAATTTCCCAATGCGATCAATAATGACGACGGTACGTACACACTGCCGGCAGATGTCCCTTCCAAGGACCTTCTGACTAAAAAAGCTAACGACTTCAAGAACACTGAATTCTCCATCGCCGGGGCGTTCGGACTCGACATCGATCTCTCCAAACATCTCTACCTTACGACGCAGGTGCGTGCGACGTATAGTCTTACCGATATGCGGAATGGTGATGTGATCGATGCCATCAAGGCCGGCGACGGTGGAAGCATCTTTTCGCAGCGCGCGAATCTGCTCGTGGGAGTACAGCTCGGACTCCATTATATGTTTGGCAGCACGCGCTCACACAGGTTCAAGGAATAACGCCTCCTTTTAGAAAAAGAAACAGGGACGGAAAAACTTTCGCCCCTGTTTTCTTTTTAGAGCCCGTCGAGGAACTCGCTTATCGCTTTGTAGATAGTCTCAAGCTCATCGGGGGTGATAACATATGGCGGTAAAACATACAGCACATTTCCCAGTGGGCGCAGCAGGATATTGCGGCCCATGAAGAAGGGATAGATTTTCGTCCGAAGTGAATTCTCGTAAGCGGTGGATTCTCCGGTGCGCAGTTCAATTGCGAGAATGGTTCCCAGTGTCCTCGCGTCGAGAATTTTCGGATGACCTTTCAGCGAGGATGCGAATGCCTGGTGGCGATGGCTGATGTCAGCGATACTCTTCTGACAGGCGGCGTTCATCAGCAACTCGAAGCTTGCATTGGCCGCACTGCACGCCAGTGGATTCGCCGTATAGGAGTGGCCGTGAAAAAATGTTTTTTCAAACGCCGCTGAGTCGAATGCGTCCTCGATCCTTTGCGTACACGCGGTAACGCCGAGGGGAAGAAATCCGCCTGTAATTCCTTTCGAGACGGCGATGATGTCGGGCTTGTTGATGAGGTGATCCGTCGCGAAGGTCTTTCCAGTCCGTCCAAAACCTGTAAAGACTTCATCGGCGATGCAGAGCACGTCGTGCGCCGCCGCATAGGCCATCAGTTCATCGAGGACCTTCGATGAATAGATCCTCATGCCTCCCGCTGCCTGCACGAGTGGTTCGAATATGAAGGCGGCGACGTTGCCCTGGTTCACGACCGACTTGAATTGGTTGATGACCTTTTGTTCGTTGCCCGCTTCGGGAAAGTCGAGGAAGGATGTTTCAAATAGATAAGGAAAGAAGGGTCGCGTGAAGGGCCCGCGTTCCGCTACGGACATGGATCCGAATGTGTCGCCGTGGTAGGCGCCTTTCATTGCCACGATCTTGGTCTTATTAATTCCGCGGTTATGCCAATACTGAATGGCCATTTTCAGACCTACTTCTACCGCTGTGCTTCCGTTGTCGGAAAAAAATATTCTCGATTGGCCGGGAAGAATTTTCAGCAGGTTTTGCGATAATTCAATCGCAGGCTCATGTGTAAATCCCGCAAATATGACGTGTTCGAGCCGGGACGCCTGAGCCGCGATTGCCATCGCGATTTTTTCGTTGGCATGTCCGTGGAGATTCACCCACCACGAGGAGATGGCATCGAGGATCTTCCTTCCGTCGGCAGTGTGCAGATAAACTCCTTTGCCTGAGGTGATTAATGGTACTTCGCTTCCGTATTGCAGGGGTGTAAACGGATGCCAGATATTTTTTTTGTCGTAGTCACTTAGTTCATTCATACCAGTTTTCCTTTAGCTCCGAAGCGTAGGCTTTCACGACCTCGCGATTGATCGCCGGTTCTTTTCTGATCCGCAGTAAACACCGGAGGCCCGTGTAATGCAGGATGATCCGTTCGCTTTCTTCGTTCGCTTCACCGTTGAAGATAATACCCTTGACGGGCAGGTTCCTTTTCCTGATCGCTTCGCAGGTAAGCAGCGTGTGATTAATGCTTCCCAGGTAAAGGTTGGAAACGAGGATCGTTTCCAGATTCAACCGTGGAACCAGATCGATGATAAGATGGTGTTCGCTGAGCGGAACGAGACATCCGCCGGCGCCTTCCACTACCAGCGTATTCTGCGTCTGTGGGAGTTGAAACGAATCGAGTCCAATCGTTACGCCATCGATTTTTGCAGCGGCATGAGGCGACGCCGGCGTCTTGAGAAGAAATCTTTCCGGATGGAAGATCGTCTTTGTGTTTGAGACCAGCGAAGCAACGGTCTCAGTGTCGCGCGGCAATCCCGATTGCACCGGTTTCCAGTAGTCGGCTCCCAGCGCCTCGCACAGAATGGCTGACACAAGGGTTTTTCCGCTATCGGTTCCGATGGCTGTAACAAAATAGTTCATTGGGCGAAATATAGCGCCTGGGTAGTAACCCCCGGCTCCTCGCGCGGATTTTCTTTACACTTCCGCACCGGGCAGTTGCATAAGAGCCTTTGCGAGGCGCCCTACCTCTTCGCGACTGTTAAACGTGTGAAGACAGATCCTCAACCTCTCTTTGCCGGGCGGAACGGTGGGTGAAAGTATCGGACGAACATCAAATCCCGCTTGTTGCAGGATATCCGCTGCGTTGCGAACGGCGCCGTTGCCGGGGATGATGATTGTCTGTATGGCTGACTGACTCTCCGTCCGGTTCCTGAAGTGTTTTGACGTGTCAAGAAAGTAGCGAATGTTTCCGCGCAGTACCTCTTGCAGCTCTATGTTGGACGACAGGAAATCGAAGGCGCAACTGATGGCAAGGACGTCGTGGGGCGAATTTGCCGTGGTGTAGATGAACGGGCGGGCGAAGTTGACGAGGTAGGCGATCAGCTTTTGTGAGCCCGCCACGCAAGCGCCGCACGCGCCCATCGCCTTGCCGAAAGTGTAAATTCGGATATCGATCTTTTCGTGAAGAGATTTTTCAATCGCGATGCCGCCTCCCCGGGGACCTCGCACGCCCGTGCTGTGAGCTTCATCCAGGATGATACTAAATCCGTGTTTGTCGGATAGCTGCACGAGTTCTTCCAGCGGGCATTCATCGCCGTCCATCGAATAGACGGATTCAACTGCTACGAATATTCTACCCCGGCTTCGCGATATTTTCTTTTCGAGGTCGCTAAGGTCGTTGTGGCGAAAACTGTATTTTGAAGCGAGGCTCAACCGGGCACCATCTTTGATACTGGCGTGTGCCAGCTCGTCGTAGATGATGGTGTCGTCTTTCTGCGCGATCGATGACAGCACACCAAGGTTCGCGGTATAGCCGGAGTTGAAAAGTAATGCGGAAGGGCTCTGAAAAATTTTCGCAAGTTTTCGCTCCAGCGAGACGGCGTTGTCTGAATTTCCCGACAACAGCCGCGAACCGGTGGATCCGTTTGCGCGCGGTGTGGTTGCCGCGCGGGCCGCTATCTCATCGTATAGTTTTTTACTGCGGGATAATCCGAGGTAATCGTTTGAAGTGAAATCGATGAGGTTTTTTTCCTGAGGCAGTTTGCGAAGCAGGTCCTTTTGCTTGCGATCGTCCAACTTCCTTGTTAACCAATCTTCTAACATGTTTTGTTACCTCTGTCGCGCAAATTCAAGGTGTTCATTTTTTCCGGATTTTTTCCATCTGATCCCACAGTTGTTCGGGTATCATTTCAAGATGACTGAACTGGCCTCCGTTGCGGAGCCATTCTCCTCCGTCAATGGTAATCACTTCACCTGTGACATAGGAGGAAAAGTCAGACATCAGGTATGCCGCGAGGTTTGCCAGCTCCTGGTGTTCGCCGACGCGCTTTAGAGGAACCCTTTGGGCGGGGTCGAATTTTTTCGCAAGATCGCCGGGAAGGAGGCGGCTCCACGCGCCCTCGGTAGGAAACGGACCGGGGGCGATCGCGTTGCTCCGGATGTTGTATTTCGCCCACTCGACTGCGAGTGACCTGGTCAGCGCAAGAACGCCGGCTTTTCCGCATGCGGACGGTACAACGTAACCCGAACCGGTCCACGCGTATGTTGTGACAATATTCAGAAATGTGCCAGGTTGCTTTTTCGAGATCCAGTTCTTCCCTGCCGCGAGAGTCGTATAGTAGGAGCCCTTGAGTACAATGTCTACTACGATGTCGAATGCGCGGTGGGATAGCCTTTCCGTGGGACTGATGAAATTACCGGCGGCATTGTTGACGACACCACTGATGTTTCCGAACTCCCTCTCGGCGCTGACCATGACGTTTTCCACTTCTTCATACTTCCTTACATCGCAGGGGACAGCCAGCACCTTGCCGCCCGTCTCCGCCGATAGTTCGCTGGCCGTCTTGTCGATCACGTCTTTTTTGCGGCTCGTTATGACAAGATTTGCACCGAGTTCCAGGAAATATTTTCCCATGGAGCGACCGAGGCCCGTGCCGCCGCCGGTGATGATTATGGTTTTATCTTTCAGGGAGCCGGGAACTAGCATGCCTTTCATAGTCGTGATGTTTTTGTCAAGATAAATACAATTCCTGTTTTTGTCACCACACGCGCCAAACTTGTTCGCCCATGCACTCGACGATGTATTCCGCCCACCGCGCGTTTTTAAAATTATTCCTTACTTTTATCCGGCTGATTTTTGACCTGTACCTGAATCCGGATTGTGATGGCCAACGGAAGATCAGCGCAAAGATTGGCTGTCGTCGAAAATGATGTTCTTCCGATGGATAAGAAAGACCTGAAACTCCTGTTCAGCCTTCCTGTTGTGGTAGCTGCATTGGGCTACTTCGTCGATATCTATGACTTGCTTCTTTTCAGCATTGTGCGACGGCCGAGTCTGATTTCGCTCGGTGTATCCGAGGCCGACCTGCTTGTCGAGGGTGAGGTTCTCCTCCGGGCGCAGATGAGCGGACTCCTCATTGGTGGCATTATTTGGGGAATCATGGGCGACAAACGGGGCAGGCTCTCGGTGCTCTTCGGGTCTATCTTACTCTATTCCCTGGCCAACATTGCAAATGGCTTTGTTACAACGGTCGACCAATACGCCGTGCTGCGATTTATCGCGGGTATCGGACTCGCGGGTGAGCTGGGCGCCGGTATCACCCTCGTCTCTGAAATACTACCCGCGCGGATTCGCGGTTATGCGACGACAATTATAGCCACCGTCGGGATTACCGGTGCCATCCTCGCGAACTTTGTAGCACGTACATTTGACTGGCAGGTTGCATATTTCATCGGCGGAGGTCTCGGCCTCTTGTTGTTGCTCGCGCGCATCAGCGTGTTTGAATCGGGAATGTTCCTTCAGCTGAAAAAATCCTCCGTACAACGCGGGAATTTTTTTCAGCTGTTCCGCTCCAAAAGCACATTCGTTCGCTACATGGGCTGTATTCTGATCGGACTTCCTATCTGGTATGTCGCGGGCATACTTGTGACCTTCGCTCCGGAGTTTGGAAAGGCGATCTCAATTCCCGGAGCAATCCTGGCTGGCGATGCAGTTATGTATTGTTACATGGGTCTTGCCGTAGGCGATTTTTCAAGTGGCTTTATCTCGCAGAAGTTGGGCTCGCGAAAGAAAGTGGTTTCCGCGTACATCCTGATGACATTGTTCGCGGTGGTTTTCTTTTTGTTCATGCCTGTAAAAACCGCCGATTTCTTTTACTTCGTTTGCTTCTTGCTGGGCATCGCCATCGGCTACTGGGCATTGTTTGTCACGATTGCCGCGGAGCAGTTTGGTACCAACCTGCGGTCTACTGTTGCGACCACGGTGCCGAACTTCATCCGGGGAACGGTCGTACCCCTGACTTTTCTTTTTCAGTTTCTTCGTGACCTGATCAGCGAGCATTACGCGGGTCTGAAGGGTGCGGAAACGGCTCACAGCATGGGCATCATCTACGGGGCACTCATCGTGGGAGTCTTTACGATCGTCGTCTCGCTGGCTGCGCTGCGTGTCATTGACGAGACGTATGGCCGGGAATTGAATTTTGAAGAGGTGTAGAATCAGGTCAAACAGACTGGAGGGCCTGCTCCAGATCGGCGATCAGATCCTCCGAATCTTCCACTCCAATGCTCAGTCGGATGAGTGAATCCACCAGTCCGCTTTTCAGCCTTTCTTCTTTCGGGATACTGGCATGCGTCATTGACGCGGGGTGGTTGATAAGTGATTCCACGCCGCCCAGTGATTCGGCCAGTGAGAAGACCCGGACGCTCTCCATCAACCTGGCTGCTTTCTCAACGCTGTCATCTTTCAATGTAAACGACAACATCCCGCCGAAGTCGCGCATTTGTTTTTTTGCAACGTCGTGATTGGGGTGATCAGTGAAGCCGGGCCAGTAAACTTTGCCGACTTTCGGATGGGCCCGCAGAAATTCTGCGATCTTTCTGCCGTTCAGACAATGGCGCTCCATGCGCAGGTGAAGTGTCTTGATTCCGCGCAGCACCAGGAATGAATCCTGAGGACCCGGAACGGCGCCGCAGGAGTTCAGGATAAAAGCCAGATCCTGATACAACTTTTCGTCGTTCATGACAAGGGCCCCCATGATGACGTCGGAGTGTCCGCCGAGGTACTTTGTCACCGAGTGCATGACAATATCGGCGCCGAGATCAAGGGGATTCTGCAGGTACGGTGAGGCAAACGTATTGTCGACGGCTACCGTGATGTTGTGTTTTTTTGCGATGTCGCAGTATGCCTTGATGTCAACGATATTCATCAGCGGATTCGTGGGCGTTTCCAGCCAGAACAGTTTTGTGTTTGCATTGATGAGCGGCTCGATCGCGGAAGCTTTTGTCAGGTCGAGGAAGTGAAACTTGATCCCGTATTTTTCGAATAGTCTTTTGAACATGCGGTACGATCCGCCATAGAGATCATTGCTGGTGATGACCTCGTCGCCAGGGCTGAGTGTTTTGATCACGGCATCCGTTGCACCCATGCCGGATGAGAAGCAGAGGGCAAATTTTCCATTCTCGAGGGCGGCGATGCTTGCCTGCAGTGCGTTGCGCGTCGGGTTTGCACCGCGCGCATAGGCGTATCCCTTGTGTTTAGCAGGCGATTCCTGCACATAGGTAGAAGTTTGATAGATCGGCGTCATGATTGCGCCAGTGGTGGGGTCGGGCATTACACCCGCATGTACTGCTTTTGTTCCAAATTTCATTTTTCCGGCTATTTATGCCCAAAATTAAGCCTAAAAACGAGTTGAGGGTTACATAAGGGATGTAAGTTTTATTAATATCATCCTAATTTGACGTTACCTGACTAAATTGTGCTGTTACCCTAACCTACAAGCATGAAATCTCTATACCTACTGGTTCTTTTCTGTTTATGTGGTGGCACATTGTGCGCCCAGGTCGGAATCGGAACGAATACGCCCAATGCGAATGCCGTTCTTGAGCTTAAATCACCGGGTAATAACCAGGGATTCCTGGTGCCCCGTCTCACAACAACGCAGCGGTCAACGCTTAGCCTGACAGCCGCCGAAAACGGCATGATGGTTTACGACAGCGACGAAAACAGATTTTACTATTGGCAATCGACGCAGTGGCTACCGCTGCGGAGCGGGAATGATCTCCAGGCCGGTGCGGGAATTAATATTACCGGCAATACCATTTCCGTTGTGCCGGATGGCGACGGCAATGCGACGAACGAGATTCAGGATCTTCAGTTGAATGGAAACACGCTTACGATCACAAACAACGCTTCGGCTACGCCTATTGACCTGGCCAAATACGTAGGAGCTAACACAGACAATCAGACACTTGCTTTCAACGGCGGCACCGGGGCTTTGAGTATTTCCGGCGGAAACTCCGTAACGCTGACTGAAGTTGTGTTGCAGAGTGAAACTCCCACCGGAGGCGCGATCAGCGGAACCTTTGCGGGTGGTCTTCAGATCAACAATGACGCCGTTACCAGCGCGAAAATTCTCGATGGGACGATAACTACTACTGATATTGCCAACAATGCCGTCACTGCCGCAAAAATCCCGGACGCCGCGCTGAGTTCGGCCAAGTTAACGACTACGGGCGTGACCGCGGGGTCATACGGTAGCGCAACCGTTGTCCCGCGTGTCACCGTAGATGCGCAGGGTCGGATAACTGCGGCGAGCAACGTAACGATTGCGGGTGTGGCGCCTGGCGGTGCAGCATCGGGTGACCTCGCCGGTACGTATCCGGCTCCGACGATAGCCGCGACCGCGGGCTCCAATGTGGTGACCGCTATAAACAACGCATCCACTACTGGAACGATCGCGACCAATCGATTGAATGCCGGTGTCGTGCTCGATACGGAATCTCCGGCTGCAGCGGATATTACCGGAAATTTTGCCACCGGTTTAGCCATTAACAGCAATGCTGTGACGACGGCGAAGATTGCGAATAGCGCCGTTACTCCCGCGAAGATTGCTCCAGGTGCAGCCTTGCAGGTTCTGACGACGGTGGCAGGCGTGGCGGCATGGGCCAACCTCCCGACTATTGGAACAGGGACGGTCACGAGCATCACGGCAGGTTCAGGCCTTACGGGCGGAGTGATATCGACTACCGGTACGATCAGCCTGGAAAATACGAAGGTGACTCCCGGCTCGTATGGATCGGCCACGCAAATACCCACGTTCACCGTCGATCAGCAAGGCCGGCTTCAGGCAGCTGGCAGCGTTGCTGTTTCGGGAGGTGGCGGTGAAAGCCTTGCAGAAACGTTGAAGATCGGTAACGATGCGGGTGGGCAGAGTGCTTTTAACTTCACATCGATCTCCATCAACACAGGTGCGAGTTCCGGTCCCGGCGCACTGAACGTGAATGGATCGCATTACAGGAGTTTTACCGAATTCAGCGATGGCTATGTCATAAAACCGCAAGACTACATTCTTATCAGCACACCGGGAAAACCTGCTACGATCGACCTTCCCAAGGCAGCCGAAAACAGCGGACGCATTCTCATCTTCAAGTCGAGAGGTACAAGTACATCGGATGGCCTGCGCGTAATCGCCCCCGAGGGACTCGATGGATCAGGCGCTTCTGAAATATTGTATATGGATACCAATGGCGGAAATGTCGCATTTGCTATCACCGTCCTTTGCGATGGAAAAACATGGATTATGATAGACCGTGCCGTTTCGCCGCCAAACTTCAAAGGATGATCATGAGGACGGTCTGCGCTATCGTTTTATTTATTCACAGTGGAATGGTGTTCAGTCAGAATCTCTACAACGAATCTGTTATAAGCATCAGTCCATCGGGTATTCTTTACATCAAAGACACCATCGTCAATCAAGGCACCATCATCAACAATGGCGATATGCAGGTGGGCGGTTCGTGGATCAACAATGCCCAGTACGATGCCGGCCAGGGACAAATCACTTTTAACAGCGACCACCCGCAGATCATCAACCACAACGACCAGTCCTTTAGCCGGCTGACGATCAGCGGCGGAGGTGAAAAGATCTTTCTCGCCGACATCACCATCGAAAACGAACTGGATTTAACGGATGGGATACTGGTTTCTCAAAATGACTCGCGCATTGTTTTTTCGAATGGCGCAGGGTTCACGGGTGGCTCGGATGCTTCGCACGTTCGCGGCCCTGTGTACCACCGGGGCGCTGGCAACAAGATCTTTCCGGTTGGAAACGGCTCGGCGTATCTGCCCGTCGAATTGCGGAACATCCAGGGCGCGTCAGCTGAAGTAGGCATTCAATCCGTGGAACTCGATGGCAATTCGCTATCCGCTTCCCCCGTGCTGAAAGCGATCTCTTCGAAGCGCTATTGGCAGCTCGATGTCCTGTCGGGATCACTTGCGGAATCGCAGGTCATCCTTCCCGTGAAGGACGAAGATATCGTAGCGAATGTCGGTGAAGTCGTGGTCGCGCAGTCCGCAAGCCTGACCGATGACTTTGAAAGTATCGGACAATCCGCCTACAACGGTACGATAACCAATGGTTTTGTTACCAGTAACCGGGCCGTAACAAAAAACTTCATCGCCATCGGAATTGCATCAGGTGAGGAGGGACTTATCGTTTTCAACTTTGTTTCTCCGAATGAGGACCAGTCGAATGATTTTCTCATCATCGGCAACATCGAAAACTTTCCCGAAAACAAATTCACACTGTTTAATCGCTGGGGTGATAAGGTTTTTGAGATAGAAAACTACGATAACAATGAGCGCACCTTCCGGGGAAAATCGAACATCAATGGCGAATCCGACCTCGTCACCGGCACCTATTTTTACAGTATCGAAACCATGAAAGACGGCAAGAAACTCAACGGGTTTCTGATGGTGAAGAATTAAGAGAACACCCCGCTGAAAGCGCACACAACGCTGTCCATATCGAACACAGAGAGCTTCGTATATGCCTGACTGCCAGGGCATTTTGTGTTTACCCCCGGCCTGAAATCGAGTCAATTTCGGGGTTTACCTATCTCCGACAAAGCGTATCAATCTATCGACGTTTCGCTTTAATCGTCGGTAGATATGAGAAAAGGCATCTTTTGTTTTGTAAGCATATTCCTTCTGGCTTTATCATTTTCGGCGTTTTCGCAGGTGGGCATCAACACTGACGCGCCGAACAGCAGAGCGGTACTCGATCTGCAATCTCCGACGAACGACCAGGGTTTACTTGTTCCGAGGCTCAGCACGTCGCAACGGACATCAGAAGCGTTTACTTCACGACTGACGCCATCAGAAAACGGACTCCTGATCTTCGATACGGACGACCGGTTATTTTACTATTGGCTGCACCCGTCGTGGAAGGCCGTGGAGTCAGGCGGGGGAGGCACAGTCTGGCGGTCAGGCACGGTCGCCCCCGCGAATACCCTGGGTGATGACGGTGATTACTACCTGAACGTTGCTGATGGAAACATCTATAGGAAGAATGGAGGGGCTTATGGGCTGAGTTTTAATATCAGGGGGGATAAGGGGGATAAGGGTGATAAGGGGGAT
>JBIQIY010000041.1:0-35044 GCA_044507775.1 Flammeovirgaceae bacterium | reverse complement strand
TTCGGCGGATTCACGATTAACCGATGCGCCTTCGGCGGATTCACGATTAACCGATACGCCTTCGGCGGATGCACGATTAACCGATACGCCTTCGGGGGATTCACGATTAACCGATACGCCTTCGGGGATGCACGATTAACCGATACGCCTTCGGGGGATTCACGATTAACCGATGCGCCTTCGGGGGATTCACGATTAACCGATACGCCTTCGGCGGATGCACGATTAACCGATACGCCTTCGGCGGATGCACGATTAACCGAGACGCCTTCGGCGGATGCACGATCAACCGATACGCCTTCGGCGGATTCACGATTAACCGAGACGCCTTCGGGGATGCACGATTAACCTATGGCCCTTCGGCGGATCACAACCAACCGATGGAACAAATTGAGTGGAAACATAAATTATGAAGATAAACATCGCAGTCTTGTTTTTTGTAGTCGCCAGTGTGTACGCATGGGGCCAGGGTGGCCCCCGGTTAATTGTGCGGGGTGATGACATGGGATATTCGCACGCGGGTAATGAAGCGATCCTCAAATGCTCGAAGGAAGGAATCCAGACTTCTATTGAAGTGATCGTGCCTTCTCCCTGGTTTCCGGAAGCAGCCAAGATGCTGCAGGAAATTCCCGATGTGGACGTAGGAATTCACCTCGCGGTCACGAGCGAATGGGACAACGTCAAGTGGCGGCCCTTGACGAATTGCCCGAGCCTCGTCGATGAGGACGGTTACTTCTATCCCATGGTCTGGCCCAATAAGAACTATCCGGGGTTGGCCATCAAAGATCATCCGCTGAAGATTGACGAGATCGAAAGAGAATTCCGGGCGCAGATCGAAATGGCGCGGAAGAAGATCCCGCGGATCAGCCACCTGTCGTCCCATATGGGATGCACAAACCTGAGCGATGAGGTGAAAGCTATGACCGAGCGGTTGGCAAAAGAATACAATCTCGCGATCGACCTTTCCCCATACGGCGTACAGGGCGTCCGTTATGACGGACCGAAACAGACGAGCGAGGAGAAGATCGCCAGCTTTATTCGCATGCTGAGCAAGCTGGAGAAGGGCAAGACCTATTTGTTCGTCGATCATCCCGGACTCGACTCGCCGGAGTTACGCGCGATCCACCACATCGGTTATGAGCATGTGGCCATCGACCGCCAGGGAGTGACGGATACTTTCACGAGCGAGAAAGTTAAAGCTGCCATCCGGCAGTACGACATTCAGTTGGTTTCCTATCACGATGTGATCAGCGGGAAGTAACCTGCTGTGGACCTTAACCCGGTGGCCATGCGTCATCTTTTTATCTTCGTTGTTGCAGGGTGCTTGCTGATCTCGTGTCGCGGCGATGAGCGTGAGGACGACGTTCCCCTGTTGTTTCTTCCCGATGATCTCGAGGCTACGCTGTGGGCGGAGTCTCCGATGTTTTACAATCCAACGAACATTGACGTCGACTTTAGAGGCCGGATATGGGTCGCGGAAGCGGTGAACTACCGGAACTATAACAACGATTCCACCAAAGCCCTTCATCACGCGAAAGGCGATCGCGTGGTAATCCTGGAAGATACCGATGGAGACGGAAAGGCGGATGCCTCAAAGGTGTTTGTCCAGGATAAAGACCTGGTATCACCATTGGGGATCGCGGTCATCGGCAACCGGATCTTCGTCTCCTGTTCGCCGAATCTCATCGTGTACACGGATGAAGATGGCGATGACCGCCCCGATAAGAAAGAGATCTTGTTGACTGGCTTCGGAGGCCTGGACCACGATCACAGTCTTCATGCGGTGGTCGGCGGACCGGACGGAAATCTTTACTTCAACACCGGAAATGCGGGGCCCCATATTGTCACCGACAAGAGTGGGTGGACGCTGCGATCGGGAAGCGTTTATACGGGAGGCTCGCCGTACAACACCGCGAATCACGGCAACATGAAAAGCGATGACGGCAGGACATGGGTGGGAGGACTTGCCCTTCGCATGAATCCCCAGGGTGAACATCTCCGAGTATTGGCACACAACTTCCGCAATTCCTACGAGCTCGCGATCGACTCCCGGGGAGACCTGTGGCAGAATGATAACGACGACCAGGTGGTTGCCTGCCGGACTTCCTGGGTGATGGAAGGAGGCAACGCCGGATACTTCAGCAATGACGGAACGCGTTCCTGGCAGGCTGACCAACGCCCCTGGCAGGATGTATTCACAGCCCACTGGCACCAGGACGACCCGGGAGTGATGCCGGCCGGCGATAACGCAGGGGCGGGCTCTCCAACGGGTGTGGTCGTCAATGAAAGCGATGCGCTGGGAAAAGAATACCGGGGGATGCTGCTCAGCGCCGACGCCGGACGGAACGTCATCTTCGGCTATCACCCGCAGAAACAACGGTCTGGCTATAGCCTCGGCCCGCGCAACAACTTCATTACCTCCCTCCGCGAGGATAACACGGGGTACGTCTGGAATGACTCCGCAACCAACGCCCAGCCCGACAAATGGTTCCGGCCCAGCGACGTCGCCTTCGGGACGGATGGCGCACTGTACATCGCAGACTGGTACGATCCCGTTGTGGGAGGACACCAAATGCAAGACACGGTAGGCTACGGAAGAATCTATCGTATTGCTCCGAAAGACCGGAAACTCAAAACTCCTAAACTTGACTTAAGTACAAGAAGCGGTCAGATAGAAGCATTTCGCAGTCCGGCTGCCAACGTGCGGTATACTGCTTTTGAAAGGCTTCGCAGCGCGGGAGCCGATGCTATCCCGGAAGTTCTGCGCTTGCTCGAGGATGACAACCCATATTACCACGCCCGGGCTATCTGGCTGCTCTCCCGGCTTGGTGACAAAGGGGTGGGGGAAGTGGTGAAGTTGCTGGATCATCCGGATGAAGACAAGAGACTTGTCGCGTTTCGATCGCTGCGGCAAGTCCGGCACGGCCAGATTGTGCAGTGGAGCGACCGGCTCGCAAAGGATCCTTCGCCAGGTGTGAGAAGGGAAGTGATTATTGGCCTTTCAGATGTGCCGTATGATGACAAGAAAGATCTTTTGATCGAGTTGGCCACAGCCTCTGACGTCGGGGATCGCTGGTATGTCGAAGCCCTGGGCAACGCTGTCGCAGGGCATGAGTCGGCGTTTTACGCGGACCTCAGGAAGCAGTTTAACGCCGACGACCTGCAGGCCGATCGTTGGGATGGAGCGCTGGCGGCCGTAGCGTGGAGACTACATCCGCCGGAAGCCGTTGCAGCGTTGCGAATTCGGGCATCGTCTTCGGCGCTCACAGACGAAGTCCGATCCCAGGCGATTACCGCGCTTGCGTTCATCAACACCCGGGATGCGGTTCAGGCGATGATAGCCCTTTCAAAAGATAAGAACCCGGCGCTGGCGGAGCAGGCCACTTACTGGCTGACATTTCGCCAGGAAAATGAGTGGTTTGCATTGTGGGATTGGCAAAAGACAGGTATCGATCTGCAGCATGCGCGCCGCGTTGCCGCGATGAAGGTCAGGCGAAGCCGCATCCTCGATGAACAGATGCCGCTGAACGAAAAACGATGGAGTGCCCGGGATCTCGCACGCGATCCCGTTGGCGTTCATATGTTGCTGGGAATGCTCAGTGAAGGGCAGATACCGCAAGCGTTGTATCCATATGTTGAAGAACTGATTCGCGGCCACGGGGATGAAGCCGTGCGCATACAGGCAGCGCGTTACTTCGACACAACGGGCGATGGAAAGCTGATGTCTGTTGATGCAGTCAGTGCCTTGAAGCCGAATGTCGCAGCGGGTCGGGCAATTTTTGAGAAAACGTGCGGTGCCTGCCACCGGATGAATGGCAAAGGCGCTTTTATCGGGCCGGACCTGACCGGCATCCGGAACAAGTTTGACCGCAATGCACTGCTGGACGCGATCATCCATCCCGATGCCGGAATTGTCTTCGGCTATGAAGCGTGGACCGTCAACCTTCACGACGGGCAGTCGTTCTTCGGTTTCCTTGTAGCAGATGATCCGCAGTCAATGACTATCAAAGATCTGGCTGGAAAGAATCACGTTGTCCGCACGGACCTGATTCGCTCGCGAAAGAAACAGGAGAAGAGCCTGATGCCATCGCCTCAAGCTCAAGGATTGACCGAGCAGGATCTGGCCGATGTGTCGGCGTTTCTTATGGCAATGTGATCAAGATGGTATGGAGTTGTCTGAATTCGAAGAAGCCGGGTCGTTCTTCACAAAATTTCCTCAAATGGCTTTTGGTTGTCGGACTCTTTCAAAACCCCGACAGGGCTTGAACATGATTAGCCCCAGGTGTCAACCTGGGGTTATGATCGATCAAAATTCAACCCGGGAAGGGTTGAATAAAAATTTCAATCACGGACAACTGTTCCAATCTGTTCCAATCGCTATCGAAAAAATAAACCCACCATCCTTGCAGATGACGGGTTCAGTTTTTTCTTTTTATCCTTTATCCGACAATCAGGCCGTCGTAGTCGCCGGGCTTTCCGCATTCTTCGTGCGATTGCGCATCCAGAAAAGGAGGATGGTGAACATCACAACCAACACAAGCGGGAACATCAGCATCTTACCCAATGCAGCCTGCCCTGCAGCTAATTCCGTCGCATCGGGATCCAGACCGAGGGCGGCCGCATCAGCGGTCGCTTTATCGATCCAACCACCGATAACCGGTTGCCACATGGCGGATGAAAACATTCCGAAGGCTCCCACAATTGACATCCCGATCGCACCGGTTAACGGCATTTTTTCTGCAGTAAATCCTAGCAGGTTAGGCCAGAAATAGCAGATACCCACTGCGAAAAATACAGCGGCCACATAAGCCATAGCTCCCGTCTGCGTACTCAGCAGGAAAATTCCGATCGTTGTCAGCACAGCCGATCCCAGCAGTAACCGCGGCTGATCAAGTTTGTGAACCAGGTCACCACCGAAATACCGTCCTGCAGCTACCATACCCGTTATCAAAGCGAGGATCACCATTGGCTCCGCACCGCTCTTGGCAAGTACAAGCTGTGCCCATTGCGTAGGTCCGAACTCGGAGATCGCGCTAAACGTCATACAAATGCAGATGAAGATGAAAAGTGGACTGAACATCGCTTTTGTATTGACTGTGAGAGAGGCGCTCTCTGCTCTGGGCTCTGGAAATTTTTGTCCCCAGAAAAAGTAAGCGTAGAGCACCGTCGGAATAAGGATGATCCAGATCTGGGCTTCCCATCCCAACGTCATGCTCGTCATACCGAATGAAACGAGACTTCCAATGAAGATTCCTCCGTGAAACCACATATGAAATCTGTTCAGCAACGTGTTCATCAGTTTCCCGGTGTAAGCCGTTGCGATCATGGGATTACATGCCGCCTCCGTACATCCGTTGCCGATACCAATCAATAGCGTCGAGATCAGCAAGCCGACATATCCGCCAGAATAAATGGTCATAACGATCCCGATCGTGTGCGTAAGGAAGGCGATCATCATGATCCTTTTCGGTCCGAGGCTGGTGTAGAAAATTCCACCGAGGACCATCGATATGGGAAATCCCAGGAACCACATCTGGTTGATTATCCCGAGTTGAGTAGCGCTTAGATCAAACGTCTCCCCGAGCTCCGGCAATATTCCCGCTCGTATGCTAAAGGAAAACGCAGTTGTTATCAGCGCGAAGCAACTGCCATAAAATAGTCTCTTACTGTTTTGGTCATTCATAGGTTTTTAGTTTGGCTTAGCAGGTCAAAAGATAATAAACAAAGTTTAAAGTTCAATGATTGATGTTCAAGGTTACAGTACCGGTTCGATGTCGTTTACTTATGCCCTGACTTCTTCTCCTCCGGGGAGTTGAGATCGTCAAAGGTTAACTAAACGACATGAACTTTAAACTGGAAATCAACTAGCTCCAGAGCCTGTCCCACGAGCGGTCTATATTCCATTCGGGAGTTGGCGCGAAGTAGGCATTGTGTTCAGGATCCAGGTGTTTCTTGACGACGTCCTCGTTCAATTCGATTCCAAGGCCGGGTGACTCCGGGACAATAGCAAATCCTTTTTCGACGAGGGGGTTTTTGCTTTTCACCAGGTCCATCCAGTAGCCGACGTCTACAGAGTGGTGCTCTAATGCCATAAAGTTCTGGGTCGCTGCCGCGCAATGAATATTTGCCAGGAATGACACGGGTGTTCCGGCAAAGTGCAGCGCCATGGCAACACCGTGCTCCTCGGCATAATCGCCGATCTTTTTTGTCTCGAGTAATCCTCCGGAGGTGGCGAGGTCGGGGTGGACGACGTCCACGGCATGGCGATCGATGAGCTTGATGAATTCTTCCTTCAGGTAGATATCTTCGCCCGTTGACACCGGTGTCTCAATGGCATCGGAGATCATCTTGATCTGGTCCGTGAACTTCCAGGGTATCATGTCTTCCAGCCAGGCAAGTCTGTATTTTTCTACGGCCCGGCCCAGGCGAATGGCGTTGTTGTGATCGAAGTGCCCGTAGTGATCGGAAGCAAGCGGAATTTCATAGCCCATCTTTTCCCTAACCAGGGCGATGCGGTGGGTCATCATCTCAAGCCCCTTGTCGGTAATTTGTACCTGTGTGAAGGGATGCTCCGTGGCCCCGTATGTCATCGGTTCGTTGGTCCACTGTCTGCCGATATCCCAGAAGTTGCTGTTCGTAGTCGTACCCGGGATACTCTTCAACAATTCAATGCCGAAGTCCATCTTCATAAATGTGAATCCCTGGTCGTCCAGTCGCGTTTTTATTTTTGAAATGAAATCGGCTTCATCCCTTCCTTCCGGCGTGTCGGCGTAAAGGCGAACCTTGTCGCGGTACTTTCCTCCCAGAAGCTGATAGCAGGGTACGTTGTAGGCTTTCCCTGCCAGATCCCACAGGGCCATTTCCACCGCACAGACACCACCGCCCTGCCGTCCGTGAAAACCGAACTGCTTGATCCTTTTGAAAATAAGTTCAACGTTGCAAGGGTTCATTCCCATGATCCTGCTTTTCAGGAACATCGCATACCGCCATGATGCTCCGTCGCGGACTTCGCCGAGGCCGTAGATACCCTGGTTCGTATCGATGCGGATGACCGGACAGCGCGCGTGGCCGTTCATGACCACCGCATAGCGCATGTCGGTGATCTTCAGATCTGTGGGCGCAGAATTGCGCTGTACTTTCGAAGTGGATTGGGCGAGCGTATCTTCGAGCGGGCTGAACATAAAGCCACCGAGCATCATGCCGCCCATGCCTGCCTTCTTGAAGAATTCTCTCCGGGGATTTTTTTGTTCGTGCGACTCGTCTATTTTCTGCTGAGGCTCTTTCAGACCGAATTTGTCCAACAGTTTCTGGGAAGGTGTTTTCATAAATATTGGATTATGTGAGTGAGAATTGTTTCTACCAGGTTCTTGATTTCATATAAGCGTCCAGTTCCTGCCGACTCATCGGAAGCTTGTCGGTATTTTTTTCAATCCACCCCAGGAAATCTTTCTTGATCTCATCGGACCATTGAGAGTCTATCTGACCGGGCGTGTACTTGCCCTCCTTCAGTCGTTGTATGCCGAACTGGTCGCGCAAGGCGATAAACTCGGCGTTGATCACCAGATCCGCTACCAGGTGCGCAGGAATGAACACGATGCCGTGCTTTTTAGCCAGCACCGCGTCGCCCGGCAATACCGTTGCACGCCCAATCCGGATCGGAACGTTGATTCCGCCGAGCATCATTTCCTGAATATATGAGGGGTCGAAGCCTTTTACCCATGCGGTGAATCCATCGATCTTTGTCAGCCCTTCGGCATCTCGCGACGAGCCGTAGAAGATCACGCCATTTTTTGACCGCGAATAAATAGAATTGCCGAGGTTATCCCCGATAAGGGTGCCATCAGCGATCTTTCCATATCCGTCCGCGATATATACGTCACCTGGCTTCAGAATATCGATCGGCCACGAGTTGAAATTTCCGATCCTCTTTTCGGCCTTTCCTTTTTCCCGGATCATATTGTCATAATCCGGTCGTTTCGGAAGATACTGAACGGTCAGCGCTCGCCCTGTGAGCACCTGATCATCTTTTAATAAGATCCAATCTCCTTCGAACTGATTGTTGTAACCTTTGTTGCGCAGGATACCCCATGCTTCTTCAAGCGAAACGTGCTTGAGTCGCTCGAGCAGCTCATCGGATACATACGGTCTTCCATCGGGCGAGCGGTCGCCTTTCCATTCGGGGGTCATGGCAATGATCTGGTCCTTTGTCAGCGTAACCTGCTGCGCCTGAACGTGGAGCGATATCACCATGAGTAGCAACGCAATTAGATTCTTCATAACTTCGGGAATATGGTTTAAGGGTTGGTTAAACTACACATTTTTGAGAAACGGTCTAAGATCCGGTTCAAAAAAACGGGCAAAAATGAAGGTCCCATCGCCTGTCAAAAGGCGGGTTCGAATAGGAGGTTTTTCCTGTTCCCGGTAATAACTTGCGGACTTGCCATTGTGAAGGCAGCGCGCGCGCCCGGAGTGAGCGCGGCGAAAGATTTTGTGATCGAAGGTGACATGGACGGGGGTTTCGAGCTATTTAGCGTTTGTAATGCTCAAAAACAACAAGTTTTTTTCGATCGAGCGGGGTGCGATTTTGGCGGAGAATGGGGGAGCGTGGAAGCGGACTGAAAATTTTGTCTCCGGATAAGACCATCCGTCCGTAATTATTCAAAGTCATCGATCCGGAATTTCGACGAGAGAGGAGTTTTTTACTTTTGAAACAAGATTAAAGCAATCTATAGACAGTAAAAATCCCCGGAGTCCAGGACCTCGGGGATTTTTATTGTTATGCATGGTTGCGATCCTGCACCGTAATCTTGAAGTAGTCCTCCCGGACCCCTCCGCGATCGTCCTTAACCGTCAGACGGAATATGTAGATGCCGCGCTCAAGATTGCTGATGGTGACCTTCGAAGTCCGGTCTCCACTGAAGGAAGCGTTATGACCATAGGTTTTTTCCCACTGGTAGGAAACAATCCGCCCGTCTTTGTCAGATGCTGTTGCCTGAATCGTCACCGAATTTGTCGGGAGGGTCAGCACGCGATCCGGCCCTGCATAAGCGTAGGGAATTGAGTTTTCGCTACTATTATTTTTGTCATCTCCGGTGGCGGAGCCGTTTACAGTAATCTTGAACAAGTCATCCTTGACGCCGCCGTTGTTATCGCGGACGCGAAGCCGGAAGATGTAGATCCCTTTTTCGAGATCGTATATACGCACTTTGGACGTGTTCGCTCCGCTGAAGCTTGCGCGGTTGCCGTATGTTTTCGCCCACTCGTAAGAAACGATTTTGCCATCCTTGTCAGAAGCCTCGCCCTGGATCGTCACTGAATTGGTAGGCAACGTTATGACAAGATCCGGTCCCGCATAGGCAAAAGGGATGGAATTGTTAGAAGATGGTCCGTCGTCTGTGCCATCATCCGGTGGATTGGTGCCCGAACGCTTCACCGACACGAGCATCTTATCCGAATGAGAAGCGCCATCGTCGTCGGTTACTGTAAGTTGGAAAATATACGACCCTTCGCGGAGGTTGGACGCACGCAGGCGGGACGTATTGGTTCCGCTGAGGCTCGCTGCAGCGCCGGATAGTTGGGTCCACCGGAATGATGCGATCTTCCCATCCGGATCATCAGCGGTTCCCTGGATATCAATAGTGTTCGTGGGAAGTACCAACGTGCGGTCCGATCCGGCTCGCGCAAGGGGTGCCTTGTTGGTTGAGTTATCGCTTTGATTTGTGTCGTCATTTTTTGGCGGCGCGGATCCTTTGCGAAAACCCATCATCCAGTCCAGCGCATTTGTTTCTTTGTAGACACGATCCCAGATAGCGTGGTCCATCCCTTTCAGAATGGTGAGCTTTGCCAGGGGGTTGGGCTTCTTTGGCGCGGAGTTGATCGCGTTGACCATTTTTGTGGTCACGCTGTAGTTTACGGTTCGATCCTTGTCGCCGTGAAATGCCCATACAGGCACGTTGTGTGCGGCGATCGCGTCCGCCTTGTTGAGTACATTGCCTCCGGAACAAACGGCAACCACTGCGGCAAATACATCAGGATATTCGCCGACGGTCTGCCATACGCCGAATCCTCCCAGACTCAATCCGGTAAGATAAATCCTTCGGTCATCAATGCGCAGCGTTTTCTTGACGTGATTCAAAACCTGCATGATGAAAGCGGGACTCCACAGTCCATAGTTGCTTTTCAATTGTGGCGATATAAGAATGAATGGATAACGGGTTCCGTACTTGACGTATTTCGGAAGCCCGACATTTGCGACCTTTCCGAGATCGGCGAGCACCAGCTTGGGATCCGTCGAGGAAGTGCCTTTCTCCTTGATGCCGTGCAATGAAATGACAACGGGATATTTATTTGAGTTTGAATGATAACCGTCGGGTAGGTATTCGAGATATCCGATTCCGGAGGGTGTGACTTTCGGCGTCTGTTGCGCCATTGCCTGTGAGAAACATGCAGTTGCGATCACTGCAAGGATTAAACAGAATTTTCTTCTCATTCGTATTTTGTTTTGGGACGCAGGGATCCTGTCCGAATCGCTGATCTGCGTTCTCGGGTGAGAAATGAATTAAGTAAGTGCTGAAATCTATAGACGGGGTGATACGGTTTTATTCCATATGTCCTAACGATTTGAAGGTTCAGGTTTGCATGATTCTAATCTTCGCTGCGGACACTCGAGTTACCACAAGCGATACAGGGTGGCAGAGGATTGAGTCGTGCCATCACCTTCAGGTAGGGTAGGATGATCAGGTACCGGTATTCGACACCGGCGATTGAAATTCTGTGTGCAAAGGAAATCTATTTGATGAATTGCGTCGCATGTTATCGGACGAGCATCAGCATAGTACGGTCACTGGCAGCATTCTCCGATTTGTAAATTGAAAATGTGCGCAGGGGAAATAGAGGGAGCGGCTGTAGGGGAGGGGTTGTGAAGGGGAAGCAGCTAAACTACCACCCCGGTTGTTCTGCGAACAACCTGCCCCTCCTTGGGAAGGAGGGGACCTCTGTATCTTCTTGGCGATCTGCGATCTCCAGTGCGTCAAGCATCTGCCTGCCGGCGTGCATCAAACACTCCGGCAGGCAGGCTTACCACTCGCTAATTACCACTCACACACCCATTGCTCAAACTTCCTGCTTTCCTCTCACGACTCACGATTGCCGTCTCACGTCTCACGATTCACTACTCACCACTCACTACTCACCACTCACCACTCACCAAATCACTGCAACGAAAACTCCGGCAACGGAACGATCTTGCCCCCCTGCATCGCAGATTCATGCGCAAGGATTCCTACACAAGTAATGTTCGCAGATTGTACCGCATTCGGATAGGGTTGTTGTTTAGTAACAAGCGCGTTCAGGAACTGGTGGACCAGGTGCGGATGCGAACCGCCGTGTCCCGCTCCCTGGATGAATGACAGGTGCTGGTGTTCTCCTGCGTCGTATACCCCCTTCGTTGTAAACCGTTGTATGGGCTCGGGGAGGAGGTGCGCATAGTCCGGGCATTCGACACGCTCAGGAATTTCCGGCTCCGGTCGCTTGGCTGTGTGCACCACGAGTGGCTCCCCTTCAATCAAGGGCCATTCTACGGCCTTCTTCGAGCCATAGACTTCGAAGCTTTCCCGGTACTGACGGGCGACGTCGAACAGCGAGCGGTAAATGTGTGCGCTGAGATCCGAGTTCAGGTATTTGATGTGTGCGGTCTCGACGGCGAAAGGAGAGTTGTAATGTTTTTGGAGTTCCTTGCGTATTGTGCCGGATCCGAAACACGATACGTACTCGGCCTGCCCGCGAACGAGTCCGAGTGCCGGGCCTACGCAATGTGTCGCGTAATACATCGGCGGTAGCCCCGGCCAATAGTTTGGCCACCCGTCCATATCCTGTTGATGGCTGGCCTTGATGAACTGCAGTTTCCCCAGTTCTCCTTTGTCGTATAGTTCTTTCATAAAGAGGAACTCGCGGGCGTAGACAACCGTCTCCATCATCATGTAGGTCAAGCCGGTTTCGCGGGTCAGCCGCACGATCTCTTCACATTCCTTTACCGTCGTTGCCATGGGCACGGTACAAGCGACGTGTTTGCCGGCCTTCAGCGCTTTGATGGATTGAACCGCGTGGTCGGGAATGGGCGTGTTGATGTGAACTGCGTCTATTTCCTTGTCGCGGAGGAGTTCATCATAGGAAGAGTATCGCTTTTCAATACCAAAAGCATCGCCGACCTCATTCAGCCTTTGCTCGTTGCGCTGACAGATAGCCATGATGTTGGCGTTGGGATGTTTCTGATAGATCGGAATAAATTCTGCCCCGAATCCGAGGCCGATGACAGCGATGTTGATTTTCTTTTCGGACATATTTGTTGTTGGTTACTGGTTACTGGTTACTGGTTGCTGGTTACTGGTTGTTAGTCATTAGGGTACTCACCACTCAATGTCGTTTACTTAAGCTCCGATGACTTCCTCTCCTTTAGGAGAGGATTGAGGTGAGGTGATCAAAAAGGCTTAAGTAAACGACATTGACTCACGTCTCCCGACTCACGTCTCACGTCTCCCGACTCACGATTCACGTCTCACGTCTCACGATCGACCTGCCAGCCAGGCTTTCAAAAACCGAAACCCGTCTTCGGCAAATCCGTCCTGGCTGTCTGCGAGGTTTTTCCAGATGCAGACCGCGCCGGCGAGTTCTTTGATCTCGGGGGTGAAGCTTTCAATTGAAACCGTTCCGCGGTACCCGATCTTCTCAAGCCCCCTTCGGATACTCTCCCAATTTGTTTGTCCGGTGCCGGGAACACCGCGGTAGTTCTCGGACACCTGGAAATGAATAAGCTTGCTGCCGACGGTTGTGATCGCTTCCTCCGGATTCCTCTCTTCGATCGACATATGAAATCCGTCTAGCATCACTTGTGCCGACGGGTGATTGATATCGGCCACGAGTCTCATCACATCTTCGGCAGTGTTGACGAGATCGGACTCAAACCGGTTCAGCGGCTCGAGCGCGATCGCCAGCCCGTTTTCTTCAGCATGTACGCAAACCTTCCGCAGGTTCGTTACCGCTCTGTCCCATTCAACCTTGCGCTGTTCGGCCGGTACCATCCTTGCCTTCCCGACCGACGAATACATGGGGCCGGCAAAGAATGTAGCATCCCATGCGTGGCAGAGACTGAAGCACTTGCCGATGTAGTCAAAGCATTGCTTGTGAACAGCCGGGTCTTCGTTTGTCAGATCGCGTGTGGGACCAAATGCGCCGCAGACAACAGCTTCGAGACCATTTTCTTTCAGGGCTCTTTTGATCGCCAGTCCATCGATGAGGTCCGGATATTCCACGGGGATTTCCACGACGTCGTATCCGATCGCCTTGATCTTCGGAAAAAGGGATGCACTGTCCGTTGTGAACGGTGAGGTCCACAGCCAGGTACTTACGCCGATTTTATTTCGATCTGCCACACTCTGAATTTAAAAGAAATTACAATGCGGTTTTTGTTTTTACTACTGTCATTACGCCATTCATGATCGACCAGTGACCCGGGAATGTGCAGACGTATGGATAGTCGCCCGCTTTGGACGGCGCCGTGAAATCAAGCGTAACCGTTTGATCCGGGTTTACCAGGTCGGTGTGAAAAAGCACCTCCGGGATCTTGGGCACGTATTGCAGCTCCGCGGCGTTGGAAGCCGAAGCGAGTTTATCCGCAGCCCTGCCTACAATTTCCATGGCGCCCGGCGCGGTGATGACCAGGTTGTGCTGCATGTGATCCGGGTTCTCAAAAATGATCCGCACCGGTTTGCCCGCCTCAACCGTAAAAGTTTTCAGGTCGTATTTCATTTCGTTCTCCAGCGCCTTGATGCGGATAACGGTAGCGCCGTTGGCGGTAGCTTCCGGAGATGCTTTGCCATTTTCGGCGGAAGCGGTCTTCACATCCCGATAAGTGCGCATGAAGACTTCACCGATCGAGACATCCTGGAAAATGGGAGAGCGGTCTGCCGTGTAGCTCTTTTCCACTTCATATTTCCAGTCGCCGTCCAGGCGGATCTTTTGAGTACCTGCCTGAAGATACATGCTTTCGGGCGGGCCATAGATCCCTCCCCGGCTCCCCGTATCCTCCATGCGTATAGCTATCACGTTATTGCCATTCTTCAGAATACCGGCTGAAATATCGTACTTCCGGGGTGTTGCATACTCATTGTGGATGCCGCCGACCTTCACTCCGTTTATCCACGTTTCGTCGGAGTCATCGACCGGTCCGATTGAAATCGACGCTTTTTTTCCTGCAGCGGAGGAGGGAATGTTGATGGTCTTCCGGAACCAGACGACGCCATCTATATTCAGACCGGCCCGTTCGATGCTCTGAGGCAGGGCCATGGTTTTCCATTTCCCGTCGTCGAAGGTGGGCAGTTCGCGTTTTGTCTCCTTCGTGGTCGGGTTGAAGTCGGGATGTGACTTCATAAACGCTGCTGCAAAACCACCGCGATGTTTTGCGGCGGCGATATACACGGCTTTTGCCAGCCAGTTGTCCAGCCTCACAGAATCTTCATTGCTGATGGCCAGGAGTTTTTCTCCCAGTGCGACGGAGGGGGCGGCTTTTGTGAGCGACAGGATCGCAGCCAGCCGGGTGTTGGGGTCGGGGTCATCCAGGATGTTCGATTCAAGAATAGCCTTGTCAGTCCATTGAATGGAAGACAGTATCTGGATCGCCGCCTTCCGAACGCCGGGTGCGGGATGCTTCAGCGCGTCGCTGACCACGTTAAACGCTTCGTTGCCGGACTGAATGACTTTCAGACCATCAATGGCCCATAGGGCATGGGTTGCGGCGTGAGCCTGTCCGTCGGCGTCCACTTTACGGTCACGGACGATCCTGTACAAGTCGGGCAACACGTCCATGTTTCCGTTTTCCACGAGGAGCCGTTGCGCGGTCAGTCGCCAGAATCCGTTTTCATGGCCAAGCGCTTTAATAAGCCCATCCGGGTCGTCGCGGCTCAATTCTATTTTGCGGTACGGTTCCGCCTCACGGTAGACGACGCGCCAGACGCGGCCGCGGGTCCTGTCGCGCAAAGGATTTTCATACGCATTGCCCGGACCGTTTACGGCCTGGTAGCCGCCGCGATCAGGCGTAGGCGTAGGGTTGTGCTGCACGATAAAGTTATACCAGTCCAGCACCCACACGGCACCATCGGGTCCGACTTTAGCCTCGACTGGCGCAACCCATTCATCGGCGCCCGCGAACAGGTTCCAGCCATCCTTTTCGACGAAGCCGGCTCCGTCCTTTTCAATGATCGCGATGTGAACCAGGTGCCCGGTAGGTTCGGTTACAAATGCAGCCCGGTTCCAGAATTTTTTCGGAAAGCTTCTCGCCGTGTAGAAGTTGTGACCGGAAGCCGCGGTAAATCCGCCGAAGACATCCACCTGGCGAACCTTTTCAGTGTTCGGATGCATCGCGTAGTGTCCGTCGATCTTGATGCTGCCCAGGGGAATCCCCTGGACTCCCGCGGCCACCTGATCGGAAATGCCCATGTATACGCTGTGCGTGTTGTTCGCCGTGGAAGCGAAGACGTCGTTGTTCTCGTTGAAGCCCAGTCCCCACGTGTTGTTGGTGGTGCGGGTCATGAATTCAAAAGTGGAGACATCCCGCGAGAAGCGATAGATTCCCTGGTTGAAATCCCGGGGTTGTCCGGCGATTGTACCTTTGAAGCCGGAATATCCCACCACTCCCCAGATACTGTTGTCGAAACCATACTTCAGATTCGAAGGGCCTGCGTGCGTGTCAAAGGTCCCCCATCCTTCCATGATGATTTCGCGTACATCAGCGCGGTCATCGCCATCGGTGTCCTGGAGAAAGAGAAAATGCGGTGCCTGTGAGACAATGATGCCGCCGTTCGCGAAGACCATGCTGGTAGGGATGTTCAGCTTGTCGGCAAAGAGCGTGAACTTATCCGCCTTTCCGTCGCCGTCGGTGTCTTCGCATATCTTGATTCGGTCATCGCCGACGCCCTCTTCATCGCGGACGGTATTTGGGTAATCAACCGTTTCGATAACCCAGAGGCGCCCTCTTTCATCCCACTCCATGGCTATGGGATTAATGATGTCCGGTTCGGAAGCAAACAATTCCAGGTCAAATCCTGACGGCACCTGGATTAGCTTCGCGGATTCCTCCGGCGAAAGGGGTTCCTGATAGAGGGGCGCGGGACTTCTCTTCTCATAGTTGGGAATATTTGGCTCGGGCCGGTATTTCAGTTCAGGGATTTCGCTGACGTATTGCTCCCACTGCTTTCGCACATTGTCGCCCACCGCCCAGATGATTCCCTGCTTGAGTAGATTGTGAAACCCGGGGTTGCTCCACGAACGCTCATCGTGACCGTATGCCGTGTAGAACACCCGGCCTTTGCCCTGGTCCCTGACCCATGTCCAGGGTTCATGGTGATCCCCTTCCACGCGCTCCATGAGCACGAGGCGGTCGTCGCTGAGTTTTTGATGGACGTACGTTTCATCCCAGGTGGAGAAGGTGTCCAGAGACTGCATGATGGGGTGATCCTTTGCAATTATGTTAGCGGTGAAAGTTCCCGTGTCGTGTTTCTGGAACTGTCCCCCAACGAGGTGGATATACGCTTCTGAGTTTTGAAAACAAAAGCTTGCCGAATGGACCGGAATAAAACCCTTCCCGTTATTGACAAAGTCGAGAAGCGCCTTCTCCTGGGCAGGTTCGATGGTCTCATGATTGGCATAAATCATCAGTCCGTCGTAGTAGGCGAGGTTTTCCGGATTGAGGTCGGCCGGATCTTCCGTGTAGGTAAAGTTGATGCCATCTTTTGCGAGCGCCGACGTCAACATCGGAAGCAAAAGCGCCGAGTTATGGTGCTCGCTGGCATGACCGAGGAAAAGGATTTCGATCTGGCGCGGACCCGTTTTCAATTTTTCCGCGCTCTTCTGATTGCACGAAAAAATCAAACCCGCGAGGAGAACAGCGAATAAGAGGTTTGACAATGATTTCATAGTAGATTCTGATGAGTGAATGTGGAGGTCAAGTTCACACAAAATATTTGCAAACGTTTCCTGTATTTTGTCATATTGTGACTATATTTTATCATGAATTATTGCAGATCAAGGGTTTGAATGATAAATAAGTGTCATGAAAGCGCTACAAAAATCACCGATATCTTCCGACCGGGCCTTTGAATGCAGTCTGCTCACCTCGCCGTACTTCGATCCGAACTGGCATTTTCATTCTGAATATCAATTGTTTGTCGTGTTAAAGGGAACCGGTACGCGGTTTATCGGCGATCATGTGCAGCCGTTCAGGCCAGGGGACGTCGTGCTGACGGGCCCGAATTTACCGCATCTTTGGCGCAGTGATCCGGAATATTTTGAGGCTGACACCTCGCTTGAAACACAGGGAGTGGTTGTTTATTTCCCGGAGGACTTTTTCGCCAGCAGATTCCTGGAGAAAATGGAGTCGATGGAGATCAAACATTTGCTCATGCGATCGGGCCGCGGCATTTCCTATCACGGAACTGCTTCGGAAAAGACTACGGCGATGATGTTACAACTGGCCCGCGCGGAAAACTTCGAGGGCATACTTCAGTTATTGCGGATCCTGCAAATGCTTGCGCAGTCCGATGAATACACGTTGCTGGCAAACCCGGGTTATTCCAACTCTCTAAAGGAGTCTGACACGGAGCGCATGAACAAGGTTCACGCTTATGTAATGAAGAATTTCAGGGAGAAGATCACGCTGGAGGAAGTATCAGCCATTGCGAACATGACGCCCTCGTCCTTCAGCCGGTATTTCAAGACCCATGCGAACAAGACATTCTCGGAATTCCTGGCGGGAATACGGATAGGCTATTCGTGCAGGTTGCTCATTGAAAAAAACATGAACATCACGCAGGCTTGTTATGACAGCGGTTTTAATACGCTGTCGAACTTCAACAGGCAATTCAAGGCGTATACAAACACGACGCCGATGGAATACAGGCAGCGATATTTGGGATTATAAGCGCACTCTTTCGGCAAAGCCGTTCTTTCGTTCGAGCTTGATCGTGTCGCCGTTGCAATTCACACCCTTGTCAAATTCTATAATGGTGTAACCCGCGCAGGCGCTCCTGACAGGGTTTGAGAGTTGGGGAATGTTGCGAAAATTCGCGGCAGCAATGACCATCACAAGACACACCAATACTACCACAGAAAAAAGCACTTTTTTCATTCGCTGTTATTTTGTGAAACATCGTACGAACGGCCTTGAATGGGCCCAGTCGCACTTTCATGGGACTTGATAGCAGTTTCGAAAACTGGTGTCCCGCCTTACCTAATGGGCGATACAAATGTACGCAGCGCGTGTAATAAAGCAGCTGGTTTTGGACGAAATTCGAATCGATTGTCGGAAATAACGATTGCGGTAGACGTTGCAAAACGCCGAAAATCGCCGTTTTCAACGTGTATTCTGCAATGCTAACGTTTGCGTAAAAATTCCTGAACGGGAGTAAATGTTTGTAAGAAAAACGTCAAAAAATGAGCAAATTTCGGCTCTTGACAGGGCCTATTTGCCGGGCGCCTTACTCTGCAACTTGCCGATGATCCACGAATCGAATTCCATTCGCTGTTCCGGATAGGTCCAATGTCCCGTTTCCAACGCGAGAGACAGCTCCTTTGGTGCCGTAATGACATTGTAGGCCGCGTACATGCTCGTGGGCGGGCAAGTTTCATCGTTGAACCCCCAGGAGTAGAAGCCCGGGATTTTCACGAGCCGCGCAAAGTTGACGACGTCGTAGTAACGGATCGTTTCCTGTTTCTCTTTCAGATTGTTGTAAGGCAGATTGTTCTTGTCGAACGTGTGAGGCCACCCGCCGGCGCGGCTTTGCAGGTATCCTGTAATATCGCTGAGAGCGGGGTAGAAGGCCGCGAGATATTTCACGCGAGGGTCCAGCGCGGCCGTAATGATGGAGAGGGCGCCACCCTGGCTACCGCCGGACACGCCGAGGTTTTCACCATCGTATTGCGGAAGGCTGACGAGGAAATCATTCGCACGCACGCAGCCGAGATAAACTCTCTTATAGTAGTACCGGTCGCGGTTGTCGAGATTAAAGTATTGATAGCCGTTGAGTGCTCCGGCAGAGAGGTCGCCATAAACATCGGGATCCAGGTTCACCGGAATTCCGTGGATGCCGATTTCCAGCGTGATAATTCCCTGGGCTGCGGTCGCCACATCACCCTGGTACGGACGGATCCCGGCGCCCGGCACTTTCAGCAGCGCCGGATATTTGCCTTCTTTCTTCGGAACGCAAAGGATGCCGTAGACATGCGAACGGTTCCGGAAATTTTGAATGCTAACATGGTATACATTCACCTTATCGGTACAGCGGTCCGGAAGCAGAGTCATGGTCGGCTCCATGGGAATCTTTGCCGCCTCGGCTTTGGCATCGTTCCAGAACTCGACGAAGTCGGAAGGGTTTTCAACGGTTGGGCTAATGCTCAAGGGGTCAAAGCCTGCTGTGGCCAGGCCGCGGTATTCGACGCCATCCACCTCTGCGACAGCGATGCAGCGAAGAAATCCCGGAGTTTTCATGGTTCCGCCGTCCACCGTGATCGACCCCTTGGATAGGTCAGTCGACTCTTTCCGGGTGGGTTCCATTTTTTCCGGTCCGATCTCATAGCGCACCTTTACATTCTTTAACGGGTTGCCGTTCTGCAACACAGTTATGGTGAACTTCACTTTGTCGCCAGGCTTGTACGCCCAGTTGTCGTGGTCGGGTGCGACGATTACCTTGACATATTTTTCTGCGGGCTGAGCCTGCAGGACGCCGCTCATAAGGAGGGCGTAAAAAAACCATAGAATAGTGAAGTATCTTTTCATCTTGTGTTTTGTGTGTGGGGGTAAAATGTAGTAAAGTATTCTCGTAAATTCAAAGGGAGTTACTGAATCGGGTTGATTAGTTGCTGGTTGCTGTTACTGGTTACTGGTTACTGGTTGTTACTGGTTATTAGTTACTAGTTACTGGTTACTGGTTACTGGTTCTTAGTTACTGGTTAGGTTCTTAGTTACTGGTTAGGTTCTTAGTTACTGGTTACTGGTTCTTAGTTCTTGGTTGTTAGTTATTAGTCATTTATTAGTTATTAGTATTCATTGCTCATTATTTACTGAACCAGAAACCAGAAACCAGCAACCAGAAACCAAAAACCAGCAACCAGCAACCAGGGCCTGGTCAAATTTCTATATTAATTATAGATTTGATTAAATTACCCCTTCCGATAATCTAAACCACCGAACCTCATTATGAAAACATCAACACAATCCACCAACCGACGCGATGCATTGAAGATTATGGGTGCAGGATCTGCAGGACTTCTTGGAATCCTGGGTGGTATTCCAGCGGAGGCAAGGGAACAACGCGAAGCGCCCTCTTACCTGAAAGGGCTTCCGGTGGTGAAAATCAAGAACGTCAAGGCAATCGCGACCGCGCCGCAGGGCTCGAATCTCATTGTGGTGAAAGTCGAAACCACGGAGCCGGGTTTATACGGGCTTGGATGCGCGACATTCACCCAGCGCGCTTTCGCCGTCATCACGGCGGTTGACAAATACCTGAACGAGTTATTTGTCGGCAAGGATGTAGACATGATCGAAGACACCTGGAATGCTGCATACGTAAGCTCCTACTGGAGGAACGGTCCCGTGTTGAACAATGCGCTCAGCGGGTTGGACCAGGCGTTGTGGGACATCAAAGGCAAGCGAGCGAACATGCCGGTGTATCAGCTACTGGGAGGCAAGTCGCGGTTCGCAGTTCCCTGTTATACGCACGCCAGCGGACGCACGCCCGAGGCCGTCGCCGACCACGTGCAGCAGATCATGGCCAGCGGGTTCAAGTACATCCGCATACAACAGGGTGGCTATGGGGCGGTCGGGGCGGAGGGAAGCGCGCCTGCTGCGCCGGACTTCAAAGTGCAGAACTTCGGTGGGGAAACGGATAACTACATGAATGAACGCATGTACCTCAAGTCCGTGCCGGTGATGTTTGAGACTGTGCGCAAGCGTTGTGGCGAAGAGATAGACTTGCTGCACGATATCCACGAACGCGTGCAGCCGATGGATGCCATCAACATGATCAAGAGCCTCGAAGAATACAAACCATTCTTCATCGAAGACCCTTTTTCTCCCGAGAATATGGAATGGTTCAAGCAACTGCGGATGAGCACTTCGGTTCCCATTGCCATGGGAGAGTTGTTCAACAACATCAACGAGTTCAAGCTGCCGATGGTCAACCAGTGGTTTGACTATATACGGGTGCATGTATCGCAGATCGGAGGCATCACACCCGCCATGAAGATCGCGCGGTTGGGAGAGTGGTTTAATATTAAGACCGCCTGGCATGGCCCCGGCGACGTCTCGCCCGTAGGCCACGCAGCGAACGCGCACATGGACCTGGCCGTGTGGAACTTCGGCATCCAGGAAGCGGTCAGCTTCAACGAAAAAACACAGGCTGTATTTTCCGGATGTCCCACCATGAAGGATGGATACATGTCCGTCAATGAAGTGCCGGGCCTCGGCGTCGACATCAACGAAAAGGAAGCTGCGAAGTACCCGATCTCCACAAGATCGAACTGGCAAGTGCGGAAGCGCGATGGAACCCTGATCAGGCCGTGACCATCCTCCATCCACAGGATTCCCTCGCAAGGCTCGGGTGGTGATGAATAGAGATTGGACCAACTGATGAAGATGGTGATCTCACGCAGGGCTCGCAAAGCACGCTATTAAATGCAGCTACCTAAACGTCCTTGTAGTACTCGGCTTGTACTTCTGCCTTCATGTCTTATCGCCAAAGACGGCAGAGAAATTCCTTCGCATGGCTTGGGTGGTCTTGAATAGATTTGGCCGGCAGGACCCAACAAGCAGCATAGCATTCAGCAGACAAAATGATCCCCTCCTTTTTTCAAGGAGGGGTCCGCCGATCTCTTCATTCATTCGAAAGGCAAATATTAATATCGGCGGGGGGTGGTTGTTCTCATTTAGATCGAAGGCGATTATGCTAATACCAGAACCGTAGAAACCCGTCCAGACGGCTTCAGCACCGATTTTTCTTAATTTCATTCTAATTAGTAGAACAAATATCCAAAACCTGCGTATATTAGATCTACAATCTGGAAACAAATGAAAGAAACACGCTTGGGTGAATTTGAAGAAGTCATTCTTTTGTTGGTAGGCATTCTTGGCAAGGAAGCCTATGCCTTTAAAATAGCGGAAGAGTTTGAATCACAGACCGATCGCGCAGTGTCCATCGGCGCGGTGCACTCGACCTTGACAAGGTTAGCCGACAAGGGATTCCTGAAATCCGAAATGGGTGACTCTACTGCGGAAAGGGGAGGTCGGCGCAAACGTATCTATACCATCACCGCGTATGGCCGCAAGGCGCTGGAGGCTTCGCGCGATTTCAGGGTTTCACTTTGGAAACAATATCCCGCATTCGCCGACAAATTCAGTTTTAATTCCTAGAGAATAGCAGAAAGCAGAAAGCATAAAGCAGAAAGGATTAGCGTTGCGCGACGAAGCCAGGGTGGACAGGGTGAGGCGTAGTTGGGCAGAACGTGAAGGTTTAATGTTTAATGGTCATAGGTTAATAGGAAGATTAATGATTAACACTTCTCCTCCAAAATTTGCTAAACGCCTCTTATTATCCTTTCTCAGGGATGATCTGAAAGAGGAGGTGTTGGGAGATTTGAACGAAAAATTCCTGGCGACAATAAAGAAGCGATCGCTGCTCCGGGCGAGATTGACGTACTGGTATCAGGTGTTGAGTTACCTGCGACCTTTCGCGATTCGAAAAAGCAAAGCAACTCACGCTAACCACTACGACATGTTTCGGAATTATTTCAAGATCGGATACCGCCACTTGCTGCGGAATAAGGGATATTCCTTTATAAATATCGGCGGATTGTCGTTGGGCATTGCCGTGGCTATGCTCATCAGTTTGTGGGTTCATTCAGAATGGACTTTCAATTCCTATCATCCGCGCATGGATCGTGTTGCCCAGGTACTTCAGCATCAGACGCTCAACGGGGAAAAAAAGACGCAGGTCGCAATACCGTTTCCGTTGGGGTCCGAACTGCAAAAGTCTTACGGGGAAGATTTCAAGTACGTAGTTATGAGCTCGTGGACAGGTACGCATATCCTGTCAACAGGCGAGCAGGTAATTTCCGGCACGGGAAATTATATGGACGGGGATGCTCCCCGATTGCTGGCATTAAATATTCAAAAGGGTTCACTTGACGGCTTGCGCGACCCGGGCAGCATCATGCTGTCGGCCAGCATTGCGCAGGCGTTGTTCGGCGATCGCGATCCGATAAATCAGGCATTGCAGATCGACAACAAACTTGATGTGAAGGTCACCGCAGTGTACCAAGATCTGCCCATGAACTGTGGTTTCAATGAGGTTAAATTTATCGCGCCCTGGCAGCTATATATTGGGAGCGAACCCTGGATTCAATACTCGCAGCATCAGTGGGGTAACAATTCCTATCAGCTATTTGTCGAGATCGCGGATAACGCCCGCATGGAAGCTGTCAGTGACCGGATCAAGGATGTCAAGGCGCGCGCAAGCAAAAGTGAAGGTGCCCTCAAGCCGGAGATTTCGCTTTGGTCGATGTCGGACTGGCATTTGAGGTCTAACTTTGAAAATGGTGTCCAGACGGGAGGGAGGATTCAGTTCGTGTGGCTGTTCGGGATCATTGGCGTTTTCGTCTTGCTTTTGGCGTGCATCAATTTTATGAACCTGAGTACCGCACGTTCTGAACAGAGGGCGCGCGAAGTAGGGATCCGCAAGTCAATTGGATCGGTGAGGCGTCAGCTCGTTAACCAATTCCTGAGTGAGTCGTTCCTGGTGGTTGTCGTCGCTTTTGTTCTTGGGCTCGGCATGGTCGTGATTGTCCTGCCTTGGTTCAATATACTTTCTGGAAAGCAGATTGTTCTTCCGATCGCCAAACCTGCTTTCTGGCTGTTGGGCGTTGCCTTCATTTTGATCACGAGCCTTATGGCTGGAAGTTATCCCGCCCTGTATTTGTCCTCCTTCCAGCCCGTGAAAGTTTTGAAAGGAACCTTTCGCGCAGGACGGTTTGCTTCCTTGCCGCGGCGGATCCTGGTGGTCGTGCAATTTACTGTCTCGGTCACGCTTATCATTGGTACCATTGTTGTGTATAACCAGATCCAGTTTACCAAAAATCGCCCGCTGGGATACGACCGGAACGGGATCATCATGATTGAAATGAGCGCTCCGGATTTTTACGGAAAGTACGATGTCCTCCGCCATGAATTGAAAAATGCGGGCGCGATCGAAGAGATGACTTTGTCGTCGAGTCCACTCACCCAAGTGTGGACAAACAACAGCGGCTTTGAGTGGGAAGGAAGAGATCCGGCGCTGCAGACCGATTTTGCAATGATTTGGGCAACACCCGAATATGGTAAGACAATTGGGTGGCAGGTCGTGGAAGGCCGCGATTTTTCAAGGCAGCATGCCACAGATTCGATGGCGTTTATTATCAATGAAGCTGCGGCTGCATTTATGGGTCTTCATGATCCCGTCGGGAAGACTGTGCGATGGAATGGCAGGGACTATTCAATCATCGGCGTGGTCAAAGACGTGATAATGGACTCTCCGTACGCGCCGGTGAAGCAAACGGTCTATCTCATCGACTTCCAAAATGTCAACTGGATTCTCCTAAAACTAAATCCAGATCTAAGCCTCAGTGAATCTATTGCCAAAGCTGAGGGCGTGTTCGGGAAGTTAATTCCAAACGTTCCGTTTGACTTTCACTTCGCCGACCAGGAGTACGCCAGGAAGTTCGAGATGGAGGAGCGCATTGCCAAATTATCGACGATCTTCGCTGTGCTGGCCGTCATTATCAGTTGTCTGGGACTCTTTGGTCTTGCGTCGTTCGTAGCTGAACAGCGAACAAAAGAAATCGGTATTCGCAAGGTGCTGGGTGCTTCTGTCCCCGGACTGTGGAGAATGTTGTCCAGGGATTTCGTCATGTTGGTCATAATTGCCTGTGTGATTGCCGTTCCGCTCGCCTGGTATGTGCTCAGCAATTGGTTGGAATCATACGAGTACCGCACGGAGATTTCGGCGATGACATTTGTGATTTCCATGTTTGGTGCGGTGATGATCACGCTGTTGACGGTTAGTTACCAGGCGATACGGGCCGCGTTGATGAATCCGGTGAGGAGCTTGAGATCGGAATAAGTTGTAAGTTTTAAGTTTTAAGTTTTAAGTTCTTGGCGGTCGGGTCACAGACGATCTGGGCTTCGAGTGGGAATCCCGTTGATAGTTTGCGGTCGGAGTAACCCCTCCAACGGACGATCCTGAGCCAGGCGGACCTCCCCCCCCTTCAACGACCCGTCCTGAGCCGCGCGGAGGAATGCGCCAGGCAAAAGGCGAAGGATCCCCATGAGCGCAAGCAGCCTACCCATGATTCGACAGCAGCACCAGAGTGTTCTTGTAACCTGCAGGATCATAGGAGGAACCGTCTCGGTTGAAGTAGAAACTAACTGAACAGATTTGCTGCGCATGCTGTTGAAGGAGAACGGTCTTTTGCGCTCGTCGGGATCCTTCGCCTGCCTCGCTCATCCCCTGGCGCGGCTCAGGACGGGTGGCTGAAGGGGAAGGCTTGGCGCGGCTTAGAACAGGCCGCGGAAGGAGAAGGGTCGCGGGCTCAGGACAGGCGGTTTGATTTACCCAAACAAAAACTCTATATCATCACGCGTAAGGTTTTTCACAAAACCTGAATCTTCCTGTATGAGATCATCTGCGAGCAACTGCTTTTTCTCCTGGAGTTTGAGGATCTTTTCTTCCACTGAATCTTTACAGATCATCTTGTAAGCAAACACTTTTCTTTTTTGTCCGATGCGGTGGGCGCGGTCAATTGCCTGTTGTTCCGCGGCGGGGTTCCACCACGGATCCACGAGATAGACATAGTCTGCGACCGTGAGGTTAAGGCCGACGCCACCTGCTTTGAGGGAGATCAAAAACGCTTTGATGCTTTCGTCTTCCTGGAAGCGCGTTACTTCCTCCTTCCTTTTTGGGAGAGGAGTTTTGCCATCCAGGTAGCAGTAGGTGATGCCAGCCTTCTCAAATTCTTCGCTGATCAGCTGCAGCATTTGGGTGAATTGTGAAAATACGAGGAGCTTGTGATTGCCCGCGTTCTCCTGGACTTCGCGGATGAGCTCTTCGATCTTGACGGCGCTGTAGTCAGCGTCTTCCCGCTTGTCGACGAGGGCCGGGTGGTCGCAGATCTGCCGCAACCGCAGCAGTGCTTCCAGCACATCCATTCCCGACTTTGCTATACCATCTTCGTCGATCTTTTTCAGGAGCCTGTTCCGGTAGCCCTCCCGGTAGTGATTATACAGTTTGCGCTGTTCCGCCTCCATGGTACACCACAGCACGGAAACGGTCTTGTCGGGAAGATCCTTCGCGACCTGTTCTTTTGTCCGCCGCAAAGTGAAGGGATAAATGAGTTTTTTCAGCTCCTGCGTTTTTTGCTGACTTCCGAATTTATCGATCGGCACGGAGAATTCGCGGTTGAAATACTCCCGGTTCCCGAGCAGTCCTGGATTGAGAAAATTGAACTGCGCATAGAGGTCGGAGGTATTATTCTGAATGGGTGTTCCGCTGAGGATAACGCGGTTCACCGCGCGCAGGTCGCGCACAGCCTTTGCGATCCTCGCATCCGGATTCTTGATGGCCTGACTTTCGTCGAGGATCACGTATTGCCACAGAAAGCCGGATAGTTGTTCCAGGTCATTTCGCACCACGCCGTAGGTGGTCAGTACGATATCATTTTCCGTAAAATGCGTTTCATTCAATTCGCGTTGCGAACCATAGTGAATGTGGAATCGCAGGGAAGGGCAAAATTTTTGCAATTCACTCTCCCAGTTGAAGATCAGCGAGGTAGGACAGACCACCAGTTGCGTGCTCCCGGGATATTTATCTTTGACGTATTGCAAAAATGAAATTGTTTGCAGCGTCTTTCCGAGTCCCATATCATCGGCGAGACAGCCGCCCCATCCGAGTTCGTCAAGGGTCTGCAGCCAGTGGAAACCCGATAATTGATAGGGGCGGAGCGAAGCTTTGATTTCTTCCGACAGCGGGGTCCTTTGCATCGTGTCGAAGTCCAGCATCTTTCTTTTTCGTTCTTCTATCTCTTTGCGCAGGTCTTTGCCGTCGATCTTGTCGAGGAGATCTTCAAGCAGCGTGTAGTGCATCTTGCTCAGTCGCAGTGTCCCATTTTCTTCCGTCGCTGTGCGCAGCAGCAAGCTGTATTCGTTGATCCACGCCTCGGGTATGTGGCCGAGCGTTCCATCCTCCAACATGATCGTATCCTGGTGATTCAGTATCGCGTGGCGGATCTCTTTTAAAGAGACTGCCTGATCTCCCCAACTGATGGCGACCTTCAGTTCAAAGACATCTGTCATCGCTCCGGCCGTGATTGTGATTCTTGGATCATGCGTGGTGTACCGGAACTTCTGAAGGTTCTCAAAACCGTGGATGCTCAATCCCTCTTCCTGCACCTTCCGAAGCATTCCGATGAACCATCCCCGTTTCATGACGTCATCGAACGCGAGGTAATAATATTGATTGTTGCGCTGGTTCGTGAATGATGGGTGAAGAGTCCGGAGATATTCGTACAACTTCTTCTCCTCAGCTTTATTGCGTTTCAGTATGCGGATGGAGGAGTCCGCTTCGGCGACATAATAGTTTTCCTCGCTGTAGTCGAGCTCGATGCCTTCGTAGGCGAACTCCGGGCGTATCATGAGATTGCTTTCGTTCAACTCGCTGAGCCGGATACGGGGCTGTACCTCGGGTTCCGAAACCGCGATGCCGAGTTTTGGACTGATTGTCAGTGGATATTTGTCGATGAGCGGAAGCAGATACTTACGGACGACTTCTTTCTTGACGGATATAGGAAAGCTTAGCGGGCCGTTCTTAAAGAGATCGATCAGCGACAGAAGCGATGAGTCCTGCGGGAGGTATAGCGTCTTGTTGTTCTCCAGGAGACATCCTCCGACGAGGTTGAGATTGCATTCGACGCCATCGAGCAAGAGAATCAGCCGCAGAACGATGAGCTGGCCTTTCTGCTCCATGACAAATTGAAATTCAGGCGGATTGGAACTCAGTTTGATCTCTTCCTGCCGTGTGTTGCTGAATCTCCCGGCCTTCAAATAGAAAACGTGTGGCCATGCCGTTAGCGAAGGCCAGAGTTTCCGGAGGATGTCTACGTAGTGCCGGCGAAGATTGACCAGCTCACGCGCGGAAAGATGAGCCCAGGTACCGGAGTGATTGCGTATAAAACGGTTTCCGGTTGCGGTCATCCAATTGAGTATCCGGTTGTCGGAGAATTCCAGGAGGTGGTCGTAAAAGGCGTCGTCCAGAAGTTGAAGGAATGCCAGGCCCTTTTCAACCTGCAGCGAAATGCGCCGGTATTCCGTTACGCCGTTGAGTTCATAGATGAGTACGGGTTCCAGGTCAAAGCGTGTGGATTTGGAGGAAACGAAGTTGAAAAGAAATCCTATCTGGTACGGGAGTGTATGACTTGCCGGTAATTTTGGGCGTGTAGGTGTAGGGTAGGTTTTTTTCTCTTCCTCGAAAAGCATCCGCAGGTATTTTATGATTGCAGGAACATGAATGCGCCTCGCGGAAAAAATGTGTTTTGTTTCAGCCAGGAAAAATACGGGCGCATCTCAAACACTTCAGGTCTTTCCGCTCATGATGGCGTTCGCAAATATATCACGGCAGGTACTGCGAGGGCAATTTGTTCAGCGGTTTTTGCACGACTTTCGCCAAAGAGCCTGATGCATAATCGGTTGTGCATGCGGAGAAGTCTTCGCATTAACTGTGTTATTCTATCCCATTCAGACAGAAATGGTTATGAAGCCATGGAAAAGTTGACAATTCGACAATTGGACAGTTGACAACGGGTGATAGTGCTGCGAGCCTGTGGTCCTTAACTGCATTCCTACCGAATTGCATCATCAAGCCCTCAAAAGCGTTGAATGGAACTTGGCACCCCGCACAATCCCTCAACAAACCAAAACCCAAAACTTACAACTTACAACTTACAACTTACAACTCAACTCAACCCTCCATAAACCGCTCAAGATTAACCACGTCTCCAAACAGCAACAGCTTGTCTCCCTTCCGAAGCAGCGTGTCCGGTGAGAGCACGCCCTGGACGACGCGCGTCTTTCGGATGGTGCCCAGTAAGTTTCGGCTCTCCGTTTCCCGAACGATCGTCACTGGCTGGATCGCGTATTTCTGAAGGAATTCGATTTCCGCGATCGTTTTGTCTTCATAGCGCTTAGGCAATTCGATTTCAATAAGCTTGAACTTGTCGCTGATCTGAAACGAATCCGTTACACCTTTGAGATCGAGCTTGTATGCCATCCGCTCGGCGGAGTCTCCTTCCGGATACACGAACTCCTTGATGTTCATTGCCTCCAGGACCGTCTGTTGCAATGGTGACGTTACCCGGCAGATGATGCGCTTGACGCCGCTTTGCATCAGCAGGGCCGTTGCCATGATGTTGACACCCTCATCTTCACCGATGGCATTGATTACAGCGTCGACATCCCGTAAAGGCAGCCCCTTGATGGCATCCGGGCTTGTAGCATCCATCGCGATGGCGTGGTTGATCTGGTGATTCACCTTTTCAACCAGTTCCATCTTTTTATCCACGCCGATCACTTCGTGCCCCAAAACCACCAGTTTGCTGGACAACGCCGTGCCGTAATTACCAAGACCCAGGACAATAAATTTCATATCGGCAATAGTTAGTGAACAGTCTCAAGTTAATACATAATTTCCTCCGTGGGGTATTTGTAAGGCTTTTGTGCGGAGCGAGTCACAACAGCAAACAACAGGGTGAGCGCGCCCACGCGACCAATCAGCATGACGAGAATAATAACAATTTTACTAAACATCGAAAGGTCGGGCGTCACCCCAAGAGTAATGCCCACGGTGGAGAATGCGGAGAAAGCTTCGAACGCCAGGCGCAGTAACCCCTTTTCAGCATCGTTGATCGATAATAGCAATACTGCAAGGCCGAGCACTACGAGCGCGAGGAGGATGATAGCAAACGCGCGCTTTACAGAGGCTGTGGATATCTCACTGCGGAAAGCTTCGGTTCTTTCGTGTCCCAGCACCACGCTTTTCATATTCAGGAAGGCCACCGCCGCTACGGTGGTCTTGATGCCCCCGCCTGTTGACCCGGGAGACGCACCCACTAGCATCAACAATAGATAGACCATGATCGTGGGAAGGGAGAAGAGCGAAAAGTCGACCGTGCCGAACCCGGCTGTGCGCGGACTCACGCTGCCGAAAAAGCTGGTCGTGATGATTCCGACTACCGATCGATGTTCGCGCAACGTGTGGTTGAATTCAAAAATAAAATAGGCGACGAATCCCATCGTCAGCAGGATAAAGTAGGTAGCCAGCGCAAGCCTCGATGTCGCATCGAGCACGTTCGTGTAATTCTCATGCTCGCCAAGATGAAAAATCCGGTTTATCGCATTCTTGATCTTCACGCGGAATGACACGAAAATATTGAACAGGATTGGGAAGCCCATACCGCCGAGAATAACCAGCAGTCCGATAACCCACTGAAGGTTGTAGTTATGCCGGAGCCTCACGTCGTAGAGACCCGTGCTGAGAGTAGAAAATCCTGCGTTGCAGAAGGCGGATACGGAGTGAAAAATCGAAAAGAAGATCTTGCGAGATTCAGAGTCGAACATGTCGGGAGAAAGGGTGCTGTAAATCATGACTGCGCCGATGCCCTCGAAGGTGAACGTCACCAGTACGATACGTGAGATGAAGGAGATGACATTGCTCATCCGGTTGCTGCTGAGCATACCCTGTAGCGCAACCTGGCTTTGGATCGACACGGATCCCGTGACCAGGAAACTGATCATACCTGCGAACGTCATAATACCCAGTCCACCCAGCTGAATGAGGATAAGAATAATCACCTGGCCAGTTGGAGTGAATCCGGTGGCCGGATCTAAAACGGTTAGTCCCGTGACGCAGACCGCGCTCGCCGACATAAACAGGGCATCGAGCGGATGAATGGATCCCGTGGTGGCGTTGGGCAGCAGCAACAGGAAACCTCCGATGACGATGAAGGTGACAAAGCTCGCGACAAAAAGCATCGCGGGATTTACGCCGCGTCGATATACAAAACGGAGGATGTGAGAAACCTCTATGAAGAACAATATCACAACGCCCGCGAACAGGATCAATTTCTTTGTGATGAGCTCGATCGAACCAACGGCCAACTGTGGAATCTCCCCCGCGAGATCTCTTAGATAAAAGATGAGCAGCAACAGCGCAAAATTGAAGATGCGCACGCGCCATCGCCCAACCTTCGGAAGCAGGATCAGTAACCTGACGATAAAAAGAATCGACAGCAAGATGAAGATGAAGCGATGTGCCTTGTACGTGTTCACGTGTCGTTGGTACACATCCTCGAATCCGACCATGTACACAACGATGGTCAGAGAGATCGTTACCAGGAGCGGAATAAGAAAGGTCACCACCCGCAGCGCTGACTGCGTAACGGTTCTGAACAAAGTGGTCGATTTTTCAGGGAGTTGCTCCAGCAGTAAGGTGCGAAGGAAATGCAAGTCCCTCTGGATCCTTCTTTTGTTGAATCTTAGATTCATGCTGGAGTTCTTGTTCGTTACGGGAGATCGTTTATCCGACAAGTTCGGCGCTGTCGATGATGGCGCCTCCTGCTGCCCGCACGTCTGCTTTCGCTTGTGCGAATTTCTCTTCGTTGATAGCCCGGGTCGCATCCTCGATGATGAAAGTGTCGAAGCCGGCGCCGAGGGCATCTTTAGCCGTGTAGTACACGCAGAAGTCCCCGGCAAGACCGCATATATACACCGACCTCACCTTGCGCTCTTGCAGATATCCTGCCAGGCCCGTGCTCTTTTTGTGACCGTTGTCGTAAAAACCGCTATAGCTGTCGATCTCGGGATCCATCCCTTTCCGGAAGACAGCCTCCACGCGTTCCATCTTCAGTTGCGGATGAAACTCTGCACCACGGCTGGCCTGTACGCAATGATCGGGCCACAGAACCTGCGGCAGACCTCCCAGTGTAATTGTCTCAAATGGGCTCTTGCCGGGATGGTTGGAAGCGAAGCTCTTGTGCCCGGGTGGATGCCAGTCCTGGGTTGCGACGACAAGGTCGAATTCGTTCGACAGCTGATTGACGAGCGGTATGATCTGTTCTCCATTGGGGACTTCCAGTTTGCCGCCGGCAACAAAGTCATTTTGTATGTCCACGAGGATCAATGCGCGCATGGTCTATCTTTTATGTTGACGTTTCAATTCATTGCGGAGGTCGCGGAGTTGGCCGCTGATGCCTACCTTGTAAATATGCGGGTTCTCAAATCGTTTGTATTCCGCGCCCAGCCGGGCCAACCGGTTCATGCAATATTGTGAGATTTTTTCCAGCGATGGAAGTGCCTGGATGATCCGGCCATTTTCCATTACCGGATGAAGAAGAGGTTCGCTTTTCAGGCCTTTGACGGAAAGCGATTTGTCGGGGTCTGAGGGATGGTACATCCGGTCAGCATCTGTTTCGTCGAGCAGGGAGATGAGGTCTGCGCCGATGAAATTGTCGTCGCCATTGAAAATCCGGTGGACCTGCTTTCGGTCAGGGAGGGTGATCTTGCTCAGGTTTTCCGAAAGCTTGATACGGGGACTGCCATCCGCGTAGGATAATTTGTAAACGCCATCCAACGCGGCGTCCGGGGGGCAGGTCACAAGGCTGGTCCCCACGCCAAAGGCATCGATAGGAGCGTGCTGATCCTGAAGACTCTTGATGACATACTCGTCTAATTGGTTGGACGCCGTGATCATCACATAGCTGAGTCCCGCGTCATCGAGCATTTTGCGCGCGCGCTTGGAAAGGTATGCAAGATCTCCACTGTCCAGTCTGATGCCGGAAAGCTTCTGTCCGCGGCTTTCCATTTCCTTTCCGACTGCAATTGCATTGGGGACACCCGATCGCAGGGTGTCATAAGTGTCTACGAGTAGTACGCAGTTCTCCGGTCGCTTTTCAGCAAAGTCGCGGAAGGCCTGGAGCTCTGACTCGTAACTCTGGATAAAGGAGTGAGCCATCGTCCCGGCTATGCGTATACCAAAGTCGAGTCCAGCCTTCACGTTGCTGGTGGAGTGAAAACCGCCAACGATTGCCGCACGGGCTGCATGATACCCGCCAAGCGACTGCGCGCGCCTCAGCCCGAAGTCACTGAGAATTTTGTCACCAGCTACGAGTTTGATGCGCGCCGCTCGCGTCGCCACGAGGGATTGAAAGTTCAGAATGTTAAGCAGGACCGTTTCAACAATCTGTGTTTCAAGAATGTTTCCTTCGACCCTGACAATGGGCTCGTTGGGAAAGACCAGCTCGCCTTCGCGCGCCGCATGGACAGAGCCTGAAAACCGAAAGCTCTTTAGATGATCTACGAAGTCACTGTTCAATCCGCTTGACCGGAGATATTCCAGGTCTTCTTTCGTGAAGCGCAGGTCCTCCAGAATCGGAAGAAGATCGCCTAGTCCGGCGAAGACAACGTAGCCTCCACTGAAAGGAAGTTTGCGAAAAAAGTAATCGAACACCGCTTGCTTGTGGCTCGTACCTTTTAGGAAATACACCTGCCCCATAGTTAACTGATAGAGATCGGTGTACGTCCCGGTTATGGAAAAGTTTTTCATCCAGATTCGTATGTCCGGTTAAAGTTAGCTGTAAAAATTTAATACCGAAGTTCCGGCGGATTTGTTGAAATTCCGGCCAGTATCGCAAGGTCGACCCGTAAACGGCCTGCGGGAATTTACATACGATTTTTTTTGTGGTATATTTGAAGACCGCTTGCTTCGACTATGATCAAAGTACTCATTGCCGACGATCACCAGATGTTCATTGATGGACTCAGGTCTCTCCTGGAGGGGTCCGCGGACATCTCTGTAGTAGGAGAGGCATGCAACGGCCACCGTGTGATCGAACTTTGTGAACATCAGCCGGTCGACATTGTTATCATGGATATCAATATGCCTGAGATGGATGGGATTCAGGCGACGCGCGAATTGTTGAGAAAACATCCCAACATAAAAGTACTCGGCCTTTCCATGTTCAACGACCGTGAGTACATCTCCGATATTCTAAAGGCTGGTGCGCGGGGATATATCCTTAAGAACACAGGCAAGGAGACCCTCCTGAATGCCATCCGAAGCCTGCAGGCCGGAGGAAATTTTTTGGCAGAAGAAGTGAGCAAGACCCTGCTCAACAGCTTCATCAAGAATCCCGGATTTGCCGAAGTTGTAGAAAAACTGTCGGACCGTGAAAAAGAAGTTCTGGGCTGTATCGCCAGCGGACTGACCACGCACGAAATTGCGGATCAACTCTTTATAAGCAAAAACACTGTCGAGACCCATCGCAAGAATCTCCTCTACAAGCTCAAAGCCCGCAATACCGCCGAGCTTGTCAACAATGCCTACAAACAGAAGTTAATTCAGTGATTCTGACAAATCCCCATTTTCCGGGATAAGAAAATATTGGATTAGCCCAATATTTGAAAAAATTGATGTCCGGGGAAATGATTTCTGAAGCTGTGCTGAATCAAACTTCTTATGTTATTAATTGCAGATAGCGGATCAACCAAGACCGATTGGCAACTGGTTGATGACGAGGGGAAGGCCGTTGCCAAGGCGAAGACCGAGGGGTTGAACCCGTATTTTTTAAGCTCGCAAAAAATTTCCGATATCATTTCAAAGCTCGTACTGCCTCACGTCACGGAGGTGGACAAAGTCTTCTTTTACGGTGCCGGGTGTGGCGCAGAAGCAAAAGCGGAGCAGGTGAAGGCTGCGCTGGCTGTCATTCCCTCCAGGCTCGAGCCGGAGGTTGCCGGTGATATGCTGGGTTCGGCGAGGAGTCTTCTGCAGGATGGTCCCGGCATCGCATGCATCCTGGGTACCGGTTCGAATTCGTGTTGTTACGATGGTCGTGAGATTACGCATATCATGCCGTCGCTGGGTTTTAT
>JBIQIY010000002.1:203617-340543 GCA_044507775.1 Flammeovirgaceae bacterium | reverse complement strand
CCTTTCTCCGTTTTATCCGACTTGTCATTACCATCATCCTTTGCGTTTTTCTTATCTGACGATTCTTTCCGGTCTTCTTTGTGCTTATCGCCTTTTCTGTTTTTGTCCAGCTGCTCAGTCTCGTTAAGAATTTCTTTTTGTTTTTCAATCTGCTTCTTCAAATCTTCAATCGTCTGGTCGAGCTTGAAATCATATTGAAGTTGCTTGAACAACTCGAGCGTTCTCTCGAGCTCCTTCTCCAGGTTATTGGCATTTTGATTCATCTTGTCGAGTAACTTCTGAATCTCCGACATATCGGTGTTTTCCTTCAGGAGTTTCTGCAATTCCTCGAAAAGCTTCTTCGTTTCTTCGTCCAGCAGCTCATCCATGAGCTTCTGAATCTGCTCCGCCTTTTCACGGATGCGCTCATCCTGTTCTGTGAAGGCGTCCTTCTTTTCTTCAAGCAACTTGTTTTCCTGCCTCAGCTGCTCGATCATCTGGTCCAGACCCTGCTTTTGTTGAATAATGTCTTCCAGCATTTTTTTATCCTGCCAGTCGAGATTTTGCTTTCCCTTTAGTTTCTGGTTGGCTTGCTCAATCTGATCCTGAAGCTTGTTGGCTTTCGTAACGCTCTTGTCGATCTGACTCTCGGTACTTTTCTGCGACCGGCTAATTTCAGTCACCAGATTATCCGATGTCGGGACGAGAAAGGTGTAAGTGGCCGAGCGTGTTGACTTCCGACCATTAACGCCATCGTTGTCCCACACCTGGAGATTGTACTCGAGCTGATCGCCGGGCTTTAACTTAAGCGAGTCGACTGACCAGTTGTAAAAGAAGCTTTGCTGTTGCTGATTTCTGGTAACCGGAATCTGCACTGACCGGTTAATCGTTTCTTGTTGGTTTTCGTTTCGGACACGGAAGTGAAGCGCCAGCTGCGTAATACCGTAGTCGTCGCTGACCATCCCACCCAGAAGCACCCGCTCGTAAAGGACGGTATCTTTGAAGTTGTTCACGACGATCTGCGGATATTGGTCTTTGACAACATTTACTGAGTAAGCGATCCGGTCTTTGTTCTTGCTCTTGTCGTTCTCCAGGCCGATCTCATATTGGTCAGGGCTTTGAAATTTCCGCGCAAAGATAAAAGATTGGTCGGCCGACTCCTGGAAGTCATGAGCGATGCTGTCGCTGTTGAACTTTATTGTCGCCTTCTCGGCATGGGCAGTGTTCAGTTTCCATCGAATGTTGGTCCCCTCCGGAACATCCAGGTTTCCTGCGTTTGTGAGTTTTTCATTGCTGCGCTGAAGGTAGCGCGGGTACTCCAATTCGACATTAAAGCGCGTGAGCTCAGGCCGGTTAACAACGTCAAGCCTATACCCGCCGGAGAAAAAACCAGCTGCCTCTACCTGGAATTCCATGGGCTGCTGGACTCGCTCCAGGGTGTATTCGAATTTTCCGGGAGCGATAGGCACGAGCTTCAAACGCTGGTTCTTTGAAACGATGTATGCATCCTGGGGTACTGCTTTGCCCGAGAGTTCCACGCGGAGTGTAAAATTCTCATTGTAAAAAGCGGTGAGTGATTCATTGGTAACATCAAAAGCAAAGGGAGCCTCCGGTGCATAAGATCGATTGAAATGGACGATCCGGTCGGTGCTGCTGGTGAGGATGCTTGGGTTGATAATGAGGATCAGCAGTATGAGTGCGACCGGAATGGCGAGGTACTTGAGATGCTTTTTGTTCTCGCCGAAGTCTACAACTGTATCGAATGACATTGGCTCGAACTCTCGCGACTTCTGTTGTACGCTGGCAAAAGTCAGATCGCTTGGTTTTGATGAGGTTGCCAGCTGGATAAGATTCAGGAGGCGATCCCGGACAGTGGGCAGATGCTTGCCAATAAGGCGGGCGCTTTCTTCCTCGTTCATTCCCCTTTTTGCAATCCACCATCGCAATGGCTGGTTGAGAAACTTAAATACACAAACAGTAGCTACGCCAAAAAAGGTGATTAGTATCAATAGCCGCGCCCAGGGACTGAGCCAGAGATTGTGTTCAAGAAGAGAAGCGATGAGAAAATAACCGATGACGATCGTAAGGGTCAGAATTGCCCCCCTGATAAAGAGATTGAGATAATACTTGCGCTGAAAAGACTTTATCTTTTCATGTATGCGTCCTGTTCCTTCGCTCATCGTCCGGTCATTTAGATAGAAAACGCAGATGAACTGTCAAAGTTTTGACAGGCATCTAAGTTACGGGGTATTCGATTTTAAACAAAAAGTTTCCCTGAAAGAGTCAAACCGGCCCGGGCGGATTGTCTGAATGGGAAGATGACCAGTTGTATTCTTTTTCAAAATACTCCAACACGTGCATTTTCAACAACCGTTCCTGCTCGAGGAGGTCGAAGTGAGGAAGTTTCTTGACGAGTTTCCAATGGGGCCAGCCATCCTTATCCAGTCCTTCAAGCAAATAATAGCCGGAGAGACTCAGGACTTTGCAAATACCAATATGCATCAAGTCCTGTTTTTCCTCCTTGGAGAAAATTTTGGTGCCGTGCCCCAGTTCCTGAACGCCAATGAGAAAAAGCACGCCGTTCAGGTCCTTTGGTTTCTTGCCAATAACGGACTCAAGTTCCAATATTAAGGAGTTCCACCTCCTATCCAGGTCGAGATCTCGCTTAAACATGTTGAAGTTCCTCCCAAAACTCAAATGCCCGCCGCAGGTGCGGGACTACTATTGTTCCGCCGATCAGGGTGGCCACGCCCATCGCTTCCTGTACCTCTTCCGTCGTGAAGCCGACATCGCGGCATTTTCCCAGGTGATAACGCACGCAATCATCGCACCGCAATACAAGGGAACACGTTAATCCGATCAATTCTTTTGATCGCACATCAAGGTGTCCTTCCGAGTACGCGTTTGTGTCGAGGTTAAAGATCCGTTTGAGGATCAGACTGTCGGAAGACAGTATCTTATCATTCATCCGGGTCCGGTAATTATTGAAGTCTTCTACTATTCCCATATATACATTTCGCTTAACCTGCTTAAATTAGAATTAGTTTAACAAAGATATTATTCGTTGAGCAATTCACCCTCCAACGGAATTCTCGAGGATTTCATCTCGCTGTTCTATCCCCGCTACTGTAGGGGATGTCTCAATAGTCTTGCGAAGGGAGAAGAGCTTATCTGCACACAATGCCTGCTGGAAATGCCGAAATCCTATTATCACCTCCAGCAGGATAACCCGTTCTTTCAAAAATTCCGCGGGCGACTGCCGGTAAAGCATGTAATGGCTTTGTTCAAATTCGTGAAAGAAAGCCGCGTCCAGCAGGTTCTTCACGCACTCAAGTACAAACAGCAGCCGGAGTTGGGTCAAATGCTGGGCCGCGTGTATGGAAAGGATCTTTTCGAGGCAGCGTACGCCGACTCGTTTGACCTGATTGTGCCCGTACCACTGCACACCTCACGGCGGCGAATCCGCGGCTACAACCAAAGTGAAGAGTTCGGAAAGGGATTGTCAAATATTCTTGATGTTCCCTGTGACGATACCTATATGAAACGCGCTGCCAAGACGGAGACCCAAACCCACAAAAGCAAGCTAAGCCGCTGGGAAAATGTGAACCGGATATTCCAGGTTGTGGATCAGTCATTGATCGCTGAACGCCGGATACTTTTGGTTGATGACGTGGTCACCACAGGCGCCACCCTGGAAGCCTGCGGTCAAGCCCTTCTCAATGCCGGCTGCCGTGAGCTGAGCATCGCCTGCATCGCCGCCACCCAATAAGACAAAAAAAAGCCCCGCACCGCGGGGCCTAAGTATTCTTATTCTTTTCGACTCCAGAAGCAGAAACCTCCTCCGATTGAGGACTCTCCATGTCGTTTACTTAAGCTCCGCTGACTTCTTCTCCTTTAGGAGAGGATTGAGGTGAGGTAGAAAAAAAGGGCTTAAGTAAACGACATTGACTCACATCTCACGATTAACATCAGTAGTTCGAACCTGCCCGGATCATTGCGCACCGGAAACCGATAGTAGCTGTTGCCGAATCCTGATCCAGATATCTCCGTGTTCCGGGCGACATCCAGTAGGCTACGTCTTTCCATGATCCGCCTTTGTAAACACGGGCGCGATCAGTGATCAGTGAAGTGAACGCTTCGGGATTTTTCTCAAAGTCGCTGTTGTAATTTCTCGCATCATCCAGGAATCCGTCGCGACGCATCGGGTTCAGGTCATCGAAATCCTGATAGGACATCGGGCGATACACATCCTGTACCCACTCGCTTACATTACCAGCCATGTTATACAGACCGTAATCGTTCGGAGGAAACTCATAAATGTATGAGGTGATCAAAGCTCCGTCGTTGAGGCGACCTGCGATACCGCCATAGTCACCACGACCGCGCTTGAAATTTGCGAGCATGTATCCCATTTGTTTTCCGTACGGGTTACGAACCGCATGGCCATCCCAGGGATAGATCCGTTGGTGCGTTTGCATTTCCTCAAGCCATTGAGTACCGATCAGAGCTTGCGCCGCATATTCCCATTCCGCTTCTGTCGGAAGGCGATAGGCCGGGACCACGATACCTGATTCCAGAGGAATCCGTCCGTCGCTCTCCGCGTATTCTTCGCCGGCATCCTGTGCAAACCGGATGTTCACAGCACGGGTTCTCCAGACAGCGTAATTGTTTGCCTGGCTCCAGGATACTCCCACAACCGGGAAATAGCGGAAGCCGGGATACCGGAAATAATGTTCGACATACGGGTCATTGAATGCCAGTTTGCCGACCCACACCATCGTGTCAGGCAGGGCAGCCATGTAGGCCTCTTGAGACGAGTCTTTCGCCAGGTAGTGAATGTATTCCAGCCAGTGAATATTGGCGATCTCTGTTTCGTCCATGTAGAAAGATGCAACCGACACCGTCCGCTCAAGGTTGTCACGATAGGACATTACATCCTCTTCGTAGGATCCCATGACGGCGCGACCGCCTTCAATGAAGACCATGTTCGGAGCATCCGGCTGACCTTCATAGGGATTGACCATGAAACCACCCGCATCCTCATCGTTGTACGCCAGTCCCGTTGCGGTACTTACCTGTCCGGGATTCGAAGCATTTGGCTTGCCGCCTCCCCCACCAAAAAGTGAGCAGCCAGTAAGGGATATGGATCCGCCAACGACCCACAAAAGAACTCGGAATGAATACTTCATTTTCATTTTTGCTTTAAACTAAATGCTAATATAAAGACATAATACCATGTTTTCCAAGCCGCGAATTTCAGATTCAGGGGCCCGTAATATTTTTAGCAGTCGGATGAATTCTCCCGGTCGGTAATCCTGCCTTTTCAGGCGACAACTTGCCAGGCCGGATTTCATCCGGATCCCTTGCCAGTGTCCGGATAATTATTGCTTAAACGCGAAAGAATGCTCTCGTATTGTATTGAGAATTAAACGTCCAGAATTGGGAACTTACCCTAGGGGGATTTTTGGAAAAAACGCCTTTTAAATAGTGCCTGTAAGGATTTGCTTAAATGGTATACTTTTTCGCTTCTGTCCGGACCTAACTTTACTATTGTTATGACCACGTTACAGGACTTCAGGATCATGCCATTTGAGAAGAAATGTGATCACATTACCTTCCGGGGCAGTTTTTTGGCACAGCGGACTTTAGGGGATTGCAAGGTTTTCTTGTACCATTCCAGTGAATTTTTTGTAGAGGTGTTTTACTCACCCAAGCACCAGAAAGTTCTTATGATCAACGCTTTCGACAAGGTGACGGGCCTCGAACCCTACCTGGACAAGATCTCACTTACCGGTTTGGCTGTTTGATGAGTCATGTTCTGCAGCAGTTCGATTGCTGCATCGACTGACGTTATATTCTCGATCACGAGCATCGCTTTGCCTGCGCTTTCCCTCATTTTGCAACGACGGGAATTCGCTTTGACGAAATTCAGGATCTGACCAAACGTATCGGAGCTGAAATACTGGTCGTTGTTCGTGATGAAATACGCCTTGAGCTTATCACTCTTTAAGGTAAGTTTCTCAAAGCCCAACCGCTCACCGTACCAGCGGAGCCTCACTGAGTTGATGAGCTCCCGGACGGACGGTGGAATAGGTCCGAACCGGTCCTTCACTTCGGCAGAAAATTTTTCGAGTTGCGCTTCGTCGCGGATGTTGTCCAGCCGTGAGTAGAGTTGTAGCCTTTCGCTGGTATTGTTGATATACGTGTCGGGGATCAGGATCTCCAGGTCCGTTTCAATCACGCAATCCTGAACAATCAACTTCGCCTTTTCGGCAAGCTCCGCGGCGAACAGATCTTTGAAATCCGTTTCCTTCAATTCCTGGATGGCATCATCGAGAATCTTGTGATACGTATCGAATCCCAGGTCGTTGACGAATCCGCTTTGCTCGGCGCCGAGAAGATTTCCAGCGCCGCGGATGTCGAGATCGCGCATGGCAACTTTGAACCCATCGCCGAGATCGGAAAATTCCTCCAGGGCCGCGAGCCTCTTTCGGGAATCCGCCGTCAGAAGAGAGGCCGGCGGTGTGAGCAGATAACAGAAGGCTTTCTTATTGGAGCGCCCAACCCGGCCGCGCATCTGGTGGAGGTCAGACAGCCCGAACATATGCGCCTGGTTAATGATGATCGTATTCGCATTTGGAATGTCAAGTCCGGATTCGATAATGTTCGTCGATACGAGCACTTCGTATTCACCGTCGATAAACTTTACCATCACCTTTTCAAGCTTGTCTCCTTCCATCTGCCCGTGCGCAATTCCAATACGCGCATCCGGAACGAGTTTGTAAATAGTGTTCGCCACGGAGTCGATATCGCTGACTCGATTGTGCACAAAGAATACCTGTCCACCGCGCCTCAGTTCCTGGCTGATGGCGTCGCGGATGATCTCCTCGTCGAAAGTGTGCAGCTCGGTAGTGACAGGCTGGCGGTTCGGGGGCGGCGTTGCAATGATACTGAGATCACGGGCTCCCATAAGGGAAAAATGCAACGTGCGGGGTATTGGTGTGGCCGTAAGGGTCAAGACGTCCACGTTTACTTTTAGCTCCTTGAGGCGATCTTTTACCTTCACACCGAACTTCTGCTCTTCGTCCACTACGAGCAAACCGAGGTTCTTGAACTTCACATCCTTGCTGACAATTCTATGCGTTCCGATCAGTATATCGATTTTACCCTCCTGAGCTTCTGCGATAATTTTCTTGATGTCTTTGTCCGACTTAAAACGCGAAACGTAGTCCACTCTAACCGGTAGGTTGGCCAGGCGCTCCTTGAATGTGCGGTAGTGCTGCATGGCAAGAATGGTCGTCGGAACAAGCACGGCCACCTGCCGTCCCTCGGCCGAGGCTTTGAAGGCGGCGCGGATAGCAACTTCCGTTTTTCCGAATCCCACGTCTCCACATATGAGGCGATCCATCGGGTGCGGTGCCTCCATGTCGTGCTTGACATCTTCAGTGGCCTTTGCCTGATCGGGCGTATCTTCGTAAATGAACGACGACTCCAGCTCTGCCTGGAGAAAACCATCGGGAGGATAGGCGAAACCGGGCGACGTCTTTCGCTTGGCGTAAAGCTCGATGAGCTCTTTCGCAATATCCTTGACGCGTTTTTTTGCTTTGGCCTTCTTGGACTCCCACTCCTGGGTGCCGAGTTTGCTGATCACGGGCGGGGCGCCATCCTTTCCGGAGTACTTCGAGATTTTGTGAAGTGCGTCGATGCTCACATAGAGAAGATCGTCATCCCGATAGACCAATCGGATCGCCTCCTGTTCGTGGCCGTTCACAACTTTCTTCTCGAGGCCGGCGAACTTCGCGATGCCGTAGTCGATGTGCGTTACGAAATCCCCCGGCTGAAGGGTTTGCAGTTCCCGCAAGGTAAGAGCCTTCGACTTCGTAAACTTCTCCTTGGCCCGATACCGGTGAAACCGTTCGAAGATCTGGTGGTCGGTATAGCAAACGATCTTGAGGATCTGATCAACAAACCCCTGGCGCAGCGAGAACTCGAGCGACTGAAAGCTCATTTGAGCGCTGATCTCCTCCAGGATACCCCTCAACTTTTCCAGCTGTCGGGGCAAGTCAGCCGCTATGAAATTCTGAAAGCCCTGCATTTGCAGGTCGGTCAGACTGGTCGCCAGTATTTCGAAGTTTTTATTGAAGGATGGCTGACCTGCAGAGGAAAACTCGAAGGTCTCGTCTGCATCCAGTATGAACCGGTTGCCGAATTCGATCCGGGTAAAATTTTCTGAGCGTTTGATAAAGTTATAACCCGCTTCGAACAGTTCGTCCGGCGATGAAATCACTTTGGTATTCCCACTCTCCTTCAGGATTTTTTGGAAAGAGGCCTCCACTTTCTCAAAACTCTTTTCGATGAGATCGGAAGTGTGCTGAAAATCTTTGAACCACAAACGTGTATCGGTTGCAATGAAATCCAGGAATGACTGCCTCTGTTCCTGGATGAGTTTCGTCTGCACGTTGGGGATAATATTTACGGCCTCCTGCGACTCCACAGAAAGCTGCGATCCGGGTTCAAACGTCCGGATGCCATCCACTTCGTCGCCGAACAGTTCTATCCGGAATGGCAACTCGTGCGCAAAGGAAAAAATATCAACAATACCCCCGCGGACGGCAAACTGACCGGCCTCATAGACGAAGTCGGTTTTTTCAAAATCATAGCTGTGAAGGAAGTCTTCGAGGAAGGCCATGTCAAGTTTCTCCCCTAGCTTGATCGTGAACGTGTTGCTTGCCAGCGACCTCTTGTTGATCACTTTCTCGCTCAGCGCGTCTGGGTAGGTTACGATAATTTCGCCGCCCTTTTTATTCGCCAACCGGTTGAGCACCTCCGCTCGCATGAGAATGTTGGCATTCTCAATTTCGGTGAACTCATACGGCCGCTTATAGGACGTTGGGAAAAGGAGGATTTCCCGCTCGAGCAGGTTTTGAAGGTCGTTGACAAAATAAGCCGCTTCCTCCCGGTCCGGGAGAACGATGAGATAGTCCTGGGGGTGGAGCTTCCACGCTGTCGCGACAACGACGGCGTCGAGGCTTCCCGATAATCCTTTGAGCCGGATATTGGATGGTGAGTGCGCTTTTATTCCTGCGGCAACGGTCTTCATGAAACCATCCGCGCGGTAGATACTCAGAAAATCACTCGCCCTCACTAAGTCCGGGAAATCGGGTTGTACCCCCTCACAACGAAGGGGCCGCAAATATAGTTTTCCATTCAAGTTACATCAATAGCCATTTTCATTTTCTGCGTAATTTTGACGAAATGGAATTTTTTCAGCGGCTTTTTCTCTACTTAACGTGGACCACGGCGGCTTGCATGCTTATCGGTTTGTTCAAACCGTGGATGATGCTTTGGTGGGAAGACACGCAAAACCGCAAAAAGGTGATTAAGTTGTACGGGATCGCTGCGTTGACCAGTTTTGCACTATATTGGCTTTTCGTATTAATCTGAGTTATGTCCAGGATACTTTTCGTTTTACTCGCTCTCCAGTTCGCAACGCTCGCATGTTCTCAGCAAAAAGAGAAAAAAGAGCAGATCCAGGAATCTACCGCGGCGCCGCAGGTGGTGAATGAATACCCGCCCATCACACTGAAGCTGAGCGATGGCAAGGACGTTGCTGCCCGTGATCTGAATGGAAATAACGTGTTCATTCTCTTCCAGCCTGATTGTGATCACTGCCAGCATGAGGCGGTTCAAATCGAACAACGCCTGGAAGAATTCAAGGATTACTCATTGTATTTTATCTCCTCGGCTCCGATGGAAAACATCATCGCGTTTGGCAAGAATTTCAAGCTTTACGATCAGTCAAAGGTGAAATTTGCCTGGACTTCAACGGAGAGTGTGCTCACTTATTACGGCTCAATTCCAACGCCTTCCATCTATGTCTATTCGAACGGGCATCTTAAGCAGTCGTTCAATGGTCAGACGGATGTCGACAATATTCTCAGGGCATTATAGCCTTAAACCCGGTAGGCAACGACAAGAAATTTGCTCTTCTGGCCGGAAAATCCAATGAGAAATTTGTCGCCGCCGTCTTTCAAGCCGGTTCTTTTCTTCAGCGCCTCTGGTGTCAAGGGATAATTCCGCGTTGTGACATTACCCTTTCCCTCCGGAAAGTACTTCAGCACTTCACTGCGATCTGGCTTGACGAGAGCTTCAATGCGAAACCGGCGCCCCGGAAAATCCCGCAGGAGCCGGTCTCCCGTATAAAGATGAGTACTTGGATGAAGCTTCCTGAGGCTAAATCTCCTGGCAACGGTCTTGAATGCACCTGCTTTTAAGATCGAAGCGTTTGGCTCGTACAAATAACCGGCAGGATCACTGAATTCGATCGTCTCATTTCGCTCCCCCGGAAAATTGAATTCAAACGCATCGGTCGAATCGCCGATAATGTTAATTGCGTTCACAGTGGGGGTATCCGAAAAGCCTTTTTGCGCCGCGTAGAGCACTTCTTTGCATTCGTTGTCAACGGAGATCACGAATACGTGCTTTGTGAACGGTACCCTTGAAATCCCGGCCTGGATGTCGAACAAAGGTGACGTCTTAATTATCAACCAGTCCGATCGCTGGAAGATGCTCTCAAAAATCTTCAACACGTCGGGGTGCGAGTCTTCCAGCGCGTGGACTTTTTTGCCGTGCTGGGGTCTTCTGGAGGGATCGATGTAAACAACGTCGTATCGGACGTCGGTCGACCGGAGAAAATCTTCCGCTGTCTTCAAATGATAGCTGATATTGTCAGCGCCGAGCAGCCGGTGATTGTGCCGGGCCAGTTCCAGTAGAGCGTGGTCTGGCTCAATGTAATCGACAACTTCGAACCGCGACGCGAGAAAGTATGTGTCGACGCCAAAGCCGCCCGTGAGATCGGCCGCGCGATGGTGATGTTCGATTAGCTCGTGCGCGATCCCGGCTTTGTATGACGCCGTCTTTTCGGAGGAGCTTTGTTCGAAGTTCTCCGGCGGCGGATATATGACGGCGTTATTCCCGTAGTAGGTTGGAAGTTTATCTTTTGCTTTTCGACGGGTACTGACTTGTTCCAGTAGCCGCGCAGTTGGAATTCCGAGAATTTCTTTGTGCTTCAGGATTATCTCCCGGATGTCGTCGTGCTCATGGTCGGAAAGATATTGCCTCACCGGTCCGGACGAGAGTGCTTCAATAAGGTCTTTGGCGGTTCTTTCCAACGGAATTACTTTAGTGTCGGTAATGCAGAGATCTTGCTCAAAGGTAATAATAATGAAGTCGTGGAATTTGATCTGATTATCATCGGCGGAGGTGCCGCTGGTTTTTATGCGGCAGTCCAGGCAGGCGAAATTAATCCGCGTCTCAGGATCCTTATTGTTGAGAAGTCCCGCAAGCTTCTTTCGAAGGTCAGAGTGTCGGGTGGAGGCAGATGCAATGTCACACACGCCTGCTACGACGGAGTTAAGCTTACCAGGCATTATCCGCGTGGGGAAAAACGGTTGCGCGCTGTGTTCAAGGAATATAATCCAAAGCACACCGTTGCCTGGTTTGCTTCGAAAGGGGTTGAGCTAAAAATAGAAGAAGATGGAAGGATGTTCCCGGTCACTGACTCTTCGGAAACAATTATTCAGTGCCTTCTTCAGGAAAGTCAAAGATTAGGCATTCGCATTGAGACGGGATTCGAGGTTTCTTCCATCAGGCAGATGCATGATGATCCGGGTTTTCTGGTTACGGGCCAATCGGGCGAATCCCACACCTGCTCCCGCATTGTTATTTCAACGGGAGGTAATCCAAAAGCCGAAGCTTATTCGTTCATCCGCGACCTCGGTCATTCGTTGCGGCCGCCGATACCGTCGCTGTTTACTTTTAACGACTCTCAAAAAACCTTCGTCGACTTGATGGGAGTTTCAGTACCGAACGCCGAGGTGCGCATCGCGACCACAAAGTTCAGGCAGAGTGGTGCGCTACTGATTACTCATTGGGGACTTAGCGGACCCTGCGTTATCAGGCTCTCCGCCTGGGCCGCCGAATTTCTTAACTCTGTTAAGTACGAATTTAATATACTCGTCAGCTGGATTGGTCCGGCGGAGGAATCGTCCGTACGAGAGTTACTACTCTCTCAAAAGGTGGTGCGGCCAAAACAGAGAGTGACAAGCAATCCGCTCTTCGGGCTACCCATTCGGCTTTGGTCGAAGTTGTGTTTCATATCCGAAGTCCCGGAAGAAAAAGTCTGGGCGGAAATGTCGCATCGGAACGTCAACAAGCTGCTTGAGGCATTGATCAGATGCCCCTTCGACATTCGGGGCAAAACAACATTCAAAGAAGAGTTCGTCACTTGCGGCGGAGTCGATCTCGGTGAAGTGGACATCGCAACAATGGAAAGCAAAAAAGTCAAAGGCGTCTTTTTTGCCGGAGAGGTCTTGGATGTAGATGGCGAGACGGGAGGCTTCAATTTTCAAGCGGCGTGGAGTACGGCTTTTGTGGCAGCGCGATCGGCCGCAACGACCTCCCCCAAATTGGGGTAGAAGTTTCGAAGTGTTCACCGAACGGTGCATTGCAAAGCAGCATCAGCAGGTTATTCCATTTATAAAGTGCTCAAAAAATAATTTGCAGCGCCGCGGAAGTTTCGCTTCCGAAATTGCGAAAAGGCACGGTCAATGTTTTATTTTCGGGAAAAACATCTCCTTATGTATCGCAATCTCATATTGAAATTACTTCTTCTGATTTGTCTCGTTGGCTTTCTCGGCGCCTGCTCCGGTGAGAAAAAATCCGAGAGCGCCTTTCAGGTGCCGGTCGAGTACTACAAGCTTGACAACGGCCTGAAGGTTGTCCTCTCAAAAGACAACACTTCGCCTACGGTTGTGGTGGCTGTCTATTATAACATTGGATTTCGCATTGAACCAAAGAACCGCACAGGATTTGCGCACCTCTTTGAGCACATGATGTTCCAGGGCTCCGAAAATCTTGGGAAGATGGAGTTCATCAAATTGGTGCAGACCAACGGTGGAGTCTTGAACGGATCGACCCGCTTCGATTATACCAACTACTTTGAGATCATGCCTTCTCACAAACTGGAGACCGCGTTGTGGGCGGAAGCCGATCGCATGAAAGGTCTGGATATTACCCAGGAAAATCTCACGAACCAGCAAGGAGTCGTGAAGAATGAAGTCAAGGTCAACGTTCTGAATCAACCTTACGGCGGATTTCCCTGGCTGGACATGCCACAGTTTGCCAACGAAAACTGGTTCAACGCTCATAATTTTTACGGCGATCTCGCGGACCTGGACTCTGCGCGGCTTGAGGACGTGGACGAGTTTTTCAAAACGTATTACGCGCCCAACAATGCCGCCCTTGCCATCGTTGGAAATTTCCAGACGGCCGATGTAAAGAAGTGGGTTGAACAATACTTTGGCGGAATTCCTTCTGCAAACCTTCCTCCAAAGCCGGACATCTCCGAACCGGAGCAGACAAAAGAGAAACGATTTTCGAAAGACGACAAGCTTGCCAACAAACCGGCGATTGCCATCGCCTACAAGATGCCCGATCGGAACACCTCTGAATATTTTGCGATGGGCCTGATCGATCAACTCCTCTTACAAGGAAGTGACAGCAAACTTTATCAAAGGCTCGTTCAGGAGAAGGGTTACACCGGCAATGTAAGCGGAGGGATCAACTACCTTGGCAATATGTTCAATTACAATGGTCCAATGCTTTGGATGACGGATCTGATTCACGACTCGCATGTCTCTCCTGACTCGATCATCCGTCAGGTCGATGAGGCCGTAGCGGAGTTGAGCACTGTGAGTCAGGAAGAGCTCGACCTTGCGATCGTGAAAATGCGATCGAATCTTTACGACAACCTCGGTGAGCTTTATGGTTTCGGCACCGCCGACCTTCTCGCCTCTTTCGCGTTATTCGACGACGACCCCGCGCGTATCAATGAGCTGGAAAATCATTTCCGGAAAATCACACCGGCAATCGTAAAGCAGACAGCAGAAAAGTATCTGCGTCCTTCGAACCGAACGATTCTCACAGTCAACCCGACGGCCACTAATCTCTGAGCATTGACATTATAAATAGAAACAGATGAAACTGACAAATCGATATCTGCTTGCATCGGCCTTCATGTTTTTACTCATAACGGCTGACGCGCAAAAACAAACACCACCCCCGGGCGGTACTCCGCAGGATTTCCAGCTGCCGGAAAAAGATCTCAAGAAACTTGACAATGGTCTCTCGGCAACCCTGGTGCAGTATGGAGCGATTCCCAAAGTCAACATCAGTGTAATTATCAAGACCGGAAACATTCACGAGGGTCCGGATGAAATTTGGCTCGCCGATCTTACCGCGGACTTGATGCGGGAGGGAACGACCTCTATGGACTTCAAGACCATCGCGAAGAAGGTCGCCGCTATGGGCGGAGAAGTAAACGTCTCGACCGGCCCAAATCAGACTGTCATTTCGGGAAGTGTTCTATCTGAGTTTGGACCCGACCTCATACGAATCCTAGCGGACATTGCCATGAATCCTTCATTTCCCGCCAGTGAAATAGATCGGCTGAGAAATGATCTCAAGCGCCAGCTCACCGTACAGAAAGGTGTGCCACAGGCGCAGGCTCTTGAAAAATTCAGGGCTATCCTTTATCCGGATCACGCTTACGGCCGCGTATTTCCCACCGAGCAGATGCTTGACTCTTATACGCTGGAGACAGTAAAAGACTACTATGCAAGAAACTTTGGTGCGCGCCGTACGGTGGTGTATGCGGTGGGCAAATTTGACGAAGGGGAAGTAAATCGGGCGATCGGCGAAGCATTCGGGAAATGGAAAGAAGGACCCGAAGTCGATTATCCCATTGCAAAGCCAGCAACATCTAACGAAGTAGCGATTATCAACCGGCCTGGTGCACCGCAGACCACGATCATGCTTGGCCTTCCGACGCTCGATCCTTCGAAGCCCGATTACATTCCGCTGTCGGTGACCAATTCACTGCTGGGTGGGTCATTCGGCTCGCGAATCACCTCGAACATCCGCGAAGACAAGGGCTATACATATTCCCCCCACAGTGTGATCAACACCGGATATCGTTCTGCCCTCTGGTATGAGCAAGCCGATGTAACCTCAGAACACACCGGCGCTTCCCTGCAGGAGATCTCCAAGGAAATCAGGAAGCTGCAGGCGGAGCCTCCGTCTGAAGAAGAGCTGAAAGGGATTCAAAACTATGAAGCCGGTGTGTTCGTTTTGCAAAATTCGACGCGGCAGGGAATCATTTCCCAGCTGAACTTCATCGACTTTCACGGACTTGATGATTCCTATCTCACAGACCGGGTAAAGAACATTTACAAGGTTACACCCGAAAAAGTCAGCGAGATGGCGCAGGAATATTTCAAATATGAGGATATGACGCTCGTGCTGGTAGGAGACGAAAAGCAATTGAAAGACCAAATCAAATCCCATGAACAGGCATTGAAGGTCAAGTAAACACGGGACATCTGCTAAGGGAAGCGTTACAGGTTGCGCTTCCCTGCAGGTGTCTTCTATTCATTCTTAAGATTGTCTATCGCGTTCGTGAATGCCGCCCGCATGGTTTGCGACCCGATGGTTATCGCCCCCAACAATAGCAGCGTCATTGCGCCCAGTGCAATCACACCTACTCCTATCTCTGTGTGATATGCGATGTAATTCAACCAGAAATTGTTGATGAACCACGCAAGCGGAACACCTATGAGAACTGAAAGGGCCAACAACTTCAGAAAGCCTCGCGAGAGAAGCGCGATCAATTGCATGTCGGATGAGCCCATGACTTTGCGCAGTGAGATTTCCTTCATGCGCGTCTCGATATTGTAAGTAGCCATGCCGAGAAGTCCCAGACATGAGATCATGACGGCGAGGAAAGCGATAAAACCCAGTATGTCGATCACATCTCCGAATATCGTGCTGTAGAAGTATTTTATCTGCGTCTCCACGTCCTTGTAATCGATCTTCAATCCCGGATTCACTTTTGCCCAGGCGGCATTCAGCGCATCAACCGCTTCGTCCCGGTCGCCGCTGTACCGCACCTGTAGCACGCGGAAATTATTGGGATCGTACATAAGGGCGAGCGGTTCAATATTTGTGAACAAGTCGCGGTGATTGTAGTCTTTTGTCACGCCGATGATCTGGCGCCTCGATGAATCCCACTGCACGATCAGCTCTTTGCCCAGCGCATCGAATGCGTTATCGTAGTTCAGCGCTTTGACCGCCTGTTCATTGATGACAATGAAATTGGCGTTACTTTTTCCATTTGTGCTTTCGAAAAATTTGCCGGCGACAAGCCTGATCTCCATGTTTCTTAAATAGTCTTCGTCGACATTGAAAGTGTTGATGCTCGTCCAATCCTTGTCAGTCAGATCCTTCTTGAAGCTTCCGCCATGAGATTCTCCGGCGGACGGTATGTGCGACGCAGCCGAGACGGATTCGATGTTAGCGTGCAGCAAAAGTTCGTTCTTCAGGTTTTCCGCAGACGTATCATTGAGCCGCACCATCAGGTTGTTCTTCATGTTGAAGCCGTAGTCGGTGTGTAGGAACAACTGGAGCTGGTTGTACATGACGATCACTGTCATGATGAAAATCAATGAGACGGTAAACTGTGCAACCAATAAAGTTTTTCTCAATGTCATTCGAGAGAAAACTTTAACAGGATAGAAATTTTTTAACACGCGGATCGGTTGAAAGCCGGAAAGTACTACGGCGGGAAAAAAGCCGGCGAGGATGCCCACAACGACGGCAAACACCACGAAGATCGCAAACACGGAATAGTTGGCTTCGAGATCCCACATGAAGAGCTTGGCAAATGTTAGCTGTAGGATAAAAGGTTTTAGTACGACAAGCAGGACCAGCGCTACAACAAGTGAACAAATTGCGATAACAACTGACTCAGTGAGAAACTGGAAAAAAATCTGAGATCGTGCTGCTCCCGTTACTTTGCGCACGCCGATTTCCTTTGCGCGCTTCAACGACCTGGCTATTGAAAGGTTGGTAAAGTTGAAACACGACGTCAACATTATGATCGCCGCCAGGCCCCCGAGAAAGTAAACCAATGCCCAGGGAAGGGACGGCCCGATGGGATTGTTCAGTATGGGGCCGGGAGTAATATCGCTGATACTTTGAAGGGAGAACCGCGCTTTTACAGTTTCGCTATTCCCGGCAGCGGCAATGTGCTGCTCGTAAATTTTTTCGAGGTGCGCCTGGGCCTCCTCCTGGCGTGTGCCGTCTTCCAGCATGATATAAGTCCAGCCATTCCAGAAGTCCAGCCATTCGTCTTCACTACCGGAAGTCTCAACAGTGCTCATACTCGCCAGCGCCTCAAACACAATATGGGATTTGTTCGGGGTGTGCTTGATAACTCCGGTAACTGTAAATGTTCCGGCATCACCAACTTTGATTTCCTTTCCCACGGGATTTTCCTGGTCAAACAGTTTCCGCGCGGCCTCTTGCGTGAGTACAACCGAGTATGGTGCTTGCAAAGCTGTGGCGGGATCACCGTACAAAAGTTTGTGGCCGAAAAGTGCCAGTATCCCGGGGTCTGCAAAAAAACCCTTCAAGGGAATGTTGACGTTTTGATTCTCCAGCTCCAACCAGCTATTGCCGAAACCACGTTTTATGCGAACGGCATCCTTGATTCCCGTGTACTTCTCTGTGAGCTCATGGGCGAGCGGCATCGGTGACGTCGCATTGTCTGTATTTGTTGTGCGAAGGCCGTTTTGATCCACGTAGTAAGTGTTCACCCTATAAAGGCGGGCGCGCTCGGGAATATGCTGGTCATAAGTCATCTGGTCCGCGACGAGCATGATGATGGCCATGCAGATGCTCATGCTGACGGCGAGGCCGGCGATGTTAAGCACAGAGAAGAATTTGTTCCGTCTTAGGTTGCGAAGGGCAACCAGGCAATAGTTTTTCAACATAATAGGAGTGTTAAGCAGCGGCTGGCCTTTATTTTACTTTTTGTGCAGTTCTCTTCTGACAATGAAGTAATAGATCAGGAAGCCGAGGGATACAAATACGGCAAAGAGACCATAGGGAAGTGGCGATTCTTCATTGTAGCCTGTGTATTCCATCAGGATAAGCGAAAGCCCCGCGAAGAACACAATCAATCCCCATTTGAGGGAACTGTAAGGGCATTCATCCGTATTTCTTTTGAAGATGGCTTGCGTATCTTCGTTGACGTATCCCTTATCGATCATCTTCTTTTTCAGGATATAGTCCGAGATGGTCCTTGTGAAAACAATGATTGAGCCTCCGATCGTGCCCAGGATGCCTATGGGCATCAAAATTTGTCTGATTTCTTCCATGTTCGTGTGTTTGTTCTTGTGTGTTGAGGTGTTTGACACGAACCCCCCGGGGGATGTTGCAGCTCCGAAGGAAAAAAATCAGGGCTATCATTGCCCGTGGTAGCGATCCGGTACTTATTTCATAATTTCTGCAACATTTAGGCAGAGGCTGATGTCTAACAGGGGAATGACGGATGACAGGACGCTGGTTTCACGCGTGTTAACGGGTGACATGCAGGCCTTTATGCAGCTAATCAGGCAGCATGAACGCCTGGTTGCCCACATGGTCGGCCGGATCGTCAAGAATGAAGAGGATCGCGAGGAGCTTTGCCAGGATGTCTTTTTAAAAGTGCACGAAAAGCTGGGGGAGTTTTCTTTTCAATCCCGGTTGTCAACGTGGATCGCGACTATCGCGTGGCGACAAGCGATCAATCATCTCAGGAAAAAAAAGATGCTTTTCGCCGATATCCCCGATGAAGCGGCGTTCTCAAAGGCGTTCGTTGAAGAGCGAAACCCCGAGACGTTCGCCGAAGAGCGGGACCTTGATGTCTTTGTAATGAAGCTTGTTGACGAACTGCCCGCTCAGTATAGAGTGGTGCTCACCCTTTATCATGTTGATGGGATGAGTTACCCGGAAATTGAAGCGGTTACAAAAATGCCGGAGGGGACGGTCAAAAGCTACCTGTTTCGCGCAAGAAATTTGTTGAAGGAAAAAGTTAAGGCGTATCTTGGTAAGGAAGAACTATTATGAGTGCACACGATGAGGAATTGCAGAAGGCGGCCGAAGAGGGCCGTTCCTTTGATGCCGACAACATGGATGAGAAAGCTTATCGCGAAGTTTTCCGCGTTCTGAAGAAGGATCCGGGATATGAGCTGAGCACCCATTTTGCGGAACGTGTTGTCGCATCAATCGCAACGAAGCAGTCATCGCGTAACTACCGCGATTACATCTGGTTCGCAGCGGGTGTCCTGGTGCTCCTTGCTGCTTTTGTCGGCACGATGCTGTATGCCGGTCTTACCTTCAATCTAAAGGGACTGGGTTTTGACCTGGGCTTCCTCTCCGGGATGTCCGATTACAAAGGGCTCGCAATCTTTGGAGCGATCTTCGTAGCTCTCTTAAACTGGCTTGACAAACGGATCCTCCGGCATGACACCGGGTCTGTCTAATTGCCAAAATTTGTAAGATACTTTGCGGTGCTTTTCTGGCTACTGACCTATTTGCACCACCCCAAGGTCTGTTACGCCACCGAGTTCAACGGAAACATCTGACCTTTCAACATCCGGTGTATCACCGGGCAAGTCAAAGATGAGTCGATAGGTTCCGGTTTCAAGGCCGCGAATCAGGAATTCTCCTTCGGCATTGCTTGTTGTGGTAGTCACAACCTCTTCTCCTGACATCACCGAGATGGAAAGCGACTGCGCCGGATCGATCTTCCCTTTTATGGCGCCATCCTGTGCTTCCGTCATGGCCCGTATCACCGGTTTCAGCAAAAAGTGATTGTTGCCAGTTTCGACGACTGATTTTGCAGCGTCGAAGTCGAGTACGATGCGATAGGTGATTCCTTCGACAAGCACCTGATGGATCTGGACCTTCAATCCGGATTGCTGCGCACTTGGAGTGCTCAACTCGAAGGTCTCATCGTCTACCTTAACACTGTTGTTGTCTCCAAGCTTCAATCGGATTTGTGAGATCTTTCCGGCCGGGAGTTCGAGGTCGCCAAGGAGGATCTTGGTGCCGTTTGTAAGTTTAAGGAGGTTGTGTACCTGCGGCGTGACATCGAGAGCTTGCCATCCTTTTCCATTATCATCATCTGCACCCGTGTGGATTTCAACACCCTGAACATCGACGTTTACTTCCTGAAAATCGCCCGGAGCATCTGTGAGCCACACTTCAATGCGGGCATTCTTTTCTTCCTCACACGAAGCAAGTCCGAGAAAGAGGACAAGCGATAAAACAAGCAGCTTTTTCATAACAGTTCGACTTTTTTGGGTTGTCGTACCAAAAATAACGCCGGTTGGGTTATCGATTCAGTTCCTGGCGGCGGACAGTCATTACCGGCTATATTATGCATGAAAAAGCCGGGCGGTTTATTTGAAAAAAAGCCCGGCTCCAAGAGGATTAAGTCTAACTAGTATACGAGGCTTTTTTCCAACATGAATTCCGCGATCTGAACGGCATTTGTTGCAGCGCCCTTGCGCAGGTTGTCCGCTACGATCCACATATTTAACGTGCGCGGTTGAGATTCGTCGCGACGGATACGACCGACGAAAACCTCGTCGCGACCCTTGGAAAGGATCGGCATCGGATAGATATTATTTTTCGGATCGTCCTGAACGATGATACCCGGAGTGCTCGCAAGCACAGAGCGGACTTCGCTGATGTTGAAATCCTCGTGGAACTCGGCATTCACGGCTTCGGAGTGTCCTCCCACAGAAGGTATTCTGACCGTTGTTGAAGTAACAGCGATCGTGTTGTCCTCCATGATCTTGCGGGTTTCGTTCACCATTTTCATTTCCTCCTTCGTGTAACCGTTGTCGAGGAAAGTATCGATGTGCGGAAGGGCGTTCATGTCAATGGGGTGTGGATAGACTTTCGGACCATCTATCCCCTTGCGCTCGTCCATCATTTGTTGTACGGCGTCTTTGCCTGTGCCAGTCACGGATTGATACGTGCTGACAACAATTCTCTTTAGCCTGTATTTCACATGCAGAGGCGCCAGCGCAAGCACCATCTGAATGGTAGAACAGTTTGGATTCGCGATGATCCGGTCATCGATGGTTAGAACGTGACCATTGATCTCCGGTACGATCAGTTTCTTGGTGGCATCCATGCGCCACGCCGACGAATTGTCGATCACGATTGTTCCGGCATCCGCGAATTTTGGTGCCCACTCCAAAGAAGTGCTGCCACCTGCGGAAAAGATTGCAACGTCGGGTGCAAGTTTGCAAACTTCCTCAATTCCCCTGATCGTATATTCCTTGCCCTTGAAAGTTAGGGTCTGGCCCACTGACCTGGCGGATGCGACGAGATACAATTCAGTGAATGGAAAACTGCGTTCTTCCAGCACTTTCAAAATTTCCTGGCCAACTAAACCTGTGGCCCCAACTACTGCAAGTTTCATTTTTGTCTATATTAACCTGGCAAAAGTACTCAAATACCCTCTCTTATATGCATTTTGCTCGTAAAATATCCTGCAAACCCGTTCACGGGTTTGCGTTGAAAACGTTTCCGGTCCTGGTAACAGGTTTTCTGATTACACTTCAGGCAGCTTCCGCTCAGACCGACGATCCTCCCGCCAGCGTTTTATATTCCTACCGGGACGTTGTCTTCTCCGAGATCCTGGCTGACCCCAGTCCGCAGCTTGGATTGCCCGACGTCGAGTTTGTCGAGCTGTACAATCGCACAGTAAAACCGGCCGATCTCCGAGGCTGGACTTTTTCCGACGCAGTAATTTCTACGACGCTACCCTCTTTCATCTTGCCGCCCGGCGGATACGCAATCGTTACGGCGGCCAGTGGTGCTGCGCAATTTAACATGCCTTCAAACACATTAGGTGTTTCATCCTTTCCGTCTCTGAATAACGCCGGCGACGTCATTGTCCTGCGCGACGCAGAAGGTAATTTGATTGATTCCCTGAAATATTCTCAGGCATGGTATCGCGATCCCGGAAAATCCGAAGGAGGATGGTCGCTCGAACTGATCGACCCGCAGAATATCTGTGAGGATGCAGAAAACTGGGTTGCCGCGACAGCCGCGTCCGGAGGAACTCCGGGACAGGAAAATTCCGTGCACGCTCATAAACCCGACAACATGGGGCCCAGGATACTGGAAGCAATTGCGATGGATTCGCTGTTGATCATCATCCGGTTTAACGAGAAACTGGATGCGGTCACACCACCGTTATCCTCCTTCATAATACAGCCTTCGATAGAAATATCGTCCGTGAAATTTTTTGATGACGCTCACTCTGCGTTGAAGGTAGTTCTGTCTGAGCCGATCATTCGGAGTGAGGCCTACACGATAACCGTTAGGGGGATTTATGATTGCCCGGGAAACCCGATTCAGGAAGAATTTTCGAGGGCCTCCTTTGTTTTGCCTGAAGCTGCGGAGGCGGGTGACATTGTCGTCAATGAAGTGTTGTTTAATCCGCGTCCAACAGGTGTCGATTTTGTGGAGGTCTTTAACCGCTCAGCAAAAGTGATCGACGTGCAAAACTGGTCGGTCCGCAATGCCCTCACGGGCTCGGGCAAGAGCGAGACTATAGCGACTTCACAACCCGCGCTGCTATATCCCGGGGACTTCAAGGTATTTACCAGCAAACGGAATGTGCTAAAGGGTGAGTACATCTCCACCGTTGAAGCTTCTGTTGTGGAAACGGCGATACCACCATTGAATGACGACGAGGGATCAGTTGCGTTGGTAGATGAGAAAGGCAGTCTGATCGATTCAATTTATTATTCTGACAAGATGCACAGCCCTTTTGTGCAGGAGGATGAGGGGATTTCGCTCGAGAGAATTGCCGCGCACACCTCCGGGCTTGAGGGGTCCAACTGGGCTTCCGCAAGCTCGGCTTCGGGGTTCGCTACTCCGGGTTATGTCAACTCGAACGTCAGGTCGGATGTATTTTCTGGTGATGGGCCGGTGACCGTGGAACCGGAGATCATCCGCCTGCACGTGTATCAAAATGACTTTGCGCGAATCCTGTACAGGTTCCAGCGGGGTGGGTTTGTTGCGAACGTCCGGGTATACGACCAGCAAGGTCGAACGGTGCGACAACTGGCGGCGAACGAACTCCTGGGTACGGAAGGGTTTTTTCGATGGGACGGCGATCGGCAGGACGGCAGTGCTGCCGGAACGGGCTATTATATGGTGTGGTTCGAAGTCTTCGACGCGGATGGAACAGTGAAAACCTACAGAAGGCGGGTCTCCATTTTCTGATTGGATGTTTCCGATAAGACGACGGTTGAGGATCATCCGGATGCTGTCAAATCGGGAAATCGGAGGAAAAATATTTCTTCAAAGTACTCTGCATGCATAACAAATTTAATTACCTTCGTTTTCCCTGAAAAGAACCCGGGATGCGCCGCGAAGAAACCGTCGACTACGTCATAAAAGCTGCCTGGCATGCGATTGCCCGTATGTATAATCAGCAGGCTGCAAAACACAGCATCACTATGTCAATGGGCTTTGTGCTGTTGAACGTTCATTCCGACGGCACGCCGGCTACGAAGATCGCACCGCTCATGGGACTCGAAGCCAGAAGTCTGTCGCGCCTGCTGAAGACGATGGAAGAAAAGGGGTTGATTTACAGAGAAGCGGACCCTTCCGATAAACGCATGGTGCGAATTGTGCTCACGCGGGAAGGGAAGAAGAAAAAGGAGAAATCGCGGGACACGGTTCTGCGTTTTAATGAGGCAGTAAGAAACCAGATCGACGATCGAAAGCTCGACACCTTTTTCGAAGTCTTGCAGGACATTCAAAAGATCATTGAGAGGAATAACCTTTTACCAAAATAACTGATACCAACGGTATAACCACACCATGAATCGCACGATCAGAAAAGTTGCAGTACTGGGCTCCGGAATAATGGGCTCGCGAATCGCCTGTCATTTCGCCAACATCGGTCTCGACGTCCTGTTGCTGGACATTGCTCCCCGCGAGCTGACCGATGAGGAAAAGAAGAAGGGACTAACCCTCGAAAGTGCCGCAGTAAAAAACCGGATTGTACAATCGTCTTTTGATGCCGCTGTTAAGTCCAACCCTGCCCCGCTGTTCAGCAAGAAATTTGCTTCGCGTGTGAAGCTCGGCAACTTCACCGATGACATGGCGCGCATCAAGGATTGCGATTGGACAATTGAGGTGGTCGTTGAAAACCTGGACATCAAGAAAAAGGTTTACGATGAGGTTGAGAAGCACCGCAAGCCCGGAACGCTCATCACATCCAATACGTCGGGTATTCCCATTCACCTGATGGCCGAAGGGAGAAGTGAGGATTTTCAAAAGCATTTTTGCGGCACTCACTTCTTTAATCCTCCGCGGTACCTGCGGTTGCTGGAGATTATTCCTACGGCAAAGACGGATCCTGAGATCGTGGCATTTCTCATGCACTATGGCGACCTGTTTCTGGGTAAGACCACCGTTCTGTGCAAGGATACGCCCGCCTTTATTGCGAACCGGGTGGGGATCTATGCGATTATGAAGGTGGTTGACTCAATGAGGAAGCTCGATCTTAATGTCGACGAAGTCGATAAGCTGACGGGCCCTGTTATTGGCAGGCCGAAGTCGGCGACATTCCGGACCTCCGATGTAGTTGGACTGGACACGCTTATCAAAGTCGCTCAGAACCTGCAGGCAGGACTACCGAACGATGAGGCGCGCGACATGTTCAGGATGCCGGAGGTCATCAAGAAACTCGAAGAGAACAAATGGCTCGGTGACAAAACCGGTCAGGGATTTTATAAAAAGACGCGGAATGCGAAAGGTGAAACGGAGATATTAACGCTGGACCTGAAGACTCTCGAATACAAGCCAAAGGCCAAAGCGCGGTTTGCCACGCTGGAGACTACCAAAACCATCGATGACCTCCGGCAGCGCTTCAAGGTTTTACTAGCCGGCAAGGATAAGGCAGGTGAATTTTATCGCGATGCGTTCTACGGACTTTTTCAATACGTCAGCAACCGGATCCCGGAAATCGCTGACGAACTTTACAAGATCGATGATGCGCTCTGCGCGGGGTTCGGCTGGGAGCTGGGACCCTTTGACACCTGGGATGCCTTGGGTGTGGAAAAGACGGTGGCGGACATGGAAGCCGCGGGCTACAAGCCAAACCAGTGGGTATACGAAATGTTGCAGTCTGGCAACAAATCCTTTTACAAGGTTGAATCCGGCAAGCGCAGCTATTATGACATCCCTGCGAAGAGCTATAAACGTATCCCCGGAAAGGACGCCTTCATCATACTTGAAAATCTCGCAGATAATGTCGTGTGGAAAAATGCTGAGTCCCGGGTGACCGATCTCGGCGATGGGGTGCTCAACTTCTCATGGCACAGCAAGAGCTACACACTAGGCAGTGCCGTCATGGAGGGATTGAACAAGGCCGTTGACCTTGCAGAAAAGGATTTCCGCGGTCTGGTCGTCGGACATCAGGGCGCAGATTTTTCGCTCGGCGCAAACCTTGGGCTTGTTTTCATGTACGCCATCGAGCAGGATTACGATGAACTTGATTTTATGGTTCGCGCATTCCAGAATTCTACGATGCGACTGCGGTACTCTTCTATTCCCGTGGTGGTCTGTCCTCAGGGAAGGACGCTCGGCGGAGGTTGCGAGATGACACTGCACGCGGACCTTGCGCAGGCCACCGCGGAGACCTACATCGGTTTGGTCGAGGTGGGCGTTGGCCTTATACCCGGCGGCGGTGGAACGAAAGAGTTAACAAAGAGGGTGAGCGAACGGTATCAGGAAGGTGACGTAGAGTTGAACGCCCTCCAAAATGCCTTCATGAATATCGCGACCGCCAAGGTGGCGTTGTCAGCCGAGGAAGCGCGTGAGATGAACATACTCCGACCGTTTGATCGCGTGTCCATGAACCGCGATCGCCAGATCTCGGATGGAAAGAAGGCCGCCATCGAGTTGTCGGAAGCGGGATACACCATGCCACAGCAGGCAAAGAACATTCGGGTACAGGGACGCACAGGCATGGCCCTGTTTATGGCAGGCGTTCACGGCATGCGCATGGGCAACTACATCTCCGATCACGATGCCAAGATTGCAAACAAGATCGCGAATGTCATGTGCGGAGGAGACCTCACCGCAGCCCAGGAAGTGACCGAACAATACCTCCTCGACCTCGAACGCGAAGCCTTTGTTTCACTCTGTGGAGAGAAGAAGACGCTCGAGAGGATTCAGGCTATATTGACGGGGGGGAAACCGTTGAGGAATTAATTTTTTCAATTGTTCAATTATGCAGTTGACAATTGGCTCGCCGAGAATGTGTAGAAGCAACTGAAGTCATCTATGTTTCATATAAACCCTCTCTATTATGGCAGCAGATAATTTTAGAAATCTTACCGTTTACAAAAAGGCGTTTGCCCTGGCGATGGAAGTTTTTGAGATAACTAAGAGGTTTCCCAAAGAAGAAAAGTATTCGCTTACTGACCAGATGCGACGATCCTCGCGTTCGGTTTGCTCGTGTATTGGTGAGGCGTATAGAAAGAGGCAATACGAAGGATTTTTTGTCAATAAGACCTCGGATGCAGATAGCGAAAACACGGAAACACGCGTCAACCTGGACTTCTCGCTTGCGTGTAAGTATATCGTTAACGATACCTGGACCAGACTTGAATCACAAGCAACAGAAGTGGGGCAATTGCTGAATCACATGATTGAGCATCCGGAGAAATATCAGCGCAAAGCGCCATTGAAAAAATTGGGACAAAGAACAATAAGCCGCGGAAAGCCGGGGCTATCTGACAATAGTGGAGAGAGAAAGAATCATTAGACCGCGGAAAGATTGAACTATCCGATAGAAGTAGCAGATAAAGAAATTGTCAACTGAAGAATTGAACAATTGAAAACATTAATTTATGGAAGCATATGTAGTAGCGGGTTTCAGAACCGCGGTAGGTAAAGCAAAGCGAGGCGGCTTCCGGTTTGTAAGGCCGGACGACCTTGCGTCGGATGTGATCAAACATCTCGTGAAATCTATTCCTGGATTGGAAAACAATATGGTCGATGACCTTATTGTGGGAAACGCTGTGCAGGAAGCCGAACAGGGTATGCAGATGGGACGGATGATCTCGCTGCTCGCGCTGGGAAAAGATGTGCCGGGCATGGTCATCAACCGCTATTGCGGATCGGGAATAGAAGCGATCCAGATCGCCTGTGCACGCATCCACGCGCGGCAAGCGGATGTGATTATCGCGGGCGGGACGGAATCCATGTCACTCGTACCCGTCATGGGATGGAAGACTGCCTTGAATTATACAATTGCAAAGGACAACCCGGCTTACTACACCAGTATGGGACTCACCGCTGAGGAGGTGGCTAAAGAGTATAAAGTTTCGCGGCAGGACCAGGATGAGTTCGCCTACCATTCACACATGAAGGCAGCGGCGGCGGTGAAGTCAGGCAAGTTCAGGGACGAGACGGTGCCGATCACCGTTAAGGAAATTTATGTTGATGAGAGTGGAAAGAAGAAGACGCGGGAGTTTGTTGTCGACACGGATGAGGGTATACGCGCCGACACAACCGTGGAGGCGCTCGCAAAGCTGAAACCGGTTTTTGCGGTCGGCGGTACTGTGACTGCGGGGAACTCTTCACAGACATCTGATGGCGCAGCATTTGTGGCGGTGATGTCGGAGAGGATGGTAAAGCAATTGAACCTTAAGCCCGTTGCGCGCATGGTGAGTTATGCGGTTGGCGGTGTCGATCCCCGGATAATGGGTATTGGGCCTGTGGCGGCCGTGCCTAAGGCGCTGAAGCTGGCCGACATGAAATTGCAGGATATCGATCTGATTGAGTTGAATGAGGCCTTCGCTGCGCAGTCGCTGGCCGTCATTCGGGAACTGGGCATCGACCAGTCGAAGCTCAATCTAAACGGCGGAGCGATTGCAGTAGGCCACCCGTTGGGGTCGTCGGGCGCGCGGCTCTCGGTCCAGTTGTTTAATGAGCTGCGCAGGCAAAAGAAGAAGTACGGCCTGGTCACCGCCTGCGTTGGCGGAGGGCAGGGCGTCGCAGGAATTTATGAATTGTTGAATTAGACTCTTAAGCATAATCATTATGGCGACATCAGTAGAATCGAAAAAGGCAATCCGGGGGGGAGAATTTCTCATCCGTGAAACTCCGGCGCAGGAAGTGTTCATCCCGGAACAGTTCAACGAAGAGCAGAGGATGATTGAGCAACAGTGCAAGGACTTCCTCGAGAAGGAGGTGTATCCGCGCCTGGACGAAATTGACTCGATGAAGGATCCGAAGCTGATGCCGGCGTTGCTCGATAAAGCGGGAGAACTTGGGTTGCTCGGGACATCGGTTCCTCCCGAGTACGGAGGGTTCGGAATGGATTTCAATACGACGATGCTGGTAGCGGAAGTAATTGGCGCGGGTCACTCCATTGCGGTCGCGCTCTCCGCTCATACAGGCATCGGGACACTCCCGATTCTCTACTACGGCAATGACGCTCAAAAGCAAAAGTATCTGCCGAAGCTTGCAACGGGAGAGTGGAAGGCAGCGTACTGCCTCACGGAACCCGACTCCGGCTCCGATGCGAATAGCGGCAAGACAAAGGCGACTCCCACTTCTGACGGCAAGCACTACCTCATCAACGGGCAAAAGATGTGGATCACTAACGGAGGATTTGCTGACGTGTTCATCGTGTTCGCGAAGATTGAAAATGACAAGAATCTTTCCGCTTTCATTGTGGAAAAGGGATTCGGTGGCATCACGATGAACGAGGAGGAGCACAAGATGGGAATCAAAGGGTCTTCCACGCGCCAGATTTTCTTCAACGACTGTAAGGTACCTGCCGAAAACATGCTGTCGGAACGCGAGAACGGATTCAAGATCGCCGTCAATATTTTGAACATCGGTCGCATCAAGCTGGCAGTGGCTGCAGTGGGAGGAAGCAAGAAGACGATTTCAACCGCAGTGACTTACGCGAAGGAGAGAAAGCAATTCGGAACAGCGATCGCAAACTTTGGTGCCATAAAGCACAAGATTGCAGAGATGGTGACAAGGGTGTATGCAAGTGAAGCCGCCTGTTACCGCGCGGGACAAAATATTGACGACGCCTACAATGCGCTCGTCGCTTCCGGCATGGAACCGGGTAAAGCCCGGCTCAAGTCCCTCGAAGATTTTGCGATAGAATGTGCGATGATGAAAGTGCACGGGTCGGAGGTGCTTGATTTTGTTGTCGACGAGGGAGTTCAGATCTACGGAGGAATGGGCTTTTCCGCGGAAGGGCCCATGGACAGGGCATACCGCGATGCGAGGATCAACCGGATATTTGAAGGCACCAACGAGATCAATCGGATGCTCACCATTGACATGCTCCTGAAGCGCGCGATGAAAGGCCAGCTGGACCTGATGACTCCGGCCGCGGCTGTCCAGAAAGAGCTTATGGCTATTCCCGATTTCGGCGGCTCAGATGATGAGGGTATGTTAGCCCGGGAAAAGAAAGTCATTGCGAACCTGAAAAAAGCGGGACTAATGGTCGCGGGCGCCGCAGTACAAAAATTCATGATGAAGCTGTCGGAGGAACAGGAGATCCTGATGAATCTCGCTGACATGTTAATAGAGGTGTACGCTGCGGAATCAACCCTGCTGCGAGTCGAAAAGTTGGCGGACATCCGTGGTGAAAGCAGCATCGCGATAGAGAAGGAAATGGCGATCATCTATCTGCACCACGCCGTCGAAATTGCAACGGCATGCGGCAAACAAGCGATCTACGCCTTCGCGGAAGGAGATGAATTGCGATTGATGCTGCTTGGACTTAAGCGCTTTACGAAAATCGAGCCGTATAATCTGAAGGCCGCAAGACGCAAAGTGGCCGACCACGTCATCGAAAAAGGGAACTACCCCTTCTAGAATGTACAGGCGCTGTTCGTCTTCGAACAGCGCCGGTTTTCAGAAGTGGCCTGAGCATACCGAGAGGACGGTTTCTAAAAATGGAATGTAATTTGAGCTTCAGGTCCCCAAAACAATTAAACCGAGATCCATGGAGTCAAAAACCTTAACCACCCTCGTAATCGTTTTGATGTGCATATTGTTTTTTCCCATCGCGATAGGCATCGTGGGCGGGGTCTTTGGCCTCATCGGGACCATCATTGGAGGATTCTTTGGTTTGCTTGGCGGCCTGATCGGCGGAATTTTCGGGATTATAGGCGGACTGTTCGGGGCAATATTCGGATTCTTTGGCTGGCTCTTTGATTGGAGCTGGCACTGGCCGGGAGCATTCTTTCATTCAGACGCGGCTACCGTACTGGTTATTATCGTAGTGATCTTGCTCGTGTCGCGCTCGCGCAGGGCGCGGACGGGCAGATAGTCCGGGTGGTCAGGCCGTGGGATGACGGTTGTACAGCACAGGATTAAGGAAATATCTGCTGTAGACCGGATACCTGCGGATCTCCTGTATCCTTGGGCGCTTTCCTTTTTCGAAGACCATCCTGTAAAAGAATTCATAACCCTTTTCAACCCGGATGTCTTTGCGCACAACGTAGTAAACATTGTCATACGGATTCAGCACTTTCACTTTGACATGAAAGAGACCTGGCTGACTCTTTATCCGGACGAAGTTGCCCGGGTTCTTATTGAACAACTTGCCATTTACATAAACCTGCATGTTGGAACTCTTGTCCGTCTGGATGGCAATACCAGAAATGTATGCGTTGGCGTTGAAGCAAATGACCCATAACAGTGCGCCTAATAATAACCTTTTCATATTATTACCCTTCAGTTCATATTACTAACACAAAGGAGACAAGCTCCGTGCCAAATCGCAAGTTGCTTTTGCAGCATAACGCGCTAATTCATATCCGAAGTATGTTTTGGCCAAAACAGAGCCTTGGAGATCTCGGCGGTTATACCGGAGTAAGTAATGGGGCGCCTCGCGATAACCGAAAAGTCGCTTCAAAGGTCTCTATCGTTCAATGGAAAATTCACCCGGCGCCGGCATACGGAACCTTTGAGTTTTTGTTGTTTTTCTATCAGGAAAATTACTTCACCCGGGAAACTAAAACAAGGTCAGCTTTCAAATGATCGAGTTACTGTTCACGTTTTTCGTAGCGTTCTTTTTTAGTTTCATCGGGACAATTCCTCCCGGAACGCTTAACCTGACGATCATTCAACTGGGCCTTAACCAGCAAGTCAACGTGGCCTGGCGGATGGCATTTGCTGCGGCGCTTGTCGAATATCCATACGCGTGGATTGCCGTCGAGTTCCAGAATTACCTGGTGAAGTCCGTGGAGATCACTCATAACTTTCATCTGGTTTCAGCAATTGTTATGATTTCCCTGGGCGCGCTGGCCCTGTGGTCTTCTGCGCGACCGTCGAGGTTTGCCAGGCGCTTTGAGTCAAGCGGATTCAGGAAGGGGATAGCCATTGCATTACTGAACCCGCTGGCCATTCCGTTCTGGATGGCGATGACGGCATATCTGAAAAGCTACAGGTGGATCGAGCTCTCCAACGCGTTGGAGGTGCATGCATACCTCGCCGGCGTTTCGGGGGGAACACTGGTTGTGCTGATGTTAATGGCGTACCTGGCGCAACGGGTTATTCGCTATTTTAAGCATGATAGTGCTCTGAAGAAGACACCCGGTGTCGTACTGATACTGCTGGGACTCTACTCGTTCGGCAAATATATATTTGGATAAGCCAGCGTGCTGCTCTGGTCGTCCACGTGGAGAACCGCCGGGGCGCCCTGCACCCAGGCATCATTTGGGTTTGTGTGACCGGATGGAAAGGAAAAGGCAACCGGATACTCGTAGTCGCGAACGGCGTGGTTGACAATATCGAATACCGTTTCCCCGAAATCCAGGTCAGAGTTTTTCATGTCGGTCATATGGCCGATCACCAGTCCCGCCAGATTCTTAAGCTTTCCTGTTCTCCTAAGTTGCGTGAACATCCTGTCGAGCTTGTAGTAATATTCATCCACTTCTTCGACGATGAGGATCTTGCCATCCATCTGGGGGTCCGAAGGAGTATTCAATGCATCTGCGATGAGCGACAGGTTGCCCCCTAACACTTGACCGGTGGCTTTGCCAGACCGATTATAGTATCCTGCAGGGAAAACGATGTTACAGTCGCCTTCAAGGAGTACTTTTCGGATCGTCTCGACCGATGCCTGCGCTTCCTCCCTTCCGAAAAAGATTGGCATGGTTGCATGCATACTGGCAATCCCAACGCTCAGCAGCCTGAGATGGAAGGCCGTAATGTCACTGAATCCGATCACCCACTTGGGGCTTCGCTTCAAGGGCGCGAAGTCAATGTCTTCGACGATGCGGGTACTTCCATATCCGCCGCGCGCGCAGAAGATAGCTTTTACCCCGGAATCATTGATCATACTTTGAAAATCCTCACGGCGTTCGTCATCCGTTCCCGCCAGGTAGCTATGGCGATCGGAGAAGATGTTCTTGCCGAGTTTGGTGGTCAGGCCCCATGACTCCAGTACGATCAGCGCCGCGTCGAGCTGTGCGGGCGAAACTTTTCTGGACGGTGCGACGATAGCGACCGTGTCTCCGGGTTTGAGTTTCGGCGGAATGATCATGTGGACAAGTTAATCAAAGAGGGAAATCAACAAAAAAGCCTTCCTCTTTCAGGAGGAAGGCCAAAGATCATTTGGTTGCTGGCTTACTGCTTGGGTTGATTAGCCGGCGCAGCGGTTTGTGGTTTCGGTGTTACGCCAAGCTTCTTCAACACCAGGTCAGATATGTTGACTTTGTCGTCGCGGTAGAGAACGACGTCCAATCCGCCAACCTGTTCCGTGAGAATGAAGGTGTAGCCGTTTTCCTTGGCGACGTCTTCAATGGCCTTGCCGACTTTATCAAAGACAGGCTGCATCAATTGAGAGCGCTTGTTGTCGATGGTAGTCTGGGCGTCCTGCTGGAGTTTCTGAAGGTTTTCCTGAAGCATGGTCAGCTCGCGTTCCGTATTCTGGCGGACAGCATCCAGCATTGTATTAAGATTGGCCTGATAGTCGGCTAACTTTTTTTGAAACTCCTGGACTTTGGAATCGATCTGATTTCTCAGCTGCGTTTCAGTGGATTTCAGCTCTGTTTCAATTTGCTTGTATTCCGGCATCTGGCTAAAAATGTAATCAACATCTGCAGATCCTATCTTGAGAGTTGCCGGAGGTGTGGTTGTTTGCGCCTGGGCTGAGATAATTCCAAGGGCAAGCGCAAAAAATAAAACAAGTTTTTTCATTGGAGTTTATTTCTGGATTTAGTTTTTAATCTTGTCGTTCGGGTCGCCGAGTCCCAATTCGTCGAGCACGAAGTCGGTGTAATCAAATCTGGGGTCTGTATAGATCATGACCAGTTCTCCGGCTTTGTCGAAGACTATCGCAAGATTATTTTGTTTGGCGACTTTGTCAACGGCATCCCAGACTTTGTCCTGTACGGGTTTAATAAGTTCCTGTTGTTTCAGAAAGTAAAGCCCTTCGAATCCGAAGACCTTTTTCTGATATTCTTTCATCTCCTCTTCCTTCTTCTGAATCGCAGCCGTCCGCTCCGCTTTCATCTCTTCCGTCAACAGTACTTGCTCGGCCTGAAGTGAGCTGTACATCGACTTGATCTCTTTGTTCAGGTCGTCCACCTCCTTCGCCCATGCTTCTGCCAATTGTCCTATCTCCTCCTGTGCCTTCTTGTAATCCGGCATTTTGTTCAGGATAAAGTCAGTATCAATGTAGCCGAACCTCTGTGCATTGACAAAATTCAGGCCGAAAATGAGAAAAAAAAGCGTAAATAAATAAACCCGCATAACTACCTGATTTGCTGGCCAATCGTAAAGTGGAACTGCGATCCGCTAGGCTGGGTCGCTCCTGGAAGCTTATCAAACCCGTAGGCCCAGTTCAAGCCGATCAAACCAAAAGCCGGCATGAAGATCCTGGCGCCGAAACCCGCGGATTTGTACAGCTGGAAAGGATTAAAGTCCTCGTAGCTACCCCAGTTGTTGCCCGCCTCCACAAACGTAAAGCCGTAGATGGTCGCGGCACTGCCCGTGGTAACAGGATAACGGAGTTCCAGTCCCAACTTATCATAAACGATGCCACCCTGGATTTCGGTTGTCGAACGCTCATTATATTGACTGTAAAGCGGTGGTGTGACCTTATTGTTCTCATAGCCTCTGAGACCGATGATCTCCTGGCCCAACAGGAAGGAGTTGAATCCGCCGGCCAGACCATCACCACCGAGGAAGAAACGTTCAAACGGTCCGATTCCGGCCTTATCCGTGAACGATCCGATGAATCCGAAGTGAGCCTTTGCTTCAATGACAAGCTTCTTTTTGCTGTCGAGAGGCAGGTAGTATTTCGCGTCGAACATCCACTTATGGAACTCAATCCAGGAGAACTTCTCTGCATTTGAAGCGGTGCTGTAATCGATATCTCTCCAAAGTGAGTGCGGAGGAGTGAGCGTAAGGCTCAGCGAGATTTCGGAACCCTGTGAAGGATACATGATCTCGTTGACACTTCTCCGGGACAATGTCGTGTTGAATGTAATGCTGTTCGCATCGCCGTCTTCGAAGCCGAGTCCACCGGTGTACCAGTTGTTGAGGGTGTACTTCAGCACTGATATCGAGTTCGTGAGAGTAAAGTAGTTGTCGGGCCACTCGAGTCTTCGCCCGAGTCCAACGGTAACACTATTCACTTTCAAAGTGGGCGTCTCTTCCGTTGGATCCGGAATACGGGTAGCGAAACCAAATCCCAGATAGCGCTGCACGGAACTGTTCAGGCTAACCGTCAGGGAGTGCGGTTTTCTTCCGCCCAGCCATGGTTCTGTAAAGGAGAAGCTGTAGCTCTGGTACTGACGCCCATTTGCCTGGACACGAAGCTGAAGCCGTTGACCGTCGCCGACAGGCAGTGGCTTCCAGTTCTTAATATTCGGAATATTTCGCAGTGAGAAGTTATTGAAGGTCAGACCCAGCGTCCCCACGAATCCATAATATCCTCCCCATCCGCCTGAGAGTTCGATCTGGTCGTTTGATTGCTCCTCCACCTGCCACTCAATGTCAACTGTACCTTGATCCTGATTCGGCTGGAGATTGGGGTTCACTTTCTCAGGAGCGAAATAGCCGAGTTGAGAGAGGCTTTGCTGCGTACGGATGATGTCGGATCGGCTGAATTTATTTCCCGGGATGGTCATCAGCTCGCGGCGAATTACGTGATCGCTCGTGCGCTCGTTTCCGGTGATCGTCACCTGATCGATCGTCGCCTGTTCGCCTTCGAAGATGCGCATTTCCACGTCGATGCTATCCCCGGCTACCGCGACCTCAACCGGGTTGACCCGGAAGAACAGGTAGCCGTCATCCATATACAGACCGCTGATGTCCAAACCTTTCGGGTTGAACGTCAGCTTTCGCTGAATCAGCTCCTTATTGTATACGTCGCCCTTTCCTATTCCTAAAACTGTCTGAAGCTGCCGGTCAGTATAAACATAGTTACCCGTCCACAGGATATTTCGGAAGTAGTACTTCGGCCCTTCGTGTATTGTGAAGTCGATATTGATTGTCCGGTCATCGTGTTTATAGATCGAGTCTTCTACGATCTCCGCATCGCGATAGCCTTTTGAGTTATAGTAATCAATCAGTTTTTTCTTGTCTTCTTCGTAATCCGTCTGAATGAACTTTGAGCCTGTGAAGACGTTGAGCTTGACATTGTCGCTGAGGAATTCTTTTACATCACGCCATTCCACCGGGTATGGTTCACCCAGATATTTTCGGGGCTGAAAAGCAGTTGTCAGCAATGTTCTGTGCAGGCTGAAGCGCGGATGCTCTTTTGTTTTCTTGAGTCGCTTTTTCAGCGCCGCGTCCGCGATATGATCGTTTCCGGTGAACGAGATCTTGTTGATCTTCACTTTCGATTTCGGATCTACATCGATGCGCAGTTTGATGCCATCATTAAGGGTATCGAGTTCTTGCGTGACTTTAACCGAAGTATTCAGGAAGCCTTTTTTGACGAAGTATTTTTTTACCGCGAGTTCCGTGTTGCGGACCATCGCGTCGTTCACAATCTTGCCCCGAATGAGGTTGAGGTCCTCTTTGAGGCCTGACTCCTGTGTTTTGGAAATGCCTGTGAAGTAGAATGCATTCAGCCTGGAACGTTCCGCGAGCTCGATGGTGAGGTAGATGTTGGATCCCTCGATTCTGTCAACCAGGATAGAGATGTCGCCGACCAGGCCGTATTTCCATATCTTCCGGATCGCGCCAGAGATATCATCGCCCGGAACCTTGATTTTATCGCCGATCTTTAAGCCGGAAATCGAGATCATGGCATTCTTATCAAGAATCTCAATACCCGTCACTTCTATACCGGCAATGGTATATTCCACCGGATTGGCATAATTCAGGGCATTTTCCTGTACGGGCTGGGGTTCGCGATCGCGACCCCTCCTGAACTGGGACCAGGTATCAAACGCCACCGATAAGAGCAGGGCGATTATTAGAATTCTTTTCATCAACTAACCGGATTCAATTGTTCACTAGTTTTTCCGAATCTCCTTTCCCTTTGCTGATACGACCATATTGCCTCATACAAATGCTCTTTGGTGAAGTCCGGCCAGAGTGTCGGAGTGATAAACAATTCTGTGTAGGCAATTTGCCAGAGCAGGAAATTGCTGATGCGAAGCTCGCCGCTCGTTCGTATCAACAGCTCCGGATCTGGGATGCCTGAAGTCTTCAAATAGTTGCTGAAGGCGCCCTCATTTATGTCAGATATTTGGATTTTTCCATCCTTGACGTCAGAAGCCAGCCGCTTGGCCGCTTCCAGTATTTCCCATCGCCCGCTGTAACTCAGGGCCAGGATAAGGGTCAGCCCGGAGTTATTCTTCGTTTCATTCATTGCCCATTCCAGGTTCTTCTGGCAGTTGCCTGGCAAATGAGATGTGTCGCCTATCGTTTTCAGTTTGACCTGATTCTCCATCAGGGTACCGATTTCCTGCTTCAGCGTGTTAACCAGCAGTTCCATGAGGCCTTCAACTTCCTCCTTTGGCCGCGACCAGTTTTCAGTAGAAAATGCGTAGAGGGTCAAATATTTAACTCCCAGCTCGCCGCAGCATTCCGTGATGTCGCGAACCGCCTGTACCGCGTTGCGGTGGCCGAAAATACGCCTGGCCCCCTTCTTTTTTGCCCACCTCCCGTTGCCATCCATTATGACAGCGATGTGCTTCGGCAAGTTATTGAAGTCGATATTTTCCTTAAATGATCCCACGGGGTCGCAAAATTAGGTAAAAAAGTTCAAGGTAAACGTGTTGATGACAGATACCTGTAAGCGCAGTTAAAAATTCGGATTATTTATAGGGGTTGGTGGGGCAGGGTATTTCGTAAAAAGTACGGGTGATGCTCACACCGACGAAGTAATACGCGTCATTGTCATAGGGATTGCCGTACTGGTAGTTCTTAACCAGCTGGTTCGTACCGGCGGAGACGTTGTCCAGGTAATCAAAAAAAGTTTTCCTCGCGCCGAACTCAAGCGAGAGATACCATTTAGGATTGAGAATGTATTTCATTCCCAGCCCAAAGGGAATCGCACCCTGGACGTTACTGTATTCCGAGGGCTTGTTCTGTGTGCCGGAGATGCCAAATAGGGCGAGACCGCCAAAGAGATAGGGTGTAAACCGGAGTATGTGCTTGTCGTCGCGCCAGTTCATGAAGTGATATTCCATGACAGCGGAGGCCTCCATCAAAAAAATGCTGAATGACGCATCGCGCTGCTCCGCAAAGGCGTCAATTGGTCTCTTGTCGCTCGCTCCTATTCCTCCTGCCGTGATCCCGGCGCGCATACTAACTACCTGACTGAGATTTGACCGGTAAAAGGCCGTCACGGCGGGCCTTGAGTTCAGAATGTCATAAGTTCTTGAGAGATCGCCTGTGTAGTTCAGAGTCCCGATGCCGAAACCGACCTCTGACTTTTGAGCAGAAAGTGAATACGCCATCAACATTAAACCCACCACCCAAAGTGCTCGCATTTGAAATTGCTTATTAGTTCGATAGTTTCTTCCGACTGATCATCATCTGAACTTTGCTTTGTGCAGTGTCTTACCCACAATATAAGAGATGCGCAAAGTTGTGACCATGTATATGTCCTTGTTGTTTTTCTGACCCCGGATATTGGTTGGCCATTCCGCCCCATAGCCGGGTATCAGGGTGTATTCTTGTCCGTTTCTCGCTGGAAAAGGCAGACGGGCAATATCCGATTTCGTCAGCTCATTTCCCCTGTATGACAAAGCTCTTGCCAACTCCGAATCAAACACCCCCAGGTCCACATAATTCTGACTCACATCGTCGATATAGTCGGTGAACAGATATCGGAAACCCAATTCAGCGGAGAAGTCAACAACATCGTGAAGTTTGAAACGCGCGCCCACCCCGAATGGTATTGCAAACTGAATTAATTTGTAGGGCTTGATCCCATAGTTGACGTCTGTGGGAAGGAGTTCCGCGTGTTGTCCTTCCGTTCCAAGATCGCGGAGATTCACCCACTCCCCTGCTTCCGCCAGGGGTTGTCCGTCCAGTCCCGTTGCGGGAGCCTGTGCCTGCGGATTGTGATGGAACACCGCAGCACCTGCAAACGCGTAGGGGGTCCACGAAACCCGGCTGAGATAAGTTGCCTGGTTTTCAAAGAGGTCGAACGAGGCAGTAACAGAGAGTTCCTTGATCCTGTTTCGGAAGGACAGATTTCGGTAGTAGCGAAATTTTCCGCTGCTCATATCATTTTCATCCGCGGAGGAAAAATCTGATCCCCGGAGCGTTCCGTACATAAAGCCCGCCGTGATGGCGTACCGCGGGCCGAGTCGCTGATAAACCGATAGGCCGATAGCAGGGCGGGTAAAAGAAATATCAGTGCTGAACTGGTTTGAGCGGGGCGCAAGGTCACCATAATAATTAAGGGCGTTTACGGTCATGCCTACCGCAAAGTATCGCTTCTCGGCGCTGAAGTCTGACTTCTTCCCCCGATATGTCATCATCCGCTTGTTGTTCCTTCGAATACTGCCGCGGTCCATCTGACTGAAAGCTTCAACGGAACAGAGCAGAAACGTAACGAGTGTTGTCCAATACAAGGCTTTCATCGGGGAGTGGGGTTAAAGAAGCCGTAAAATATCAACCTTAAAAGTACGCAAAAAATTAATTACGAATATCCAGGCCCCAGTTTAACTTTTGGCGCAAGGTCTTGAAATAATGATGGCCTTCGAGCTGCACCAGGTTCACAATAAAATCCGCCTTCCGGATTGTGAGCTTCACGGTGTTGTCAACGGTGGCGATCCTGGAATCCAGGGTGACAAGGAACTTCTTGCTGCGCCCGTCTACCTGAAAAGATATTTCCGATGTATCCGACACAATAATAGGTCTCACGGTCAGGTTGTGCGGGCTTACTGGGGTAAGGACCAGGTTCCCTGAACGCGGAAAGATCAGTGGGCCGCCACAGCTCAGGGAGTATCCTGTAGATCCCGTAGGAGTGGAGACGATGATCCCGTCCGCCCAGTATGAGTTCAGGAACTCGCCGTCGATGAATGTGTGGATGGTGATCATGGCCGAAGTATCTTTCTTCACCACTGTAAAATCGTTCAATGCAAAGTTGAGGTTTCCGAAAATGTCTTTTCCCGTGTCGAGCCGAAGGACGGCCCGTTGATCCAGGGTGTATGACTTCTGAAGGACCTGCTCCAGGGCGTGTTCGGTCTCGTCGCGGCTGATAGTCGCCAGGAAGCCGAGCCTGCCTGTGTTGATCCCGAGCACGGGTGTCTCGGTTCGTCCGATGTGCGCCACCGATTCGAGCAGTGTGCCATCGCCACCGATACTAATTAGCAATTCCAGCGGAGGTAAGGACTCGCTGCCCTGATAGGTCTGCCACTTGAAATTCCGGAAGGCGGCCTGTTTCAGAAATCCGGCGAACTTCGACGAGACGAACAGCTCCGCATTGTGGTGGGAAAGGATCTCAAAAATTCGCTGGATGAAAGGAGCGGACTGACGGGTAAATTCCTTGCCATGGACACCGATTTTCATTTACGATCTTCTGGTTAAAACAGGGGATAACAGCACAATGTTTCCAACCTAAAGATACGAAGGGATCGTAAATGAAAAAATTGCGATCAGATATCGAGGTATCTCAGCAACATGTCGATGCGCTCTCGTTCGTTTTCGATCGGCTTGGACTCCTGGTATCGCCCGATCACCTTGTGTCCAAAACGTTCAAGCGTTGCCACAATCCGTGACATGTCGCCCTGATTGACCTTTAAGGTCAGCCGGACTTTGCCTGGATCAAGCGGATCTTCCTTAATGATACTGCTGAGAATTTTTGCGTTGTTTTCTTCGATAAGGCGGCTGATGCCCGCCAGTGAGTAATCCGCGAAATTCATGGATAACACGAGGATCGAACCTGGCATTTGTACTGCCGCTGTCTGTGCGAACGATGTAAGAGTGTCCTGGACGGTAATGACGCCACAGTACTGCTGATCTTCGTTCAGCACAGCAACCATGTGCAACTTATTGTCGGTAGCGACTTTGAGTATATCGTAAAAGTGAGTATCCAGATGAACATAACTCGTCTGACCCACGAGGTTAAAGTCGCCGACGTTTTTGTCGATGTCGTTTGTTTCCAGAATGATTTCTTCGGAGATGAAGCCGAGCAGGTGACCCGCGTCGACTACGGGCAGGTGATTGCAGCGAAACTCCTCCATCCAGACGATCGCTTTGTGCGCGTCATCTGTGCCTTTAAGCGGGGGGATCATGTGGTTAATCAAATCCTCGGCAATCATCCTGAATCATTTATGCGACCAACTATGCGCTGCTCAACAAAACTACTGTTAATACCTATGCCACCAGAAAGGTTTCCACCAACTGGTTGAATTTTTCCGGATGCTCCATCATCGGAGCATGACAACACTTGTCTATAAATTTTAATTCCGAGTTGGGGATCAATCGGTTGAACTCATGCGCAACCATCGGTGGTGTAATTGTATCGTTTAATCCCCAAACAAGCAAAGTAGGAATGGTGATGTTCGGAATATCGTCCGCCATATTGTGGCGTTGAGCCGATTTGGCGATGGCGACGATCCGCATGCATTTTGGAATGCTGCGCGTCGTTTCGAATACTTCGTCGACGAGCTCCTTGGTGGCTACATCCGGGTTATAGAAAGTATAGGCTACCCGCTCGCGGATGTACTCATAATTGCCGCGCTTGGGATAGGAGCCCCCCATAGAATCTTCGAACAATCCCGAGCTCCCGGTAAGAATGAGTTTCCTGACTTTATCCTTGTTGTGAAGCGTATACAGGAGTGCCACATGTCCTCCGAGGCTGTTACCCATGATAATGAGATCGTTGAGGCCCTCGAATTCCACAAAATCCTCCACGAATTTTCTCAATCCTTCAAGACCGGCTTCCTTGATCGGCATTTCATAGATCGGCAGCATGGGTATCACGACCCGGAAGTTTTTGGAAAACCGGTTGACAACCCCCTCCCAGTTACTCAGCGCACCGAAGAGGCCGTGCAACAATAAAAGAACCTGACCTTCTCCTTCATCGACAAAATTGAATCCGTTTTCCTGTTTTACCGAAATGGGCATGTTATGTTTTTAGCAGCGATAAGTAAGGGAAAAAATTGGCACAATAAAAATGCTAATAACGGTTATTCTTACGCAAGCACGTCCTTGAGAAAAGGAATGTAGTCGCCGAGCCAGACGGCAGCGCGCGGAGCAAAAGACTCAACCCGCGGCAACAACCAGGAGTCGCTTGTCCAGCCTGACGGCAATTCGAAGTCGAGCGCGTCGAGTATCCAGAGTGAAACGCTGATGAGGAACACAGCCTTCAGCAAGCCCAGCCCCGCGCCAGCAGCCTGGTCGACGTGGCCGAGAAGCGTCTTGTCAATTGAAGTCTTCAGGAGTTTGCCCAACAGGTTGACGCCTATCAGGATGGCAACAAACACGACGGCAAAGGCGACATAGGGGAGTACCGTTTCATTAATATCGAACCGATCCGCCAGCAGTACTATAGCGGATCCCATCAACTTGAAGCCGCCGATCACCCCGAGCACAATGGCGGCGAATGAAAAAAGCGCAAGCAAGAATCCTTGTCGGTAGCCACTAAACGCTCCCAGGAGAATCAGCACGAGAAGGATAATATCCGCTGTTGTCAAGGAGAAAGCAATTTCTTTACAAGCTCCGATATAACTTTTCCATCGGCCTGGCCTGCCAGTTTTTTTGTGGCGACTCCCATAACTTTACCCATGTCCTGGGGGCCCGTAGCGCCGACCTCCTTTATAACGTTGGTCAACGCGAATTTGATTTCTTCTTCGGATAATTGTTTTGGAAGATAGCGATTGATGACCTCCAGTTGAAGCAACTCGCGGTCTGCAAGGTCCTTTCTGTTCTGGCCTTCGAAAATTTCCGCAGACTCTTTTCTTTGTTTGGCAGCCTTCATGAGAAGCTTTTTTTCGGCCTCTGAAGTGATTTCATCTCCGCCGCCTTTCTCCGTCTCAGCCAGCAGGATGAGCGATTTTATACTGCGAAGCGCCTCCAGTTCCTCTTTGTTTCGCGCGAGCATTGCGCTCTTGATGTCAGCATCAATCTGTTGCTTCAGGCTCATAGCTTTTGCGGTTGTGGTTTTTTCGAACAAAATTTACACCGTTAAGGTTATCAGTGCATTAAAATTGTTCCTTGTGACAAGACTCAGCGTCAATATTAATAAAATTGCCACACTCCGAAATGCGCGGGGGGGAAATAATCCCGATGTGATTAAGGTCGCGATTGACTGTGAGCGCTTCGGCGCTCAGGGCATTACGGTACATCCGCGACCTGACGAAAGGCACATCCGCTATGATGACGTCATTCAGTTAAAGGATGTTGTCAAGACCGAGTTTAATATTGAAGGCTATCCCGATGCCCGTTTTTTGAAATTGATCCGGGAAGCGAAGCCCGCGCAGGCAACACTTGTGCCCGATGGGCCGGATGCCATTACCTCCAACGCGGGGTGGGACACCCTGACACACGAACAATTTCTGCGCGATGTCGTCGAAGAAATCCGTTCGTCCGGTGTGCGGGTGTCTGTCTTTGTCGACCCCGTGCTTCGAATGGTCGAAGGTGCCGCAAAGGTTGGCGCTGACCGCGTTGAACTATATACGGAGCCATACGCCCGCGAATTTCTGGTTTCGAAAGAGGTTGCTGTCAAGCCCTACGCCGAGAGCGCCAGGCTTGCGCACGGCCTGGGCCTGCGCGTGAATGCAGGCCATGACCTCGACCTCCACAACCTTTCATTTTTCCACAAACACGTCGCGCCTCTCGAGGAAGTTTCCATCGGGCATGCACTCATTTGCGATGCCTTGTACCTGGGGCTTGAAAATACAATTCAGCGATACCTTCAACAGTTGGAGTGAGGGCTCTATCTTTGAGGATCTAAATCACTTGGATGAAACTAAAGCAAAAATTTGGCGAAGCGGATCTTCAACGCATCAAAGCTGCTGTTCATGAAGCGGAAAAAAAGATATCAGGGGAGATCGTTCCCGTTATCGTAGAGCGCAGCGGATCTTATGAGATTGCAAACTACAAGGCGGGCGTGATCAGTGGAATGTTTTTCTTTGTGTTGATGATCATACTTGATCGCTATGTGATCGATGCATCACTCACTATCTATTACGATCCGCTTTTCATTTTTGGCGTGGTAGTCGCAGGTGGGGCGATCGGTGCGGTGATACCGAACCTGGTGCCTTCCTTAAAACGCTGGCTCATCTCGCGCAGTTACCTCGACGAAGCGTGCCGGCAAAGCGCCGAAAATGCTTTTCTCGAGGAAGAGATTTTTAACACGCGACATCGCACGGGCATCATGATCTTCATCAGTTTTTTCGAGCATGAAGTGATTGTAATGGCCGACAGGGGAATCAGCAAGGTAGTTGAACAAAAAGAATGGGATCACATCGTTTCAGAGCTGTTGAGTTATATTCGGACGGGGAAAATAGTCGAAGGCATTGAAGCCGGCATCAGGCGTTGTGGCGAGATCCTGCTGGAGAAAGGTTTTCACAAAACGGCGGACGACATTAACGAATTGCGCGACGACCTTCGGATAAATTAATGACCCCAAGCCCCACTGGTGAAATGAAAAGATCAATCCTGGTTTTCTTTCTTCTGTTACCGCTGTTTCTGGCCGCGCAGCCACCTGTTCCGGAATTATGGGACGTTCGGGTGCACGATGAGGCGAAGGCACTGACTCCGGCATTCGTCAACCAGCTTGAGCAGGTGCTGAAGGCTTATGAGGATTCCACCTCCAACCAGATTGCAGTGCTGATCATCAAGACGTTGGATGGTGCTCCGATCGAGGACTACACCTTTCGCGTGGCCGAACACTGGAAGCTGGGCCAGGCAGACAAGGATAACGGTGTGTTGCTATTTGTGGCCATGGACGACCGCAAGGTAAGAATCGAAGTGGGCGAAGGCCTGGAGGGTGTATTGCCCGATGCGATTTGTAACCAGATCATACGGAACGAAATCGCTCCGCACTTCCGTCAAAACGACTACGCAGGAGGAATCGGCGCGGCTGTTGTCTCTATCGTCCGGGCGATTGGCGGAGAATACCAGGCTGATCAGTCACCTTCTACTGGACGGCGCGGACGCGGCGGCTCCGTTTGGGGAACGCTGATCATTCTGGTCATTATTATCCTGATCAGCAGGATGGGGGGCGGAGGCCGGGGCGGATTCCGTCGCGGAGGTTGGTCGTCAGGAGCAGGATGGTATGGCGGAGGCTTCGGAGGTCGCGGTGGCGGTGGGTTCGGCGGCGGCTTCGGTGGCGGGGGCTTCTCGGGTGGAGGAGGCGGTTTCAGTGGTGGAGGAAGCAGCGGCTCCTGGTAAAAGATTTAAACGAATTGATATAAGCGCTTTGGGATTTCGGGTTTAACTCTCCTATTTTTGCGCGTCTCTAAAATCCGTTCATGAAAAAAGATAAAGTCATCTTCGATCTCATCGAAAAAGAAAAAGAACGACAACAGAACGGGATTGAACTAATAGCCTCCGAAAATTTTACCTCCCCCCAGGTAATGAAAGCTATGGGTACTGTCCTGACCAACAAATATGCGGAGGGATTGCCAGGGAAGCGCTACTACGGTGGTTGTGAGATCGTTGATGAAATCGAACAACTTGCCATTGACCGGGCGAAGGAATTATTCGGCGCAGAATGGGCGAATGTGCAGCCTCATTCGGGCGCACAGGCTAATGCGTCGGTCATGCTCGCGTGCCTCAAGCCGGGCGACAAAATACTGGGATTTGATCTTTCACACGGCGGCCACCTTACGCACGGCTCGCCGGTAAATTTTTCCGGAAAACTGTATCAACCCGTCTTTTACGGAGTCGAGCAGGAAACTGGTACAATCGATTTCGACAAGGTTCTGGAAATAGCACAACGCGAAAAACCCCGGATGATCATCTGTGGCGCTTCAGCGTATAGCCGTGATTGGGATTACAAGAAGTTGCGCGAAGCGGCTGATAGTGTGGGTGCGATCCTGATGGCTGACATCGCGCACCCGGCAGGACTCATCGCACGCGGATTGTTGAACGACCCGATGGAATACTGTCACGTGGTGACGACGACGACGCATAAAACACTTCGAGGTCCCCGCGGAGGAATGGTTATGGTCGGCAAGAATATTGACAACCCCTGGGGCCTTAAAACTCCGAAGGGTGAAATTCGAAAGCTAGGCTCAATCCTGGACTCAGGAGTATTTCCCGGCACACAGGGAGGACCGCTTGAACATGTGATTGCTGCCAAAGCGGTCTCTTTTCAAGAAGCGCTGTCCGATGAATATATGGACTACGTTGTGCAGGTAGCGCGGAATGCCAAGGCAATGGCGGGCGCGTTCGTTGAGAAAGGATACAAGATCATTTCAGGCGGCACGGACAATCATTTGATGCTGATCGATCTTCGCTCCAAGAAGCTGACGGGCAAGCAAGCCGAAGAAGCGCTCATTCAGGCCGACATTACGATCAACAAGAACATGGTGCCCTTTGACACGCAGTCGCCGTTCGTGACTTCGGGAATGCGCATCGGCACTCCCGCGGTTACCACCCGTGGAATGGTAGAAAAAGACCTCCTGAAAGTAGTCGACCTGATTGATGAGGCGCTTCAAAAACCGGACGATCCTAAACACTTGAAATCTGTGAAAAGAAAAGTCAACCGCTTCATGCAAAAATTCCCGTTGTACTAATTCAGAGGAAGTTTAATTCAGTCACTTCAACATGGCCTTAGACCAGGAACCGATACAGGAAAAAGAGATGAGCTTCCTCGAACATCTCGAGGAGCTGAGATGGCACGTTGTCCGGTCGCTCGCAGCCGTGTTGATCTTCACGATTGGCGCCTTTATCGCCGCCCCCTGGATTTTTCAGCACATCGTCTTTGCTCCCGCGCGCGTCGACTTTCCCACGTTTGTCTGGCTTTGCAACCTGGGTCATTTACTGGGTTCCGGAGATGCGCTGTGCGTGCAAGAAATACCCTTCAAGGTACAGAGTCGTTTCATGACGGGACAGTTCTCGATGCACATCGTCTCGTCTTTCGTCATCGGCATTATCGTGGCCTTCCCTTATGTGACGTGGGAATTGTGGCGCTTCATTAAACCCGGATTATATCCCCGCGAAAAAAATTCGTCCCGGGGAGCTGTTGCCGCGATCTCTTTTCTTTTTCTGCTCGGCGTCCTGTTCGGCTATTATATCATGTCTCCGATTATGATCTCGTTCCTGGCTAACTACCAGATCAGCGACATGATCGTAAACGAATTTGACATAACATCGTATGTTGGTACCGTTGTGGGTGTGGTCTTTGGAAGCGGCGTCCTCTTTCAGCTGCCGGTGGTCATGTTCTTTCTGACAAAAGTCGGTATTGTCACGCCCTCATTCTTGAGAAGGTACCGCAAGCATGCCGTTGTTATCATACTCATCATCGGCGCTATCGTTACGCCTACTGCCGACCCGTTGAGCCAAAGCCTGATCTCAATCCCGTTGTACTTGCTTTATGAAATCAGTATTTTAATTTCAGCCGGGGTTGTTCGTCAGAAAGAAAGAGAGGAAGCTGAAGACCTTCGGAAAGAACAGGAACAAAATCTGACGCATAATGACTAAGATAGCGATCGGCGGAGACCACGCCGGTTTTGAATACAAGGGAAGACTGATAAAGTGGCTGGAAGGCCAGGGTTACGAGCCAAAGGACTTCGGGACCCACACCAGCGAGTCAGCGGATTACCCTGACTTCGCCCATGCGGTTGCATCTGCGGTTGAGAAAAGGGAGTTCGATCTCGGAATCCTCATCTGCGGAAGTGCAAACGGAGTGGCGATGACGGCCAACAAGCACCAGGGTATTCGGGCGGCTATCTGCTGGATCGAAGAACTTGCAGTCCTGGCACGGACCCACAACAACGCAAACATCCTCTGCCTGCCAGCGCGCTTTGTCGACTACAGCGTGGCGGAAAAAATCGCCGCGCGTTTTTTGACCGAAACTTTTGAGGGTGGCCGCCATGGACGCCGGGTCGACAAGATCAGTTGCTGATCTTGCGCGTGTAGCGCTCTCCCTCGCGGATATAGCCGTCACCGATCTCCGGCATCCTGAAAAAGAAATCTTTTAAGAGATTTTCCCGATCGTAAATAATATCCGGCGGATCGTTCTTAAACGATCGGTATACCCGGGTCACATTGTCGTAATAATCGGGGTTGCGGAATATCTCCTCAGACAAACGCCAGTTTAGAAAAGGCGTTGCGAGATAGTTCGCATGGTAAAGGTCAACGTCGTCACTTAGAATCAGAATCCGCTTGTCCCTTACCTGGTCCGGATCATCCCGTACGAGAAGCTTACTATAATCGACGGACGGGATCTTTTCAAAACGCGCAAGGTATGCCACGGTAATGATACCGATCAGAAGCACCCAGAAATTGAGATTCACAAACTTTTTTCTCCGGATCAGCAGGAAGAAATGCGTTAAGAGCAACGAAATCCCGGGAATGAAAACTATGAGTGTCTGCGGACGGAGGTCTTTTGCATAGAGCACAAACAGTACTGAAAATACCACCCACAACAGAACCGCCTGAAGGATCTGCGATTGATACTTACTGAATCTCGCCTCGCGGTTTAGCATGAAAAGCGATATCGAAAAATATAGCAATGGAATCGCTGCCAGAGTCAGCAACGTTTCGGCGTCGACGAATCGTACGCGTTCAAAGGACAGATTCGGCAGATAGAAATAGTTCCAAAGCTCCCTCGTGGAGTCGCTGAGATAGGCAATGCTCAGCGTGAGCAAATGCGGCAACAGGAATCCAAAAATCAAAAGCAGGTGCTTCCTCACCGTGCTGCGGGTGAAGACCAGGAGAATGACGATGGCGCAGAAGAGGTATACGACAAAAGAAAACGCGAACAGTGACGCGAGACTGATGCAGATCCCGACGTTGAAAATACTTTCATCTCGTTCATTCCGGAATTCAATTTCCGCAAAAATGTTGTTCAGCGCGAGAAGCAGAAAACCGGAACCGAGAAGTTCGTTTGAAAGAGACAATGTATCATAGGAAAAGAAGAAGAGTAAAGCGAACATCAGGGAAGGAATGTATGTGTTCTCGCTGAGTACCCGCTTGGAGATGAAGAGAACGCCTACATACGCGCTTTGCAAAAAAATGATGATGAAGGCGAGGATGTGACGCGCCAGAATCGACCGGCCAAAAACGCTGTCAAGAAGTTCATGCGTCCACGCGGCAAGGGGTGCGCTGTTATCAACTACTTCCCGGTACATCTTGTAGCCCTCATTTTGTTTTTCACCCAGCAGCAGGTCCCGTAGCTCCGGCACGGTGAGGTGATCATCTACGATCATCAGGGGGAGATACATCAAAAGCAGCAGTACAAAGAGTCCAACCAACCGGTAAGGGTCATTTATTCGGAAATAGCGGATCAATTTCTATGAATTAGTATTTGGCAGAAAATTAGAGCAGTAAATGCGAAGTTTAAAGCGGAATCTATTGTTTTTTAATGGTGTTCCTTATTCATTCGTAAAGTTAATTTATCAGCCATGGCGGGATCGACCAGACAGCAGAAATTCGGACGTTTAATTCAAAAGGAGCTAAGCGATATCTTTCAACGCGACAAACGCGGCATCCTCGATAACACCCTGGTCTCTATTTCAGATGTAGACATGAGCGCTGACCTGGGAGTCGCCAAAGTATACATCAGCATGATGCTGGCAAAGGACAAGGCTCAAACACTCGAGAAACTAAACCGCGGAAAGGGCGAAATCAGAAAAGCGCTCGGTGAACGAATCCGGAAACAGGTCAGGGTTATTCCCGAACTTATATTCATTATTGACGAGACAGAAGAAAACGCATTCAAGATAGAAGAACTGATCAAGAGCCTTCATATCCCGCCTGCGGATAAAAATTCAGATTAATTTCGCCGAAATTGAATTTACCGTTTTTTATAGCCCGTCGATATCTGCTCTCCAGGCGCAAGGCGAACTTTATCAATATTATCGCCATACTTTCCATTGGAGGAATCGCTTTCAGCACCGCGGCGCTCATCATTGTGCTTTCGGTTTTTAACGGGTTGGAAGAACTCCTCCGATCTCTCAACAACTCTTTCGACCCCCAGATAAAGATCGAGGCGGCGAAGGGCAAGTCATTTGAGTCTTCCACCGCACTGATCAATGAGATAAAGTCTTTGCCTGGCGTAAACATCGTCACGGAAGTAATTGAAGACTACGCGCTCTTGCGCTACCGCGATGCCAACCAGGTCGTGATCGTAAAAGGCGTAAGCGATAATTTCCTCGACCAGGGCCGGATTCCGGATGAGAATATTGTGGAAGGCGAACTGAGGCTGACCGACGGACCGATCAACTACGCAATCATTGGCCGCGGAATACAGTATGCGCTTTCGATCGCCACAAACGATCCATTGTATCCCCTGCAGGTACATTACATTAAGAATGAGACATCAGTCGGGCTGGATCCCTCCCGCCTTTATACCCGCCAAAGCATTGTTCCGGGGGCAGTCTTCTCTATTGTACAGAACTTCGATGATAATTACATCCTCGTTCCTCTCCGGTTTACACAGGAGCTGTTCAGCTATGGAAATAAGCGAACTTCGCTTGAGGTCAAGATCACGCCCGGTGCGGATGTTTTTGCCGTGGAAAAGCGCATCCAGGACAAACTTGGAGACTCTTTCAACGTGTTGAATCATGAGGAGCAGCACCAGGATCTTTACAAGTTGTTGCGGATGGAGAAGTTGTTTACTTTTCTGTCTCTTACCCTCCTGCTCGTCATCGGGTCGATCAATATCTTTTTCAGCCTGATGATGCTGGCGCTCGACAAGAAAAAAGACATTGCCGTTCTGAAGGCAATGGGTGCTCCTGATAAACAGGTGAGAAATATTTTTCTTGCGGAGGGCGTACTCATCGCTTTTTCCGGCGCTTTTCTCGGACTGACGCTGGGGATCATTTTCTATTGGCTCCAACAGCGGTACGGGCTGATTTCAATGGGGATGGAAACGTCCATTACTCAGGGCTACCCCGTTAAAATAAAAGCGCTCGACTTTCTTTTAACCATGGGTGTAATCACTTTCATCACAGTCCTCATATCCCTGAAACCTGCCAAAATGGCGTCTAGAATTGCCGCTACGCCTCATTTGTAAGATCGGTGTACCTTATCTGTCAAAAAAGCAGCTTTTTTTAGGTTTAAATTTATAATTTAGAGGTTCTGTATTCCTAAAAAGGCCGATCTAGATGAAAGTCTCTGCCTCGCAGCCATTCCAGATTATCTATTCGTTGTATCAGCACGAATATCTAGGATTCATTTTCGAATCCTACATAGTCCATTTGGATGATAAGGGCAAACTCACCTATCAGCATCAGAACATCTCCGCAAAGAACGCCAGGGAATTTTCCAAGGGGCTGGACGATCGTGACTTCGAGCTGATCGAAGCGATTGACTCGATGCACCAGGATGCCATCGCGAAGAAGTTTTCTCCGAAAATCATTAAGCCTGAGGAGTTTCTGACCAAGACGTACGACAAGGTGAAGGGGAACGAACAGGTTCAGGAGCAGATCGACGAGTACATGGAAAAGCGGCGGGCTAAAATCCTGGAGAAGCTGAAAGGTAAAATGCTGTTTGAGATGGGCAACGACGGCGAGCCGACGTGGCGAAAGATCGAGGTGCTGGAAAACAGAGCGACGATTCAGTTTCACTTCATGCGCACGTCGGAGAACACGAACTACTATCCGACAATCTTTTACCAGGGCAAGAAACTGGATATGCCCAACGAATCCGCTTACCTGGTTTGCAAAAACCCGGCGTGGATGGTTTTGAATGGTAAGCTGTATGGCTTCGAAAAATATGTCGACGGCAAAAAGCTCATTCCATTCTTCAGCAAGAAGTTTGTGGTTATTCCGAAGAACGTCGAGGAAACATACTACAACCGGTTTATCGGACCCCTGATTGCTTCTTTTGACGACGTTGAGGCGAGCGGATTTGAAATCAACAAGAGCACGTACGATCCTTATCCCGTATTGACGCTATCGGAACTTCACACCGCGCAAACGATAACCGCACCCTCGCTATTCGAGGCAGGCGCGAATTCAGACGAGCCGACCGACGAGGCAGGAAAAATTGTCTTTGACCTTTCATTTCGATATGGAAAGCACCGGTTCAGGGGCGACAATATCGGACCCGTGAGTGTTACGGTGGAAAAACAACCCGAGGGCTACATATTCCACCGGGTGACCCGGAAAACTGATACCGAGAAAAACTTCCTCCATACACTGCAAAAGCTTGGGCTTCCCATGAAGGGCTTCCGCGTGGCTATTCCAAAATCAGAGGCTTTTTCGTGGCTGAACGAAAACCGGGTGAACCTCCTGAACCTCGGTTTCGAGGTGAGCCAGCCTGAAAGCCGGGACAAGAAATATTTTGTTGGCAAGGCGGTGATTGAAGTGGAGGTGAAAGAGAACATCGACTGGTTTGATATTCACGCGAAAATACGCTTCGGAGAATTTGAAATTCCTTTCAAAGACCTCCGGAAACTAATTCTGAAGAGAAAGGTGGAGTTCAAACTGCCTAACGGGGAGATTGCCATCATCCCGGAGGTGTGGCTTACCAAGTACGCAGATCTGTTCGCGCTGAGCGAGACGGAAGGTAACCAGGAAAAACCGGTCCTCCGGAAACACCATCTCAACCTGGTGAAGGAACTCGAAGAAGGCAATCTTGCGAAGGTTCACCTGAGCGAAAAGCTTCGCTCGCTGAACTCATTCAGCGGTATCAAGAATTATGATGTGCCCGAGGGATTCAACGGCGAACTTAGACCATACCAGAAGGCGGGATACAACTGGCTCCGGTTTTTGAATGAATACCGACTCGGCGGTTGTCTTGCGGATGACATGGGTCTCGGCAAGACAGTTCAAACGCTGACGCTATTGCTCGCAGAAAAGAAGGCGGGTGCCGGTACCACGCTTCTGGTAATGCCAACGTCGTTGATCTACAACTGGGAAATGGAAGCGGGCAAGTTTACTCCGGAGTTGAAGATTCTGAACTACACCGGAACCCTGCGCAACAAGGATATCACGCGATTTAAGAATTACGACCTGGTCCTGACATCGTATGGCATTACGCGTCTGGACGTGGAACTGCTTCAGGGCTTCTGCTTTAATTATGTTATCCTCGATGAATCGCAGGTGATTAAGAATCCAAGTTCGAATATCGCCAAGGCCGTGCGTGAGCTTAAGTCGAGGCATAAGCTCGTATTGACGGGAACACCCATTGAAAATACTACGCTTGACCTGTGGTCGCAGATGACCTTCATCAATCCTGGAATTCTTGGAACGCAGACTTATTTCCGGAATGAATATCAGTACCCGATTGAAAAGAAGGCCGATGAGGCTAAATCGAAAAAATTGGGGGCAATCATCAAGCCTTTCGTGCTGCGTCGTCATAAATCGCAGGTTGCGACGGAACTTCCGGAGAAAGTAGAATATATCCAGCACTGCGTGATGACAAGTGAGCAGGAGAAGCGCTATGAGGAAGTGAAGGCCCACTATCGCGAAAAGATCTTCAAGCTTATTGAACAGGAAGGACTCGGCAACAGCCGGTTCATGATACTCGAAGGTTTGACTAAACTCCGGCAGCTTGCCAATCATCCTCGTATGATTGAACAGGGATACTCCGGCGATTCCGGCAAACTCGAGGACATATCGCACATGCTCGAAAACGCTATTGCGGAAGGACACAAGGTTCTTGTCTTCAGTCAGTTTGTGAAGCACCTGGATCTCGTCCGGGAATACCTCAAGGCAAACAAGATCGATTTCGCATATCTCGACGGGTCAAGCACGGACCGCAAAGAGCAGGTTGAACGGTTTAATAAAGACAGCAACCTCAAAGTATTCCTGATCTCTATAAAGGCCGGAGGACTAGGACTCAATCTGACGGAAGCTGATTACGTGTTTATCCTGGATCCGTGGTGGAACCCTGCTGTGGAAGCACAGGCCATTGACAGAGCCCATCGCATCGGACAGAAGAGAAAAGTCTTTACTTATAAATTCATTACCCGCAATACAGTGGAGGAAAAGATCCTCACTCTTCAGCAAAAGAAGTTGAAGCTGACTCAGGAATTGATCACAACGGAGGAAAGCTTCATGAAACAATTGACAAAAGAAGATATTGCGCAAATGCTTGCCTGACGACCGGTCGAATGCAAAGACCGGATCAGCTACCGGTGTTTTCCGGGAGTGTATTCTTAAGATGTCGTTTCTTCCAGCGATTATGCGACCACAACCAACCCGCGGGGTATTCGCGTATCGATTCTTCGACGGCCCGGACGTATCCTTCAATCACAGCTAGGCTTTCTTTCGGATAGGGCGGCAGCGCGATGATGACCGGCCGCGATTCATAATATCCCCGTCGGATCTTCACGCATTTATAATAGAGCGCGGGATACTGCGATAGCAACGCAAGCTGATTCGTGCCCATGAAGAACGCCGTTTCCTGGTTGAGAAATCTAGTTATGTGTTTTTTATCGCGGCCATATCCGGGATACTGATCAGCGACGCTGGCGATGATGCGCAGCTGACCTTTTCGCCTGACGAGTTCGCGCGCAACTTCGTCGCGACGAATGGGATACGCGCCATACCGCGTGCGGATATAGAGTGTGAGCTTGTCAAAAAACCTGTTGTTCACCGCCTGGTATACGAAATCAATTGGCATGGGATGACCGCTGCTTGCAGATACCAAAACCCATTCCCAGTTGAACTGGTGTGAAGCCAGGAAAATGATTGACTGGTTATTGGCTTTGAACTGCTCCACTACCTCGGGCGACTTGAATACCATCCTGCGTTGCAGCTCTTCCTTTGGCATCGTAACAAGCTTCAGCACTTCGATAGCATAGTCGCAGAGATTCCGGTAGAACTCCCGTTCGATCGCTCGAAGTGCCTTCGCATCTTTTTCGGGGAAAGAGTTTTGCAGATTTTTCATCACTATTTTTCTCCTGTAGCGGATGATGTGGAAGCTCAGAAAGAAAAGTGCGTCGGAGATCAGATAAAGCGCAGGCAGGGGTATTCTTGAGAGGAGCCGGATAAGAAACATGCGTGAAGACTTTCAGCAGCAAGTTAAGCAACTATTGCTATTTTTGGCCCATGAAGGATAAAGTTGTGGTGATCACCGGCGGCACGTCGGGCATAGGCAAAGCGCTCGCATTTGAGTTCGGGCTAAAGGGCTCGAAGATCGTGATCACCGGCCGCAATGAAAGCGCACTCGCCGAAGTAGCGTCGCTGTTGAAGGACAAAGGCATCGAGGTGCTGGCGGTCCCGGCCGATGTAACTTCTGAACAAGACAACCACAAGATGGCCACGGCAGCTGTCGAGGCTTTCGGGCGTATCGATGTTCTCATCAACAACGCAGGGATTTCCATGCGGGCGATTTTTGAGGAGGTCGATCCGGAGGTTATCCGCAGAGTAATGGACATCAACTTTTACGGAGCGGTTTATGCCACAAAAAGCTGCCTGCCTGAAGTCATCCGGAACTCGGGTAGCATCGTCGGGATTTCATCGATAGCAGGTTTTCGCGGGCTGCCTGCCCGGACGGGATATTCAGCCTCGAAGTTTGCGCTGAATGGTTTCCTCGAGTCGCTTCGCACGGAATTGCTTCATCGCGGGGTTCACGTCCTCACCGCGTGCCCGGGGTTCACAGCCTCCAATATCCGTAAGCGGTCTCTCACAGAAGATGGCTCAGCCCAGGGCGAGTCGCCGCGCGCTGAAGAGAAAATGATGACCGCGGAGGAGTGTGCCTCCCACATTTACCGCGCAACTGTGAAGCGCAAGCGAACGCTGGTGCTGACTTTGCAGGGAAAGCTGGTCGTCTTTCTGAATAAATGGCTGCCGGCGCTGACGGACAAAATGGTTTACAACGTCATGCGCAAAGAAGCTGACACTCCAATACGATAAGCCGATCCCACTCAGGTTTTGCTCATGAAAACCATCTTGATGTTATCCGCTTTATTCATGCCGCGGTAGAAGTCAATAAGCTCGCCATAGGACGTTGCGGGGAACTCACCTCTATTCATTCTTACTCTGCGTATATAGACAAGGTTGCCCTGTTCAACTTTGAAACTCGCGTGGTATTCGCCGAACCGGCTCTCTATATTAACTTCTTCCGGCAGGAACTCAGGATAGATTTCTTCCGGCAAGCGGAAACGAATGGTGTCGACGTCGATGTAAGCAGTTCGGCTTATGATCGGCAATTTGCGGTTGTCGAACTTTTCAGGAAGGGTCGAGCTGCGATTCATGAGGTTCGGCATGAAGAAGATCCGCTTCCCACTCACCGCAGCAAAACGGTCCATGCGCAAATCCGCTGTGATGATCGCCGAGGGTACCTTATCTTTTACGTTCTTGATGGAAAACGACGTTACATCAAAGCTCGGGATGTCGATATGGTGCTGGATCCACTTTTTCTGTTCGTCGTATTGACTGTTCACATAGTAATTCAGGTCGCCGTTTTCGTATTGGAGCCCTGAGTACGTTCTCTTGATTGAAGCGCTCGCTTGCCCGGTAGCGGAGACTTGTACTTCGGCTGCAGTCGCCTGCACGTTCATTTCCGCCGGATACCGCAGTGTTTTCACAATAGCCGCGCCGTTGTCCGTGATGAGCAATGCCTTCCGGTCACCTGTGAATTTGCCCTGGTAGCCGAATGGATTTGTCTGGCTTGTACACTCCAGCCACAATGTGTCCGCACCATTGGGTACTGCGACAATGGCGTGGTTGAACTGCGAGCTGGGAAAGTCGCTCTGAATCGGAAGTGCGTTATCTCCGGCCATGATCAAAGCGTAGTGACTTTTGATGCCGACTGTTTCGAGCATGGCCACCATGTAATTCGAGAGCGCTTTGCAGTCACCATAACCTGTCTTGTCGACTACGGAAGCTTCGAATGGCTGAAAGCCGCCAATTCCGAGTTGGATGCTTACGTATCGGGTTTTGTTTTGCATGTACTCGTAAAGGGCCTTTACCTTTTCTTCCCGCGTCTGAAGGCTCGAAGTGATCTGGCGAATTTTTTCTTTCGTCTCCTCGGGCAAAACATTCCGTCCTTTGTTCAGGGAAGCTATCCATTTTCCATATTCATCCCAGGTCTGCATTGTGCCGGCATATCCTTCGAACTCGAACGTCGAAGGCGCTGCCTCAATGCGTCGAAAGGATTTTGAGTAATCCGAATAGGGCTCGAACTTTCTTGCTTTGATGTTCTCGAACGTCCAGCTGAGGGTGACAATGTCCTGGCTTTTCGCTTGCATTGGCTCCTGATCGATGTTGTGGGTTTTGTACCGGGGCCTCAGCGCCTCGGGAAATACCAATTGATAGGATGCGTGCTGTACGGAAACATCTTCGTAAGGATCAATCGCCGAACCCTGGATGTTGTATAGAAACTTGTAGGAAACGTCGTATTCAAACTCCACGGTATAGGGGTATCGTCCCTGGATCAGGTCGGCGATTTTTACGCGAGTATCATCATAAAGTCCATCAAAGGCGCTTCGGTCGGTTATGTCACTTGTTTTTAACCGCTTGATAAGAATTCCGTTGGCATCAAAAACCTGCGCTTTCAGGGACGTCACTTTCCGCAGCTTGTCGTAGTACACTGCTTCGCGCGCGAAGTGTTTTCCCTTGTCATTGAAGATTGTCACGACCATGTGCACCGACAATGACGCCGTGCTTTTCGAAAGGATGGTGAATGCCATGGCATCCTCGCGCACGACTGCGTAAGCGTTTTTCTTCAGCTCGTCCGGGATCTCGCTTACCGGGTATCGGGGATCCTCTTTGGAATTGGAGGAGAGGGCAACGAGCAACAGCGATAAACTAAACAGGGTCTTTCTCATTACTTTTTCTTTAGCACAATTTGTTCTGCCTGCTTGGCGACGATCTGATTGTAGAATTCCCGCAGGTACGGATATTCAAGCTGGGTGAACATTCCTTTATTAATGTTGAACATGCTGGTAATGGTAAGCACATTGCCGGCCACTCCCACATTGTAAATATACCGGGCAGCATTTTCCGGCATGGCGATGACTTTGCTTTGGGGCAGTTCGTCGACTGCGTATCCATCGGGCACGGTCAGCTTGAGATAAAAAGTGTTTTCCATGGGACTTCCAAAGTCTACGGGATAATTCCTGACCTCGGACTTGAAAGGGTTTTCTCTTTGACCGGAAGCGATAAAGGGATCGATATAGATCACGTCACCTGCCACCACCATGTTTTCGCTTACGACCAGTTCATGCGTCTGCGTGAAATTGTTATGGATCTCTTTGGCATTCTCGATGGTAGTCGATGTTACGTTCCACGAGTGCGAGCCAATAAAGTCCTTCAGGTATTCGGCTTCACCATCCAGCAGATATTTCTTGCGGTTTCTCAACGCTTCATATCCATTGCAATCGACCTTGAGTGTTCCTGACAACTCGCCGACCGGATCCAGGTCGAATACAACGGACGTGACGGATTTCGTTTTCGTTTTCGTGTCGAGCGGAACCCACTCAAAACCATCTTTTGAAACGGCAAATCCCTTCCCGTTAAGGCAACGCTCGGGCAACATTCCTATCGGCAGCAGCCTCTCCGTTGCATCGAGGAGGTACGACTTGTCTCCCGCTTTAGCCAGGCAAATTACATAATTGAACTGGCTCACTACAGGCACTGCAATGCGGAGGAGTCCGTTGCTGCGCGTGCTTAGAAGCACGGGTTTGACGTCAATTCCCGCCTTTTCGAGCATAGACCCCAGCAGCAGGTTAATGTCTGCCGAATTGCCCTTTTTGCTTTCCAGAACCTTTCGGAGCTGCGAGGAATACACCCGCTCACTGCCATCCCATGCAATGTTTTGCTTCACATAGTTGGTGATGGCCGCGATCTTTTCCTCTGCCGAAACCATATCGCCGGTAATTTCCTCGACGGTTTTTTTCAGAAATCCGTTGCCCTTTATCTGACCCGCAAAATTTTCGTGCTCGGACATCGTCTTGTTGATGTCCGACCAGCTTCCCATAATTTGCTTAATGGGTTGATTCGGATATTTGATAAACGAAAGCTCGAAGTTGATTTTCGCGATGTAATCGCCGACACTCGTCATATACGGTTCCGGCTTGAATGCCGGCACATCGTTTGCGACCCACCGGTATCGCTGATCCACGTAATCGATCTGGTCGGTTGTCGCGGAGCTGGTCAGTCCATACCCGCCAGTTCGTTCAAATGAGGTTAACCGAATGGAATTGGATTGTTGTGTTTCATCGACAACTGCGAGCGGGACATAACCCTGCATGTATTTTTCATAGTTAAAATATTCGGGTATCTGTGCGCGGTATTCACTGATAACAGTTGGAATGGTGCTTTGAAAATGCCAGTCCTGGAAGTTGAACAGAAACGGGGAGTTGACTTTATAGGTGATTTCAACGACGGATCCTTCTTTTACATTAGGGCATGTAACTTTGATCAGATCGTGGTTTTCATCATAGTGTTCCGTGAAGATGCCGTCGTTCTTCAGTTTCGATTCAACGATCTTCCCATCTTCGAGATTATACGTTACCGCTTTCAGACCCATGACCTTTTCGTCGTCGGAGCCACTCTTGTACAACGGGATCGTGAAATCTCCCCAGTCGAGACCTTCCTTGGTGAGGATCTTTATTCTTGTGATTCTTTCAAAGTCGAGGGAGAAACCAATATTCTGGCGATAGGTGATCATCGAGGTTCCATAATCGGCCAGAACTACGGCCGATGCGGTGGAATCTTTGTCATAAGATGTCATTGAAACTTCTTCCTTTGAGACATCGGAAAATTTGACGGGAGATTTTTGTGCGGAAAGGTCAAAACAGATCAGGCTCAGAAGGCCCAGGACAAGCGTTCTCATGGTAAAGAGGGTTAGGTTTTTTGGATACTGAAAATCAAAATAAGGAAATCATTCAATTTTCGAAAATGATTGCGCATCATTTGTCGAAAAAGCGTTTATCATTACGTAATCATTTCATTGACATTGGCTAAATCAAAAACTGTTTTCTACTGTCAGAGCTGCGGCTACGAATCCGCAAAATGGCTCGGCAAATGTCCTTCGTGCGACGCATGGAATACATTTGCGGAAGAAGTGCTCTCAAAAGATCCTGAACCCAAAAATGAGTGGCGACAGGAAAGCGCTCGCGGGAAACAAACGCGGCCCAGAACACTTCGCGATATCGAATCCACGGGCGACATCCGCTGGAACGCAGGCGACGCGGAGCTTAATCGCGTGCTGGGCGGAGGTGTTGTGCCGGGATCATTGGTGCTGATCGGCGGCGAACCGGGAATCGGCAAGTCAACGCTCATGCTCCAGTCGGGATTGAAACTCAAGTCCCAGACTGTTCTATACGTTTCGGGCGAAGAAAGTGAACAGCAGATTAAAATGCGCGCGGAGCGATTGAACGACTCTTCGCCCTCATTCTATATCCTCACGGAGACGAATACGCGGAATATTTTTCAGGCTGTAGAGGCGCTATCGCCGACAATGGTGATCATTGATTCCATTCAGACGCTTTACTCGGGTCAGCTTGAATCGGTTCCGGGCAGCATCGGACAGGTGCGGCAGTGCGCGGGCGAATTGATGAAGTTCGCGAAGGAAACAGGGACCCCCGTCTTTATTATCGGACACATTACGAAAGATGGGATGCTGGCAGGGCCTAAGGTGCTGGAACACATGGTGGACACTGTCCTGCAGTTTGAAGGAGACCGCCATCTCGCCTATCGCATTCTTCGAACGACGAAAAATCGCTTTGGCTCAACTTCAGAGATCGGCATTTATGAAATGCTGGGAAGCGGATTGCGCGAGGTGTCGAACCCTTCTGAAATTCTCATCTCCCAAAAAGATGGCCACCTCAGCGGGATCACCATCGGAGCAACGCTGGAAGGCAACCGGCCCCTGCTGATAGAAATTCAATCACTTGTGAGCCCTGCGTCTTATGGTACACCGCAACGCACCCCTACGGGTTTCGATCACAAGCGATTGAATATGCTGCTCGCAGTTCTTGAAAAAAGATGTGGTTTCCGCATGGGGACGCAGGACGTCTTTCTGAACATGGCGGGTGGAATCAAAGTCGAAGATCCCGCCATCGATCTCGCGATCTGCATCTCGATTATTTCCTCGATGGACGAGTTGCCGGTGTCGGATAAGATCTGCTTTGCCGCTGAAGTGGGCCTGGGAGGAGAGCTTCGCGCTGTAAACCGGATCGATCAGCGTATATCCGAGGCCGAAAAACTCGGCTTCCAGGAAATTTACATCTCCAGGTATAGCCAAAAATCGCTTGATCTTGCGAAGACGAAAATTACGGTGAAATCTTTCGGTAAACTGTCAGAAGTATTCGAAGATCTTTTCGGCTGAACCCGCCCATCCGGCCGCTGGTAAATGGTCCTAATAAATTAAGTTTGCCTGGTCACGGGACAAACCATGCCATTCCACGCTAAAAGACTTTTTTATGGAAGATTTCTTTGTTGACAACTTTGGTGTTTCCGAAGGCGTGTTCAGTTTCTTACTGCTGCCCTTGCTGATCTTTGCTGCCCGAATTCTCGACGTATCAATCAACACCGTGCGCATCATCTATGTACTCGGCGGGCGAAAACTCACCTCTACACTCCTGGGCTTTTTTGAGTCCTTTATATGGCTCATGGCTATACGACAGATCTTTGAACACCTGGACAACTGGATGTGCTATGTTGCCTACCCGGCGGGATTCGCTGCTGGAATTTTTGTAGGGATGATCATCGAAGAGAAGATCGCATACGGAAAAGTCATCGTGAGAATTATCACCCGAAAGGATATAAGCGGGCTACTGGGTTATCTTAACAAAGAGTATCACCGGTATACCTATGTAAAAGCCGAAGGACCGGATGGAGACGAGAACCTTATCTTCACAGTACTGGCCCGGGAAAAGCTTGAACATCTGATGGAGACTTTGCGCGAAATACTTCCCACCGCGTTCTATACCGTGGAAAAAGTAAACCGGGCAGCCGAAAGCAGTGCTGTTGTGGAAGAAACCGCGAGGTGGAGCATCACATCCCTGCTTAGACGGATCAAGAAAGAGTAACTTTCTTATTCTGCTGCGAGCATTTGCAGGATGTCATCCACATACTCGCGCGTGTTAAACAGGCGAGGTACTTTGTTTTGTCCTCCCAGTTTTCCGCGTCGTTTCATCCAGTCATAAAAGGCGCCACCCCGCACGCAGTTGATTCTCGGAGCGACGAGCGCAAGGTCGTGCTGGCGCTTCGCATCATAATCGGAATTCACGCGGCGAAGGGTTTCGTCGAGCACTTTGGTAAAGTGTTGCAGATCCGACGGCGGTACTTTGAACTCGATGATCCATTCGTGGCCTCCCTTCTTGCCCTTCTCAAGAAAAATTGGAGCGGCCGTAAAATTGTCAATCACGGCTTCCGTCGCCAGGCATGCTTTGTTGATAGCGGACTCGGCATTTTCAATAATCACCTCCTCACCGAACGCATTGATGAAATGCTTGGTGCGCCCGGAGATCTTGATCCTGTAAGGGGAAGTTGAAGTGAAGCGCACGGTATCGCCGATGTTGTAACGCCATAGTCCGGCATTCGTCGATATGACCATCGCGTAGTTTCGCCCAACTTCAACATCGCCCAGTCCTACAGCTCGTGGTCGTTCTTTGTCCAATTCCTCCACCGGAATAAATTCATAATAGATGCCATAGTCCAGCATCAGCAACATCTGGCCGGAATCAGTCTGATCCTGAATACCAAAGAAGCCCTCGCTGGCATTGAATATTTCAACATAGCGCATCGAGTCTCTCGGGATGAGCTTGTCAAACAAGTTCCGGTAGGGTTTAAAGGAGACCGCACCATGAAAGAACGCTTCCAAATTGGGCCAAACTTCCAGTATGTTGTCCTTTTTTTCGAGCTCGACTATTCGTTGAATAAGCAGCGCGGTCCAGGTCGGAACACCTGCGATGTTCGTCACGTTAACCTGCGCGGTCTCCACGGCCATCTTTTCGATTTTTTCTTCCCAGTTCGACATCAGCGCAGTTTCCAATTTCGGTGTGCGAATGAACTGAGCCCACGGGGGCAAATTCTGCATGATTACCGCTGATACATCGCCATAGGATGACGAGTCACTCGAGTCATATTCGTTGATCTGATGACTCCCTCCCACCGCCAGGCCTTTGCCGTCAAATAGCCTTGTATCGGGATAGTTGTTGACATAGATCGAGATAAGGTCTTTACCTCCTTTAAAGTGACACTCTTCAAGAGCCTCCTGAGAAACGGGAATGAATTTGCTGCGTTGATTGGTAGTGCCTGATGACTTCGAAAACCAGGTAATCTCGGTCGGCCACAAAATGTTCTGCTCGCCCTGCATCAGTCTCTTGATATAAGGAAACAACTCCTCATAGGTAAAGACGGGAACCCGCTCGCGAAACTGAGCGACTGTTTCAATATCGCTGAAGCCGTACTTTTTCCCGAACTCCGTAGTGCTGGCTTCCTTGATCAGCCTCTTGAAAAGCTCTTCCTGAACCTCATGCGGATACTTTTTGAAGAGCTCGATCTGGTGGATCCGCTTCTTCATCATCCAGGTCAATATCGAGTTAATCAGTCCCATGTTGGTTCGTCACATTTTTCAGCCTGTCCTTCCGGGAAGTCCGCTTTCAAGGGAGTTGCTATTATCTGCTTCAAAAGAATGTGCCTGTTTCCCGAAAGGTTACCGGCTGCTCGTTGACCGGCCTGCTGTCCGATATGAGGTGACGGATTAACGGATTGAAGTTTAAACGCATAGTCGCAGAATTATTGAATCACAATGTTAAGCTGAAAAAGGCACGATAATAATATAACAAAGATTAGATTTGTGCGAAAAAAAGGAAATATTAATGTCGTGGGTCTACCTTGTCATCGCCGGTCTCTTTGAGGTTGGCTTCACCACCAGCCTGAAGCTTTCGGATAACTTTAGCAACAAGGGATGGGCGGCTGCGTTTTTCATTTCAATAACGCTTAGTTTTTATTTCCTCAATAAGGCCATTCAGGTGATACCGATTGGAACGGCCTACGCCGTCTGGACGGGTATTGGTGCAGTGGGTACTGTGATAGCCGGGATTATCCTCTTCCGCGAGCCTTCCGATTTCTGGAGAATGTTTTTTATTTTCCTGCTGATCGGTTCCATTCTCGGGCTGAAATTTGTCAGCGCCCAGTCCTGAACGAAGCAAGACCGCCGAAAAGAATCATGCATCTTTCCAACGGATGCCACACCCAACCGCTTTCGTCGTTTTGATCTTTATGGGGTTTCCACTCAACAGCGCATCGACTGCATCGGCCACATATTTCTTATCAGCCTGCGCGCCGTTTCTGGGATTGTTATCGATCGCCCCGATATAGGATACGATGAACGAAGCGCCTTTGCTCTGCAATACAAATACGTGCGGTGTGTTTGTTGCGCCGAACGCTCGAGCAATTTCCTGTGTCTCATCCAGCAAATAGGGAAAGCTGTAATCCTTCGCTCTTGCGCGTTCGACCATTGCTTCGAAAGAGTCGCCCGGCGACTCTTCACCGTCATTGGAATTTACAGTTACCACCGGATATCCTTTGGAGGCATACGCCTTGTTCAAGGCAATGATCCGGTCGTTGTAGGCTTGGGAATAGGGACACGTGTTGCAATCAAAGATCAGGATTACACCCTTGCTTTCCTTGTAATCAGACAGCGAAACCATCTTCCCGTCAACATTTTTCAGGCGGAAATCGGAGACGCGGTCGCCGATTGAATATCCGGATTCAACAGGCCTCGCGGCCACACAGGCCAGCGCTACAATGACAAATGATAACAGGGTTGCTTTCATATCAGAGATTATTGAAGTTCTGCGAGATGTTGTTCAAGCTCTCCTTCCTGGAGACTTCTGCCAATAAAGATTCTTTTTCCCGTCTTGTGATTCAGGATGATGGTAGCGGGCAACGCGCCCGTCCACCTGGAGTCGACCTTGTCAATCCACGAATTCGGGTCGCGCTCATCGAGCAAGAGTACTTCAGACCGGAGATTCTTTCGCGCAATAAACTTGTAAACCTTCTCAGGGTTCGAATCCAGGTCGAGGTCCAGCGAAACGAGCGTGACTTTGACATCCTTGCGCTCGTCGTTGATCTTTTCAAACAACGGGAGTTCCTTCACGCAAGGCGCGCACCAGGTCGCCCAAAAATTAATGATGTGAATGTCGTTCGACTTTTTCGAAATCATTTGCTGCAGCTCGGGTAACTTAATCGTTCGTCCGCTCTGCGCAACGACTGAATGTGTGGCGAAAATCAAGAATATGAAAAGTAAGCGTCGCATGCTTTCAAATATTGCCGCTAATTTTGAGAAAGAGACTGAAACTAAAACGTTTTTTTGTTGTCAAGGTTCCTCAACTTGTTCATCGTCGCAAGGATGTGACTTATACCTGGTACTTCGAACTTATCCAGTTAAAAAAAATGGCGATAACTCTCAAAAATGTCCGCAAAAAGATATCCACAAAAATCGCAAGTTATCCACAGGATCATTAAGAATTGGGTTAAATACTTATATGACAGCACTTTACGCTTGATATTCTCAATCAATTCTTTGTGGACAACTTCCAGTGCTTTAAAACTAACCAGCATACCGGGCGAATGATAATTTTAAAAGACCGGATCTTTTTGGTTAAATCGGTTTGTAATTTTTCCCCGTATGGAAGCTGAAAAAAACAGGGTGGCGAAGCTTTTTGGGATATCTTATCCGATCGTCCAGGCGGGCATGGTATGGTGTAGCGGCTGGCGGCTTGCTTCGGCCGTCAGCAACGCAGGTGGGCTCGGGTTGATTGGCGCGGGCTCCATGTACCCCGAGGTCCTCCGTGCACACATTCAGTCTTGCAAGGAACATACATCCCGGCCTTTTGGCGTGAATGTTCCGCTCCTTTACCCGGATATAGATAAGCTGATACAAATCCTGATTGAAGAAAAGGTGCGAATTGTGTTTACCTCTGCGGGAAATCCTGCCGTGTGGACGGGACGTCTGAAGGAGGAGGGGATGACGGTTGTTCATGTTGTCTCCAGTGTGAAGTTTGCTAAAAAGGCGGAACTTGCCGGAGTCGACGCGGTAGTTGCCGAAGGCTTCGAGGCGGGGGGCCACAACGGTCGGGAGGAGACGACTTCGCTTGTGCTCATACCGATGGTTGCCGATGCCGTTACTGTTCCCGTCATCGCCGCGGGCGGAATTGCGGACGGAAGGGCGATGCTTGCCGCCCTTACCTTGGGGGCGGAGGGTATCCAGGTGGGAACCAGGTTCGCTGCAAGTGTCGAATCCTCCGCCCACGAGCGGTTCAAGGAACGGGTTGCGGCGTCCGCTGAAGGAGAAACGGTCTTGACGCTCAAGCAACTGACACCTGTCCGCATGATCCGAAACAAATTCTTCCAGCAGGTCGATGAGGCGGAGAAGCGGGGCGCCGGCATTGACGAACTTCGCACGTTGCTGGGCCATCGAAGATCGAAGCTGGGAATTTTCGAGGGAGATATTGAGGAAGGGGAGTTGGAGATAGGACAAGTTTCAGCGGCAATCAGGAAAATTCAGCCCGCCGCAGAAATCCTCGAAGATATATGGAATGGCTACCTCGCATCAAAGACTAAACTGTGCAATGGAAATTCTGAAGATTAAGGAGACCTGTATCTATGTAACGGACCTGGTAGGCGCAAAACGCTTTTACCATGAGCTGCTAGGCCTTCCCTTGATTGACTACCAGGAAGGGAAGCATCTTTTCCTAAGGGTAGGTCAATCCGTTTTGTTGCTTTTTAATCCGGATGACTCCGGGAAGAAGACCTCACCGCCCGCACACTTCGGCGGAGGAAAACAACATTTTGCATTTGAAGTCGAAGATGCGTTGTACGATGAATGCAGGTCGGAACTTGTGCGTAAAGGAATTCAGATCATCGACGAGATCACGTGGAAAACAGGAAAAAAATCTTTTTACTTCAATGATCCCGAAGGCAATGTGCTGGAGATCCTCCCGGAGAAAGGTGTTTGGGATTAAGCTTTGTTCAAAGCGAGGTTCGGCTTGATCTCTATTTTTTCAGGGATGACCGTCTGCTCTACGGAAGTCGTAGGCGAGAGCTCAAACTGATCCTGATACCAGTGGCTGTAATCCTTGTACTGAAGGCAACCGCTGATGATCTTGCCGTCTACGAGTAATTTGATGTAAAGATCGGGATTGATGGTCTGGGCTAACATTTCCCGTTGAGACTGAGGTAGTTCGCTTACTTGCACGTACTCGATTCCCTTGAATATTTTCGCGTCAACCTTCATACTATAACATCCTTAATGAAATCAACCTCCACAATAGTAACCGTTAGGGATTCCAAAAATAATAGTTTTCAAGGTTATTTGCATACCGAAATGTGATATTGTCCTTTCATTTTTTTTATGTCTGGTTTTTTCGATACGCCTGTTGAGTATTTGAAAGGAGTTGGTCCGCAACGTGCCGCGTTGTTAAACAAGGAACTGAATATTTTTACCTATGGGGATTTAATTCAACATTATCCTTTCCGATATGAAGATCGAACGCGATTCTATACCCTTAGGGAAATTAACGCCGATATGCCGTATGTGCAGGTGAAAGGAAAGATCACGGGAAAGGAAATGATTGGGGCCGGGCCAAAGCGAAGAATGATTTGTTACTTCGAGGATGAGACCGGTCAGATCGAACTTGTCTGGTTTCAGGGAATTTCCTGGATCGCAGACAAGATCAGAGTTGGAGCCGAGTATGTCATATTTGGAAAGCCGAACAAGTTTGGCAATCATTTCAGTATTGCGCACCCGGAGATTGATGTGGTTTCTTCGGCGACAGCAGAGGGTGGAATGCTGCAACCGGTGTATTCGATAACAGAGAAGCTTCGCGCACGGCGGTTGGACAGCAAAGTGATTTCGAAACTTATTCGCGATCTGCTGACCCTTGCGCGCGACAAGATGCGCGAAACTCTTCCTGTGGAAATACTCCAAGCCGGGAAGTTTCTATCTAAAAAAGAATCGGTTGTCGCCATTCACTTTCCTCAAAGCCATGAGTCATTGTTGCAGGCCCAGCAACGACTTAAGTTCGAGGAACTCTTTTATGTTCAGCTCCGGCTGTTGAAACTCAAGCTCGTGCGAAAGGAAAAGTATCGCGGCATTGTTTTCAATGATGCGGCGCTTGTTACAGAGTTTTATCAGGAGCACCTGCCTTTTGAACTTACAGGGGCGCAGAAAAAAGTTATCCGGGAAATTTATGCTGATCTCAGGTCCGGTCATCAGATGAATCGCCTTTTGCAGGGTGACGTCGGCAGCGGAAAGACAATTGTTGGATTTATTTGCATGTTGCTCGTAGTTGGAAGTGATGCGCAATGCGCGCTGATGGCTCCCACCGAGATACTGGCGCAGCAACATTTCGCGAACCTGAGCAAGTTCGCCGACAGCATGGGCCTTTCAGTCGGACTTTTGACGGGGTCGACGCGGAAAAAAGCGCGTGAGGAAATTCATCACGCGTTGCGCAACGGCACGATGAAGATACTTATCGGCACGCATGCGCTGCTGGAGGAAGAGGTCCAGTTTCAGAGGCTGGGCCTTGCGATCATTGACGAGCAGCATCGCTTTGGTGTCTCCCAGCGTTCGAAATTGTGGCAGAAAAACGACGACGTATACCCGCATGTACTGGTGATGACGGCTACCCCTATTCCGCGGACATTAGCCATGACGTTGTACGGAGACCTGGATGTGTCGGTGATCGACGAGCTCCCCGCCGGAAGGAAACCCATCAGGACCATCCATAAATATGACTCACACAGGTTGGAGGTCAACCATTTTCTGAAGAAGCAGATTGAAGGCGGAAGACAGGTCTACATGGTATACCCTCTCATTGAAGAATCCGAGAAGATGGACCTCAAACATCTTATGGACGGATACGAAAGTGTATGCCGGGCGTTCCCTGATGTAGCCGTGAGTATCCTGCACGGAAAGATGAAACCGGAGGCAAAAGATTTTGAGATGAGTCGATTTGCCAGGGGTGAGACCAGTATCATGGTTGCAACGACTGTTATCGAAGTCGGTGTCGACGTCCCGAATGCATCGGTGATGGTGATTGAGAACGCGGAGCGGTTCGGCCTTTCGCAGTTGCATCAACTGCGCGGGCGCGTTGGTCGCGGCGCCGAACAATCATATTGTGTGCTTATGAGTAATTACAAACTGAGTCGCGAGTCAAAGATCCGTTTGGAGACGATGGTACGAACTAATAACGGGTTCGAGATTGCTGAAACGGACCTCAAATTGCGCGGCCCCGGTGACCTGATGGGAACACAGCAAAGCGGGGTCCTGGATTTGCTTATCGCGGATCTCGGGAAGGATGGTCAGATTCTTCAGCACGCGCGTGAAAAAGCCATCGCGATCCTTGAAAAAGATCCCGAATTACAACATCCCGAAAATGCCGTAATCCGCGTGCAAATCGCTTCCCTGCGCAAGAGTGCCATGAACTGGAGCCGTATTAGCTGAAAAATATTACATTTTTAAAGCCTCGGGCACCCTTAGTTTTTTTGGTGGGCAAACCGGATTAACTTTGATGTCTTGCTCAAATGAGGAAACTGATTACCGGTTGGCTATTGTGCATTTGCGCGCTACCTGTTTGCGCTCAGAACGGTAGTTATTTTCTTTCCCACCACGCGCCCTCCGAGGAGAATTTTGACAACGTCTGTTTTGACATCGCGCAGGACCCCAAAGGAATCATGTACTTCGCGATGAAAGCCGGCGTGCTCGAATTCGACGGACGCGAATGGGACCTGATTCCCGGAGCAGGCGCAGTCTATGCGTTGAACCGAAATGATTCTGGTGACATCTTCTGGGTAGGAGCCAAGGGATTTGGAAAAATCGGTCTTAATTCAAACGGCTTCAAGGAAATTCAGTACCTGTCTGATTCCCTGGTGTCAAATGTCTTTCAAACGCTGGCGATCGGGCAACAGGTTTACTTCCTTTCAGAAAATAAGATCTTCCTCTACCGCGGCGGCAAGAGCAAGGCGGAAGTGATCATCTCCGGGAACTCCCAGGGTATGTTTACCGGGATGTTTGAGCTTTTCGGCATCGTCTATGTGCAGACGGAAAGAAACACCATTTTCAAACTGGAGGACAACCGCCTCGTTTATGTCAATCTGAATTTTTCAGGAAATGTGCTGTTTCACTCGCGGCTGGAAGACACCTATCTTGTGGGAACAAGTGATAACCGTGTCTATTCATGCAATAAGGACCTGGTGTTTCGTCAGGTTCCGATTCAGGATCAGCCCTATGCGGATGCCAATGTGGTTGTCAGCGGGACATGGGTGAACAAAAGCCTGCTCGCACTAGGGACGCTACGCGGTGGCGTGATGCTGGTCAACCCGATTACCGGCGCACGCGATCAGATCATCGATTATTCAACCGGGCTACCCGACAATGAAGTGTTCTCCCTCATGGCGGATGCGAGCCAGAACATCTGGGTAGCGCACGAATACGGGTTTACGCAGGTCTCTCCCGCTCTGCCTTTTCGCTCCTACAGCTATTACTCCGGATTGCAGGGTAACATGCTCTGCGTGTATTCCCACCGTGGTAATGTCTACGTCGGGACCTCCCTGGGTTTGTACAAACTTGATAAAGACGAGGTTTATGACGAGATCGTCACGTACGTGGACGTGGAGATGACTCCCCGAGACGCCTCCAACACAACGGGCCATTCACAGCCCGCCGGAAGCGCACAGCCAACCAACACACAGGAAGAAGCCCCCTCAAAACGCAGAAAATTTTTTAGTTTTCTCAGGCGCAGCCGGGAAAAAGACAAAACGGAGGATCACGACGAACTTGCGGCTGACTCCGGAGAAGGAGAAGAGGGAGAAGACGGCGATGGAAGCAACACGCGCCGGGAAAAGAGGGTTGATCGCGTGTTGCGCTCATCCCAGTACGTCTACAAGAAAGTTGAAGGCATCGACGCCAAGATCTCTCACCTGGTCGAGATCGATGGAAGGCTGCTGGCCGCCGGATTGGAAGGAATCTTCGAAATCAGCGACCTGCACGCGCAGCCGATCATGCACGCACCTACCCGATACATTTACGCTTCCAAACTGCCGGGGAGCGCCATCGCGTCGACCTATGACGATGAGATCTGGTCCTTGCATTTCGCTGACAATACATGGGAGAAAAAGAGCCTCATCAACGGCCTCGGCGACCAGATCGATTATATTTTTGAAGGCGCGGACAACGAATGGTGGCTCTGCGGACTCGACCGGATTTATCAATTGCAGCTCGGCGAGGAGGGAATCCAGAAGTTGCAGACTATTGTATTGTCAAATCCGAATTTTGAACGCACGGTCGGGCTGAAATACAAAGACGACATAATTTTTGTCAATACTGACGGCTTTTTCCGCTATGAAAGAAACGCAAGTACGCTGACGAAAATTGATACACTCGAAAAGCCCTTCCAGTATTTTCCCGTCAACGGACATATCCTTTACCGCGACCGCCACCGCTGGAATATGTTTGGCGTGACGGATGAGCGCAACAATCTCCAGTTGCTGAATATGTTCCAGAATCTCCGGTTCATCACGACTGATGCAACCACCCGGAACCTGTGGATGATTCGCGGCAGCAACGAACTGCTGAATTTCAATGGCAACGAGATTCCCCAGGTTCAAAGCAAGTTTCCCATCTTTATCAAATCGATTCAGAATAATTCGCTCAAGATTGCCGACTTCAGCCACATCGAGATCGATCAGCGAACAAGCGCGGTTACGTTTGAAGTAGTACAGCCCGACTTTACAAACCCCAAAGGAATTGAGTTCAGATATCTTCTGGATGGGATGAATCAGGAGTGGTCCGACTGGTCCAGCTCGAACAATCAGATCAATTTCCCGTATCTCCCTATCGGGCAATATAATTTGCGCGTTCAAGCGCGGAACATTTTCGGGAAGATCAGTGAGCTGAAACCGCTTTCATTCAAGGTGATCCCACCCGTATGGAGGAGATCCTGGTTTTATGCGCTGGAATTCCTGGTCTTTGCCTCCCTGGTGATACTTTCGTTCAGGCTCAGCACGCGTTACAGGATCATCAGCCGTTTCCTGTCGCTGATCACAATTATCCTTTTAATTGAATTTATCCAGACGGTGATCGGGTCAACCATCATAAATGATGATAGTCCGGTTGTTGCCTTTCTCATACAGTTTGTCGTAGCGGTGCTTATACTTCCGGTGGAAGGATTCCTCAGGAACCTGATGCTGAGGTCGCTGGATTCTACGAGCAAGTTTTATAACTTTATTTCACCCGGGCATGCTCCACCGCCGGAAAAGAAATCGTCGGGAAGGAGGAGAGTGAAGGAACCCCTCTGAAACTTGGGACTGCATTCCCGGTAGTCAACTCAGATAACCAATCATGATGAAAAAATCTCTAATTGGATTCATTCTCGTTGCCACGTTCGCAGGCTGTCAGCAAGACGCGGGAACACCACCCCTGCACGACAATCCCCCTGCGCCCGGATTTGATCTTGCACATTCCGACCCCGCCGCGGTGGAGCTCGCCGACAGCGTGATGGCGGCCATGGGTGGAAGAAAGAACTGGGATGAAACGCGATTCATTTCCTGGACGTTCGGGAAACGACATCTTGTGTGGGACAAAAAAGACGGCAATGTCCGCATCGAATCCCAGCCCGACAGCACAATTTACCTGGTCAACATCAACGATTCGAAGGGACGGGTGCAGATCAGGGGGCAGGAACTTACCGAACCGGATTCATTGCAGAAAATGCTGTCCAAGGCCAAAAGTATCTGGATCAACGATTCATACTGGCTGACCATGCCATTCAAATTGAAAGATACCGGTGTGACCCTCAAATACCTGGGTGAAGACACCATGTTGACCGGCGCAAGGGCCAATGTAATGGAACTTACCTTTGAGAAGGTGGGCGATACGCCGAATAACAAGTACCAGGTTTATGTGGATGTCCGGGACAACCTGGTCAAGCAGTGGGCGTATTTCAAAGACGCCAGCCAGGATTCGGCCTCTGCGGTCTGGCCGTGGGACAATTACAAAAAATACGGGAATATTCTTCTTTCGGCGAACCGGTCGAATGACCGTGGACCGCGCGACGTGCGTGTAGACGAAAAGTTAGACAGGGAAGTATTCACCCGCTTCTAGCGCCCGACGATCGCCGCCCGAAACACAAAAGCCTCCCGGAAGGAGGCTTGTGGTGATGGAGGGAATTGAACCCCCGACACAAGGATTTTCAGTCCTTTGCTCTACCAACTGAGCTACATCACCCTAATTATTCCGCCAGTCTCTTGGCAGGGGCACAAAAGTAGATAAATTTACATTTCGTGCCAAACAGAGACCGGGATTAATAGATTCAGAGATTAGCGGGTCAGCTTTTGGGGAATTTCCGGATTTAGAAAAGTCAAATTCATAATGGTAGAACAGGTTGCCTTTCTCTTGGTTTTACTCGCTGCCGGTTATTTCTTATACCAGCGAATCAATTTTATCAGGACGAATATTCAGCTGGGAAAAGAGAACCGTATCCGTGATAATAAGGAAGCCCGGCTCCGGAATTTATTGCTGATCGCATTCGGTCAAAAGAAAATGTTCAAGCGGCCGGTTCCGGCAATTCTTCACCTGTTTGTTTATATCGGATTTTTAGTGATCAACATCGAAGTCCTCGAATTCATTATCGACGGATTAGCCGGTACGCACCGAATCTTCTCTTCGCCGCTCGGCTCCTTATATACAGTGCTCATGAATATCTTTGAATTCCTCGCAGTAGGGGTTCTCGTAGCGTGTATTTTTTTCCTCATACGCAGGAATATTTTAAAGATTCCCCGCTTCCGAATGTATGAAATGACCCGCTGGCCGAGGCTGGACGCCAATATTATATTGGTCACAGAGATCCTTTTGATGATTGCCATTCTGTCAATGAATTCTGCGGACCAGTTGCTGCAGGGAGTCAATCCGCACTATACGCAGACCGGAACCTTGTTTTTCAGTTCCCTGCTGGTTCCAGCATTTGAGTCGCTGTCTGCGCATAGCCTCCTTTTCATTGAGCGCTTTGCGTGGTGGTTTCACATTATCGGTATACTGGCGTTCGCGGTCTACATCACTTACTCGAAGCACCTCCATATCTTCCTGTCGTTTCCAAATACGTGGTATGCTAAACTGGAGCCAAAGGGTCCGATGAACGAAATGCCTGCCGTTACAAATGAGGTGAGGATGATGCTGGGGCTTGCGGAGTCCTCAGCTGCACCGGAGGCCCCGCCCGGCCGGTTCGGGGCCAAAGACGTGAACGACCTCACCTGGAATATGTTGCTGGGGGCCTACACGTGTACAGAATGCGGGCGGTGCACGGCGGAATGTCCGGCAAATCAGACGGGCAAGAAGCTCTCTCCGCGAAAGATCATGATGGACACACGCGACCGGATGGAGGAGGTAGGAAACTCGGTCCGGAAGGGTGGACCCGGTCTGAATGATGGCAAGACGCTATTGAATGACTACATTACGAAGGAAGAAATCAATGCCTGTACCAGTTGCCACGCCTGCGTGGAGGCGTGCCCTGTGATGATCAATCCTCTAGAGATCATCCTTGAGTTGAGGCGCTACGTTACCATGGAGGAGTCAGGTGCGCCCGCGGCCTGGAATAATATGTACCAGAACATTGAGACCAATTTTGCTCCATGGAAGTTTTCGCCTTCGGACCGGTTTAACTGGGCAAAAGACTGATGTAAAACACTAAACAGAATAGGAAATGAATGTGCCGACAATGGCGGAAATGGTTGCGCGGGGTGAGTCTCCCGAGGTCTTGTTTTGGATAGGCTGTGCCGGGTCGTTTGACGATCGATCCAAGAGAGTGACCCGCGCGTTTGTGCAAATTCTCACTGCGGCCGGGATAAAATTTGCCGTTCTGGGCACGGAGGAAGGCTGTACGGGCGATCCCGCGCGGCGCGCCGGGAACGAGTTCCTCTTTCAGATGCAGGCCATGAATAACATTCAGGTGCTGAATGGCTATGGGGTCACCAAGATCGTGACCACCTGTCCGCACTGCTTTAATACAATCAAGAACGAATATCCGGCACTGGGAGGAAACTACGAAGTGATCCATCACAGCGTTTTTTTGCAGCAGCTCATTGACGCAGGAACGATCCGTATTAAGGAAGGCGGGTCATTCCGGGGAAAGAAGATAACTTATCACGACTCCTGTTTTCTCGGGAGGGCAAATAACATTTATGAGGCGCCGCGGTCTGTTCTCGAGAGCCTCGATGCTGACCTCGTGGAAATGAAGAGAAGCCGTACCCGAGGCTTTTGCTGTGGAGCCGGCGGCGCTCAGATGTTCAAGGAACCCGAGCCCGGGCGCAAGGACATCAATGTGGACCGAACGGAAGAAGCATTGGCTACCGGGGCCGCAACCATTGCGGTGGCATGCCCTTTTTGCATGACCATGATGAGCGATGGTGTGAAGAACAAAGAGAAAGAGTCCTCTGTCAGCGTGAAGGATATCGCAGAACTTATTGCAGAATCACAGGGTTTATCCTGAAAAAGTTTATTGAAATCATACCATCATGTTTGTTCCCTTTGAATCACTTCCCCCCGATGCCCGTATCTGGATCTTTCAAAGCGATCGCCCGTTGACCGCCGACGAAAAGAGCCTCGCTGAAGAACGTCTTTATGAATTTACAAATGAATGGGCGGTTCACGGTAACCCGTTCAACACCTCTTACACGATCCAGCATCACCACTTTATCATTTTGGCGGCCGATGAAAGCAGCCAGAATGCCAGTGGTTGTTCGATCGACAGTTCCGTCAGGGTCCTGAAGGAACTTGAACAGCAACTCGGCATCAATCTTTTCGACCGAAATCTGATCGCCTTCTGGGCGGACGCCCGGGTTACGTTAATTCCAATGAAGGAGTTAAAACAAAAATTTGAGAGCGGCATCCTAAACGAGCAGTCACTGGCGTTTAATAATCTGATAACCACCAGGGGAGATCTCGAACGCACATGGCTCCTGCCTGTGGGGGAAACCTGGTTGAGGCGATATGTTTCGAATCCACTGGCGAAGGTAAAATGATTTTGTAGTTTTATAGAGTTATGAGGAATACGGGTTTAGCGCTCATTATCGGAATACTGCTGATGGCCTGCAGCGCCGAAAAGAAAGCGATCAAGGCGTTTCGGCTGGGGAAATACCAGACGACAATTGACCTTTACAAAGATCAGCTATCCAGGAACCCCGACGATGGTCGCGTCAACTTCCTCGTTGCCGAATCGTATCGACTGTCAAACCGCATTAAAGAGGCCGAGCCCTATTACGCGAAAGCGCGCGGTCGCGGAATTGATGCTGATTCAGTTGGATTTTACTATGGACAATCGCTTCAGGCCAACGGAAAGTACGACGCCGCGCGCAAGGCCTGGGAAGAAGTTGCAAACAGGACGGAGTCCGAAAACTTCAAGACGAGAATACTGAATGAAATAGCCGGCATTGACTACCTCGGCGAACTCAACAAGAAGCAAAGTTATTATCGGGTCAAGAATCTGGAACTTATAAACTCTCCTGCCAGTGAGTACTCCCCCGTTCACCTGAACGATGAGCTGTATTTCACATCATCGAGGGGTAATGGCAAGGTTTACGAAGCGACTGGTACTCCCTTCACGGACATTTATAAAGTGGCATCCCGCGGGGCGATCGTGGACCTCGCCACGCTGGCCCGTATGCCCGAGGGTATCAACGATGAAAACATAAACGACGGCTGCATCACTTTTACTCCCGACGGAAAGACCATGGTCTTCGCGAAGGGCAACTCAGGAAAGAAGAGAGGATCGAGCGATGTAGATCTGTATCTCTCGCGTTTCCGGAACGGCAAGTGGTCCCCACCCATCCCCCTCAACATCAATGATCCCGAAGCATGGGATTCGTCTCCCGCCTTTAGCCAGGACGGACGCACACTTTATTTCGCTTCTAATCGCAAAGGAAGGGGCCGCAATATGACAGGATATGGCGGAACGGACCTTTATTCCGCTGTAATGGATTCGCGCGGCCGTTTTTCGCGGGTCAGGAACCTGGGACCGGAGATTAATACGCCCGGCAACGAGCTTTTCCCGTATGTAGCGGATGATGCCAAGCTGTACTTCGCCTCGGACGGACATCCTGGTTACGGAGGGCTCGATATCTTCGTGGTTAAACGCGCCGGGGGAAAAACGCGGATTGAAAATCTGGGTCAACCTGTCAACTCCACGGGCGACGATTTTGGTATTTTTCTCTTCAAAGCGGACCGGGGATTTTTTACATCCAACCGCGAGGGAGGTAAGGGCGATGACGACATCTACACGTTCGTCAATGAAGATCCTGACCTCAAAGTTGTAAACTACTACCTCCAGGGGATCACTTATACGCCCGACAGCTCCGGTCTGAAAGTATTGCCTAATACGCGCGTATCTCTGTTGGATGGCGACGGCGAGCTTATGCAGGACTACGTAACGGGGACCGACGGAAAGTTTTTCTTCCGCGTCTACGAGAATGAAGACTATGAACTCGTCGGAGAAACGGATGGGTATCTCGTGAAACGCCAGTCCTATACCACGCAGGGCAAAGGTGTGGATCCGAAGACGCTCAATCAATTGGTTACGAACGTGACGCTTGATACAACCATTGTTCTGGAAAAAATGGAGCTCAACAAGACGTTCGTGCTCGAAAACATTTACTATGATCTTGACAGCGCGAATATCCGGGCAGATGCCGCGGCAGAGCTTGACAAGCTTGTGCAAATCCTGATCGACAACCCGGAGATCAAGATTGAATTAAGCTCGCACACAGACAGTATCGCAACCGTTGAGTACAACCTAAACCTGTCTCAGCGCCGCGCTCAGTCGGCGGTGAACTATATGATACAGCGCGGTATTTCCCCTGACAGGATGATCGCAAAAGGATACGGAGAGATGCGCCCCATCGCGCGCAACACGAATCCGGATGGTACAGACAACCCCGTGGGGCGCCAGAAAAACCGGAGGACGGAGTTTAAGATCCTTGAGATCAATGCAATACCGAAGCCTATAAGCGACGAGGAGGGCGAGGTCTTTGACGAAGACAGATATTTCAGGCCGGGGGATAATTAGCCTGGCCGTCAACTTAATGCAAAATGCCCCCACCAATTTTGGGGGCATTTTCTTTTCTGCTTTTAGTAATTTTGTTGCTTAATTGCACCGCTATGAACTACCGCATTGAAAAAGATACGATGGGCGAGGTGAAAGTCCCCGCCGATAAATACTGGGGCGCTCAAACGGAACGGTCCAGGAATAACTTTCGGATTGGACCCGAGGCGAGCATGCCCAGGGAGATCATTTATGCATTTGCTTACCTCAAGAAGGCCGCGGCTCTGGCTAATCACGAACTCGGCGTACTGGATCAGGGCAAGCGGGACCTCATCGCCAAAGTGTGTGATGAGATACTCGAAGGCAAACTCGACGGAGAGTTTCCGTTGGTGATCTGGCAAACCGGATCGGGAACACAGAGCAATATGAACGTGAACGAGGTTGTCGCCTATCGCGCGCACGTTCTTCAGGGAGGCAAGCTGACCGACGAAAAGAAAATACTGCATCCCAATGATGACGTGAATAAGTCGCAGTCATCCAATGATACCTTCCCGACGGCGATGCACATCGCGGCCTATAAGCAGGTCAGTGAAGTTACCCTGCCGGGTATGAAAAAACTCCGCGATACACTCGCAGATAAGTCGCGCCAATTCAAGGACATTGTGAAGACCGGTCGCACGCACTTCATGGACGCCACTCCCCTTACGCTTGGCCAGGAGTTCTCCGGATATGTTCAGCAGATTGAAAACAGCATCAAAGCGATCGGCAATGCACTCGAAGCCGTTCGCGAGCTTGCCCTCGGAGGGACGGCCGTAGGCACGGGACTTAACACGCCGAAGGGCTATGACGTGCTGGTGGCGAAAAAAATAGCGGAGCTCACAGGTTATCCGTTCGTCACGGCTCCCAACAAGTTCGAAGCGCTGGCGGCGCACGATGCAATGGTTGAGCTATCGGGTGCACTCAAGCGCGCGGCTGTTTCACTTATGAAGATTGGAAATGATATCAGGATGCTCAGCTCCGGTCCGCGCTGTGGCATCGGCGAGATTGTCATCCCGGATAACGAGCCCGGCTCATCGATTATGCCGGGCAAGGTGAATCCCACCCAGCCCGAAGCACTGACGATGGTATGCGCTCAGGTGATGGGCAATGACACGGCGGTAACAATAGGGGGGTCGTTGGGTCAGTTTGAACTGAACGTCTTCAAGCCCGTCATCGCGGCGAACGTATTGCAGTCCGCGAGACTTCTGGGTGATGCTTGCGTATCGTTCAATGACAAATGCGCGGAAGGCATTACGGCCAATGAAGAGATAATCAAGCAACACCTTGAAAATTCACTGATGCTGGTAACGGCGCTCAACACGCATATCGGCTACGAAAACGCCGCGAAGATTGCGAAGAAGGCCCATAAGGAAAACAAGACCTTAAGGGCGGCCGCGATCGAGCTTGGCTTGTTAACTTCCGAGCAGTTCGACCAGTGGGTAAGACCGGAAAAGATGGTAGGAAGCCTGGGGGTGTAGTAATATTCAAAAAAATATTTGTACTTTTATTTTGAATTAAGGTGTTGTGCTGCAAGGTGTTTGGGGTCTACGAGTGACGAGCCGTACTAAAGTCCGGGTCGTTTTTGAAAAAGAAACTCAATTTTTAACCATATGAATAACAGACTTGTCTTATTTTTTTGTCTGGCTTTTATTTTTTCAACTTCACTTAGTTTTGCACAGCTCTCGAAACAGGAAAAAAAGGAGTGGAAAAAGAAGGCCAAGGAATTTTCCCGAAATCCCGCTAACCTTAAACAGTTGACGGAAGACAAGGAAGCTGCCGAGCGTCAGCTTTCCTCCCTGAACGATAGGGTCTCTCAATTGCAATCCAGCATGAGTAACAAGGACGCGCGCATCGCCGATCTCGAAGATCAGCTTGCACAGTCACGCGCGCAGCTTACAAGCGCCCGCGCCGAGCTTACTCAGCTCAAGGCGTCACCAGTCGTGAATGAGATGGATTATTCGCAAGGGGTGGTTTTCAAAGTGCAGATCGGCGCCTTCAAGAACAAAGACCTTCAGAAATATTTTGATAACAATCCGAATCTCGGTGGCGAAGTGAAGGACAATGAGCCCCAAAGAATCACCATCGGTATCTTCAGAGACTATTGGGAGGCAGATGAGTTCAAGAAGTATATGCGGGAAATGGGTGTGAAAGACGCCTGGATCGTTCCTTATCGCGACGGTCAGCGCGTTGAGATCAAAGACGTCCTGGAAGGTGTTGTGGCCGACCAGCCACAGGGCACCAGCAACTGATATTTAGCTCCGCTAATTACAAAGCAGTATAAATGATATACTGCTTTTTTTTTCTCTTCGTTGAAGGTTCGAGAGTTTTTTCACGCTCCTTTTGAGAGTAAGTATTTGCTTATCAGCCTGTGTCAGACCACTTGCATAAAGGAAGTCCGTTGACAGCCAACAAAATTTGTCTGCCGGGATTATAGGATTATTTTTGTAGGATGACCAGAGCCGTTTTTGTGCTGTTATGTTGTTGCTGTCTGACTGCGCAGGCGCAAGTGCGAGTTGCTAAACTGGTCATTCAACCGCACGAGACATTCTATATGGATTCCACGGACATTCTCGTGGCCGATTCGCTGATCATGATGGATTCTTCGCGCATCAGCCTGAACGGGCTGAAGGCGGAAAACTTCATTCGCACGAACGTTGCGATCATTGGAAAACATTGTATCATCGATGGGCGGGGTGTAAATGGCAAGAAAGGCATCAACGGGACTCCAGGACTGACGCCCGTGGGACCATGCCGCGATGGAATCTCCGGAAGGAACGGTCTGCGGGGATTAAGTGGTGGCCCGGGAATCAATCTTTTTTTATATATTGATAAGATCCATGTGAAGGGCAGGTTGATAATTGATCTTTCAGGTGGAAGTGGTGGAGACGGCGGAAACGGTGGAGACGGTGGCGGAGGAAGCCCCGGCACTCAACACTGCAATGGCGGAGACGGAGGAAATGGTGGCAATGGTGGATCCGGTGGAGATGGAGGGCGCGGTGGTGTCCTGACAATTGGAGGAAGGGATGCTGTCATTACACGGGCATTGATCGGCACTCTTGTTATTGTTAAGAATAGCGGGGGTTCATTTGGCTATGGCGGTATCAGCGGGGCAGCAGGGGCTGCCGGACTGGGGCCGCACAGGAAAAATGGCAAGCGCGGCCACAAGGGCCAGGATGGAGTATATGGACGGCCGGGCGACCGGGGAGCGGTTCTAATCGAAGAACAATAATGAATGGATAAGCGCTGGATATTTAAGGAGATTCCTTCGCAGGATCTGATCGAGAAGCTTTCTCAATCCATAAACACCAACCCTTTTCTCACGGGCGTCCTTCTCCAACGCGGTATCTCCGACTTTGACAGCGCCAAAAAATATTTCCGCCCTTCCCTTGCTGACCTGCACGACCCGTTCCTTATGACCGACATGGACAAAGCAGTTGCCCGGTTAAAAACGGCGATCGACCGCGGGGAAAAGATCCTGATCTATGGCGACTACGATGTGGATGGGACGACGGCGGTGTCACTCGTCTATCGCTATCTCCGGAAGTTTTACGAAGCCTGCGACGTCTATATCCCGGACCGGTACGCAGAGGGCTACGGTGTCTCACTCGCCGGAGTTGAGTATGCCGATGCGAACGACTACAACCTGATCATCGCGCTTGACTGCGGAATAAAATCTTCCGAGCTGGTTCGGCTGGCTGGCAACAAGGGTATTGATTTTATCATTTGCGATCATCACCTTCCCGGCGAGAGCATTCCCGGCGCGGTAGCAGTACTCGACCCAAAGAGATCGGACTGCCATTATCCCTGCCCCGAGCTCAGTGGCTGTGGACTGGGTTTCAAACTTATGCAGGGATACGCGAGACTATACAGGGACGAGCAAGAGGTCTTCGATTATCTCGACCTCGTTGCGATAAGCATCGCGTCGGATGTCGTACCCATCGTGGATGAGAACAGAGTTCTCGCATATTACGGGCTAAAGAAACTCAATGACAATCCCATGCCCGGGCTGAAGGCATTGAAGGAGATCTCGAGTGTGAAGAATGAGTTGGACGTTTCAGGGGTTGTCTTCACACTCGGCCCTCGCATCAATGCGGCCGGAAGAGTCGCGCACGCCCGGGCGGCTGTGGACTTGCTCATTGCCGAGACTGAGGAGGAGGCGACAGCACTCGCGGAGAAACTCAACCTCAAGAATGAACTGCGGAAGGAGTTTGACTCGTCTATCACGGAAGAAGCGCTGGCGATGATCGAATCGAATGACAGGATCAAGCCATTGAAGTCCACGGTTCTTTTCAAAAATACCTGGCATAAAGGAGTTATTGGCATAGTTGCTGCTCGGTGTATCGAGAAATTCTACAGGCCCACCGTGATCCTCACTGAATCCAACAACAAGATAACCGGCTCTGCGCGAAGTGTGAATGGCTTTGATCTTTACCAGGCAATTCTGAGCTGCAGCGATCTGCTTGAAAAGTTCGGCGGACATAAATATGCGGCCGGGCTTACGCTGGAAATGGGAAACCTCGAGGCTTTCCAACAGCGGTTTGAGCAGGTCGTTTCTTCGACCATTACCCCCGATATGATGACGCCGGTTATCGAGATCGATTACACCATCCCGCTGGACGCCGTGAACACAAAATTTCTGAATGTGTTAAAACAGATGGGACCCTTCGGTCCCGAGAATCCGCGGCCGGTGTTTGCGGCAAAGAATTTGTACGTGTTCAATTCACTATCCAGCTTCAAAGACCGGCATATTAAATTCCTCGTCGCCCAAGATGGCGGCGAAAATGTTTTTCAGGCGGTCGGATTTGACATGGCCGGATTCTATGACGTGATATCGGGAGGTGATTCATTCAGTATGGCCTTTACAATTGAAGAAAATGTGTACAATGGAACATCTTCCATCCAGTTGCGAATCAAAGACATCAAACTCGACCACGCATGAGGCTGCGCGCTGAACATCTGTTTAAGAAATATAAGGCGCGGGCAGTGGTTAACGATGTCTCTGTGCACGTTGAACAAGGAGAAATCGTAGGTCTGCTCGGGCCCAACGGCGCCGGAAAAACCACCAGCTTTTACATGATCGTCGGACTGATCAAGCCAAACGAAGGCAAAATATTTCTGGAGGACGAGGAAATCACTGACTTGCCGATGTACCAGCGTGCCAAGCGCGGCATTGGTTACCTGGCGCAGGAGGCTTCCGTTTTCAGGAAGCTCACCGTTGAAGAGAACATTCTTGCAGTGCTTGAAATGCGCGACTACTCGAAGCAGGAACGGCGGGAGAAAACGGATCAGCTTATCGAAGAATTCAGCCTGCAGAAAGTACGGAAGAATCTGGGGATGTCCTTGTCGGGAGGCGAACGCCGCAGAACGGAGATAGCCCGGGCGTTGGCCGTGGATCCAAAATTTGTATTGCTCGACGAACCGTTCGCAGGCGTAGACCCCATCGCCGTCGAAGAGATCCAGATGATCGTTGCCAAGCTCAAACTCAAGAACATCGGTATTCTCATCACCGACCACAATGTGGATGAAACGCTGTCTATAACCGACCGCGCGTATTTGATGGTCGATGGGAAGCTATTCAAAGCTGGAACGGCCGAGGAGCTGGCCAACGACCCCTTGGTTCGCAAGGTGTACCTGGGACAAAACTTCAAGCTTCGGCGCGCCAACATCAACGTTAGCCCGGAACAATCCGGCTGATCTCCTTCCATACGAGCTCGGGCTCGTATCCCTTTTGGATAGCATAACGGGCCAGTTTATCACGTAGTTTGAACACGTTCTCCTCCTCCGCGAGCGCAGACGCCTTTTGCTCCAACAGTTGAATCAAGGTGTTTGCGTACGGAACTTCCTCAATTTCTTTGAGGGCTATCCGGATACAATTGGCTGAGACGCGCTTTGATTCCAGCGCGTGAATGATCTTGATGCGTCCCCATTTTTTCATTCGGAACTTTCCGCCGGCAAATGCGCGCGCAAAACGCTCCTCGTTGAGGAATCCCTCGGTGATCAGCGACGACAGAAGTTCGTCGACGTCACGGCGGTGCAACCCATATTCGTATAACTTGTTGCGCACTTCGAAATGAGAGCGCTCCTGCCATGCGCAATAACGCTGGATCTTTTCACGCGCTTGCTCAGGCGTCAGCGTTTTCATCGGCATCCATCAGGCGCCTTTTATTAGGCCCTTGTTTCGCAAGATGCTGGATAGAAACTTGCGCTCGTTTTCAGTGTTGAAGATTCGAAACGGGAGATGGATCAGCTGCGCCTTGTTAATGAATAATACGAAGTAGTCCTTTCCAATTGCAGCGCGCTTGATCTGATCCCACTTCATCGGCATGCCTTCCCGCGGGTTGATCTTCATGATAATCTGCTGACTGCTGATCTCATAGGAAAATCTTTCAAACAGCATCTTGCCCTGTTCGAGTTGTGTTACGCCGTAAAACTGGACCCACCAGAAAAGCATGTAAAGCCCGAGGCCCACAAAAGCTCCGATAAACCACCAGATGCTGGGCACCCAGATATATCCCAGGCAGATTACGAATGCCCCGATCGCTGCGATCCAACCCTGGCGCTGCATGATTTGCCGAAACGCGAGGCGGATATACGTTTTCTTCTCGAGCTTGTAGTTCTTTGTTTTAACGATCATGATATCTTAAGCTGCTATGTTCTTCCAGTTTCTGCCTTCAGACTCAGGTCAAGGCTTTTTATTTCATGCGTGAGCGCACCTACGGAAATATAGTCGACTCCGCATTCCGCTATTGCCCGGATAGTTTTCTCTGTTACACCACCGCTGGCCTCCGTTTTATAACGACCTCCGATCAGCTCTACGGCGGCACGCAGTGTTTTCACATCCATGTTGTCAAGCATAATAGTGTCGACACCGCCGCTGTCAAGCACTTGCTGCACCTCGGAAAGATCGCGGGTCTCGATCTCTATGGGCAGATTTCTATTAATGGCGTGAAGATAGTCTTTTGTTCGATTGATTGCAGCGGAAATTCCGCCCGCCATGTCGATGTGGTTATCTTTCAGCATGATCATATCGAAAAGTCCAAGCCGATGGTTCTTCCCGCCTCCGATCAGAACGGCCCACTTCTCGAGCCGGCGGAAATTAGGAGTTGTCTTGCGGGTGTCCAGCAGTTCTGCTTTTGTTCCGGAAATGAGATTCGCGTAATGACGCGTCTTCGTGGCGATTGCGCTCATGCGTTGCATGCAGTTCAACACCAGCCGCTCCAGCGTCAGAATCGTTCGCGCCGAGCCGGTGGCTCTAAAAGCAATGTCGCCGGGTTTGATCGCGTCACCGTCACAGAGAAGGATTTCCATCCTGATGCCTTTATCGACACGACGGAATATCTCCGCGGCGAGATCAACTCCGGCCAGAATGCCGCTGTCTTTTACCATCAGACGCACGGATTTTTGCTCTCCCGGTGGTATGGCGGCAAGCGTGGAATGATCTCCTTCGCCGACATCTTCAGCCAGGGCGGCTTGAATAAAATCGCGCAGGAACTCGTCTGTAATGTAGGCCGGTCTCACGACGGCAAAAATACTTTGAATTCCCGGATTACGCGGAAAGAGCGGATTTTTTAGATGGTTATTTGAGGCCTCACAGGCTACTCTTTTGAGAACGAGATTTCGTGAAGTAGCTGCTGATTATTGACAGACTTGACCTTCATGAAAACACGATATGTTTCATCGGCACTCTTGTACTGCCCGATGGCAAAAGGCTGCCCGCCCTTGGAGGATCCCTGATGTATGATATTGAATTCGGAAGGAGGATGCTGCCGGAAAAAATCGCGAAAGACGAATTCCGCCTGAGCCTTGCTATACGACTGAACCTTGCCTTCGATCGTTACATCTACTGTTTGAAACAGATATCTGGATAGTTCTTTTGAACTCCCGGCCTTGATGGTCTCCCGCACCTGATAAATGACGTCACTTTGCGCATTCGCGGCAAACACTTGTAAGGTTAGGCTGGCAAAAACTATAAACGGTTTCAATCTGTTCAACTTCATGACAGTCTAGGTTAATGGCGAAAACTATGCCATTGTTGAAAGATAAAGAAATTTACTGATGGTCAGCGATTTCTTCCTGAGGTGATGATGTAATGAAATGTACTTATCCTGTTATATTTGCGCCTCTTAATCCGACTGTGGTTAAAAAAATGCATTAATCCGGCCATAATTAAGCACAAATATACGGACGGTACACAGCGACAGTAAAACGGTTTTTTTTCCGGTATACGGCAGTCCCGGGCCAGCGGAAGCTTCAAGGACATTTCTGCAGCACGCGAAAACCGCCGGACAACCGAACCTGTTGACGTAAATATTACAGAATGAACAAAAGAGTTTTATTGATGATCCTCGACGGATGGGGCATCGCAAAGAACAAGAAAGTCTCGGCAGTAGATCAGGCAAACACCCCTTTCATCGACTCGCTGTACAAGCGGTATCAGCACAGCAAGTTGCAGGCATCTGGCCTGGCCGTGGGACTGCCCGAAGGGCAGATGGGCAACTCGGAAGTTGGACATATGAACATCGGCGCTGGCCGCATTGTCTATCAGGATCTCGTCAGGGTAAACAAAGCCTTGCAGGAAAACGAACTGGACGACAACGATGTACTGAATGAAGCCTTCGCTTACGCCCGTTCCAGCAAGAAGAATGTTCATTTTATCGGACTTGTTTCCGACGGAGGTGTTCACTCGCACATCGAGCACCTCAAAGGCCTCATCAGTTTAGCAAAGAAGAAAGGTATCACCAATCTTTTTGTTCATGCGTTTATGGACGGACGCGATACGGATCCGAAAAGTGGACTGGGATTTCTGAAAGATCTCATCGCACACCTGAAAGCAAATACGGGCAAGCTTGCGAGTATCATCGGACGGTATTATGCGATGGATCGGGACAAGCGCTGGGAACGCGTCAAACTCGCCTATAACTTGCTGGTGCACGGCAAAGGCGAGAAGACGTCCGATGCGCTTGAAGCAGTTCAGCGTTCCTATGACAACAATGTCACCGATGAATTCATAAAACCCATCTCGATCACAGAGAATGGCCGGGAGGTCGCCGTTATACGCGAGGGAGATGTAGTGCTTTGTTTTAATTTCCGTACGGATCGCGGACGTGAGATTACGCAGGTGCTCACGCAGCAGGACTTTCCCGAGCATGATATCAAAAAGCTGAACCTGCACTACATCACGCTTACTACATACGATGAATCGTTCAAAGGAGTAAAGACTATTTTTGAGAAGGATAACCTGGAAAAGACGCTTGGTGAGGTGGTTGCAGATGCGGGCAGGAAACAAATCCGGATCGCCGAAACCGAAAAGTATCCCCATGTCACGTTCTTCTTTTCGGGAGGTAGAGAAACTGCCTTCCCGGGGGAAAGCCGCATCCTTTGTCCTTCGCCGAAAGTGGCAACTTACGATCTTCAACCGGAGATGAGCGCAGCGGATATCCGCGACAAGATTGTCCCGGAGCTCGAAGCGAAGTCGGCCGACTTCATCTGCCTGAATTTTGCAAATCCCGATATGGTCGGCCATACGGGTGTCTTTGAGGCCGCTGTCAAGGCAGTTGAGACGGTCGACGCATGCGCACAACGGGTCACGGAGGCCGCCTTAAAAAATGGGTACGCGACAATTATCATTGCCGACCATGGGAACGCGGATATGATGATCAACGATGACGGAACTCCAAACACCGCGCATACTACCAACCTGGTTCCATGCATTCTCGTGGACGATACCTACCAGGGAAGGCTGAAGGATGGGAAACTCGGCGACCTCGCCCCCACGATTCTCAAGCTTATGGGTATTGCCGCCCCGAAACAAATGACAGGAGATGTTCTATTGCAAGATTAGGAAATGTCTTATAATACCAGCCTTTGCCCTGCTGGGGGCCTTGGTCAGCTGCGAATCGGAAAAACCACCTGCGACCTTCTATCCAATAGACAGTCTCCTTTCACAACAGATCAAACTCCTGACCAGCATGGAAGCGGGGCTCCTCAAGGAAGCGCTCCTCGACGGGAAAACGGATACGGTTCGGTACACGCCGTCCGATACAGCAGTGTGGATGGAAGAGCTTGACCTTTTTCGAAGACTGGAAGAGATAAACAAGCCGGTTAACAAGAGTAACTACCGTGTGAGTGACGGACAGCTGGATCGGGCCAGCAATTTGAAAATCAAGGAATTTGCAAGCATCAAAGAGGTGCCAGTCACGTACCTCAAAATATATTACCAGGGCACGATTGACAAACCGAGAAAGATCGAGGCCCTGTTTGACGAACACAATCTCCTCTACGAGAGTGCACGATTTCTGTCTATGCATTTTCAACAGGTGGATGACCATACAGTGTTGACTTCGTACTCCGTGAAAGGCGGTCAGAAAATGATTTTCGGAGATTCGGTTGCCTTTTACATTAGCGGAAAGATTTTGATCGATTAATCAGGATGGCAAAGCGCAGAACAAAGGAATCAGAAACAGAAGAAAAGCGTCGTCTCGACAAAAAGGGCCTTCGCCAGTTGATTGGTATCTTCCGGTTTATGCTGCCTTACAAGGGCATCTTCCTTGTTGGCCTGGTTTCATTGGCGTTGTCGAGTCTGACGCTTCTCGCTTTCCCACGCCTGGCGGGTGAGCTGCTGGATGTTGCCTCCGGGCATCCGAAATACTTTGAGAGCATAAACGAGGTCGCCGTGGCCTTGTTGCTTATCCTGTTTGCCCAAAGTATCTTCTCATTCATACGCGTATATACTTTTTCAATTGTCAGTGAAAAAGGCATGGCTGACGTTCGCAAGACCGTCTACTCGAAAGTCATCTGGCTATCCATGGATTTTTTCGACAATCGCCGCGTAGGAGAAGTGATGAGCAGGCTTACGTCAGATGTCGGAACGCTACAGGACACATTTAGCTTCATCCTGGCGGAATTGCTGAGACAGGTATTGACCCTCGTCTTCGGAGTTGCCATCATTTTCTATCTGGCGCCAACGCTGACGGTTTTCATGCTTATCACATTTCCACTGCTGGTAGTGAGCGCGCTCATCTTTGGAAAGTACATCCGCAAGCTGTCAAAGAAGACGCAGGACAAGCTTGCCGATGCCAATGTCGTCGTCGAAGAGTCCCTGCATTCCATCACGATGGTGAAAGCCTTCACCAACGAAATTTTCGAACTGGATCGCTATCGGCGAGCCATCGGTGAAGTTGTGCAAATTGCCATCAAATCGGCCCGCTATCGGGGCATGTTTATTTCGTTTGTGATCTTCGCGCTCTTCGGAGGAATTGTGGCGGTGGGCTGGTTCGGTGCCAGTCTGGTGCAATCGGGCAACCTTGAAATTGGCGAGTTGTTCTCGTTTGTCCTGTATACAGGGTTCATCGGATTTTCTATCGCAGGCCTTGGCGATATTTACTCGCAGTTGCAAAGATCGGTCGGCGCTTCAGAACGCATTCAGGAAATACTCGCACTTGCCGACGAGTCGCCGGCTGAGCCCGCGACGGTAAAGCTGCAGGGCGAGATTGAATATTCTTCTGTGAGTTTCTCGTATCCCTCCCGGAAAGACTCCCGCGTACTGCACGATCTAAATTTCTCTATTCGAAAAGGAGAGCGTGTTGCGCTTGTAGGAAAAAGCGGATCCGGCAAATCAACAATCATCAATTTGCTGCTGCGATTGTATCCGGTCAACGAAGGACAGATTCGAGTCGACGGTACACCGATCTCGGATTTCAACCTGACAGCTTATCGTCGAAATCTTGGCGTCGTACCGCAGGAAGTTGTTTTGTTCGGAGGAACGATCGCAGAAAATATCCGCTACGGCAAGCCGGGTGCCTCGGATGAGGAAGTCCGCGAGGCCGCCGCAAAGGCGAATGCCATCGAATTCATCGATCGGTTTCCCGAAGGGTTTGCAACCGTTGTTGGAGATCGCGGGGTGAAGCTCTCCGGTGGCCAACGCCAGCGGATTGCCATTGCGCGCGCCATACTGAAGGACCCCTCCATTCTGATTCTGGATGAAGCCACCAGCTCGCTTGATGCTCATTCGGAAGTGCTGGTCCAGCAGGCGCTTGAAAAACTTATGGAAGGCCGCACGAGCATCATAATTGCACATCGCCTGAGCACGATCAAGAAAGTAGATCGTATATTTGTAATTCATGAAGGAGCGTTGGCGGAGATGGGATCGCATAACGAGCTATCGGAACTGGACAACGGCATTTACAACAACCTCCTGCAACTTCAGCTTCAATGAACCAGGTATCAAACCGGCTATTGAAAAACTTCAGACTCAGGTCTACTCCCACCCGGCAGGAAATACTTCATCTTTTCCTGAAGAAGGACTATGCCTTGTCTCATAGCGACATCGAAAGCGAGATTGCTGATGATATCGACCGGGTGACGGTCTATCGTACGCTGAAAACTTTTTTTGACCGGGGGCTTATTCACAAAGTGCTGGATGATGGAGGTAGCCTCAAGTATGCGCTTTGCACCGGAGCATGTACAACTACCGGACATCAGCACGAACATGTCCACTTCAAATGCACCCAATGCGGTCAGACAAACTGCCTGGATGTGGATATCCCCAGGGTTCGACTCCCCAGGGGATATGTGGCCGGGGAGGTCAATCTGCTGATCCAGGGTACCTGCCAGAACTGCTCGAAATAATCACCTCTAAAAGAGTCCCCGGATTTCGGAAAACGAAGTTTTTGGGTTCAAAATATATTTGTAGTTTTGAAATTGAGCGAAGTCTAAAATCCTATTTTTGCTGGCTAAAGGCTCCTCAGAACCAGTATCGATACCTACGTAGTGTTTAACATACTCACATTTTCGCTCTTTAGTGACCTGCCCGAAGAGGAGACAATACTTTTTGGAATATTCGCGGTTATCATCATCCTCTTCCTGGTTCTGGATCTCGGATTATTTCACAAGCAGGCGCATAAGATCAGCACGCGGTCTGCCCTTTACCAGTCGATCTTCTGGGTGGTTATTTCAACCCTGTTTGGCGTCTTTATTCTCTTGTACGATGAAAGCGGAACCGAGGGCGCCGTACAATATTTCTCAGCCTACCTGACGGAATATGCGCTGTCGGTCGATAACATTTTTGTTATCCTCCTTATCCTGAAGTATTTCAAAGTCAATGAAGCCTACTATCACAAGGTGCTCTTCTGGGGTATCCTGGGAGCCATCGTATTCAGGGGCGTATTCATTTTTGTAGGCACATTCCTCATCGAACAATTTCACTGGATCCTTTATATTTTCGGGGTCTTCCTTGTGTACTCCGGTATCCGCATTTACTTCGAAGACGGTGACGAAAAAATTGAGCCTGAGAAAAACCCCATACTCAGATTCTGCAAGAAGTACCTGCCGATGTCACACGATGATCACGGCGGTAGTTTTGTCATCCGGGAACACGGAAAATTGCTTTTCACACCACTGTTTCTCGTCATCGTTCTCATCGAAACCACGGACCTCATCTTTGCCGTGGATTCCATACCCGCCGCGTTCGCGATAACCCAGAATCCGTTCCTGATCTATACATCAAACATTTTTGCAGTGATGGGATTGCGGGCGATGTTTTTCCTCCTGGCCGGGATTATCGATAAGTTTTATCTCCTGCAAAAGGGATTGTCAGTCATTCTGTTTTTCATTGGCGCCAAAATGTTGCTCGACATCTGGCAAATCGAAATTGACGTCTACCTCTCGTTTACGGTGATCATCGTCACGCTGACACTCTCCATAATTTTCTCGGTTCTCATCCCGAGAAAAGCGAAGCAGACGGAAGAGGAACAGGTCTAGGAAGGTATCCCTTCTGTAAAGAGATTCCGGGGAAGAATTTTTAACAAGACGGGGAGGGTGAGAAATTTCCGCGGCAGCGAAATGATCACAAACGTCGGTATCGTTCTCAGAATCTGCACGAGAAAAACGCGCATTTTCTCCCTTTCCTCAGGAGTAAGCTCATTCGATCGCGACCTGCGCAACAAGGCTACAGCCTCTTCGTTATCCTGCATTTCCTTTAGCAGCCGATGCTTGTTCTTCTCTGCGATTTTCGAAACGCGTTTGATAAACTGTTCGCTCACTTGCCGATAGTCCTGATTATTCTGCAAGTAGGAAAGTTGCTCCCAGTTTTCAAGCACGAAGCCTTCGATGGCAATCAGACTATTCTCAAGATCCTCTTCGTTGAAGGCCAGGTGGCGGGTAAAGTTCCTGAGAAAATCCATTTCGATTTCTTCCACTTTCTTATCCGCCCAGAGGGTGAGAATGGCAATTTCGAGAAAGAATTTCTTAAGGATCCATGAATTTTCAGAAGGCAGGTTGATCTCGCTTACATCGATTCCCTTCTCAAATAAATGTACGGCTTCTTTGCGTTTTTCCGAAGAAAGGTCGGTGCTGTGGAGAAAGAACTCCAACAACTTCTTTTCTTCGTATTCCACTGACTTGTTTGCATGGGATGCGGCGGCAATGACTTTCACAACTGAAAACCGGAGTTCGTCCCGTTCGTAGCGAAAGAAGTCGGCGACGATACGGTCGGCGTTGGTGTGTATCCACTGGCAGAAAATAAATACGTCGACAAACAGAAGGCTGTTGTGAAAAAAATACGTCCAGAAATTTCCCTCGAAGTCTGTGGTTCTCTCTATTCTCTTGTCGAGTATTTTTTCGGCGAGCTCGATCGAAGATCTCCTTTTGCCGAAGAGACTCTTGGATGGTGTAGCGAGCTCGGGAAAGATGTTATTGTAAAAGTGTGCGATGTGATCCAGGGTCTTGTCCAGGGCCGCGGCAATGTTGATCGGTGATCCATTGTGCTTTTCATAAACCAGCAGCGAGCTGCTGATGAGGCTTTCCGCGAGGAGCACCTTCATCTTTTCGCGGCCATGCCAGCTCTCCTGGTCGGGATGGCCGGTAACGCCGATGGATTGGCCGTACATCAAACCCATAGGCTGAATGATGCGATAGAGCGCGTGCTCAGGATGCGATCTTTTACGCGTCGCATCGCTAGTCAGTTCGCTAAGCATCTCGAGGCGGAAATCAATGTATTCCTTAAGCCAGCCTTTTTCGTTTGGATTCATTTCGGTTTACACACAGAATTGAGAAAAAAACGACAATGCCAAATAGCACCGTTCCCGCGCGGGGGTCTTATTTGCAGGAGTAAGCGGACTTACAGGAATTTAAGATAGAAATTTATGGGCAATCAGTGAAACGGTTATTTAAGAGCGGCCCTCCAGCCCCTTAAATCTATATTTTTTGCCGACAGTTCGACTTTCTTTTGGAGCGATGTCTTGAACTTGTCCAGCCGCTTTCCCAGCTCACGGTCCGCTGAACCGAGGATTTGGGCCGCCAGGATCCCCGCGTTCCGCGCGCCGTTCAAGGCGACCGTTGCAACGGGTACGCCGGCGGGCATTTGCAGGATGGACAGAACGGAGTCCCATCCGTCGATCGAGTTTGATGATTTTACCGGTACGCCTATCACAGGCAAGGAGGTCATGGAGGCGACCATGCCAGGGAGGTGGGCAGCACCACCCGCCCCCGCGATAATCACCTGAAGCCCTCTTTTGCGCGCCGTCGTTGCGTATTCAACCATCCGCATGGGTGTTCGATGTGCGGAGACAACGGTGAGCTCGTATGGGATCTGAAGATCATCCAGCATTTCAGCGGCGTCTTTCATGATCTGCAAATCGCTTTCGCTGCCCATGATGATTCCTACTATTGGTTTTTTCATATGCTTAAGAATGGATCGTCAGGCGATCACTTTTATAGTTTCCTTGATGAAGTTCGCTTTGTTCCGCAGCGCCTCCATGTCTGCTTCGAGAATGGTAACATGGCCCATTTTGCGGAAGGGTTTGGTGAGCTTCTTTCCGTATAAGTGCACATAGACTCCGGGAATGCTCACAACTTCTTCAAATCCCTGATACCGCGCAGGTCCGGAGTAACCCGGTTCTCCAAGCAGGTTTACCATGGCGCTGGGCATTATAGTGTTCGTGTCACCCAGAGGAAGATCGAGTATGGCGCGAAGATGTTGCTGGTACTGCGAGGTCATATTGGCTTCGATCGTCTGGTGCCCGCTGTTGTGCGGTCGCGGAGCGATCTCATTCACCAGAACTTCGCCCTCGCGGGTCACAAACATTTCTACGGCAAGTAGTCCGACCATGTTCAGATCTCCAATTATCTTTCTTGCTATGTCGTCGGCACGGCGGGCGGTGCGTGCGTCGAGCAGAGCCGGCGCGAACAGATATTCCACCAGATTCTGCACGGGATGGAAGACCATCTCAACGACGGGAAACGTCTTAACTTCACCCCTGGCATTGCGGGCGACGATCACGGCGATCTCCTTTTCAAAGTCGATAAGTCTCTCAATGAGGCTGGGGGCATCCCATGCTTTCACGAAATCGCTTTCGGAGCGCATGATTTGTACGCCGCGGCCATCGTATCCTTCGCGTCCCAGTTTATTGACAAACGGAAGGAACGATGCGTAGGCCCTGACAGCGTCGGCGCTATCCGTGAGATGAAATTCAGCAGTAGGGATGCCGTTGTCGCGGTAAAAAATTTTCTGCAGTCGCTTATCCTGGATCAACTCGATGATGGCCGGCTGCGGAAACACCTTTTTCCCCTGGGCTGCGAGATCTTTCAAAGCATTCGTGTTGACGTTTTCGATCTCGATCGTAATAATGTCGCATCCTGAACCGAACGCCATCACTGTGTTGTAATCGGTGAGGCTGCCGCAATGGAATTCGACAAGCCCTGAGCACGGCGCCGCGGGATCCGGATCAAGAGCCGCAAACGGCAGGTTGTAGTCGATGCCTGACTGAATGAGCATGCGCCCGAGCTGCCCGCCGCCCAGGATGCCGATCCTGGAATCCTGTTGAAATGATCCGGTCAAAGTTGAAAACGTTTAATACGAATCACGGAAAAATTATTGAGCCTTGAAATTTTCCACTTCCACATCTGTGATTTTATCTCCGATCTGCAGAAGGTTGACGACAGCCATGCCTTCGACTACTTCTGCAAAGAGCGTATAGCGCCCGTCGAGATGAGGAGTCGGGGAGTGGGTGATGAACCACTGCGTTCCCTCGGTATCTTTTCCGGCCGAGGCCATTCCCATGCTTCCCGTGCGATACAGCCTGGGTGAGAATTCAGACCGGATGGAGTAGTCCTCACTGCCCCATCCATCACCCCGCTTGCATCCTGTCTGAATAACGAAATTTGGGACGACGCGGTGAACGAATTTGTTGTCGAAATAGTCTTGCTGCGCCAGCGCGACAAAGTTCGCCACCGAGCCAGGCGCCTCGTTCACGAGGAGGCGCACGACTATATGACCCCGGCTCGTCTTGATGGTGGCAAGCTGCCCGTCGGGGATCTGCCGGACCAGGTCCCAGTCGATGGGATGGTTGAATCCGATATAAGATGCCAGTGGAGTTTTTTCGTTTTCAAAAGAAGCAATCGCGGCATCGACAGATTGCAGCGATTCAATGTCGCGTGGAACTTTCAGTTTTTCTCTTGCCGCGTACAAGAACTTCGCATCCGGAAAAAGGGTCCGATAGCTGAGTGTCGAGTCAGCCAATGCCGAGGCGATTGTCCCGATGACCGCCGGATCATTCTGCGACTCCAGGAGCGACTGGAACATTTTTGCAAAGCGCGCACGGTATTCACGTGTGAAGTTTACGCTGTAGTTCATGGCGACAAGTGTGCTGGCAGCTACGGATCGGATGACTGCGGTGTCGGCCTCGCGTAACTGCTGCTCGACAAACCCGAAGGAAGCCGGGTCGTCGCTGAGACTTCCGAGAAGGGCGGCGCGGTGGTACGGGTCGGTCGCGGCATTGTAAGCCGACCGGATCTCTTCTGCGATTTCTCTGCTTCGGCTGGACCTCAAAACTCCCTGATAAAGGTTCGCGACCATCCGCCATTGACCAACGCGATTCATCTCATTCGCAACATCGATCCACATACTCGCGGGGACGATATCGCGGATCACTTCAGATGCTGCAACGCCGACATTCGCGTTTTTGTGTTGCAGGCATTTGAAAAGAGTGGCCTTGGCTGATGCGAGTGGAAAAGACTTCAGAGCGCGAACCGCGTTGATGATAACGCGATGATCCGGGTCCTTGTCTATGATTGTCGTCAGGGTATGAAGCACTGTATCCGATGGGATTTTTCCCAGCGATAGAGCTGCAGCCATCCTGACGTCGGCGGAGGGGTCATTCAAGGCGACAGAAATGATTGCGGGAGCGGCATCCTCAAAAGAGATGGCGCCACGCGCGAAGAAGTGAGCCGCGCCGAGGCGCGTAAATTCCGTGAAGGTCTGCTTGAGCAAACTGATAGCCACAGCGTTAGCCTGGGAATCCGTTTTTCCCCGCAGACCGGCTCTGTAGATGGACCAGGCCAGTCCTGCAGTTCGGTTGCTATCGGTGAGGAAAGGGTCGGGATCGAGCTTCCAGAGCCTGGTGGTTTTGCCATACGCGGAGAGGATTTCGAAACTATTGCCCGGGTTCTGTTCCTTCATAAGCGCGCCGAGCAAAAGGCGTTCGCAGGAAGGGTGCCGTGCCTGACCGAGGGCGAACGCGGCTGCCCTTCTTACGCCGGCGTCGGCGTCCATCACGAGCAACCTTCCAATCCTGTCGACATGCGTGGTGTCCTGAAGGGATCCGAATGCCTCGACTGCTTCAAGGCGGTAGCGCGGATTTTCATGGCTGAAATACTGAAGTAAGCTGTCCGGCATGCGCCGGTCTTTGAGATCCGCGATGTGCGTCGATACCGGATCTGAAAATTTGTTGATCGCCTTGTCTGAATCGTCGGAGCAAGCCAGGAAAAATAGCGGGAGGAGAAAAAGATATTTCGAGGGGTCGAGATTCAATGCGTGGTTGAATTAGGGTATCGAAAGGTTGCAAGATACAGATGACACTTCAAATTGTGGCATCTCCTCCGCCGATCGCCGAATTTCGCCCGATACCGTCAGGAAAGGACCTGGTAGACGATCCACGCCGATACATAGGCAAGCGCGGTCATGTACAGCAGTTGGAGGATGGGCCATTTCCATCCACGCGTTTCGCGGTAGACAACGGCCAGGGTACTCATGCACTGCATCGCGAAGAGGTAGAAGATCAGGAGAGAGAAACCGACGGCCGGTGTGAACCGCGGGCCACCCGTTTCCGGATTGATCTCTTGCTTCATACGCGTCTTGATAGTCGTGTCACTCTCGTCGCCGGCGCTGCCGATGCTGTAAATGGTGGCCATTGTCCCCACAAACACTTCACGGGCGGCGAAGGAGGTTACAAGCGCGATGCCGATCTTCCAATCGTAGCCAAGGGGCCGGATAGCGGGCTCAAGCGCTTTCCCAATTACGCCAGCATACGAGTTCTCCAGTTTGAAGGCAGCGATCCGGTCTTCGAGGCCTTGTTCCGTAAGTCGGAGGTTCTGCGATTCCGCCAGCACGTACTCGCGCGCATTTGTGACTTTATCACCCGGACCGTAGCTGGCCAGCACCCAGAGGACGATTGAAATCGCCATGATGACTTTGCCCGCCTCCAGCACAAATGCTTTGGTCTTTTCAACGATGGTGTAGCCGACATTGGACCACCGGGGAATGCGGTACGTCGGTAATTCCATAATCAGGAAGCTGCGTTCACGTACGCGTATGATCTGCTTCATGACCCAGGCGGAGCCGATGGCTGCAACAAAACCAAGGAGGTAAAGGCCCATGAGCGCTATTCCCTGTAGGTTGAAGAAACCGAATAGTCTTTGCTCCGGCACAATGAGTGCTATAAGAATCGTGAAAACCGGCAACCGCGCTGAACAGCTCATCAACGGTGTGACGAAGATGGTGATCATGCGCTCCTTCCAGTTGTCAATCGTGCGTGTTGCCATGATCGCCGGGATGGCGCAGGCAACACCTGACATCAGGGGCACGACGCTTTTTCCATTCAGTCCGAATCGCCGCATCATCTTGTCCATCAGGAAGACGACGCGCGCCATGTAACCACTCTCCTCGAGAATCGAAATGAATGCGAACAGTATTGCGATCTGGGGTACAAAAATGACGATGCCGCCGATCCCGGGAATAATGCCATCCGCCAGGAGGCTCGTGAGCGGACCATCCGGAAGCGCCCCGTGCAGGTATTGACTCAAATCAGCGAACAGCACATCGATCAGATCCATCGGCAAGGTTGCCCATGCGAAGATCGCCTGGAAGATCAGGAACAGCACCGCGAAGAATAGCAGATAACCCCACACCTTGTGCGTTACGACTTTGTCGATTTTGCGCGAATAATTCTTCCACGAAAAATCCGTTTGCTTCAGCGTTACGTCATTCAGCAGGTCCTGGATGAAACCGTATCGCTGAATCGTTTCGGCACCCTGGAACTTGCCGGGGACAAACGCGTGACGCGTCCGGACTTCATCCACAATGCCACGATCTTTTTTCGAGAGGAATTTCAGCGACTTCGGTTGTTCAAGAAACTGGTATGCTTCATAGTCGTTGTCTACCCCCAGGGTTTCACGCAACTCGTGAATGGGCGGCAGCGCTTCTTTCCATATTTTGAACACCGACTGAGTTGGTGGACTTACCGGGCCCGCAATCACTTTCTTTAATTCCTGAAGCCCAATACCCATTCGCGCATTGATGGGAACGACCGGAATTCCAAGCTTGCGCGAGAGTCCTTTGATGTCGTAGCTGATTCCTGCCCTTGCGACAAGATCCATCATATTTAACGCGAGGATTGTCGGCAAGCCAATGTCCATGATCTGGGATAATAACAGCAAGCCGCGCTTGAGATTGGTTGCATCAGCGATTACAACCACTTTGTCAGGGGTTGTTTCATCATGGTGATTCAGGAGGATCTCGGCGACGATCTGTTCGTCCAGGCTGCGGGGATAAATGCTATAGATGCCTGGCAAGTCAACGATTTCAAGCGTGGACCCATCCGGGAGGGACGTCAGACCCGATCTTTTGTCTACCGTAACACCGGGGAAGTTGCCGATCTTTTGTTTTAAGCCTGTAAGTTGATTGAAAAGGGAAGATTTACCAGAGTTTGGGTTTCCCACTAATGCAACTTTCTGCCGCCTGGGAATTGTCATTAACTCACTATTGAAATCGTTGCTGCTTCTTCCAAACGGAGAGAAAGCTCATAACCTGATACACTGATACATATTGGGTCGCCGAAGGGCGCCTTGAAATTAAACCGCACTGGAATTCCCGGAAGACACCCCATTTCCATGAGCTTGACAGACAGATAATCGTCCGTGAAACCGGCAATAATTCCCGTTTCTCCCGGCTTCATTTCCGACACATTAGTGGGATTTCGGGCCATACCTTATTTAGATTAATTTTAAACAAGGCAAATATATAGGGGGTTCCCATCGAATGCAATGATTTGGATCACTATTGTGTTTTTCTTTTGAAGCAATAGACCAAAGCATGAAGAAGCTCAAAAAACCCAGGAACGAGTCAGGGGATAAAGGGAAACCTACCACGGACCAAAAAGCTGCGCCTCCACCCGCTAAAGAGGATCGTGAAGACGGAAGAATGGATTTTGGAGGACTACCCGATCGCGACCTGAAGAAGAATCTCGGCGGCTGCGGATAGAATCAAATGCTTTCGGCCACGAACACTCGCTTGACGCGCTCGCTTGTTCTCGTTAGTATTTCATAGGGAATCGTCTGGATACTGTCCGCGAGAGACTGAATAGGCAGATCTTTTCCGAAGACGATTACCTCATCTCCTTCGCGGGCCGGAATGCCGGTGATGTCGACCATCGTCATGTCCATGCAGACATTTCCTATAACAGGCGCTTGCCGGCCGTGTATGAGAACCTTGCCCTTTCCCTGGCTAAATGCCCGTTGGAAGCCATCGGCGTAACCGATGGCGATTGTGGCGACAGTCCGGTTTGATGAAGCAATCCCCTTTCGTCCATAGCCGATGGTCTCACCGGCATTCACGTGTTTGATCTGCGAAATGATGGTCTTAAGTGTAGCCACAGGTCTGAGGTTTGCCGAAGCGGCGGTGGGATCGATTCCATATAGGCCGATGCCGAGGCGAACCATGTCGAATTGAAGCTCGGGGAAGCGAAGAATACCCGAAGAGTTGAGGATATGCCTAATCGGCTTATAGCCCAACCGTTGTGAAATCTCGTTTGCAATCTGTTGAAAGGTCTGGCCCTGCTCACGCGAAAACCGGTCGTGTTCCTTTTCGTCAGCGCCCGCGAGGTGACTGAACACGGATGCAACCTTCATGTTAGGCCGCTCGCGGAGGAGGATAATGAGTCCTTCGATCTCTTCCGCATTGAAGCCCAGGCGATGCATGCCCGTGTCGATCTTCAAATGGATGTTGCAGGGACGGCCGCGCAGGAAGTCTCCGAGATTCTGCAGGATCTTGAAATTATAAACTTCCGGCTCCAGGTCATACTGGAGGAGTGCTTCGAAACTTTCCTCCGTCGGATTCATCACCATCACGGGCAAGGTGATGTTGTTTTTTCTCAGCTCGATCCCCTCGTCCGCATAGGCCACACCCAGGTAGTCGATCTTGTGATATTGCAGTACATTGGCAATTTCATTGCTTCCGCTGCCATAGGCAAAGGCCTTGACCATTGCCATGACCTTGGTGGAAGCGTTCAGGCGCGACCTGAAATAGTTTAGATTGTGCACAAGCGCGCCGAGATCGATTTCCATTACCGTACCATGAACCTTGCGCTGGATGTGGTTGACGATCTTCTCGAACGCAAATACCCGTGCCCCTTTCACCAGGATCACCTCATCGTGGAGATCGTTGAAATTGAAACTGCCGAGAAATTCTTCAGTCGATTGATAGAAGAGTGATCCCGAGGGAAAATCCCCCTGATAGGAGAACAATACAGGGCCGATGCCAATGAAATGCTGAATGTGTGCGGCGGACAACAGCGATGACACTTTCCGGGTCAGCGCCCGGTCGGTGAGTCCCGATTCGTGAATGTCGGACAGGATCACCCGCTTCTTGCTTCGCTGCGTCTGATGTGAAAGGAAGTCCAGACTTACCTGTAGCCCCGCAAGATCATTGTTGTAGGTGTCATCGACAATCTGGCAATGGTTGATACCCTCTTTCAATTCAAGACGCATGGGCACAGCCCGGAGTGTGTCAATGCGACTCTGAATCAAATCGGAGCTATATCCCAAGTGTAGCAGCACGAGGACACAGTGGAAGCAATTCTCGATGGAGGCGCTGTCCGAAAAAGGAAGCTGAAGGGAAAATTCTTCCCGCGGTGTTTTAACGAGAAAGCTATCCGTCCGCGCGGTAATTTGTACGGAGGCATCGGGGCTTGTTCCCCAGGAAAATCCGTGAATTCCGGCGGCGGATATCGCTTCGTCGATCAGTTTGTGATCCTTGCAATAGATCACAACCGGAGTTTCGCTAAAGAGGCGAAGCTTTTCCTGAATCTTTTCAGCAACGGACCCGAACCCCTCGCTATGTGCCGGTCCGATATTCGTAAAGACACCGACACTTGGCCTGAGCACTTGCTGAAGGTATTTCATTTCGTTCACGGTCGAGATCCCGGCTTCGAAAATGCCCAGCGAATGGTGGGGCTGAAGTTGCCATACGGACAACGGTACGCCTAGTTGCGAATTATAACTCGCGGGATTCTTGGCGATCTTATACTCCGGTGAAAGTAGCTGGTAGAGCCATTCTTTGATGATCGTTTTTCCATTGCTCCCTGTAATTCCAATGACGGGCGAGTCGATACCCGATCTGTGCCGGGCGACGACCTGCTGAAGCGCTCTCAGCGAAGAGGCTACGACGAGAACATTCGCATGGGGACCGATGGTCATTGGGCGTTCGACTACGAACTGACGAATCCCCATACTGTATAATTCGTCGACGAACTGGTGACCATCGTGGTGCCGTCCGCTGATGGCAAAAAAGATCGCACCTTCTGCGACGATCGCCTTCCGGCTGTCGGTCAATAATACTGTCAGCGGCTGGTCTTTCCAGACCTGCAAATTCTTCCCATTCGTAATGATTTCGAGTTCAGAAAAATCCATCCGCTCGCCAATGTCGTGCTCATTCCGGAATTTTTTCCGGAGGTAATATTATTATAACGCGGTCAAATTAGGGAGAATGCCGCGAAATCATACGCCAAAAACGCTTGCGGAATCGATTTTTTCTGTGGTTTGTCCGGTTTATTTCGTAATTTTCAGAACTGAAGAATTTAATATTGGTAATTTCTCCCTTTACGGTAGGACATGAAGAGCTGGGGCCGACAGATTTTTTTTCTAGCAACGCTGGTTATTGTAACCGCTTCCGGGACTGCACTTGCGCAGGATGCCGGTATGTCGGATGTGGAAATAACCACTGACCGCGGTGCTGACGAAGGCAACAAGGTCTCCTTCACCCCGGGGGAGGATCTCCGCTATATTCCCCGCGCTTCTTCGACCGGCTACGCAAAAGACTCCGTCGCGCTGCAAATTCACGATTTTCCCATGCAACGCGCCGCCCAAAAGCCGATTGAGCGATCGAACGAAAAACAGCCCGCCAAAAAGGACGACTCCATCCTCACCTTCAATTTTCTGTATTATATGATCCAGAAGTATAAGCTTCAGGACATTATCGACTGACCTTTCTCTTTAAGTTTCTTTGCTATATTTGCAACCTTGTTGCAAGAGCGTGATTCGATTTTTCCTGATTTCTGTATTGTTGATCCCGGCTGGTTTCCGGGTTAAAGCACAGGCCTGCACCGAAATATTTCGGGGAAGGGTACTCGACGAAACGGGAATGCCTCTTCCGCAAGCTGCTGTCAGTATTGAAATAACGCAACTCTACGCGATTTCGCACGCCGACGGAGCATTCGAATTCAAGGCGCTTTGTCCAGGTCATTACGCGATTCGGATCACCTACATAGGTTATGAGGACCAACACAACGAGATAACAATTCCTTTTTCCGGGGTCCGCGAATTCAGGATGAAACCTTCGAGCACCGTTCTGCAGGACGTTGTAATAGAGGGAAGCGTCGAGGCTCGCAGCGCCACTCAGGCTACGGTGCTTCTGGAGGCGCAGGACCTGGAAGCGCTGCACGGAAAACCCCTTGGGGAGTCGCTAAAAGAGATCCCGGGAGTGAATGCATTGCAAACCGGGCCCTCGATCTTCAAACCGGTCATCGACGGTTTGCACAGTCAGCGCATTCTTATTTTGAATAATGGCATTCGCCAGGAAGGCCAGCAGTGGGGCGTTGAGCACGCGCCGGAAGTCGATCCTTTCATCGCGTCCAGCATAGAGGTTATCAAGGGCGCCGAAACCGTTCGATATGGATCCGCGGCGATGGGCGGCGTGATCATGATCAACCCACCTCCCCTGCATCAGACCGAGAAGATCGGCGGAGAACTCAACGTCGGACTATTGTCCAATAATCGGATGGGCGTTTTCTCGGGACTTTTCGAGGGCACACTTGCCGAAGGATCCGGATGGAGCTGGCGACTTCAAAGCTCTGTTAAAAAGGGAGGCGATTATCATGCGCCCAGGTATAACCTGTCGAACACAGGTGTAAAGGAGTTCAATTTTTCCGGCGCACTGGGCTTTCAGGATGCCCGGCGGGGGGCGGAGATCTACCTCAGCAGTTTTAACACAGAGCTCGGTATACTTCGCGCCGCACACACGGGAAACCTCAGTGACATACAATATTCGATCAGGACCGGACGGCCCTGGTACGAGGACGACTTCACATACAAGATTGCTTCGCCGCGGCAGCGGATCAACCATCATTTGTTAAAGCTCAGCGCTCACCAACAGGTGCGCAACCTGGGGAAGATCAGTATCCTCTACGGAGGTCAATACGATTTCCGCAACGAATTCGATATACGGCGGTCAGGCCGGAACGCGCACCCTTCGTTGTCACTGAAGCTGATCAGCCATGTGCTTGATGTCTCGCTCGATCATGAGCATGTAACACATAGCGGTAGCGTTGGAATTAACGGAACGTTCAAGGTTAATACGAACGACACGGAAGAAACCGGTGTGCGCCCCTTGTTGCCGGACTACGGCCAGGCGTCGGGCGGCATCTTTTTCGTCGAGAAATGGAAGCGTCACAAATGGATCTTCGAAGCCGGAGCCCGCTATGACTTTCAGCATCTGCAGGTGTTGACGTTCATCGATAACCGCGAACTCATCAAGCCGGAATTTAATTTCAGTTTTCTCTCGGGTTCCGTTGGCGCTACCGTTCTCTTCAATCCGCGGGTGAGGCTTCTTTCGAACTTTGGAATTTCCTCGAGGCCTCCCCACGTCAGCGAACTGTACAGCGAGGGCCTCCACCACGGTACCGCCTCGATCGAGGAAGGGTTAATGAGAAAGGATGGCCAGGTTTACACCGATCAATCTATGATCGAGAAGGAGTTGTCGCGTAAGTGGATCAACACGTTGCAATACACGGACGAAGCCGTGACGGCTGATTTCTCCGTCTACTACAATGACATTCACAACTATGTTTACATCCGTCCAACCGGGACTCGTCTGACTGTGCGCGGATATTTTCCCGTTTTCCAATATGAGCAGACCGATGCGTTGCTGACCGGTGCGGATGCTGCGGTGAAGTGGAAGCTGAGCGATCGGATCACCTTCAACAGCAAGTTCTCGTACATCTATGCGCGGGACAACCGCCTGGATGATGTGTTGATCTTTATCCCTCCCACACAATTTCAAAATGGGCTGACCTTCTCCTGGCCGGAGGTGGGCAAGCTGAAGGATTTTTATGTCGGCGTCAGTGTGCCGGTCACGCTGGAGCAGAAGCGCGCACCCGTCGTTGTCGAACCCAAAGAGATCGGAGACGAGGTGCCCGACAGGATATTTGATTTCGCTCCGGCTCCGCGCGGCTACGCGTTGCTCAACGCGCGCCTTGGATTCAAGCTGCCCGTTGGCGAGCATTCGATCAACGTAAATTTGTCAGGAGAGAACTTGTTGAACACATCCTATCGCAATTACATGAACAGACTTCGTTATTACGCAGAGGATGTCGGCTCCAATTTTATTCTTCGGTTGTCTTATAGTTTCTTATCTCATTGATCCTATGAAGAATTTTTTTTCCGTTAGTAGCAAAGGCACTTTTATATCCTCCGTGGTGGTGATCATCGCGCTCATGGCCATGATCTTTTCTGCTTGCAGTCCTGATGACCCGAAGCCCGTCAACGAAGAGGAAGTGATCACGACGCTGGAGGTGACGCTGGTGCCGGAGGCGGGAGGCACGCCCGTTGTTCTGCGCTTCTTCGATGCGGACGGCGAGCATGGCAGCGTCGCGCCGGAAATAACCGTGAGCGGCCCATTGCAAAACAACTCGCGATATTCGGCGATCATTGTATTACAGAATGAAACCGAAGAGCCAGCGGTGAGCATATCGGATGAAGTGATCGAGGAAGCGGAGGCGCATCTTTTCTGTTTCGAGATATCCGGCGACATAGGCATCAGCTATGAAGACGAAGATGCGAATGGCCTTCCCCTCGGAATACTCACATCATGGCAAACAGGCGCCGCCGGTGCCGCCCGGGTGACGGTCATACTGAGACATCAGCCAGGAACGAAGACAGGTGATTGTCCCGGTGGCGGTGACACCGACGTTCAGGTAGCATTTGATTTGAATGTGGAGTAGAGGGTGCGCGGATGTTATGCCACGAAGGCACCAAGATTTTGGTGTTGAATGCAGCGATACCCGGCTTCAGTCACTTGAAGCATTATCCAAACCTGAAGACCAAAGTTTTATGGCTTTGATTTCTGCCGCACTAGCAACTATATAAAGTTGAGGTCTTGCCGCACTCCAATCCGTTCTTGCTGGAATTACTTCTTAATGGTTCATTTCAATTGAAGTTTCAAAGAGCTTTTCCAAAATTCTACACCTCTGATATTTTGGGAATCTGCTAAACGCGCGAGGATCTTCGCTGCTTTTGAGAAAAATACCAAAATATTTTTTTTCTAAATGTTGACGACCCTTAAGGGTAGATAAGAGTTTCAGATTCAATTTGTTTGAAAGATTGGCTCCTATAGTGTTTGGAATTTCATGAGTGAGGGAAAGGGTTCCTGCGTCACATTACTTTGAGAATAAGTAAAAGGTTTCTACTTTCACTTAAGCCCAACGATGATCTTTTTGAAGAAAGATCTCTTGGGCTTTTTTTGTGCGGATTATGAGTGAAGCCATTATTCTACTCGGAGCTCAACCTAAACTTGCCTTTGTATGAATAGAATTATTTCTCTGACAGTATTTCTAACATCTATTGCTTTTTGTTGCTTTTCGCAGCGTGAAATTCCGGTTGATATGTACACCGGAACACCTATCATTGAAATACCTTTAGGATCCGTACACCACCACGACATCAATGTTCCGATCACGCTATCCTACCGTGCCAGCGGACTTAGGATGGAAGACACAAAAGATGCATACGGGCTCGGGTGGAACTTGTCGGTTGACTATTCGGTGAGGCGGACGCTAAAGGGATTGCCTGACGATTTTTCCGGAACAGGATCGGATCCGCGACGAGGATGGTTATATTCAAACTCTGCAAGTATCACGGTTGCTGCGGATGTAGGCGCGTTTTCCAACTCAGCAGATCTTACAGCGACTACTTGTAACGACGAGCAAGCAGATCATTCGGAACTTGCCTCGTGGAATGATCAAATCGACACGGAGCCCGACATATTTACATTTAGTTTTCCCGGTGAATCGGGTTCGTTTGTGTTTGACAATTCCGCATCCCCTGAAATCCGTTTAATTCCTTTCAAGGATTTTTCAATTACCTATACGACCGTGTCCGCGTCGGACAAGCGTATTACAAGTTTCGAAATACGTACGAACAACGGTTACAAATACACGTTCGCGCGAAGCGTCAGGGCTACTCGCGCAATTCAAAAGGACATCATGCTCAATACCGTTAGTTTCCTTATGCATGACTACAATCAATACAATAAGAGTATCTACTCTGCTGTTGAGTACGATATAGAATGGAAACTGACTAAGATCGAATCTCCATCCGGGGCGTACGCTGATTTCGGATATTCTTTGATAGATGATGAGCACTTGTTGCCGTCCAGTCAGCCGGTACGGATCGGTATCAATATCAGTAACCTGTCTTATCAGGATGCCTACCGGACTGTTACAGCTTACAATATTGAGCAGGACATAGATCGCTATTGGCTGAGCACTATAAGTGGTTCGTCGGGACAGGAGATTGAATTTCAAGGTTCTACACTTCTGGGAGGAATAGTCATAAATGATAATCGAAGAGACATTGGAAATCAGTTTGTGAAAGAATATCGCTTTCAATATTCTACTTTCTGGGGGTACAGATTTCTCAAAGAGATTTCCGAAATATCTGGATGCGACCACATCCCGCCATATCGTTTTGAGTATATCGCAGAGGGTACAGAAGCGTCATCTGGCCGTCGGCATAAAGACAGCAAAGACTTTTGGGGATATTATAATGGCAAGATTAATGGGCCGTTCGACGGCACAGGAGACACCGATGGAAACACGATACCGAAGATGTATGTGTATCCGTCTGAACCGTCGACTGAACGATTTCGGCTGCAGCCGATTCCGAATTACAGCGGAACCGAAATTGTTTTTGAGGGTTCCGACAGAATGCCTGATGAGGCTTTCATGAAAATAGGCAGCCTGAATAAGATTATTTATCCCACTGGGGGTGGCGCAGTTATACGGTATGAAGGCAACACATACTTTGATCCGAGAGCAGGACAAACTTATCCAGCGGGCGGACTCCGCATACGTTCAATTACTGAATTTGATGGGATGAATAATCCTGGCTCAATAACGAAGGAATTTAATTACAGTGATCCGGTTACTGGGGAATCTTCCGGCAGACTGCTCCATCGGCCCGCATTCATGATGCCCGCATGGAAATACAGAGATCCTGTTGGAATGAATGACGTTACCCTGCAGCAATCTTATCCGTCTCTTGCATCGACGAAGACGATCCCGCAGTTATGGAAGTTTCTCATGATCCGGACAGAAATGGATTTGGCTGATGAGTCGACAACTGGAGGCAACATCGTGGGTTATCAATTTGTGACGGTAACGCGCCCGGGTGCCGGGTCTGCCCGTTTTGAATTCTTCGTCCCGGCTTCCTATGGCGAAACATCGACTGGCGACTGGCTTGCGACGCAGAACAAATTTGCACGGCCCATTACATGTTCTAGTATGGGAATTGTATCGCAGGGCGGATCCTATGCATATCCTTTTACTCCTAATCCGAATTTTGATCATGAACGGGGACTTCTTTGGAAAAAATGGGAACTCAGTGAAGGAGGGAACCTGGTAAGGTTCACCGAAAATGATTACCAGTATATTCACAAGAGCGGGGATCAACCCCAAAAAGTGTGGGGAGTTCGCTATGACAAGTATGCAAACAGCGACGAGAACATATTCTTCTATGGAAAGTACTTCTTGCTGACGGATTATGATAAAGTACTAAGTAAACAAACGGTCATTACTTACGATGCCGAAAATTTAAGCAAGAATAATACGCAGACGGTTGAGTACTTCTATGAAAATTCATCACATCATTTGCTGCGAAGTACGAAAACTACCATAGGGGATGGCACAATCTATACCGATAAATTTAAATACGCCTTTGACTTTGGCACAATTCCCGCAAATTCGGAGGATGCTTTGCTACGAATTAAGGACCTTCAAAATCCCGCAAACTTCAGGCATGGTCTTCTTTTAGAGCATTCGAAGTTAGTGAAACGTCCAGGAGGACCAGAACAGGTAACGGGAAGCATTCTTGTTAAGCTGAGTGATTTTTTGATGTCAGGGAAGATCCTGCCAAAGGAAAATCTGTCTTTGAACATAGCCGCTCCAGTCAGCGATTTCGAAGAATCTTCAATTCAACAGGACGGTTCAATCTATGTTTTGAATTTCGATCCGAGATATGAGGTAGTTAGCACGATCGTTGACTACGACTCCTATGACGTTCCCCTTACTCAAACCGGACTTAATCGCATACCCGTGAGTACAGTTTGGGGTTACGATGAGACGGTACCGGTAGCAGTGATCAACAACGCTGCAAAAGGACAATTTGCATTTTCAGATTTTGAGACCTCGACAACAAATGAATTTGAGCTTGCCAATGTTTACCATGCGGAAGCAAGAACCGGCAGTACAGGCTTGCACCCCTATGCTACTTTGTCGAAAACTATAACTAAAGCAAAGGACAATTACGTGCTCTCGTTCTGGATGAAAAGCGATACTCCGGTCAGTTTTAAGTTGACAATCAGGAATACAGATCTCACCACGACGTACTATGACTACTCATTTACTGTTACGCCGTCCGGCAACGGTTTCGAGTTGTTCCGCAAAAATATCCCGATCGGATCGGCACCTGCCACGTTCGTGTTGCAATTGGTCGGTCAGTCCCTTCCAGAGCCATCGGGTTCATCTGCAACCCTAACGCCGTCGATCGATGATGTGGCTTTCTATCCGGAAGGCGCGGAGGTAATTTCTTACACCTACAACTTGCCACATGGGGTATCGTCTGTCACAAGCTCACAAGGAGTCACAACCTATAAAGATTATGACAAGCTCGGTCGCGAAGTGTACACATATGATCAGGACAAAAACATCGTGCGCAAGATGACTGTTGACTATGGTGACCCATTAACCTTCAGCGCAAGTATCGAAGGTCCGACAACAGCGTTTATTGGCGAATCTGTGATTTTTAAAGCGCGTGATAACGGCCCTTGTGTTACGGGACTGACATACGAATGGGACTTTGGCTCTGGTTTCATTTCTGGACCGATGGAGACAAGCCAAACCTTTAATTCTTTGGGAAATAATTGGATTTTGCTCAAAGTTAAGCACGTTTCGGGTGAAGAAAGGACGACTTCCAGGGCTATAAATATTATCCCTCGACCCGATCCGATTCAAATCGCAATTTGTGCCAATGGCGCTCTTCAATATCAATGCGGCAATGAAACCTACCATAGCGTTAGTTGCTCCGAGTTCCCAACGCCCCCCGCCGACGGGACTGTTTTTTACGCTTTGGTCGACGAGTCAATCCCAGATCTGACTTTCGTTTGGAAGAAGAGATATCTTGATTCTAGTGTGTGGACTGTTGTAGGGTCGAACTTAAACGAGTATTCCATATCCGATATTGGCCGTCATCAAAAGAGTTTTGAGGTAAGGTGCGAAGTGTCCGATCCAACAGGAAGATACGGAGATGGCAGTTTCCGGATTGACGTTTTTCCTTGTGAATAGCGCGACGGATTTCTAGTTCAAAAACCTATCACCCTTGGATTCAATAGTCTGATATGAAATTTGTTCCTATGTATGTAAGAGAAATCATTTTTGCCGCCGCATTTGTCTTCATCTCCTTGTCCTCCTACGGCCAGCTTTGTGTTGGCACGACCGCATACTATTCATGCCCGGGTACCAGTACTAAGTTTTCATGGAGCATTTCCGGAGGCGGCACGCTCATTGGAAGTAATCGCTCATGTACCATAGCAGTGGAATGGACCTCACCGGGTGTTCACTATGTTTATTATAGTGACAACATGAATTCAAATAATGACTACACCTATACAGTGAATGTAGGTGGAGTTATTGGTGGATCTGTCACACCAAGTACCAGCAATATCTGCGCAGAGAGCAGTGTTACATTAACTCTCTCTGGCCGTTCCGGGACCATTGTGCGCTGGGAGAAAAGCACCAACGGAGGTGCGTCATGGCAGACAATTAGCAACACAAGTGCCACATACAACACCGGAGCACTGTCTGCAACAACTATGTTCAGAGCAGTAGTGAGCAAATGCTCATCTACTGCATATTCCACCGCCGCCACGGTTAGTGTCGTATATCCAAATGCGGGGGGTGTTTCTCTTTCGAGTGGCAAAGGATCATTTTGTTCCGGCGAATCTGCAAGCGGGACGTTGGTTGTTTCAGGCTATTCGGGCACCGCTATGAGTTGGGAAAAAAGTGTAGCCTCTGGCGGGACATGGGGAGCCTGGGAACCGGCCGGTGGTCTTCATGATGTTGACTACTACAATTTTTCGGTCAATGTCTCGACGCGTATTCGTGCTAAAATATCATCCGGGACATGCGGGACAATTTATAGTGGGTACTATACGATTGCGGAAACTCAAGCTACGGTTGCCGGTTCTATCTCGGGGCCGACAGTTATATGTCCGGATACACCCTTCTCACTCTCTCTTAATGGCAATGTGGGAACGATTCAAGGATGGTATAGGCGGGATGCAGACCATGGATATGGTGGAAGTATCGGCACACCCTCAAACATTACAATTAATAAATCCAGCTATTTTAAGGCGGTTGTTCGGAATGGAAACTGCGACACAAGCCTGGAAACTCCTGAATTCTATGTTAGCGTGATTCCGGGACCATCTGTCGGAACTCTCTCTCCGGCATTGCAGACAGTGTGTTCAGGGGAAGAATTTACAATTACTTTATCCCACTTTTCCGGCACCGCCGTAAAATGGCAGCGGCAAGATGAATCGACCAATATGTGGACCACGGTCGTCGAGAACAGCAATCTTTCCTACACACACAACGAGGCACAGGCATCTGGATTTTGGCGAGCGCTAGTAGAGAATGAATGCGGTGTGACAACAGCTTCGATACCCGTAGAGGTTCAGGTGATGCAACCACCTGCAAAGCCCATCAATATTACGGACGACTGGATCTATGGAGAAGGGGCAACAAACCTTAAAGTAACAGTGGATCCTTCCTGTACCGTAAAATGGTATGATGATGAATTGGCCGTAGACCCACCGGTTGGTACGGGCGTGTCCTATACAACCCCTTCCCTCCTGGTACCTACAGCCTATTACGTCAGGAGTTTTGATGCCTATGGTTGCCCGAGTGACCTGACGCTCATTGAGGCAAGGTTTATTGATAACCTGGTGTCACCGTCCAACGTTGAGATCCTAACAATCCGTAAATCCGGCATCACGACTGAAAGCCAATTTGATGCATTAACCGAGGAAGAAAAAACCACTCAGTATTTGTATCTGGATGGATTCGGGCGGACTGTACAGACCGTAACGCAGAAAGGCAGTCCGCAGGGAAATGACATCGTCCAGCCGGTGGAATACAACGCGCTCGGTCACATCGGCAAACAATACTTGCCATATACAGATGGCAATGATGGCTCTTTCAAAAGTACCTACCGCTCAGACCAGTCGGGCTTCTACGCAGAGTTGGATGACCAGGTAGCCAATGATGACTATCCTTTTGCAATATCTTCATTCGAGGAATCGCCTCTGGAAAGGATAACAGGGCAAGGTATGCCTGGCGAGTCATGGCAGGCTGGGTCAGGCCATGCGTCAACGATTGATTATTCATTCAATAACGGCACAATCGAAGATGCTGCAGAAGAGGTCCGGAAGTTTAATCCTGACGGCACTAGCTCGGATTTCTTCAGTGCCAACAAGCTTCGTCGCACTGAGACGACGGATCCTGACGGAAATAAAACGATCACCTTCAGCGATTCCCGTGGGCAAATACTTGCCAAGAAAGTACAATTGGATGAGGTGATCGATGGGTCTGTCGTTCAATGGTTAGAAACATATTACGTATACGGCGCGCAGGGCGAGTTGAAATACATCATTTCCCCAAAGGGAGTTGCTGCCCTGAAAGAAGGAGGATGGCTGCTGACACAGGCAATCCTGGATCAGTATGTCAACCAGTTTATCTATGACAGGCGGGGACGTCTTATTGAAAAGAAGGCACCGGGTCAAGCCTGGATCTACAATGTTTACGATGACCTTAACCGACTTGTTCTTTCTCAGGATGGGTCGCTTCGGGAAACCAATAAATGGTCATTTATAAAGTATGACCAACGCAGCCGTGTGGTTATGCAAGGCTTATACTTGAACACAACGGCGACGACCAGGGAGTCAATGCAAGATGATTTGGATGACCTTTATTCCGAAACAAACGCTTCGTTTCCCTATGATGCCTGGTATGAATCGAAAAGCGCGGGCCTGCATGGATATACCAACCGAACATTTCCGAAGGAGAATTCCGATGGCACTGACCTTGAGGTTCTCACCGTCAATTATTATGACTCTTATGATTTCGACAACGATGGAGTGGACGACTTTACATATGCCGCTCAGGGATTGGACGGCGAAACCAGCCCGAATGACCGTGTTACAGGGCTATCTGTTGGTTCCAAGAGATTAGTTCTCGGCACCTCCACGTGGTTGTATCAATACGTCTTTTACGATAAGTACTATAGGCCGATCCAGGTGCGAAGCAACAATCATCTCAGCGCCGCGATCGACAATTTGAGCACCTTTGTGTATGACTTTGAGGGCAAACTCAAAGTCACAAAAATCTACCATGACGCTGGCGCCGGGAAGGTTATGTCGGTGGTCAATACTTTCTTCTATGATGACAAAGGGCGGTTGGAGCAGATATCTCAGAACAACAACAACCAGCCAACAGACCAGATTGTTGTGCAATACGAGTACAATGAACTTGGACAACTCGTCGACAAGAGGTTGCATCAGGTAGCCGGTGAGGAGTTTTTACAATCAGTTGATTTTCGATATACGATCCTGGGACAGCTGGCTTCCATTAATAGCGCCGAACTGACCACCTCCGAAGATGATGACTTCCATGACTACTTTGGAATGGAGTTGCATTATGACGACATTGAAACGGGGTTGGGCAATACCCCCCGTTACAATGGCAATATCTCAGCCGTCAGGTGGCAAGGACCCGGCGCCACCCTAGGGGTCGAAGACGAAAAGAGTTACGTCTTTAGCTATGATAAATCCGGGAAACTTAAAGAAGCTGCTTATCAGATGCATTCAGAGGTTGCATGGGAAAAAGAAGTGGGCAACCAGAACGAGAGCATGGCTTACGACCATAATGGAAACATAACTTCGCTGCAACGCAACCAGCGCAAGCACCAGCTCTCGGGCGTTGTGGCCTCCTATGCAAGTCAGACGATTGATGATCTCACGTATACCTATAACAACTCATTTGGTGATCGCCTTGAGAAGGTGGTGGACGATGGTTCTGAAGGCGGATTCAATAATGGAGGCAGCGGCACAGACTCCGATTATACGTACGACTTGAACGGAAGTCTGACCTCCGACAAAAACAAGGGCATCGACAGCATTCACTATAATTTTCTTGGCAAGGTCAGGCGGATCAAGTTCGCGGACGGTACTGTTATCACGTACAGCTATGACGCCATGGGAGTCAAGCTCACGATGAAGCACTACGCACCGGGAAACTCAACGCCGGTCATAACCGACTATGTTGGCGGTTTTGTTTATGAAAATGGCGAACTTCGTTTCTTTGGTTCACCTGAGGGCAGGGTCGTGAAAAACGGAAGCAATTTTGAATATCAATACGCTATTGCCGACCACCAGGGGAATACACGGGTTGTGTTTAGCTCTGCAACGCCGTCCGTTGAGACACCCACAACAGGCTTTGAAAGCGATCCAGGCGACCTCGAGAATTATCCCTCCGGAGGCAACCTAAGCGATTTGCCCCTTTTCAACCAGACGCCGGGTGGTACGCATTCACAGTTGCTCAATGGGGGATATAGTTCTCAGGTAGGAATCGCCAAAAGCTTTAAGGTTTACCCGGGAGACAAGGTGAAAATACAGGCATACGCAAAATATGAGGATGTGCCCGGCCCCGGAAACGCTCAGGGATTTGCGACGGCCTTGCTTCAGGCGTTTTCACTTCCGGCTCCGGCGGCAGGTGAAACCGGTACACCATCGCACGCGCTGGATACGTGGGGTGGATTTGTTGATGAAGGGATCCAGGATGACGAGGCAGCCCCCCTGGCGTTTGTCAATATTGTTATTTTTGACAAGAACTTCGATTTTCTCGATGCGGCCTGGACACAGATCAATGCCAGTGCGAAGCAAGTTGGAGTGTCGCCGGATGTTCCACATGACGAACTGATACAAGAGTACAGCATCGATGAGGAAGGCTACGTATTCATATATGTATCCAACAACAGTCCTCTGAAAGTGTATTTCGATGATGTGACCTTTACGCATACGCCGACAAACGTCATACAGTACAACGAGTATTATCCATTCGGTCTGCAGACGAGCAATAGCTGGACGAGAGATAATAATTCCAATCGTTTTTTGTTCAATGCGGGTACTGAACTCAACAGTAGCAGTGGCTTGTATGAAACGATGTTCCGATCCTATGATCCGGCGCTAGGACGATTTATACAGGTGGATCCACTGGCAAACATGACACACAATATGTCGCCATATCAATATGCCAACTGCAACCCAATATTGTTAAACGATCCCTTGGGACTAATGTCAGCGGCTGAGATCGATGCAATAATAGGCGACCTGTATGGATCACCGAATGGTGGTAACTGGAGCAGTGATGGCGGAACGCATTATTATGACTCGCAGGATGAAGCATACAAATCGGGCGCTGGCTATAATGACCAACACGAGTCCTGGGGTTATACTGCGTACGGCGGTCGTCAAGGAAGCAATTTTGTGTATCAATCGATCAAGAATGGAGTCGGGTTCGATCAGATTTCAGGGAGCAACAGAAATCTTGTGGTATATGAACCCACAGGGGCATACTATCAAGTGGATGCGTCCGGAATATTTTATTTACCTTACTCGGATAAAACGGTAGATCCTTTTGGTGGGGTAGTTCAGCGGGGTGAAATGCAACAAGGTGGCCTGGGATGGGATCTTTCCTTGGCATTCTTGTCCACTGCATCCTACGCAGTGGGCGTTTATGAAGAAGTTCGAGCCGGCCAAATTGCTAATAATACGATGGGTTATCTTAAAGAGTGGCAGAGTATTCGAAACTTTAATAAGAGTTATCGGATGGCTCGACAGGCGACATTGGTGAGGGCTATCATAAAGAATGCTAATATGATTGACGGCATCAAGCTCGGCGCTAGGAGAATGATTGGTGTCGGTACTGTAATAGGGCTGTTAGACGTAGCCAACTCCAAGCCAGAGGAAAGAATGGGTAAATTAGGATGGGTCGCGGCTGACGCGGTAATGGCAGGTGTGGGATTGACGGGATGGGGTGCACCGATTGCAGGTGCCTACTTCTTAGGTCGATTCGCCTATGGAATTTATGAGATGGCAAATAAGGACTAAGCGCCATGCGAATAATACGTTATTACTACTATTACGCCTTTTTTAACGCCTATTGGACAAGCTTTGACATTGGAGAAAAATCAATTCCAAGGCAAAATGCAATATACTACATGACGTTGCTTAAGATTTTTATTTTGAGTAGCATTTCGTTTTCAATTTCCGCGGTAGGGTTCGAATTTCTTTTGGTCTATGCAATTATCGCCGGTGTTGTTCTCATTCTTATTATGAATCACTTCTTGTTATCGGAGAAAATTTTTCAAAGGCAATATGCGGATTATTATTTTTTGAAAGGAGTAAGCAAGAAAAAAAGAATGATAATTTTTTTCGGACTTTTTGTGCTGTGTGGAATTTTTAGCCTGGTTGGAATTTGTCTTTCTGCCGAGTGTATGACATAATGGAGTTCAAGTCGGCGGGTTAGTCCTGAGCGGTTTTGTTCCCGCTCATGAGGTCGCTACTAGGCATGATAATACGCACACATGGATTGGAGCTGCCAGCGCAGGAGTATCGGAAGATTTTGATCCATTTACCTTTCTGATGTACTTGCTTCACATTAAGAAGAAGATACCGATTACCTGGGAGACTTAGAACAGGCGGTTAACGAAGGTAAGTGGGTCACTCTTTGTGTCTTCGCGCCCTTAGTGGCAAAAAAAATCCCTTCGTGCCTCCGTGGCTTCGTGTCTTGGTGTCTTCGCGTCTAACCTCAATGCGTCCTCACCAGAAACTGTTCCAGATCTTTCAAATCCAACACGCCCTCGTAATACGCCTTCCCAAAAATTACGGCAAACAAACCAATGTCATTAAGCCGCTTGATGTCATCCACGCCGCGCACGCCGCCACTTGCGAGGATACACAGTTCGGGAAACGCTTCGATGATCTGCTGGTAGAAATCAAATGCCGGGCCCTCCAACACACCATCGCGCGATACGTCCGTTGACTTGACATATTTCAATCCGCGCGTGTAGAAGTATTCGAGGTGTTCGAACAAAGTCAATTGCGCCTTGCGCTGCCACCCGCGAAACAAGAGTTCCTTGCTGTCCTTGTTGATGACGTCGGCGCCGAGGGTCATCTTCTCACGCCCATAGGAGATGATCCAGGAAGCGAACAGCTCCGGATCAGTTACGGCGATGCTGGCAGCGGTGATATAATCGGCCCCATATTCATAGGCCTTGCTGATATCGCCATCGGTGGAGATCCCACCCGTGAAATCCACCTTGAGCTCCGTGTGGCCGGCAACCGCTTCGAGCACGTGCCAGTTGACAGGGCTTCCTTTCTCCGCGCCGTCGAGGTCGACGAGGTGGACCACTTCGATGCCATGGTCCTCGAAACGCTTCGCCAGGTCGAGCGGATTTTCATCGTACGCTTTTTCGCTAGCCTGATCACCTTTGCGCATTTTCACCACATTCCCTTTGCGTATGGCGATGGATGGAATCACCTGAATCATTTCGTCCGGGTTAAGGAAGCGAAGTTACAATTCCATGGGCAAACATCCACTCCCGGATCGGAAAACCATTTGATCGAATGGAAAATATTTTCGCTTAGAAGGTGTTCTAATTATGGCTATTTTTGATCTCAGCTATTCCCTGTATGGACATTTACCACCCTCGTCTATCCGGTATTAATGATTCCCGACGCCGGTTCTTATCTGGCGGTGTTTAACCCTACACGATCATGAAAATCAGATTGAAACACATCCTCGGCGTCTGCGTTTCCATCGCACTTCTAACGGCTCAACAGTCGCACGGACAGGCTAAGGTGCGGAAAATGTCGACGGTCATCAATCATCCGTCGTTGAATACATTCGCCCCTTACATCAGCGCGGACGCGAACGCAATCGTCTTCCTCTCCGACAACGCTGAAGACAACGCGCTGACGCCCTTTTTCAGCTTCCGCGAAAGCGCCGACTGGAGTGAACCGCGAGTTTTCCCCAAGACCATTTATACACGACTGAATTTTCTGCGCGGCTATGGCCTGAGCGCGGATGGGAGTACCCTGCTGTACAGCACGATGAAGTCGCCCGGTGTTGGAGGATTCGATATCTGGTCCAGCGACTGGAGGCGATCCGTATGGACCAATCCCGTCAACCTCGGCGCACCGATCAATTCGCGGCTGCATGAAGCGTGCCCCTCTCTCTCGGCAGACGGCAGAGTGCTTTACTTCATGCGCTGCGAAAAGATGGATCAGAATAAAGCTGACCTGTGCAAGCTCTTCAGGGTGGAGAAGAAATCAAACGGCCAATGGGGCGAACCGGTGGAATTGCCTCCGCACATCAATACAGGAAACTCGCAGACTCCGCGGATCATGGCGGACGGAGAGACGCTGATATTTTCATCCGACAAAATTCGCCCGGGCCGTGGCATGGACTTGTATGTGACAAAGCTTACAGGCGGTGTGTGGAGTGACCCGCGTCCACTGGATTTTGTGAACACTGAAAAAGATGACCAGTACGTCAGCGTCACCGGATTGGGGCGGTACCTGGTACGGGATTCACCGGGAGCACGCAAGAATGAGATCGTCGAATACCTGATACCGGATGACTTGCGCCCGAAGGGGATGATGAAGATCGATGGAATGGTAGTCGACAGCGAAGGCAAACCCGTGGCAGGATATATTTCGCTCGTTAACGCAACGACCGGGGAGCGCGTTTACAACGGCCGGCCTAACAGCGATGGGTCGTTCCTCGTTTATGCGATGGAAGGCAGCCGGTATGAACTCTCGGTCGACCCTGAACACGGAGACAAAACTTACTTTTCCCGCATGCTGGATCTCACCCGGGATCCCATTCCCCAGGTCGAGAAGGTACGCGCTGTATTAAAACCGCTGATGCCGGGCGATGAGCTGTCATTGGACCACGTCGCTTTCCAGGAACACTCGAATGCGATTGATCTTGAGAGATCGGAGCGGGAACTCCAGCGGTTTGCGCGCGTAGTCACAAGTAATCCGGGACTCAGGTTCGAAGTGGAGGTGCTTCTCGAAGGATATGAAGAAGATTCCCTTCAATCAAACCCGGACCTGACGGAGGCCTATATGGATACCGTAGCGTGGAAGTACATCGACATCGACACGTTGGGTCAACTGTATGAGCGCGATACATTTTCGCTGGCAATCGTTTACCACAACGACCGCACGGTGCAGCAAGCACAATCCGTTGTCAGCTACCTGGTGTCGAAAGGTGCGAAGGAAGAAAACCTGTCATGGATAGCCAATGCGTTGCCGGCAACTCTGCCAGGCACCAGGAAGACGCAGGTTAAGGTGCGAATATTCAGTATGTAAAGGGAAGAGAGACAACCGTTTTGTCCCAGATCAAAACCATTTCCACATCTTCGCCACTCTCGTCGAAGGTGATGGTAAATTGTTCGAAGACCTGCTCCTGCTGAACGGCGCGGACATCGACTTTCAGAACATCCAACTCCGGATTGCGATTGGGCTCGCCTTTGGAATTAATGCCCCACTGCCCGTGCTCGGAGTTGAAAATGATCGTCCAGATATTCTCGCGGGGGATCGTCCATATCGAATATTTTCCGGCTTTCAGTGTTTGTCCCTCGATCTTGAGGTCACGGTTGGTTTCGAACGTGGTAGCTTCATTCGCGCCGGTGCGCCACACCTGGTCATATGGAACGAGTCCGCCAAAAATCTCCCGCCCCTTTTTGGATGGGCGGTTGTAAAAGATTTTGATGTGCAGATCACCCTTTTCGAAGACGACCTCTTCCTCCGGACTGAAGGACTTGGTGTTTTTCAGCTGCATAAAGCCGATAAAAGCGACAATTGCGGCGATAACCGCTATTCCGATCAGGCTAAAAATGAAAAACTTCCTCATGAATGCTGAAACTAAAAATTAAGTGCCTGTTAATCAATGGGGTCAACTTAAAAACATTTTCTTATTCTTTCTATTAAAAATAACTCTGGCGGGCTATTTTTACCCCCGCAATAAATACTAGAATTATGGACGTATCAGCCTGGTGGCCTTTTTTTGTTGTTATTTTTCTTTTTGTTCTGGCCATTATCTCTCCCTGGGTCTTTCCTAACAAGATGGTGAGCAAAAATAAACACGATAACAAATTCTAGCAGGCCGGTCGTTTTTTGACCGGGTTGACGAACCGGTCAGTAAACGGTGGCTCCTCTTCTCCCTTGGTCGTTGCCGGGTTCATCCCGTAACAAGTAGTACCTTTCTTTCTTGCGCGTACAGCAAAGGCAACTCTCTCAAATTTGTTTTATATTGAGATAATTTGCCAAAGAAAATGGTACGCCTGTATCTGCCGTTGATATTTTTTCTGCTGACTTCTTCCCAGGGGTATAGTCAGGTATTGGGCTTTGCCCTTGCGGACGGAAAGAAGAAGGTCGACATACCCATCGAGATCTATAACAACCTGATCGTAGTGCCGGTAGTACTAAACGGCGCGCTTCCCCTGAAATTTGTTCTGGACACCGGCGTGCGAACGGCAATCCTCACTCAAAAAACTTTTACTGACATTTTAAACCTCGCGTATTCGAGGAAATATACCATCTCCGGGCCGGGGGGCGAGCAAATCATTGACGCGTATATTACCAACAATGTCTCGCTTGAATTGCCCGGCGTCACCGGACGAGGACATGCGTTGCTCGTCCTTGGTGAGGACTATCTCGAACTGCGCAATTACCTGGGCACAGATGTGCATGGCATCCTCGGTTATGAGCTCTTCAGTCGTTTTATTGTTGAGGTCGACTATGACAAAAAAATGTTGACGCTGACCGTCCCGGACCGCTTCAAGAAAAGCAGAAAGTTTCAATCCATTCCGATCAAGATCGAAGACACCAAGCCTTATGTTACCACGTCGGTAGTCCTGGCAGACGGCACACAGTTGACGGCAAAGTTGTTGGTTGACAGCGGTGCCAGCCACGGTTTGATGCTTGAGCCGACTTCCGATCCGCGAATTAGAGTCCCTGATAGCACGGTGAGCAGTGTCATCGGCCGCGGCCTGGGTGGTGAGATCACGGGTAAAGTAGGAAGGATCCGTTCTCTGGAGCTAGGTTCCTATGATATCAAAAACGCCATTGCCAACTTCCCGGACCCGAACAGCTACTTTGACAGCTTGAAACTCGGTTCGACAAAACGAAATGGTGCCATAGGCGGCGAGGTGCTGAGCCGGTTTACTGTCATCTTTAATTTTCCGGAAGAAAAGATCTATCTGAAGAAGAACTCACAATTTAAAAAGAAGTTTCACTACAACCTCAGCGGATTGACCGTGAAAGCGAAGGGGTCGAGGTTGAATGTTTTCGAGATCACCGAAGTGCGACAGAAGTCTGTAGCCGACCGGGCAGGCGTGTTAATCGGGGACTTGCTGGTTAGTATCAATGGAGTTAATACGCGGACGCTGGATTTAAACGCTATCAATGGGTTTTTCAATCGCAAACCCGGGAAAAAGATCAACCTCGTCGTCGACCGTAAGGGGCAGCAACTTCGGCTTTCATTCAAACTTACAGATCAGATTTGACTAGAAGCGAAGCTTGCGCAATTCTTTCTTCCTCTTCTGATAAGCGTTGTAGAGGTATAACTGAGTTCTCCGGAACTTGAGAGAATTCTTGAGGATACTGTAGAAAGATTCAGCAGAAAAATGCTGTTTGAGAACATAATCGAGAATCCCCGTCGGCGAAGACTCATGGTAATTTGAGTTCTTTAAGACGGTGATGGGTATATCCTTCGTTTTGCGCCTGCTGCTAAGGGTATTGATCGTCGAAGTCAATTCAGACTTTCCTATGTTGTCGTCGATGAGAATGTAGTTGGGATGGAACGTCATCAGTCGCTCGACAATGCTCTTGAGATCAAAAGCGATTTCGGTAATGATTCGGCGGCCGTGGATCTGGTTTATTTTTTCCAGGGTCTTAGTCAGGTCAATTGGATTGTTCCCGATCAGCAAGACATTCAACGGTTCCGCGCTTTTTGTTAACTGTACCTTTGTTTCCATATTCACCTGTGTTTATTAAACAACTTTACTGCCAAAAAGGTTACGGGCAATTTTCAGCCCATCGGGGAATGGGAATTGTTTTGAAGGAAAACGGGATATTTTGAGTGCCATTTTGAAACAACTGATATTTTTTTGAGAAAAATTGTCGTAATCGGCGGAGGGTTGGCCGGGTTGATTTCGTCTATTCAACTTATTCGGGCCGGAGTAACCTGCACGGTGATAGAAAAAAAACCGTACCCGTTTCACCGCGTTTGTGGTGAATACGTTTCAAATGAAGCGCTTCCATTTCTGAAACATTCGGGACTCTACCCGGAAGGCCTTAATCTTCCCCGGATAAATTTTTTTGAACTGTCATCGGTTCACGGCAATTCCGCAAAAACGCGTCTCGATCTGGGGGGTTTTGGCATCAGCCGATACTCCTTTGACCACCATCTTTATGAAATCGCAATGCGGGAAGGTGTCCGCTTTCAGACAAATTGTGAAGTCAGCGCAGTGGATTTTGACGAGGACCATTTTGACGTGACGACTCCTTCGGGCAAGATTCAAGCGGATGTCGTAGTTGGCAGTTTTGGCAAGCGATCGAAGCTTGATGTTCAACAGAATAGATCATTCGTCAGGAAGCGATCTCCTTATGTTGGCGTAAAATATCACGTGCGCAGCGGTCAGCCACCCGACCTTATTTCCCTGCACAATTTTCCGGGCGGGTATTGCGGTGTTTGCAATGTCGAAGATGGTGTAACCAATCTGTGTTATCTGACCATCCGTGATAACCTGAGGCGATACGGTGACATTCAGGAAATGGAAAAGAATGTGTTGTTTATCAATCCCTTGATCAAAAAGTTATTTACCGAATCCACATTCCTGTTCAGAAAGCCCGAGGTTATAAATGAGATTTCGTTTGAAACAAAAAAGCCGGTCGAAAACCATATTCTGATGGCAGGAGATGCCGCAGGAATGATCACTCCAGTTTGTGGAAACGGAATGGCCATCGCTATTCATTCGGCAAAACTTGTTTCAAGCCTTGTTGTTGAATTTTGCGCCAACCGGATCAATCGCCGCACGCTGGAAGAGCGATATTACCAGGCCTGGAACGAGGCTTTCCGATCGCGACTCTGGTTCGGGCGAAATGTTCAACGGTTGTTCGGACACTCTCACGTCTCTTCGCTGGCGGTGAATCTTGCACGAGTTTCTCCGGCAATCGCCAGCTTTTTTGTACGCCACACGCACGGGAAGCCGTTTTAACGGCGAGATATTTATCTTTGTTCAAATTGCAGAGCCAATTTGTTCCAAATACCTATCTTGAGCCGATCTTAAAATTAACGCAGACACTTCTATGAATCGCCAACAATTCCTCCGGTCTCTGGGCCTTGCCGCCGTTGCCACACCTTTTGCTGTATCCACCTTATCCTGCACTTCGAAGCCCTCAGGAGAGACTGAGACAGCCATCGACACGCCTGAAAAGAAAGATCTTTTCTTTAAGATATCTCTGGCCGAGTGGTCGCTGAATAAGCAGTTATTCGGAGGACAACTCACAAACATGGAATTTCCGGCCAAGGCAAAGAATGACTTCGGGATAACCGCTGTAGAATATGTCAACCAGTTTTTCAAAGACAAGGCCAAAGACCAGGCTTATCTCTCGGAGCTTAAGCAGCGCTGCGGCGACCTCGGTGTGACCAGCGTACTGATCATGTGCGATGGCGAAGGTGGGCTGGGTGATACACAGGCAACGCGCAGGACGCAGGCTGTGGACAACCATAAGAAGTGGGTAGAAGCGGCTCAGTTCCTCGGGTGCCACTCCATCCGCGTAAATGCTTATGGGGAAGGATCGCGCGAAGATGTCGCACAGGCCGCGACGGATGGGCTGGCAAAATTGTCCGAGTTCGCAAAAGATTTCAAAATCAATGTCATCGTCGAAAATCATGGTGGATACTCCTCCGATGGCAAGTGGCTTAGCAAAGTCATTGCAGACACTAAAATGGATAACTGCGGTACGCTACCCGACTTCGGCAATTTCTGTATCGTTCACGAGAACGACGAATGCAAGGAATGGTATGACCGCTATGTCGGAACGGAAGAAATGATGCCGTACGCGAAGGGAGTAAGTGCGAAGGCAATGGAGTTCGACGAATCCGGCAATTGTGTTGAAACCGATTACAACAAAATACTTCGAATCGTCAAGGACGCAGGTTATCGCGGTCACATCGGTATTGAATACGAGGGAAGCAAGCTTTCGGAAGACGAAGGTATCCGCGCGACGAAAGCACTGCTGGAGCGCGTTGGAGCTGCCCTGTCATAAGTTGGAGATCAGATTCACTGTCAATGAAGGATAGCGTGTAGCACGTTTGTGCGGTCCAGAAACAGGAAGGCAAAAAAGAAGTTCAGGCAGGCACCCGAAATAAGATTCAGGCGCATGGTGTGTGTATAGTCCGCGTACTTCTCATTTTTCAGCACCAGGAAGAACCAGTAAAAGAAATAGCCCAGCACAGGCAGCAGGGTAAGGAGAAAGAACCATGCATACTTTTCTCCAAACAGGAATTTGAAATAAATAAGAAAGGATGCGGCTGCGACGGTAAAGATCGAGGCTGCAAAATAGAAAGTTCCGACGATGCCCAGCCTGGCACTGAGTGTAATATCCCCTCTCTTCCGATCCTCGTCGTGTTGGTAGACTTGCGTCAAAGGATAATTGGCCCATAACATAATCGAAGTGAGTAACCCGGGTATAACCACCGATGTGTTGAGCGACCCGCCTGCGTTCAGATCATTCACGCCGACATAGCACATCATATAGGTAAAGAGACCCTGGAACAGGCCGGTGATGAGCCAGCTCGTCCATGCCAGCTTCTTGAGTCTTACTGCGGGGTGGCTGTAGGCTTTTGACACCAACCCATAGATTAAGACCATGACCGCGAAGGTGGTATTGATTTTTAGGATGGATAGAATGATCGCCGCACCGTCCAATGCCAGGGCAAGAAAATAGAGTCCTTTCTTTACCGGCGGTGGATTCTTCAAGCCCCCAATGCTTTTTTCATCTTTGTCGAAATAGCTGTTGTACCCATTGCTCGCAGGGTATACCAGCAGGTGAAGTATAAAAAAGACCCAGAATGCGCGGACGTACTGGAAGTTCGGCGCCAGCGCCAGACTGAAAAGAAAGATGGGAAGCAGAAAAAATGAAAAAGGAATTCGCAGATGAAGCCACGAGGAGCGTGAAAACATAAATCCCGGTTTTAGAACAAGTTAATTGTTTTTTACTTTATTAATGGACTCATGAGCTATGTTACCGCCATCGGCACTGCAAATCCCGTCAACCGGTTCAGCCAGTCGATGATAGCCTCGTTCATGTTGCGCGCGATGAAACTCAACAACGGCGATGAGCGGAAGCTGAGAACCATTTTCCGTTCCAGTGGGATTGATTTTCGTCATTCCGTGCTGGAAGACTATGGGAAGACCCGGGGCTTCACATTCTACCCGGATACTGACACCCTTGACCCGTTTCCGGGGACGGAGAGAAGGCTGCAAGTATTTCGCAGGCACGCACTGGACTTAAGCGTGGCTTCCTTCCGTGACATGGTTCAGCATCATCCGGAGTTTCATGTGCGAGACATTACTCATCTTATTGTCGTCTGCTGCACGGGGATGTATGCGCCTGGACTGGACGTAGACCTTGTCAAGGCACTAGACCTTCCAACAACCGTCCAACGAACCGCTATTAATTTCATGGGCTGTCATGCCGCGTTCAACGCTTTGAAGATTGCCGATGCCTGGTGCCGTGGCCAATCCGATGCGAAAGTGCTCATTGTTTGCACGGAGCTTTGCAGTCTTCATTTTCAGCGTGCGGCCAGTGAGGATAACCTTCTGGCGAATGCTCTGTTTGCCGATGGTTCCGCTTCGGTGCTTGTGGAAGCGGAAACCAGCAGTCCACTGAAACTGAAGCTGGAGCATTTTCACAGCGACCTCTCAACGGACGGGTTATCCGATATGGCGTGGACGATCGGCGATCTCGGATTTGAAATGAGATTAACGTCCTACGTTCCCGATCTCATTCGAAAGGGAATCGCGGGCTTTACGCGTTCACTGCTGCAGAAGGCCTCCATCACGCTGTCTGACATCCAGCACTTCGCCATTCACCCGGGTGGGAAGCGAATCCTGCAGGTGGTGGAAGAAGAACTGGAGATCGACCGCCAACGAAACTGGCCCGCATACGAGGTGCTGAGAAACTATGGTAACATGTCTTCTCCCACGGTATTGTTTGTACTCAAGCAGATCGTCTCCGGGCTGAACGGGATGAGCCGCGGCGAACGAATACTGGGCGTGGCATTCGGCCCCGGCCTGACACTCGAAAGCATGGTGTTAAAAATTGAAAACGAAACAAATGCCTGACTTCTCCAGTCGCGGTGCGGGTACTGAGATCATGGACGACCTTCAAACAGGAGGCCCTGATCTTTGGCAGGCCCTGTTCGAATTGGATGCTATCAATTACCTTCTCGGGGGAAATTATGTTACTCTCAATGCGCTGTCATCACTCCTGAGTGAAGCGGACTACCAGGGCGATCTTCACATTGCGGATCTAGGCTGTGGCAGCGGCGACATGCTTCGCCGCATCAGAAGCTTCCTTCAAAGGCGCAAAACCGATGCAGTGCTCAGCGGCTTTGATGCAAATCCCAACGTCGTCAAATATGCCGATGATCATACACCGCCGGCCTGCCGGATTCACTATGAAGCGCTCAATATCTTTTCCCCTGAATTTCAGAGGCATCAGTTTGACATCATCGTCGGAACGTTGTTTTTTCATCACTTCACCAATGAAGAGTTGATCGGGTTTTTTGGCAATTTGAAGGAGCAGGTCACAATGGGTATCATCATCAACGATATCCATCGCCATTGGCTGGCCTACTACTCGATCAAGTGGCTTACGCGGATATTCTCAAGGTCGGCGATGGTTCGCCACGATGCCCCCCTATCCGTGCGCCGGGCCTTTCGAAAACGCGATCTCGAAGAAATCCTCCGGCGCGCGGGTTTCATGAACTACAAAATAAAATGGCGATGGGCGTTCCGATGGCAGGTCATTATACGGGTGGGTCCGTGAGGGCGCAAAGCCATGCGGAAAAATGGCACAATTTTTCGTAATTCGTTGATAAACACTGAAAATCATGAAACCTCACTACTTGCTGGTTGCCCTCATTGTTGCGGCATCCTGTTCACAAAGCCCCATGGGTAAAAAGGTTAAGGAACCGTTCCGGGGCAACGCCTATGAATCCAATAATCGCTTTTTCCGCGCGACGGGTAAAGGCGAAAGCTCACAAGACAACGTTGCCAGGGGTAAAGCTGACATCGAGGCAAAGGGGATGCTGGCGAGCCAGGTAAACGTAACCATGAAGCAGGTCGCAGACCAGTACCTGGGACAAACCGAGAACGCGGATGCCGCGGACGTGGCCGACAAGTTTCAAAGCCTGGTGCGCGCGGTCATGAACACGGATATCGCGGACCTTCGCAAGATCGGCGAACAAAAATATTTTAACGAGAAGGAGAATAAATATACCGTGTTTATAGCCTACGAGATCAAGAAGAACGCCATGTTACGCTTCATGAAGAAGCAGGCGAAGGTCGATAAAACGGTAAGTGAAAGACAACGCGCCATTATCGAGAAGATCATCGACGAGGAGATTGAAAAAGCGGATGCAGAAGATTTGTGAATAAGGCATTAATTGGCTCGCTTTTTTGAGGATTGATAATAAATTGCGGCCGAAGATGATACGGGTCTACACTATCGATAACGGAAGAATAGAACAGTTCAAGAATCCGGCGATGCAGGATATCACGAGCTACAAAAATATTCTATGGCTGGACCTGCAATCACCCACGTCTCAGGAACGCGAGTTCGTTGAAAAGAACTTCAAAATCGAATTTTTTACCTCGCAGGAGGTCCAGGAGATTGAAAGTAGCTCGCGTTTTTTCGAGACGGAGGAAACGATTGAAATCAACCTTGGATTTGTCTCGACGGATGTAGAGCTCTCTGTGCAGAACGTGACCTTCATTCTCAAGAGCCACATTCTTTTTACTTACCGGCAGGGCGATGTGAAGACGTTTGCCGAGGCGGTGCGCAGACTCAAGACCATGACAACGGAGACCAAGGACCATGGCCTCGATGTATTTCTCACCATCCTGGAAACACGTATTGATGGAGATGCAGACCTCATTGAAAGCATTAACCGCCGGGTTAATCACGTCAGTAAATCGCTTATATCGCAAAAATCGCTGAAGGAAGATCTGCTCCTCGGTATTGCACAGTTGCAGGAAAACGTCATGATGCTGCACCAGGCAATAACCGAGAAACAGCGCGTCGTGAGCTCGCTTATCCGGATACCCGAGTTCAACCGCCTGGGAAACGAACGGCTTACTATTATTATACGCGACATCGCATCTCTGCTACAGCACTCGCAGTTTAGCTCCCAGCGCCTCGAGTATCTGCAGAACACATTTCTCGGCCTTGTCAATATCGAGCAGAACCAGGTCATCAAGATCTTCACGGTCGTGACAGTAGTCTTTATGCCGCCGACCCTGATCGCCAGCATCTACGGAATGAACTTCGTCCACATGCCGGAGCTCGACTGGATCGCGGGCTACCCTTTCGCGCTTGGGCTGATGGTCGTCGCGTCGCTGATGTTCCTGTGGTACTTTCGGCGCAAGAAGTGGCTGTAGCGCGGCGATGGCGTCAGACTGGTATCATGATCCTTTTCTTTAAAATTTGTATCTTTCAGTAAGGACTTCATTCGGGATCCACCAACGAGGCACGCATGGCAAAGCGCACAATCGACGTTAAAGCGGGAAGACTTTTTCCGTTTCCTTTCCTCGTCATCGGCGGAGTGGCTTTGTTTGCGGGTTTATTCATCATTCTGAGTGTGCCAATCGGCGGATCGGTCCTCCTGTTTATTGGTGCTCTCATCTTTACCGCTTATGAAGGAACCGAAATCGATCCAGCCGCCCGAACCATCCGTGAGTACTATTCCTTTCTCTTTCTGAAGACGGGCCGCGCAACTCCTTACGAAGGTATTGAAGGCATGACCATTCATAAGGCAAAGATCAGTCAGAAGATGTTCACGGCCCATACGACGAAGTCATCTACGTTCAGGTATACCGAGTACCGCGTATACATAAAGATGACTGGGGAAGAAAAGGTGCTGCTGATGCGGAACAAGAACAAGGCTCGCCTGATGGAGGAAGCGCGCAAGATCGCGCAAGCGCTGAACACAACCATTGCTGACCACGCCCTGGCCGGTTAGTCGATCGCGGATCCCAAGATTTCTATTTCCATCGTTCGTTGGTATCTTGCACGCCAAAGAATATCCTTGATTGACCTTTTCGGCTTTTCGTTTTCGCAGGATCAACTTTTGCTTTTCGCACTAATAGCTGTGTTCATCGGCATGTCGAAAACCGGCATACACGGGGCCGGCATGATGGCTGTCCCGTTGCTGGCACTGGTGTTTGGAGGCCAGCTCTCGAGTGGTGTCCTCCTTCCCATCTTGTGTCTGGCCGACGTAATTGGCGTTTGCTACTATCACCGCCACGCATCCTGGCATCACCTGAAGAAGCTTTTTCCATCGGCGGCAATCGGTACCGTGCTCGGTACCGTTGTCGGTGGCATGATCGATGACCAGACGTTTAAGCTAGTGATGGCGGTCATCATCGTTGTCAGCATCGTGATCATGATCTGGCTGGAACGCGTGCAGGCGAAGGAGGTGCCGGATTACAAATGGTTTGCTTCGCTGACCGGCGTGGGGGCGGGCTTCACTTCGATGATCGGAAACCTGGCGACCTCCGTTGTTGCGATCTACATGTTATCGATGCGGTTGCCGAAGAATGCATTCATCGGCACAACGGCCTGGTTCTTCCTGGTGCTGAATTGGTTCAAGGTCCCCTTCCACGTTTTCAGCTGGAAGACGATTACATGGAACACTTTCCTTCTGGACCTGGTCACAATCCCCTTCATTGCCCTGGGCGCTTTTCTCGGTGTAGTGATCGTCAAGAAGATCCAGGATAAGACCTACCGGTGGTTCATCATCGCCATGACACTCGTCGCTGCCGTTTTCATGTTGGTGTAGCTATCAGATGTCGGAGCCTGTTATCAAGTGATTTGTAATTGTCTATAACTCTCCTTGCAGCCCACCTGTGTGAATTGCAAGGACAGTCGTTCCTCTTTCAAAAAATCCTTTTTCGATCAGATCAAAAACTCCGCACATCATCTTGCCTGTGTAAACGAAATCGAGGCGGACGTTCATGCGCTCCCGGAAATTTCTCATAAACGCTGTCACAAGATCATTGCGTTTTGCATATCCTCCGTAGGCGTAGTCTGTGACTACTTTCCATTCCGCGTCCCTTGATCCGCCTGCGAGCGTTCGGATTTTAGGTTCGAGGAACCCGGCGTCCTTCAGTACAGCGAAACCCAGGACAGTTGTCCCTGGGGAAATCGTCTTGATTATGCCCGCGATCGTTCCGCCCGTACCCACGGGCATACAAAGGTAATCAGCCTGGACCGTGTTCAGCTTCGATCCAAACTCCTCGCAGCCTTTCACGGCTAGCTCGTTGGTCCCGCCTTCCGCGATGAGATAGAAATCGCCGAACTGATTCCGAAGCTTTTCGTGAAAGGCCGGTGTCTCTTTTTCGCGGTAGGATTCCCGACTAACATAGTGCAACTGCATACCCTGATCCATTGCAAACCGCAGGGTGCGATTCAGCGGCAGTGTGCGTTCGCCGCGAATAATTCCAATCGATTTAATGTTCAACTCCTTCGCTGCTGCTGCTGTCGCGTAAATGTGGTTGGAGTAGGCGCCGCCAAAGGTAAGGATAGTGGCGTGGTGCTGCCGGACGGCCTCGAGCAGATTGTACTTCAGCTTCCACCATTTATTTCCCGAAACAAAGGGATGGTTGAGGTCCTCTCGCTTCAGCAATAGCCTTACTCCCGCTTCCCGTATGGAAGGGTCGTTAATTTCTATTGTGGGCGTTTCACTATAAGGAAGCAAGATTTTTTTCCGCAAATAAGGCGCATTTGGTGTCAAATGAAAGATCGAAAATACTAAAAATGTTAGCATTGTAACTAAAAATATTAGGTACCTTGCCCGATGAAAAATGAGGCGTATGGAAGAAGATTATTTTAAAGGACGCGGTGCCCAGATCAAGACCGGCAATAAATTTCTTAAAGCGGAATACGTCACTTCACATGTGGAGGGGCTTGACGAGCCTTTGTATTCGTCGCCGACAACACAGGTATTTCATGAGAATCCAAAGAAGATAGTTAACAAGATCACCAGCCCAGACCTTGGTATGATGTATTCGATGAACCCGTATCAAGGTTGCGAGCACGGCTGCATCTATTGTTACGCGCGGAATACGCACGAGTACTGGGGCTTCAGCGCGGGACTTGATTTTGAAAGCAAGATCATCGTAAAAGAAAATGCTCCCGCCCTGCTCGAAAAATTCATTCTTCATCCGGGATGGCAACCTGTGCCTATTTCGGTTTCAGGAAACACGGATTGCTATCAGCCACTTGAGAAGAAATTTGAGATCACGCGCCGAATCCTGAAAGTGTTTGCGCAATACCGACATCCTGTTGGCATGATTACAAAAAACGGATTGATCCTCAGGGACCTGGATTTACTTTCGGACCTGGCGAAGGACAACCTTATTCATGTTTATGTTTCCGTGACAACCCTTAACGAAGACCTGAGACGCGTGATGGAACCACGGACCGCCAGCGGTATAAAGCGGTTGAAAACTATTGAAGGACTTGCTAAAGCGGGTGTGCCGGTGGGCGTCATGAACGCTCCCGTCATTCCTGGCCTGAATCATCATGAGATACCAGAGATCCTGAGAGCTGCTGCTGACCACGGTGCCCTGAGCGCGGGCATGACTGTGGTGCGACTGAACGGATCCATCGGCAAAATCTTCGAAGACTGGCTTCGCAAAAATTTTCCAGACCGGTTTGACAAAGTCTGGAATCAGATCTGCGATCTCCACGGCGGAAATGTGAATGACTCACAGTTCGGCAGAAGGATGGTCGGATCGGGAAACATTGCAGACACGATACATCAACTCTTTCGTGTCTCAAAGAAGAAATACATGGGCGACCGAAAAATGCCTGCGATCGATCTTACAAAATTCCGACGAGGTGGGAACCTCAGTTTGTTTTAGCGTAGTGACCATAGAAGGCTACGATCGTCTCGATGCCTCTCATGAAATTCTCCACGCCATAGTGTTCATTCGGTGAATGAATCGCATCGCTATCGAGGCCAAATCCCATTAACACTGTATCGAGTCCCAGTTCTTTCTTGAACAATGCGACGATGGGAATGCTTCCGCCGTCGCGTGTCGGGATTGGCTTCTTGCCCCACACTTGCTGGAACGCCTCGCTTGCGGCCCTGAATGCCGTCGAGTTGGTCGGCGTTACAGCGGGCTCGCCGCCGTGGTGAGCGATCACTTTTACGGAAACATAATCCGGCGCGATCGAGTTGAAGTGCCGCGTGAAGAGATCTGTGATCTCGCTGCTGACCTGGTCGGGGACGAGGCGCATGGAAATCTTTGCGTGAGCTTTCGAAGGGAGAACTGTTTTTGCGCCTTCACCTGTGTACCCTCCCCAGATGCCGTTCACATCGAGAGTGGGCCGGATTCCGGTTCGTTCTACGGTAGTAAATCCTTTTTCGCCCAGCACTTCTTTGACGCCAAGGTCGGCCTTGTACGCGTTTAGGTCGAAGGGAGCCTGATTGATCGCTTTCCTTTCCGCTTCGGTAAGTGATGCGACCTTGTCATAAAATCCAGGAATGGTTACGCGTCCGTTTTCATCGTGCAGGGAGGCGATCATCTTGCAAAGTACATTGATGGGGTTCGCGACCGCGCCGCCGTATACCCCGGAGTGCAGATCGCGGTTAGGGCCTGTTACCTCTACCTCCATGTAACTCAGTCCTCGCAGCCCCGTGGTGATCGATGGATGGTCCATCGAAATGATTGCGGTATCCGAGATGAGGATAATGTCGGCTTTCAACTTTTCCTTGTTGGCTTTTACGAACGTTCCCAAATTGTCGGATCCTACCTCCTCTTCGCCTTCAACCATAAACTTGATATTGCATGGGAGAGCGTTGTTGGCCATCATGGTCTCGAACGCCTTGACATGCATGTATACTTGTCCTTTGTCGTCGCAGGAACCGCGCGCGAATATTTTTCCGTCGCGGATGGTCGGCTCGAAGGGCGGTGAGTCCCAAAGGTCGAGAGGGTCGGCCGGTTGAACGTCATAATGCCCATAGACAAGAACGGTAGGCAGGGATGGACCCTTGATCTTTTCAGCGTATACAATGGGGTGACCCTTGGTTTCGCAGATCTCAACCTTATCTGCGCCTGCAGCGGTAAGTTTCTCCTTCAGGAATTCAGCGGCCTTCCTCACATCTTCTTTGTGGCGACTATCGGCGCTGACCGAGGGAATCTTCAACCATTCGAAAAGTTCTCCCACAAACCGGTCTTTGTTGGAACTGATATATTCTTTCATCGGCTCATTCTTTTAGGCCTGCAAGTTAAGGAAATAGGCAAAACCGGAAAGGGATAACTGCGCGCGGCGGACGTTGATCAAAATCCATCGTCCTCTTCTTTTTTCGGCTGCTCCGGTTCCTTCTGTGGCGGAGTTTCCTGCGCAGGCTGCTCCTTTTTGTCTGTATCGGGTTTCAGCGCTGGCTCGACTGAAGGTTCAACGTCGTCCTTTTTCTGCTCGACATTCGGCCGGTTATCAACGGGCGGGATGGATTGCATGGAGGGAGGGCCTATCGGTGTGGATTCAATCGGCGGAGCTTCATACAGACTGTACGGCACATCAAGACCGAGATATTGTTTACGGAAGCGATTGATGAAGGCAACGGTTTCCTCCTCGCTTCCGGGGATGAATGCTACCTCGCCAATCTTGGCTTTGCCGGCGTTAGAGCGTTTGGAAATGATCGCGTTGAATTCATCGCTGGCGGAATGGACGAGTAGCCGGTTGTCTTCGATTCCGAAGTAATACCAGGATTCAGGAGACGCCTTGAAGAATACGTTGAACACCGGTGTGCCGTCTTCCGTTTTGCGGATCTCCATGTAGCCTTCGAATCCTCCGTTGATGTCATTTCTGGCGCTGTGAGAAATGCCGATCCTTCCTTCGCTGTAAAATGCCTTGTACTCTGGCGACCATTTTAACTTGACATCAGAGAACACAAGAGGCTTGGCAAGCTGCGGAATAGTAGCGAGCGGCACATAGCCTTGAAGGCTTTGCGACTCGTATTCCTTGACAGCGCGTTCGCCGATAATATTCGCGATCTTATACAGCAATTCGGTCTGGTCGCCAAGTCCTTCATCGGCACCTTCATTCTTGATCACTTGTTGCAGATCTTTCGCCATGAAATCGAACGCAGCCGAAGGAATGTCTGTGTCCATCATCAGGAACGAGTTCATGCGAACATCATTAGTCTCCATGTTTCCCGTACCGATGGCAGTGGCTGTCACGTTGAAGTTCCTGCCACCCGGATATAAGTTTACGTGTCCTTCAAACCGGACCTGGCTTGTCTCATCGTTGTAGGTAAAGACTTTTCCGGACAGCTTGTTTCCCGCGGCTTTTTCAACGTCTTCGATCTTGTACTCCTTGCTTTCGGGGTCGTAAAATAACTTGCCCGCAGGTGTAAACAGATCGTCGTCGTCTTCGGATTTTTTCTCATTTGCAAAGGTGATGTAGAGGCTGTTGTCGCCAGATGCAAAGTGCAGGCCGGCATTTATGCGTTTGCCATCTTCATTAACCGCTTTTTCGAAGTCGAGGACGATCTCTGTTTCATCTCCGCTTTGGCTGTATTCGATCCACGTGTTGTAGTTCTTGATCTTTTTGATGTCGAGTTTCACATAGCCATCCAGTTGCAATGCGGGCCGCGTGGCATACATGGTCATGTCGCCTTTGTAGAACATGCCGGCACCCAGCACCAGGTTCTCCTGCGAGGAGACGGATCCCTTGGCGACGGTCTGCATGGATGCCAGTGATTTCCGGCGGCTGGATTTTCGCGCGGAAGCATCCTCTGTGATCGGCTCGAGGTGAAAATCCGTCATCTTGATAGCGAATGTGTCGTTGAGTAAGTTGACGTATTGATAGGTGGCGTACCCCGTGAATTCCTTTCGCGACACAATATCAACAACTCCATCGGTGAGCCGGTGATAAGCGTTGAGTGTGTCCAGCACGATCGTCGTGTTGCTGAGCGTTCCGATTCGCGCGTTTTCGTGGATCAGCACTTCATTCTTCTCCGGCGTAATCATCGCGTCCGCTACGATGATATAGGGAATGCCGCTGACCTTGAGCTGCTGGGTCTTAAGATCGTACTCGGCCTTCTCGGCGTTGAATCGCAGCGAATCGAGATCTTTGCGCGTGGTATAGAAGTAAGAGTTTTCAATCGGCACATCCTCCGCCTTGCTCATGGTGATTTTTTGAGCGGAGAGGTCCCACCGAGCGCGGGGTATCGACGTCTTGAAGAGCGCATAGGGGAATTCAATGGCGGCGGTGCCTTCTATCTCCGGGCTGATGTCGGCAAAATTTTCATCGAGATCGAATTTCAGGCGAACATCATTTCCCGCAAGCAGATTTTTGTTCGGGTCATCCGACTTCATCTTGAACCTGGCGTGGCGCGCTCCGAAATCCTTTCGCGCGAGATTAATATCGCGAGAGACAACCTCCGTGCCGCGTGTTTCCAGGCGACCCGCTCCAGAAACACCATTTTTTGAAATCGTCAGCGTTCCCTGCATTTGCGCAGTGGAATCATAGAAGTTGAATGGTGCTTTGAGATTCTTCAACATCATCCGATCCTCCTTCGGCAGCCATTTCATCTGGAAATCGGGAAGTGATGCTTGCGGAAACAGAACATCGCCGAATTGTTGTTCGCGGATCCGGGCCCGGTTACCGCGGGCAATCACCGAATCAGGATAGAACAGGAAGTCACGGGAGCCAAGACTGGCAGCGAGGAAGTCAATCTGGCCTACGCCGCGAAGTCCGCGGTTGTTCATCGTAATAACCCCGTTGATTTTTCCGTCGCCACGGTACAACTGATAGCCCGGCGGTGGAATGGCGTGTTCAAAACCCAGCGATTTGTCAGGCATTGTGTGCAGGGTTTCCTTGATACTTGGCAGCATTCCGCTTGAGACGAATGTACCCTCGAAGTTGATCGACAGCGGATCTGCATCGCTAAGACTGTCAAGCTTGAAAGGGGGGACGACAAAAAACAATGATCGATCGTAAACGCCTCCCAGCACCTCCTCGCGGTCGAAGTAAATGACGCCTCCCGTCGTGGCGTCGAGTCGCGGATAGCCGGGAATGTTGAGTTTGCCAGACTTGTTGTTAGCCCGGGAGATAAACAGTGTCCCGGAAGAACTCGAAGCGTTTCCCAGTCCACCCTCGGCCGCCGCTGTGGAGTCCGCGCCTACCAGTGAGTTGTTGACCTTGCGCCGAACCTCCTGCCCTCTCGCATTCTTTTCCGTCACGAAAAAATTGATTGAGTCGATGTGCGCCAGGCTGATAAAGAAACTGTCGTACTTCAGCGTGAATCCCTTCCCCGTAATTTCAAAATTTCCGGCTGCAACCGTACCATTGAATTGAATATCTCGGTTTTGCAAAATGGTGATCACACTGCTGTCGGGAATGATGTGAACGTTCAAGGAATCGCTTACGTCAAATTCTTCCACCCCCCTTACCGTCATGTTTCGCTTCTTGAAATTAATGGTGGCATTGGGATGCTGCGCAATAACACTGTGGATCTTCAGGTTGTCGTAATCTTCATCGCCTTTCTGTGCCAGGAAAATATCGATGGCCTTCTGTTTGATCTGGATGAGGTCAGTTCGCCCGTTGTAATTCACCAAACCTTTTTGCTGGAGAAATTCAATCGCGTGTTTGATCTCGAGCGGGTTTCGCTTTGCATATTGAGCAACGTCTCCGGAATAAAATTCACGGACATTATTTTTCAGCGCGTAATTCGCAATCAGCGCGAGCGGATGGAAGCTGAACCCCACTCCCTTCAACAGCCTGTAGTCCTCCGGATCGTAAAAGTCAACGGATTCAATAATCATGGGAACAGTATTCCTGGCACCTTCGATCTGAAGATTGAGGCTGTCGGAGTAAAGGTCCCACCGCAACAGGTCTGCGGAAAAATCTATGTTGAAAAAAGTTGACGAGTAAGGGGCATTCCGCATCTCGCCCTTGTCCTTTTCAAGAAGTAGTTGCTGGGTGCTGTCGGACCCGTAGCTGTATTTCATCCGGACCAACTGATGGACGATCGAGTCGTTGCCTTGCGAAATATTGACTTTCGTTCGAGTGGAAGTGATTGCGCCGGGTTCGAATATCATTTCCGCCGAACGCGCGGTAAATTTTTTTTCGCCGTCGTGGT
>JBIQIY010000002.1:0-203607 GCA_044507775.1 Flammeovirgaceae bacterium | reverse complement strand
AATTTCCGATGGATCGCCCGATACCGAGGCGCTGGTGATCTTGTTTCCGATAAGTGAAAAACCTCCCCGGTAGCGAACATTTCCATCCGCGAGACCCGTGATGTTAAGATCACTCTGATACGAGGCGAATCGCGGATAAGTGGACAAGGTCGAATCCTTCCTCGACTGAGATTTGAAAACAAAGTTGCCAGGAATAAAGCCGGGTGTCTTTCCCTTGTAGTTCAGTTTTACCAATTCGGCTGTGAGCTCCGGCTTTCTGACGTTGAAGGAATACGTCGTCATATTGCAGGTTACGGAGTCCGGGCCTAATCCGGCCGGCGTCCAGTCGAAGGAACCGCCTTCGCCGACAAAAGTATTCGCGACGAGCGAGAATGTTCCTTTGCTGTCGCGGAGCGAGACTGAATCATAAGCGGTGACAAAATTCAACGTGATGTTGTCGAACCTGATTACGGGACCCTCAATTGGCGGAGGAGGAGCCGGAGTCATCCAGATAGGCATAAATTCTTCTGCCGGAGGGTCGTCATACGCGGACTGCTCAACATACTCCGTCGGGGCTGGGTCCTCCGTGTATGTTTCTGTTTCCGATGGGAGGGGCTCAGTTGCCGGTTCATCCCAGCCCAGTGCGGGAGGAGGAGTGTTTTCAAGATAGTCGAATGAATATCGATCGTCCCGTGCGTAAAGTCGGAACGTGTTGTCATAGCTGAGCGAGTGAAACTGAAAAAAAGCTCTGCTTGAGGCAAGGAACTTTTGAACCTGGGCAGGGGGAGCTTTCTCGATCATTCTTCCTGCCACCTTCAGGTAACTGTCAAGGGTGGACACGTCTGCTTTTTCGATTGAGATCGCGCAGAAAATGGCGCCGAAATAGTTCACCATATGCGTCTTCATGGGGAACTTGCGTTTGCGCATCTGGGCACTCTGGCGCTTGATGGTAATCTGCTGGTCAATCCCGAGCTGAGGCCATACCGAAAAAAATCCGGCTCCGACGACAGTTCCATCTATGCTTCGGCTATTCTCCAGCGCAATGCGCACACTATCTTCAAATCCAATAGGCGCGGTGAGCCCGGCACCCTGGGCCATGCAACCGGCCCAGGAAAGGGTAAAAATCACCAAGACGGTAAGTGCCTGTTTCACCTGATAAAACCTTGAAATTCGGAAATTATGGCCAAATAAACTATGTGTCCTGTTCAAACGCGAAAAAGTAAACGTTATGTTGATAAACTTTCCGTTTTATTTCGCTCTGTTGATCAGATAGAGGACCAGAGACAGGATGAGGCTGATCAAAATGCTGGTAGTAATCGGAATATACATTTTGAAATTTCCCCGGTCGATCACGATGTCACCGGGCAGCTTTCCAGGCCATGGCAAACGCGGTGCAAAGTGAAGAATGAGCCCTGCGATGACGAGAACAATTCCGGCGATGATCAAAAATTTTCCCATCTTCAAAAATATATTACAGCCAATTGTTGAATGAGTAACAAAGGGAAATTGTTTTTGATTCCTGTGGCCATAGCGGCTGATACGCAGGACCTGGTGATTCCCGCACAGGTCCTGAAGTACCTTCCCGACATCCGCCACTTCCTGGCGGAGGACATTCGGACTGCGAGGCGGTATCTGAGTGCCTTGAAGATATTTGACCGAATTGACGCCCTTTCATTTTCAGTGTTGGACAAAGACACGAAGCGCGATGATCTGGAGGAAATGTTTTCACCTATACTAGCGGGACAGCATCTCGGTGTGCTCTCTGAATCGGGCTGCCCCGGCATTGCGGACCCGGGAGCGCTTGCCGTCGAGTATGCGCACAAGCGTGGTATCGCGGTTGTTCCGCTGGTGGGGCCGTCTTCAATCATACTTGCATTAATGGCCTCCGGCCTCAATGGCCAGCATTTTGCATTCCATGGCTATCTTCCCGTTCAGGCGCGTGATGCCGCAAAAGCCATTCGCGAATTTGAGTCGGAGTCGCGGACGCGGAAGCAGACTCAGATTTTTATCGAAACTCCTTATCGCAACAACAGTCTCTTCGCCAGCCTTACACGGACCCTGGCACCGGCAACGCGGCTTTGCCTTGCTGTAGATGTCACCGGTGCAAACGAATTCATTCGCACACAGTCTGTGGAAGATTGGCGCCGTGAGCCGGTAACAATAGCAAAACATCCGGCTGTGTTTTTATTTCTGGCGTGAACCCCGTTCGATTTTTTCCTTAGCGCATTTCGTCTAAATTTGCGCCACTAATTTAACCGTGTCATATGCCATATTTGTTTACCTCAGAGTCCGTCTCTGAAGGCCATCCTGATAAAGTTGCCGACCAGATCTCCGATGCGCTTATTGATTACTTCCTCGCTTACGACGCTGACTCCAAGGTCGCGTGCGAGACTTTGGTCACCACAGGTCAGGTAGTACTCGCTGGGGAAGTTAAATCCGACGCTTATCTGGATGTTCAGGATATCGCCCGCGAAGTGATTCGCAAGATCGGATACACCAAAAGCGAATACATGTTTGAGGCGAATTCGTGCGGCATCCTTTCCGCTATCCACGAGCAATCACCGGATATCAACCAGGGTGTCGAACGCAAGAAGAAAGAAGATCAGGGAGCGGGCGATCAGGGTATGATGTTTGGCTATGCCACCAATGAGACGGATAACTATATGCCTCTTCCTCTCGAGATCGCGCACTCTCTTCTGCGCGAGCTCCCCGCCATTCGCCGGGAAGGAAAAGTTATGAAGTACCTCCGGCCGGACGCGAAATCGCAGGTGACTATAGAATACAGCGATGACAACAGGCCCGTTCGCGTCGACACGATCGTCCTCTCGACACAGCACGATGACTTCGCCAAAGACGCCGCTATGTTGAAGCAGATTCGCGAGGATGTTATTCAGATCGTGGTTCCACGCGTAAAGAAAAAACTGCCCAAGCGAGTACAAGGTCTCTTTTCCGGTGAGATTAAATATCACGTCAATCCGACTGGCAAGTTTGTTATCGGCGGTCCCCATGGCGACACCGGACTTACAGGAAGAAAAATCATCGTTGACACGTACGGAGGAAAGGGTGCGCACGGCGGCGGAGCCTTTTCGGGCAAAGACCCTTCGAAGGTTGACCGTTCTGCCGCGTACGCCACGCGTCACATCGCAAAGAACCTTGTCGCCGCCGGCGTGTGCGACGAAGTGCTGGTTCAGGTTGCGTATGCTATCGGCGTCGCGAAGCCTGTAGGACTCTACGTCAATACTTTTGGTACGGCCAAAGTGAAATCCAACGATGGGGAGATTGCGAAGAAGGTGGAAAAGATCTTCGACATGCGCCCTTATTTTATCGAGCAGCGATTTAGCTTGCGCACTCCTATCTACGCAGAGACAGCCGCTTACGGTCACATGGGTCGCGAACCTAAAAAAGTTGAAAAGATATTTAACAAAGGTAAAGCCAACGAGATCAAGGTCAATGTAGAGTTGTTCCCCTGGGAAAGGCTTGACCATGTTGACCAGGTCAAGAAAGCTTTCGGCCTTAACTGATACGCCTGACGCGTTGCGGATGACCCGTCGTAAAGTCATTCGCAACGCGCCGGCTTCCCGGAATTACGAGAGTTCCGCAATCTTCTTGCTCTTCTTATTGCCCCGGAGCTTATTTTTGAATTTTTTCAGCTGCATACTGAGCGCATCGGTCGCTAGATCTGTTGCCGCTTCAAATGAGCGCGACTTTTCAATCGCAAAAAGCTGGGTGCCCGGCGCATTCAGCTTTATCTCTACGGTTTTGTTGTCAGCGCCTTCGTTGTTCAATCGCAAGAATACTTCCCCGTCGACAAGCCTGCCATAAAAGGTATCAAGCTTGTTGATCTTTTTCTGAATGTAAGCAACGAGTTTCTGGTCTGCGTCAAAATGGATCGAATGAACTTGCAGCTTCATAGTGAAAGAATTTAAAAGTTGAACATCAAACACTCCGGCCAGTTAACTGGCCCATCGGATTCCTTTACTTCAGTCAGGCTTTGGGGTGAGCCTGTTCAAAAATCTTTTTCAGCTTTTCCATGGAGTTGTGGGTATAAACCTGAGTGGCCGCAAGGCTTGTATGGCCCAAAAGATCTTTCACTGCATTCAGATCTGCGCCCTTGTTCAGCAAATGAGTTGCGTAAGTATGCCGGAGCACGTGTGGACTGCGCTTTTCCATTGCGCCAAAATGGTCCAGGTACTTTCGGACAATCTTATAGATCATCATAGGGTAGCATGCCTCCCCACTTCTCCTTACAAACAAATTCCCATGTTCCTTCATTTCGACTTCCCGGTTCCGGATGGACAGGTAGTTTTTAATTAATAATACGAGGCCAGCCGGGAAAGGGATTACACGTTCTTTGTTTCTTTTCCCCAGAACTTTTATCGTTCTGTCAGCGAGATCAATTGACTTTTCTTTGAGGTTGATCAATTCCGAGAGACGAATTCCGGTCGAATAGAACATTTCGAGAATTAACTGGTCGCGCTTTCCTTCGAAGGTTTCGGGGAATGTCTGATTGTCCAATAAGTTCACCATATCACCCTCTTTCATGAAGGCGGGCAACTTCTTGCGCGTCTTCAACGCGGAAATTTTCGTCATCGGATCTTTGTCAATGACCTCCTGCTTCATCAGGAATTTATAGAATGTGCGGAGGCAGGCGATCTTGCGGTTAATCGAAGGTGGTTCCAACCCGGATTCAACCAGGGCGATGATCCAGGCCCTCACCATTGGGTAACTGGCAGTAGCTATTTCGGGATGTGAGTGATGGGTTACGAGGAATTGCTGAAGCTGCTGCAAGTCGTTTGCATAGGCGATTACGGTGTTGCGACTCATTCTTTTTTCGTACTGAACGTACTTCAGGAAGGTCTCGATCATGCGCGCGGGTCAACTAATTGCTACTGCAAACTATTCACCATCTCTGTACTGGCGATGAACGCTGTTGACAGATAACCATTGGCAAATTGTCAACTATTTTATTGCAACTCCCTACAATGTAAAAAAATAATCCCCGGAAGGGAATACCTCCAGGGGATTTATTTGTTTCTTTTATATTAAGATCATCAACGGCGGGGTGCCGTCAACGACTAGCTGTTCTCTTTCAATCTTTGCTTTTCTCTGTAAGCGGCGCGAATAATCTCGCTTCTGCGTCTTACGGAGGGTTTTTCAAACGACGTGCGCGCCCGCAGTTCTTTCAATACGCCGGTCTTTTCAAATTTCTTTTTGAAACGCTTCAGTGCTTTGTCGATGGATTCGTTCTCTTTTATATTAACTATAATCATAATTCGTGATTAGGGTTGCAAATATAAAGGCAAATGGAAAGTAATGCAAGTCTTACTTCAAAATTGCCCTTGAAATCACGAGTTTCTGGATTTCGGAAGTTCCCTCCCCGATTGTGCAAAGCTTGGCGTCGCGGTAGTATTTTTCCACTGGAAAATCTTTTGTGTAGCCATAGCCGCCGAAGATCTGGACGGCCTCATTAGCGACTTCAACCGCAACCTCTGAGGCGAACAATTTGGCCATGGCCGATTCTTTATTAACCTCAAATCCCCTGTTTTTGAGTTCTCCGGCGCGATAGGTGAGCAATTTGGCCGCTTCAATCCGCGTCGCCATATCCGCCAGCTTAAAGGCAATTCCCTGGAATTTGGAGATGGGCTGATTGAACTGGTGGCGCTCCTTTGAGTAACGCAGCGCCGCTTCGAATGCGCCCAGGGCGATGCCGAGGCTAAGGGAAGCGATGCTGATCCTTCCGCCGTCCAGGACTTTCATCGCCTGAATAAAGCCTTCACCCTCCTCGCCAAGCATCTGCGATTGATGGATCCTGCAATCCGAGAAAATCAGTTCAGCGGTTTCCGATGCCCGCATTCCCAACTTATTTTCTTTCTTGCCGGAAGTGAATCCCGGGGTTCCTTTCTCAATAATGAAGGCCGTCATGCCGTGGGAGTCGCCGACATCCCCGGTGCGGACAATTACGACAGACACCTTACCGGATTTTCCGTGGGTAATGAAATTTTTTGCCCCGTTAATGACAAAGTGATCACCATCGCGCACGGCCACCGTTCGCATGTTGCCGGCGTCAGACCCCGTGTTGGGTTCGGTCAGACCCCAGGCGCCAATCCATTGCCCCGTCGCGAGCTGTGGAAGATACCTGCGTTTTTGATCCTCGTTGCCAAACATTAAAATGTGATTCGTGCAGAGTGAATTATGCGCGGCCATCGACAAGCCGATGGACCCGTCGATTTTCGAAAGCTCCGTGATCGCGGTAATGTATTCCAGGTAGCCAAAACCGGCACCGCCATACTCCTGCGGCACGAGTACACCCATCAGGCCCAGGTCGCCGAGTTGATGAAAGATCTCCTCCGGAAACTCCTGGCTTTCGTCCCACTCCATCATCTGCGGTTTGATCTTCCTTGCGCCGAATTCACGCACCATTTCCGCAATCATCTTTTGACTTTCAGTCTCCTCAAAGTTTACCTCGGGTAAATTTTCTATCATTTCACTCATATATTGCGTTTATTTGCCGATCTAATGTAATTAATAAGACTGTGCCCGGGAAATGGAAGAACCTGTCAATAAATATTGCTGGTATAGTTTTTTACTTGTGGAAGAAAAGAAACACCTGACATTTTGCATTATTGCAGAAAATTTCACCTGAAAGCCATAAACTAAGAACATGAAAATTGCTGTAGTTGGAACTGGTTACGTTGGTCTTGTAACCGGTACTTGCTTTGCCGAAACGGGAAATACCGTTACCTGCATCGATATTGACCAGGAGAAGGTTGACAAGCTTAACAATGGGAAAATCACAATTTATGAACCGGGGCTCGAACAATTATTCGATCGCAATATCAAGCAAAACCGGTTAAAGTTTACGACGAGCCTGGCGGAGGGCATCGAAGAAGCTGATGTTATTTTTCTGGCCCTTCCTACTCCTCCCGGTGAAGATGGATCGGCCGACCTAAAATATATTCTGAAAGTCGCAGATGACCTCGGTCCTCTCCTGAAGGATTACACGGTGATCGTCGACAAGAGTACGGTTCCCGTTGGCACCGCCGACCAGGTGCGTCAGCGAATTGCGAAAAAGGCAAAGGTCGAGTTCGATGTTGTTTCCAACCCGGAGTTTCTTCGCGAAGGTGTAGCTGTAGAGGATTTCATGAAGCCGGAACGGGTCGTTATAGGAACCAGCTCGCCCCGGGCGAGAAAGATCATGGACACTTTGTATTCTCCCTATGTGCGACAAGGTAATCCGCTTGTGTTCATGGACGAGCGTTCAGCGGAGCTTACGAAGTACGCAGCCAATTCGTTTCTGGCGACGAAGATCAGCTTCATGAATGAGGTTGCCAACCTCTGTGAACTCCTCGGCGCTGATGTCGACGCAGTGCGCAAGGGGATCGGAACAGACAGCCGCATCGGCAAACGCTTTTTGTTCCCTGGAATCGGATATGGTGGAAGTTGTTTCCCAAAAGACGTGCAGGCGCTGGCCAAGTCAGCAGAGGATTCAAAGTATGACTTCAAAATCCTGAAGGCAGTAATGGATGTCAACACGTTTCAAAAGACGAAACTGCTGAAGCGTATCAAGGAGTATTTTAAAGGCGATGTGAAGGGTAAGACGATCGCCGTGTGGGGCCTTGCTTTCAAGCCGCATACGGACGACATCCGCGAAGCTCCGGCTTTATATAACATTGAAGGCCTGCTGAAGGAGGGCGCTATTATTCATGCACACGATCCGGAAGCAATGGACAACGTAAGAAAAATATTTGGCGACAAGATCCGCTACTTTGACAATCCATATGAAGCCGCTAATGGTGCGGATGCGATATTCATAGCCACTGAATGGCCTGAGTTCCGCACACCGGACTTCAGTAAATTATCCACGACAGTGAAAACAAAAGTAATTTTCGACGGTCGCAACGTCTATGAACTAAATGTGATGAAAGAGCAGGGATACGCGTACTACAGCATTGGCAGGGAGGTGGTTCATGGCTAAGGAGCGAGTACTGATTACCGGCGGAGCCGGTTTTCTCGGGTCCCATCTGTGCGATCGATTCCTGAAAGAGGGTTTCCATGTCATAGCCATGGACAACCTGATCACCGGTGACCTGAAGAACATCGAACACCTTTTTAAGAGTGAAGACTTCGAATTTTACAATCATGACGTCTCCTCGTTCGTGCACGTACCGGGTGAATTGAAATACATTCTGCATTTTGCTTCTCCGGCCAGCCCGATCGACTATCTCAAGATTCCGATCCAAACCCTGAAAGTCGGTTCGCTGGGCACGCACCATCTCTTGGGACTTGCCCGCGCGAAGAAAGCGCGAATACTAGTTGCATCGACGTCAGAGGTTTACGGTGATCCGCTGGTCCATCCGCAGACGGAAGAATACTATGGCAACGTCAATCCCATCGGTCCGAGAGGTGTATACGATGAGGCGAAAAGATTTCAGGAGGCGATTACCATGGCATACCACACGTATCACAATGTTGATACGCGCATCGTGAGGATCTTCAATACCTATGGCCCCCGGATGCGACTGAATGACGGGCGTGTGTTGCCGGCGTTCATCGGCCAGGCACTGCGTGGCGAGGACCTGACGGTTTTCGGAGACGGATCGCAAACACGGTCCTTCTGCTATGTTGACGATGAAGTCGAAGGAATCTTTCGGTTGCTGATGTCAGACTACCACCTGCCCGTGAACATCGGCAACCCGGATGAAATCACTATTCGGGAGTTTGCCGAGGAGATCGTAAAACTTACGGGCACAAAACAGAAAATCATCTACGAGCCGTTGCCAAAAGACGACCCCAAGCAACGGCAACCGAATATTACCAAGGCAAAGCAGCTGTTGGGCTGGGAGCCGAAGGTATCACGAGCCGACGGGTTGAAGATAACCTACGACTATTTCAAATCGCTACCGCGTGAAGTTTTGTATCAGCGAGAGCACAAGAACTTCGAAAAATACATTCGCTGAGCCGGTAAGCTCTGCCGGCTCCTTAATTTCGTTTTTTTATGAATGCAAGGAATATCATTATTACCGGTGGTGCCGGTTTCATCGGTTCGCATGTGGTCAGACTGTTCGTGAAACGGTATCCGCATTACCAGATTATAAATCTTGATAAGCTGACTTATGCGGGCAACCTGGAGAATCTCAAGGACATCGAACGCGAATCGAATTACCGGTTTGAAAAAGGTGACATCCTCGATGTCGAATTCCTTTTCAAGTTGTTTCAGAAATATGAAGTTGACGGTGTCATCCACCTGGCCGCGGAATCGCATGTGGACCGGTCGTTACACAACCCTGCGGAATTTGCTAACACGAACATTGTTGGAACGTTGAATCTTCTGCGCGCCGCTCAGGCTGCGTGGCATCCGAATTTCAACGACCGGGTCTTTTATCATATATCTACCGACGAGGTTTATGGTGTGGCCGGCCAGGGAGAATATTTCACGGAAGAAACCAAAATTGATCCGCGATCTCCTTATTCGGCATCCAAAGCAGGGAGCGATCATTTTGTGAGTGCCTTCTATCACAGTTTTGGCTTACCCGCGATTATCAGCAGGTGTTCCAATAACTATGGCCCTTATCATTTTCCGGAGAAGCTGATACCGCTGATCATTAACAACATCTTGCATAAGAAGCCACTTCCCGTTTATGGCAAGGGAGAAAACGTACGCGACTGGCTTTTCGTCGAAGACCATGCGCGGGCTATCGATGCGATTTTCCACAAGGGAAAGGCCGGCGAAGTTTACAACATCGGGGGAAACAATGAGTGGAAGAATATCGACCTCGTAACTTTGGTGTGCCGGATCATGGACAAGAAACTCGGCCGCGACGACGGCGAATCTGAGAAACTGATCACCTATGTAAAAGATCGCCCGGGACATGACCTCCGATACGCAATTGATGCGTCTAAACTCGCGAGTGAAACCGGATGGCGTCCTGAAACACCTTTCGAAAAAGGACTGGAGAAAACAATAGATTGGTATCTTACCAATCAGGAGTGGTTGAAGAACGTCACTTCGGGAGAATATCTCCAGTATTACTCGCACATGTACCAGGGAAGGTAACGCGATAGAATACGAATGTGAAATTAATCCTTGAACTGCGACTATGAAGGGAATCATTTTAGCGGGTGGATCCGGTACGAGACTGTATCCGTTAACGCTGGCGATCAGCAAGCAACTGATGCCACTGTACGACAAACCGATGATCTATTATCCTTTGTCCGTTCTCATGATGGCGGGGATAAACGAAATACTCATCATTTCCACGCCGCACGATCTGCCGATGTTCGAGAGATTGCTCGGAGACGGAACACGATACGGGTGTAAATTTCAATACGAAGCGCAGCCGAAGCCAGAGGGCCTTGCGCAAGCGTTTATCATCGGCGAAAAATTCGTAGGAAAAGAAAAGGTCGCGCTGATACTGGGCGACAACATTTTTTATGGATCGGGTTTGAAACGTTTGCTGGAAAGCAATGTCGACCCCGACGGCGGAGTAGTTTTCGCCTACCACGTCACGGACCCGGAGCGATACGGCGTTGTCGAATTTGACAAAGATCAGCGGGCGATATCGATCGAGGAAAAACCGCTGAAGCCAAAGTCGAGCTATGCTGTTCCCGGTCTGTACTTTTACGACAATGAGGTGATCTCTATCGCGAAATCCATTAAGCCTAGTCCCCGCGGTGAACTTGAGATCACGGATGTGAACAATGCTTACCTCAAAAAAGGGAGACTGAAAGTCGCTGCCATGAGTCGGGGAACGGCATGGCTTGATACCGGTACTTTTGATTCCCTGATGCAGGCTGCGAACTTTGTACAGGTCATCGAGCAACGCCAGGGGCTGAAGATCGGGTGCATCGAAGAAGTGGCATTCCGCCGTGGATTTATCACAAAGGAGCAGTTGCTCGAGCTGGCGAAGCCCCTTGAAAAAAGCGGTTACGGAGTGTACCTGAAGAATCTCCCGGACTACATCTAGTTTGCGTTGACTTCTAGTCTTCGTAGTAAATCGTGTTCAGCACGGTCGTCCCGACAATACCGAGCATTTCAGCATTGATCAACTCCAGGTTGTCTTTTTGAGAATGGTGAAAATCGCCGAAGTACCCGATGCCCGGTTCGAAGTGAACGATGTTGATCATTGGAATGCGGGCGATCGTGTTCACAAAAAGGTGGTCGTCGGTTATGCCGCCTTCCGTCTTTGGTACGAAGATGTGCGAGTAGCCCAGCCTTCGTGCGTGACCCCAGACTTTCTCGACGATGCTGGGAGCAAACTCCATTGAATATCCCTCGCGGTGAAACTGGGCGCTCCTGGCGCCAACCATGTCGAGCAGGATGCCATAGTACGCGGAATAGTTGGGCTTGTGCTTGTTGCGCGCCCAGTGCTGAGATCCGAGGCACCACCATTCCTGCAACCCATCCGGCAATGGATGAGTCTGTTGTTGGCCTTCCGGTTCACCCCAGTCTTCGCCGTCAAAGAGGATGATATCAACGCCGACTTCGGGCATCGAATTTGAGCTGAGGACGCGGGCAATTTCGAGCAGCACACCAACGCCACTGGCGCCATCATTTGCGCCGGGAAAAGTGGCGCGCGGTTTCTCCGGATCCTTGTCTGAGAAGGGGCGTGTATCCCAGTGCGCTGCCAGGAGTATTCTGCGCGACTTTTCCGGGTTGAATGCGGCTACAATGTTCTTCAGATTCAGCTTGTGACCGGCATAGTTTTGTGCCTCGAACTCCTGGATCGTTATCTGCGCTCCAAATCGCTTAAATGTCTCGACGAAGTAATCCCCAGCCTGGCGGTGGGCGGCGGTATTTGGGATACGGGGCCCGAACGCAACCTGCGCGGCGACGTAATGATAGGCTGAATCCGCATTGAAGGGTGGAACTTCGATGTTTTTTACCTGCTTGTCGCTTTCAGCCGCTTTCTCCTTACTGCGATCTGTGCCGCAGGAAGCGGCAAGGAGTAGAATGGCGACAAAAAAAGGTCTGTAGTTCATGCTTACGGGGCTTAATTAACGCAATATTTTGCGGGAAAGTTAAAAAGTTATATTTTTGCCAAGCTTTCTGAGAGAAAAATTTTAGAGGGGACAGACGTCCCCTCTTTGTTTATCCAATATTTTGGAGATGGAACTGGTTGAGGAAATCCGGACGATCGCCGAGGCGAACTTGTCGCCGGATAAGTTTTTGGTGGAGGTCATCGTTTCCGCAAAGAAGATCCCCGGAAGGGTGTTAATCATCATCGATGGCGACCATGGCATAACCATTGATGACTGTGCTGATCTGAGTCGAATTATTTCAAAGGAGCTCGATGAGCGCGAATACTTCAAGCAAGACAACTATCTCCTCGAAGTTTCGACTCCCGGCCTGGAGCACCCGCTGAAGCTAAAGCGTCAATATCGCAAGAATACCGGCCGTTCAGTAAAGGTCGTCAGCAAAGAGGCGACGCTTGAGGGAAAGCTGAAAGAAGTAACAGACGAAAAAATTGTGCTGGTGCAGGAAACCGGCGCGGGCAAAAAGAAAGAATCACGGGAAGTGGAAATACCGTTTTCCCAAATTGATAAGACGTTTGTTCTGGTATCGTTCAAATAACATTTTTTAAAACAATATGGATATCTCAACCTTAATCGAATCGTTTGCCGAGTTCGCGAAACAGAAGAATATTGACCGGCCCACGATGATCCGCATCCTGGAAGACGTTTTCAGGAACATGATTAAAAAGAAATATGGCGTGGATGAAAATGGCAAGATTGTCCCGACAGACAACTTTGACATCATTATCAACGCAGACAAAGGCGATCTGGAGATTTACCGGATTCGCGAAATCGTGGAAGACGATTCCGAGGACATCTGGGACCATGACAAAATCAGTATAACCGAAGCGCGAAAGATCGAGCCTGATTTTGAAGTGGGCGAAGAAGTGTCGGAACAGATTGATATCGAAGAATTTGGAAGGAGAGCGGTAACGACCGCCCGACAGACGCTCATGCAGAAGGTTAAGGATCTTGAAAAGGATATTCTCTATCAAAAGTACAAGGATATCGTGGGAGAGATCATCACGGGAGAAGTCTACCAGGTGTTGAGCAAGGAAGTGTTGCTCATCGACGGCGAAGGGAATGAGATATCGATTCCACGCGGAGAACAAATTCAGAAGGACCGCTACCGCAAAGGGGAGAACGTGCGGGCCATCGTTCATAAAGTCGAAATGGTGAACGGAAATCCGAAAATCATTTTGTCGAGAACGTCACCCGTTTTTCTCGAGCGGTTATTTGAACAGGAAGTTCCTGAAGTGTATGACGGCCTGATCACAATCAAGAAAGTCGTCCGCGAACCAGGCGAGCGCGCCAAGGTTGCGGTGGAATCGTACGATGACAGAATCGATCCGGTGGGCGCATGTGTCGGAATGAAGGGATCACGCATACACGCAATTGTTCGCGAATTGCAGAATGAAAACATCGATGTTATTAACTTTACCGAAAACCTTGAATTATATATTCAGCGCGCGCTCAGCCCGGCGAAGATCACGTCGATCAAGATCGATAAGGAAAACGGCCGTGTGTCCGTTTATCTGAAACCGGATCAGGTTTCACTGGCTATTGGAAAAGGAGGTCTGAATATCAAACTTGCAAGCCGGCTGGTTGGATATGAGATCGATGTATTCAGAGAGCTTGCCGAAGGTCAACAGGATGAAGACGTTGACCTCGATGAATTCTCCGACGAGATCGAAAGCTGGGTCCTGGATGAACTGAAACGCATCGGACTTGATACAGCGAAAAGCGTGCTGAACCTTAACAAAGAGGAGCTTGTTCGCAGAACAGACCTCGAAGAAGAAACGGTTGAGAGCGTTTTGGGGGTCCTAAAGAAGGAATTTGAATAAATAATTCACTTTCAACGAAAAGAAATTAGAAAATCATAGGGATATTTGAGCATGGCAGAAGTAAAGATGATACGGTTAGGGCAGGCGTCGAGGAAACTTAACGTTGGGCATAACACCATTCTGGAGTTTTTGTCCAAAAAAGGTTTTACTGTTGACGACAACCCGAACGCGAAACTCACTGGTGAGCAGTATGCCATGCTCTCCAAAGAGTTTGCATCGTCTGCTTCTGAAAAACTTGAAGCGTCGGGATTGACGATCGGAACCAAGCACGTTGAAAACGTCACGGCCGATCGCGAAAAAGAAGCGGCTAAAAAACGCGTCGACGAGGAAGAGAGTATTCTCATCAAAAATCTTGGGTCCAAGGATCTCAAGGTTAAAGAGGAATCGAAAGCTGAAAAGGTCGAGCGCGAAAAGCCGAAGCTTGAAGGTATTAAGGTTCTGGGTAAGATCGAGTTAGAGAAAAAGGCACCGGCGAAAAAAACCGAGGAGGAATTGCCGCCGGCTGCGCCGGAAGCAGCTCCCGTAGCTGAAACGCCCGCGGTGGAGGTGTCTCCCGAAATCACCGAAGACAAACATCCCGAGCAGGAGCTGATCAAGGCCCGGGCAGATAAACTGAAAGGCCTGAAGGTTGTCGACAAAATCGAGCTGCCGGCTGAGAAGAAAAAAGAAACGCCGCCGGTTGCGTCTTCCGATCTTAAGGATGACCGGAAAGGCAAGCGCCCCCGGAAAAGAATAGCAACAGACCCGGCGCAGGCTCCACAACGCGGTGGCGTGCGACCGCAGCAACGCGGACGTGGCCAGGGATCGCCGCGTATACAGAAAGAAGAGCCTTCGGAAAAGGAGATTCAGGATCAGATAAAGGCAACACTTGCAAAGCTCAGTGGCGGAAGCAAGAAAACGAGCGGCTCAAAGTATCGCCGCGAGAAGCGGCAGGCATACTCCGACGCACAGGAGCAACAAATGATTCAGGACGAAAAGTCCTCCAAGACGCTGAAGGTATCCGAGTTTATTTCGGCGAACGACCTGGCCTCCCTCATGGACGTCACGGTGAACGATGTGATATCGGCGTGCCTGAACCTGGGAATGTTTGTTTCGATCAACCAGCGTCTCGATGCGGAGGCGATCACGGTTATTGCTGATGAATTTGGCTTTGACGTTCAGTTCGCTTCGGCCGACGATGACCTTGTTGTTCAGGAAGAGGAGGATGCAGAAGAAGATCTTCAGCCCCGCGCGCCGATCGTTACGATCATGGGTCACGTTGACCACGGTAAGACCTCTCTGCTTGACTACATCCGCAATACAAAAGTTACTGCCTCGGAAGCTGGTGGAATCACACAGCACATAGGCGCCTATAACGTGACGACCAGAAGCGGGAACCAGATTGCATTTCTGGACACGCCGGGTCACGAAGCATTTACCGCTATGCGGGCCCGTGGTGCTAAGCTGACGGACATTGCCATAATTGTGGTCGCTGCGGACGACGACGTTATGCCTCAGACAAAGGAGGCGATCAATCACGCGCTCGTAGCCGGCGTTCCTATCGTTATCGCGATCAACAAGATCGATAAACCGAACGCAAATCCGGATAAGGTAAGAGAGTCGCTTTCCAAGATCAATATTCTTGTTGAGGAGTGGGGTGGAAAATATCAGTCGCAGGAAATATCGGCGAAGACCGGTCAAGGTATTGAGGACTTGCTGGAAAAAGTCTTATTGGAGGCGGAACTTCTCAATCTGCGAGCGAATCCGAATAAGCCGGCATCCGGCTCTGTGATTGAAGCCAGTCTTGACAAAGGGCGTGGCTATGTCACAACGGTGATGATTCAGAATGGAAGTCTGAAAACAGGAGATATCCTGCTCGCGGGTCCGCACTACGGACGCGTAAAAGCAATGTTCGACGACACAGGTAAGAAAACGAATATTGCGGGACCAGCAACGCCGGTCGTGATCCTTGGTCTCGACGGCGCACCGCAAGCGGGTGAAAAGATCAACGTCATGGAGACGGACCGCGAGGCCCGCGAACTTGCCACAAAACGCAATCAGCTGCTGCGCGAGCAGAACATGCGCACCAAGAAGCACATCACGCTCGATGAGATCGGCCGAAGACTCGCGATTGGGAACTTCAAGCAACTCAACGTCATTGTCAAGGGCGATGTGGACGGGTCCGTTGAAGCGTTGTCGGATTCACTGCTGAAGTTGTCTACGCCGGAAGTGGAGGTCAGCATTATCCACCGCGGTGTCGGGCAAATCTCCGAGTCGGACGTGTTACTTGCATCTGCATCGGACGCCATTATCGTTGGGTTCCAGGTGCGTCCGTCACAGGCCGCAAAGCGCATTGCTGAAAACGAAGAAATCGAGATCCGTTTATATTCAATCATTTACGATGCCATCGATGAAGTCAAGGATGCCATGGAAGGTATGCTGGCGCCGCAAGTGGAGGAAATTATCGTCGGCAATGCGGAGGTCAGAGAGGTGTTCAAGATCTCCAAGATCGGAACGATCCTCGGATGCATGGTGACCGACGGTCTGATCAAACGCTCAAATCCTATCCGGCTTATACGCGATGGTATTGTCGTCTATCAGGGCAAGCTTTCATCGCTCAAGCGCTTCAAAGATGACGTTAGTGAAGTGCGCTCCGGGTTTGACTGCGGTATCGGTATTGAGGGCTTCAGCGACATGAAGGTTGGCGATGTGATTGAAAGCTACGAAAACCGCGAAGTGAAGCGGACCCTGTAGCCGCTAAATCGCAACACCACAACTTTAGTTATATGCGCCTGATCGTGACGTCACTCTGTGGCTTTTTTCTTCTCAACTCATTCTTTGCGAAATCGCAGGATTCAGCCGTCTACCTGAAACGGGAGTTTATTTCTCCGGCAGGATCTGTTTTGCCGTACAGGATCCTGTATCCGGATAACTATGATAAGAGCAGGAAGTATCCACTGATCCTCGTCCTGCACGGTGCAGGCGAGCGCGGCAACGACAACGAAAAGCAGCTGGTCCATGGAGGCAAACTCTTCCTGGACTCCGCTATGCGTAAGCAATATCCTGCCATTGTTGTTTTTCCCCAATGCCCGCAGGAGAGCTACTGGTCATCTGTGATCATCGACAGGCAAAAAGTACCGCTCGCACTTTCGTTCGACTACTCAGATCCGATCACGACTCCGCTACGCGATGCAATGTCTCTGGTGGAAAAATTGATGAAGGAGGAGGCAGTAAACGCAAACCGCGTTTACATCACCGGATTATCCATGGGTGGTATGGGCACGTTTGAGGCCGTGGCGCGCTACCCGGAAATGTTTGCGGCCGCCATGCCAATCTGCGGTGGTGGAGACGCGCAGCACTATCCGAAAGTGAAACTTCCTTTTTGGGTATTTCACGGTGCGGATGATGCGGTTGTCAATGTGAGCTACTCACGCACCATGGTCGAAAAGCTTAAAGACCTGAAAATAAAGGTGAAATACACCGAATACCCGGGTGTCAACCACAACAGCTGGGACAACGCTTTTGCGGAACCCGACTTCCTGAAGTGGATGTTTGCGCAGAAGCGATAAAAAAAGTCCCGCTTCCGCGGGACCCTCTCTAAGTGCAAGCAGAGAGAAAAATTCTTATTGATATCGATGTCGTTCTAGAATTTCACCTCGGGGGCCGTCTCAGCGCCGGCAGCGGCCTGGAAGCCGGTTCGGGGTGAAAAGTCCTGATCTCCGCCGAACATGTTTAATGCCATCTCTTTGAAGTAACCGCGAACATAGGAATTATATTCCCGAACGGCATCATTATATCGTTGCCTGGCAATATTAATCCGGTTCTCCGTGCCTTCAAGCTGAGCCTGGAGGTCCTGAAAGTTTTGTGTTGACCGGATCTGCGGATACGCTTCAAAGGCAAGATTGATTGCCGTGTTAATTCTACGGCCGGCTATTTCCAGATCTTCAGGAGTTGTTGCACTTGTAATACCTGCCCGAGCCTGGGTAACCTCGGTAAGGATCTTGTGCTCGTTCTCAGCGGCACCCTTTACCGCGGCCACGAGGTTTGGAATCAGATCAGCTCGCCGCTGATAGGTTGCCTGTACATCGGCGAATTCAGCGTTCACCCTCTCCTGAGACTGAATAGCGCTATCGTAAATTCCGGTTCCCCACATGAAGAATCCGATTCCGAAGACAGCAATAACGCCGACGATAACTAATGTGACAATTAAACCTTTTCCCATACCATTAATTTTAATCTAAGTTAACGTAAAAGTCTTAAATCCGTTACCCCCTGGCTGGTAACGGAATTATCATTTTGCAGCTTCCGTCATTCTTTCCGCTGTGTCAGCCATCCTTAATTGCTCGATGAAGTCGTCGATCTCACCATTCATGATTGCGGGGAGATTGTGCTCGGTATAACCGATGCGATGGTCTGTTACCCGGCTCTGCGGATAGTTGTAAGTTCTGATTTTCTCGGATCGATCGCCGCTTCGCACCATGGACTTGCGAGCTGCGCCAATTTCCGACTGCTGCTTGGACAACTCCATTTCGTACAATTTTGTTTTCAGCATCTGCAACGCCCGCTCGCGGTTCCCGTGTTGAGACCGTTCTATCTGGCAGGTGACCACGATACCGGTGGGCTTGTGCGTCATCTGAACCTTTGTTTCCACCTTGTTGACGTTCTGACCACCCGCGCCGCTTGATCGGGCGGTCTGAACCTCGATGTCGGCGGGGTTGATTTCCACTTCCACATCTTCGACCTCGGGCAAGACCACGACTGAAGCTGCGGAGGTATGGACGCGTCCCATCTGTTCGGTTTCCGGAACGCGTTGTACGCGATGCACACCCGATTCAAATTTCAGTAGCCCATAAGCCCCCTCGCCTGTCACACTGCTAATCACCTCCTTGTATCCACCGGCTGTTCCTTCAGTGACATCTACAACCGACATTTTCAGACCTTTACGCTCGCAAAAGCGCTGGTACATACGCCAAAGATCGCCGGCAAAAATTGCGGCTTCGTCGCCGCCGGTTCCGGCGCGAATCTCCAGCAGCACATTCTTGTCGTCGTTGGGATCCTTTGGAATCAGAAGCTCTTTCACCTCTTCATCCAATTTCTCGATCTTGCCTTCCTGCTCGTCGATTTCCGTCTTGGCCAGTTCCCTCATTTCGGGGTCTTTTTCTTTCTCGAGCACTTCCTTGGCCTGCTGCAGGAATTTCCGGGCTTCTTTTAATGCGTTGTATTTCTCTACGACCTTTTCCAGGTCGCGGTATTCTTTGCTGAGCTGCGAAAACTTCTTCATATCTTTTACCGTCTCGGGCTGGGCGAGCAGCTGCCCCACTTCCTCAAATCTCAACCTGATATCTTCGAGCTTTTCAGTCATATAATTTTTGAATTCGCAAAGGTAACGATTCGGCGAAACACTACATAGTTCGGCTATTTTCATAAGGAGGGATCCCGCGGCGTCCAGCTTCATTAGCGATAGTTGGTTTACGTTATCCGAATGGACCTTTCTCCCGTTTAGCGAGGGCGGCAAAAATATTTTTATCAACTTTGTCACGGACTCTATAATCAAGATGCTATGAAAACCGGGTGTCTATTGATAGCTATCATACTTTTCTCCTGCGGCGGATCCCTCTCGGACGAGCAACGAAAGCAGATGCGCGAAAAGATGGAAGCGAACCGGATCGTGCGAGTGACGGAGGCCGAGATTATGGATGCTGCGTTTGAAGAAGGACGCGGGGTGGTGCAGAAGCTGGATAGTCTTGAGGGTAACACAGCAGGGTTGAATGATTTCAAGGGAAGCTACCGCGGACAAATTCACTTTATCACGCCTGGCGAAGGTACGGGTCATTTGCTAGAACAGCAGTTGATTGATGCTTACCTGGCCGATCCCGGTAGCGGATTCCAGGACAATGTACAAGAAGTCCGCAATGCGTCAGGCGACTTCGATACGCTCCTGTACACCAAACCCGTGATGAAGAAACGACCGGATGGCAGCGATGAACTCGTCGGCGTTTGGAACATCTGGCTGCCCAGGAAAGAGCTCGTTATCCAAATCACCAGCAAGCAGGCTGCGGACTAGGTGGCCGGTGATATTTCAAGAACTATGAATGATATGAAACGGATCCTGTTGCTTTGTTGCGTTTTTCAGTTGCCTTTGTCACTGGTTGTCGCACAGGAAAGCATGCCTGATTCCGCTCTCGTTTCGGGTTTGCAAAAGGAGGGTCGCGACCGCTCGCAAGTGATGAGCATCCTTTCTTTGCTGACTGATGTCAACGGCCCGCGGCTGACTAACTCGCGGGGGTTTCTCACGGCCGCTGAGTACGCAAAAGGCGCGCTGGAGTCATGGGGAGTTCAGGATGTCCACTTCGATTATTGGGACGAAGAATTCGGGAAAGGATGGGAATTGAAAAAGTTTGCGCTAAGCATGCTTCAGCCCACCTATTCGCCATTGATTGCATATCCGAAAGCGTGGAGCCCGGGCGTTAAGGAGGCCTTGGGAGCCGAGGTAATCTATCTGGATGTGCAGGATGAATCGGAACTGGCAAGGTATAAAGGAAAGCTCAAAGGAAAATTCGTGTTGTTCAGCGAGCCTGTCACGGCGGGGCCATCGTTCAAAGCGGATGCCTGGAGGCACGCGGATTCAACGCTGCAGGAGATGGCAGATGCGAAAGCTACGACGGCGTACCGCGGCCGTCGCCCCGGTGCGCCGTCGCCATCCCAGCGCCTCGCATACCTGAAATGGGACCTTTGCCAGCGCGAAGGAGCAGTCGCGGTGCTGGAAGCGAGCGCCCGTCTGGAGCACGACGGGACATTAGTCGTCAGCGCAGCCACGGTACCCTATGCGCCGGAGATACCGTACGGGAAGAGACTCCAGTCGTGGCACCCGGATGCTCCGAAGATTCTTCCACAGGTAGTCGTAGCGGCCGAACACTACAACAGAATGGTCCGTCAGCTCAAGCAAGGTGTAGCAACTACGTTAGAGTTGACACTTCAGACGGAGTTTACACCTTCCGCGCGTGGATTTAACGTTATCGGTGAAATCCCTGGAACTGACCTCGCCGACGAAGTTGTCATGATCGGCGCGCACCTTGACTCCTGGCACAGTTCCACCGGGGCAACAGACAATGCAGTTGGTTCCGCGGTCATGATGGAGGCCATGCGACTCATCCGAAGTATCGGGTCAAAGCCTCGCCGTACCATCCGCATTGCGCTTTGGGGTGGCGAGGAACAAGGTTTGATCGGATCGCGCTCGTATGTGAAACGCAAGCTCGGCGAGAGACTAGACCAGAGTTATCCCTATGACTCGATCCGCCTGACTGCCGAAGGCGAAAAATTTTCGGTTTATTTTAACATGGACTACGGCGCGGGTAAATACAGGGGCATATATCTTCAGGGCAATGAGGATGCGTTGCCTGCTTTCCGCGAATGGCTTAAACCATTCGCGGCGCAAGGCGGAGGGACGATCAGCTTGCGTAACGCAACAGGCACGGATCACCTTTCTTTTGATGGCATCGGATTACCTGCCTTTCAGTTTATCCAGGACCCACTCGAATATGCGACCCGTACGCATCACGCCAACATGGATGTTTATGACAGAGTCGTTGCGGACGATCTTCAGTTTAACGCCATCATGACCGCCTACCTGGCGTGGAAGGCGGCCAATGCCAAGGAGTTGGTGCCGCGCGATAGTGTCCGATAAAAAAAATGGCAATGCAATTATTCGCATAAAAATACTTAAGTTGTACATCCAAACTGTAAATCAGATAATTCAGACACAGATGTCCGTTGCACATACGATTAGATGTTTTCTGATTATCTCTGTCGCTCTGCTCACTGCAGGATGCAGCAAGGATGATGAACCGAAATCGCGGTCATTCCGCATGGGATTCTCGGTTCTTCCCTATGGCGTTTCCGAGGATGCCATGGAATATATCTACGACAGGCTCTCCGTTGACTCCGACATTGTCAATCACCATTTTGACAATGGGGTACCCTGGGTTGAGGCTTTGGCCGGCGAGGAGTTTCCGCAGGCACTTCAACAGGACTGGAATTTCAGGCGTGCGAAGATGCACCCGTCACAAAAGACTTATGTGTCTGTGACGCCAATCAGTTATCAGCACAATGGGCTGGCTGCTTATCGGGGCGCAGAAGCTAATATGGCGCTGCCATCTCCCTGGAACCATTACAGGTTTAACGATGAAAATGTCAAGACCGCATATCTCAATTATTGCAGACGCGTCATCGACTTTTTCAAGCCGGATTATTTCGCGATGTCAATCGAAGCGAACCTTCTTTTCAAGATGAGACCGGATTACTGGCCTCAGTATCTGGAGTTGCACGAGTATATTTTTCGGCATTTGAAGGCCGAGTACCCGGATCTTCCGATCTTTTCGACGATAGCAGGTGCGCCTTTGGTCAAAGGGTTCCTCGAAGATAACGATGCGACGATGCAACGTCTGGCCGCAATGCAGTTACTTGAGATGTCTGACTACTATGCGATCGCCTTTTATCCGCCTCAGACAGCGTTTCAGGATCGCCCGTTGCCTTTGGCGAGCTTCGAGGAATTGTTCGCACTCAGCACCAAGCCGATTATAATTGCCGAAACGGGATTCAGCGCGAAAAGTGTTTCTGGTCCCACCGGTCAGGGATCGTATCTCGTGTCACCCGATCCTGTTAAACAAAAGTTGTTTGTAGACGCATTGCTTTCCGCCTCCGGGAAATGGAAAGCGGAATTTGTCATCTGGTTCATGCTGCGCGATATGCCGGACTCGCCGTCTTCACTGACTGACGTCGCATGGAAAGATTCGGGGCTATATGACGAGGCTGGGAATCCACGGCCTGCCTTGAACAGCTGGAGGGAATGGTTGCGAAAGAGAGTGGTCGAGAATTGAGCCACCGGGCTTGCGCCGGAAACATTTGGCGATTCCCATCGTATTAATATATCCATCCTATGAACAAACTTGGCTACTTCCTTTTGGGGTTGGTAATTGTTTCCGGCTGTACTCCACCACATGAAAGCTCGCGCGAAACCGGGGAAACTCCGTTAATCGTGAACGGCGCTGTTCAATCGCGGCTCGACTCTGCTCTGAAGAGCCTGGTTGATGAAGGGCGGGTAGTGGGGGCCTCTGCCCTGATTTTTGAAAAGGGTGAGGAGGTATACTTCAACGCATTTGGATATGCCGATCGCGAAGCGCAGACACCAATGGATCGGAGTATTATCGTCAGAATCTATTCGATGACCAAACCGGTGACCGGCGTTGCATTGATGACGCTGTTTGAAGAAGGCCGGTTTCAGCTGGACGACCCCCTTGAAAAATACGCTCCGGAGTTCAAGGATATGAAAGTGTTCACGAAGGTAGACGAAGCCGGTAAGTTGGTCCTGGAGCCGGCCAAAAGACCGATCACGATTCGCGATATCACCAGACACACGGCGGGGTTTGTAAACAGTCAACCGCCGTCCGCCCTGAAGAAAATCGTCGATGACGCCGACCCGATGAATCCTGAAAATACTTTGTCGGAGATGGCGGCAAAGTTGGGCAAGCTTCCCCTCGTCTTTCATCCCGGCGAACAGTGGTCCTATGGTTGGTCGGTGGATGTGCAGGCCTTCCTGGTCGAGCGCCTTTCGGGCAAGCCGTTTGATCAATACGTCCGCGAAAAAGTTCTGGATCCACTGGGCATGACAGATACCCGTTACGTTGTGCCCGAAGGGGATTTGAAGCGATTCGCCGCGATGTATCAAAAGAGTGAGGATGGTTCGCTGACAAGGGTGCCTGACGAAAGCGCCAACAATTTCAACACCCGTGACTGGGCTTTGAAGCCGGGAGGCTTTGGCCTCACCTCTACGCTTGACGACTATATGCGATTTGCGCGAATGCTTGTCAACGAAGGGAAGCTCGAAGATGCATCAATCCTGCGCGAAGAAACGGTGAAGCTCATGGCCACGAATCAGCTTTCAGATAGTATCCAGGAGCGTATGTGGCTGCCCAGCAAGGGGCAGGTTGGATTTGGAATTGATTTTGCAGTCCGTCTCCGTCCCCCGGCTAAGGAAGACGAAAACAACGGAGTGGTTGGTGAATTCTTTTGGGACGGCGCGGCGAGCACGCTCTTTTGGGTTGACCCGGCAAATGATCTGACAGCCGTTCTGTTTGTCCAGATTTTTCCCTTTGATCGCGAGGTACACAGGCGTTTCCGGGAAGCTGTTTATGGAGAATGGAAAACCAGTGAGAGTAGCACTACAGCGAGCAAATGAATTTCTTCAGGAAACTTTTTGGAAACGGTGAACGACCGCTGTCAAATGCCTCTCGCAAAAGGATCCTGGCACAGGTCTTAAGTCCCCTGTTGCAAAAAGCAGGCGTGAACCGATTTGACGGCAACTACCTTTGGTTTTCAGATTTCAATCAGGATGGCATTCGCCGGGTTTTTAAGTATTCGCTCGCAAAAGGCGACATGGGTTTGTTTACATGGGGCGTTTGCATTAAGCACATCCCGACAGTCTCTTCCTCAAAACGACTGCAGTATCACAAAAACGACAAGAACATTGCACTGCATCTCTGGGAGTGGCCTGAAGGGTATTCGATTTCGCTTGAGAAGGACGTTGCGCCGAAGGATCTTATTGCACAGTCGGGTGAGAAGCAATTCAGACGCGATCTACAGGAGATGTTCTCTAAACACAGGACTGCCATGGAAGAATGGTACGTGAAGACTGACACGCTTACTGGCTGTTTGCAGGTCGCAGATGACCAGATCAATCACGGCGGAATGTATGCGCTTCGATGGCCTACCCCAAACTATATTAAGATTTTCTTGCTGGCGCTGCTCGGCGATAAGGATGGCGCCCGCGCACTGTTGGCCACCCGCGCACAGCCGGCCTCAAAAGGAAACGCGGACTGGCGAAGCGTTGAGTTGGAAATCGAGCAAGCAATAAATTCTCTCTAACGCCCGACAGCATAAACGCGATGCCGTCCCTTTAGTGGGATGCAGATTTCTTCTTCGACATCCGGTTTAGCTGCAGTTCTTCATAATCAAGTTCAAGTTCGAGCCGCCGAATGATGGATTGGTTGAAGGTTCCCGTCTTGTGAAAGTTGATCAAGAGCTGACGTTGAAATTCCTGGACCTCCTTTTTTGCATTCATCAGAGACTGTTTGTCGGATGGCGGATAGACAACGCGACTTTGAGAACGCTCGTTCTTTAACTCTCGCGATAGCGAGCGGGCCGTTTCTGTGTAAGGTCTTTTTACCTGTTGTTTTATCGGTTCACTGATCGTTTGCGACAGTTCGTGATCGATGAAACTGATAACGTTGGTGGCCATCATGAGCCGCAAATCGCGTTCTTCTTCCGCATGCTCGTACGGCCTGACCCGCAGGACACGGATCAACAAGGGAAGGGATAATCCCTGAACCACGAGGGTAACGAAAATCACGGCGAAGGCAAGGAAGAGGATGAGAGATCGATTTGGAAAGGCGGTGCCATTCGCCAGTGTCAGTGGCAATGCAAGTGCCGTGGCAAGTGAGACAACGCCGCGGGTACCCGTCCATGCGACGATCAACACGTTCTTCCAGGTATCTCCGGAGTCGGGCATGTTCCGGTTCGCGTTTTTGAAAAATGAATACGATGCGCCAAACACCCAGACGATACGCACAACGATTGTTACTCCGGCAACGAGGCCTCCATACAAGAGCAGGTCGTTCATGGTGTAGTCGCCGAGGTCATCAAAAATCGAAGGCAGCTGCAGTCCGATAATGATGAATATGAATCCGTTCAGCAAGAAGATCACCGTGTCCCACACGGCCTGATTCCGGATGCGTGTTTCATAAGAAAAGATCTCAGAGCTGCGCCACGACATTATGAGCCCGGCGCTCACGACTGCGAGCACGCCGGAAGTATGCCAGTGCTCTGCAACAAGATATGCGACGAACGGTGTAAGCAACGTCAACGAAGTGCTGATCATAGCGTTGTTGCGCACCATCCTGTGGATAACGCTAAAGAAGTAACCCAGCACAAAACCGATGATGATGCCGCCGAACAGTAGCACCAGAAAATCAATGCCTGCCTGCAAAAAGATGAACGATCCCGTGCCAACCGCCGCGATAGCAAACCGGTAGGCAATCAGAGCGGAGGCATCGTTCACGAGGCTTTCACCTTCAAGGATGGTGAGCACCTTTTTGTTTAACCCCATCCCTTTGATGATGCTGGTGGCGGCGACGGCGTCTGGCGGTGAAACGATTGCACCCAGTACAAAGGCCAAGGGCCATGTAAAGCCCGGGATCGCGTAATAACACGCAACGGCTACTGCTCCTGTAGTAAGGAAAACAAGTGTGATGGCCAGCGTCGAGATGGGTCTGATCTCGGACTTGAAGTCGTGCCAGGAGGTGTGAGATGCTGCGTCATACAGAATGGGAGGCAGAAATATCAGGAAGATGACGTCGGGATTAAGTTCCAGGGTGGGCAGGCCGGGAATGAACCAAAGGCTTACGCCGACCATAACGAGCAAAACGGCGTTGGGCAACCTGATCTTGTCGGCGATGGCCTGGAGAGCCAGTAAGATTCCGAAAATAATCAGAATGATAGCCAGATTGTGCATCCGTGCGCAGCGATCAGTAGTGGTGGATCACAAGTTATCCCTCGACGCTGTTGCCACCTTGAGTCCACTCAGGTATTCCACAAGGTCAACAAGTTCTTGCTGACTCATGGAGGCGTTCAGGTTCCCGGGCATGAGAGAGCTCTCCATTTTTGTTCTGGCGACGACCTGCGATTTGTCAACGGTCTGCTGACTGGTCATGTACTGCAGATCGATCTTCGCTTCAGTTTCTGAAACGATTTTTCCTACCGCCGTCGATCCGTCTTTCAAGTCGATACGGTATCCTTCATATCCGAAGCTGATTCCCTGGTCAGGAAAGAGAATTGAATTGTAGAGAGCGTGCTTGGAAAGCTTATCACCGATTTCACTTAAATCGGGGCCGAAGTTCGTACCTTCATTGCCGATCATGTGACAGTTGCTGCAGAGGTTCGTGAAGACTTTCTTTCCTTCGCTGGCATTGCCATGGGCATCGACCAGCACGGAAACCGACGGCAATTCCGCTCCCTCCCTGCTCCCCGGCAGTTTGATATATTTTGCTCCTTCGTCGCGAATGTCACCGCGCCATGCCGATTGAAAGACACCGCCGGCAGCAAGGTGCAGATCCTTTGGAATTTTGCTCTCTTTCGCCAGCTCGAGCAATCGATTCTCCGATTGCCAGGGTCCGCCAAAAGCTCTGACCGCAAGTGTGCGCACTTCGATATCCTGGGTGCTGTCCATGAATATTTCCTCCATCACCGCCATTGCTTTGCGGTCGTAGGTGTGCGGTCGCAACGACTTTACAAGCGCGATCTCCTGACTCTTGTTTTTGGATGAAAGAACATTTTCAAACAGATCTTGCCTGTCCCAGTTCAGCAGGACCTTTGATGCTTCCCTGCCCGAGACACTATCGGGATATTGAAGGGCAAGGTCCAGGAGATCCTGAGCTTTGTTCTCAAGGCTATAAAGACTGACCAGTTCCACGAACTCGAGTTGTCCTTTCTTCTCTTCCAGCACCTTGTTGAGCTTGGTTTTCACCGTCGGAGTCATTTTAAAATCTTTTGCATCTACATGCTTCAGTGCGTACAGGAGCTTCGCATCGTTTGATGTGGTGATCAGACTCGTCAGCACTTTTTGTTTGGAAGGATCCTTGTGAAAATCAAAAGCCCGGAAATAGCGCAGCATTTCTTTGTCGTCTGAAGAATCAATCAGCCTGGCCAATAGCGGGAGAGCAGATTTGCTGCGGCTTCGCCACACGATGTCGCGATTCGCGAACGTGTTCCAGTCCGCGCCCACTTTTTTCAACCATGTATTAAAGTAAAGATCGGATGTCAGGTCTTCACCGATGCCAAGCGCCTCGAGGTACCAGCGGTCTTTACCGTCGTATTGCAGCGCAAGTTCAGTCCAGATGTCTGCTGCCTGTTGCGTTTCGTTTCCGCGGATGGCGATGGCTACTTCTCGTCTTACCTGTGGTGATGGGTCATGTGCAAGTTGCGACGAGATTGCCAGTACATCGCCGTTTAACTGCCGGGTTGCACGCAACGCAAGAATGCGAATGTTGGCGTCGGAGTCGGCGAGCGCTTCCCGAAGATGCGCGTCGCGCTGGTCTTCGCGTTTCACGAGGAGCCAGAACGCCTGGGCGCGATGACGGGGATCCTTGCTCTTCCATATTTCTTGCAGGTTCGGTACTGCTTTATTCCCCATTTTTACCAACGCCTGAAAGCCCTGATAGCGTGTGTCCATATTTGGACTCAAGAGCGCATGAATTGCGCCTTCGGGCCTTGAAAGATCAATAGGAGAGACTACATAGTCCGTGTCTGGTGTGCTTACGCGGTAAATCCTTCCGCGGTTGAGATCACCAACCTGGTGGCCGCCCACGCCCGGGTCATACCAGTCCGCAATGAAGATCGATCCATCGGGCGCCGCTGCAACGTCGCTGGGGCGAAACCATTGATCGTTCTTTGCTTCAACAAGATTGACGATCTCCGCCTTATACCCGGCGCCGTCGTTTGTCACAACGTACGATCGAACAACGTTGTGGCCGGGTTCGCAATGTATTAGCTGGGAGCGGAAGACCTCTGGCAGCATGGTTCCTTCGTAAAGCATGATCCCTGTAGGCGACCCGGAACCGGTCTGCAGGAGATTCGGAACGACACCGGGATCATTGAGGTGCCAATGCCGCAAAGGAATTTCCTTTTCAATATTGGTACGCCGCGCGCGCCATCCGGCTCCGGTCATTTCGTCGGTGAAACCATAATTGCCCTGCTCCATTACGTAGTTAATGCGGACACCTTTGTTGCCATCGTCATCGTTGTCGGATTGCCAGACAGTTCCGTAGGGATCCACCGCCAACTCATAGTTGTTCCTGAAATTATAGCCCAACACTTCTACGTTCGATCCGTCTGCATCCATCCGCAGGGCCATCCCCTGCCTGAATGGTTTCCCGTTCGTCACTACTTTTCGTCCTCGCACGTCCACGACCGTGTCGCCTTTTGCTGTCAGCAACATCTTGCCTTCATTGCCCATGTTGAAATACATTCTTCCGTCATGGCCGAAAATAAAGGTGTGCATGCCATGGTCATGCTGCTCACCCTTGATGCCCGTAAAGAGCACTTCTTTTTTATCGGGGATATCATCCCCATCCTCGTCGGTAAACACGAAAACATTTGGACTGCACGAAACATAGATCTTGTTTCCCAGCACGCAAATTCCCAGGGCGGCGTTGACATCGGTGCCCTGGTAAAAGACCTTACTTTTGTCAGCAACACCGTCGTGATCGGTATCTTCAAGGATCATGATCCGGTCGCCCTCTTCTTTGACAGGATTCTTCGGATTCAGCTGATTCCGGTAGTTGTACGCTTCGCATACCCAGATCCTTCCGCGAGAGTCGATGGAAATGTTTGTCGGGTTGCTGAACATCGGTTCCGAGGCAAACAGGCCCACTTGCAGACCTTCGTGAACCTTAAGATCCGCGAGCGAATTTTCGGGTGAATGTTCATCGGAAGCTTTCTCGTTGGAACAAGCAGCGAATAACAGGAGCAGAGATGACAGAAGTAACGAGGTGAGTTTTGTCATAGGATCATTGATGGAAAAGAAAGTTAGTTAATCGATCCAACTTTCCAAAAGCAGATAGTGTGAACGATCAACGTACGGCCAGGAGATGCCGCTCCCTACCGATCGTCTTTCTTTTTTCCAACCAGGTCATTGAAGAGGCTGTTGAAGATCGAAAGGATCAAACTGAAGAGCAATGCCCACCAAAAACCGCGCACTACGAAACCACTGACCAGATTGTCAACGAAGAGAATGATAGCGGCGTTAATGACAAGCAGAAACAATCCGAGGGTCAGGATCGTGATAGGAATTGTAAGCACGACGAGGACCGGTTTGACGACCACATTAACGATGGCAAGGATCAGGGCGACGATCAGAGCCGTCCCGTAGTCATTGACATCGACACCCGGCAGCAGATAGGCGGTCAATACGACGGCCAAACCATTGAGCAACAGACGAATAATCCAGTTCATAAGTGGCCCCTAAATTCATTAATTTTAGGTTATGGAAAAAGGTATCCGAAAAGTTAAATTGCGGAAGAACGGCCCACGTCATGAGACGATTTCCGTTCCCGGAAACAAGCTTTAAAGGATTTACAACTCAGGACATTACTTATGTATGCGATTGTCGACATCGAGACGACGGGAGGATATGCAGCAAATCATCGCATCACGGAGATTGCCATCTATTACCACGATGGCATGCAGATCACTGATACATTTCATACACTCGTCAATCCCGGAAGGAGTATCCCCTATTACATTTCAGGGTTGACCGGGATCACATCCGAGATGGTTATTTCTGCACCAAGCTTTGAAGAGCTGGCGGCAGAAATCCACCGGAAACTGGAGGGTAAGATTTTCGTCGCGCACAACGCGCACTTTGATTATTCGTTCCTGAAAAAGGAATTTGAACAAGTCGGAATTCAGTGGCAAAGCAAGAAGTTGTGCACGGTGCGATTGAGCAGAAAAATCATTCCCGGCTTGCGGTCGTATAGCCTGGGAAGCCTTGCTGAAAGTCTGGGTATCCCCATCACACATCGCCATCGGGCGGGCGGAGACGCCGAAGCCACAGTCAAGATCTTTAACGAACTTTTACTGCGCGACCGGGAGAATCATATTCTGAAGGCGCTGAAGCGAAATTCAGGCGAAACAATATTGCCCCCGAATTTGTCGAAAGAAGAATTTGACAAACTGCCCGCTAAATGCGGCGTCTATTATTTTCATGATGCGCGGGGGAACGTCATCTATGTGGGGAAGGCTGTTAATATCAGGAAGCGAATCGCCGGACATTTTACCGGTGACGCGCGGGAATGGAGCCGGTCAAAGATTCGCAATGAGATCCATCACATCAGTTACGAGCTGACGGGCAACGAGCTTATCGCCTTGATACTTGAATCACAGGAAATCAGAAAGCTGTGGCCCAAGTACAATCAGGCGCAGAAGTACCGGGCAGAAGAATGGGGGATCTACGACTATGAAGACCGCAATGGCTTTCTTCGTTTCTCGGTGAACGTGGTCACCCGCGGATCCCATCCCCTGATCAGATTTTCGACGAAAGGCGACGCGTGGAATTTCCTCTGGCAGAAAGTCCGGGAGCACGAGCTTTGTCCGAAGTTGTCGGGTCTCCAGGTAGCAAAGGGCCTGTGCTTCGAATATCAAACAGGCGAATGCAACGGGGCATGTATGGGTGTTGAAGCCGCGAGCGATTACAATCACCGGGTTGAAAAAGCTATCGGATCATTTCATGAAAAGGGTAGCAACGTCGCGATTATCGGCAAAGGCCGCAGCCAGGATGAGCAGTCTCTCGTGCTCGTCGAAGAGGGAAGTTATTTTGGGTTCGGGTTCTTTGGAAGGGATGTTGCAATCTCCGATCTCGAGTCGGCCCGGAATTACGTGCGCAAAAGCATCGAGACGCCTACTGTTCAGAATCTGATCAATTCGTATCTTACAAATCCCCGCGGAGCGGAAGTAATAACCTTCGCTGGGAATTGAGCGCCATGCGTTATTGCTTTCGGGCTCTCCCTTCGACACCCGGGTAAAGTCCGATAACAGGATCGCTGGTAAATATTTCCCGTGTGTTGATATCCATCATCGACAAAACACCGGACCATCCGGCGCCGGTATCCATCAGCCACACACCTGCGGAGTAGATGGGATGCGGAAATGGGATCACGGTATGTCCAATATAGATTTCGTCGAAGCTGGAGATCTTTTCCTCCGGAGAAGTCGGATACAGAGTGAGTGCGCGCGCGGCAAGTGTGCGATCCCAAAGGAAGGTTTCGCTGCCCTGTTCGTCGAGCGGCACGAGCGGATCGATCCCGGCGTGAACGAATAACTTATTTTCCTGAAGATGATAGAGGGATGCGTTGGCTAAGTATGTTATATGTTCCGGAGGAACAACACCGGCGTATGAGTCAACAGTAGCTTGGCCTCCTTGTTGGAACCAGAGATCCTCGTTTTTTACACCATTCATCCACTGAAGCGCCCACCAGTCGTGATTGCCGAGAATGTGGGTAAGGTTTTTTATCCGGATGAGTTCGTCAATGGATGCTTTTGTCTCCGGCCAACCGTCGGTTACGTCGCCCAGACAAATAAGATAATCGTTGTCGTAATCAAATCGGGACCTATCCAGGCACTGCCGCAATGCGCGGTAGGCGCCATGTATGTCTCCGATGACAAATGTTCTCCTCATACCCTCTTGTATTATGTAATGGCGTTATGTCAAAAAAACTGAACTTATGTTTCGATAATTACATTATTTTTGGCGGACTATAAAACCAGAAAAGTATGGACGTGATAGAAGTCGACAGGCACCAGGAGCACAAGGAAAAGATCCAACAGGTAATCTCGGAAGTTGGTAAGGTTGTAGTGGGCCAGGAGTATATGGTCCATCGCCTATTGATTGGGCTTTTTACGAATGGCCATATTCTGCTCGAAGGCGTGCCAGGCTTGGCTAAGACGTTAACTATCAGCACCCTCGCCCAAGTGCTTCACCTTGACTTTCAGCGTATCCAGTTTACCCCCGACCTGCTCCCCGCCGACCTCGTGGGAACGATGATCTACAACCAGAAAGACGGAAAGTTCGAGGTTAAGAAGGGGCCGATTTTTGCGAATATTATTTTAGCGGATGAGATCAACCGGTCTCCCGCGAAAGTACAATCCGCGTTATTGGAGGCGATGCAGGAAAAAACCGTCACCATCGGGGAAACAACATTCAAGCTGGACCGGCCGTTCCTCGTTATGGCTACCCAGAACCCCGTTGACCAGGAAGGGACATATCCGCTTCCCGAAGCGCAGGTCGACCGCTTCATGATGAAAGTATTTGTGAACTACCCTTCGAAAGATCAGGAGATGGAGATCATGCGCCGAATCTCGAACATGAAATTCGATTTCCATGTGAACACAGTCCTCACGAAAGATGACATATTCAGCATACGCGAGCAGGTTAACCGCGTGAAGATCTCGGAGTCACTTGAACGGTACATCATTGAACTGGTCTACGCTACCCGCAAGCCGCTAGAATACAAGCTTAACGAGCAGGCGCAGTATATCCAGTTCGGAGCCTCACCACGCGCAAGTATTAATCTCAACCTAGCCTCGAAAGCGTTGGCGTATATGGAAGGAAGGGACTACGTTCTGCCGGAAGATATCAAGGAAGTCGCGCTCGACGTAATGAACCACCGGATCCTTCTCAATTACGAGGCCGAAGCTGACAACGTCACTACAACACAAATTATTAAGACGCTGTTACTAAAGGTGCCGATCAACAAGGCCTGACGCTCGCTCTTCTTAACAATTTCGTAAAGTTCTCATGTGCTAAGCTTAATCGCGATTGGGCTACTTGCGCCTATATCAAACAAACTTAGAACATGAAGAAACTGTCATCCATGCTTGCTATTGTCGCATCGCTGATAACGCCGTTCGTTGCGTGTGACGACGAAGAATTATTCGATCTTCCAACAATAGAAATTGTCAACGAAGCTCTTGAGCAGAGAGCCGGTGAGATCGTTGAGGTGAATGCCTCGGTTATAGCTGACGCAGGAATTAGGACCATAACCGTTACTGTAGATGGCGACGAAGGGGAAGATATTACCGGATCCCTTTCCGCACAAAAAGCAGGTATTGTTACCTATGAATTTTCAGTACCTGCCGACGCGTCCGAAGGCGACGTCTTTACAGTGAGCTTCACTGTAACCGACATGAAGAACAGGACTTCAACCACCGCCGCCCCGACGAAAATTACTGTGGCGCAGGAGCCTGCCGCAATCATTGATGTTCAAGAGTCTGCCGAGGGCGTGGGAACCACCACGTGGTACGCCCGAAACACCTACATATTGAATGGAAAGATATTTGTCAACGATGGTCAGACACTGACGATTGAGGCAGGTACCGTAATCAAAGGTCAGACTGGCCAGGCAGAAGCGGCCAGCGCATTGATTGTCGCGAGGGGCGGAAAGATTATAGCTAACGGTACTGAATCGAATCCCATCATCTTCACTGCCCTTGCCGATGACGTTAATCGCACCGATGACCTTCCAAAAAATCAGCGCGGATTGTGGGGCGGAGTCATCCTCCTCGGGAATGCTTTTATCAATCATGCGAGCGGGCAAACCACGATCGAAGGTATTCCCGCCACGGCTACCGAATACAGATCTCAATATGGAGTGGGAACGGAAGCTGTTACCGGTAAAGTGTGGGCGCAGGATAATACGCATAGTGCAGGCGAGTTAAGCTATGTTTCCATCCGCCACGGCGGCACCAACATCGGCGCGGGTAATGAGATCAACGGTCTGACAATGGGCGGAGTGGGCTTGGGTACGAAGATTCATCACATCGAAGTTTATGGAAATGATGACGACGGATTCGAATGGTTTGGCGGGACAGTGAATACGTCGTATCTCGCTTCAATTTTGAATCAGGATGATGCATTCGACTGGGACTTTGGATGGAGGGGTGAAAACCAATTTTGGACCGCCGTCCAGGAACAAGGCTTCGATCTTTCCGATCGTGGATTTGAAAGTGACGGGGCACATAGCGGGAATCTCAACGCCACACTGTTCTCAAGACCGCAGATCTTCAACCTGACTCTCATCGGCTCCACTGCGGCGGGTACGGCTAATACCACTGAACATAAGGCGATGTTCTTCACAGAAAACAGCGGAGGAATAATTCAGAACAGCATTGTGATGGGCTTCGGCGAAGGCATCAATATCACGGATATTGGAGGCGCTAATGGGAACAGCCGTGACAGACTTGCGTCCGGCGATCTCGCCTTTAAGAACATTATCTGGTCGAATGTAGCGGATGGCACCGCCGCAGGTATCTCGAACGGACTCGCACTGCTTCAATCTTACCTTGAAGATGTTGACAACGGAAACGAGATCTCCTCGACCCCGGGCATCGGCATAACCTCATCGCAATTTACGTTAGTCCCTGTTGCGGGATCACTTGCCCTCACCAAGGCTCGCTCGCCAATTCCGGCAACAACAAATGGGTTCACCTATCAGACGGCGGAATTCATCGGGGCATTCGGTACTACTAACTGGATGAAAGGGTGGACTGCGGCAGATGCATATGGTTTGTTGCCGTAATGAAACAGAAGTCATAGCAAAGGGGCACTCGCCCCTTTTTTTGTTAACACGCGGATAACACTAGATTAACTCAACCATAAAACCTTTGAAGGCGATTGCTGTGATCATGGATGTAATTTTGTCCCATAATCGAAGCAACCCATGAAACGGATCAAATTTGCTATTTCCACGTTACTGGCATTTCTGTGGATCGTTGGCTTTTCACAGGAGACTGGAGTTATCAGCGGGACAGTCATTGATAATGAAAACGGTGAAACTCTGATCGGAGCGACCGCGCAGATCGTCGACTCTGCAAATGCTACAGTCACGGACATTGACGGCAATTTTATTCTATCGGCGCTCGCGCCCGGGAAGTATGAGGTACAATTTTCATTTGTCGGATATCAAATTCAAAAAGTCGCCGACGTCGTCGTTAACCACGGCGCAGTGACAGTACTTAATATCAAATTAAAGAGCGAGGCCACAAATCTTTCGGAGGTCGTCGTTTCAGCTGATCTGATCCGCGACAGCGAAGCCGCAATCCTCACGATGCAAAAGAAGGCGGGCCGCGTGTTGGATGGTATTTCATCGCAGCAGTTTTTGCGAAACGGCGACGACAATGCTGCGGCCGCGATCAAACGAGTGACGGGCGTTTCCGTGGAAGGCGGGAAGTTTGTGTACGTGAGAGGCCTCGGAGACCGCTATAGTAAGATATCGCTAAATCAGGCGGAAATTCCAGGGCTTGACCCCAACCGGAATAGCGTGCAAATGGATCTGTTTCCATCTACCCTCCTCAATGATCTAATTGTTTACAAAACGTTCTCGCCTGACATCCCGGCTAATTTCACGGGAGGCTACATCGATATTTCTACCAAGGAATTTCCGGAACAGTTTACCCTACAGCTTTCGGGCTCGCTTGGATATAACACAAGCACGACATTCAAGAAGAATGTATTGACGGACCGATATGGAAAATTTCACGCTTTGGGATTCGCCGACAAAAATCGCTCGATGCCAGCATCCATACGCGATGGCATATCGCCTCGCAGCTTTGACCTTGCGGATGCGCAGAAGTTAGACGGGGAAACGAAGGCGTTTAGCGGTTCAATGGCGCCAACGGCATATTCACCCTCTATGAATCAAAGCTATTCGTTCTCGGTTGGCGATCAGAAGACCATCCTGGGAAAGCAAGTTGGATTTATTGCCGGGTTAACTTACCAGCGTACGTACGAGTATTATAAAGGGGGCGACGTGGGGCGATTTTTCCTTCCTGGCGACGTCACTGCGTCATCGCTCGACACCTTGTATAACCTGACAGACGAACGCTCAAAAGAATCTGTTCTCTGGGGAGGGCTGCTTAGCGCTACCGTCAAGTTCGATAGGAAAAATAAGGTTGGCGTTAACCTTATGCGCAATCAAAGTGTAGACGCGTCGACACGCTTTCTCGAAGGCCAGTTTCCATTTGCTTCCGGCCATAATCCTGACTTTCTGGTGCAGCTGCGCGCAATGGAATATGTAGAACGATCGCTTAGGTCCGTTCAGCTGAAAGGCGAGCATCTCTTCGAAAGCCGGAATGTGAAGGTGGATTGGTCCACGGCTTATACGTTGTCAACGCAAGATGAGCCTGATCTCAAGTACTTTAATAACCTTCGCTTCGGCTCATCCGCCGAGTCTTACAGCTATGACGCGGTGAGTAACAACGTACGGCCTGCCTCGCGCTATTTCCGGGATATGAACGAGTCAAACGCCGACGCCAAGGTAAACATTGACGTTCCGATCACGACCGGCGTCAACGCTTCTCATTTGAAAATCGGTGCTTCTTACGTTTCAAAGGAGCGTTCGTTTAATGAAAAGATTGTTCAGTACAAACCCGAGCCGTATGCAAGGGCCTACGCTGGTGATATTGGAAGCTACTTTAGTGACGATAACCTTGGACTGGTGGGTCCACCAAACACGGTGCAATATGGATTGATTGTTCTTGACCAGACAACCGGCGGGGGAACTTACACAGGCCGAGAGAATGTCCCTGCGGCTTATGCGATGATCGACTGGCAGGTGTCGCGCTCACTCAAACTCAATACCGGCGTACGTTATGAGCAAACTGATATTGAAGTTGACAATGTCAATGTGAAGTCGCAAGACCGGTTTGCCAGGTTGAACAATCACGATGTGCTTCCCGCATTGAATGTGACAAAGGCGTTTAACAATAAAACAAATCTTCGTTTTGGATACGGAAGGACAATTGCGCGGCCGACATTCCGTGAGCTGGCGCGTTTTGCCTCTTTTGACTTTCAAGGCGACTTCCTCCTCATTGGGAATCCGTTCCTGAAAAGGTCGATAATCGACAACCTCGATTTGCGCTATGAGATCTTTCCAGGCACCGCTGAAATGTTTTCTATCAGCGCATTTTATAAGAGATTCGCGGATCCAATTGAAAGAGCAATTGATCCGAATACCAACGATCTGGCTACCCAGGTCTATTTTCGAAACGTCAGTGAAGCAAAGGTGGCCGGCATGGAGATTGAGCTTCGCAAGAACCTGGACTTCGTTCCCCCGGTCCTTTCCAATTTTTCGATCGCTTTTAATCTTGCCGTCATATTCTCGCAGGTGGATATTTCAGATGGCGAGCTCGCTCTTATCCGGGTAAACGATCCACATGCGAAAGGCCAGCGTGTCATGTTTGGGCAATCGCCTTATATCATTAACGCCCTCCTGTCGTACGACAATCCCGAGCGCGGCATAAACGCGAATGTGAATTTTAACGTCCAAGGTTCCCGGCTTTCCGTTGTCAGTACAGGCGGAATACCGAATGTTTATGAGAAGCCACGACCCACGCTTGACTTTAACCTGAAGAAAGGTGTGGGAAACAGATGGGCGGTCAAGCTCGCTGCTTCTAATCTTTTTGACTCACCCTATACCATGACACATAAATTCAAAGGCGTTGAATACAACTACTCGTCGTATCGGCTGGGACGAAACTTTTCTCTCGGCGCTTCCTTTACTATTGAATAGATTGAACAGACTGCCTCGTGGAAGAATAAACAGGACGATTGGGTTCTTGCTAACCTGTATGATAATCGTTTTGCTTTCGTGTGGTCAGCCAGATCGGCGGGATCTTGTTCTGGACGTCAAGTCGATTGTAAACAAAAGCCCGGAAGAAGTTGAAAGTATTCTCGGCGAACCTGATTCCGTATATACTATACAGATGATGGGCGCATCTATACCTTGCCAGCTGTATATGAACCGACGGGTTGAAGTACAATATTCAGGATTACGCGTCTCCGACATAATCGTCAATTCATGGCCTGACCTTCCCTTCAGTCAAACTACCCTTGCGCGGTTTAACCTGGATTATCACATGAAACATCCCGCCGACTACCGAAGGGACGCTCTTATCCGGTGGGTCGACTTTGACCAATTTTCTACCATTTCGTTTTACAATCCGAAATACGACAGCCTGAACAACACGATGTCGTTTGATATTTTCTTCAAAGTAAAGAACTTGGCGATGGATTAACACTCTCCCGGCGTTTTTGACGGCTGTTGCTGTGCGTACTTCTGCTAACTTACGGGTTACTATTGTTAATAGGGTGTAGACAAATTTTTATGACTCCCGAAAATATTCTTATCACGGGCGGCAGTGGGATGATCGGCCGAAGACTGACGACACTTTTGACAGAGCGGGGTTATCGCGTTTCACATCTTTCGCGCGCTCAACACAACTCGCCGGTTAAAACTTTCTTGTGGGCGCCGGACCGGGGCTGGATTGACGAAGAAGCACTTGAGAACGCCGATGCAATTGTGCATCTCGCAGGTGCAGGCATTGCAGATAAAAGGTGGAATGAACGGAGGAAGGCGGTGATACTCTCAAGTCGCGTTGAATCTTCCCGTATCCTTGCCGATCATTTGCAAAAGGACCCGCGGAGGGTGCGAGCCATAATTTCCGCATCCGGAATCAGTTACTATGGACTGGAAGATCCGCCTTCGGGTGCGTTCAGAGAATCGGATGCTCCGGGAGAAGATTTCATGGCGCAAGTGACGATCGCCTGGGAACGCGAGATCAATCGAATCAACGACCCCAGGATTCGCACTGTCTTTATTCGAACCGGTGTTGTACTAAGCGAAAAGGGAGGTGCCCTTGAAAAACTTGTTTTGCCGGTGAGGTACCTTGTGGGCGCACCGCTGGGTTCCGGAAGGCAGTTCGTCAATTGGATCCATCTGGATGACCTTTGTGGAATGTATATAAAGGCGATTGAAGATACGCGCATGCACGGCCCCTACAATGGTGTCGCACCCAATCCCGTCAGTAACCGCGAACTGACCAAGCAGATCGCTAAAGTGCTCAAACGACCCTTGTGGCTTCCACCCGTACCCGGTTTTGTGGTGAAGCTTATCGCCGGAGAAGTCGCAGAACTTGTACTCAAAGGAGGCAAGATCTCATCTCAAAAAATACAGGAGGCCGGATTTGAATTTCAGTTCAAAACAGTTGATGCAGCTCTTCAAGAGCTGTTGTTACGGTAGCGTCCGCGTTAATACGAACCATAGAACTTTCGCAATCCCCATTCAGCGCTTACCAGGATTAAGAGTAACCAGAATACCCATTTGAGGTTGATCAGTGAGTCGTATGTTTCTTCCGTATGAATGACGCTGGTCGCCTCCGTTTTTTGAAGGTCCGACCTCAGATTATCCACTTGCGCAGCAGTGTAAAACTTTCCACCCGTGTTATCCGACAGACGCAGCAGCAGATCAAAATCTGCTGTGAGGTTTTGAAGTTCAGCCTGCCGCTCGACGACGGCGAACTCACCGCGAACGCTTTCGGTTTTTCCTCCCAGTACCGTGCTTGCGCGATAGCGATATACCCCCTCCTTCAAGCCGCCAATCTGATATCGAGTGTTGCCAGGACTGATCACGTAAGTGTAGTTCGTGCTCCGACCATCTTCATGGGTGATGTCGATCTCGACGGAGTTTCCGTATATCGGTTCAAAGATGTCATTGTAAACCTGGCTTTCGAAAACAACGGGTTCGGTGTCGGAAAACTCCTGGCGGACCGGATAGCTGCGGAACTTGCGCTTATCCTCAGTGGTACTTAGAAACTGGATAAGCTTTCCAAAAACTTCATCGAAGAACAATGTATTTTCAGTTCGATCAAACTCATTTAGTCTCCAACGCCACATTCCTTCTCCGAGCATTACGCCGATCTTTTTCGAATCGTCAGAGGCGAGCACGAGGAGAGGCTTGTCTGTCGTGACACTACCCACGCGCTGAAAGAGCACGGTTGAAATACCGGGACTGATCTGCATTTTGGCAAAATGAACCGATACAGGGGGAAAACTTGCGAACGCTGAGCTTGCTTCGGAGGAAATGTTGAAGTTTGTTAGGGCAGGGTTGACCACGGGTGTTACCTCGTCGTATTCCCGTGGGGGAGATTCAAACTGGAGTGGGAGATTGTGACGGGCAAGCTGCCTGAGGTCTGTCTGATGGCCCAGGATCACAAAAATCGATGACTTGCTCTTCATGAACGTCTGAAACAAAGCGGTTGTTTTTCCGCGGAGGTCGGGTGACTGGTGAAAGATCACGAGGTCGATGTTTTCCGGAACCATAGTACTGGCTTGCTGCGGGTTCACGTCCGGGATGTGAAGGATGAATTCGTAGTTTGAATTTTTCGTGATCACCTCACGGATGGCTTTGATATCGGGGTGAGGCGCTGCGGCAACACAGAGAATCTTCTTGCGGCCTTCTACCACCTCCACGAAAACCGATGAGCGATTGTTTTTTGTGTTGTGTTCTTCCGGCCGAGTCTCGATTTGAATATCGTATTTTTGAATCCCCTGCTCGTCAGCAAGCGGTTGGAAATCGTAGGTCAGCAACTGACCTGGGACAACTTTCTTTGTTTGCCTTTCCAGGACCTTCCCACGTTTCAGGAGCGTTGCTGTGATGCTCGTCGATGCGATGTTTTTGATCTGCACCTCTGCGCGAAGAGGAAACTTGTTACCCTGGTATGCGATCTTGTTGTAGGCGATGTTTTTCAACGCGATGTCGGCCCTGACGGTCGTGTCTCCGACCCCCAATGTATAGACAGGGAAGTTGTAGTTGGAGTAGAGCGGCGACAGTCCTGCATTGTAAATGCCATCTGAGACCAGGATCACTCCCGCGACATTTTTTCCTTCGTAGCGGTTGGCAACCCTTTTCAGCGCTCCGTTGATGTCAGAGGTGGTGGCATCGTAGTTGAAGGAAGAAGTTTGATCGTCTGAGAGAGTATTGATCTCGGCATCGTAGCCGTTTTCATCGAGCAATTCAACGGTCTGCTGCATTTCCTGCTGCAGTTTCAGCCGTGCAAGCGAATCCGTCGTCTCGGCAATAGATGATGAGTTGTCATGTATGATAATGAAGGCCGGCTTTTCAAAAATGTTTGAAATCTGTTTGACGATGGGCCCGAGTAAAAGAAAGGCGAGAAAAAAAGCCAGCGTTGCCCGGAATGCGAAGAGCAAAGTGTTCATACCCTTGCTCCACGGATGTTTCGTTCTGAAGTATTGAAGCGCAGCGTATCCAACGCCGGCGATGAGGCAGAGGATGAGAAACTCGGGTGCGGATTCTAATATGACTCGTTGCATCGTGCTTTAATTCCCGGCTGTTTAATTTGTTCCTTTCTGGCGATGTCAAGTGATTCGTGAAATGGATAATCAATATCCATATTTTTCCTTCCACAAGCTTCGCAGATACTTCCTTAACTCGTCTTCTCTCTGATTATTACCCGGATCATAAAATTTTGTACCCTTGATCGAATCAGGCAGAAATTCAGCGGAAACAAAATTTCCTTCGTAGGAATGTGCGTATTTGTATTCCTTTCCATAGCCCAGGTTTTTCATAAGCTTTGTCGGGGCGTTTCGGATCGACAACGGGACCGGCAAGTCGCCCGTCTCATGCACCGTTGCGATGGCACTTTCAATGGCCATATAGCTGGCATTGCTCTTCGGCGACGCAGCGAGATAAACAGCGCATTGAGATAAGATGATCCGCGCCTCCGGGTAACCAATCACGTTGACAGCCTGAAAGGTGTTGTTCGCCATGATCAGCGCCGTCGGATTGGCGTTTCCGATGTCTTCTGATGCCAGTATAAGCATTCGGCGCGCGATAAATTTAACGTCTTCGCCGCCTTCGACCATTCTTGCAAGATAATAGACCGCCGCGTTGGGATCGCTTCCACGGATGGATTTGATAAAGGCTGAAATGATGTCATAATGCTGTTCGCCACTTTTGTCATACAGTGCGATATGCTTTTGTGCGACGTCCATGACAAGGTCGTTTGTGATCTCGATGTCGCCCGCTTGCGAGTCGGCAATCAATTCGACGAGATTAAGCAGTTTGCGCCCGTCTCCCCCCGAAATTTTCAAGAGGGCGTTGCGCTCGCGGATGGTTATGTTGCGCTTGCTCAGATCGTCGTCTTTCTTCAGCGCTTGTTCAACAAGCGAGATAAGCTGGTCTTCATCCAGCGGTTTGAGGGTGTAGACCTGGCAGCGCGAAAGCAGGGCGGAGTTGACCTCGAACGACGGGTTTTCAGTAGTTGCTCCGATCAAGGTGATGATCCCTTTTTCCACTGCGCCCAATAATGCGTCTTGCTGCGATTTGTTGAAACGATGGATCTCATCAATAAAGAGGATCGAGCGCTGAGAGGTCCTGGCTTTTTCAATTACCTCCCGCACTTCCTTGACACCCGAACTCACGGCACTAAGCGTATAGAACGGCTTTTTTACTTCGTTAGCGATGATGTTTGCGATCGTGGTCTTGCCCACTCCCGGGGGGCCCCAGAGGATCATGGACGGAATGTTGCCGGATTGAATTGCCTTGCGGATGACGCCGTCTTTCCCCGTCAGGTGCTCCTGGCCGATCAGGTCGTCCAGCCGGGAAGGCCGCATTCTTTCGGCCAGGGGAGATTGTGAATTCAGCAGCACGATTTTCCGGTATATTTTGCGTTAATAATACGACAGGCAGGCTAAAAAAACAGGCCCGCTTGCCCGAATTGTTTTGAGGCCTCGGATATTGAGACGGCACCGCAAAAAAAGGGCGTTCCGTTTTCACAGAAAAGGGATATTTAGTTGTTTGCAGACGATTAGTACGTTTGCCAGATCAAGGGATATAATAAGTTAGTACCTTTGATTCCCCACTGTACTCAACCGGGCGTATCTCCGGTAGGATCTCTTAGTTAAAAGTGACTATGAAAATCTCGCACCTGATCTTTTTGGGTTTCTTCTTCATTTTGATCATGTTCACCATTACCACCTACATGAATTACAAACAGGCGGAAAAGGTCAATGAAAACTCAGAATGGTTTGCTAATTCAACTACCGTTATGCGTGAAAGCAACCGGTTCCAGCGAAATATCCTGAACATGGTGAGTGGGTTGAGGGGGTATTTATTGTCTGGCGAGAATAACTTCCTGCAATCGTACGATTCGGCAGCGCAGGAGAACATACAGATACTCAAACAGCTGAATGACATAGTCGCGGATACCTCCGGCCAACGACAGGCCTTACAGGAGTTGATTCGCCTCAACGACAGGTGGATGCTGGATTTCGCCGGCCCGCTTATCAAAGCCAAAAAGAGCGCACACCTTTCGGACAGCAGCATGCGGGCGTTCAATGCTCTTTATCTTGACCGAAACTTTGTCGGCACCGAACAGGATATCAACCGCAGATTGCAACAAAAGTTCAGGGACTTTTCGAACTACGAATATCGCCTTCGTGAAGCGCGAAGTCAGGTCCTTACGGCATCCATGCGTCAGACGCGCACCATTTCTTTTTACCTGACTACATTTTCCATCGCGCTCGGATTTCTGATCTCCCTTTTCCTCGCGTACCGGATTTCCACACGCATCATGGCGATGGTAAAAATGGCAAATACCATCGCCTCCGGAAATTATGAAGTTCACACCGCCGACAAAGGAAAGGATGAACTTAGCCAGTTGGCCAATTCACTGAATCACATGGCTGAAGTGCTATCGGAAAATATTCGCTTGCTTCAGCGGAAGAATGAAGAACTCGACCAGTTTGCTCACATTGTTTCTCACGATCTCAAGGCGCCGTTGCGGGGAATCGACAATGTGATCACATGGATAGAAGAAGATCACAGCACGGAATTGCCGCCCAAGATCAGTGAGTATATTCAACTGATCAAGGGGCGTTTGGTGCGAGCCGAGAATATGATCCGGGGTATACTCCTCTATGCACGCGTCGGAAAACAAAATCCTGAAAGGGAATACATCAATCTGAATGTCTTGCTCGAGGATACCATGGAAAACCTGGCGGTCCGACCCGGGCTGAAGATCGAGATAGAAAAAAACCTGCCTGACATCTACACAGAGAGAATTCCCCTGCAGCAGGTGCTATCAAATCTCATCGGCAACGCTATCAAGTACCATGACAAACGCGATGGATACGTCAAGGTCTACGTGAAAAATTTTAACGATCATTACAACTTCTTTGTAGAGGATAACGGACCGGGCATTTCGAAAACGTATCACGACAAGATTTTTGCTATTTTTCAAACTCTGCAGGAACGCGACAGCTTTGAGAGTACCGGTGTCGGGCTCGCAATTGTAAAGAAAATTCTGGACGACAGAAGACAGACTATCGAGGTCAGGTCCGACCCTGGAAAAGGAACAATATTTGCATTTACATGGCCAAAATGAAGTGATATGGATAAAGTGAACGTGATTAACATACTACTGGTCGAGGATGATACGCTGGATGTAATGGACGCCCGCCGAACTCTCAGCCGGATGGATATCCTTTTTAAGATACACGTGGTTAAGAATGGAGAGGAAGCATTGGCTTATCTGCGCGAAATTTCACAGCGCGGTGGCGAAAGGCCGGATATAATCCTCCTCGATCTCAATATGCCGAAAATGAATGGCATCGAGCTGCTCACGGCGATCCGCGGAATGGAGCAATGGAAAGACATCAAAGTCTTCATCATCACTACATCTGAGGAGCGGGAAGACAAGGAGCTAACGCAAAAGCTCGGTGTGTCGGGCTACATCGTCAAGCCTCTCAAGTTTAATAACCCCTCGTCGATCGATTCATTCAACCTGATGATCGACCTCCTGAACATCAAAAATAAAACGTCATAATGAAAACAATTTGTGTTTCGATGTTAGCTGTCGCCTTGTTGTTCCAGGCGAACGCGCAAAATGTGATGACTCCTGAACAGTTATGGCAGTTGGGCCGCGTGAGTGCGGATGGACTAACCTCAGACGGACAACAGCTCGTGTTCACCGTTTCAACACCCGTCATCGCCACTAACAGCAGCGAATCTAAGACTTTTGTGATCGCGCTGGACGGGGGAACAGCTCGCGAGATTCAATCCAGGCAAGGGATGGTGAAGGACAAGCGTATTTCGCCAGATGGAAAATATCGCATCGCCGTCCGCGAAGTGAAAATGCAGAATGTTTTTGGAAAGGATATTTATCCCGATCTCCCGAAATCGAATGCGCAAGTCTATGAATCCCTTAGCTACAGGCATTGGGATGAGTGGGAGGACGGCGCATACAGCCATCTTTTTATCCAGTCCGTTCAGGATGGAGACGATGTCGGAGGGAAGGACATCATGGAAGGCGAGCCCTTTGACTGTCCTCAAAAACCTTTTGGCGGAGATGAGGATTACACGTGGAGCCCGGATGGGAAGTCCATCGTGTATGTCGCTAAAAAGAAATCGGGCACCGATTATGCAGTCAGCACGAACACGGATCTCTTTTCTTATGAAGTTGCCACAGGCAAGACGACGAACCTGAGCGAAGGCATGATGGGTTATGATACACATCCCGTCTATTCCGACCAGGGCGTGCTTGCCTGGCTGAGTATGCCTCGCGATGGATATGAAGCTGACAAGAATGACATCGTTGTAAAAACCGGGAACACAGTTACTAACCTTACGCGCGAGTGGGATGGCACCGTCAACAGCTTTACGTGGAGCCGGGACGGAAAGAGCATTTTTTTTACAGCAGCCGTCGATGGCACGATTCAACTGTTTACTGTCGGAGTGACAGTTAACGCAAAAACAAAACCAGTCATCAAGCAAATTACCCGCGGGCAATTTGACGTTACCGGCATCGTGGGTCAGTCGGCCAATAATCTTGTGGTTTCGCGCACCGACATGAATCATGCAACGGAAATATATAAAGTGAACCTTTCCGACGGAGTTTTTACACAGCTGACCCGCGTCAATGACGAAGTGTATGCAAAGCTTTCATTGAGCAAGATTGAAAAGCGTTCCGTTCGCACAACGGATGGGAAGCAAATGGTGGTGTGGGTGATCTATCCGCCGGACTTCGATCCGTCCAGGAAGTATCCAACCCTACTGTATTGTCAGGGAGGTCCGCAAGCTCCACTTACGCAGTTCTACTCCTTTCGCTGGAACTTTCAACTCATCGCCGCCAACGGCTATATCGTTGTGGCACCTGCGCGGCGAGGCATGCCGGGTTTTGGGGTTGAGTGGAATGAGCGTATCAGCAAGGACTGGGCGGGGCAGGTGATGGACGACTATCTGTCGGCGATCGATGATGTATCGCGTGAGGCATTTGTCGACAAGTCGCGACTTGGATGCGTTGGCGCAAGCTACGGCGGGTACTCCGCGTTCTATCTGGCCGGCATTCACAATAATCGGTTCAAGACATTCATCGCCCATGACGGAGTCTTCAACCTGAAGAGCATGTATGGCACAACGGAAGAATTGTGGTTTGTGAACTGGGATTTGGGAGGACCTTATTGGGATAAGAACAATGCGCAAGCGCAGAAGACGTATAAGGAGTTTGATCCCAGTGCGCTCGTGGACAAATGGACCGCGCCGATCATGATCGTTCAGGGGGGAAAAGATTTTCGCGTTCCGATCGGGCAATCCCTCGAAGCGTTCCAGGCGGCGCAGCTCAGAGGTATAAAAAGCAAGCTCGTCTACTTCCCCGAAGAAAATCACTGGGTATTAACTGCGCAGAACGCACTCGTTTGGCAGCGCGAGTTTTTTAAGTGGTTGGAGGAGACACTTTGAGTACTGCGAAAACACCCGGCTCGTCATATTTCCGCTAAAAGCGAAACACGGGTAGGCCGCATCTGCGGCCGGTGATTCTTCCAATCACCTGAAGTGGTTCTTTCTTCAAAAGAACGAGTTTTCAAAAAAAATCACTTCATTTTGTAACATTATACTGTTACATTTGGTTATATGCCGAAGGAGTACATCGCCTATAGGGGACAGGAGTTTCAAATAGAGTGGTATTACTCCCCAGCCGGTGAATGCCAAGCGCTTGAGTATTATCAAGACTTGGACCTCGGAGACCGTATTAAAGTGATGAAACTTTTCAGGATGATTGGTGATACCGGTAAGATCAGAGACGAAAGCAAATTCAGAAATGAAGGACACAAGGTGTACGCTTTTAAACCACAGCCGCATCGGTTTTTGAGCTTCTTTGTGGAGGGCAAAAAGATCGTTGTTACAAATGCTTTCTGGAAGAAGCAGGACAAAATGCCGAAGGGCGAAAAAGAGCGTGCCTTAAAATGTATGGAATCTTATAAGGCCAGAGTAAAGGAGGGCAAATATTATGAAGAAGAAAAGGAATGAAGCAATGAGCACCTATAAAAGGGAAATGCAAGATCCCAAATTCAGAGCGGCTTTTGAGCAAGAGTACAAGGAGTTTGCTTTGCAGGAACTCCTTATAAGTATGTCTCAAGGTGATGAAAAATCCGTACGCAGCTTAGCTAAGGAAGCGGGACTGCATCCCAATGCAATTCAAAATCTAAGATCCGGTAGGACCAACGACATCAAACTCACATCGTTTCTAAGAATTGCAAGGGCTTATGGATTTTCATTGCAACTTGTAAAGGGAAAAGTACATATTCCAGTTACACCCAAGACAGCTAAGCCGGAATATGTATAATCGAATTGACGTCCCTTTTTTCTTAATCGGGATAAACTCAAGAATTGAAAAGAGCATTATCCCGGCCCGGTGTCACCGCGACACATCTGACTTACCCGGTCTGGTAGGGCGAGGTGGACGGATATCAAACTCGAACTTCTGTCCGCCGCGTCGGATCTGAGCCCAACGAGCCTTGAGGTGAAACTGTAACCATCGGCCATGCAAAAAAAAAGGCAACCATAGGTTGCCTTAGTAGCGGGGACAAGACTCGAACTTGTGACCTTTGGGTTATGAGCCCAACGAGCTACCAACTGCTCCACCCCGCGATATGTTATAAGAACTACGCTCTTAAGCGTACTTTAGTTCCAGCTTTTTCAATGGGAGGCACAAAAGTAGAACCCTCACTGGTAAAAAACAAGTAACTTTGCAGATTGGTGGAACAAAAAGCATTTAAATCCGGATTCGTCAGTATTGTCGGCAGGCCGAACGTCGGTAAGTCGTCGATCATGAATAAACTCATGGGTGAGAATCTCTCTATCATTACTGCAAAGGCGCAAACTACCCGGCATCGTATAATGGGTATTCTCAACGGTGAGGATTACCAGATCGTCTATTCCGATACGCCCGGTATACTTGAGCCTAAATACTCGCTTCACGATGCCATGATGAACTATGTGAAGGTCTCACTCCAGGATGCGGACGTCATCCTGCTTGTGGTCGAGCTTCACGATAAATACGAGCCCCGGCTTTTTGAGCGGTTTTCGAAAATGACGACTCCTGTTGTCCTTCTGATTAACAAGGTTGATCTCGCAAAAGGATCGCAGGTGGAAGACAAAATCCAATATTGGAAACAGTCGCTACAGAACGTGCGTGAGATTATCCCGGTGTCAGCCAAGAGCGGCGACAATATCAGCCGTATTCTGGATGTCGTCAAGTCACTGCTGCCGACGCATCCTGCATTTTTCCCTGCCGACGAATTTACAGACCGCCCGGAGCGATTTTTTGCTTCGGAAATCATCCGTGAAAAGATATTCCTCATCTATGAAGAAGAGATCCCGTACAGCTGCGAAGTAGCAATCAACTCTTTCAAAGATGAACCTGACATACTTCGGATAAGCGCACAGATTTATGTCGAAAGAGACTCACAGAAAGGCATCGTGATCGGCAAAGGAGGAAGCTCGCTTAAGAAAGTCGGGATCACCGCGCGTCAGGATCTCGAGAATTTTTTTGGCAAGAAGGTTTTCCTTGAACTTCACGTGAAGGTGGCTGGCAATTGGCGCAAAGAAAAAAACCGGCTAAGGCAATTTGGTTACCTGGAATAACGGCCTGGCAAATAACTGACATGAACATCAACAAGAAATGGCAAACATTGTAGCAATTGTGGGCAGACCCAATGTTGGAAAGTCAACCCTATTCAACCGGTTGATCGAAAAACGGCAGGCGATTATGGATGACGTCGCCGGTGTCACCCGCGACCGACACTACGGGTATGCCGAATGGATTGGCAAATACTTTACGGTGATTGACACGGGAGGATACGTAACCGGTTCCCAGGACAAGTTTGAAACGGAGATCCGTAAGCAGGTGAAACTGGCCATCGAAGAGGCATCTGCAATCATTTTCGTTGTTGATTGCAAGGACGGACTGACGGGATTCGACAAAGACTTCGCGAACGTTTTGAGGACGTCTAAAAAGCCCATCTTGCTGGCGGCAAACAAAGCGGATACTCCCGACAAGACAATGCTGGCATCTGAGTTCTATGCGCTGGGACTTGACGGTGAGGTCTTCCCCATATCCGCCGAAAACGGAAGCGGTACCGGCGAGTTGTTGGATGAACTGGTCAAGATCTTTCCCTCTGAAGGGTTGGAAGATCCAGACGCTGGAGTTCCAAAAATTGCGGTCGTAGGAAGGCCGAACGTGGGGAAGTCATCCTTCGTAAACGCATTGCTCGGAACAGAGCGCAGCATTGTTACAGATGAAGCGGGGACCACGCGCGATGCCATCCATTCTTACTACAAGATGTTTGGCAAGGATTTCATTCTCATTGACACCGCCGGAGTCCGGAAGAAAGGAAAGGTTAAAGACGACATAGAGTTCTATTCCGTTCTTCGGTCTCTGAAAGCCCTGGAAGAATGCGATGTGTGTATCGTCATCATCGACGCTGAACGCGGCGTCGAGGCGCAGGATGTAAACCTGCTGAGTCTGGCACAACGACAAGGCAAGGGAATGGTACTTATGGTAAACAAGTGGGATCTGATCGAGAAGGACTCAAAAACTTCGGAGAAGTTCAAAAAGGAAATTCTGGAGAAGATTGCGCCCATCGACTATCTCCCGATCATTTTTGCCTCAGTCACAGGCAAACAAAGAATCTATCAGGTAATGGAAAAAGCCGTGCAGGTCTATGACAACAAAACCAAGAAAGTACCAACCTCAAAGTTAAACGATACAATACTCCCTCTTATCGAACGCAATCCGCCACCTTCCATTAAGGGTAAAATGGTACAGATAAAATACGTCACTCAGGTGGTAGCCAGGTTTCCATCGTTTGCATTTTTCTGTAATCTCCCTCAGTACGTTCAACCGTCTTATCAGCGCTTCCTCGAAAATCGCATACGAGAGAACTTTGACTTCGAAGGGGTTCCGGTAAGGCTCATTTTCAGGAAAAAGTAATATTTTCTTACCCCATGGAATACATTTAGGCAATACTCTTATATTTGCTTTGAATTAAAACCTGTAAACTATGAAAAAACTGATCGCATTATTAATGGTGTGCGGCTTTGCAATGACTTTTATGGCTTGTGGCGGTGGCTCTCAGAGCGAAGCTGAAAGCGAAGACACAGTGTCAACTGAAGCCCCCGCGATGGAGCCCGCTCCTGCTGAGGCAGACACAACTGTTCAAGCTGACACAACAGCACAATAAGTAATCTCACAAGATTATTTCACAAAAAGGCTTTAGACTCTAAAGCCTTTTTTGATGCCTATGGATGCAACCAAAGTCTATTCGATCCTTCAGACACACGTCCCTCCTTCCGCGCTTCCATACTGCTACCGGTTATGGCATGAGACGCCCTTCCAATTAAAGATCACTCGAACCAGGCAAACAAAAGTAGGCGATTTCACCAGTCGTCGGAGCGCTTCACAACCGCGCATTACTCTAAATCACGAGCTAAATCCGTATTTGTTTCTCATAACATACATCCACGAAGTAGCGCACCTGCGCGTGCATCTGCATTACGGGAACCATGTTGACCCACATGGCGACGAGTGGAAAAGATCCTTCGCGGTGTTAATGCAGCCCATGCTTAACCCGGAAATCTTTGCGGAAGACGTTCTCGCGGAATTGGAAAGGCACATGATCAATCCTAAAGCGAGTTCTTTTGCCGACACAGAGCTCACAAAAATCTTACGGCGTTACGACAAGAATGCTGACCAGTACGCAACGCTGTCCGACATCCCGGAAGGAAGTATCTTTCGATTCCAGGGAAAGTTTTTCAAGAAAGGCAAGATCCGCCGAACACGCGTATTGTGTCACGAAGTCAAGACAAAGCGCCACTATCTGGTGCCGGCAGATGTCCTGGTAAGCGGTGTACAACTTAGCTTGCTCTGACTCATCCCAACCTCCTTTGTATCATCCTGCTCACCACTTCATGAAACGTATGCGGCTGCATAGTACGCCACTGTGTGATCTGTAAGGTGCCGCCCATGTTGATATAATGGTCAACGTGATACTTCTTGAACTCCTCCTGAATGAAGTCGGGAAAAGACACGGCTGCAATCCAGCCTTCTTCTACTTCTTCGAACCACTCTTCATAGTATGAGTCGTCCGAGCCGTGAAAGTTGAGGATATTCTCGCCGATGAGTATGAACTGGTTGATGCCTTCGTGCAGGAGTGGTTCGACAACATTGCGCTTGAGATGCATGATGTCGTTGTTGAGGGTGTCGTTCCACTCGCCTATGAATTCAAGCACGGCATAGCGCGCGGTGTAATCGGCATACAGGATTTTTACATAGAGTGTCTCTGATCCCATGTAGTCCCAGGCGGGATCGATGTAGTAACCGTAGATGGTTTCGGAATAAACATCGTGGTTATATTCCTTTCCGAAGAATGGCGACCGATCGTCGGTGGATGGATCGTAATATTTTAACCAGTTGTAGTACGGTTCAATATCATGCATGCCTGCGGCTTTCAACTGCTTTTCGCACAGAGCCGAACTCCTTTAATAAACGTTCGGCCTCTTCCTGAGGAATTGAAAGTTCCTCCATCACCATTCGGGTGCCGCGATCGACTAGTTTGTTGTTAGTGAGTTGCATGTCGACCATCTTGTTCCCCTTCACCCTGCCCAGCCGGATCATTGCCGTAGTGGAAATCATATTCAATATCAACTTCTGTGCAGTACCTGATTTCATGCGCGTGCTACCCGTCACAAATTCGGGACCCACCACCGCTTCAACGGGAAAATCAGCGTGCCGGGCCACTTCAGATCCGGTGTTACAAACAATGCAGCCGGTGGTTACACCGTGTGCCCGTGCATCCCGCAGGCCGCCGATGACGTATGGTGTGCGTCCGCTGGCTGCAATTCCCACAAGGACGTCTTTGTCGTTAATCGAATGTTCCAGAAGATCCTTCCAGGCCTGACTGGCATCATCCTCGGCCTTTTCAACAGCCTTTCGGATGGCGGCATCTCCTCCGGCGATTAGTCCGATCACTTTTCCTTGTGGCATGCCGTAGGTTGGGGGAATCTCGGAAGCATCCAGCACTCCCAGTCTTCCGCTGGTTCCCGCTCCAATGTAGAACAGCCGGCCGCCGTCAGACATTTTTTTTACAATGGCCTCCACCAGCCGCTCGATGTCGGGGATGATCTTTTCGATCGCCAACGGTACAGTCTTGTCTTCACGGTTCATGTTCACGAGCAGTTCGCGAACACTCATTTTCTCAAGGTTGTCGTATGACGAAGATGATTCAGTAACAGACATAATTCTTGGTGCAGATGCTTACACCTTTTGCGTGTGGAATAAAGTAAGGCCCGCGATCGGACCTTCGAGTATGTTCTTGACCATGATACCCTTGTCGTTGGCAACCTGCCGGAGAATGTCGCTGAAATAAAAGGCAATAGATCCGGTGAAGTGAACTTTCAGATTCTGATAGTTCTCGTATTTCATTACGTTATTCTCGTAGAACTCGGCGAAGCTGGCGTAGATAAGCTGGTAACAGTAAGGCTCCTTCAAGTGCTGAAAGATGAATTTCGCGAAACTTGCGAGGAATGCGCTCGGCTTTTCTTCCTGATACACTTTTTCAAGGAACTCCTCCCGCGTGTATGGAAAGCGCGCGTAAAACTGGTTGGCCAGTGTCTCGGGTAATTTCTTCCGCAGGTAGTCGACCAAGAACTTCCGTCCGATATTCGCCCCCGATCCTTCATCAGCGAGAATCCAACCCAGGTTAGCGACATTGTCGATGATATCCCTACCGTCATAAAGACAGGAGTTTGATCCCGTTCCCATGATACAGGCAATACCGGGTTCCTTTCCGCATAGGGCCCTGGCTGCCGCCAGCAAATCCCAACCAATTTCAATTTGTGCCGACGGGAAGAAGTCCAGGAAAGCGTCCTTAATGGTTAGCTGATTCTTCTCGGACGAGACGCCGGCGCCGTAAAAGTAGATCTCTTCTACCTTTTCCGTGGGCGGTATTTTTGGAAGCAGAATATCATTCACAATGCCCTTAAGATCTTCGATTGGCTGATAATAAGGGTTGAAGCCAGGTGAACTTGCCTGTTCGATATTTCCGTTTTTTAGAACGAGCCTCCAATCCGTTTTGGAGCCTCCACTATCCGCTATTAGAATCATGCTTTCTTTAAACCTGCTTCGTCAGTGAAATTGCAAAGCTAGAATTTGAATTCAATTGACAAAAGAGTGTGTTCCTGTGTGCCCAAATTAATCTAAATCTTTAGCTTTCCAATGACTTTGAACTTGTCGAACACCTTGTCGGTGTGCGGGGCGTCCTTCAATTCCGAAGACAGGTCCTGCCCCGCCCAATGTTCGTAATGTTTTCCGCGTTGCCATAGCCGCGACGCTGTCACATCGTACACAAGGTTATTGTAGGCAACCCAGATTTCCGGTTTATCCTGTCCGTTGCGCAAGGCGAGCTGTGATCGGGTGATAAGCGGAAGTTCTTGCGGCGAAAGCAATTTCAAAGTGATTTATCCCGGCAACTGTTGCGCTGCCTTTTGTGAGTCAAAGCAAAGTCAAAAATGGATAACTTTTCCGATAAATACACTTTCTTTGTCATCATGAAGTTCAAAATCACCTGTACCCTCTTTGCTGCGTGCGCGCTTGCCGCCTGCCAGACAACTGAAAAAACACACGATGCCACGGCAATGTCGGAAGCCGACATACAACACATGGCGGATTCGCTCGCTCAGGCTTTCATCATCATCGATGGCCATGTCGATCTTCCCTACCGACTTGCCGATGAAAACTTTAAACCTGAAGGAGAAGACCTGCAGATACCTGTCCACAGTGACGATGGAGATTTTGATTTTGAACGGGCAAGAAAAGGCGGACTTGATGCTCCTTTCATGTCGATCTACATACCTTCTTCCAATCAGAAGACACCGGACATGGGAAAGGGTCTGGCTGAAGACCTGATCGGAATGGTTGAAGGAATTGCACAAGGGATCCCGGATAAGTTTGCCTTGGCGAGAACTCCCGACGATATCGTTAAGAACAAGAGTGAAGGAAAGATTTCCTTGCCAATGGGAATGGAGAACGGCGCTCCTATTGGAAATGATCTTGCTAATGTCCGGTACTTCTTTGACCGCGGCATTCGCTATATCACGCTTACACATGGCAAGGACAACCAGATCTGTGATTCCTCCTATGATACTACCGCGACGTGGAGCGGGTTGAGCCCGTTTGGCGAAAAGGTTGTTGCCGAAATGAACAGAGTTGGAATCATGGTAGACATTTCGCACGTTTCTGACAGCACATTTTACGATGTGATGAAAGTTACACGCGCCCCGGCCATCGCATCACACTCTTCGTGCCGCCACTTTACGCCCGGTTTTGAAAGGAACATGTCAGATGATATGATCCGCGCACTGGCAAAAAACGGCGGAGTAATTCAGATCAACTTCGGCGCCTCCTTCCTGGATTCGGTCGCCCGTCAGAACAGTTCCCTAAGGGACTCCCTTGAGGCGATCCTGGTGTCGAAAAATCTCGTGTCCAAGGACTCTGACGCGCAACCTATCATTGCAGGGTTTGGTAAAGAACACAGGGAATTCTATTCGGATGTTTCACGCGTGGCCGACCACATCGATCACGTCGTCAAACTCGTTGGCATTGATCACGTCGGCATCGGTTCGGATTTTGACGGCGTCGGAGACAGTCTGCCACTTGGACTCAAGGATGTTTCGGAATACCCCAACCTGATTGCCGAACTCCTGAGACGCGGATATAGCGCGGATGACATCGCCAAGATCTGCTACAAAAATGTTTTCAGGGTGTGGAATGAGGTGATCTCAATCTCGCAAAACGCCGGGTAGCACCCTGCGTCGGCATTTTTTCCTGGTTGCGCTTCATGCGGATCGGGCATGTAATTTGAGTGATCGGGTTATCTGATAAATTATGAGGGTTTTAATGGTCCTATCTGCCGGCCTCGTGTTTAGCCTGTGCCACGTCTTGCCAGCCAGATCGCAGGACATGATGACCATCCGACCCCAAAAGCCTATCATTTGTTACCAAAGTTTTGAGGATAAGCCTGACCACGTCGGTGTGTCAGATCGCTTTCTGAAGATGCGCCAGCATGCAACCGGTCGCGTGAAAACAGCCAGCATCGAAGTCCAGTATCTTAATTTTCCGGCCGAAGCGAAGATCGCTTTCCAATTTGCAGTTGAGATCTGGGAAAGTGAATTGCGGTCCACCATCCCCATCAGGATCCGCGCGGACTGGCGGCCACTGAAGGCCGGTGTACTCGGACAGGCTCTCTGGGGAAGCGCCCATGCGAACTTCGGAGGCGAACAATACTCCAACACGTTCTACCCGGTTGCGCTTGCGGAGAAAATTGCAGGACGTGAAATTAATCCGTCAAGCGAGCCGGATATCGTCGCAACTTTCAATAGCAGCGCATCCTGGTATTTTGGCACGGATGGAAACACGCCGTCAGGAAAAATGGATATGGTCACGATCGTCCTCCATGAGATAGCCCACGGGTTAGGATACACCGACACGTACGATGTGCAGGGTGCGCAAGGCAGTGTCGGATTGCCTAGCGGAGGAAAGAACGTTCCCTTTATCTTCGACGTGTTCGTTGAAAACAGCGCCAAGAAAAATCTTAGCCGCGATTTTCAATCGCCGTCGCCGGCGCTGGCAACTGAATTACAGGGATCCAACCTCTTCTTCGGCAGTCCACTTTCGATTCAGGCATTGAACGGAATTCGCCCGAAAGTTTATGCGCCAACTACTTTCGACAACGGCTCGAGTATCTCACACCTGGATGAGGCGACGTTTAGCGCGCCGCAGGATGCAAACCGGTTGATGACACCGCACATCGCTTTTGCCGAATCTATCCATGACCCGGGGACCGTTCTTCTCGCCTCGCTTGCCGACATGGGATGGGTCTACACAAACATTGATCACGAACCATTGAAAGACACGGAGCGAAAAAACGGTCAGCCCTACCTGGTTAAAGTTCGTGTGCACAGCGACGACGGATATAAGGATGGTACCGTTAAACTTCACTACACGAATAACGGTACCACTTTCACCGTCGCAGCAATGACCCCGACCGGAGTAACCGGTGAATACGAATTTCCATTACCCGGCACAACCGTTGATTTGTCGTACGGGTATTTCATTTCGGTGACTGACATATCCGGACGGGAGTTTACAAGTCCTGGAAAGATTCAGGAAGTTGGGAAGCCCGAAGAGCAGGGCGTGCATTTTTTTCACGTCGGTGCGGATAATGATCCGCCTGAGATCACACACGAACCGATCACGTTCACTCCTGAAACCAACGATGAGCTTGCGCTCAGCGCGCAGGTGACCGACAACCTTGGCGTTGGGCAAGTGGTAGTCGAGTATAAGGTGAGCGATGAACCGTTGAAGACGGTAGTCATGCAGAGAAAGGGAGCGACCGATGAATTTACGGTTGTGCTCGACGTGCCAGGTCTTACATTCGAAGATGAGATCCGCTATCGCATAATTGCCAGCGACCTGTCGGCAGCCCAAAACGTTGCGATGTCACCGCCCGATGACTTTTATGTGGTGGATGTCACGGGAATGATGCAGGTACAGGATGCATACAGCAACGACTTCAACCATCTCTCTAATGATTTTTTCGGGACGAGCTTTAGTATCATCACTCCGGCGGGTTTCAGGAATGGCGCAATTCACAGTAACCACCCCTATGAAAACGGAACAGGCCCCAACGATGAAAGCAATTATACATATCAGCTACAAATTCCCATCCGGATTGATGATGCCGAGCCTGTGATCAAGTTCGATGAAATTGTTCTTGTGGAGCCGGGTGAGGAAGGCTCCGAGTTTGGCGGCGTTGACTTTTATGACTACACGGTTGTAGAGGGTTCCGTCGACGGAGGGTTGACGTGGAAACCATTTGGACCAGGTTATGATTCGCGCGCCAATAGCGTGTGGCTTACCCGTTATAACTCGAATTTATCGGGAGATAACTCACAAGCGAGCGGCGACTCCACTTTGTTCCGTCAACGCGTGATCGATATGCTGGAGAATGGTGACTTTTCGAAAGGAGATGTCGTGCTCATCCGCTTTCGCCTGTTCGCGGATCAGTTTGCCCACGGATGGGGATGGGCGATCGACAACCTCTCTATCCAGACACCGGTGACAGGGATTGAGGGGCCTGAAGACAATGACTTGCGCGTATATCCGGTTCCTGCGCGTACGCAACTGTTCATCGAACTGACGAATATCGCCACAGGACCGGTGAGTATTCAGATAACCGATGCGCTTGGGCGCACGGTCTACGCCGGGATGACAGATGAAACGACCGCCTCAGCCTTTTCGAAAACGATTGACCTCGCTGATTTCCGGAATGGACTCTACGTTCTGCGAGCCACCGCAGGTAAAGCTACCTACACCCGAAAGTTCCTGAAGATCGATTGACAGTAGAATGAGTAGCCAGCGTTTCTTCGAAACCTTTCAAAAAAATTCGACGAAAACTGTTAATCCAACAATTCTGGTATATTTTTGCGCAATTTTGTTTATCCCTTTTCCAATAGCCAATGCCAAGAGACAGAAGTATCCGGTCGGTGCTGATCATAGGTAGTGGGCCGATCGTTATCGGTCAAGCATGTGAATTTGATTATGCAGGCTCCCAGGCCTCCAGGTCATTGCGGGAGGAAGGCATCGAGGTCGTACTCATCAATTCGAACCCGGCCACCATCATGACCGACAAGGTGACTGCTGACCACGTCTACCTCAAGCCGCTAAACAAGAAATCAATCCGGGAAATTCTCGAAAAGCATCATATCGACGCCGTGCTTCCGACAATGGGAGGACAAACGGCGCTGAACCTTTGCATTGACTGCGACAAGGCAGGGATCTGGCAGCACTATGGCGTCAAAATTATCGGAGTGGACATCCATGCCATCGAAACGACGGAGGATCGCGAGAAATTCCGGCTCAAGATGAATGAGCTTGGTGTTGGCGTTTGCAAAGGCGCAACGGCTACTTCCTTCCTCATGGGAAAAGAGATTGCCCAGGAGATCGGATTTCCGCTGGTTATTCGGCCTTCATTCACGCTGGGAGGGACCGGCGGCGGGTTTGTAAAGACCCCGGACGCATTTGACGAGGCTTTGGACCGCGGTCTTCACGCTTCGCCAATCCACGAGGTGCTGGTTGAACAAAGCATTTTCGGCTGGAAGGAATACGAACTTGAGCTTTTGAGGGACAACAACGGCAATGTTATCATCATCTGCTCCATTGAGAACTTCGATCCGATGGGCATACACACCGGCGACTCTATTACAGTCGCGCCGGCCATGACCTTGCCTGACACTACGTACCAGAAAATGCGCGACCTCGCGATCCGCATGATGAATGGAATCGGCGAGTTCGCCGGGGGCTGTAATGTTCAGTTTGCTCTTAATCCCGACAACTACGACGAAATAATCGGTATCGAGATCAACCCGCGCGTTTCGCGATCATCCGCGCTTGCCTCCAAAGCGACGGGATACCCTATCGCAAAGATTGCCGCCAAGCTGGCGATCGGCTATAATCTCGACGAACTAACAAATGCGATTACCGGAACCACCACAGCGTATTTCGAACCGGCTTTGGACTATGTGATCGTCAAAATACCCAGGTGGAACTTCGACAAATTCCACGGTGCTGACAGAACCCTGGGACTTCAAATGAAATCCGTAGGCGAAGTGATGGCGATCGGCCGGAATTTTCAGGAGGCTCTTCAGAAAGCCTGCCAGTCGCTGGAGATCCGTAGAAACGGACTTGGCGCCGACGGAAAATCACTCACGAAGCAGGATGAGCTGCTGCACAGCCTCGAAAATCCGACGTGGAACAGAATCTTCCATATATACGACTCCATCAAGCTGGGGATACCCATCAAAACAATTCACAAGATCACCAGGATTGACCGCTGGTTCCTCAAGCAGATCGAAGAACTGGTGGAGCTGGAAAAACAAATCGAACAATACTCGATCGACGATATTCCGGCTCACCTGATGAAGCGCGCAAAAGAACAAGGCTATGCGGACCGGCAAATCGCACACCTGGTCGATTGCCGGGAAAGCGAAGTTCATGCGAAGCGAAAAGAGATGGGCATCAACCGCGTCTATAAACTCGTCGACACCTGCGCGGCGGAGTTTGAAGCGAAGACGCCGTACTACTACTCCACCTTCGATCAGGAAAATGAATCCGTCGTTTCCAACAAGAAGAAAGTGATCGTACTGGGTTCCGGTCCCAACCGCATCGGCCAGGGGATCGAGTTCGATTATTCGTGTGTGCACGGCGTGCTGGCTGCTAAGGAATGTGGTTATGAAACGATCATGCTGAATTGCAATCCGGAGACAGTTTCAACGGATTTCGACATTGCCGACAAACTGTATTTCGAGCCCGTCTTCTGGGAACACCTGTACGACCTCATACAACATGAAAAACCGGAAGGCGTCATCGTGCAGCTCGGAGGCCAAACCGCTTTGAAGCTGGCGGAGAAGTTGAATAAATATGGCATCAAAATAATCGGCACGTCGTTCGATTCGCTCGACCTTGCTGAAGATCGCGGAAGGTTCTCGAATCTTCTGAAAGACTTGAGCATCCCCTACCCGGAGTTCGGGGTCGCACGCAATGCGGATGAGGCACTGGAAGTATCCAAGCAAATAGGCTTTCCGTTGTTGGTCCGTCCTTCATACGTGCTGGGAGGTCAGAGCATGAAAATCGTGATCAACGAACAGGAACTCGAAGACCACATTCTCGACATTTGGAAACACCTTCCTGAAAACAAGGTGTTGCTCGATCACTTCCTCGATGCTGCCATCGAGGCGGAAGCGGATGCCATCTGCGATGGAGAGAACACCTATATCATTGGCATCATGCAGCATATCGAACCGGCGGGTATTCACTCCGGCGACTCCTACGCAGTGCTGCCTCCTTATAATCTGGGTGATTTCGTAATGAAACAAATGGAGCAATACACGGAAAAAATTGCCCAGGCGTTGAAGGTAAAGGGTCTCATCAATATCCAGTTTGCTATCAAGAACGACAAGGTATATGTGATTGAAGCAAATCCCCGCGCTTCCCGCACGGTGCCTTTCATCTGCAAGGCCTATGACGAACCATACGTGAATTATGCAACCAAGGTGATGCTGGGCGCGAAAAAGGTTACGGATTTCAACTTTACACCCACGCGCAAGGGTTATGCGATCAAGGAGCCAGTATTCTCCTTCAGCAAGTTCCCGGATGTCAACAAGGAACTCGGTCCTGAGATGAAGTCAACCGGCGAATCGATTTATTTCATTGATGACCTGATGGATGACTATTTCCTGAAGATCTATGCCGAGCGAAACCTGTATTTGAGCCGCTGATCACCAAAAAGCGCCCGGACCTTGGGAAAGTGCTCCTGGAGCCGCCGTTTTGAGTCGATTTTAGGTATTGACAATTAATTCCGAACCTCTACCTTTGATTTGAGGTTATTAGAATCAAAAGCAAAACCAATGAGGTTCATCATCATCGTTGCTATTATCGCCTATATCCTTTACAAGGTGGGTTCGTTCCTTTTCAAGATTGGCGCCGCCTCTCAGCAACTCCGAAATAACCAGTCCCAGAGCAATGTCAACGGCAATGGCCAGAAAGGGAAGAAAAAGCCCAATATCACAGGCGAATACATTGATTATGAAGAGGTGAAGTAGCCGAATGAAATCCACCGGTGCTTTGACGACAACCGTACTCTAAAATTGAAAATTCACTTTTATAAATATCAGGCAACGGGCAACGACTTTATACTGATCGATAACCTTTCAGGCACTCTTAAATTGTCTACAGATCAGGTCAAGATCCTTTGCGATCGCAAGTTCGGCGTCGGCGCCGATGGATTGATGCTGATCGAAAAACATCCCACCGCTCACTTCACACTGAACTATTACAACAGTGACGGCTCGCAGAGTCTTTGCGGAAATGGCAGTCGCGCTGCGGTCAAAATGGCCGCCTCCCTCGGATTGATAAATGGGAAAGCCAGGTTCGAAGCGTATGACGGACTTCACGATGCCGAGCTGGAAGAAGGTGGCATAGTACGCCTGAAGATGAACGACGTCACCGGTGTGAGAACACTTGGGGATGATCTCTTTATAGACACAGGCTCGCCGCATTTCATCCGTTTTGTGTCCGATGCAAACGCTCATCCCGTCCTGGAAGAAGGAAGAAAAATCCGCTATAATCCTGATTTTCAGCCCGGAGGGACGAATGTCAACTTTGTTGAGAAGGAGGAGGGAAACGCGATCTTCGTGAGAACTTACGAACGCGGCGTTGAGGATGAGACGCTGAGCTGTGGCACGGGCGTAACAGCGGCAGCCTTGGCAGCGTCTTACCACGGGCTGCATTCGCCAGTGAACGTGAGAACGCTGGGCGGAGCACTCCGCGTAGAATTCAAGACCAGCCAGCCGGCTGGGGAAGAGGTCAGATTCCAGGACATTTTTCTTATTGGTCCTGCCAAAATGGTCTTCGAAGGCGATCTGGAACTATAATTGACAACCGTGCACCATTCAACCCTTCCTGATCCTTTTACAATTACCGTTGGGGGTTAAGAAGCAAAGGAATTAACTTTGGGCCCGCCTGCCAGCGCGAATGTTAGGCACGGCATGAAGGTCCGTTTTTGGACCCCGTCTATTAACCGCGGGAAGAAGGATGACAACCGACAATAATACTCATGTTACAACTAATTGCTAAAATTCTTGGAAACAAGTCGACCCGTGACATTAAGCGCCTTATGCCACTGGTTGTTCAGGCAGCGAAAGACTGGGAGGAGATCAAGCCGCTGTCGAATGACGAGCTGCGCAACGAAACCACGAAGATCCAGGACACCATTAACTCCGGCCTGAAGAATATTGATGACAAGCTCGCGGCCCTCCATCAGAAGATCGCCGATAATCCGGATCTGGATATTAATGAGAAAGAAAATGTGTTTGCGGAGATCGACCGCATCGAACTCGACCGAAATAAAGAGCTCGAGAAGATACTTCTCAAGGTTTTGCCCCGCACTTTCGCTATAGTCCGCGACACGGCCCGCCGGTTTAAAGAGAATGAGTACCTGGAAGTGACGGCCATGGATTTTGACCGGATGTTTGCAGCTACGCATCCGAATGTGAAGATCGAAGGTGACAAAGCCCGATGGTACAATCAATGGATGGCGGCAGGCAACATGATCACGTGGGACATGGTCCACTACGATGTCCAGCTGATAGGAGGCGCGGTACTGCACGAGGGCAAAGTCGCCGAGATGGCAACCGGCGAGGGAAAAACGCTGGTGGCTACCCTGCCCGCGTTCCTTAATGCGCTGGCGAGACGCAGCGTGCACATTGTAACGGTAAACAACTACCTGGCTACACGCGACAGCGAATGGATGGGCCCGATTTATATGTTTCATGGCCTCACCGTCGACTGCATTGACAAACATGAGCCGAACTCCCCGGACAGAAGAAAGGCTTACCAGGCCGACATTACGTATGGCACCAACAACGAGTTCGGTTTCGACTACCTCCGCGACAATATGGCCCGCGACCCGCAAGAACTGGTGCAGCGCAAACATCACTACGCCATGGTCGATGAGGTCGATTCAGTTCTGATCGACGAAGCGAGAACGCCCCTTATCATTTCGGGTCCCATTCCGCGCGGTGATGAACATGAATTCTACGATCTTAAACCGCGGATCTTCAAACTCGTCGAAGCTCAGAAGAAGCTCGTCAACGAATTTCTGAACTCCGCGCGCAAGCTGATCGCCGAAGGCAATGAGAAAGACGGCGGCCTCCCGCTCTACCGGGCCCATCGCGCAATGCCCAAACACAAGCCGCTGATCAAGTTCCTGAGCGAGCCAGGCATCAAGGCAGTCATGCAGCGCACCGAGAATTTCTATCTGCAGGATAACAAGCGCAACATGCCTGAGGCCGACAAGCCCTTATATTTTGTGATTGACGAAAAGGATAACAGTGTCGAACTCACGGAGAAAGGGATCGATCTCATCACCGGTGAAGGCGAAGACTCTAACTTTTTCATACTCCCGGAAATCGGGACGGAGATTGCAAAAATCGAGAATGATGCCGAGCTGGATGATAACACGCGCTTTCAGAAGAAGGAAGATCTCATCCGCGACTATCAGATAAAATCACAGCGGATCCATTCTGTTAACCAATTGCTGAAAGCTTACACGCTTTTCGAAAAGGATACGGAATACATCATTGTTGACGGCAAGGTCAAGATCGTTGACGAGCAAACCGGACGCGTAATGGAAGGCCGTCGCTATTCCGACGGTCTGCACCAGGCTATCGAGGCAAAAGAGAATGTCAAGGTAGAGGATGCGACACAAACCTACGCGACCATTACGCTGCAAAACTATTTCCGGATGTACCACAAGCTCGCGGGTATGACCGGAACGGCTGAAACGGAAGCCGGTGAACTTTGGGATATCTATAAACTCGATGTAGTCGTTATCCCGACGAACAAACCGGTCGTACGCAAGGACTACAATGACCTTGTTTATAAAACCGTTCGCGAAAAGTTTAATGCCGTAATTGAGGAGATCGTGAGGTTGACGGGCGAAGGCAGGCCGGTGCTGGTAGGTACCACTTCGGTTGAGATTTCTGAGCTCGTGAGCCGTATGCTTCAGATACGCAAGATCAAACACCAGGTTCTCAATGCGAAGCAGCACCAGCGGGAGGCGGATATTGTCGCCGAAGCTGGTAAACCCGGAACCGTTACGATTGCTACCAACATGGCCGGCCGCGGAACGGATATCAAGCTTACGCCGGAGTCCCGGGCAGCGGGAGGACTGGCTATCGTAGGTACCGAACGACACGAATCAAGGCGTGTAGACCGTCAGTTGCGTGGTCGCTCGGGTCGTCAGGGAGACCCAGGTACCTCCCAGTTCTTCGTGTCTCTGGAGGATAATCTCATGCGTTTGTTCATGCCGGAGCGAATCGCCCGCATCATGGACAGGCTCGGTCTGAAGGAAGGCGAAGTAATTCAGCACTCGATGGTGACGAGCTCGATTGAACGCGCTCAAAAGAAAGTTGAGGAGAACAACTTCGGCATCCGGAAGCGCCTGCTGGAATACGATAACGTTATGAACAGCCAGCGCGAAGTCATCTACAAACGCCGGAAGAACGCACTGTTCGGTGAGCGACTTGAGCTCGATATCCTTACTATGCTTTACGACACATGCGAAGAGATGGTAATCAATGCGAAAAATGCCTCTGATTACGAAAGCCTTCGACTGAACGCATTGAGCGTACTGGGCATCGACTATGAGCTGCCGAAGGAGAAGTTTGAAAAGACAGACACCGGCGGGTTGACCAATGACCTTTATCAAAGCGCGCTGGATCGCTATCGTCAAAAGAACAAGATGGTGGCGGAAAAGGCTTTGCCCGTGGTTCGCGAAATTCACAAGACTCGCGGAGCTACGATCGAAAACATCCTGGTTCCGTTTACCGATGGCTCCAAGAATATTAATGTTCCCGCTTCGTTAGAGAAGTCGGTCAGGACCAACAATGCCGAGCTGATCAAAGCCATGGAGAAAATGATCGCCTTGGCCATCATTGATCAGCAGTGGAAGGAACACCTTCGCGAGATGGATGACCTGAAGCAATCGGTACAGAATGCGGTGTATGAACAAAAGGATCCATTGCTGATCTACAAGTTTGAAGGGTTTGAGCTGTTCAAGCGTTTTATCGCAAAAGTGAACGAGGATACAATTTCGTTCCTGATGAAAGCTGACATTCCCATTCAAAAACCGGAACAGGTCCAGGAAGCGAGGGAACAGAGGAGGGCGCGCCTGAGCGAACAAAAAGAAGAGTCGCGGTCCTTGCTCAGCGGAGGTGGTGGCCAACCGCAGCCCGACAGACCCCCGCAGGAAAAGGTAATGCCGGTCAAATCCGAGAAGGTTGCCGGTCGAAACGACAAAGTAAGCGTTCAATACCAGGACGGCCGCGTTGTCCGCGACGTTAAATACAAAAAGGTTGAAGACGATATCCGGAATAACCGTTGTATCATAATCGAATAAAATATGCGCTACATCTTCATCGCACTGATTGGTTCCTTGTTCATGGCAGGTTGTGCCTCACGTGTGACGACGACAGGGACATCGGGCACCGGTAAATATTCCGAAGACCTGTCCGTATGGAGGCCCCAGACGGTCGAGAAACGCGACACCGCCCAGTCTGTACCTACTACACCTGAGCGGACGCGCACAAACACTTACATTGAGCCGCGTTATGCTGTAACCGGCGAAGTCGATACTATCCTTGATAGCATTTACCGGGATAATCTCAGCAAGGGTGTTGTAGACGGCTATACGATTCAGGTTTACTCCGGCATCAAGCGGGAAGACGCATTGAATGTCAAAAAGAGACTCATGCAGTCCCTGCCCGACATTGAATCGGATGTACAGTACCGACAACCGAATTTCCGGGTCCGCACTGGAAAATATCTTACAAGGCTCGAGGCGCAGAAGGATTATCTCGCGGTGAAAAAATACTTTCCCAACGCTATCGTGATCCCCGACAGGATCGAAATCCAATGACGGCATGGGATTACTCGAAAAAATAAAGTCGCTTTCAAAGCAGCACAGCGATGAAGTCGTTGAATTTCGGCGACATCTCCATGCGAATCCGGAGCTTTCTTATCAGGAATACAACACCGTAAAATTCGTTGCCGAAAAACTGCGGTCGTTTGGTATTCCCTTCACCGAAGGAATTGCGACAACAGGATTGATCGCTGAGATCAAGGGCAAAAACCCGGGCGACAAAACGATAGCGTTGCGCGCAGACATGGATGCCTTGCCGATCACGGAGACAAATGACGTCCCTTATAAATCGACGGTGTCCGGAGTTATGCACGCCTGTGGACACGATGCTCACACGGCCTCGCTGTTGGGTACCGCGCGGATTCTGAGTCTCGTCGCGGACGAATTCGACGGGACGGTGCGGCTGCTTTTCCAACCCGGGGAGGAAAAGAATCCGGGGGGAGCATCCTATATGATCCGCGATGGTGCGCTGAAGAATCCACAACCTGGCGGAATCATTGGGCAGCACGTTTTCCCGCTACTTCCCGTCGGCAAAGTCGGCTTCAGAGAGGGGATGTACATGGCAAGCTGCGACGAGATCTATTTGAAAGTCATTGGCAAGGGTGGACATGCTGCCGCGCCTGATCTTGCCGTCGACCCGATTCTCATCGCCTCCCATATCATCATTGCTCTTCAGCAGGTGATAAGCCGTAATGCAAGTCCCAAACAGCCCACCGTTCTCTCGTTTGGCAACATTGTGGGTAAAGGCGCCACGAACATCATCCCCAACGAAGTGAACATAGCAGGCACTTTTCGTGCGATGAATGAAGAGTGGCGCGCCTCTGCGCTGCAGAAGATCAAAAAGATGGCTGAATCCATAGCAGAAGGGATGGGAGGAAAATGCGAGGTTGAAATATCGCGTGGCTACCCTTACCTCGAGAATAATCCTGAACTCACCCGGAGAATCCGAAAGGCGGCAGAAGCCTATGTCGGCGCCGATAATGTGATCGATCTTGACATAACGCTGGGAGCCGAGGATTTTTCCTACTACTCACAGGTGATTCCGGCGTCCTTTTATCGACTGGGAACAGGCAATCCCGCCAAAGGAATTACATCGTACGTCCATACACCCACCTTTGACATCGATGAAGATGCCCTGACGATCGGCGCCGGTCTCATGGCCTGGATGGCAATACAGGAACTCGGGTAAATTTGAATTCTTCTGTCTATATTGCATAAGGGAGGGTGTTTATGTTTAAGGATACACTATCGAAGTTTTTCAAGCTCGATACCATCATTGAAAATCTTACGGGTCTCGTTGAAACGCGGGTTGAGCTGCTGAAAGTCGAAGCCAGGGAGAATATTTCAAAGGCCCTGGCACAGGCGGTTACGTATTTATTTATTCTGTTTGTCGCCGCGCTGTTTATCACTTTTTTCAGCATCGCCATTGCATTGGTGGTCAGTGAGCGCTTCGGAAACTTTGCGGGCTTCTGGGCTGTCGGCGCGCTGTATCTGATCATCGGCCTGATACTATGGCTTTCGCGCGATCGAATTGTCGCTCGACTCGAAGCCAGATTCTCATTTATGTTCAAGAAAAAAAATTAACCTTTATGGATCTTGAAACCGATAATCCGGAGAAGGGGCAGCTTTTGCAAAGATCTGCGCATCACCGTGAAGTACTGGAAGAAGAAATGAAAGCGCTGACCGAGAAGTCAGAAAAGATTCTTACCAACGCTCTTATCATCGGTGGAGCACTTGCGCTAACTTATTTTTTGGTGAGCGGACTTTCCAGCTCCTCCAGGAAACGCAAGCCCAAGACGAGGAAGGTTCACCTGGTATCAGGCAAGGAAGAAGAAGATGATTCGGACGATGCGACTTCGCACGTGGAAGAGCCGGGAATCGTGGCACAGATCGGATCTGTTTTGATGGCGCAGGCGACAGGCCTGTTACTATCGATCGCCAGAGACAAGCTGGTCGAATTCCTGCAATCACAAGCTGCCAAGAAGGACAATAACCATGAGCGTTCTTAAATCGCTTCAAGAAAAACACACGGAGAATAAGAAATCCATTGCTGTGCTGGTTGATCCGGACAAAGCTGAAGACCCTTCGCGTCTACAGCACCTGATCAACCTGGCAAGTGAGAATTGTGTCGACTACTTTTTTGTCGGCGGAAGCCTTGTGACAACGGCCAACCTTTCGGAAGTGGTTCGCAAGATCAAGGAGAATGTCACTATCCCGGTCGTTCTGTTTCCGGGAAATGCTATCCAGGTGGATGCGTCCGCGGATGCACTGCTGTTTCTTTCATTGATATCGGGAAGAAATCCCGAACTACTGATCGGCCAGCACGTGGTGGCGGCGCCTATACTCAAGAATACAAGACTTGAGGTCATTCCTACCGGTTACATGCTGATCAACTCCGGGAAGATCACATCTGTTGCTTACATCAGCAACACTACGCCGATCCCGGATGATAAATATTCGCTGGCTGCGAGCACAGCTTTGGCAGGCGAGATGCTCGGGCTGAGGGCGATCTACATCGACGCCGGTAGCGGAGCGGAACGGGAAATCAGTCCACGTATGATTGGCACGGTGAGAAAGTCTGTAACGGTGCCGTTGATCGTCGGCGGAGGAATTAATTCAGCACAAAAAGCCATTGCCGCCCTCGAAGCCGGTGCCGACATGATCGTTGTAGGCAATGCGTTGGAAAAGGATCCGGACCTGCTGACCGAGGTGTCGGAAAGGGTGTATGCGTGGAACAAGGTGTAGTGGTGAGTTGTGAATGGTGAGTGCGGCTTGGGGTTTGGTAGTTCTCTTGCATGGGGCTGCTCTCTTCGTGAGACGTGAGGGGGTACGTGCGGCTTAGCGTTATCTCTTCTATCAAATGCTGCGCTTGGCTTAGAAATACTATTTAGGCGCTGTGCGTCTTCGTCAGACGGGAGTGAAGAGATAAGGACTGCGGAACAACTCACGTCTCACGTATGACGTCTCACGATCGAGCGTGATAAACCGCGAAGCAGAAAGCAACCCGTTCGGTCCCACTCACCACTCACCACTCACCACTCACTACTCACTCACTTAATCAATTCCCTCGAGATAACGAGTTTCTGTATTTCTGTCGTTCCCTCATAGATCTGCGTGATCTTGGCGTCACGCATCAGGCGTTCAACGTGATATTCCTTGACGTAGCCATAACCGCCGTGGATCTGGACGGCTTCGGTCGTAACATCCTGCGCGATCTGCGAGGCAAAAAGTTTGGCCATCGCTGCGGCCTTGACAAAATCCTTTTTGTAATCTTTCAGATAGGCAGCCTTGTGCACGAGCAGGCGCGCGGCATCGATCTTCGTCGCCATTTCCGAAAGCTTGAACTGGATGGCTTGATGTTCGCTTAAGAGTTTTCCAAATGCCTTTCGCTCCTTAGCGTACTTTAATGCCAGCTCAAAGGCGCCGGAAGCGATACCAAGCGCTTGCGCGGCAATCCCGATCCGACCGCCGTTCAACGTTGTCATCGCGAACTTAAATCCAAATCCCTCTTCACCGATGCGGTTAGCTTTTGGAACCTTTACATCCGTGAACATAAGGGAATGGGTATCTGAGCCCCGGATGCCCATCTTGTCTTCTTTCTTCCCTACGTGGAAGCCCGGCATGTCTTTTTCGACTATCAGCGCATTGATTCCTTTGTGTTTCTTCTCCGGGTGTGTCTGGGCTATGACAATGTAGATGCTGGCGGAGTTTCCGTTTGTGATCCAGTTCTTCGTGCCGTTAAGCAGATAGTGGTCGCCTTTATCTTCGGCTGTTGTGCGTTGGCTGGTTGCGTCTGATCCTGCTTCCGGTTCGGAGAGGCAGAAGGCTCCGATGATCGAGCCTGTGGCCAGTCGTTTCAGGTATTTTTCCTTTTGTTCCTCCGTGCCGAATTTCTCCAGGCCCCAGCAGACCAGCGAGTTGTTGACGGACATGCACACCGAAGCGGAAGCGTCGATCTTGGAGATTTCTTCCATGGCGAGGACGTATGCAATGGTATCCATACCCCCACCGTTGTATTTGGGATCCACCATCATTCCCATAAATCCCAGCTCCCCCATTTTTTTTATTTGGTCGGCCGGAAACTTCTGGAGGGTATCCCTTTCGATCACACCTGGCAACAATTCATTGCGTGCAAAATCGCGCGCGGCCTGCTGTACAGTTTTCTGCTCTTCGGTATATTCGAAATTCATCGTTACCAAATATGTTTTAAATGCGGATTAAAACAAAAAAAAGCCCCGGATATCTCCAGGGCTTTCTGAATTCAAATCATTTGGAGGGATTATTCATCCCGGCTACCCATGAACATCATGACGTAGTAGAAGAGGGTTGTCAGCGCGCCCAGAGCTGCCACCACGTAGGTCATGGCGGCCCATTTTAAGGCATCCTTTGCCATCTCATGCTCGCGGGTAGTAACGATACCGCGCGATTCAATCCATGCGAGAGCTCTTTTGCTGGCATCGAATTCCACGGGTAGCGTGATGAACGCAAACAAAGTAAACACGGCATAACACGCGATGATTACCAGGATCGCGGTCTGAAATGAGAAGAAGCCACCTGCGAAAAACGCTCCGAACATCATCATCATGAACATGATGTTGATGACCTTTGCGCTAATGTTCTGAACCGGCACCATCGCTGACCGCAGTTGTAGCATACTGTACGCCTGCGCGTGTTGAACAGCGTGACCACACTCGTGAGAAGCTACTGCGGCGGCGGCGGCATTGCGACCGTGATAGACCTCCTGACTCAGGTTTACTGTTTTGTTAGCAGGATTATAGTGATCGGACAATTGTCCTTCGACGCTTATGACCTGAACGTTGTGAAGCCCGTGGTCGGCAAGCATAAGCTTGGCAATTTCTGCGCCCGTCAGGTCTTTCGTCAAATGCGTTTGCGAGTATTCCCTGAACTTGTTCTTTAACCGGGAACTCACAATCCACCCGATTAGCATGAAAAACAAACCAATGATTAAAGCACCCATTCCCATAGTAGCAAGATTAGTTTCAGTTCAAATATTTGGTAAGATGGCAAATAACAATGTCTGCGCCAAACGCAGAAAACTGCCAAAAAGACACAGGTAAAAACACTCCGGATGATGATTCTGTTCCCGCTGCCCGGCAGAGCGTTAACCTGACTTTTTTCGGCCTTTCAGGAGAAACGATGTAACGATGAGGGAAATTGCGCCGCCCACAATCATGATAGCCGTTTGCCAGCCATGAAAAATGAAAGTAAAGGCTACTGCGTCGGGTTCAGGAATGGCGTAAAGAAAAACCAGTCCCTGGGGAACCAGGACGTGATATGAACCGGTGCCTCCCGGAAGGGGTGCGGCCATCGCAATAGAGCCAATCGCAAAGAGGCTGAGCACGGCGCCAACGCCCAAATGTTTCGTTTCCGGAAATGCGAGTATCACGGTGTAGCTCATAACGAAATACAAGAACCAGATTGCGACGGAATAGAAGAGAAACAGACCTTTTCGCTTCAATCGGAAGATCGACAGAAGTCCGTCCTTGAATCCGTGCCACGTCCTTACGACGAATGCGTTCACTTTCTTGTTCTTCATGATGAACAATACGACAAGTGATCCGAGGACGAGGAGTCCGGCGGCCACCAGCGCGATGGCTTTTAGTTTCGAGGCGCCGTTGCCATCGCCGATCGGCAGGGTCTCAATAAACGCAAGCAACTTCGTCGACTCTACGAGGAAAGCGAGCGCAATCAGAATCAGCAGGCAGACCAGGTCAACGATCCTTTCTGTTACCACGGTGCCGAAGGATATTTCCACCGGAGTTTTATCAAGCTTATAGAGATTGTAGCATCGCGAGACCTCGCCTCCTCGGGGTATAACAAGGTTCACCAGGTAGCCGACCATCAGGGAGAGGAAACTGTACTTCAGTTTACTTTTATATCCGGATGGCTCAAGTAGCATTCTCCATCGCTGAGCACGAGCAAGATGGCTGATGACTGCTACGACGGCCATAGCCAGCAACCAGCCTTTATCCGCGGTCTGCCAGGTGTGGAGCAGGTATTCAGCCTTGTTTTCACCCGTCAGCCCTCGCAGCGAAAACCAGATCAGCAATCCGGTTATGAGGAAAATGATGGCGTACTGGAGAAAAGTCTTGAATGTTCCTGACACGGTGGCGGGCTGGTTTGCTGAAAGCTAAGGTAGTTTATTGTCGGGCGTGGGGAACACGATTGTCGGCTTGAACAGTTTTGCCTTTTCGAACTTCATCGACGCATAGGAGATAATGATGACTACGTCGCCGACCTGTGCTTTGCGTGCAGCCGGCCCGTTAAGACAAATCGTGCCCGAGCCGCGTTCGCCTTTTATAACGTACGTTTCCAGGCGCTCGCCGTTGTTGACGTTCACGATCTGCACCTTTTCTCCCTCGATGATGTTGGCGGCATCCATCAGGTCTTCATCGATCGCGATGCTTCCGACATAGTGGAGCTCCGCTTCGGTGATCCGGGCGCGATGAATCTTAGATTTTAATACTTGTATCCTCATCTACGAATGATGAATTTAGTTGGGTCCGTGTGATATCCTAATGCAGGAACATGTTGTCGATCAATCGCACATCTCCCACGTATCCGGCGATACACAAGATCGGACTATTGGACTGCTCAACGTTTTCCAACAAAATTAAGTTTTTGCTGTCGGCGACTTCAAAATATTCGAGCCTTACGTCGGGAAGTCCTTCCACGACCTCGCGCAGATGTTGCCTCACATCCGCGATGTCCTTTCCGTTGATCAGGGCCGCTTTTGCTTCCTGAAGACACCTGAAAAAAACGTTTGCATGCTTTCTCAGTTCAGGGTTCAGCCGCAAATTTCGTGAAGAGCGCGCAAGTCCATCCGCTTCTCTTGAAGTGGCGACACTGCGCAAGTCGATGTTAAAATTCAATTCCTCCGTGAGTTTACGGATGATGGTGAACTGTTGCCAATCCTTTTGTCCGAAATACGCGCGATCCGGCTGTACAATGTTGAAAAGTTTGGACACGACGAGCGCAACTCCGCTGAAGTGTCCCGTCCGGAATTCACCCTCCATAACTTTGTCCAGATTTCCGAAATCAATCGATACTGTCGCTTTTCCCGGGTACATTTCAACGTTTTCAGGGTTAAAAAGTACATCACATCCCGTCGATTCAAGCAATTCTATGTCTTTTTCCAGGGTCCTCGGGTATTTCAGCAGGTCCGTTGGGTTGTTGAACTGGGCGGGATTGACAAAAATGCTGCTGATCGTGAGGTCATTTTCAGCTTTGGAAGCTTCAATGAGCGAAATGTGACCTGCGTGTAACGCACCCATTGTCGGCACCAAACCGATCGATTTTCCGCGGCATCTGAAATCCTTTAAAAAGGCCTTTAAAGGGGTAATTTGCTTGAAAAGTTCCATCTCAGGCCGCTTTTTTAAAAGGTCGCAAAGATATAGGGAAAACCGAAAATTAGTTGAAAATGGGGGTTAATTTTCGTACTTTTGTGGCTCTAATTTCCGTTTCTACTCAAAATATAACAATATGTCGAAAATCCGAATTCTTTATGTAGCCAGTGAGATCAATCCATTTCTCCAAACCTCCGAAGTTGCAGATTTTGTGCGCAAGCTCCCGCAAGCCATGCAGGAGAGGGGTATGGAGATCCGGATCCTGGTTCCGCGGTTTGGGATAATCAATGAACGAAAAAACCGGTTACATGAAGTTGTCAGGCTTTCGGGAATCAACATCGCAGTAGGTGACGAGGAAAAGCCGTTGATCATCAAGGTTGCCTCTATTCCGAATGCCAAACTTCAGGTCTATTTTATCGATAACGAAGACTATTTCCATCGCAAATCTGTATTCCACGATAAGGAAAACAATTTTTACGAAGACAACGATGAGCGCGCGATCTTTTTCTGCAAGGGAGTGATCGAAACTGTGAGGAAACTGGGATGGGCTCCCGATATCGTTCACTGCAACGACTGGATTACGAGCTTTATTCCGCTTTACCTGAAAACCACTTACAAGAACGATCCGCTGTTCAAGAACACAAAAACCGTGTTCACCATCTACAATAATGCCTTCAATCACAAGTTCAAGGCTTCTCTGTTGGATAAAGTGAAGATGATGGACATCGAAGACAACATGCTGGGGAACCTGAAGACCGCCGATTTCGAGGGCTTCATCAAGCTCGGCGTCGAGTTTTCTGATGCAGTAATTGTCGCCGGAGATAATAAAAAGCTCGAAGGTCTGTTTAAGAAGATTAAAGAAAAGAAAATTGAGACCATCGAGAGCGAGAATTACACCGAATCTTACTACAATCTCTATAATGAACTTGTGGGCTAGGACATTAAGGCAACTGATCATCGTATCAGTTGCCTTATTTTTTTTTTCGTGTGAAGATGAGAGCGGCCTGCTCGGCTTCAAAAACCCCAACAAAAAGTTTCACGCCGGTTATATAGAGATCCCGCTCGGGGTGAGCCGGGTGCTATCGATCGATTCCCTGATAACCGACCTTCGTCCGATCATCAACCAGAACAGCCAGCCAACGGCTGTTGACGGCATTCTCGTGGGGGAATACCAGGATCCGGATTTCGGGAAGGTCACGGCAAAATCCTTCCTGAGCGTCTATCCGACGTCGAACACGGCCCTTCCTGAAAGGGCAGTATTCGACTCCGTTACCGTGGGCCTCCGACTGAATTTTTATGCTTATGGCTTTTCCGGGCAGAAAACACAACGCATTTCCATCCATGAGATCACCGGCGACACGCTGACGCTTTTCGACGGCAAGCGCTACTACGCCAGTTCTCCGGCACCGGTCTATTCACAGGATGCGCTGGGCGAAGCGGTCATCACGGTGCATGCAGACTCCTTGAAAAAAGAAAGCACTTCAATATCCTCGCAGCAAGATACGCTGATGGCAACGGGCCGGCTTAGTGACGACTTTGGAGCACGCGTGTTCGAAGCGATCAGGAGCGGCTTTGCGAGCTCCGCTGAGAACCGGGTATTCAAAGACCAGATCCGGGGCCTTGCGTTGATTCCCGGCTCGGAACCGGGGATCGTAGGAATAAACGTTGTAAACTCGTTCGGACAACTCAGCAAAGTAACGCTGCACTACCATACACTGACTGAAGGGGGCGATGTCGCCGATACGCTGCAGCGCACCCTGGGTTTTGAATACGCCAGCTTTACCGGTATCGAAGCAGACCGGATGGGAACTGAGCTCGACGGACTTCAGCCCTATCAAAGTGTGGAGCCCGCCAGCGACCAACGCTATATCCAGAGCGGAGCACCCGTTATTACCAAGCTTGACCTTTCGCCTTTTTACGACCACTTTGCCGACACGGTTGAAAACATCGTTGTAATTGAAGCGGAATTGGTCATCGACAACGTGGAGGCACCGGAGGGAAGGAGCCCGCACGATGCATTGATGTTCAGGCTGATGAACAACTCTTCCGATCAATTTCTCAACAACAGGATCAGCGCTGACCGCGAATTTGCAGCGAACTACTTTGTGCTCAGCAGCCAGTCCGAGTATTACTATTTTGCGGCCACCGACGGTTCGCAGGCTGCATCGATATCTTATAATCCCGACGAAGGCAGATACTCCGGATTCATGACGATGTTCGTTCAGAGCGTGTTTCAAAACAAGAACGCTGAAGGTGCTATCAACGAAAACCGTCTACGGTACCTGGCGGTGCTTCCCGCGAGCCCTTCCGCTGCCCGCAGTGTAAACCGCACGTTGTTCCACAAGGACGACGTAAAACTCAGAGTAACTTATACACGAGCAAAAACTGCAACCCCCTGATTTAGCATGTGTGGTATTGTGGCATACGTTGGTCAACGAGAGGCCAGAGATGTAATTATCAAAGGCCTCAAGCGCCTGGAGTATCGCGGGTATGACAGCGCAGGAATTGCCCTGCTCAATGGCGGCCTGAATGTCTACAAAAAGAAAGGCAAAGTATCCGAGCTGGAAAATCACCTGAAGGGTGAAAACGTCAGCAGCCACATCGGCATCGGACATACGCGCTGGGCAACCCACGGCGAACCCAATGACATCAACGCCCATCCGCATTATTCCGCCAGTGGCAAGCTCGCCATCATTCACAACGGCATCATTGAAAATTATACGTCGCTCAGGAAAGAACTGATCAATAAAGGACACCGGTTCACGAGCGAAACAGACACGGAGGTCTTCATTCACTTCATTGAGGATATCAAGGAGGAAGAGGAGTGTTCGCTTGCGGAGGCCGTTCGGTTGGCCCTGACGAAAGTGGTAGGTGCCTATGCCATCGTTATCATGTCGGCTGACGAACCTGACCTGCTCGTCGCCGCCCGGAAGGGCAGCCCCCTCGTCATCGGGGTCGGCAAGGGTGAGTTTTTTCTCGCGTCTGATGCCACACCGATCGTGGAGTACACAAATGAAGTTGTGTATTTGAACGATCAGGAAGTAGCAGTCATCAAAGGAAACAAGCTAACTGTTAAGAACACGTCCAATCTTCCGCTCACGCCTTACATCCAGAAAGTGGATATGGAACTCGAGGCCATTGAAAAAGGCGGCTTCGATCATTTCATGTTGAAGGAGATCTTCGAGCAGCCAAAGTCTATCAGTGATTGTATGCGGGGCAGACTCGACTCGCGTTCCGGTCGTCTCGTCCTCGGGGGCATCCGGGAATACGTGAACACGCTTGTAAATGCGGAGCGTATTATCATCGTCGCCTGCGGGACGTCCTGGCATGCAGGTCTGGTAGCCGAATACTTTTTTGAAGAACTTTGCCGGATACCGGTAGAGGTGGAATACGCCTCCGAGTTCCGGTATCGCAACCCCGTTATCCGCGAAGGAGATGTCGTTATCGCGATCTCACAGTCGGGTGAAACGGCGGATACACTCGCAGCAATCGAGCTTGCCAAATCGAAAGGAGCCATCATCTTTGGAGTATGCAACGTGGTGGGGTCTTCCATACCGCGCGCGACTCACGCCGGCGCTTACACACACGCGGGCCCGGAGATCGGTGTGGCAAGCACGAAAGCATTCACAGCTCAGCTTACGGTTCTGAACATGATTGCGCTCATCGTGGCGCAGAAGAAGGGAACGATTTGTGAAGGGAAACTTCAGGAACTCCTCGTTGAAATGGAGAACATTCCCGCTAAGGTAGAAGAAGCGCTTAAGCTCAATGACCAGATCGAGGAGATCGCTGCGACGTTTAAGGATGCGCGCAACTTCATCTACCTGGGTCGCGGTTACAATTTCCCGGTGGCGCTGGAAGGAGCGCTCAAGCTCAAGGAGATTTCCTACATTCATGCAGAGGGGTATCCTGCCGCAGAGATGAAGCATGGTCCGATTGCACTTATTGACGAGGAAATGCCGGTGGTTTTTATCGCCACCCACGACAGCTCGTACGAAAAAATCGTCTCTAACATTCAGGAGGTAAAGGCGCGCAAAGGCCGCGTGATCTCAGTGGTAACTGCTGGTGATAAACTGATCCCGGGCATGTCGGAATTTGTGATAGAGGTTCCCGCGGTGCACGAAGCGCTCATGCCGATGGTGTCGGTCATTCCGCTTCAATTGCTTTCATATCACATTGCGGTGATGCGCGGCTGCAATGTCGACCAGCCCCGGAACCTGGCGAAGTCAGTCACGGTCGAATAGCCTCACTCAAGACTTCCTTCTTCATCAGCGCCGATATCTTGTATCGCTCGTCCTTTGTGTCTTCGTAAACCGCTTCCAGCAACCGGTAGACGTTTGTGACGCCAATGCGTTTGCACCACTCGAAAGGACCGAAGGGATAGTTTGTTCCCAGCTTCATGGCGACGTCAATATCCTCACGACTCGCCGTTCCCTCCTGCACGGTATAATAGGCCTCGTTAATTATCATGCAAACCACGCGCGGAGTTACGAAGCCGACCCGATCATCAACCAACAAGTATTGCGTTCCGATCCCTTCACAGACTTCTTTCAACACATCTTCGTCAGAGGAATGCAGCAGGGATACCTCCAGGTACTGGCGGTTGAACATCGTAGGAAATCCGTTGAACCCAAAGAGCCGGCATTGAAGTTGATGTGTAACAGGATGTGTCAGTCCGAGTAGCGTTGTTCGCCAGGTGTTCAGGAATGCAGTTACGGGTCTCCCGGTATAGAGCGCGATCGATTCAGGATGATCGCTCGTGAGAAAATCAAAGACCAGTTCGCTTTTTGAAAGCCCTTCTTCCGCCTCGATGTGTGATGTCGCCAGTTGGTAATTGTGCTGACCCAGTTTCTGGCGACACGCTTCAGCATCAGCGGGTTTTCCGACAATTAAAATATTCATTGAACTTGAAATATCCCTTTGCAGATATAAGTATTTTTGGTGAAATCCCGAAGACAATTACAAAACTCAATGGCCATGTCAAATACAGTAATTTACTCCGCCCATGCTCCCGAGCCGATCGGGCCCTATAGCCAGGCGATCCTGGCGGGAAACATGCTGTTTGTCAGCGGACAGATAGCGATTCAGCGGACATCAGGCAACCTTGTCACCGGCAACATCGAAGATGAGACCACGCAGGTGATGATAAACCTTAGTGAAGTGCTCAAGGCAGCGGGCCTTACTTTTCAGCATGTCGTTAAGTGTAGCATCTTTCTCAAGGACATGGGCAACTTTCCCAAGGTCAATGAGATCTACGCCCAGTACTTCACTGAGAATCCGCCCGCGCGCGAAACTGTGGAGGTTAGCAAATTGCCAAAGGACGTCAACGTCGAGATATCCTGCATAGCGGCCAAACCATGAGATAACACGGCTTGCCTTCTCGGGTGAAAGCATCTACCTTGCGACGTCATTTCTGATACTGGATAGATCATGGAAGAGGTTCGTGTTCGTTTTGCGCCGAGTCCAACCGGCGCGCTTCACATCGGCGGGGTAAGAACCGCATTATACAACTACCTGCTGGCTCGCAAACATGGTGGGAAAATGATTCTCCGCATCGAGGATACCGATCAAAATCGCTTTGTGCCAGGAGCCGAGGAATATATCCGCAAATCTTTGGAATGGGTCGGAATAGAGATCGACGAAGGAGTTGGCGTGGGAGGGCCGCATGCTCCCTATCGGCAGTCAGAGAGAAAAGATATTTACAAGCGCTATGCGGTGCAGTTGATTGAGAGCGGTGCTGCCTATTACGCGTTCGACACCGAGGCCGAGCTGGAAGCGATGCGTGAGCGGCTAAAGGCTGCAGGCGTTGCAGTACAGCAATACAACAGCATCACCCGGATGGAGATGCGAAATTCACTGACACTGGAACCGGAAGTTGTAAAAGAACTGATAGACTCCGGTGCTCCCCATGTTATCAGGCTGAAAGTCCCGAGAAAGGAGGAGGTCAGGCTGAATGACCTTGTACGCGGATGGGTGATGGTGCACTCCTCCCAGATCGATGACAAGGTACTTATGAAGTCGGATGGAATGCCGACCTATCACCTGGCAAATGTTGTGGATGACTATCTGATGAAGATCTCTCACGTTATCCGCGGGGAGGAGTGGCTCCCATCGGCGCCGCTCCATGTGTTATTGTACAAATACCTGGGGTGGGAAAAGCAGATGCCGCAGTTTGCGCACCTGCCGTTGCTTTTGAAACCTGATGGAAACGGCAAGCTCAGCAAGCGGGATGCCGACCGCCTGGGGTTTCCGATTTTCCCCCTGACGTGGAAGGATCCTGAAACCGGCGAACCTGCCACGGGTTATAAGGAAGCAGGCTATCTGCCGGAAGCGCTCGTAAACTTTCTAGCTTTCCTCGGATGGAATCCCGGCACGACGCAGGAAGTCTTCTCCATGGATGAGCTGATCAAAGAATTCTCGCTGGAGCGCATCAACAAGGCCGGCGCACGGTTTGACATCCTGAAAGCACAGTGGTATAACCAGCATTATCTTCGGGAGAAGAGCACGGAAGAGCTTTCCGGTTTTTTGCTCGACTCTTTGCAGAAGGAGGGAATCACTGCCCCACCTGACACCATTGAAAAAATAGTCACCGTAATGCGTGATCGGGTGACCTTTCCCCAGGATTTCTGGCTGCAGGGCCGCTACTTTTTCTTTCCGCCGGATTCCTACGACCAGGGGATTATCGCAAAGAGGTGGAACGCGGACACCGCAAAAGTTTTTGCCGCCTATCGGGATGCGATAAGGGAAAGTTCCGCGCTCGATGCGGAGACGGCCAAAGCGATACTGGAACGAGTTACCGCTGATCTGAATATTGGCACGGGGAAGGTGCTCCAGGCGTTGCGGGTCGTTATAACCGGCGTGGGAGGTGGACCCGATTTGATGATGATTATGGAAATTATCGGAAAAAACGACGTAATAGGCCGAATTGACCACGCTCTGAAAACCTTACAGGTCAAAGTCTCGTAATTAATAATATGGCCAAACATTCAAAACGCAGCACACCCAAGCCTAGAGTCCATAAGGATCTCCAAGGTTTCGACATCGAGATCGATTCGTTTGGTGAGATTAAATCCAACACGAACATTGAGCGGATCAACGAGTTCCTCAATAAGAACGTTGATGACAAGAAACTGGCTGAGCGCGAGGATTACGATGAGATGAAAAAAGGGAAAAAGAAGAAAGAGTAATTGATCCACACTTGAACATTATTTCACTGCCTGGAATCTATTGATTCCGGGCTTTTTTTTAATTTGTTTCCACTGCGCAACCTGTTTTTTTACCAAAGAATAAATACTCCCCGATATGGCATCACACGAAATCGATTATCAGATCAAAGGCGAAAGTATTCAGATTGTCGAAGTGGAACTCGATCCCATGGAGACGGTAATTGCTGAGGCAGGCGCCATGCTCTTCATGGAAGAGGGCATCGTATTCGAAGCGAAAATGGGTGACGGGTCTAATCCGAATCAAGGGTTATTTGATAAACTCCTCTCCGCGGGAAGCAGGATGCTGACGGGCGAATCGCTCTTCATGACACACTTCACAAACCGGGGTAATCACAAGGCGCGGATCGGGTTCTCTGCTCCTTATCCGGGAACTGTTATTCCGGTTGATCTGTCAAAGACGCCAGGCAACGAACTGATCGTTCAAAAGGATGGCTTCCTTTGTGCAGCATTCGGAACGAAAGTTTCAATCACTTTCAACAAGCGGATTGGTTCAGGCCTTATCGGTGGCGAAGGTTTTATTTTACAAAAGCTCAAGGGAGACGGAAAGGCGTTTGTGCACGCTGGCGGTACCGTGATCGAGAGGACCCTGAATAACGAGACACTGCGCGTCGATACCGGGTGTGTGGTCGCCTTTGAACCGCAGATCAATTTCGATGTTCAGACTTCGGGCGGGCTGCGATCTATGATCTTCGGAGGCGAGGGGATTTTCCTCGCGACGCTCCAGGGCACCGGCAGGGTGTGGCTTCAGTCCATGCCGATCAGGAAGCTTGTTCAAGCACTTGCTCCCTATGGCGCCAACCGGGGAAAAGAGGGCAGCTCATTGCTGGGAAGCATCCTGGAGCGATAGCCGCCTGAAGCGCCATAAGACACATGCGCCGGGGTGATCTGATGCTGCTGAGTTTTGGTCCTTCTTTACTTCTGCTTACTTTGCAGATATGACTCCCAGGATTGGTCTTATCCGCGAAGGTAAAATCCCTCCCGACAAACGCGTTGCATTCACGCCGTTGCAGGCGGAGGAGATCGAGCAGCGCTTCCCGGGCGTTAAGGTTGTATGCCAGCAGAGCGATGTCCGAGCTTTTCGCGATGAAGAATACCGCGACCTCGGCATTGAAGTAGCCAGCGACATCAGCGGCTGCGATGTGCTGATGGGCATCAAGGAGGTGCAAATCAAAGACCTTATTGCCAATAAGATCTATCTTTTCTTTTCTCATACGCTGAAGAAACAACCGTATAACAGGGATTTGCTTCGGGCGATCCTGAAGAAAAATATTACGCTCATCGACTATGAAGCGCTCAAGGACCGGCATGGCAATCGGCTCGTCGCTTTTGGACGTTTCGCCGGCATCGTAGGAGCGTATAACGCGCTGCTTACTTACGGAAAACGATTTAACCTTTATACAATCCGCCGAGCGTACGAGTGTTTTGATGTTAACGATCTGAAGCGGGAGTTGAGAAAAGTAAAGCTATCTCCTGTCAAGATTATTCTGACCGGTGCGGGCAGAGTCGGCCGTGGTGCAATGGAGACACTCGACAGCGCGGACATACGCAAAGTCAGCGCGTATGATTTTCTCGCCACAACCTTCGATGAACCGGTGTACGTGCAACTCAGCAGTGCGGACTACCATGTGCGCAAGGAGGGTGGCCACTTCAATCGCGAAGAATTTCACAACCACCCTGAACGGTATGACTCGACATTCAAGGCATTCGCCGCAGTGGCCGACGTACTGATCGCCGGAGCATACTGGAACCCGCTGGCCCCGGTGCTTTTCACGCCGAAGGACATGCAGGAGAAGGATTTCCGTATCAGGGTGGTTGCCGACATAACCTGCGACATCAATGGGTCTATTCCAAGTACGAAAAGGGCAAGCTCGATCGTCGACCCACTCTACGACTACGATCCGGTTACGGACAGTGTACAACCGCCTTTGACTGACGACAGGTTCGTCACTGTTATGGCAATTGATAACCTCCCCTGCGAACTGCCAAGAAGCGCATCGGAAGAATTTGGAAGGGACCTCATCGACAAGATTCTTCCGCGTCTCATCACCGAAGACAAGGAAAATGTCATTGCTCGCGCGACTGTTACTCGCAATGGCAAACTGACGAAGCACTTTCGCTACCTGGAGGATTATGTTTCACCTACAACAGATAAAGTTTAGTCATGCTGCTGTACAACGTAACCGTCGGCATCGATCAGGATAGCGAGGAGGAATGGCTTGATTACATGCGAAATAACCACATCAAAAGCGTGCTGGCGACGGGGTTGTTTGTAAGCCACAAAATGTACAAGGTTCTTCATGACTCTGAAGACGGAACCATCTCCTACAGCATTCAATATTTTGCCAGGAACATTCAGGATGTTCAGCAATACCTGGAAAAATTTGCTCCGGCCTTAATTGAAGAACATCGCAAAATGTTTCACAATCGACACGTCACTTTTATGACGCTGCTCGAAGAAATGTAATCGGGTGTCGCCTGAAAGATCAGGAGGCCGATTGAGGTTGAGGAGACGCGAGCAGCTTCCTGATCTGATCGGATTCGAGGTTGCAGTTTACCCATTCGCCGTCCAGCTTTGCTCCGTACTTCTTGTAGAAATTTATGGCGGGCTCATTCCAATCCAGCACCTGCCACATCATTCCTGTGCAATCTTCCTCCAGCGCTTTGCTCATGGTGCGATCGAAGAGCAATTTTCCCGCGCCTTTGCCCCGCTCGGATTCAGTTACGATGATATCTTCGAGGTAGAGTCGCTTGCCTTTCCATGTTGAATAGCGCCAGTAGTAAAGTGATAGTCCAATGATACCGCTGTCTGCCTCGGCAACGAAGAATCCGTATACGGGATGAGCGCCGAATCCGTCCTCCTCAAGGCGTTCGAGAGTGTTGGTGACTTCGTGCGGGGCTCGTTCAAAATGCGCGAGTTCTTTTATCAGTTCAAGCACGCGTGGGAGATCCTGTTTCTTTCCCTCGCGGATGTTTATTTTCTGCATCGGTTTTTCAGACGGTGTTAGAAATTCTTACATATCTTCTTTCGCAAGCGGCGGCAACACTCCCATGTTGTACCAGGCGAAAGCGTATTGATCGGCGATTCCTTCCAAAGCTTTCTTGAGATTGGATGATCCATGCCCCGATTTAGTCTCAATTCGGATCATGACCGGATTTTCACCGATGTGGTACTCCTGAAGTGTGGCGGCAAATTTGAACGAGTGCGCCGGCACTACGCGATCATCGTGGTCTGCTGTGGTCACCAGTGTCGCCGGATATTCGGTGCCGGGCTTCAGCGCATGCACGGGAGAATACTTTCGCAGATACTGGAACATCTCGGGGGAGTCATCCGACTTGCCATAGTCGTAAGCCCAGCCTGCACCCGCCGTAAATTTGTGATAGCGCAGCATGTCCATGACCCCCACTGCGGGGAGGGCAACCTTGGCCAGATCCGGGCGTTGCGTCATCGTAGCGCCGACGAGCAGCCCGCCGTTTGATCCTCCCGCAATAGCGAGGTATTCGCTTGAAGTATATTTTTCCCGAATGAGGTATTCACCCGCGGCGATAAAATCATCGAACACGTTTTGCTTTTTCATTTTAATGCCGGCCTCATGCCATTTCTCACCGTACTCCCCGCCGCCGCGGAGATTCGGTTGTGCATAAATTCCTCCATTCTCGAGCCAGACGATTCGTGATGTGGTGAAGCTGGGATTCAGACTAATATTGAACCCTCCATAGGCGTAAAGCCAGGTCGGATTTTTCCCATTCAATTCAATGCCCTTTTTGTGCACGATGTACATCGGGATTTTCGTGCCGTCCTTGCTCTCATAAAAAACCTGGCGGGTTTCATAGTCGTCGGGATTGAAATCAACTTCAGGCTTTTCATAGACCACCGATTTTCCGGTAGCGATGTTATAGCGGAAAATGGTAGAGGGGTATGTGAACGACGTAAAGGAGTAGTACACTTCCTTGTCTTCGATTTTTCCGCTGAAGCCGTCAGCGGTGCCCATACCAGGCAACTCAACTTCGCGCTCGAGCTTGCCGCGCAGATCGTGCTGCTGAATCCGCGTCTTCACGTCCACCATGTAGTCAGTGAAGATCTTTCCTCCACCGGTCACGGCGTTCATAACATTCTCCGTTTCCGGGATAATATCCTTCCAGTTGGCCGGCCGCGGGTCTTTAGCATCAACTTCTACAATGCGGTTGTTCGGTGCCTTGAGGTTTGTGTGGATGATAAGGCGGCTTCCTACATTCGCCAATACGTAGTGGTTGTTATCGAAATTGTCTACTACGCTGATCAGTTTTCCTTTTGGATCGGTAAGATCCTGCACGTACAACTCGTTCCCTGTTGTGCTTGTCGCTGCGGTCACAACGAGGAATCTCTCATCCTCGGTCAGGTATCCGCCGATGTACCTGCGAGGAGTCTGCTCGCCTCCAAAGATCAGCTGGTCCTCCTCCTGGGCCGTGCCCAGTGTGTGGAAAAATAGTTTGTGGTATTGGGTTTGTGCTGACAGTTCGCTTCCCTTCGGCTTGTCGTAGCTGCTGTAGTAAAATCCTTCATTGCCTTTCCAGGCGATTCCGCTGAACTTGATATCGCGTAGCGTGTCTTCCACGATAGACTTGTTGTCAGTCCGAATGACAATAGCCTTTCGCCAGTCCGACCCTCCTTCAGTGATAAGGTACGTTGCCATGGATCCGTCTTTCGTAAACGAGATACTTGCCAGGCCTGTAGTCCCGTCTTTCGAGAATGTATTTGGATCCAGGAATACTTCACCGGGTCCGTCCAGTGTCTTCTTTCGATACAGGACGCTGTGATTCTGCAATCCATCGTTTTTGTAGTAGTAGTAATAGTCGCCTTCGCGGAACGGTGCGCTCAGACGCTCGTAATTGTAAAGCTTTTCGAGTCGTTCCTTGATCTTGTTGCGATAAGGGATGTTGTTCAAATATGCGAAAGTGACTTCGTTTTGGTCTTTCACCCACTCCGCCGTTTCCGCCGAGCGATCATCTTCCAACCAGCGGTAAGGGTCGCTAACCTCCTCGCCGAAGTACACGTCAACCGTGTCGACTTTTCGGGTTTCCGGATATTTAGTAGCGCTCCTCTCCTTGGCGCTATCACTGCAGCTTGTCATTAACATGGTTCCTATTAGTCCACAACAGATTGATGAAACAAGTGTTCGCACGGCTGAATATTTATATTTTACTAGGGCAAAGGTATGAAAACAAGCCATGACAGAACGTTTTAATTGATGATGTCGAATCTAGTATAGGGAACGAGGACAGGGGGCACACGGATGCCGTCATCTGTCTGATTGTTTTCCAGAATGGCTGCCACGATACGCGGAAGTGCGAGCGCGCTGCCATTGAGTGTATGGAGTAGCTGCGTTTTGCCTTCCTTGTTGCGATAGCGCAACTTAAGCCGATTTGCCTGGTAGGTTTCAAAATTGCTCACCGAGCTCACTTCAAGCCAGCGTTGCTGCGCAGCTGAAAACACCTCCATGTCAAATGTCTTGGCTGAGGTAAATCCCATGTCGCCTCCACACAGGAGCAGCCGTCGATAAGGCAGCTCCAGTTTTTCCAGAAGCGATTGCACGTAGCGGCACATTTCCTCCAGCGCCTCGTACGACTTCTCAGGGAATGTGATATGAACGATTTCAACTTTGTCGAACTGGTGCAGCCGGTTCAGCCCCCGTACGTGCGCGCCCCAACTTCCGGCCTCCCGGCGAAAGCACGGCGTGTATCCGACATTCTTCACGGGCACCTGGTCTTCTGCTACAACCAGGTCGCGGTACAGGTTGGTGATCGGCACTTCCGCAGTAGGTATCAGGTACAGGTTGTCCTCTGTCACGTGATACATTTGCCCTTCCTTATCGGGTAACTGACCGGTGCCATAACCGGATGCCTCATTGACCAGAATGGGCGGCTGCATTTCGCGGTAGCCTAGCTTCTCCGCCTCATCGAGGAAAAAATTGATCAACGCCCGCTGAAGCTTGGCGCCTTTGCCTTTATACACAGGAAAACCAGCGCCGGTTATTTTTGTTCCAAGGTCAAAGTCGATGATGTCGTACTTGCGAATGAGATCCCAGTGAGGGAGTGCACCTGCAGGAAGCGCAGGCACCTTCCCTGATTCATGGACCTTCACGTTGTCATCAGGACCTCCGCCCTCCGGTACATCCTCGGCGGGAACATTGGGGAGCGTGTAAAGAACCTTCTGCAGTTCGTCCTCCGTTCGCGACAGCTCAGGGCCTAATTCAGCGATCTGTTTCTTGATGTCGCTTGTCTTCGCCTTGAGCGCATCTGCTTCAGACTTCTTCCCCGCCTTTATCAGGCCGCCAATCTCGCGCGCCAGAGTATTCGATTCCGACAGCAGCGCGTCGTGTTGTTGTTGTGTCTGTCGCCTCCTGGCATCCAGGTCCAGTATCGTTTCGATCGACTGCTCTGCATTCGGAACACGCCTCTTATTAAGACCGCTGATTACTTTTTCCTTTTCTTCCCTTATTCGTGAAACCTGAAGCATTATTTATGTGTTTAATGATTGTTCAAAAGTAAATTTTTTGACCGGCCTGAAGCTCAGCGGAGGGTAATAAATTTACCCATTCGTTTGATTATGTTGATTTTTAGCCTATAATTGCATCGTCATACGGCTTAATCTCTAGCCTCTGAGTATAGATCCCGAATTTTTGCCATCAAACTTTTTGACTTCAAAAGAACTTCGCTATTGATGATTCTAGTTTCAGAATTTTCTGTTTCCAACCTGTCGCAAACACATTAAAACAACACTCACTTAAAATTACATGTATACCATTGATGATCTGAACGTCAGACTTCTTTCTGAATTGAAGGAAATCGCTGAGGGGATGGGCGTAAAAAATGCCAAAAAACTTACCAAGCAGGATCTTGTTTATAAAATCCTCGACCAACAAGCGGTCTCAGGCGACAGTAGTGCGCCTGAAGTAAACGCTGATGCTGAACCCGAACGCAAAATGCGTCCCCGCCGCCGTGAAAATGTGGCTCCCGCCCCTGCCAAGAACGAAAACCAAGAGTCATCCGAAGATTCTTTCGAATCTATTTCTCTCGACTTTGAGAATGCTGTTCCGAAGTTCGATGACAAGGATGCTTTTGAAGAAAAGCCGCATAGAGAAAGTCACCAGCCTTCAAGGCCAGAGCGCGAAGAGAAAGCTCCTCAACCTCAGCGCCCCTCAATCCGCGACTTTGACGGTGCCATCAGCAATGAAGGCGCTCTGGAAATCATGCAGGATGGCTATGGCTTCCTGCGATCTTCCGACTATAACTACCTCGCAAGTCCCGACGACATTTACGTGTCGCCGTCACAGATAAAATTGTTCGGGCTCAAGACCGGAGACACTGTCAAGGGTCTGATCCGCCCCCCCAAAGAAGGGGAAAAATATTTTGCGCTGCTCAAGGTCGAGTCGGTCAACGGCAAGACCACTGAAGAGATTCGCGATCGCGTCGCCTTCGAATATCTGACGCCGTTGTTTCCGGAAGAAAAGCTACGGCTGAGTACAACTCCCGACAACATGTCGACGCGTATCCTGGACCTGTTTGCACCTATCGGTAAAGGTCAGCGCGGGATGATCGTCGCTCAGCCCAAGACAGGAAAGACCGTGCTGCTGAAAGCAATTGCGAACGCCATTGCCCAGAACCACCCGGAGGTATACCTGATCGTATTGTTGATTGATGAACGTCCTGAGGAAGTGACCGACATGGCCCGCAGCGTGCGCGCAGAAGTGGTCGCATCAACATTTGACGAGCAGGCCGAACGCCACGTGAAAGTGGCAAGCATCGTTCTTGAGAAAGCAAAACGCATGGTTGAATGCGGTCATGATGTAGTAATACTTCTCGACTCCATCACCCGACTTGCACGCGCCTATAATACAGTGGTTCCTTCCTCCGGAAAGATCCTTTCCGGCGGTGTGGATGCCAACGCCCTTCACAAACCCAAGCGCTTCTTTGGCGCTGCCCGGAATGTTGAAGGCGGCGGTTCGCTGACGATCATCGCTACAGCCCTCATCGATACAGGCTCGAAGATGGACGAAGTTATTTTTGAAGAATTCAAAGGAACCGGTAACATGGAATTGCAGCTTGATCGCAAGCTTGCCAACAAGCGTGTTTATCCCGCCATTGACGTGCCGGCGTCAGGAACCAGAAGGGAAGACCTGCTGATGCGCGAAGATGAATTGCAGCGCGTTTGGATCCTGCGCAAATTCATGAGCGACATGAACTCCAATGAAGCCATGGAATTCCTGCTGTCAAAGATGAAAGGCACCCGGAATAATGAGGAGTTTCTGTTATCCATGAACGGGTAAGGAAAAGTTGACAATTGGGCAATTGACAGTTGACAACGCTTATCTGCCCACACAGGTTGCCACCAGTACAACGTAAGCAGTTGACAATTGGGCAATTGAACAGTTGACAATGCTTATCTGTCTACACGGTTTATCACCAGTACAAATTGAGAGCATAAAGCTCTCAAAACAATCAACCCGTTCAGACGCACAAGACAATTAGACCCCGTTTGTCAACTGTCACTTGTCAACTATTTACGCTTGCGATCGTGGAAGGCGCCTTTAAACGTCGGGTCTTCCTTGCGCTTTTGCCAGTCGATCTCTTTTGCCATTTGCCTCGCTTCGTCTTTGGACGTTTCCTCGATCATCAGGTCCTCTGGTAAGTTCTTAACCGGAATTTTCTCGCGGATCAGTTTTTCAATTTTATTGACGTGATACATTTCTGCGGGTGTGGCGAAAGTGATCGCCTTTCCCTCCTGGAATGCCCGTCCTGTACGTCCGATCCGATGGACGTAGTCTTCGTAGAGGATCGGAACATCGAAGTTTATCACGTGCGATACCTTCACTACGTCGATGCCCCGGGCGGTGACGTCAGTGGAGACGAGGATCCGCAGCTTGCCTTCCTTGAAGTCATTCACGGCATTGATACGCGTGTTCTGCCCTTTGTTCGAATGGATGACCTTCACGGGTCCGTATTCTTTTCGCTCCAGGTATTTGAACACATTGTCTGCGACTTCCTTTGTCCTTGTGAAGATCAGGACTCTGTTGAACACCTCGCGATCCTTCAGAAGGCGTTCGAGGAAGTTGATCTTCGTCTTCAGGTTTGGGAGCTGATATAGTTCCTGCTCAACGCGCTTGGCAGCGGTGGCCTGCGGAGTGATTTCAACCTTGATGGGAAACATGAGAAATTCGCGGGACAGGCGTTCCACTTTCTCGGAGAATGTGGCGGAGAATAAAAGGTTCTGGCGCTTGTGCGGAATGATCTCAAAGAGGCGGCGCAGCTGGGGCATAAAGCCCATGTCCATCATCCGGTCGGCTTCATCCAGCACCAGGGTTTTGATCTGGCGGGTGATGAGTTCCCCCTTCAGGTAGAGTTCCATGAATCTGCCGGGTGTCGCGATAATGAGGTCAACTCCGTTCTTGAGCGCTTCAATTTGCGTTTTCGGACCGACTCCACCATAGAGAGGAAGTATCCGTAGATCGGTGTAGCGCGCCAGCTGGGTAGTGTGCTCCGCTATCTGAAGCGTCAGTTCTTTCGTGGGCGCCAGGATCAGGCCCCGCGGTTCTTTCTCTGTGGCATATTTCACCTTCATGAGCAACGGGAGTACATAAGCGGCGGTTTTACCCGTTCCCGTCTGCGCAATGCCAATCACTTCCTGGCCACCGAGAATAAGAGGAATGCATTTTTGCTGAATTTCAGTTGGCTCTTCGAAGCCGGCGTCGGCAATTGCGCTCAGTAATTGCTTGTTGAGATTAAAACCTTCGAATGAAGTGATTGCTGACACTTTAGTTTATTTTTACGACGATGAACAACACGCTGATCCTGAACGCGAATATAGTCAATGAAGGCAAGGTCTTTCAGAGCGACGTACTCATCAGAGGAAGGTTTATCGACGCAATCGGAAAAGATCTCTCTTCAAGAGACGCTGATATGGTAATAGATGCCCGGGGAAGATATCTTCTTCCGGGGGCAATTGATGATCAGGTACACTTCAGACAGCCGGGCCTTACACACAAGGCGACCATCTACACAGAAGCGCGGGCAGCAGTTGCCGGAGGTGTCACCACGTTTATGGAGATGCCCAACACCATTCCGCCCGCATTCACAATCACGTTACTGGAGGATAAATATCGAATTGCATCCACTGACTCTCTTGCAAACTATTCTTTTTACATGGGGGCGTCCAACGACAATCTGGAGGAAGTGATGAAGGTGGATGTGGGTCAGGTGTGCGGGCTGAAGATATTCATGGGCTCATCTACGGGGAATTTGTTGGTCGATGACGAGAAGACTCTTGAAGGCTTCTTTTCACGGTTCCCTTCCCTGATCGCGACGCACTGTGAAGATGAGGCCACGATTATCAGGAATGCCTCCCTTTACAGAGAGAAGTACGGAGAAGATGTTCCTATAAAATTCCATCCGCTTATCCGAAGCAGGGAGGCGTGTTACAAGTCGTCCTCCTTTGCAATCGGCCTGGCGCGCAAGCATGGCACGAAGCTGCACATCCTTCACATCTCAACCGAAGAGGAAACCAAACTGTTTGATGCGACGCCACTTGAAAAAAAACGGATCACCGCAGAGGCTTGCGTGCATCACCTTTCCTTTGATGACTCCGATTATGACCGGCTCGGTACACTGATAAAATGGAACCCGGCTATCAAGACAGAACGCGACCGGCGTGCGATTTTCCAGGCCGTGCTGGACGACCGGATCGACGTGATTGCAACCGACCATGCTCCCCACACCATCGCGGAAAAGGACAGTACTTACTTCAAGGCTCCATCCGGCGGGCCGTTGGTCCAGCACAGTCTGGTAGCGATGCTCGACTTCTACCACGAGGGCCGGATCTCATTGGAAAAGATTGTCCAGAAGATGGCGCATAATCCCGCGATACTCTTTGAGATCTCAAGGCGGGGTTTCATCCGGGAGGGATACTACGCGGACCTTGTGCTGGTCGACTTGAATTTACCCTGGCAGGTAGACCGCGAAAACATTTTCTCCAAGTGCGGATGGTCGCCTTTCCAGGGAAGGGAGTTCCGGTCGACGGTAACGCATACCTTTGTTTCTGGTCATCTTGCCTGGTCGGAGGGGACATTCGACGAGAGCATGAAGGGGCAGCGTTTGACATTCGACCGGAGTTAAAAAAAACGTTTTTTGTTATTTACAACGGACTATCTAAATTTGCCATCCCAAACGGTGAATGTAGCTCAGTTGGTTAGAGCACCAGATTGTGATTCTGGGGGTCGCGGGTTCGAGTCCCGTCTTTCACCCTTTTTCAAAACACGAAGGCGCTAAGTCGCTAAGACGCGAAGTTTTTTAGTGCCCTTCTTATACCCGGCCTTTCCACTCGTCTCCTGGATCTGAGCCGGCTGTTCAGCGCAGGTCGTCCAAAGTCATCCCGGATTTCTAATTTCAAAAACGATTCTTTGACCGGGTGTCTTTATGTCTAGTGGAAGAAAGGCGGTAAAAAAATTGAGAGTATTGTCAATATTGGGGTGGCGCAATTTTTTCCATAAGTTTAACTCATGATGACGTGGGTAGATTTTAACAGGCTTTCACTGGCGAAGAAGATAAACCTTCTTTACGAGAACGGTACGTTTGTCATGGCCATTCGATACTATGGCTACAAGGTTAACCTCTATTTGTTGGGAAATATTTACCTGGAGGTTTTTGTAAATCATAAGTTGTCGTGCATTGAGAAGATTCAACAGCTCGATATGAACCACTCCCGGATGAAATTTTACTCGGATCAGATCAAGCTTCCGGATCTTATCTAAGAAAGATAGAACAATAAAAAAACCCGGCACGTGCCGGGTTTTCTTGTTTAGATTCAGGTAGTAATATTATTAAGCCGTTGCTGCGGTTGTTGTTTCTTCGAATTTCTGAGACATCTTCAGCGTCACGTTCTTCTTGGCCTTGTATCCGCAATAGCCGCACTGATAATGCTTCATCAGTTCGCCCTCTTCTGTAGGAGAAGGGTGCTTGAGGATCTCCTCTTTTACGATCTTGAATGTCTGATAATTGCATTCGGGACACTGGATAGCGTGCAGGTGGCCAGAGTATTTTTCAATCTTGACATAACCGGTTTCCAGATCTTTCCAGACATCGTAATCGACAGAGAAAACATTCTCTTCAGCCTGCATACCTTCATCCAGGTAAGCATCTTCTTCATCTTCACTCAGCAGTTTCATAGCCTTGCCTGTCTTCGGAGAGATACGGGGTCTGTAGCGCAAAACTTTGAGTCTTTTTTCGATGTAGAACGGATAGTAAAATTTGAGCAGGTTCTTAACGATCAGGGCCACAATCATACCCATTGAGACGGCGAGAAAGACGCGAACAAAAATCCACAAGGCGCTTACTTCGTCGACATTTGAGTTTGCAAAAAAGCAGCACCCGATGATCAAGATCACGGAAGCAACCCACAGGGTTCTTATCTCACTCCGATTGATAAAGTCGTACTTGACTTTAGCATCGTTCATCGTGGCAAGCCGAATGATGTGACCTATAACGATCAAAACGGCGATCGCCCAGGCTCCATAGGCGATATTTCTTGCCAAGTCATTCCACGAATCGTACTGTGTTGCGTATTGTTCTGCCATGGTTATTGGTAAGTTTATTTATTCCACTCTAGCAAATATATAAGGACGCTTTAACTTTACCTACACTTATTGGCAGGATTATTCGTTAAAACGCTGCCTAATATAATTTTTTTCCTCTCAAATCAAAAACCCGATGATGGGACCCGGTTCATCCGTTTCACCGGTAAAAGGTAACCGTACTCTTTTTCAGAAATTCAGAGATTTTTTTCAGGCAGGTGGTCTCCGCTTCGAACATACCCATGTGGGCAACTTCTGGCAGGATGACGACTTCTGCATTTGGGTTAAGCGATGCTTGCTCGCGAAGGGTGTCGGCTGGTATGCCCTGATCATTCTCCCCGCCGAGCAGAAGCAACGGCCTGTGGAAAGAACGCACCACATGCGTGCGATCCTTGCGGTCGCGCATCGCCTGCGTGTAGCCTTCCACCGCTTCCCGAGTGGACTCGACCGCGATCTTCTTTACTTTGGTGATTGAGCTGTGCTGTGGATCGGCGTACAGTTGACCGACGAAGTTGGAAGTGAATGCCTGAACACCCTGTCTCGCAATGAAGTCCAATACCTTGTTGCGCGACTGCTTCTTCTCCTCCGAATCAGCGAGTGCAGTAGAGTGAAAGAGAACTACGCCGGCCGCGAGCTCAGGCTCCTGCTCGACCATTGCGAGCGTGACATAGCCTCCGAGCGAGTGTCCGATCACAACCGGATTCCGGTATTGCTTGTCGCGTATCAACCCTGCGACTTCGCGTGCGACATCTTCCAGGGTAAAACCGGGAGGCAGCGCCGGGCTCTTCCCGAATCCGGGAAGATCAAGAGTGATTACCTGATATGCTTCACTTAATTTTTCCGCGAAATCATCCCAGACATGTTGACTCATCGGAAAGCCGTGAAGGAGGACGACTGCCGGGCCGTTGCCCAGTTCGCGGTAGTTCAGAGCGCTCATCAGAGTGAACGTGGAACGGACTCCATCAGCTCGACGACTGCCCGCTCAATGCCATCCGGATCAAATCCGGATTCCTGATAAAGCTCAGTCTGTTCACCATGCTCGATAACGCGGTCGGGAATTCCCAGGCGCCTGACCTCAGCCTGGTAGTTGTTGTCGGCCATGAATTCCAGTACCGCACTGCCAAATCCCCCGGGTATACAACCGTCCTCAACTGTGATCACTTTCTTGAAATGCGTGAAAACCTCGTGCAGAATATCTTCATCGATGGGTTTTACAAATCTCATGTCATAGTGAGCCACAGACAAGTTCCTTTTCTCCATCCGGGTGCAGACTTCCGCGGCGTAGTTGCCGATATGCCCGATTGTCAGCAGGGCGATCTCATCGCCATCCCGCAACTTCCTTCCTTTGCCAATTTCGATTTTAGTCATCGGTGTCCGCCAGTCTACTAACACGCCCTTCCCTCGGGGGTAGCGAATGGAAAACGCCTTTTCCTCTCGTGGAAGCTGGGCAGTATACATGAGATTTCTCAACTCCGATTCATTCATGGGCGCTGAGACAATCATGTTGGGAAGGCAACGGAAATATGCCAGGTCATAGGCACCGTGATGCGTGGCGCCATCCGCTCCTGCAAAACCGGCCCGGTCAAGGCAAAAGTTAACAGGAAGGTTCTGGATGCATACATCATGGATTACCTGGTCATATGCACGCTGCATGAACGAGCTATAAATATTACAGAAAGGAACGAGCCCCTGTGTGGCCAACCCCGCGGAAAAAGTTACCGCATGCTGCTCGGCAATTCCCACGTCGAATGCCCGGTCGGGCATCTCCTTCATCATGATGTTCATGGAGGATCCTGATGGCATCGCCGGAGTGATGCCGACAATCTTTTCATTCTTCCTCGCCAACTCAACCAGTGTATGGCCAAAGACATCCTGATATTTCGGCGGCTGTGGCTGTTCCTCAACCTTGTGATAAATCTCACCGGAGATCTTGTCGAATAATCCGGGAGCATGCCAGGTTGTGGCGTTGCCTTTCTCCGCAGGAGCAAAGCCTTTTCCTTTTACCGTGACGCAGTGCAGTATCTTGGGACCTTTGATATTCTTGAGATCCTTGAGAATGGTGACGAGATGATCAACGTCATGACCGTCGACGGGTCCGAAGTATCGCAGGTTAAGTGACTCAAAGAAATTGCTTTGGCTCAGCAAGGCTGACTTGATCCCGTTATCGATCTTGGACACAATATCCTGGGCACTCTTTCCAAAATTCGACAGCTTGCCCAGCAATTTCCACACATCATCCTTAAGCTTGTTGTAGGTGCGCGAGGTCGTAATGTCGGTGAGATAGTCCTTCAACGCACCGACGTTGGGATCAATCGACATACAATTGTCGTTGAGCACAATCAACAGGTTGGTATCGGATACACCGGCATGATTCATAGCCTCAAATGCAATCCCGCCGGTCATGGCGCCGTCGCCGATTACGGCGATGTGCTGGCGGTCTTCCGACCCGGTATATTTCGAAGCGACAGCCATACCCAGCGCAGCGGAAACCGAAGTGGATGAATGGCCAACGCCAAACGTGTCATAAATGCTTTCCGCTCTCTTAGGGAAGCCGGATAGGCCACCGTATAGCCGGTTTGTGTGGAAGATATCTCGCCTGCCGGTCAGTATCTTATGGCCGTAGGCCTGGTGGCCCACATCCCACACCAGTTGGTCGTAAGGGGTATTGAAAACGTAATGGAGAGCGACTGTGAGCTCGACGACGCCCAGGCTTGCGCCAAAATGCCCCCCATAGACGGAGACGTTATCGATGATAAATTGCCTTAGTTCTTCACTTAACTGTACTAATTGAACCGGATCGAGCTTTTTAAGGTCATCAGGCGAGTTGATTTGGGCCAAAAGTTTACCCGGCGTTATAAGCATTTGCTTCCCTGTGGTTATATCCCTAAACAAAAAATGAAGATAAGTGATTCTCCAAAAATATGAATGGATTCCACAAAATTACTTATTTCTTCAATCTTAAGGATTTTGGAGGATTATAAATAAATTTGTGCCGTATGGTAGCACAGGAAAACTTCGAGATCAAGTTACCCTTGTTTGAGGGCCCCTTCGACTTATTGTTATTTTTCATCGAGCGCGACGAGCTCGACATCTATGATATTCCCATCGCTACGATCACTGAAGATTTCCTTGCGTACGTTCACCACATGGAACACCTGAACATCGAGGTGGCCAGTGAATTCATTTTGGTCGCAGCGACCTTGATGCGCATCAAATCCAAGATGCTTCTGCCGCGGCCGCAATTGGACGAGCAAGGCAATGAGCTCGACCCCCGCGAGGAGCTGGTGAAACACTTACTTGAGTACAAGAAATACAAATCGGTTGTCGAGACCTTCCACAAGATGGAAGAGACCGAGCTGATGAAGGAGAAGCGCGGCAACATCGTTAAGGAACTGAAGGCGCTTGCCGAAGTTACCAACGTGGAGGCCGAGTTGCAGGACGTAACCGTTTTCAAATTGATGACGGTCTTCGAAAAAGTAATGCGGCGCTTTGAGGCTGAAAAGAACAAGCCCGTGCATCAGGTTATTCAGTTTCCCTATACCATCGAAGCGCAGAAAAAATATGTGGTGGATGAAATAGAAAAGCGCGGGCGTTTATCATTCACGGATTTAGTGCAAACATTCCCCACGCGCATCGGTCTTATCTTTAACTTCCTCGCTATTCTCGAAATGCTGGCCACCCAGCAGATTGGCATTCAGATCGGGGAAGGCTACAACAATTTTTGGGTAACCCCGCCGGAGATCACGGAGGTGAGCTAGTGAGTGGTGAGTTGTGAGTGGTGAGTGGTGAGTGAGCGGGCGTTAAGAGTTGTTTAGGCTGCCGAACATAAGTTTAAGACATTCACACCCCAGCTAGTAAGGACAGGATATTTGACGACTGACCACTCACCACTCCATGTCGTTTACTTAAGCTCCGCTGACTTCTTCTCCTTTAGGAGAGGATTGAGGTGAGGTAGAAAAAAAAGGCTTAAGTAAACGACATGGACTCACCACTCACCACTCACCATTGACGTCTCACGATTCACGTCTCACGTCTCACGTCTCACGTCTCACGCTTCACGCATAAAGATCGCCTCGATCCGCCTCCGCGACTTCCTTAAAAAACTGCCCCACCTTCTCCGTCACCGCCTTAAAAAATTTTTCTCCCTTTTCAGGTGTGGCCTTTCGTGGATCTCCGACACCGGTATCTCGAGTGACCTGAAGCCATTTACGCTCGGCCCATGCCCAGCCTTCGCGGATGCCGGCCATGCGAAATTTCTTCGCGGCTCCATCTCCTGCTTCTGACAGCGGTCTCACCAGTTCCGGCGTGAGGTGAAGAATAACACTCGTCTCCATTTCGCCAGCGTGGTCGTCCTTGTTCTCAAAGAAATTCTTTTGGTCGACAGACTGATACCAGTTGCACGAACACAAGAACATCTTCGGATACTGCAGGCCGAGCTCGCGTATCATTGTCTTGAAATCATTCCCGCCATGGCTGTTGAGAATGATCAGCTTGTAAATACCCTGACGGTTGAGCACTTCAACGATATCCCGGAGGACAGCGAGCTGTGTGCTGGGGTTCATGTTGATGTCAAGCTTGACATCGAACTGTCCGGTATTGACTCCGAACGGAATACAGGGAAGGACCGTAACTTTTGCCCCTGACTCCCAGGCGATGCGGGCCGCCTCGGCCGCGACGCGCTCGGCTTCAATCACATCGGTGCCGTATGGTAAATGATAATTGTGGGCTTCGGTTGCTCCCCAGGGAAGGATTGCCACTTCATAGGGTGTCTTCTCAACCGTTGGCCAGTGGTTTTCAGCCAGTATGTATGGTCTCATAATGTGTATTGTCAGTCGGAATTCTCGGGTATGGCAATGCGGTATTGTTTTCCTTTCCTTACCGTGAGTTTATCGTCGCGCAACCAGGGGTTGTGTCGTTTGATCAGTTTGTAGTTCGTGTTGTGCTGCTTGGCAAAGGTGACGAGATCTTTTATGGTTTCATCTACGTCGACGTACCGCATTGGTTCTTCCTGATACAGATGTTTGGGATTGACGCGAAATCCATACTTGAGCGGGTGCTCAACGATTTCCTTGATTGCCAGTATCCTGAACACATAACGCGCAGTCTCTTCGTTGAGGAAGAGATCGTAATAATTGTCGACGCGTTGATTTTCGATTGCCCTTTCGACGCCCGCCATGCCGCGATTGTACGATGCGGCCACCAGCGTCCAGTTTCCGAATTTGCGATAGGAGCGTTTCAGATACTTACACGCGGCCTCCGTAGCCTTCAGCGGATCATATCGCTCATCAACTTCGTCCGTGATCTCGAGCCCATTCTCTTTTCCTGCCGACTTCAATATTTGCCAGTAGCCGACGGCATTCTTGGGTGACACGTCGTTGAGCAGGTTGCTCTCGATGAGCGGGAGGTATTTGAAGTCGTTGGGTACGTCGTTCTGCTCGAGGATCTTTTCAATTTGCGGGAGCCATCGGTTCGCGCGCTTGATGAGAAAGAGTGTGTTGCTGTGGAAGTACGTGTTTATCTGCAATTCCTTATCGAGCCGCTCGTGAACATCGGGGATGTTCAGAGGAACGGTTTCCCCGGCAAAAGTCATGCGATCCGGCACGTCGAGGGAAATTGCGGGAAAAGGTCCGTCTTCGGTTTCGTATTGGCGCTCGGCGACGGATTCGTCGGAGATGACGTTCGCTGGCTGTGATTTATGGCGAATTTCGTTAAAGGCAATGTAGGCGAACAAAACGATGAGTGCGGCGAGCGAAAAGAAATCGGAAGAATTTTTCATCATCAGAAGTTCGGAGACAAAAGGTATTTCGCGTAGAACTCATCAATCGCTTTGACGGCTTCTTCAGGTGAATCCACGAGCGTGATCAGTTCCATATCTTCGGGGCTGATCATCTTTTCTGTGATCAACGCCTTTTTGATCCAGTCGATCAATCCCTTCCAGTATTTCTTGCCGACCATGACAATGGGAAATCGTCCGATCTTTTTAGTCTGGATCAGTGTGAGCGCTTCGGTTAGTTCATCGAGTGTTCCAAAACCTCCGGGCATCACAATAAATCCCTGGGAATATTTGACAAACATAACTTTTCGAACAAAGAAATAGTCGAACGTGATGAGCTTATCCTTGTCGATATAAATGTTTCCCTGCTGTTCGAAAGGAAGGAAGATGTTCAGCCCAACGGACTTACCGCCCGCACGGTGAGCGCCTTTGTTCCCGGCTTCCATAATGCCCGGGCCTCCGCCGGTAATTACGCCATAGCCATGTTGAACAAGCTTATACGCCATTTCCTCAGCCATCTTGTAGTTCACGTGCGACGGTTTTGTTCGCGCTGAGCCGAAGATTGTCACGCAGGGGCCGATCTTGGCAAGCTTCTCCATACCTTCCACGAACTCTGATATCACTTTGAAGATCATCCAGCTGTTCGCTCCCTTGATCTCCGCCCAGTCTTTGTCCTTGAATGCCGTGCGAATCAGGTTCTCTTCCTCGAGCGCTTTCTTCAGCAGATCTTCATCAAGCTTTTTCTTTTTTGTTTTCATCGGTACCTTGTCCGGCGAAATATACAAACGATGCAACTAAAATTGACGATTTTAACCAGTCTCTTCATCGGTTCGTTCGCGTGGACGGGTTGTCAATCTTCAACCGAAAGCTCAAACGGAAATTTGAATTCACCCGTCGATACTACATGGGCAATATTGCCTTTTAACAAAGTGGATAGTGTCAATCCGGTCCTGTTGCCCGGTGATGGCGATTTTCTTTGTCCCATCCTGGGTAAGACCATTCGGTGGGAGGAAAAGGATGTCTTCAACCCCGCCGCTGTGGTACGGGATGGTAAAGTGCATCTGCTCTTTCGCGCGGAGGATAAGATTGGCAAGCACGCCGGGACTTCCCGCATCGGTCTGGCAGTGAGCGAGGATGGTTTCCACTTTTCAAAGAATGCGCAGCCGGTGCTGTATCCGGACAATGACAGCCTGAAGATCTATGAGTGGGAAGGGGGCATCGAAGATCCGCGATTAGTTGAAACAGACGCGGGCATTTATGTGATGACCTATACGGCGTACGATGGGCAAATAGCCCGATTGTTGTTGGCAACTTCACCCGACCTTGAGCATTGGACAAAACATGGCACGGTGCTGAACGGAAAGTACAAGGATACCTGGAGTAAGTCGGGCGCAATCGTCGCCCGTCAGCAGGGTTCGCGGACAGTGGCCGAGAAGATCGCTGGCCGATACTGGATGTACTTTGGAGATACTGATCTCTTTCTCGCCTTTTCCGAGGATCTCATTCACTGGCAGCCTCTGGAAGAGGAGGGTCGTCTGATGCCTGTGCTGCGCCCGAGGGAAAACTATTTTGACAGCCGGCTCGTCGAAAGCGGGCCGTTCGCTCTCATTTCAGATGCAGGCATCACGCTCATATACAACGGTATGAATGCTGAGAGCGGCGGAGATCCCACATTACCTGCAGGTGCCTATTGTGCCGGACAGGCTTTGTTCGATAGAAAAGATCCTTCCAAGCTGATCGGTCGCCTTGAGAAGCCGTTCATGAAGCCCGACCGCGACTATGAGATAAACGGCCAGGTCAACCAGGTGTGTTTCCTGGAGGGTATGGTAAAGTTCAAGGATCGATGGCTGTTGTATTACGGCACCGCGGATTCAAAGATTGCCGTGGCGGCTGGTCAGTTCTAATGCAGAACCAGGCCTATAAGCTCTTCCTTGACATTCCAGTCGCGGGCGAGCCGTAGCATGGCCGTTGCTTCCATCTCGGTGACATAACCCTTCTGGTTGTTGGCCGCCCAAACCATCGTGATGAGTTCGACGCGTTTCGTCTTTGGGTAGTCGCCGATGATATTGTTGAGATATTCACGCGCGCGGTCAAAAGCAGTTATGTAGTCCTGCGCTATGAATTTCAGCGCCCAGTCATACTCTGCATAGGCGTTCAGTTCGCTGGCGGTCTTTTCAAGTTCCACCTTTTCCGCATCGTCCAATCCGTGATAATGAAAGATGACCGACTTCAGGAGCATGTAGACTTTCTTATCCTCGACGGAGTTCATGGGGTGGATTAATTTCGAAAATTACGAAACGCCGGTCACAAACCCATCGACTACTCAACTAAAAAAAGATCCGATGAAATTTTGTCCGCGAGAAGCCTTCCGGCATCCGTCAGCCTGAGATGATGATCCGTGAGAAGAATGAGCTTGTTGTTTTGCAGTTGGCGCAGGTACCCGTTGTGGAGCGCTGTTACATCATAACCGAAGTTGCTTTTAAGGAGATCCAGGTTGCACCCTTCGTCGGTCCGTAAAGCGGTGAGTATATACTCGTTGATTCGCTCGCTTTGGTTGAGTATTTCTTGCCGTGCCGGGATTTTCTTTTCCAGCAGAGCGCGCACATAAAGGTGGTTGTTCGACACATTATGCTGACGGGAAGTCTGGTCGTATGAATGAGCACTCGGCCCGATGCCGAGGTATTTCCCGCCTTTCCAGTAGTTGGTGTTGTGCCGGGATTCGAAGCCCGGTAGGGCAAAATTCGAAATCTCGTATTGCCGGTAGCCGCGGGAGGAGAGCTGCGACACAAGCGCCTCCATTTGTTCGGCTGCAACCGCCTCGTCGACTGGAATCAATTTCCCCCTGGCGGCCCATTTTCCGAATGCCGTCTTTTCCTCGATGGTGAGGGTATAAGCGGAGATGTGCTGTGGGGCCAGCTCGAGAGCCGTCTCGATGTTTCGCAGCCACGCTTCCGTGTTAAGACCGGGAATAGCGTAGATGAGATCAAGGCTGATGTTTCCGAAACCTGCCGCGCGGGCGTCGTGCAAACTCTGAATGGCCATTTGTGAAAAGTGAGCGCGGTTGAGATAGGTCAGGATGCTGTCGTTGAAGGACTGGATTCCGATGCTGATCCTGTTAATGCCACTCGCGCGCAAATCCTGAAGCTTGTGCAGCGTCAGGTCGTCGGGGTTTGCCTCGAGCGTAATTTCGGCATCAGTATCTACCGCGTGATTTTGGTTGATGCTGTCGATGAGCACGCCGATTTCTTCCTTATCGAGAAGCGATGGAGTGCCGCCGCCGAAATAGATGGTATTCACCGGTTCGCCGCCGAGGTAATTTTTGCGGATTGAAATTTCCTCCGCCATGGCGTACACCAATTCCTTCCGGATCTGCGTGTTCGTCGAAAAGTGAAAGTCGCAGTAGTGGCAAGCTTGTTTGCAAAAGGGGATGTGAAGATAAATTCCCGCCATAGTCACCTCAAACTTACGTGCATTTTACCCATTGGTGCAATTCTCATATTTTAGCGCATGTTTCCACGCGTCCTGTCCCTGGTCATTCTTTTAGTGCCTCTGTGTTCAAGCGTTTTCGCACAAAAAAGATTCACGGTAGTTGAAGACCTTCGCGAGGAGTGGATGACATTTAAAGACGGTGCTTATCAGCCTTTGGATAAAATGCCTTTTGCCGGTGTGCGCACCATCTACTTCCAATTGGGCCCCGCGGCACGCGCCGGTTCTTTTTTGCGCGTGACGTCGGAAGAACCTTACTTCATCTTCCTGAATGGGAAAGTGCTGGGGATGTATGCCGGCCGATCCGAATTCCGGATCGACAGCCTTCTGAGTCCTGGGAATCGGGCGAGTTGGGTTGCGGTTCACCAGCGAAAAATCAATGCGCGCGATCTCGCAACACAAATCATCTCGCGCGAGCGCATGCCGTCTACGCATGCGGCGGATGCGAGCGCGGCAAAGCCGTATTCGCACTTTCGTGATTTTGTAGTCGTTGCGGGGATGCTGATCCTTCTCCTGTTTGTCGCGGCGCGTCGTCTGAATCCGAAACTCGCGGCGGACTATTTTTCAGTCAGCGGGATCTTCACGTCACGCGAGGTTGATGATGGTCACAGCAGCGCCCTGTTAACCAGCGGTTCGAATATTCAGTTTTACGTGTTGTGCAGCCTCTTGACGGGCTTTTACCTGCTCATCGTCCTGGTTCACTTGCCTCCCGGGTTTGCGCTGCCTGTTCGCTTTCAGGCTTCGGAATTCTGGATGATGTGCGTGCAATGGCTGAAGCTCAGTGCATATATTTTTCTGGTTTTACTTGCCAGGATTTTTATCATTTTTTTATTGACGCGCTTGTTCGACATGCGTGGGATCGCGCGCTTTCATTTCTTCAACTGGATTCGATTACTGCTGGTAGTGCTAAGTGCAGCGGCGGTCATTTTATTCATGTACTTTATTGCTCGTGGCGATCGCCCGGAGTACTACGTGATATTCCTCTCTGTCGTGATTGCTGTGTTGATCGCCTGGATCGTCATGGCATTTTTTAAAATGAGCGGAAGAACAGGACATTCGATGTTTCATTTATTTTCGTACCTTTGTGCAACAGAAATTATTCCTTTGCTAATTACTGTGAAGGTACTTTTCCAATAGCTAAGAATTACGTTACGTGCTGATATGAGTGAAATTGCTACTGACAGGATGCGAAAAGTCAAGAGCATCCTGGTGACCCAAGAAGCTCCCCCTGATGCCAATTCTCCTTACTTAAAGTTGTCTGAGAAGTTCAATGTCAAAATTGACTTTCGGCCATTTATCCAGGTTGAGCCGGTACCGGTGAAGGAGTTTAGAAAGCAGAAGATCGACATACTGAATCACACTGCCATTATTTTCACCAGTCGCAATGCGGTGGATCACTTCTTTCAGATTTGTCAGGAGCTCAAAGTGGAGATGCCACCGGAGATGAAGTATTTCTGTATCTCGGAGCAAACATCGAATTATCTTCAGAAGTATATCGTGATCCGGAAGCGCAAAATCTTTACGGGTCTCAAGACAGCACAGGATCTGCTCGAGTTGCTGAAGAAGCACAAGAGCGAGAAGTATCTCTTCCCCTGCTCAGACATCCGCAAGAACGACATTCCCGATTATCTGCGCGACAACGGATACAATTACACTGAAGCGATTATCTATCACACCGTGGCGGCGGATCTCTCCGACCTCAAAGAAGTTTTCTACGACATCCTGGCTTTCTTCAGCCCATCCGGGATCAACTCCCTCTATGTCAATTTTCCGGAGTTCAAGCAAAATAATACGCGCATCGCCGCGTTTGGACCCACCACCGCGAAAGCGGTTCGCGACGCCGGATTGATACTGGATATTGAAGCACCTCTCCCCAACGCTCCCTCGATGACCGGGGCATTAGAATTGTACATCAAGAAGGCGAACGGGGTCAAATAAGGTCTTCATACATTGGAATTTACAATGTGAGGTATTTTATTACACTTTAATTACATGCTATTGATAGTATGGTGAAAAAGCCTTTACTTTAAATTCTATTTTTTAATCTCGGATGCTGCAACGCACTTTTTACACCTTGGTAATAATAGTCTCTGGCGTGTCTGTACATGCGCAGCAGGATCCTCAATTTACGCAATACATGTTCAACCACCTTTACGTAACTCCGGCATATGCAGGTGTGGAAGGTGTGACACAGCTCACGGCGATTCACCGCAGTCAGTGGGCAGGATATCAGTCAAGCTTTAATGATGGAGGTGCTCCAACTACCCAGATGGTAAGCTTCACAGCGCCTATCTATAAATTAAGGAGTGGGTTCGGGGCCACAGTTGTGAACGACAAGCTGGGCCCGCAGAACAACCTGGAGGCGCACGCTATTTACGCCTATCACCTGGGGTTGAAGGACGCCAAGCTGAGCTTCGGAATCAAGGTCGGCGTATATTCACAGGCAATCGACTTCGAGAAGTACAGGGCAATCCACATGGATGACCCACTGCTTGAACTCAACAAAGGAAAAGAATCGCAGCTGAGGCCGGATATAGGATTCGGCCTTTTTTACCGGGCAGAAAAATACTACCTGGGCGCAGGCGTAAATCACCTTACCCGCGCCGAGTTTGACTTTAACGTCAACTCCGCCCGCAACGCCCTGGAAAATCACCTGAACTTCGTGGGAGGCTACTATTACGAGGTTAATTTTGACCTTACCCTGAATCCAACTGTCCTGGTAAAAACAGATTTTAAAGAATATTCTTTCGATTTGGGTTTAATTGCCACGCTGAAAGACAAGATGTGGGCGGGTTTATCGTTTAGACAATCAGAGGCGGCAAATGTGCTGCTGGGCTACAGCTTCCTGAAGGATAAGGCATTGCGGCTGGGATATGCGATTGATGTGGTTGTAAAGGACCAGGAAGCGAAAGAAAATTTTTCACACGAAGTGTTGTTGAGCTACCAACTCCCGGTGTATGCCACCGGCAAAAAAGTCGTCCGGACCCCTCGATATAGGCACTAACCGGCGGTAAATTTTGGATTTGAATGGAAATTGTGGAATTTGGTAAGCATTTTTTAAAATAAAACATATTAACTTATCTTTCGAGTCTGTAATCATTCAATCTTTATGAATAGATCTGTTTCTTCTAAATTAGTCTTAGTCATGGCAGGTGCTCTAGCCAGCGCTTGCGGTTTGCTTGGCTTGGGAGGTGGCGGAGGCGGCGACCAGGGCGAACTGGTTGGCGTGCCCGGCCGGGAAGGATGGGTTATGACTATACCGTACGGAATGGTTCCAATACCCGCTGGTACTTTCCATATGGGACAGGCAGATGAAGACCCAGCCTCGACACAGATCAACTTCAACAAGCAGGTGACCATCGGCTCCTTCTTCATGGACGACACCGAAATCACCAATAACGAGTATCGGCAGTTCACGAACTTTTTCCTGGTCGATGCCGGGACAATTGAAGGATTTGAGCCCATCGATCCCGAAACTTTTCGCATGGAATACTATCCTGATACCACCGTTTGGGTTAAGGATTTTGCACACCACATGGGAGATCCCATTCAGGATTACTATTATTGGCACCCCGGTTACGATGACTATCCCGTTGTGGGCATTGACTGGGACGCTGCGGTATTCTTTGGAAAGTGGAGGACCGCCTACCTGAACGATTATCGCAAGAGCGTAGGCGAATTTCCGATGCCTGAGTTCAGGCTGCCATCCGAAGCTGAGTGGGAATACGCCGCAAGGGGCGGTCGTGACATGGCCAAGTACCCGTGGGGTAACCCGTATATACGCAACTCAAAAGGTTGTATGCTCGCCAACTTTAAGCCCGGACGCGGAAACTTTTACGACGATGGATTTGCATATTCCTCACCCGTCCAGTCTTATTTCCCCAACGACTTTGGTCTCTATGACATGGCCGGAAACGCTTCCGAATGGTGTCTCGACGACTTTAACCCCGCGTCGGTTCCGACGGTGTGGGACTTGAACCCTCAGTATATCGATCAAAGAACAAATCCTGAAAGCAGTTCTTACGATCCCCGCATTCCTCCCAAGAAAGTGGTGCGTGGCGGTTCCTGGAAGGACGTAGCCTACTACCTGGAAACGGGTACCCGTACCTATGAATTCAAAGATTCGACGCGGGCGTATATCGGATTCCGCTGTGCGCTGACCCACCTGGGCCGTTCGTCAGGACAAGAATTTTAACAGTTTTTAAACTCCCTATATTTTAATACTAAGACTTAAACCTTACTAAAATGAGCAAGAAAAAAGGCGGATTTACGGAGCTCCTGTATAAGACCATAATGCCAAAAGTGTATGGTATTGGTGCTGCGGTTGTGATCATCGGTGCGTTGTTTAAAATATTACACCTTACCGGTGCGGATGAGATGTTGATGATTGGTCTTGGAACGGAAGCCATCATATTCTTCCTAAGTGCATTTGAACCTCCTCACCAGGAAGTTGATTGGTCAAAAGTATATCCTGAACTGGCGGAGGAATATGAAGCGCCTTCAGTTTCTCCTCGCATAACAAACAAGCAAGGTGGCGCGTCGCTGACGCAACAGCTTGACGTTTCTTTGGAGAAGGCAAAAATCGGCCCCGAACTGCTGGAAAGCCTCGGCAAGGGTTTGAACAACCTCGCGGAATCTGCCAAGAAGATGAACACGCTGTCCGACGCTGCCGTGGCTACCAACGACTACGCAAAGAACGTGCAGTCCGCTTCGCGCTCTCTGACGGAAATGAACAAGTCGTATGATGTTGCTATAAAGGCCGTTGCTTCGATGGCTGACGCCTCCAAAGACGCCGGCGAATATCATAGCCAGGTTCAGAAGGTGACCAAGAACCTCGCAGCGCTCAACTCTGTATATGAAATGGAGTTGAAAGACGCAGACAGCCACGTTAAGAACATGAACAAGTTTTATGAAAGCCTGACCGGAGCTATGAACGGACTTTCCAAAGTTGGAGACAACACGGCGAAGTTCACTTCAGAACTCGGCAAGCTTACCGATAACATTACAGCGCTTAACCGGGTTTATGGCAGCATGCTCACTGCTATGAAAGGTGGCAGCGTTACTAACTAATATTTTATTCCAACTAATATTCAAATTTTAAACGAATATGGCAGGCGGCAAGGAAACACCCAGGCAGAAGATGATCGGTATGATGTACCTCGTACTCACCGCACTTCTCGCCTTGCAGGTTAGCAGCGCGGTCCTGGAGAAATTTGCCATCATCAATGAAACGATGGTCAATGTTATCCGAGAAACAGGACAGAAAAATGCTGCGACCCTCAATGAAATTGTGAAAGAAGCTGGCAAGAGCCAGAACGCGCGGGTTGTAAATGCCCGTGAGAACGCCCAGCACGTACGGGAACTTACGCAAACGACTTTGGCAAGCATCGAGAAGCTCAAGCTCGAGATGATGAAGAAGTCAAATACTGATAAGATCAACGAAGCGCTGATCAACGACCACAGCTCAAAGGTAGCAGCCATGATGGTTACCGAGCCGACGGGTAAGGCATTTGAGAAGCTTCTCAATGACTATGTAGCGCAGTTGGGCACGTATACAGGCTTGAAGTTCGAGACTCTTGCACGGCGTCCGAAAGACATGCCGCTGTTTGCATCCGACGAGGACCATGCGAACAAGGACTTCCTGACATTTACTTTCGAGAACACTCCGGCAATCGCCGCACTTACCTCTGTAACGCAGATCGAAACCGAGATCCTGGACTATGAAACACGGGCCCTCGACAAGCTGCTGTCAGACGCCGGCATCGGTAAGGTGAGCTTCGATAACATGGTGCCGATGGTGCGCACAAAATCTTCAGTTGTTGCAGCGGGTGCCAAGTATCAGGCCGACCTCTTTATCTCGGCATCGTCATCTTCCTTCAACCCTGAAATGTTCAGGGACGGACAGAAACTGGAGTTGTTCAACGACCCTTCCGGTGTGAGAATGGGTAAGATCGAATTCCCTGCGACAGGAGGAAATTACGATCCGAAAACGCTGCTCGCCCGCAAGACGTTCCTGGCTGAAATCAAACTCCCGGACACAACGTTGCGGCAGGAAGTAGAATATTTTGTTGCGCAACCCGTTATTAAGGTAACAACCGGTAACGCACCGACCCTTTACATGAACTGTGGCAACTTTGTAAATATTGAAGTGCCCTCGCTCGGCACGGATTACAACCCGGCCTTTAGCGCAAATGGCGCGTCTATAATTAAAGGAGATAAGCCTGGAAAGGTGACGATCATTCCTACACAACGGAAGATCAGCGTGGCTGTAAGTAATTCAGGTACCGGCCTTGGATCAGTAGCGTTCGACGTCAACCCGATTCCCCTTCCCCGTTATATCATTAAAGATAACTCCGGCAAGGAGGTCGATAAGAAGCTCGGTGTGAAAGGTAGCGCCCTGACCGGCCTTAGAGTTGTGCCCGAACCGGATGAAAACTTCAAAAATGCAGTGCCGAAAGACGCTGTTTACAGAATTCGCAGCATGGACGTTATCCACGCACGTGGTGCATCACCCGTTAACCGGATGACAGCGACCAACGAAGTGCTGGATCTTGCCCGCTGGAGATCTGATTTCCGCGCAGGCGACAAAATTGTGATTGAGATCAAGACTGTGACCAGAAGGACTTACCAGGGACAGGATGAAAGAGTGGAAGTAAGAAACGAAGTTTATACAATACCCATTCAATAGAAAGTAAGATGGAAAAGAAGCTTTTTTGTATTGGTCTTTTTTCAATTGCTTCCCTATGCGCATGGGCACAGGCTGAGGTAGAATCCAGCGAAGTGGCTCAGGCATATCAGGAGGAAATGGAGGAGCAGTATAATCCTAACTCGATCAATCCAATCCCGAAATACGAGCACCACTACAAGCGCCGTGTGTGGAGAACGATTGACCTGAACGAGAAACAGAACAAGGGTTTCTTTTCCAACAACGGTGAGATTACACGCCTGATCATCGATGGCGTCAAGTCGGGTGAAATAACCGACATATTCGAATCGGATTCGCTGACGACGAAAATGAGCAAGGAAGAGTTCCTCAGCCGGCTCGTGCAAAGCGAAGGTGCCCAATACGACCCCTGGGATCCGACCCGTAACTGGTACACCGACGAGATCGCGACTTACAACGGTCGGAACTATCGCGTTTTGGTAGACAACACAGGCAAGAACCCGGAGACCTCGCCCGACGACTGGGCTGCGACATCCGAAGGAAGAGCCATTGACTATCTGCCGCGCGATATGAACATCCTGCGATTGGTGGAAGACGTCATCTTCGATAAGAGAAGATCCCGTCTGTACTACGACATCCAGGCGATCCAAATAATCGTTCCGGGCTCAAAGACGACGACCCAGGTGGATGAGGAACTTGGGTGGTTCAAGTACAAGGACCTCGAGAGAGTTTTCAGAAACCATCCGAAGAAGGCTGTGTGGTTTAACCGCCTTAACACCGCGCAGAACAAAAACTTCGCTGATGCATTTCTCTTGAGACTGTTCCACGGAACGATCCGCAAAATCGAGAACCCGGATGATGAGACGATTTTCGAAATTTATCAGGGCAATGGCCGCACATACCGTGAGGCAGTGTGGGCGACGGAATGGGCAGAGTTGGAATTGATGGAGAAAGAACACAACCTCTGGGAATTCTAAAAGCTCAAAGCGGAAAGCTAAAAGCTAAAAGTATAAAGTTTGGAAAAGGGGCCGAGAGGTCCCTTTTGCTTTTGCAGCGTAGCTTCGCTCCGCTCGCTACTCTTTCCGCCTTTGGCTTTCTGCTTTCTAGCTAGGGAGCTTCTTCTTTTTGCTTTGAGCTTTGAGCTTTGAGCTTTGAGCTTTCTGCTTTAGGGTGCTGGCTCGTCGGGATTGGGTTTCGGGTGCCCGGCTTTCACGATCCCCGCTTTCTTTTTGCCAATCAACTTCTCAACCTCTTCAAAGGACGCTTCGCGCAGTTTCTTCACGGACTTAAAGTGCTGCAGCAGTTTGTTTGCCGTGCTTCGACCTATACCGCTGAGTTCTTCGATGCCGGTCTTGATGGTTCCCTTGCTTCGCTTTTGACGATGGAAGGTTATGGCAAACCGGTGTGCCTCGTCGCGGATCTGCTGCATTAACAAAAGGCCTGGCGACTTTTTGTTGATATGAAGGGGAATCGGATCTTCGGGATAGTAGATTTCCTCCAGCTTCTTTGCGATGCCCACAATGGGGATCTTTCCGTAGATACCGAGTTCTTTTAACGCCTCGCAGGCGCTGCTGAGTTGCCCTTTTCCCCCATCGACAATGATGAGGTCCGGAAGTTGGCCCGCTTCTTCGGTGATACGCTTGTACCTTCTGGCGACAATCTCCTTCATGGATGCAAAGTCATTAGCTCCCGTAACGGTTTTGATGTTGAAATGCCTGTAGTTCTTCTTGTCGGCTTTGCCATTTGTAAATCGCACCATGGAGGCGACGGGTGTGGTGCCTTGAAAGTTCGAGTTGTCAAAACATTCGATGACCAAGGGCAAGGACGGAAGTTGAAGGTCCTTTTGAAGGATCGTGAGGGTTTCAATCTGCCGTGACTTCTTACCCTCGCGCAAAATGTCCTTTTCGTTTTTCAACTCGAGCGCGTTGCGCAAGGACAGGCTCACCAGTTTCTTCTTGTCGCCGATCTTTGGAACCACGTTTTCGACATTCTCCTCCAGTAGTCCGATGGGGATGTTGCTATATACCGTTTCGTTGTTTCCCGCGCGGAGTTCCTGGGCTGCGAACGCCAACAATTCTTCGTCGGTGTCTTCCGGTTTTTTGCGGACCTCAACGGACTTCGAGAATACGATGGCGCCCTCCTTGATCTGCATATAGTTGATGTACGCGTAGGAGTCGGTGCTGCTGATCGTAAGGACATCAATATCCGTGAGCGCACGGTTGACGACTGTGGACTTGGACTGAAATCTTTCCAGGGTGCTGAGTTTTTCCTTGAACCGTTGCGCTCTTTCAAACTCCATGTTCACCGATGCCTCGTGCATTTGCTGTTTGAAGTACTGGTGGACAATGCTCAGGTCGCCTTTCAGGATGTTCCGCGCCTGTGCAATTTCTTCCTGGTATTCGGCTTCGCTTTGGTTGCCGATGCAAGGAGCTTTGCAATTACCGATGTGGTACTCCAGGCAAACCTTGAATTTTTTTTGTTCGATATTTTGCTCACTCAGCATGAGACTGCACGTGCGTATCGAGTACAGTTTCCGCACCAGGTCCAGCACGTTCTTCATTGCCGAAACGCTGGAATAGGGCCCGAAATATTCACCCTGCTCAGGATTGTATTTACGCGTATAGATGATTCGCGGAAAGCGTTCTTTCAGGATGCAGATATAGGGAAATGTCTTGTCATCCTTCAGAAGGATATTGTACTTGGGCTGATTCTGCTTAATGAAGTTGTTCTCCAGGAGAAGGGCATCAAACTCCGTGTCGGAAACTGTGTACTCAATGTTTGTTATCTCAGAGACGAGTTTGAGTGTCTTCCGGTTGACGCCCGCGGCCTTGGTGAAATAGCTGTTGACCCTTTTCTTGAGGTTCTTTGCTTTGCCAATATAGATCAGCTCATTTTCTGAATTATAGAAGCGATAGACGCCGGGGGAATCCGGTAAACGATAAATAGCCTCTTTGATATCGGCCATGCGAATCCTCAGTTAATATCATCGAGCGTAATTTCCTGGAGGGGTTCCGTATAGGTGGAATCAGTTTCGGCGTACTGGTTGCAGTTCAACGTCATGTCGAGACCGGATGAAGGTCTCTTGAAGATTCCTTTTCCGTAACCCACTTCCGGATTTTCATAGACTTTGACCATGTAGCGGTCCCAGATGGGTCGCGCGGTTTTTCCACCCTGGCCGAAAAACCAGGAGGGAAAGTGAATGCTTCGCTCGTCGCCACCAACCCATACGCCCGTTACCAGGTTGTGTGTGACGCCCATGTACCATCCGTCCGAAGCGTTATCCGTTGTTCCGGTCTTGCCGCCGATCTCGTTATCTTTCTTTAGCGAAAAACTCAATGAACGGGAGGTACCCCCTTCTTCTTCAACACCACCCTGGAGCATATAGATCATTTTGTAGGCGGTTTTTTCATCCATTGCCTGACGGGTTTTGGGAACGAATGTCTCAATCACGTTCCCGTTCTTGTCTTCAATGCGCGTGAGAAAGTAGGGGTCTGTGTGAATGCCCTGATTTACGAAGCTGCAGTATGCAGAGACCATATCATGGAGTGAGACGTCACTCGTTCCAAGGCAAAGTGACGGCACCGCTTCCAGGTGGGTGGTGATACCCAGGCGTTGCGCGAAATCAACAACATTCTGAGGCTTTACCTGGTCGATGAGTTGAGCGCTGATCGAATTGATGGATCGGGCCATCGCCTGTCGCAGGTTGTATTTTTCTCCGCTGCCATAGTCACCTTCCGCATTCTTTGGGTACCAGGTTCCACCGGAAACTTTTATGACTGGAGAGATATCCAGCAGTTGGTAGCACGGAGAGTAACCGTCTTCAATAGCTTTTCCGTAAACAAAAGGTTTGAAAGTCGAGCCTGGTTGACGAGTGGACTGCTTCACATGGTCGTATTTAAAATACTTGAAGTCGATGCCGCCCACCCATGCCTTGATCGCGCCAGTGGAGGGGTCCATTGACATCAGACCACTCTGCAGGAACCGGTTGTAATACCGCAGTGAATCCATCGAGCTGAAGAGAGTGTCGCGTTCACCCTTCCAGCTGAAGACCGTCATCGGCTTTTTCAGGTTCAGCATGATGTTCACGGAATCTGAATCCGCGCCATATTTTTGAACGAGAGATTTGTAGGCGACTGTTTTTCGAATCTTGTTTTGCAGGAAATTCCTGATCGGATGTCCGTCATTATCGACCCACGGGTCAGTTCCTTTGAGTTTCCATTGATTTTCAAACTCCGCCTGTAGCACCGCCATGTGTTCGCTCATCGCTTCCTCAGCCATTTGTTGCATACGGCTGTCGATCGTCGTATAGATCTTCAATCCCGATTCCCAAAGGTCATATCCGCGTTCTTTGCACCACTCCATGAGGTAATTGGTGAGGATCGAGCGAAAGTAGGTGGCAATCCCCTTGTTGTGGTTCTGTACCTGGTATTCAAGCTCGATCGGCATGAAGCGTATCGAGTCATAGTCGTGTTTGTTCCGGATGTAGCCGTGAGAGAAGAGCTTGTAGAGTACTTCATTTCTTTTTCTCAGGGAGTTATCCGGGTTGCGATAAGGGTTATAGTAAGTAGGTGCCTGCAGCATCCCCACAAGGACGGCAGACTCCTGGATGTTGAGCGAATCAGGTTGTTTATTGAAGTACGTCTCCGCGGCAACCTTGATGCCGTATGCATTGCTGCTGAAATCGCTCGTGTTGAGATACATCGTAATGATCTCTTCCTTTGTGAAGTTCTTTTCAAGCTGAATAGAGATGATCCACTCCTTGGTCTTCTGGATAATGCGTCTCGGCAGGCTTCCGAGTTTCGCGATATGGCCGTCCCGCTCGGGATTTATGGTGTAGAGGTTCTTCGCCAGCTGCTGCGTGATGGTACTGCCGCCACCGGCAGTATTGAATGTGAGAATTCCCCAGAGCACGCGCGGATAGGCCATGAAGTCCATGCCTGCGTGTTCATAAAAGCGGTGGTCTTCCGATAGCAGCAGTGTGTTGACCAAATCGGGTGAAAGCTCTTCGTAACTTACCTGGCTGCGGTTGTATCGAAAATAGCGTCCGAGTGAAACTCCGTCCGCGGAAATCAACTCAGAAGAAAGGTCGTTCTGCGGGTTTTCAATCGCCGCATAACTGGGCATTCCGCCAAACAACCCGAACAAGTCAATGCTTACGGTATAGACATAGAGCGGCGCTCCCACGAGAATGCAGAGAAAGGTAATCCAAACGGCTTTAACAAGCTTTTTGATCCAGGGTTTCTGAATCAGCAGGGGGTTGTTATTGGTTTTTCGTTTGGTAGTTTTTTTCGAAGAAGCGGAGGTATTCATTCAGGCCTTTGGTTCTATAAAAAATGTCGAAATTTCCTTTAGTAATTACAAAATTATCGAATTTATGGTTTCGCAGGTCAGCTATACCCGGCAGGTTTTCGTTGAACGTTTGGAAATACTCCATGGCCGTCTTTTTCCCCTCCATTTCCGATACAAAAGTGATCGCGTACTGGTCATTTAGTACAAGGTGGCTCGTGCGCAATCCCCATTGACTGAAATTGACATTGTTAAACTTTTCCAGCGAGGAAGCGGTCACTTCGTCCGCCTTCGCTTCGCGCGGATACACCAGGACAAAGTAGTGTGGCTCGTCGAAGGAGTCACTGAACTGAATCCCTTTCCTCTTGGCTTCAGATTCCTCAAACTTTCTGGACGCCTCCAGTAGTTTCTGCGCATAGGCGGATTGGTCAGTCTCGGGATGGGCCTTGATAAATTCCTGAAGGGAGTATTGATATCTGCCGATGTCTTCCGTCTGGCCGGTGATGAGGATCTGCAGAAGTTGGAGCGCAGGGGTAAATGACGTCTCGCCCATTTGCAGCGCACCGTTGAGGACCACCCGGGCTGAATCGTAATGACCGCCTTCGAAGATGCGATAGGCGTTGCGATACACAACCTTTTGCTTTTCCGCCACCTGGCTCGACTCCTGCAGGTAGTCGGGGTTGATCAGGATTTTGGTGAAAGTAGACGACGGATGTTCAAGTTTAAGTCGCGATGCGTAGTTTTCGGCGCGGGCCGGGTCCGATTCTTTGGTGATTAGGTAGAGTGTGTACAGTACTTCCGGCTCGTATTCAGAATCCGGAAAACGCTCCAGCAGTTTTGTGTATATGTCGACGGCGTTTGCTTTTTCCTGCAGCTTGAAGTTGTAAATATCTCCCAGGTGGAAATACGCTTCTTCGATCATGGCGAGTGCCTCCTTCTTTGCTTCTTCCGTGCGGGGGATCTGTTTCTCCAGGGTCTCGAACGCTACCTCGACGGGGTCGGCACTTTCCTTAACTTCGGTCGGGGCTTCGGTGCTCGCCGTTGGTTGTGGGGCATTTGTCGCTGGCCGGGTATCCCTCATTGATGAGGTCATTCGCTGCGAGCGACGCCAGTTGTCTTCGAGCTTAATATCACCCCATATTCGTTTGAACTCGGACTGCCCCGCCCCGACGGATGCGGGGTTGCCAAAGTACCAGTCGCCGCTTACGTCATTAGGGCCATCTGTGTTGTTAAAAAAGCTCGAAGTCTGGTCGGCGATCTCCACACGGTTGGCGCGTCTTTTCTTCTTGCCCGCTTTCGCTTCTGCGATCTTCCTCTCTGCGGTAATGACCGAGTCTACCATCAGCCGAACGGCGGCGGTGTCGAGCGATGAGAGTGCAAGAAGGCTGTCCTGCCACTCAACAGTCTTCAGGTGCTTGACGAACTCGTTGAGAATTTCCTGCCGCGCCTTAATATTAGCATAGCCTTCATAGTCGGTGGGAAGAGCGGAGATAGCGCTGTCATAATATGCTTGCGACAACTCGTAATTGTTCAGCGTGTCATAGTAGATCTCGCCGAGTTTGAGATATGCTTCGCCCTGGATTCGCTTGTTAGTTCCACTCCTCACCGAGCGGTTCAGAAATCGGATCGCACCGTCGACATCGTTTTGCTTCAATTCGAAGATGCCCATTTCGTAATAGATCTTATCCCGGAACTCTTTGTTCTTCGAATCTTTCAGAAGTTTGCGGAAGGATTTGCGGGCGACATTCACGTCGCGGTTACGTGAGATCTCCGTGACCTGCGCCATGTAAAGGCGAGCGTAAAAGTCGACCTCGTATTCGGGATTGGTGTTCAGGCATTTTTTGTAGTAGTTGTACGCCTCCGCCTCGAAGCCGAGCTCCTGGTAGACCTGACCAATGATGAAGTAGATTCTTCCACGGCGGTCTTTTTTCTTTAAGAGGTTGTCAGCCGCAGTGAGGTTGCGGACCATCCGATCGTAGTCATCCTGTAACTGATAGTAGTATGCTTTCTCGAGAAGAAATTTTTTTCGGTTTGATTTACTAAGGTTCGCTTTATTGAGGTAGTCGATCGCCGCCAGGGCGTTGTTCATTTCGCGGTGCTCTATATAAGTCCGGATGAGGTTGATGATAGCCAGATGTTTTGCGTCCTTATCCTTCGAATGCGTGTTGACATACTTGAACGTCTGAACAGCGTTGCCCCAGTCGAGACTGTACATGCGCGCCTTTCCGACGAGGATGTAGGCATCGTCGACCCATTTGCTGTTGGAGTGCCGCTGAATAGCGACACTGGCCATTTTGATTGCCTCTTCAATCTCCTTTTCAAAGCCTGCTGCCAGTGTAGAGTCGAATGAGGGGTACAGCTTGAGGATCCGGTTATAGTCGTCCACGTGGCTTTCCAGGATGACGCTTTCCACTTTTTCGATTTCCTCCAGCGCATAATAATAACCGTTGAAATGCGCCGTTGTGTTGTGATACACTTTACTCGTCCATGTATTGCGCTCAGGCGAACAGGAGAAAATGAGAAGAGCCAGAAACAGGGGATATATCCGAAGATTCTTCAAGAGTGGCTAATTAATTACTTAAGAACGCAAAATTCTCAAATTCCATATTATAATCAGTCAGATTCTATAATTTTGTCAAAATGCCATTCCTTTGAAAGCAAAGAAAACGTTATCCAGCGCCCTCACTACCCGTTACCAGCTCATCATACGAAATGAGGAGAATTTTGCCGAAAAGACCAGCCTCGGATTTACCTACTCGAAATTAATCCTTTTTTCATTCCTTTTGTTCATCACAGTTTTTGTGATGTGCCTGTTTCTGGTCGAGACGGTACTCGAGAAATGGTTTGATCCGAAGTATGAGCAGATGGTATTGAACCAGCAATTATATGGACTTGCCCTGAAGGTTGATTCGCTGGCATTGGAGGTCGACCGCAAAGACAGATTCATCGCCAATTTTCAGCGGGTGCTCAGCGGAGACACCAGTGACTACCAGGATCCATCGGAGATCCTGCGCGGCGAGTCACAACCCCTGGCACGGCCCTCGGGGCTTCAGCTCGAACCGACTGATACCGCTTTCCGGAGGGACTTCGAAAAATCGGATCTTTCCCTGATATCCCTCGCCAACAGCAAGAGACAGGAACTACACGAGTCCTTTTTCTTCTCTCCACTGACCGGATTTATCTCTGATCGGTACAATGTCAAGAAAGGTCACTACGGCGTAGACGTTGTCAGCAAGACCAACGAGCCTGTCAAGTGTATCGCTGACGGAACCGTGCTGTTCTCCTCCTGGACCCAGGACGCGGGTTATGTTGTCATGATCCAGCATGCGGCCAACCTCATATCGGTGTATAAGCACAATGCCGAACTTTATAAAAAAGTTGGTACATTTGTTAATGCGGGAGAAATCATTGCTCTCGTTGGTAACAGTGGAGAACTAACCAATGGGCCACACTTGCACTTCGAACTCTGGTACAATGGCAACTCCCTGAACCCGGAAGAATTTGTCACTTTTTAAACTAAAATCTTATGTTCACCTCCAAAGAAGAAAAACGTGTAGCCGAAGAGATCTCCAACTCTAGCAACACCATCGGCAAAGGGACCTTTCTAGAAGGCAACGTTGAAACTTATGGCAATATCCGCATCGAGGGAAAAGTTACCGGCAATGTAAAGTCGAAATCGAAAGTTGCGCTGGGTCCGTCTTCATTTGTACAGGGAAACGTGATGGCTCAGAATGCTGACCTGGAGGGTGAGGTGAAAGGGCGTATCGAAGTTTCCGAGTTGTTGGTACTCAAGGCAACCGCGGTCATTCACGGCGACATCGTGACTGGCAAACTGGTCGTGGAACCCGGTGCTGTGTTCAACGGAAGCTGTAAAATGGGAGCTGCCGTTAAAGAAATCAAAATAGCAGAAAATGGCGCTCAAACGAGGACCCTCAACGCGCAGCAAGAAGTCCAGTCCGTCTAGTAACTATCTCCGGTATAGCGGCCTCGCCGTTCAATTACTTATAACCATTGGTGTTTGCGGGTGGTTGGGTTATAAGGCCGATCAGTATTTTGGGAACAAATATCCCCTCCTGATGTTATTGTTAGGATTCCTGGGTTTCGGAGGGAGTCTTTATCAGGTTTATCGATCCATTAACCGGAAACCGTAATTGTTCCGTTTCTTCATACCAGCGGCCGTCCTGACGGTGTGCCTTCCCCTGGCGATTGAACTCGGGTTTAAACGGGGGTGGTTTTCGGATTTGCCGTCTTTCCTCTTCGAGACTACCTGGATCGTCGCTTTTGTCACGTCCGTCATCTTTGTTTACCTGTCCCGCTTGGACAAGCCCTCCTTATTTGTTCAGTTCTATCTTCTCTCCATGGCGGTCAAGCTTCTCGCGTGCTTTGCCTATAGCCTCTGGATGATCCTCGAGCACCCGGCCGGTAGCGTGCCGAACGTGCTCTATTTTCTCTGCGTTTACGTGCTTTTTACCAGTCTTGAAATCGCCTGTTTATACAGGAAGATTTCGCGGTCTGGCCGCGCCTGAAACGTCCCAAAAAAAATTCAAAAGGTTTTTTTGTGGATGTATAATTAATACCTTTGCGCTCGGATTTTGAAAACCTTGTAAAAGCCTAAATGACTGCTTTTTTGAATAGTTTAAGCCGCTTTTTCCTCGCTTTGTCGATAATTTCCGGAAGTGTTTTTTCGGCGTTTGGACAGGCAGACCACGGCGATGGAAACGGTGAGAAACTCGACGTCAGCGGGCTTATTATTGACCACGTTCTGGACGATCATTCATGGCATCTGGCTGACGGGTTCGTAATACATCTGCCTATCATCGTCTACTCTGCCGAAAAAGGCCTGGATATCTTCTCATCATCGAACTTCTACGGTGAACATCACGAGGTGGTGCCATACAAGGGCTACGTGTTGGATCACAACAAAATATACCTGGAAGGGACTGACAAGAAGGTTCTGGATCTCTCCATTACGAAGAATGTGGCGATGCTATTTATCAATGCCGCCGTGCTGTTATTGGTGTTTGTCAACGTGGCTCGCGGTTACAAGAAGAACCGCGGCAAAGCTCCACGGGGCCTTCAGTCGTTCTTTGAGCCCATCATCCTGTTTGTGAGGGACGAGATCGCCAAACCCAATATCGGCCACCGGTATGAGCGTTATTTTCCCTTTTTGTTGACATTGTTCTTTTTCATCCTGTTTGGCAATCTTCTCGGGTTGATCCCGGGCGCGGGTAACCTGACGGGAAACATCGCGGTTACGCTTACGCTCGCACTCATTACTTTTATCGTAACCAACATTAGCGGCAACCGCGGCTATTGGGGTCACATCTTCTGGACACCGGGATTGCCCCTGGTGCTTCGTCCGATTATCCTTATGGTTGAGGTGATAGGCGTGTTTACAAAACCCATTTCGCTTCTGATACGTCTTTTCGTCGCCATCACTGCAGGACACATTGTGTTGCTGAGTCTGATTGCACTGACGTTCGCTTTCGCGAGTTACTGGGTTGGATTGGGCTCTACTCTGATCGTGCTTTTTATCAGCCTGATCGAAATACTGGTGGCGGCAATCCAGGCCTATGTCTTTACGCTCTTTTCGGCGTTGTACATAGGACAGGCAACCGCAGAGCAAGAGCACCACTGATGCTGAATCTTGTTTAACTTAAAATAAATAAATCTATGTTGTTTGCACTTTTATTAGATATCAGCTACGCCGTCATGGGCGCTGGTATTGGTGCCGGACTCGCTGCAATTGGCGCGGGAATCGGTATCGGCCGCATTGGTGGCTCCGCGATGGAAGGTATGGCTCGTCAGCCGGAAGCTTCCGGGAAAATTCAGGGTGCGATGCTTATCATCGCTGCACTGATCGAGGTTATCGCCCTCTTTGCTTGCGTTATTTGTCTGCTGATCTCTTTCAGAGAAGTTTAATTAAGAATATAGAAACTTGCTGCGGCGATGGGCCAAGGCAAGTTTCTTTATGTAAAGACCGACTGGTTAAACAAGAGAAATTTATTAATAACAAACTATGCAACTCCTAACCCCTGCTGTAGGGCTTATCATCTGGCAGACGATTGTATTTGTTCTGTTAATCCTTCTCCTGGCGAAGCTCGCCTGGAAGCCGATCATTAATTCCCTCCAGGACCGCGAGCGTTCAATCCAGGAAGCGCTGGATACTGCCGAGAAAGCACGTCACGAGATGGCGCAATTAAAATCGGATAACGAGAAACTATTGAATGAAGCGCGCGAAGAGCGCGATCGCATCCTTCGTCAGGCCCGCGAGGTTGCAATGAAGCTTCGTGAAGACGCCCAGGCGGAGGCGCGCAAGGCGAGCGATAAGATCATAGAAGACGCGCGCGCAGCCATTAATATCGAGAAGGAGGCGGCCCTTAAGGATGTAAAGGTTCAGGTTGCTATGTTCTCTCTCGAGATTGCAGAGAAATTGATGAAGAAGAACCTGTCTGGCGACAAGGCGCAGAAAGAGCTTGTGGAAACGTACCTGAACGATTTAAAAGTTAACTAGACATGGCAGATTCCAGAGCGGCATCGCGTTATGTGAAATCACTGCTTGATCTGGCGGTCGAGAAAAAGGCATTGGAAGAAGTGCACCGGGACATGCTTTTGTTTTCTGGCGCAATTGCCAACAGCCGGCAGCTGGAATTGCTTTTGCACAATCCGGTGATTAAACACGACCAGAAGCTCGCTGTGCTGAAAAAGGTATTCGGAGGAAAGGTGCACAATCTTACCATGGCTTTTTTTGAGATCATCACGCGCAAGAATCGTGAGCCGATTCTTTCGACAGTTGCCAGGGAGTTTCACAATGCGTACAATGAGTACAAAGATATCGGTAAAGCCACTGTTACAACAGCCATACCGTTGGATGCGAAAACCCGAGCCGAATTTGAATCGCTGGTAAGATCATACAGTGATCGGAAGCAAATCGAATTGGTTGAACAGGTCGATCCCGATCTGATCGGAGGTTTTGTGCTGGACGTAGGTGACCGCCGCGTGGATGCTTCAATCAGGAACAAAATAAAAACGCTGAAGGTTAAGTTTGGCGAGAACCCTTATATTAAAGAACTATAATATTCAATTCAGATGGCAGAAATCAGACCGGAAGAAATATCGGCAATATTACGTGAACAGCTTTCGCAAGCCCGCACCGATGCAGAACTGGAAGAGGTTGGCACCGTGCTAACCGTTGGCGATGGTGTTGCCCGGATCTACGGGTTGACCCAGGCCCAGGCAGGTGAGCTGATCGAATTCGAGACAGGGTTACAGGGCCTGGTACTGAACCTCGAGGAAGACAACGTCGGAGCTGTATTGCTAGGCGACTACCACGACATCCGGGAAGGAGCCACTGTTAAACGCACTGGCAAGATCGCTGCCGTGGAAGTTGGCGATGGTATGTTGGGGCGCGTGGTCGATACGCTCGGAAAGCCTGTCGATGGCAAAGGCCCTCTCGCCGGAAAGCTCTATGAGATGCCCCTGGAAAGAAAAGCTCCCGGTGTAATCTTCCGGCAGCCGGTAAACGAACCGCTTCAAACCGGTATCAAAGCGATTGACTCGATGATTCCGATTGGTCGCGGTCAGCGCGAGCTCATCATCGGCGATCGCCAGACCGGAAAGACAGCCGTCGCCATCGATACAATTATCAATCAAAAAGAATTCTACGAAAAAGGACAACCGGTTCTTTGCATATATGTGGCCATCGGTCAGAAGAACTCGACCGTTGCAGGTGTTGCCGCGGCGCTTGAGAAGGCGGGAGCAATGCCATATACGGTGATCGTTGCAGCTTCAGCGTCAGATCCTGCGCCGATGCAATTCTTTGCGCCATTCACAGGGGCTGCGATCGGAGAATTTTTCCGCGACACCGGCCGGCCCGCATTGGTAATCTATGATGACTTGTCCAAGCAGGCTGTTGCATACAGAGAGGTATCGCTTTTGCTGAGAAGGCCTCCCGGACGTGAAGCTTATCCTGGTGACGTCTTCTACCTTCACTCCCGCCTCCTTGAAAGGGCCGCGAAGATTATCAACAATGATGAGATCGCGCGGAACATGAACGATCTTCCCCCATCGATTAAAGATATGGTAAAGGGCGGCGGCTCACTCACTGCCCTGCCAATTATTGAAACGCAGGCGGGCGATGTTTCAGCATACATTCCCACGAACGTTATCTCGATTACGGACGGACAGATATTCCTCGAGACGAACTTGTTTAACTCGGGTATTCGTCCCGCGATCAACGTTGGTATCTCGGTTTCGCGTGTAGGTGGTTCGGCACAGATCAAGTCCATGAAGAAAGTAGCCGGCACGTTGAAGCTGGATCAGGCGCAGTTCAGGGAACTTGAAGCTTTCGCAAAATTCGGATCCGACCTCGATGCGGCCACCAAGCTCACTATCGAGCGCGGTCGCAGAAACACAGAAATTTTGAAGCAGGATCAATACGCACCGGTACCTGTTGAAGAGCAGGTTGCCATTATCACGGCTTCTACCCGTGGCTTTATGGACAAGGTTCCGGTGAACAAAGTGAAGGAATTCGAGAAGGAATTTATCGAACTTATGCGTGGAAGCCATCGTGATGCACTCGACAATTTGCGCGCCGGCAAGTTTGAAGATGCCGACGTAGCAACAATCAAGAAAGTGGCCCAGGATTTATCTGCGCGTTATTAAGAAAAGAACTTAGTGCCTCTTTGGCGAAAGAATAAAACGGAATGCCAAGTCTAAAGGAAGTAAAGAACAGGATCACCTCGGTAATCTCGACCCAGCAGATCACCAAAGCCATGAAGATGGTTGCAGCGGCCAAGTTGCGCAGATCGCAGGAGAGAATACAACAAATGCGCCCTTTTGCGCAGAAGCTGAGTGCATTGCTGCAAAATCTTTCCGCGGCTCAAGGCGATTCCGATTCCGATAACTGGTACAGCGCGATCCGGGAGGAGAAAAAGATCCTGATCATCGCCGTGAGTTCCGATCGTGGATTGTGTGGCTCATTCAACAGCACCATCTTCAAAGGCGTTAACCGGATTATTGAGGAGAAATATGCATCCCAGTTTGCGAAGGGCAATGTGACGGTTTTGACGATTGGCAAGAAGTCGAGTGACTACTTCAGCAAGCGCAAATGCAACGTGGTGGGTGATTTCACGCTGCTTTTCAGTGCACTCTCCTTCGAAAGTGTCTCCCGGGCGGCCGAGTATGTAATGGAGTCGTTTAAACACGCAAAGTACGACAAGGTTGAACTTGTGTACAACGAGTTCAAGAATGTGGCTACGCAGATTTTGCGCACAGAGCAATTTTTACCGATCCTTCCCCCGCAAAATGACAGCGCCAAGAGCCAAACACCGGATTATATTTATCAGCCAAGCCAGGAAGAGATCATTACGAGCCTGATACCGCAATCACTGAAAGTTCAGCTTTACAAGGCAGTGCTTGATTCAAATGCGGCCGAGAATGGGGCGCGAATGACGGCCATGGATAAGGCAACGGATAACGCCGGAGAGCTGTTAAAGCAATTGAGGCTTACATATAACCGCACGCGTCAGGCGGCGATTACGAAGGAGATTTTGGAAATTGTGGGCGGGGCAGAAGCATTGAAAGCGTCCTAGACCATTTATCTGAATAACTTTAAAGTCTCCACCGGAGACTTTTTTTGTTTATGAAGTTCTTAAATAACCTCTACCAGCATATCAACATACTGAGCCTAGACGTGGTGGCCGGGGCTGTTATCTCTTCGCTTTTCTTTGCACGCTTGCTGAACGCCGTTGTTGAGCCGAGTGAACTCATAGCACTTGCCCTGACGGTATGGATCATTTATACGTTGGACCACCTTCGGGATGCGATGACGATTCCTAAAATTGCATCCACCGACCGGCATCGTTTTCACCAAAAGCATTTTCGCGTCATAACCCTGGCGCTCATCGTTGTTGCTGCCGTCGATCTCTTTATGGTGTGGTTTATTTCAGTGGATGTATTCAGAGCCGGATTTATCCTTGGATTCGCTGTGCTCGCTTATCTGGTCTTTCAGCGCTACCTGAAGTTTCTGAAGGAGATTTTTGTGGCCTGCCTCTATACCACGGGAATCCTGCTTCCATCGCTGGCAGGCCACGCGATCGCAATAACACCGATCCAGTATCTCGTCGTGGCGAAGTTCCTCCTTACCGCACTCATCAATTTGCTGCTCTTCTCGCTGTTTGATTATGAGGAGGACCGCCATCATCAGCAGCATTCGTTCGTGACCTGGTTTGGCCCGAAGTCGACCCGGTATGGAATTATGTTCCTCGGTTCACTCAACATCGTGAGCGGGTTCTGGCTGTGGCATTACGATACGGGCGTAGCCCTGGTGTTCATTTCTATGAATTCGCTGTTGCTGACTGTCCTCCTGCTGAGAAGGAAGCTTCACGTGAATAACTATTATCGTATTCTCGGAGATGCGGTGTTCTTCATCCCCGCCTTCTATCTGCTATGACAGGCTTGAACGGGTTTGATCGGTTGGCGCGCTATTACGATCCTCTCAAGCGCGCTATCTTTGGAAAGTCGATTGACGACTCTCAGCATTGCTTCTTGAATGAGCTTCCGGCGCAGGGCAATATTCTTATTCTCGGAGGTGGGTCTGGTGATATACTTGCCCCTCTTCTGAAGAATCGACCGGACTCCTCGATCTGGTACATCGATGCGTCTTCGCAAATGATCCTGCGTGCGACTGCCCTTGTCCCTGACGCTTTACGACACAAAGTCTCATTTATTCATGGCACGGAAGACGCCATCCCTCACAACATCGGGTTTGACGGAGTGGTCACAAATTTTTTTCTCGATCTTTTTTCCGACGAGACCGTCGCCCTCATTTGCCAAAAAGTTGACCGCCAGTTGAAACCCGGAGCGATTTGGCTGATCAGCGATTTCGTGGATGGTGGCAAATGGTGGCAGCGCGCTTTGCTCCGATTGATGTACCGGTTTTTCATCCTCACCTGTGATATTGAAGCCCGGCGACTACCCGCCTGGGAGGACCACATTCGCGAATCAGGCGTGGAAGCGAACGGGTCCCGATTTTTCTGCAAGGGGTTTATCAAGAGTTGCGTCTACCGCAAACCCGTGCTTTGACATGAACAACTTGCTTTCTCAGACCAACAAAATTATCTTGCATAGTTTGAACGCATGGAGTAAGTCTTTCGCCCCATTTATATGCTCTCTTAAGGCATGCAAGATCTGATCAGACAGTTACCGGCAGTGGTGTTTGAGTATGCTTTTTATTCCGACGGCAGACATCATTTCCGTTATGTTAGTGAGAGATCTTGCGATATCCTCGGCCTGACGCCCGCGCAACTTATGCAAGATGAAAGTCTGCTGTATTCAGTCGTCGTTCCTGATGATCACCATGAGCTTGGCAGGGTATTGAGACTGGGAGAAAAATCCGGAACCGTGAGCACGGTAGTCAAATTGCACCGCGATGGCGCACTCAGAAAAATCGAGATCAGATACTCGGATGAAAGAGATGAGCAGGGAACCGTTCTCAGAAGAGGACTGATTTACGAAGCGGAGAACATTCCCGGCAGGGAAGAAAAGACGACTGGATACCCGTTCTCTGAATTGTTTGAAAAGTTGCCCATCGGCGTGGTCATTCATCGCGAGGGGCACATACTGTATGCGAACGTGCATGCGCATAATGTCATCGGCGCCAAAGCCGGTCAACTCGTTGGCATGAACGCGCTGGACTTCATTCATCCGGATTATACGTCGGGGATTGGCGATCGGATCAGGCGTGTAATTGCCGGAAAGCCCGTGCCGATGGTGGAAGAAAAATTTATTTGCATGGATGGTCGGGTCATCGACGTGGAGACAATGGCGTTGCCTTTTAGCTACAACGGAAATGCCGCCGTGCAGGTAATTTTTCGCGACGTCACCGAAAAGAAACAGACCGAGGCGAAGGTAAGAAGAAATGAAAAGCTGTTTGCACAGCTGTTCCAAAACGTTCCGATGGCAGTTGTCATGCTGGATGAGAACGGGAAAGTTGCACAGATCAATCAGGGGTTTGAACAAATGTTTGGTTACGAGAAAGGTGAACTGCGGGGAAAAAACCTGAATGATTATATCGTACCGGAGGATCTGCGCAGCGAAGGTATTGACCTCAATAATCTGATCACTTCAAACCGCGTTGTCAGCATTGAGTCGATCCGGAGACACAAGTCGGGCAGTCTGATCAATGTGATTCTGTGCGGTGTGCCCGTAATTCTGGACAACGAGGCGATCGGCATCTATGGTGTATATGTAGACATAACAGACCGCAAGAAGGTGGAAGAGGAACTTAAGGTGAGAAACGCGGAACTGGACAATTTTGTATACAAGGTTTCGCATGACCTCAGGGCGCCGCTGTCTTCTGTGCTGGGGCTTGTTCATTTGTCGAAATTACAAGGGAACACAGACAACCCGCTGGAATACATTGAGCTCATTGGGGAAAAGATCCACGCGCTCGACAATTTCATCGGCGATGTGCTAAGTCACTCGAAGAACCTGAAAATGGAGATGAGCATTGGCAAAGTGGAGTTGCAAGACATCATTGAGCAGACATTTACCGATCTCAGTTACCTCAAGGGCACGCGGGAGACCAAACGCTCCATCAAGATCGAGGGCATCGATTTTTACAGCGACTACTGGCGTGTATCCGAAATATTCCGGAATCTCATCTCCAATGCCATCAAATACCGGCGCACAGACGCGGAGGACTCCGAGATTGTCATCAAAATAAATGTAGATCATCTTTGTGCGGATATTACCTTTGCAGATAACGGAATCGGAATCAAGGACACCAGCTTGAAACGGATATTCGAGATGTTTTATCGCGCCACTGACCAGGGCGACGGTTCCGGCATAGGCCTTTACATCGTGAAGAATGCCGTGGAAAAACTTGGTGGGCAAATCAAAGTGGCGAGCAAGCCCGGCCAGGGTACGCGCTTTCATATTCTCCTCCCCAATCGCATTAACAATGTCATCGACACGTCCAAGACCTCACAACCAGAATGAAAATATTGCAGGTTAGCACACCACAGCACGTCCGGGAATTTCTGTTGCTGCCTGTGAGGCTTTACAAGGATACGCCTTGCTGGATCCGGCCACTAGACAACGACATCGAAAGTGTTTTTGATCCGGAGAAGAACAAAACTTTCCGGCAGGGTGAATGCATCCGTTGGATACTGCAGAGCGATTCCGGAGAGACAATCGGCCGGGTCGCTGCTTTTGTCAACCAGAAGACTGTCATGAAAGGCAACGACCAGCCTACTGGCGGTATGGGGTTTTTCGAGTGCATCAACGACCGCGAGGCGGCGTTCGCGCTTTTTGACGAGTGCAGGAAATGGCTTGCCAGTCGCGGAATGGAGGCGATGGACGGACCCATCAATTTTGGAAACCGCGATCGCTGGTGGGGCCTCCTGGTAGAAGGTTTCGATCGCGAACCGAACTACCAGTGCAACTACAACTTTTCCTATTACAAGGATCTGTTCGAAGCCTATGGCTTTCAGGTGTATTTCAATCAACTGACGTTCTGGCGCACGGTTCAGGGGCCCATTTCGCCCAAGCTCCAGAGAAAAGCGGAGATCGTTGCAAAGGATCCGGACTATGAATTCAGACATATTCGAAAGGACGAACTTGCCTTGCTGCCAGATTACATCTTGAAAGTCTACAACAAGGCGTGGGCAAATCGCCGCGATGTTCCGGAACTGTCAATGGCTCAGGCCAAACTGATTGTAAAGCAAATGAAACCCATCATGGACATCCGGCTGCTGTTTTTCGGATTTTACAAAGGCGAACCGGTTGCGTTTTTCCTTTCCTTGCCGGAGATCAACCAGATATTCAAATATGTGAACGGCAAGCTCGACCTGATGGGCAAAATCAAGTTCCTTTGGCATTCGGTGTTGAAGACGAACAAAAAGGCTTTTGGAATTCTCTTTGGAGTGGTGCCGGAGCACCAGGGTAAAGGACTGGACGGAGCCATCGTTAACGCTTCCAAAAAAGTGCTTCAGGAACAATACACGCGATATACCGAGTACGAAATGAACTGGATCGGGGACTTTAACCCGAAAATGATCAACGTGGTCGAACAGGTCGGAGCGGAAGTAAGCAAGCGCCACGCGACGTACCGCAAGCTATTCGACGAAACCAAACCTTTCAAGCGGCATCCCATTATTCATTAGTATCCGTATTTTTGCAGCGCAGAATCGGCTAAGATGAAAAAGAAGAAAGGCTTGTTGCTTATCAATCTCGGGACGCCCGACAGTCCATCAGTGGGGGATGTGCGATCATATCTATCGCAATTCCTAAATGATCCCCGTGTAATTGACATTCCATGGCTGTGGAGAAAGATACTGGTAAACCTGTTCATCGTACCCTTTCGCGCACCAAAGTCTGCCGCGATCTATCAGAAGTTGTGGACGGCCACCGGTTCTCCCCTTCTGTATTATGGCCAGAAAGTGCAACAGCTGCTTCAGACGTCAGTCGGTGATTCCTATGAAGTTCACCTGGCGATGCGGTACAAGAACCCTTCTATTCCGGATGTGCTCGAATCCATGCGCCAAAAGAACTACGACGAAATCGTCGTTCTGCCAATGTTCCCGCAATACGCTTCCGCGTCAACGGGCTCGGCATTGGATGAAGTCCTTCGGGTAATCCGCAACTGGTGGGTGATTCCGGAAATCAAGTTGATCAGTCAGTATTACGATCATCCGCTTTTTATCGATGCAATCGTGGAGCGCGCGAAACCACATGACCTCGCGCAATACGACCATATCCTTTTCTCCTATCACGGCCTGCCCGAAAGACAGGTTGACAAAGTGCATCCCAAGGGCTCGTGCACTGACTACAAGTGCAGAGAGGAGATCAATTCGGAAAACGCATTATGTTATCAGGCGACTTGCTATGCTACGACACGGTTGATTGCCGACAGGCTTGGGCTGAAACCGGATCAGTACACCGTCTGCTTTCAATCGCGGCTGGACCAGAAATGGCTGAAACCGTTTTCCGACGAAGTGGTTGTCGACTGCGCCAGGAAGGGCATGAAGAACATACTCGTCTTTTCTCCGGCCTTCACCGCTGATTGCCTGGAGACAATCATCGAGATCGGGGAAGAGTACCAGGACCTTTTCGCAGCAAACGGGGGCGAGAAAGTGCAACTGGTGGAAAGTCTCAACGATCATCCTGTTTGGATACACTGCCTGAAGGAACTGGCCGAGGGCTAGTTATTCTCCTGCAATAATGCCCTTACATTCTCCAGGGCGATAGCCTGCCGCTCTTCTCGACTTCCCTTGATCACGACGAATGGAATGGGCTGGTTTTGCATTTCCCGAAGGTAGATGGAGTAAAGTTCCTCACGTTGATCCGGATGTTCCCGCTGAGGATCATTCACCCATGGAATGTCAACATAGGTGAGCAAGTACAGATCATACTTTCGGGTAGCGATCTCATGGAGGATGGCGGGATCACAGTCTCCATATTTGAAGTTGCTCCATACTTTGATAACGTAAAGGTTTGTGTCGCAAATAAGCACCCGATCTGCCTTTTCAGCCATCTCATCTTCAAGCGCTAGTTGTCCTTTGGCGATGATGGGGAGGTCGGCAGGGGTATAGGGCCGGTCGAGAATGTCGATATAATGTCGCGCATACTCTTCCACCCACACCGTATTGAGCTCGCGCGCCAGGTACTCCGACAGCTCGGACTTTCCAGTGCATTCCGGGCCGATCACTACGATTTTCTTTAGCGCCACTTAATTTGTTTTTGAGTCCTTGTCCGGAGATGAATCAAAATAATTCGGTGTACAGTATCCAGATACCCATGCCAAGGATAAGCCACCCGAAGGTCTTGCGCAACCGGCTCGTGGAGATTTTCTTTTGAAGCTGGTTTCCGATGAGGATTCCCGTCGCGGCAAGGGCGCAGATGAGCAGTAGAAATTCCCAATCCATTGAATAGTTGAGCAGGTCGCCCATGAATCCCATGAGTGAGTTGATGGCGATGATGAACAACGAGGTCCCGACTGCGGTTCTGAAAGGAAGACCTGTCAGCCAGACCAGCGCCGGTATGATGAGAAATCCACCACCTGCGCCTACCAAACCCGTTAGAAAACCGATGAGCGTGCCTTCGAAAATTACAAGTGGTACACGCCATTCCACCTCGTCGCCACGCGGCTCCTTTTTTTTGCGGATCATCGCCAGGGAAGCGAGAATCATCAGTACGGCAAAGAGCCCCAATATCAACAGGCGTTTTGAAAGGATGAAATCATTCCATTGAAACAGAACTTCGGGGATCGCAGGGACAATCCATTTGCGCGTGACGAAGATGGCGGCGATGGATGGAAAGCCAAACAGAAACCCCGTTTGGACATTGACCAGGTGATCTTTGTATTTTGGAATCGCGCCGATGAGGCTTGTGACGCCTACAATAAAGAGAGAATACGCCGAAGCGACTACGGCATCCAGATGAAAAAGATAAACGAGAATGGGAATAGCCAGGATGGACCCTCCGCCGCCGAGCATGCCCAGGATGATACCAATACCGATGGAAGCAAGGTATCCCAGGATCTCCATCATGGGTGTGTTTGCATGGTCGCCTTACATCCGGTCATATTCAACGATAAAGGCGTCGGGGAATTTTTTCAGTAGCTGCGCGCGGAACTCTTCGGCCTTAACGCGGTTTGGAAACTGTCCGAGGATTAAACCATAGTACTTGATGCCGTTGAAGATTTTCACCTGTACTGTTACCTGTTTCTTGTATGAATTTTTAAGATTGTCAGACAGGCGGATCAGGTTAACCAGTTCCTGGTAGGTGCCGATTTGAACGCCGAAACCTTTTGGTTTGAAGCGCTCTGTCTTGAAATCATAGAATTCTCTGTCCTCTACCAGGACATTGTCAACCGTTTTGATGGGATCGCTGGTCTTGCCGTCTCCGGCATCGACTACTTCGAGCTTGATATCAGCCAGTCCCTGGTTCACAAATCCGAGTTTTTCCGCGGCGGACCGGGACAAGTCGAGTATCCGGTTTTCGACATAGGGTCCGCGGTCGTTGATGACGACTTCTACCGACTCGTTGTTGCTGAGGTTGGTCACCCGTACGCGGGTTCCGAACGGAAGTGTCTTGTGCGCGGCCGTCAGCTTATTAGGGTGATATTTTTCGCCGCTGGCGGTAGGGGTTCCTTCAAACTTGTCGGCGTAGAAAGAGGCCTTGCCAGTTTGAACTTGCGCAAGAGCCGCTGTCGACAAGCAAATAGCAAAAGAGAACAGGAATCTTCGCATAATGGGGATTTAAGCAGCAAAAATAAAACACCCCCGGCAAAGTCGCGAATTATCCAGCCTGTCTTTTACTAATACGCATTAGCGAAATACCAAACAAAGATATATCTTTGCCCGGCAAATAATGGATCGTAAATTATTTGCTATGCCCACCGACCGAAATAAGTTTCTTTACCAAGCACTGACTTATGATGATGTGCTTCTTGTCCCAGCCTACTCCGAGATACTCCCACGTGAAGCCGACACCAGCAGCCAGTTAACGAAAAACATCCGCATGAATATTCCCATCGTTTCCGCCGCGATGGATACGGTTACCGAGGCGGACCTGGCTATCAGCGTTGCCCTCGAAGGCGGTATCGGATTCATCCACAAGAACATGAAGATCGAGCAGCAGGCAGAGGAGGTGCGAAAGGTCAAGCGGTCTCAAAGCGGTCTGATTCGCGATCCTATTACTCTTTCCATCGATGCGACAGTGCAACAGGCGGAAAACATTATGCGCGAGCTCAAGATCGGAGGCATACCCATTCTGGATCACGATGGCAAGCTCGCGGGTATTATCACGAACCGCGATCTCCGCTTTCAAAAAGACATGCGCGTGCCAGTTGAGAAGATCATGACGCGCGAAAATCTCATCACAGCGCCCGAAGGAATTACCCTGGAAAAGGCCGAAGTCATCCTCGAAAAGTACAAGATTGAAAAACTCCCCATAATCAACAAGAAAGGAAAGCTTGTTGGGTTGATCACATTCAAGGACATCCAGAAGAAACGGAACAAACCCAATGCATGCCAGGACACTTTTGGACGCCTTCGCGTAGGAGCTGCCGTTGGAGTCACTCCTGACATCCTCGACAGAATTGAGGCGCTCAGAGTGGCAGGCGTGGACGTTATCAGCATCGATACGGCGCACGGGCATTCCAAGGGCGTCATCGACACCGCTAAACGAGTGAAGAAGAAATACCCGGAACTGGATCTTATTGTCGGAAATGTGGCCACCGGTGAAGGCTCAAAGGCCCTGGCAAAGGCCGGTGCCGATGCCGTCAAGGTCGGCGTAGGGCCCGGTAGTATTTGCACGACGCGAGTTGTTGCAGGCGTGGGACAGCCCCAGCTGTCTGCCGTTTACGAGGCGGCACAGGCACTGAAAGGATCCGGTGTACCCGTCATCGCTGACGGCGGAATCCGGTTTTCAGGTGACCTCGTGAAGGCGATTGCTGCCGGCGCGGATTGCATCATGATCGGCTCACTGCTGGCAGGTACGGAGGAAGCGCCGGGCCAGATGATCATCTACGAAGGAAGGAAGTTCAAGTCTTATCGCGGAATGGGCTCGATCGAAGCCATGGAGGATGGTTCGAAAGACCGGTACTTCCAGGATGTCGAAGACGACGTCAAAAAGCTTGTTCCGGAAGGTATTTCCGGTCGGGTACCGTTCAAAGGTCTGGTTTCAGAAGTGCTGTATCAAATGGTGGGAGGACTTCGTGCCGGGATGGGGTACTGCGGCGCCCGGAACATTGAAAAACTGAAAGAGGCGAAATTCGTGCAGATCACCTCGGCGGGCGTCACGGAGAATCACCCTCACGACGTGACCATTACCCGGGAAGCACCGAACTACAGCAGAAAATAATACGGCCAATTATTCCTATAATTGCAAGGCCAATCTCATGATTGGCTTATTTTTTCACCGTAAGCCCGGTTTTTCAGTCCTATCATGCGCACAAAAGCCATCGTCAGGTTGCTGTTTTCGCTAGGTGTGATCACCTGGCTTGCGCTTGTATTTACGGACATCTATGTTGTCTTCAGCTCGAGCAATAACCTCGCGCCGGGTATTCCTGCATGGCTTCCCAACGTCATACTGGATCTGTTCATCCTCGCACTGTACTACTACTACAAGCTGAAGTATGACCGCGATGATGTTCTCAATTTTGTGGACCTCCTTTGGCGCGTGTTCGCAACAGGCCTCGTTGCCACCGTAATCTCGCTGTGTTTCAAGCTGGTCGAGATCACGCCTGGCCTTGACCGCATCTCGGATGATGTGAAATTCATCGACTTCGTCTACCTCATCAACCTGGGTCTGATGATCAGTTTTCTCACCATGGCTTTTACCGCGTGGAAACGACTGATCCTCTATCAGAAATCAAAGTGGCTGATGCGGTTATGGAGCTTCTTTGAATGGACGTTGTTGCTTTCGCTGCTGTACAACGCATTCGACTTCCCTTTTATCGAAGGCCTGTATTGGACGATGCTGATGTTTTTTGTAGTCGTCGGACTGGTGCTGTCGGCCAACATGCGCTGGGTTGCTTACCTCAACTTCAGGCAAAAATGGACGAGTCTGCTGCTGTTGTTGCTGACGATTTTTTATCTGCTGTACATGTTCTTCGTGACAAGCTCCATGATCGAAGAGCTTTCAATTCGCAACGTGGAATTTACCAACTATCGCTTTCACGTTTTCATTCTCTCGCTGATGACGTTTGTGATGATCTACAGCATTTTCTCTTTCCTGGTTATACTGTTTAACCTTCCGACCACATCGGTATTTGAACAGAAGCTTGAGGAGGTTGTGAACTTCCAGCGCATCAGCCAGTCAATCCAGACGGAGCAAAACGAAGACAGTGTTTACAATATCTTGCTTGAAACATCTGTCAGCACCGTGTTTGCGGATGCGGCATGGCTCGAGGTAAAATCGCACAACCCGCGGCCGAAAATATTCACGTACAAAATAACCGAGAAGGAATCCCAGGACATAATCAATCACCTGAAGGCTAAGAACATCAAGGGTGTGCTTGATCAGAATCCGGACAAGACCAAGAATCTTTCCCGGCACCTTTCAACACTGAAGGGATCCAGGTTCAGGTCGATTCTCGCCTTCCCGATCTATGTTAAAGGAGAGAACATTGGCACCCTTGCGCTGTTAAAGGAGTTACCCGAGGGCTTCAATCGCGAAATGACGAAGATCGTCGCTACTTTCTCGAACCAGGCAGGCATCTCTATTGAGAATTTCCGGTTGATGGAAGAAGCTCTCCAGAATGAACGTTACAAGGAAGAACTGAAGATTGCCAAGACGGTTCAAAAAAGTTTGTTGCCGGAAGTGCTGGAAAAAGATCCCGACTTTGACATCGCGGCCTTCTCGGAATCCGCCGATGAGGTCGGTGGCGATTACTATGACACCCTCCGTACCAGTGATCACCAGGTAGCCCTTATCGTCGCGGATGTTTCCGGAAAAGGAACCACCGCGGCCTTTCACATGTCGCAGATGAAGGGGATTTTTCACAGCCTGGCGCAGGATTGCATTCAGCCTGACCAGTTCATGATCAAGGCAAACCAGGCGCTAGTGTATTGCCTGGAGCGGGGATCGTTTATCTCTGCGACCTTCTTTATCGTAGATACCACCGCGAAGAGAGTTTATTATGCGCGTGCCGGACATTGCCCACTGCTGTACTACCGCGCGGCCACCAATACGGCTGAATTCTTCAAGGATAAGGGAATTGCGCTGGGAATGGTAAAGAATCGCAGCTATAGCAACTTCATAGAATCCAATGAATTCGAGTATTGCTCGGGAGATATTATGGTACTGTATACCGACGGTATTACAGAGGCCAAGAGTGCGAAGGGGGAAGAATTCGGCTATGATCGGTTAGCAGAAGTGCTCCTGGAGGTTCGTAATGAGCCTTCCAGGCAAATTCAGGAGCATTTGATCAAGCGGCTTTATGAATTCTCGGGCACGACAAACATCAATGATGACTATACCACGATGATTGTAAAGTTTACTTAAAAGTTCCCTGCAAACGATAAATCATGAAAATGAGGCCAAATACCCAACTTTCAAAACCACGTAAACGTTAAAAACATGATCCACATTAAGAGACTTCAGGAAGACGGAGTAGATATCATCGCCCTGATTGGGGAAATTGACGCCAGTTCTTCCATTGAGCTTGATTTGGCTATCGCCAAAAGTGTGGGGGAAGGATTTAGCAAAATCCTCGTCGACTGCCACTCGCTCGAATATATCTCCTCTGCTGGCCTGGGTGTTTTCATGTCGTATATCGAAGAGTTTAAGGATCAGAACATCAGGATGGTGCTCTTCGGGATGAATGACAAGGTCGGCAATACGTTTGAGATCCTGGGCTTGAATGAGTTGTTAGTTATTGGAAAGGATAAAGCGCAGGCGAAGCGCATGGTCAATGAACTATAAACAGAAAGTTGGATGTAACATTGAGAATCTGAAGGGCGTTCGCGATTTCATCCGGACGGCCCTGAAGGATCATGACCTTCCTGATCTGCAGATCAGTGAGCTCGTGCTGGCTCTTGATGAGATGTGTTCGAATCTGATGATCCACTCGCATCGATGTAATCCCGAGGAGTTGTTTGAGATCAATATCATCCTCAAAAAAGGCGGCCCCATCATTTTTGAAATAATCGACGACGGAAATACGTTTGATATCAACCAGTTCTCCGAACCCGCGCTGGGTAATCTGGTGCATGAAAAGAGGAAGGGAGGGTTGGGAATCCGGCTGGTGAAATCGATCATGGACAAAATCGAATATGAAAGTCGCAATGGCAAGAATGTCTGCCGGCTCACCAAGAATATTCATTATAAATAAATTCAACGAATGATGCCCTGCCAAAGGAGCGTGACGTTTGCCCTTCTTTTTTTTCTCCCCGTTCTTCGCCTGGCAGCTCAACCGGGCCCCGATAAATCCGAAACGCTCTTCACACTCAATCAAAAGGCAGTTTCCTCGGATGAGTTCAAATACCTCTACAGGAAAAATCACCAGAACAAGCAGGATGAGTTTACCCGCGAAAAAATTGACGAATACCTGACCCTGTTCATTAACTACAAGCTGAAGGTGGAGGAAGCTTTGTCAAGGGGGATGGATACCACCGCCTCTTTCAGGAAGGAATATCAAACATACCGCGACGAATTGCTAAAGCCCTACATGCCGGATTCGAGAGTGCTCGACAGCATGGTGAGGCTGACGTATGATCGCTTGAAGGAAGAAATAAAGGCCCAGCACATTCTCATTCAACTGGACCCGGACGCGTCGCCAAGTGATACACTCGACGCGTTTAAACGTATTTCAGACTTGCGTCGGCGAGCTCTTGCCGGAGAGGACTTCAGCGAGTTGGCAGCGGCCTACTCGGAAGAACCCGGCGCACAAACCACTCACGGGAACCTGGGATTTTTTACGGCGATGCAGATGGTCTTTCCCTTCGAACAGGCTGCATACACAACGCCTGTGGGACAAGTGAGCGCTCCGGTGCGCACGCAGTTTGGCTACCATCTCGTGAAGGTTCTTGATCGCCAGCCCAGCCGTGGGGAAGTGGAGGTCTCTCATATCATGCTTCGCACGGAGCCGGGTAGCGATAATTCGAATGTGAAGGACGCCATCTTTGATATTTACGACAAGCTCAGAAAAGGCATGGATTGGGACGAGCTTTGCCGGCAGTACTCCGAAGATCCAAATTCCAAGGACAAGGGCGGCCGCCTACGGCCTTTTGGCGTAGGGGCCATGTCCTCGGTGCCCGCGTTTCAGGACATGGCATTTTCACTGCAAGAGGTCGGTGACATTTCTGACCCTGTGGAAACGCAATTCGGATGGCATATCCTGAAACTCGAGGCCCGGATTCCGTTGCCATCATTTGAGGAGGCAAAGGGCTCTCTCACCCAGCGCGTGAGCCGCGATGAGCGAGTGAAGATTTCGCGCGAGGCACTTCGGGAAAGAATGCGCGCGGAATTTAACTATCACGAAGAACCGTTAGTGAGAGAAAACCTCCTGTCGAGTGCAGAAAGTATACTAACCCATAAGACTTCCGCAATTTCAGACGTGCAGACAAACACCCTCTTCACGATGATGGGAAAGCCCTATCGCGTGAATGATTTCCTGGAATTTGTCTTCAACCAAGCGGGTGGGCAACCTGGTAGCTCCGCCCGGCAGCGTCTTGCCGAGCTGTTTACACAATACGTCGACCGGAAGCAAACAGAACTGCTCGAGCAAAAAGTGATACGTGAAACGCCGGAACACAAATGGCTGCTAAAAGAATACTACGAAGGCATCTTGCTGTTTGAAATCATGGAAAAAGAAGTGTGGAATAAGGCGATGGAAGATTCGACGGGCCAACTACAATACTTCCAGGAACATGCGACAAAATACCAGGCAGGTGAGCGGATGACTGGGACCATTTACAATTCACCCAGTGCGGAGAATCTCTCCAAACTGAAAGACATCCTCGCGGCAGGCGACGACAGCTTTCGAAAATTTCTGGCGCTAAATCGAATCCGGCAGGACAGCGGCGCTTTTGAGCGAAAGGACCGACTGGCTTTGTCAAACATTACTTGGTCTCCCGGCACATATGAAACGGAACACAATGGCATTCACTACCTGGTCGTCATCGACAAAATATTGCCGCCGGGCCCCCAAACTTTCGAGGAGGCACGCGCATCTGTTATTTCGGACTACCAAACGTTTCTCGAAGATTCGTGGATCCGCGAACTTAAACGTAAATTTGCCGTGAAAGTGCATAAGAAGGCTAAAAAGCGCACTTTTGCCCAGTTGATGGACCAATAAGGCTGAGATCAATGTCGCGATTTCTATTTTTTATCCTGATATGCTCGCTTTGCAGCGGATGTGATTTCATTCGCATGAAGCAAAAGCGCATGAGCAAGCTCGAGGATCGGGAGGCAGTTGCCCGCGTCAATAACACTTATCTGTACAAGGATGAACTGGCAGGTATTGCCGCTATAGGTTCGTCGAAGGAAGATAGCACGGACCGGATTGAGGCTTACATCGACAGCTGGATCCGCAAGGAATTACTGATCCAAGAAGCGGCGCGGAAGATCAATATCAATGAAGCGGAAGTTGAACGCAAGATCCTGGACTATCGCTATAGCCTGATTGCCTATGAATACCAGTCTTACTATATCAAGCAAAACCTTGATACAGTGTTCGACGAATCGGAAATCAAACAATACTACGAGAACAACATCGATAATTTCATTTTGAAGCAGAATATCGTCCGCGCGACTTTTATCAAAGTGCCCAAGAACGCGCCGAAGATGAACAGGCTGAAAGAGTGGATGTATTCACAGGATGAACAGGACAGGCAGAGTCTGAAGTCCTATTGCCTGAGTTTCTCAGTCGCCTACCACATTTCTGACTCAACATGGATGATCTTCGATGACCTGGTGCGGAATTCGCCGCTGACCGAGATGCCGAACAAGGTTCAGTTTTTGAAAGCCAATCCGTACTATGAGACCGAGGACGAGAATTATTACTACTTCCTTAAAGTGGACGAGTACCGCATCTCGGACAATGTATCGCCTTTGGAATTCGTTACCGATGAGATCAAAAATATTATTCTGAACAAAAGAAAGGTTGAACTGGCGAAGAAGCTGGAAGACCAGGTTTATGAAAGTGCGCTGGAACAAAAAGATTTTGAGATCCTTACCCAATAAGATGAAAACACTGATCGCTGTCGCTTTGATCGCCCTGCTCATGCCGATGGAGCATGCGTTCGCCCAAACGGAAGACAAGGGCTTCGTCGTTGACGAGATCATCGCGAAGGTAGACAATTACATCGTTCTGAAGTCGGAAGTGGACCGGATGTACCAGGATTACCTCACAAACGGGAACGCGCCTTCGCAGAGAGCCCGGTGTGAGATACTCGCACTAGTCACGCGAAACAAATTGATGCTTGCAAAGGCGGAGATAGATTCCGTGGTTGTACTGGATGCCGACGTTGATGCCAACACACAGCGCCGAATGGACATCATCCTCGCTCAGTCCGGTAAAACCGCAATTGAGCTTGAAGAAATCTATGGAAAGTCGCTCGAACAGATTCGCGCCGAGTTGCGGGATCAGATCCGCGAGCAGATGGTCGTACAAAAAATGGAAGAGGAAATTACCTCCGGCCTATCGGTCACGCCGGCTGAGGTAAAACGGTTTTTTAATCGCATTCCAAAGGACAGTCTTCCTTATTTTTCCGCCTCTGTTGAAGTGGCGCAGATTGTGAGGGTTGCAAAAACCAGTCCTGCGCAGAAAGCTGCGGTGCGCAATCAATTGCTCGACATCAGAAGCCGGATTCTGGCGGGCGAGGACTTCGGTGAACTTGCGCGCAAATATTCAAATGATCCCAGTGTGCTTTCAAACAATGGTGAGATGGGCTGGGTGGGCCGAGGTCGCATGGTGCCGGAATACGAGGCAGTGGCGTTTCGGCTCAAGCCGGGAGACGTGTCAATGCCTTTTGAATCTCCATTTGGTATGCACATCATGCAGCTGGTTGAGCGGCGGGGTAACGAGTACAATTCACGTCATATCCTGATTTCGCCCAAACCATCGCAGGAAGACCTCGACCGCGCATCCCGCTTCCTGGATAGCCTGCGAACTCTGATCGTGAATGATAGCATTAAATTTCAGCAGGCGGCCAAAGAACACTCCGACGACGTGATGACCAAAGGAAATGGAGGTTTCTTCTCCGATGCCGATGGAGGAGTGCGCCTGACAGTGGACGAACTTGACCCCGGAGTGTTTTTCAGGATCGACTCGATGAAAGTTGGCGATGTGTCGAGACCGATTGTTTACAGAACCGAGGACGGCAAAGACGCTGTCAGAATTCTTTACTACAAGTCGCGCATTCCCCCGCACCAGGCATCGCTGAAGGAAGATTACCACAAGATTCAGGTGGCAACATTGAATGAAAAGAAGAACAGGATCCTTGAAGAGTGGTTTATAAAGGCCCGTCAGGATGTTTTTATCAACATCGACAAGACCTATGACTATTGCGGGCTGATGAATTAGACAAGTAAACCACCGCAATTGGTTCAACGCGTCAGATACTATATTTTCTTGCGGGATGTTTTGATCCTCGCAGTGTCAACCTTTGGAGGGCCACAGGCACACCTCGCCCATTTTCACAAGATACTCGTAAAGAAGCGTGGATACCTTACTGAGGAGGGCCTGATGGAACTCAATTCGCTCTGCCAGATTCTTCCGGGTCCGGCATCAACACAAACACTCATCTCGGTAGGTTTCAAGATCGGCGGGCCAAATCTCGCTTACCTTACTCTTTTAGTCTGGATACTTCCCGCAGTCATGTTGATGACGACTGCGGCCATTGTAATGACCAGCATCCAGGAGAAAAACTGGTCCATCGAATTCACCCGGTACATCCAGCCGATGGCGGTTGGATTCGTGAGTTATGGCGCGTACATCATCAGCCTGAAAACGGTGAAAACAAAAATTGGCATCGCCTTGATGATCGTGGCCGCGGTGGTGTCGTATTATATCCAGACTCCGTATATCTATCCCATCATCATTGTGGGTGCCGGGCTCGTAACGTCCATGAAGTTCCGATCTCAGCCCAAGGAAGAAAAACAAAAGCTGGCGGTGAACTGGTCCAACCTGCTATTGTGGGCAGGAGTCCTCGTGATTGCGGCCGCCTTGGGTGGTATCACCAAAGCGCTTCCTGTCAAGTTGTTCGAAAATTTCTATCGGAGTGGAAGCCTGGTATTTGGAGGCGGACAAGTTCTCGCGCCACTTTTGTACACGGAATTTGTTGAAGTAACGGAGGCGGATGACAGCAAGGTCAGTGCCCTGCGGAGCAGGCTGAAAGAAAAGTATTCGCCGAAGCCTTATCACACGCCAATCTCGCACGACGAGTTTCTTTCCGGGTATGCAGTAGCCCAAGCGTTACCCGGGCCTGTTTTTTCATTTAGTGCCTACATCGGAGCGCTGTCGGCGAGAAATTACGGAGTGGGCGGGGTCATTCTCGGAGCTTTTACGTCGGCAATAGGAATATTTCTCCCCGGAACGTTTATGATATTTTTTGTGATCCGGTTCTGGGATAGCCTGAAAAAATACCGACCTGTCCGGGCTTCACTGGAGGGTATCACCGCGGCGGCCGCCGGCCTCGTGGCAGCCTCTGCCATCATTCTTTTTCAACCTTTGGAAAATACTTTTCTGAACTTCGGGGTGACGATTGCCACTTTCTGCCTGCTGGTCTTTACACGAGTCCCTTCGCCTCTGATCGTTGTGGGCGGGCTGGCGCTTGGATTTATCCTGCAGTAAGGTGCGAAGGCGTGGCGTTATTTCCGACCGCCGTAGAAGAGCGTGAAGAATAGCACGGGATAGACGGCATAGTTCTTTGCCGTAGGCACCATTACTATTTTCTGTGTGTAGGCGTCGAACAGGAAACCGGCCTCGAAGCCCGTTACCTGACTCTTGATTGTTCCTAACTCAAAATTGAGAGCTGCTTTGGCATTTGCTCCCGGCACGATCTTCGATTCGCCCAAGCCTTCGAACAATCGCCCGGGGCCATAGATTTCTTCCGGCCTGATGGAAGGATTGTAAGGCTTGCGAATTGTGACCATGCCTCCGGCGTCAGCGCCTGTCTCCACGTAATAGGGTGCCACTACCCCGATGGAGGGGCCGATGGCAAACACTGCCTTGATCTCAACACCCTGCTGAGGGGCCTTCTTGAAAAGTATCAGGTCACGCCCGTACTGCAACCGCAGCGCGTAGAGGTAGTTGCTCTTGCCATAGATAAAGAGATTGCCCGTGCTTTGAGAGTTGTGACGATACTCCAGCGGATGCTTTACATTCATGATCTCCAGGCCATAGGTCTCGAGGATCCGCTCATTCAGTTTTCTCGCTTTCTTGAAAACAAAGCCGCCAATAAGTCCGCCGTAAGTGTTCTTGTTGATACCCCAGGTAAACTCAGACTGATAATCGTAGCTGTCCTGGGTTTGTGCAGTCGCGGAAAAAGCTATTGCAAATCCGGTCATAACGGCGAAAAACCCCTTGCGCATCATGGCTGTGTCAGAAATTCTGATAAATATTGGTGAGAAGAATTTTCCAAAATATACTCTAAACTCGTACCAACCCCAACTTTCCCGCCAAAACTATATGGCGGGAAAACGCCGTAAAGTGACTGCAGGATGCGCCTTTGCGGAAACAAAAATATCAGGATCCGCCGGGCGGGGGACTGCACGCCGTTTTTATTCGTTCAAAGTCAATGTCAAAATGGGAGAGGTCGAGAACGGCCTTCCCTTCGGAAATTAGAAGGATTTGAGGAGACTCGTGCTCAACCTCGAATACCTCTGCTACCTGGCCGGATATCGCCCGGTAGGCGAGAAGGTCCAGCAGGTAGGGCTGAACGTCTCCGACTGCCGATGAATCCCACTTCCTCTCGAGCCGGTCTAAGGCTGCACGGCTTATGTTGCAGCGTGTGCTGTGCTTGTAAATTAACACCGGTTTAGTTTTTGATTCAGCAACTATCTCCTCCAGTTGCCCCGAATCGTTTAAAGATTTCCACTTCATTCTCGCTATTCATACCATAAACCGGCTTCACCTTTGTCATAACGCGGTCTTCGGTCCTTGTCGTTTTCTTTTAAATGATCAGGCTGTGTTTCAGCCTTTCTAAACAAACGCCCCCACCAGAGCTTAAAGTTCGTCAGCACATCTCTTTCTTCGGGCACATTGTTCTTGTTGAGCTTCACAAACTGGGCGTCGGGATGGAGGTCGCTTTTTCCGAAAAGATCGAATTTCTTCAGGCGAATATTTCCCTGAAAATCTGTGGATTTTCCGAAAGCCCTTCCGGGTTCACGCGTCCGCTGGGCATCGTCAGCGCTGCTGGGATTTCGAATGTAATTCCAGTTGCGACGCACACCTGCCGTATGTTTGCCGGCGTCCATCGTGGCTGCGCTCGCCTTCTGGGTCGGTAAAGCCTCATCTGCGGCCTTGGGATTATGCTTGAAAGCGCTGCGGGAAACCTTTACGTCTCCCGAATAGCGACTGATTTTTGTCTGGCCGGCATAAGACTTTCCTTCAATGGCTTGCTCGTTGTTGTTCCAAAGTTTTCCGCTGACACTTCCGCCGCCTTTCTCAGGGCGCCTTGCCTTCAGATTTCCCGAATAGCGACTGATCTTTGTCTGGCTGGCGTAAGACTTCCCTTCAATTGCCTGCTCGTTGTTGTTCCAAAGTTTCCCGCTGACGCTCCCGCCACCTTTCTCGGGACGCCGGGCTTTCAGATTTCCCGAATACCGACTTAATTTCGTTTGTCCTGCGTAGTGCCTTCCTTCAATGGGTTGTTCGCGATTGTTCCAAACTTTTCCACTGACGCTGCCTCCGCCTTTATCCGGTCTTCGGGCTTTGATGTTGCCAGTATAACCCTCACCCTGGTCATCGAAAGCTTTTCTTCCACCCTTGAGGTTCCCTTGATATCCGGCTATTCCCCCGCCTTTGCCCTTCGGCGTTCTCACCAGAATCGGTGTGTTGTGGTTGTTCCAGTGTCCCCCGCTCCTTGAACCACCTCCCTTTGCCGAGCGCCGGAGTTTCAGGTTTCCGCTGTATCCCTCACCCTGTTCATCAAAGTAGCGCCTTCCGCCTCTGATGTTTCCCGTATACTCTTCACCCTGATCGTTGAACCCGCGTTTGCCCCTGCGAATGTTCCCGGAATATCCCTCACCTTGTTCGTTGAACGCTCGTCTGCCTCCGCGAATATTTCCCGAGTAGCCAATTCGCTCAGATCCCTTTCCGGGAGTTCGTCCGCGCAATGGCTGGCCTTTATTATTCCATCCTCCGGTCACCGAGCCTCCCCCTTTCATGGCTCTTGCGGAACGTATGTTTCCGGAGTATTCTTCACCCTGATCTCCGAATCCGCGGCGACCTCCTTTGATGTTGCCCTGGTATCGGCCCATGCGGAGGGCGCCCTTCCCAGGTCCTCTGCCGAACAGTGGAGCACCCGGATTTGGTTCTCCTTTCTTGGACCGAAATCCACCCCGGATAGCTCTGTGCGCGATGTCTCCTTTCCACGCGCGACCGGATCTTGTTCGCGTTGCGTAGCTTCCTGCGGCCCGGCCTTTGTAAGCCCGTTCGCCAGTCGGAACGCGACGTTGGTATTTGAGTGTGGGGTTGGTGATGACTCCGCGGGGGGTCTCATAATTCTTGGTGCGCAATTTCTTGCCGGCAATGTCTCGCGTGTAGGCGCGCTCTCCTTTGCGGCCAGGGCGTGGGAAATGTGCCCAGGTGTTTGTGCTCCGGCGCGCCATATAAGCCGCTGAAGCCGTCCGTGGAGCGATGCCGCGAATGGCTCTTCCCTCGGTTGGCCGCTGCCCGGAATATCTCTGATACATATTCAGCGCTGCGCGGCTGCGACCTTCAGTGCGGGGGCGCCTGCGCGTCTGATTGTTTACGTAAAATCTTTTCTTGAAGTACAGGTTGCCGCCCCCGCCAGAGACGCGCGGAGATACAGCACCATATCGCCGGGGCTTTGGGCGACCCCCGCTTCCCAGAATGCGCGAGGGCGGCGCGCCTGCAGGAGGCCTCAATTTGTCGGAAGAACCGGCCCGGATCGGTCTTCCTGTGATATCACCTTTCCAGGCGCGTTCACTTCGTTGCGGTCGGGTGTTGTGGTACGTGGGCCGGATCGGCTTGCCGACCCGCGGCCTTCGCGGCTCCTCATTCTGCATTCGTCTGACGCGCCTGATGTTCGGGTTGTCATTCAGCTGGCGCATTTGTTTCCGGCTGCGGGAAGAGTAGTTTATGTTATCGGGTTGAGGATAGACATTTTTCGCCCGGCTTGACGGACCACGAGGCTGGATCCTACGACCGGTGAGGTCCCCCTTCCAGGCCCTTTCCGACTGTCCTGCTTTTGTCTTTCCGAATTGTGGAGCGATCGGCTTGCCCGCGCGTTCGCCTTCCCGCGCACGGCCCGGCGGAAGGGATACGCGCTGGTTCTGACGGTTATTGCCACGCCGCGCTTTCCGGGACGGCTGCCTTTTCTGTTTCGATTTCTTGGGTGTCTTGAAACGCGTCTCCCGACTGGCGGGCACTGGCTTGTCGCCCTTGGTGTTTTGCGCCAAAGCAGGTATGCCGAGCATAAGCACGAGGATGCCAAGACAAACATACTTCAACGCTTTCTGTGTCATGTGGCTGAATAACGCCGGAATGCCCTCAAAAATATGTAAAGAAACAGGCTAAGATAAGCAATTTTGGGGAATTGTGAGTGGTGAGTCGTCAGACGTGAGACGTGAGACGTGAATCGGAATACGATGTCCGTTTTGAGTTGATGATTGTAACTTTCTCGGGATGCTTCCTTCGGCGCACAGGACGTTAGTAGGTTAGCAATTCGTGGACGGCGTGACGGAGGCGGTCTTTTGGAAGGAAGTTCTGCTCAAGGGTCGGGGCAAACGGAATGGGTGTATCCAGGCTCGCAACCCGTTTTATCGGTGCGTCGAGTTGCTCAAAGTGGTGCTCGCTGATCCACGCCGCGATCTCGGCGCCTATTCCCCCCGTTAGCGTGTCTTCGTGGAGGACAATCACGCGATTGGTCTTTGCTACTGTCCGGGCCACGGCTTGCCGGTCCCAGGGAAGCAGTGTGCGCAGGTCGAGAATGTCAGCAGCGACCCCACCCATTTCGTCAAGCACTTCCAGCGCCCAATGCACCCCCATGCCGTACGTGATAACCGAAAGATCAGATCCTTCGCGAACGAGGCTTGCTTTTCCCACCTCAATCGTATAATAATCATCAGGTATCTCTTCGGAGAGTGACCGGTATAGAAACTTGTGCTCGAAATAAAGATAAGGGTTAGGGTCTTCCAACGCGGCACAAAGAAGGCCCTTGGCATCGTAGGGATTCGATGGATACACGATCTTTAATCCGGGCGTGTGAAAGAACCATGCCTCGTTGCTTTGTGAATGAAAGGGCCCTGCCGCGGTACCGGCGCCGGTGGGCATTCGCACGACGACATCCACACGCTGGCCCCAGCGCCAATGTGTTTTCGCGAGATTGTTGACAATCTGGTTGAAGCCCTCTGTGACAAAATCGGCAAACTGCATTTCCACCATTGACTTCATCTCCTTGATGGATAATCCCAATCCTGCGCCGATGATTGCCGACTCGCACAAAGGTGTATTGCGCACGCGACCTTTTCCAAACTGCTCCACAAACCCTTCCGTAATTTTGAATACACCGCCGTATTCGGCAATGTCCTGTCCCATCAGAATCAGCTCATCGAATCTTTCCATGCTTTGCCGGAGAGCGTCGCTGATAGCATCGATGAACCTTTTCTTTGATTTCTTGTCTGACAAAGGTTGTATGACTGCCTGTGAAAACGGAGTATACAGGTCATTGAGCTCAACTTCCGTGTCAGGGACGGGATGGGTTTCCCGGAATGCGATCTCAAGGGCCTGTTCGATCTCATTCCTGATGTCCTGTCTCGCTTTATCGATGAGCGACTGATCGATAATCCCTTCGCTTAGCAGGTAGCGCTCGTAATTTTCCAGCGGGTCTTTCTGTGCCCACGTCTCCATAAGATCCTTCGGGACGTAGCGCGTGCCCGATGCTTCTTCATGCCCGCGCATCCGGAAGGTGCGGCATTCGATCAAAACGGGCCGTGGATTGTCGCGCATGTTTTCCGCAAGCAGCCGGATGGTATCGTAGACTTCAAGTATGTTATTGCCATCGATGCTAACGGCCTCCATGCCGTAGCCAATCCCTTTGTCGGCAAAACTTTCGCAGCGGAACTGTTCATTTGCAGGAGTTGAAAGACCGTACCCGTTGTTTTCAATTATGAAGAGCACGGGGAGGTCCCAGACCGCGGCAACGTTCATAGCTTCGTGAAAATCACCTTCGCTGGTTCCGCCATCGCCGTTGAAAACCGCCGTTACTTTTTTTTCACCCTTTAGACTGCAGGCGAGGGCAATACCATCCGCCACTCCGTTCTGCGGACCCAGGTGCGAAATCATTCCCACAATGTGGTGTTCATTGGTTCCAAAGTGAAAGGAACGGTCGCGGCCCTTGGTATACCCCAGGGAAGTTCCCTGCCATTGCGAAAACAACCGATGGAGGGGCAAACCCCGGGACGTGAAAACTCCCAGGTTGCGGTGCATGGGCAGGATATATTCGTCATCGTGTAGCGCAAGCGTGAGACCCACAGAGATGGCCTCCTGGCCAATGCCGCTGAACCATTTGCTGATCTTGTTCTGCCGAAGTAAAATGAGCATTTTTTCTTCGATCATCCTGGGTCGCAGCAAAGCGACGTATAGTTCCTCCAGCGTAGTATCGTCGTATTGTTTTCGGTTGAAGAGCATCATCAGTCAGGAGCCGATTGTCCGGCGATCACATCTGCGCTTATATTTTATTTTGTTGCCTGGTTGCATCCGAAAGGTAATTGTTTGCCCCGATGCCTGATTTGTTTGCCTGAAAAAAATAAATGACAAAAACTCTCTTAATTTTGACCCTATGATTGAGTTTAAGGAATTTTCTCTGGACAACGGATTGCGGGTGATCGTCCACGAAGACCCGACGGTACAGATCGCCGTTCTGAACATCCTCTACAATGTCGGATCGCGCGATGAACAACCGGAAAAGACCGGGTTTGCTCATTTGTTTGAGCACCTGATGTTCGGCGGATCTAAACACATCGCGAGCTACGACGAGCCGTTGCAGAAAGTCGGCGGTGAGAACAACGCATTTACCAATACGGATATAACAAACTATTACCTCACCGTTCCTGCGCCGAACATCGAAACCGGATTCTGGCTCGAGTCTGACCGGATGCTGAGTTTGTCTTTTGATCCAAACGTACTGGAAGTACAGCGAAAAGTTGTAGTGGAGGAGTTTAAACAACGATATCTCAACCAACCCTATGGAGACGTATGGCTGAAGCTACGGCCTCTTGCCTATCTGTCACATCCGTATCAATGGGCCACCATCGGAAAGGAGATCCGACACATCGAAGAAGCGACCATGGACGATGTCCGGGACTTTTTCTTCCGGTTTTACGTTCCCGCCAATGCTATCCTGGTGGTTGCAGGGAACGTCACATTCGATCAAGTGCGACAGCTTTCTGAAAAATGGTTTGGACCAATCAGTTCTCCGAAAGTTCCCGAAAGGAAGCTTCCTTCTGAAAAAACTCAGACGATGAAGCGGACTCTGGAGGTGGAAGCGCCCGTTCCCGCCAGCGCGTTGTATAAGGCGTATCACATGCCCGGGCGGTTTGACAAGGACTTTTATGCCGTCGATCTGATGGGCGATGTGCTCGCGCGAGGGCAATCCAGCAGGCTTTATCAGAAGCTGGTGAAAGAGAAAGAGATCTTTACCTCAATCTCTGCGTTTACTATGGGAAGTATCGATCCCGGTTTGCTTGTGATCAATGGACGCGTGAAGGATGGAATCGCATTGAAGGATGCGGAGCAGGAACTGAACGAACTCCTGGACGATCTATCCGCAAAAGGTGCGGATGAAGCGGAACTCGAGAAGGTAAAGAACCAGGCCTATTCGACTTTGGAGTTTGGCGAAGTGGAGGTGATGAACCGCGCCATGAACCTGGCATTTGCAAAGTTGTCGGGCAATGCTGATTATGTGAACGAAGAAGCGCGGTTGATCGAGTCGGTAACCACGTCCGATATTCAGCGCGCCGCCCGGACCGTGTTGCGAGAAGAGAATGCCAGCGTGCTGTACTACAACGCAAAATAGTTTAGACCCGGCGAAGAGCGGCTTGACAATTCGTTATCTGCAGCCAGGTGACACAACCAAAAAATAAACGGATGAAAATTCGCGTCGGTCTTGGATATGATGTTCACATGCTGGAAGAAGGAAGGGACTTTTTCCTGGGCGGGATAAAGCTCCCGGCTGCAAAAGGTGCAACCGGACATTCCGACGCCGATGTCCTGATACACGCGATTTGCGATGCGCTGCTCGGAGCCGCTAACCTCCGCGATATCGGATTTCACTTTGCTAACGACGATGACCGGTGGAAAGGCCAGGACAGTAAATATTTCCTCGCGGAAGTCACGAAGATGCTGCACGCAAAGGGATGGCGGATCGAAAACGTAGATTGCACGATTTGCCTGGAGAAGCCAAAAGTAAACCCGCATGTTGATGAAATGCGCGCGGTAATGGCATCATTGATGCAAATCCCGGAGGATGATCTATCGATCAAGGCGACAACTTCCGAGAAACTCGGGTTCGTTGGCCGCGAAGAAGGGGTAAACGCGTATGCGGTGGCACTCATTTCGCGGGCCTAATGGACGAACTGGAGATCATCATCACTTCAGACGGGTCGCATACCCTTCGAAATAATCTTCTGAACGAGACCTATCACTCTATCCACGGCGCAGTGCAGGAGTCCATGCATGTGTTCATTCGAAATGGGTTGGATTATTTTTGGCAGATGAATCAAGCCAGGCACGTTTCGATTCTCGAGGTGGGCTTCGGGACAGGCTTGAACGCATTACTCACGCTACAATACGCACAGCGGCATTCGATACGAACACGGTATCAGACACTGGAGTTGTTTCCGCTACCACCCGAAATGTGGTCGAAACTGAATTACGGAGACAGCGACGCGCAGCACTTCACCGCTATTCATGAAGCACCGTGGGACAGCGAATGTCAGATCACCAAAGAGTTTTCTTTGATAAAGCAAAAGGCGTCCTTGTTAGAGACGGAACTGGACTATCCCTGGGATCTTATCTATTTCGATGCATTCGCTCCTTCCGTGCAACCGGATCTTTGGAAATACGAACCGTTGCAAAAAGTCACGGACAAACTAAATCCCGGAGGAGTGTTCGTAACTTACTCGGCGAAAGGCCAGTTGAAGCGGGATTTGAAAACGCTGGGTCTGGCAGTAGAGACCTTGCCGGGCCCACCGGGCAAGCTTCAAATGGTGAGAGCGATAAAAAAACCAATCGACTGAAATGGAAGAACAAAAGATGTTTTCCGCAATGCGCTCCATCGCCACGGTGTACCTGGCGGTCAGCATCTCGTTGCCTTTGTGCGCGCAGTACCCTTCCATCAATGAAGACATCGCCGCACACCGCAAAGGTGAGCTGATTATCCGCGCGAAGCCGGGTGAGAAAATAATTGTCGAGCAGCTCTCGCACGAATTCTGGTTTGGATGTGCCGTCAGCAACAGCCTGGCTGGCGGGCGGTGGTCAGATGAGGATCTGAAAAAATACAAAGCTCATTTTCTGGAGAACTTCAATGCGGCCGTGACTGAAAACGCGGTCAAGTGGCCGAGTATGGAACCGCAGAAGGGAAATGTGAATTATGCGGTCGTCGACGCAATACTGGCATGGACCGAGGCCAGCAACATTCCCCTTCGGGGCCACAACCTCTTTTGGGGAATTGAAAAATTTGTTCAGCCCTGGGTGAAGGACCTCGATGATGACGAGTTGAGAAAGACGTTGCAGCGCAGGGCCGAAACCGTGACGGCAAAATACAAAGGGCGCTTTGCCGAGTACGACCTCAATAACGAGATGATCCACGGCAACTATTACGAAAAGCGCCTTGGCCCAGGCATCACAAAAGATATGGCACAGTGGGCGCACAACGGTGACCCTGCTGCAAAACTGTGGCTCAACGACTATGACATCCTGACGGGAAACAGGCTGGCCGATTACATGACTCAGATCCGATGGTTGCTGAAGCAGCACGTACCGATCGCAGGTATCGGTGTTCAGGGGCACTTGCACGCGGAGTCCTTCGACCGCGACGCCCTTCGCAGCGCCCTGGACTCGCTGGCGGTGTTCGGACTTCCTATCCGTATTACGGAATTCAACATCCCCGGGCAGCGCTCGAAGTATTATCGCGAGAATATCCGTACGATGACGCCGGAGGAAGAGCAGGCGAAAGCGCGCGACCTTGTCGATTATTACCGCATCTGTTTTGCACATCCGGCAGTGCAGGGAATTCTGATGTGGGGATTCTGGGAAGGTGCAAACTGGATTCCCGTTTCTTCATTGTACAAACTCAACTGGACACCCACGCCCGCTGCCCATGCATATCAGAACCTGATCTTCAACGAGTGGTGGACAAAATTTTCCGGCACGGCCGGTAAGAACGGATCGCTAACGGTGCCGGCTTTTTTCGGAAAATACCGGGTGACCATCAACGGAATCGCGGGAGAAGTGGAGTTGAAAAAGGAAGAAGGAAGTACGATTGTCGATTTCCGGCAGCGCTAAAAGATGCCAAATTTGCCGATTATCAAAGCGGTTGATAAACCCCAGTTGCGGTTGAAAATTTGTCAAAACGCATATTGAAAGCTTGAAAAAAATTCAATCGTTTTCGGTTATATTCAAAAATTTAGAAAATGTGCATCCTGCAATCGTTGACGTTTTTCATTTTTTAAACATTTGGCGGGAATTGTAAAAAGATTCAAAAAATTGTTTCCCGACAAATTCCCCGCAAATTTCCTCCTGCATCTTTCGTAATTTCAGAAATTAATTTGGGGGTAAGTTACGCCAACTTGCCATTCTTTTTTAACCAGACGTAAATGCAAACAACCACGACCAAAGGCTTGTACACACCCGAGCTGGAACACGATGCATGTGGTATCGGGTTCATCGCTAATATCAACGGGACTAAAACCAACAATGTGTTGCGCGACGCGCTCTCCATGCTTGAAAATATGGAGCATCGCGGCGGCAAAGGCTGCAACGCGAAGACGGGTGACGGAGCGGGAATTCTGATTCAGCTGCCGCACGATTTTCTTGCCGAAGAGGCAGGACGTCTCGGCTTTGAACTACCTGCACCGGGTAAATACGGCGTGGGGATGGTTTTCTTTCCCCGCGATAAGAAAGTGTCTAACGCCTGCCGCGATGTGCTGAAGAAAAATATTATTGCGCTCGGATTCGAGTTAATTGGATTTCGCGGCGTTCCGGTGGATCACAGTGTTCCTGGTCCGGACGCATCGGAAGTAGAACCGGTCATCGAACAGGTTTTTGTCAAGTCCAAAGGCGATAACATCTCCGACGAAGCTTTGGAGCGCAAGCTGTTTGTGCTGCGCAATTTCACTTCGCACAAGATCGGCCGCGATGTAAAAGGAAGCAACACCGAATTTTATATCACCAGCTTCTCATCCAAGACAATTGTTTACAAGGGGCAGCTTCGCACCGAACAATTACGGAAATACTTTTTTGACCTGCAGGATCCCAGGCTGCGTACAGCCCTTGCGTTGGTTCATTCCCGTTTCTCGACCAACACGTTCCCGAACTGGAAGCTCGCGCAACCGTTCCGTTACATCGCGCACAACGGCGAAATCAACACCATCCGCGGTAACGTGAACAAGATGAAATCCAAGGAGGCGTTGTTCAAGTCATCGCTGTTCACGGACGAAGAACTGAAAATGATCCTTCCCATCACGATGGCGGAGGGATCCGACTCCAGCAACCTGGATGCGCTGGTTGAAATGCTGGTAATCTCCGGTCGCACCATCCCGCATGTCATGATGATGCTCGTGCCGGAAGCCTGGCAGGACAACAAATTGATGGATCCTCATCGCAAGGCATTCTATAAATATCATGCTTCCATGATGGAGCCGTGGGATGGACCCGCAGCACTCGTCTTTACCGACGGGTCGCGCATCGGTGCGACACTCGACAGGAACGGTTTACGTCCGCTGCGATACTATATTACGCGCTCGGGTCGTGTGGTAATGGCGTCTGAAGCCGGCGCCCTGCCGGTTTCTCCCAAGGAGATCCTGGAGAAGGGCCGGATCACACCGGGTAAAATGATGCTCATCGACCTCGAACAGGGAAAGGTGCTGGACGATGAAAAAGTGAAGCGTTCGGTATACGAAGGTAAGCCGTACTACAATTGGATTATCCAGAACAGGCTGAAGCTGAGACTCGAGCCGGAGCAGGAATATTACGAAGACAACTTTGACGAGAAGACTTTAACGCAACGGCAAAACGCTTACGGCTACACGGCCGAAGACCTGAAAGCGATCATCACGCCGATGGCGGGGATTGGCTATGAGCCGATTGGCTCCATGGGCGACGATACACCAATTGCAGTTCTCTCCAAAGAGAGCCGTCACATTTCCAATTACTTCAAGCAACATTTTGCGCAGGTCAGCAATCCTCCGATCGATCCGATTCGCGAGCGCCTGGTCATGTCGTTGTTCACACGCATTGGTGTGAGCCTCAATGTTCTGGAGGAGACTCCTCAGCACACAAACCAGATCCATATTTCACAACCGGTTCTCTTCAATTCCGATCTTGAGAAGCTGAAGCACCTTCCTGCCCACGGGTTCGATTATTCAATCTTGCGCTCCGTGTTTGTGGCCGACGGAAAGCCGGGACGTCTGGAAGAAAGTCTTAACCGCATCTGCTGCGAGGCAGAGAAAGCAATCCTCAGCGGCAAGAAGATCATTGTTATATCCGATAGGAAGATCAGCCCGGAACACGCACCGATTCCGTCGTTGCTGGCGATTGGCGCTGTTCATCACTATCTTGTTGAGAAGCGCATCCGCACGCTCGCAGGTCTGCTCGTAGAAGCAGGCGATGTCTGGGAAGTTCATCACTTTGCTACTATCATCGGATACGGCGCAAGCGCGATTAATCCCTACATGGCATTTGAAACCATCCACGCCCTTAACCAGGAGGGAGCGCTTGGAAATATTACGGATGAAGAAGCTTATAAGAACTACCAGAAGGCCATCGGCAGCGGATTGCTGAAGGTGATGTCCAAGATGGGTATCAGCACGTTGCAGTCGTATCAGTCAGCCCAGATATTTGAAGCGCTGGGACTTGGAAGCGACGTCGTCGAAAAATGCTTCCGCGGAACCATTAGCCGTATTGAAGGACTATCGTTTGACGATCTGGCGGAAGAAGTCCTGGTTCGTCACCGCCTGGCGTATCAGAACGAAGGCGCTCCCCTCCAGGTCGGCGGAGTTTACCAGTGGAAACGCAGGGGCGAGAAGCACTTGTTCAGCCCCGAGGTGATCCATTTGCTGCAGCACTCGACGCGCTCGAATAACTATTCACTGTTCAAGAAATACGCGGCGAAGATCAATGATCAGGCGAAGGACACGCTGAGCCTTCGCGGATTGTTCGAATTCAAGAAGCGCAATTCTATCCCCGTTGAGGAGGTCGAGCCTGTGGAAGAGATTGTGAAGCGCTTTGCTACAGGAGCCATGTCTTTTGGTTCGATCTCGCACGAAGCGCACTCGACGCTTGCCATTGCAATGAACCGCATTGGCGGAAAGAGCAATAGCGGCGAGGGAGGTGAAGATCCGATCCGCTTCGAGCGAAAGGAAAACGGCGACTGGGAACGGTCTGCTATCAAACAGGTTGCATCGGGAAGGTTTGGCGTTACCAGTTACTATCTCTCGAATGCCGATGAGCTTCAGATCAAAATGGCGCAGGGCGCAAAGCCCGGCGAAGGCGGTCAGTTGCCCGGTCATAAAGTGGACGAATGGATCGGCCGTGTCCGCCATTCGACGCCGGGAGTGGGACTCATTTCACCTCCACCGCATCACGATATTTACTCAATCGAGGATCTCGCACAGCTGATATTTGATTTAAAGAATGCTAACCGCCAGGCGCGGATAAACGTGAAACTCGTTTCACAGGCAGGTGTAGGTACCGTTGCCGCAGGTGTTGCGAAGGCGAAAGCAGATGCCATCCTTGTCTCCGGGGCTGACGGTGGTACCGGCGCCTCCCCGATCAGCTCGGTGCGACATGCCGGCCTTCCCTGGGAACTTGGACTGGCCGAAGCGCATCAAACGCTGGTCAAGAATAATCTGCGCAGCCGCGTAGTGCTGCAGACAGATGGACAGATAAGAACAGGACGCGACATCGCTGTCGCTACGCTGCTCGGCGCTGAAGAATGGGGTGTAGCAACGGCTGCCCTGGTGGTCGAAGGATGTATCATGATGCGCAAGTGCCATCTGAACACGTGCCCCGTGGGAATAGCCACACAGGATACGGAACTGCGTAAACTGTTTACTGGTAATCCCGACGACGTCGTGAACTTCTTTAATTTCCTCGCGCGCGACCTTCGTGAGGTTATGGCCGAGCTTGGATTCCGCACAATAAGCGAAATGGTGGGAAGAACGGATGTCCTTCGCGTGCGCCAGGATATCGATCATTGGAAGGTGAAGAAGCTGGACCTTTCGCCTATTCTTCATCGCGAGCCGGCACGGGAACACGTCGGCGTGTACAAGCAGATCGAACAGGACTTCGAACTCGAAAAAGTACTCGACTGGCGGCTGCTTGAAGCTGCAAAATCGGCGATCGATGAAAGAGAGCCCGTGCAACAGAAATTTATTATTCGGAACACGGACCGTTCAGTGGGTGCATTGCTCTCGAACGAGGTCTCTCGCAAATACAAAGCGCAGGGACTCCCCGAGGACACCATACACTTCAACTTCAAAGGTTCGGCGGGGCAGAGCTTTGGAGCATTTGTCGCTCCCGGTCTGCGCTTCGAGCTGGAAGGTGAAGCGAATGACTATTTCGGCAAAGGCCTGTCCGGCGGTAAGCTCATCGTATACCCCGACCGTGAATCGACCTTCAAGCCGGAGGACAATATTATTATCGGAAACGTTGCGTTTTACGGCGCTACTTCCGGTGAAGCATTCATCCGCGGGCAGGCCGGCGAGCGTTTTTGCGTCCGGAATTCAGGCGTAAGAGCGGTTGTGGAAGGCGTTGGTGACCACGCCTGCGAATATATGACCGGCGGCCGCGTAGTAGTTCTCGGAAAGACAGGACGGAACTTCGCGGCAGGTATGAGCGGAGGTATCGCCTACGTCTTCGATACGGAAAATGACCTCGAGAGATTGTGCAACAAAGACATGGTCGCACTCGAGCGCATGGATGAACAAGACAGGCTTGAAGTGAAAGAAATGATTGAGAAACATTTCAAACACACGGGAAGCGACCCGGCCGAATGGATCCTTGAGAACTGGGAAGTCGCCTCAAACCTTTTTGTCAAGGTGATGCCGAAGGATTACAAGGCTGTACTTGAAAAGCAGAGGGCGGCACGCGAGCAGGAGAATGCCGGAAAAGTGGTCGCTGCATAATTTTAACACTACGAACAACCAGAAAAAAAACACGATAACATGGGTCAGATCGACGGGTTTATGAAATACAAACGGGAGATGCCAGTATCCCGTGATCCCAAGGAACGTTTAAAGGACTACAAGGAAATTTACACTCCTCTTGACAAGGAAAAGGTAAAGCAAAATGCTGCGCGATGTATGGACTGTGGTGTGCCCTTTTGCCACAACGGTTGTCCGCTCGGCAATAACATTCCCGATTTCAATGAAGCGGTGCGCCAGGACCGCTGGGAAGAAGCGATCCAGATCCTCAGCAGCACGAATAACTTCCCGGACTTTACAGGCAGAATATGTCCTGCTCCGTGTGAAGCGAGCTGTGTGCTGAGCATCAATAACGATCCCGTTACGATAGAGTATATCGAAAAGACAATCGCTGAAAAGGCGTTTGAGAAGGGATACATCAAACCGACGCCGCCAAAGGTGAGAACCGGCAAGCGCATTGCAGTGATAGGATCTGGCCCCGCCGGACTTGCGGCAGCCGCGCAGTTAAACAAAGCAGGTCACTGGGTAACGGTCTTCGAACGCAGTGACCGGATTGGTGGATTGCTTCGCTATGGCATCCCGGATTTCAAGCTTGAAAAGCATGTGATCGATCGCCGGATCAGGTTAATGGAACAGGAAGGAATTATTTTCAGAACGAATTCGAATGTGGGTGTGAACGTAAGTGCACAACACCTCAAGGATGAGTTCGATGCCATGATGCTTTGCGGTGGCGCATCGGCGCCACGCGATCTGCCGATACCCGGTCGCAATTTGAAAGGCGTGCATTTCGCGATGGAGTTCCTGCCACAGCAGAACAAGCGCGTCGCAGGTGATCAGGTTTCGGTTGAAGAAATCCTCGCCACTGGTAAGAATGTAGTCGTCATTGGCGGTGGCGATACGGGGTCGGATTGCGTCGGTACTTCAAACCGCCAGGGTGCTGCCAGTGTCACCCAGATTGAATTGTTGTCGAAGCCTCCGTTGACGCGGAGCGAGGATAATCCCTGGCCTCTGTGGCCCATGGTGCTGATGACATCCTCTTCACACGAGGAGGGAGTTGATCGGAAGTGGGCGATACTTACAAAAGAATTTGTTGGCGATGCCAATGGAAAACTTACCGGATTGAAGCTTGTTGACATTCAGTGGGGGCCGAACGCGGAAGGCAAGATGGGATTCCAGGAGGTTGCTGGAACGGAGCGCATCGTTCCCTGTGAGCTGGCACTGCTGGCAGTGGGCTTTGTGGGCGCGGAGAAGGCCGGTGCGGTAGAGGAATTGCAACTCGAACTCGATGCCCGCGGAAACATCAAGACAGACAATTATATGAGCACGCGCGAAGGTATCTTCGCGGCAGGTGATATCCGCCGGGGCCAGTCTCTCGTAGTCTGGGCGATTTCCGAGGGTCGTGAAGCCGCACGCGCAGTCGATATCTGGTTGATGGGATCTTCGGAACTGGAGTCGAAGGATGAATCTTTTGTCAACGTGGCGAAGTCAGCCTGACTTAACTAAGCCCTGCGGAGTAACAACAAGATCGAGCGGTACGTCTTTCTGACTGATGTCGTCGATCTTTTCTTCCATTTCGAAAAATGATAAGCCGATCTTTAGGCAACCGGAACGACAGGTAGCCAGAAAGCGATCGTAGAAACCTCGGCCATAGCCGAGGCGATGGCCCTGCTTGTCAAAAGCGAGCAATGGCACGAGCACAGCATCGATCATTTCGACAGGCGTCGGAATCCCCTTAACCGGTTCGGGGATGTCCCACGTGTTATTCTCAAGTTGGTCCGGACTCTCGAGGAAATAATGTTCGAGTTCGGCGGTGTGGTTGTTGATCTTCGGGACTGATATGCGAATGCTGGGAAAATCCCGTTTCAACCGGTCGATGATCAGCCACGTATCGACCTCCTTGTTTTTGCGGATAGGGAGAAAGGTGTGAACCACAGAAAGCTCACGTAATTCTACAGCTGAAAAAAAGCGATCGCAAAGCTCGCGGTTAAGTTGTTCATATTGCGCAGTGGAAAGGTCCATGCGCTTCCTCAGATAGATCTTCCGGAGTTCTTTCTTGGTCATGCGCCGTTGTAAGTCAGAACGTTGAACTGGTAGTCAAACGGATCGAAACATGAAATCAACTTGTTGATGAATTGCGAGTCCTGCTGGTAGAAGTTCAGAAAATTATCGGTCCTTTCCTGCAGGCTGCCATTGGGAAAGAGGGCGTCCTTCACCTCTTCAATCTGACGTAATTTTTCAGTGTGACGTCTTTTCTCCGCGCGCAATAATCTTTGCTCGATCTTTTCCAGTCCGTGGATCACCCGTGTGCCTTCCGCAGCTGCGAAAGGCCCCAGCGTCCTGTCAATCGACCCGGCGCGTTTTGTCAGTTGGTCATAGATTGCCTGAATGGTCGAGCGTTCTTTTGTGACGGTCAGGTCTGCGGATGAGTTGTGAAGTGTCCAGTGATTGAAGATGTAGTTTTTTTCTTCGAACAACACAGAAAAATCCAGGCCTGTCTTTTTGAATTTTCTGTTGATCGCGTGGTCCACCACAAGGGCAAAGTTTCGAGGCATCAACATAGGAAACGGCACCTGGTAATGGTCGAATATTTTTTTCAGTTGAAGCCAGTAAATGTTTTCAGAGGGTCCGCCTACATATGCGAGGTTAGGAAGGATCCATTCCTGGTAAAGGGGGCGAAGGATAACATTCGGGCTGAACTTTTCAGGCGTCTCCGCGATCATGCTCCGGATCTCCTCTTCTGTAAAGCTGAGGTCGGTTTCCAGGACTATGTAACGCCCATCGCGCTTCTCGATGCGATTGCGAACCTGGTCGTCGAGGTAGAAGAAATTGATATCCCTGCAAAAGACCTGCGTTTTGTATCCGAGATCGCCCAGAGCACGGTTCGTTTCGTCCACCAGCGGCAGGGTTGTGTTCCTAATAATGTCCTGCTCAATCACAGGCGCAAATTCCTTTTTCAATCCGCGATGGTCGGAGTCCAGCACCAATAGACCTTCACTGCCGAAGAGTTCATTTACATAATTCCGCACAGCGGCCGCGAGCGTTTTGTTTTTGGCATAGGCTTTTTGGAACACGGTGACATCGCCGGGAATTTCTTTCAGTAGTTTATCAAGCCCCGTCGTTTGAAATCTGCCAACTGCTCCCTTCTGATCTGTTTCCCAGATGTATTTCTTCCCGTAAAGGCGGAAGTAGCGGATCTCGTCGTAGTCGTGATCTTCGGAGGCCATCCAGTAGACGGGGACAAAGTTGTAATCCGGATAAAGGTCTTTCAGTTTTTTGCAGGCGTTGATGACCGTGACGATCTTGTAGATAAAGTAAAGCGGGCCGGTAAAGATATTCAGCTGGTGGCCCGTCGTGATTGTAAAAGTGCGATCGTTTTCCAGTGCCTCAATGTTGGCGGAGACTTTTTCACTTGCCCTGATATCCTTGTATTGCTCTTGAAGGGCGCCTACAAGGATCTTGCGATGTGCTGCGGGAAATGAAAGCGATTTCTCGCGAATTTGTTCTTTGAAGTTTTCAGGAACCGGGAACCGGTGATAGAATGGTTTAAGAGTTTCTTTCTGTTCGATGTAGTCTAAGAAAAACGATGAGAATGCTTTGGTATCAGCAAGCGGTATTTTCTTATGCTGCATAACAACGACAAAAGGGTATAACTGAGCGGGAAAAGATCATAATCCGAATAACGACAATATATGCATAAGGTTCAAAGATTTTAACAGCCGACTACACGAGCGGCCGGGCGGTCAGATCGAACTCACTTGCGGCGGTGATTTCGACGTCGACGAAATCACCGATCCGCAGGTAATTCCCCGGTGCCTGGATGATCACCTCATTATCTACTTCGGGAGAATCATACTCGGAACGACCAAAGTAGTCCGGTCCCTCTTTCCGGTCTATTAGGATCTTCATCCTGCTTGCGATGCGTTGCTGATTGAGCTCAAGAGAAATTCCTTGTTGCAGTTCCATAACCGCGTCTGCGCGCTCCTGTTTTGTTTCTGCGGGAATGTCATCCACCATCGAATAGGCATGGGTGCTTTCTTCGTGGGAGTACTGGAATACGCCCAGTCGTTCGAACCGTGATTTTTCGATGAAGTCCATCAGCTGCCCGAAATCTTCTTCAGTTTCTCCGGGATGCCCGGCGATCATTGTCGTGCGCAGGGCTATTCCAGGCACTTTTTCACGAATAGATTCCAGCAGAAGCTCGGTTTTCTCCCGCGTGATCCCGCGGCGCATCAGCTGTAACATCTTTGTTGATCCGTGCTGAAGGGGTATGTCGAGGTATTTGCAAATGTTCGGGCGTTCGCGCATGACATCGAGGACATCCATCGGAAACCCCGCAGGGAATGCGTAGTGCAGACGAATCCATTCAATGCCATCGACATCTGACAGGCGCTTTAACAGCTCTGAAAGGTTTCTCTTCTTGTAAAGGTCAAGGCCATAATAGGTCGAGTCTTGTGCGATGAGCAGCAGTTCTTTCGTACCCATGCGCGCCAGGTTCTGCGCTTCCTTCACGAGTTCCTCCATCGGTCGCGAAATGTGACCCCCGCGCATGAGCGGAATGGCACAAAACGAACACGGCCGGTCACAACCCTCGGAGATCTTGAGATAGGCATAATGGGAAGGATTGGTCAAGATGCGTTCTCCGACCAACTCCTGTCTGTAATCGGCCTTGAAGACCTTGAGCAACCGGGAGAGATCGCGGGTCCCGAACCAGGCGTCAACCTGGGGGATTTCCTTCTCGAGGTCATCCCGGTAACGCTGCGACAGGCAGCCTGTCACGTAGACCTTGTCGACCATCCCTTCTTCCTTGGCATCCACATACCGCAAAATGGTGTCTATGGACTCCTGTTTGGCGTTGTCAATAAACCCGCAGGTGTTGATCACGACGATGTTCGCGTCGTCATTCCTGGATTCGTGCACCGCGTCGATTCCGTTACCTTTCAGCTGGGCGAGCAAGACCTCGGAGTCTACCTGGTTTTTGGAGCACCCGAGCGTCACGACATTTACCTTTGTCGACCTGTGGCCTTTTGTCTTCATGGATTAAAACTCATTTTTCAACACCCATCCGCTTGGATTAATTCACGTATTTGCGAGGGATCCGCGCATCAGGGCTCCAAAACGTCGCAAAAATAGCAAAATTATACTGGCGTGGAATTTGGGCTTTTCCAGCATCCCATATCTTTACGCACGGAAAAATCGATGGCCAAGAAAGTTTTTTGTATTCTGATTATCGCGATGATGGCAACCGCCTGCCTCGACGAACCGGACTGCTACCAGCTGAACAATTACATTGTGGGCATTTCTTTCAAGAAGCTCGTCGACAGCAGCCCTGATACAGTCGCATTTCTCGGCTACGGCACCATTGAGCCCTTTCAGCCTTTTTATGGCGATACTACGCTTACCAGGGTTTTTCTTTCGCTCAATTATTTTGTAGATGAGACGACCTTCTACTTTGAAACTGCTGATTCGGTCAGATTGCTTCGCTTGGGTTATGTGTCGAAGGTGCAATTTGTCTCGGAGGACTGTGGCGAAAAGTTTGTATTGTCGAAGCTGAGAGTGCTTGAGCATTCGTTTGATTCGGTTCGCCTCGTGCTGGATACACCCACGGAGGAAGCGAGGGTAACGCAAATAGAGATTTTCCAATGACGCGTCTCCTTCATTCCACACTATTCCTGCTCCTCGCCTTGGGAGCTTTCGGGCAGTCCCAGGACACGGTCGCCGTCGATACGGTCAGAAATAAGTTTCTGCCGACAGGAGTGCGCGTGGGATTCGACGTCATCAATGCGGCAAAGTCACGATTTCAGGATGATTATCGCGGCTGGGAATTCGCTGGGGACATCGATTTCGGTCGTTATTTTCTCGCACTGGAGTACGGCCATTCCGCCCGGGACCTTTCTTCGGAATCAGCTTCCTACTCCAACGATGGTAATTACTGGCGCGCAGGTATAGACGTGAATTTTCTCACGAAGGACCCTGACCGAAATGTGTTTTTTCTCGGCGCCCGCTACGGCCATTCATCCTTCAGTGAATCGATGAGTGTCTATCGCGTCGACCCGATATGGGGCGAGCTATCTGATACGTTTTACCACCCCGACATAAGTGCCTCGTGGATCGAGTTAACCACCGGGCTGAAAGTGAAGATCTGGAAGATGTTCTGGTTAGGTTATACCGGCAGGTTGAAATTCGCGCTTTCCACGAAAGAGACAAGGGAGATGCTGGCTTATGACGTGCCCGGTTTTGGAAGAACGAACAAAGAGACTACCTGGGGATTCAACTACTATGTCATGATACGCCTGCCGTTGCGCAAGGCACCGCCGGTTCCGCAGGACAAAAAGAAAAAATAGGCCAGACGATCTACGTTCGATGCGATCTTTACTTGAAGAGTGAGTCTACAAATTCCACCTGGTCGAACACCTGGAGGTCTTCTACTTTTTCACCTACGCCGATATACTTGACCGGGATGCGGAATTCGTCCGAAATGCCAATAACCACGCCACCTTTCGCTGTTCCATCCAGTTTTGTGATACACAGGGCTGTGACGTCCGTAGCCTTTGTGAACTCGCGGGCTTGGATGGTCGCGTTTTGTCCCGTGCTGCCGTCGAGCACCAACAACACCTCATGCGGAGCGTCGGGAATGACTTTCTGCATCACGCGTTTGATCTTGGACAGCTCGTTCATCAGGTTTACTTTCGTATGTAGCCTTCCCGCCGTGTCGATGATTACTACATCCGCATTCTGATTGACCCCGGCCTGGACCGCGTCATACGCCACCGCAGACGGGTCGGTGTTCATACCCCTTGCCACTACCGGAACGCCTACACGCTGGCCCCACAGTTTGAGCTGATCAACCGCGGCGGCGCGGAATGTATCAGCCGCCCCGAGAATCACATTCTTGCCGCGGTTCTTCATCTGTGCGGATAACTTACCGATGGTTGTGGTCTTACCCACCCCATTGACGCCGACCACCATGATTACATAAGGTCTTTTCCCCGGAGGGATATCGAAATCCGCAGTGGCGGACGAATTGTGCTGCGTGAGAAGCGCAATAACTTCCTCTTTCAGGATCTTGTTGAGTTCGGCGGTGTTCGTGTATTTATCCCGCGCGACGCGTTGCTGAATCCGCTCGATTATCTTCAAGGTCGTCTCCACTCCAACGTCGGAAGAAACGAGGATCTCCTCGAGGCTATCCAGAACATCGTCATCAACCGTACTTTTTCCGACGATCGCTTTGCCGAGCTTCGAGAAAAAACTCTCCTTCGTTTTCTCTAGGCCCTTGTCGAGAGACTCCTTCTTTTCTTTTGAAAATAAACCGAACATAAGGCAGATTAATTGAATGAACCGGCCTGGAGGCCAACCGCTGCAAGCAACGGAAAAACTTCAAGCCAACGAAGCGACTAAAAACACAAAAAGTCCTCAGTGGAGGACTTTTCAAGTGTTCTGTGCTTTCAGATTATTTCTTGGCGAGCGTTTCCTTTACCAACTCCGCAGGAACAATTTCCTCCCGGAAGGTATAAGCGCCGGTCTTTTCAGACTTTACAGCTTTGATGACTTTTGCAAAGCTCTTACCATCAACTTTTTTCAGGGACGCAACAACTTTCTTTGCCATGGTTACTTGATTTCTTTATGTACGGTATACTTTTTCAAGATAGGATTGTACTTCTTCAGTTCCAACCTCTCTGTAGTGTTTTTGCGGTTTTTCGTGGTAATGTAGCGGCTCATGCCCGGCTGCGCCGTAGCTTTATGCTCAGTGCATTCCAAAATTACCTGAACGCGATTGCCTTTTTTTGCCATGATTGTTCAATTTTTTATTACAGTACCAGATGTCCGTTTGCCCTTGCTTCCTTCAGAACAGCAGAGATCCCGTGTTTGTTAATGCTTTTGATCGCTTTGGTAGACAATTTCAGCGTAATCCACTTGTCCTCCTCAGGAATGAAGAAACGCTTTTTTTGCAGGTTCGGGTAAAATCTACGCTTGCTCTTATTATTCGCGTGAGAAACATTATTTCCGACCTGGGGTCTTTTTCCGGTTATTTGACAAACTCGTGCCATAATTCAGCTCTTTGGTTAAGATTCCTTTCTGAAAAGGGACTGCAAATATCGGCAAAATGGACAATAATCCAAAAACGGAAATGAATTTTCCTGTGGAGACGTATTCCCGGGCAGGTCGGACCCTGACTCAATAAAGGCTGGCGATCAAATCCGCGGGATCCAGGCCGGTAAAATCGCGAATAAACGTATCCGCACCATCCAGTTCGTCGTCTGTGTGGGTGGTCGTCACGCCAACAACCTTGCAGCCGGCGCTTTTTCCGGACTTAACGCCGGCAAGTGAGTCCTCAAAAACAATGCATTGCGCGGGGTCAAAGTTCAAAGCTTTGGCGGTTTTCTGATATATTTCAGGGTGCGGTTTGCCGTGAGTCACAAACTGATCATCAAGGATGGTGTCGAAGTAGCCGCCCAGCCCGGTTTTGGCCAGGGTGAAATCTACGTTGGCGCGTGGAGCGGAAGTTGCAATCGCACGTGGGATCCCCGCCTTCTCTGCGGCCGCCAAAAATTCAGCGAGGCCGTCAAGCGGTTTGATGTCGCGGTCGTACACCTTTCTGAAAAGCTCCTCCTTTTCGTCGGCATACTCCTTTAATTTCGTCTCATCCAGTTGCCCGAAGACTGCCACCAGCCAATCCTGATTCCGTCGACCGTAGATCTTTTCCCGTAGTTCGTCTTCGGAAAGGTCTTTCCCATACTTCTTAACGAACTGCTTAAGCGCGACTTTATGCGCGGGATTGCTGTCGACGATCACGCCGTCCATGTCAAATATTAAAGCAACGGGAGAAGCCACGAATAATCTGATTTTTTTGAACGCTGCAAGAATACGGCGAGAATTTTGAAATTCCATCGCCCGTTATCTGATAAGGCGATGTTTCCCAGCGAAGGGAATCAGGTAACGATCTTATTGAATGACTAATCGCTGTACGGTTGATTTCTTAAAGGCAGTAAACTTCACGAGATACAGACCAGCCGCGAGCGGGGGCAACGTATAGCGGTAGACTTCATTTCCTTTCAGGATAATCGGTTTACTGAGTTGCTGGCCAAGAACGGATATGATTTCCAGAGTTCCATGCCGGTCAGCCTGGACATTGAGAACCTCGGATTTGAGGACAGGATTTGGAAAAATGCTTAGCGTCGGCTTCTCGGGAAGCGGGTTGTCATGCTCGCTCCTGAGAATGTGAATGCCACCGAGCCCGTTACCGACTACTATCGCCGGCGTTCGCGTGTTGAAAAGATTGACAACTACAGGCCATAGTTTTCCACCGAGGTTTTTGCTGCGGTATTCTTCCATAACGGAATTGAAAACCAGATCCGTTTCCAGGGCGGCTTCACCTTCTGAGTTTCTAAAATCGCGGATGACCCCGGGATATCCCGCCTGATCCCCGATAAGAAGATCGACGGTGCCGTCGGCATCAAGGTCCGCTATGGCGACGGTAGGGTTCTGCCTCAGCGGTGAAGAGGCGAATCCCAAATAGTTTTCTTCGGCCATTTGAAAAACAGGTGAACCGGCAATACCCGTGTTCTTCCAGTACTCGAGATTTCCTTCACTGCGGCCAGCGAGCACATCAGGAAGACCATCTGAGTTAATGTCGATTACCGAGAGGTTTTCGCTGCTGGTCATGGGAAAACTGATGATGCGAATAGTTGAACCACTGAAATCGAGTGACGATTGGCTCTTGTTTGCAATGTAATAGAGGTTCGTCAGGTTGTTGTCAAAACTGGTGGCCGTGAAAACGAGATCTTGCGTGTTGTCGCCATCAAGGTCAACAAGCTGGATTTTTAAATTATAAAATCGCGAATTGCTGAACTCCAGATAGTCGTTCGAGACCAACCTGAAAGATGGAGTCGTTGGCGAGCCTGTGTTCTCGAACAGGTGAATGCGCGATGTGTAGGTATCGGAGGAATGAGCGCTGACGAGCATGTCGAAATCTCCGTCACCATCGTAGTCGGAAAAGGCAGGGACGGCGTTATCGCCAACATCGATCATGTTCTCCTGCAGGAAGTTGGACTGGACATACGAAAATGTCGGGCTTGCGTTTGAGCCCGTGTTCTTATAGAACCACGTCGACTGCGCGAGATTGCTGTTCAGAAACTCCTTTGAGAATATATTCGGTGTCGCGATCAGGTCCTTCTTCCCGTCGAAATCCACATCTTCGTAGAATGCGGCGGGAAACAAAACAAAGTTCACAGGCTGGGTTTGTGGAAATGCCACACCATTGTCAATGATTGGCGCGGTGGCTGTCCCTTTGTTCTGGAGGGCGAACAGCTGCGTGCATTCGGCTTCAGAAAAGATCAGGTCGAGTTGCTGATCATGGTTGACATCGAGCATCAAAAGGCTCTTCCCGCCAGCGTGCTTTGTTCGTCCACCGCTATTCGGAGGACATTCCGTACCGTTAAAGGCAAACGTTCCACAGGTGCACTCCTGAAAATCGCCCCATGACCGGGTCACGCGAACAAAGTCCATGGAATCGCATGGCGCATTATTCTCCTGGCTAAGATTCTGATGCAACTCAACGGTATGACCGGCGTAGCGTATGTTCATGATATCAAGGTCGCCGTCACCATCAACGTCGCCGATAGCGGGGAGATCGTCATACTGAAGCTGCAGGTTAACCTTGATGTTGGTTGAGGGATTCCGGGTGAGCAGCACGGTGCTTTTCGAATCCGGGAAGCCGGTATCGAAAAGGTGCTGTTCCCATTCCAGGTGTCCCGATGAAGTGGTAACGTTCCGATAGACTTTCATTCCCAGAACATCACCGGTGAAGACATCCTTCTTGCCGTCACAGTTGTAATCGCGCAGGAGCAGCCAGTTGTAGATCCCGTCGGGGAAGAGACTTTCGTATTCCGGGGCGGCGACGTAGTAGTTGTCGGCGGCAAGAAATGTGATCACCTTGTTTGCCATCCTGTCGTAGAGAACCAGATCTTCAACGCCGTCACCATTCAGATCCATCGTATTGAATTGCGCAGCGTTTAATCCACCGGCCCAGGCGAGCAAAAGATTTTCTCCCTTCAGATTCTGAACGGGAATACTCTGATCGAGTGTATAATTGAATTGCGCCCGGGAAGCCAGGGGCATCAAGATCAGAAAGAAACAGAGCAGGCGGATCATGAAAATATTTCTTCTTTACCTAACGCATACCCATAGCCACCTGTTATCTTGCCGCGGAAAAGGTTGCAGCGAATGGTTTGCGCATCAAATTACGAAGTTTTATCAAGGCAATGAGTAGTGGAATCGAAAATTTATACGCACGGTATTCCGCAAGCGGGCTCGTCTCTACGGACACCCGCAAGATCACCCCTGGTTCTGTATTCTTCGCCCTGAAGGGTGATAAATTTAATGCCAATCAATTTGCCGCAGAAGCGCTGGAGAAAGGAGCAAGTTTCGCAGTCATCGATGAACCCGAATTCAGGAAGGATGATCGGTTTATCCTCGTTGACGATGTGCTGACGACATTACAGCAACTGGCGCGTTACCATCGTCAGCAATTGAAGATTCCCCTTATCGCTCTTACCGGATCCAACGGAAAGACTACCACCAAGGAACTTACTCACGCTGTCCTCGCTACGAAGTACAAGACCCTCGCAACCCGGGGAAATCTGAACAACCACATTGGGGTCCCCCTGACTTTGTTGTCCATCGATGCTTCCGTTGAAATCGCAGTTGTGGAAATGGGAGCAAACCATCCAGGCGAGATCGCAATGCTATGCGACATCGCGGATCCTACTCACGGGTTTATCACCAACATAGGTAAAGCCCACATCGGAACGTTCGGAGGTTTTGATAATATTGTGAAAGCGAAATCTGAGCTATACCAACACCTGCTCTCGCACAGCGGGACCGTGTTTGTGAATTCATTGAACCCATTGCTGACTGAGCTGTCCGCACCGTTTACGAACAAAGTCTCGTATCCGGCTGGAGGAGACTATTATCAAGCAGCGCTCCTGAGTGCAGACCCGTTTGTAAAAATCAGGGCAGACAACGGAGATGAGATTGTCACGCAGCTTATCGGCGGCTATAACTTTGAAAACATTGCATGCGCGCTTTGCATCGGAAAATATTTCGGCGTTGAACCCTCGATTGCCAACCGCGCGGTGGCCGAATACGCGCCCGGAAACATGCGTTCGCAGATCGTAAAGAAAGGATCGAATACAATTATTCTTGACGCGTATAATGCCAATCCGAGTTCCATGCAAGCCGCCATCGAAAACCTTGCGGCCATGCGCATGGATAACAAAGTTCTCATCCTTGGCGATATGTTCGAACTGGAGGGAGAAGCTCACCAGGAACATCAGGCGATCGGAAAGCTGATCAAGGAGAAACAAATCAGGAACATTTACCTCTGCGGCACCTTGTTCAAGACCGCTTTACACGAAATTCCCTATGCGAAATACTTTGAACGCAAGGACGATCTAGTGACCGAGCTGAAGCAGTTTCCGCTGGCAAATGCAACCATACTGGTCAAAGCATCGAGGGGGATAGGCCTGGAAACAATTGTTGATTATTTGTAAGTGAGTACAAGTCGCTATGGATGCTGAATTCATTCTCAAGTTTCTCAAAGATATTGCGCGCCATAACGACCGCGAGTGGTTTGAAAAGAATAAGCCTCGCTACCTCACGGCGAAACAAGGCTTCGAGGAGTTAGTAGGGAGAATATTAACAGAGCTCATGAAATTCGATCCCGGCCTCGCCGGACTCGAACCGCGAAAGCTTCCTTTTCGTATTTACCGCGATGTGCGGTTCAGCAAAGACAAGCGCCCGTACAAGACCAACATGGGCGCCGGATTTTCGCCGAATGGAAGGCTCGTTCAGGAACCCGGGTATTACCTTCATCTGCAACCAGGAAACAACAGCTTTATTGCTGGCGGAATTTATCAGCCTGATGCTACAAACCTCGCGAAGGTTCGCCAGGAGATCGATTATAACCCGGACGAATTGCGAAAAATCATGAAGGCACCGGCCTTTCGCAAAGCATTCGGCGGATTCGATGATTTTGATAAACTCAAGACCGCACCAAAAGGCTACCCGAAAGATCATCCGGATCTTGAATGGCTGAAGCTGAAAAGTTTCATTGTTTCGATGCCGCTGACTGACAAGGACGTAACAGGGAAGAAATTCGTCAGCATAGTCGCGGGAGCTTGCAAGCGGATTAAACCCCTCAATGACTACATCCGGGAAGCGTTGGCTTAGCGCCACGGCTCTCTCGTCCTGCGCACGAGCGTGCCCTTTTTAGGAGAGTTGTTCAAGCACCGCGGTTACCAGTCGAAGTATTCGTCCTGGCTTAGCTCGACTTCTTTCGCCTTTTTCTTGCTGTTTGATTTGAATGCTTCTTTCAGTTCCTGAACTTCTTTCTTCAGGTCGCTTACTATCTTTTTCTTGACGGCTTCAGTGTCATAGAGTATCCTGTAGTCGTCGGTTGTTCCCGTGATCTTCAGGAACAATCTGCTGTTGCCCTGGCCGTCTTGTTCCGTTGCCTCCTCGGCGGCGGCTTCGATCACGCGTTTCGGCCGCAAGGGAGTAATTAGCCGATAGTCTATCCGTTGGTCGAACGTGTGGGTTCCGCTTATTTTGATATTCGAGACGTTGGTGCGGACCTCCATCTGTGGAAGGTAGATCGTCTTATTCTCGATATGAATATCATTTTTGAGTTCCGAGAAGCGGAGCCGGTCAAGACCTTCGTCACCGAGGTAACGCTCCAGCTTCCGCAGCGGCTCAAAATGATTCAACTCACCCCGGGCGATGGAAATACCGATGTCGGCGATCAATGTTTCCTGGAAAAGGCGCAGCTGCTGGTTCAGAGTCATTTCAAGATTAACATCGGCCGTTGCCCGCCCTTTGAGATGTTTGTCCTGAATAAAGGTCTGGTTAAAGTTCTCAAACACGTAAAACACACTGTCAATGTTGATGCCCTTCAGTTTCCAGGTGCTAACGACGTCAATGGCTTTGTTGTTTTTTGCGTCTACAATCCCGGAAAGGCTTAATTCTCCACCCATCGTTCGCAACGACAGGTTACGCGACACCGCCATCTGATTTTTTACAAGCAGGTCTCCGCGAATCGCCTGACCGTGGAATCTTTTGTAACGGAGCGATTTGACGTCGCAGTTGAAATTCAGGTTTACGTTTTTTGAAACCGTGAAAGTGAATTCCTTTGTCTCCGGATTTTCGGCCAGGTCGCTGAAGCCGAGGGCGAACAATTCATTGAGGTCAATGTGATTGGCCTTCAGATCGGTTTCAATTCCGATTGGCTGGTTTTCGAACAGCAGAAATGTGATAATGTTCTTGAAGAATCCGTTCAACAGAAAATCCGAGTTGCCGAGTTTGCCGGACACATTGCTGAGCGCGAGGTCATTGTTGTTGAATTGCAGGTTACCCTGAAGGTTTTCCAATGGGATGCTGTTTTTGCCGTAGATGAGGTTCACACCCTGCAGGTTGACCGTCCCCAGTGTTGAAACGCGTTGCGCCGTTGACTTGTCTTTCAGGAGATTAACCCGTCCCTGAAATGCGACATCCACATCCAGAAAGCCCTTGGCATACCTAACTTCCTCGACGGGATAAAAGTCCAGCAGCGCGGGTGCGTCAATCTTTCCTTTGAAGTTCAGCGCGATGTCCGGGTCATTGAAATTCCGAAGGACGAAATTAGCCTGAAAGTTTTCGTTATTGAGTTTTCCGGTGACATCCTTTAGAGAAAGAGTGGCACGACTCAGCTCGTTCATGTTAGCCGCCTTAAAGGACCCCGCCAGAGTGGCGTTCTCAATACGGGTCTTGTATTGAGGATGGTATAACGTCGCATCCCGGAATCCAAAATCGATATCGATAGCGGGGCTGACTGTCGAAGAAATTTCGCCGTCCAGCTTGGCCTTAAAGTATACGTTTCCCTTACTGCGATACTGATCAAACTTCCTGGCCCGGGACTCAGGCAAAAGCGAAAGCAGCGTTTGGATGTTGGTTTCTGTACCGGTGGTTGTAAGGTGGAGCATGTTCTTCTCCTTCCACGAATACGTGCCATCAACCGTAAATGTCGAGGTCTTCAGCGCAAGTTCCGATGGATGGATGGTAAGGTGCTTCAGAATATCGTCGTAGATCAGGTGACTTGAAATCCCGAAGGATTTACCTTCCAGGTAGTTCGCATTCCTGATCATCATCTTTTTTGTCGTCAACTCTCCTTCTGCCTGGATATCATATACGTCACGCTGCGAACGGATCGATGCCGCCAACCGCTTACTCGTGAATGTGAAATCCTGCAGTAAGCGCAGATCGACGTAATTGACGACGGTGTTTCTCAGCGTTACGTTTGAAAGCTCAAAACTAACCGCGCTTGCGGAGCCCTCTCCCCCCGACGCCTTCTTGACGATCGTGTAATTATTGAGACCTTCGTCGTTTATTTTCAGATACGTTTCGCTGTCGTCGATCTCCAGACCTCTGACAGTATAATCACCGCGCCAGACGCTGATTGGATTCAGTTGGAAGGAGATTTTTCTGGCAGTCAGGAGGGGATAGTGGCCCGGATGGCTGTCTTCTACGTAGACGTCATGAAAAACAATGGATAACTGGGGAAAATCTTCGAACATGGACACGTCCATCTTTTTGATGGTGATCGGAGTGTTGAGCTGCTTGTTCGCCTCGCGAATGAACTGCGCGATAATGCGATCCTTGTACAGGAATACCGATACGGTCAGGCCGATTACGAGGACACCGGCTGAAAGGGCGAAGTAAAAAAGTACCCTGCGAAGTAATTTCAACTCTAAAATTTTATGCAAAAATACAAGGCAAATATGAATCCAAAGGAGTGCGAGGCTCAAATGAACGAATTTATCTGTATTCGCCCTTTGCCGTCTTCGACCCTTTGAGGGAGAACGTTGGTGCCCGTGCGGTGGTATTTAGGAGGCTATAAATTGTAGAAAAGCCAAAACGGACGCCAGTTGCTTTTCGGGCGCCTTTGAACTATCTTAATATACGCATAGGTTGGATTTCCCGATTCGGTTCACCCGCCTCTCCCGGTCGTCAGGATTACTTTCCACCATTTTTTTAAGTCAGGCAACCATTCAGAAATATTCAATGTACAGTTAGTCAAAAGCGGCTCCTTGGAAGAACAGGAAGATCAAATAAGGCCATTATTGGAAGGATGCCTTCGCGCTCACCGGCTGAGTCAGAAACTGCTGTACCAGGAATACTATGCCTATGGGATGAGTATCTCACTGCGGTATTCCGGTAACCGGGACGAAGCCTCTGAAATTCTAAACGATGCATTTATGAAAATATTCAGCAACCTGAAAAAATTTGATCTGAGTAAACCTTTCAAACCCTGGCTGCGGAAGATTCTCGTCAACACTGCGATCAACCATTATCATAAAAAGCAGCGCGAGATTCGCGTGGAGGAAATGCAAAACGCAAAGAACGAATCGGATACTGAAAAGATACTGTCAGGGATCTCCTATCAGGAGGTAATCGGACTGCTGCAAAAACTTCCACCTGCGTATCGCACGGTCTTCAATCTGTACGTCATTGAAGGGTATACGCATGAAGAAATTGCCGGAATGTTGCACATCGCAATCGGCACGTCGAAGTCAAACCTGTTCAAAGCAAAAGAGCAACTGAAGTTAATATTGAACGATTATTTTGAAGCGGATTATGCCGGAACAAGATAACGATCGGCTGGAGCAGTTCTTTCGCAAGGCGGCGACGCGGGCGGATGTGAGTTTCAATGAAGATGATTGGAAGAAACTCGAAGCGCGCCTGGACGCAGCTGACGCGGGTCAGACCGTTGCAAAGAAAGCATCCCGAACTACCACCTCGGTCGTCGTCGGCACGGTGTTGCTTTTCTCCTCGGCGATTTGGATAAACGATCGGTACGACATAATCTCTTTTACCGCGCCGGCTGCTCCCGTCGAAGACGTCACATCCGCCAATAAACCCTCTGACCCAACGTCCGTTCAACCGATCGGACCGCTGGTGACGGATACGGAAAATGATCAAGTCGATCGCTCCGCCGACCCCCTAGCCGATAACCCGGGAGAATCTGGGGAAAAGCATGTGGCGAATGTCGTGGAAGCAGATAAGACAGCCAACAAACCGGCAGTTGCTGCTGAACAAGATGCAGTTTCGGATTTCAAAGTTTCTAATTATAAAGTTGATGGCTTGGGAGCCGAAAATACCGACGCCGGACGCTCCATTACCGCAGGTTCCGATCTTGCGTCTGAGCGAGGAGCCGACGGAGCAAATACAGGGAATCGGCTGACATTAGTCGAGATCCCGGATGAAAATATCAATCGCGACCTGATCATTCCTGCTGTCGCGGAAAGAAATAAGCAGAAGGCCGTTGTTGAACTTCCTGGTGCGGAGGAAGGTAAGACACGTGAGGCGCAGGCCATGGTTAAAGAGGAACATGCTTCTGATAAAAAGAAACATGTGGCTTCGCCGAGGTTGAGCCTTCTGCTTTCCTTTGCACCGGATTTCAGCGGTACCTCAGGTTTGTACTCGGCGCCGGGAAAAGCCTATGGGGCTGTACTTCACTATCACTTTTTTGACCGGTGGACGTTGTCTGCGGGCATCATCAAAAATCAAAAGCAGTACACTGGCTCCGGCGAAGAATACCATCCACCCCAGAACTATTGGAGAAATAATACGAATGGTATTATTCCCGAAACGATCAAAGGGTCGTGCAGCATCCTGGAGTATCCCATTATGGTGCATTATGCCGCCATTCGCAACGAAAGAAGCAACTGGAATATTGGCGCAGGTGTTTCCAGTTATCTGATGCAGACTGAATCGTATCGCTACCGCTTCGACCGGCCAAATCCTGGAGCCAAATCAGGATGGAGCTCGCGGGGAAGCTCGCGGTTCATGTTCAACATGCTCAACTTTACAATCGGGTATGAACGACAGGTGATGCCCGGGTTCATGCTAGGAATAGAGCCTTACGCAAAGATTCCGCTCCAGGAGATCGGATGGTCGAATCTGAGGCTTTTCAGCGCCGGCGCGTCGGTTACTCTTCGTTACACGATAATTCGCAAACAGAACCCTTCGATACCAACCCGAAGCCGCGGCCCTGACTAAAGGCGGTCAATTACCCTTTGTTTTTGTAGTTAATGAATGCTGACAACTCAGCTTACTGGATATGTATTGCCAAATTTTAATCGCAAAACCCATGAAAACACTTTTCAAGACTGTTATTGTATGGACCTTGATCGTTTCGCCGGCTTTTTTCTTTGGCAGCTGCGATGATGAAGTCAAGGGTCCAATGCTAACTGGTGAGTCGCGGGAGTACAATCTCGCCTCTGTCTCGGATCCTTCTATCAGTGGCACCGTTACCTTCGAGGAACGTGATGACGAACAGGTCGTGATCACCATTCAGCTGGACGGCACGCAAGCCAGCGAAACTCACCCTGCTCACATTCACGCCAATTCAGCTGCACAGGGGGGACCGATCGTCCTGGATCTGAACGATGTCAGCGGGGCCGATGGTAAAAGTGAAACGATTGTGAACGCATGGAACGACGGATCTCCGCTTTCCTATGCCGACCTGTTGGACTTTGACGGATTTGTAAATGTTCATAAGAGCAGCGCCGACCTGGGGACTTTGGTGGCGCAGGGAGACATCGGCGCCAATGAGCTGACCGGTGATTCCAAAGTTTATCAGATGACTCCGGTAGCCGATCCGAGTGTCACGGGTACCGTTACTTTTGAAAAACGCAAGAAGGGAACAACGCTCGTCACCGTCGCGCTCGATGGGACGCAGCCCGGCGCGAGCCATGCTTCTCACTTCCACGCAAACTCCGTGGCACAGGGAGGAAGCATCATCATCAATCTCAAGAATGTCGACGGTACAACCGGAATGGCGCGGACCAGTGTCGATACGATGAACAACGGGACGCCTATCACATACGAAGAACTATTGAATATCAACGCGTACATCAACGTGCATGTGCTCAGTACCTTTGTTGCACAGGCGGATGTCGGACAGAATGAGCTGACCGGTGACCACCAACACTATGCGCTGAACGAAGTGGGAGGATCCGGCATCAGCGGCGAGGTGACTTTCGAAAAGAGGAAAAGCGGCAAGGCACTTATTACCATCGCATTGACGGGCACTACCGCGGGAGATGTTCACCCCGCCCACATCCATCAGGATGATGTCGCATCGGGAGGGGGTGCGATTGTCCTGGATTTGAAGGACGTCAACGGAACCACCGGTCAAAGCGCCACCAGCGCCAACACCCTTAAAGACGGAACGGAAATCAGCTATGACCAACTCGTGGCATTTGACGGGCACGTCAACGTCCACAAGAGCGCATCGGAGCTCGGCACGCTGGTAGCACAGGGAGATATCGGATCAAATGCCAATTGAGCGCAGAAAAATACCGGTGGCTTGTTTCGCCGGTATTTTCTTTCAGAGTTTTAGCAAGGAGGTTTTGAATTATGTCGAGGAAATTTTTCAGTCTAGTTGTCTTATTAAGCGCATCGACCTGGTTGGGTTGCGAATATGAAGTGGTTCCCGGCCCGGTCGATTGCAGTGAGAATCCGGTAATCATAGAGCTGGTATCCGTGACGGGTGCGAACTGCGGCGCTATGGACGGAAGTATTGAAGTTGTGGCAAGCGGAGGAAGCGGAAATTATCGTTATGTGGCAGGCGATGGCGAGCCGCAAGAATCGCCTGTATTAACCGGACTTGGTGCAGGTCTTTATGAGATCACCGCGCTGGATGAAAACAACTGCTCGGCGACGCTGGAAACAAGTGTGCAGAATATCAACGGCGTGAACATTTCCTTCACTGCGACAGATGCCGGAGGTTGCAGCGGTTCGAATGGCACCATCTCGGTAAACGCTTTCGACGGAACCGAGCCCTACCAGTACCGCCTGGGCGAGGGAAGTTACGGCTCCTCGCATACATTCTCAGGGCTCGCACGCGGCACCTATAACCTTGTAGTTTCCGATGCAAGCGGTTGTGAGGTTACACAGACCGTGCGGGTCAGATCGGGTATCAGCTTCGCGCAGTCGATCGCACCGATCATAGAAAAGAGCTGCGCCATCAACGACTGTCACAACGGATCGCAATTTCCGGACTTCCGCGTCTTTAAAAATATCCATGACAGCGCGCGAGACATTAAAGAGTTGACGGCCGACGGTACGATGCCCCAGGAAGGCACCCTCACGCAAACCGAGATCAATATGATCGCCTGCTGGGTTGACGACGGCGCTTTGAATAACTGATCCAATCGGATGAAAAGAAAAACTGTAGTAATTATGATATCTTCCGTACTACTGATCACCTCCGCGATCGCGGTATTCATGTACTATAAACCACACCGGTCCGTGCGCAAGGAAGATGCGGCGTTCAGGTTATCAGTGACGGAACTCGTCCAGGCGTTTTCGAACGACGAGGCGCGCGCAAACGAGCTGTACGCCGGCAAAGTCATCGAAGTAGAAGGTACACTCAAGGAAATGATCCTGAATGACAGCACACTGATACTGCTCATGGGTGACAGCACTGAAATGACCGGAGTAAGCTGTTATCTCCAGAAAGACCAGAAGGATAAGTACACTCGTCTTACGCGGGGAGAAAACGTGAATGTCAAGGGCATTTGCAACGGCTTGCTGCTGGACGTGGTGCTTGATAAAGGAATACTCTTGCCCGATGAATAAAATGAAAACCAACCCACCCAATGGATACGCGCCGGCTGCAAGGGCTATAGCCCTGGCCGGCGTCTTCCTCATAGCGCTGAATAGCCCGGCAAATGCACAAAAATACATTGACCGCTCGGGCAAAGCTTCGTTCTTTTCTTCGGCACCCATGGAAGACATCGAAGCGCACAGCGAGCAGGCCGTGAGTGTAATCGACGTCAAGTCCGGAGACATCGTCGCTTCCTTGCTGATGCGGTCATTCAACTTCCGGAAGGCGCTGATGCAGGAACACTTCAATGAAAAGTATGTCGAGTCCCAGAAGTATCCGAAAGCGACTTTCAAGGGAAATATCACCAACATCGGCGGGCTCGATGTGAAAAAAGATGGAACGTATATACTCGAAGTTGCCGGAGACATTACGCTCCACGGGGTTACGAGGCAGGTGAACGTGAAAGCGGAGGCGGTTGTCAGCAATGGCGCGATTCAGGCGAAGGCGGTTTTTCCGCTTAAGGTAAAGGACTTCAAGATAAAAATACCCAAGCTGGTCATTCAAAACATTGCAGAGGAAGTGGAGGTAACAGTTTCCTTTAACTACACGCCCATGTAACACCCGTGCAATCAACCAAAAAGTCATTAATCCGAAGAACATGAAATCAATTTTACCGCTCATTCTTGTTTTTTTTCCACTCTGCAGTTCGCTGGCACAACAGGACCTGATGGATATCCTGGATAAGGAAACCGAAGATTCATCACTATACACCGAGCAGACGTTCAAGGGCACCCGCCTGATCAATGGACACTCCATTGAGACAAGGCGGCGCGGCGTGCTGGATGTTATTATTGGACACCGTTTCGGAAGGCTGAATTCAGGTGCTTACGAACTGTTTGGTCTTGATGAATCCAACGTACGTCTGGGCGCCGATTTTGGAGTGACCGACCGCTTCAACATCGGGGTAGGGCGCAATTCCTTTGAGAAGACGTACGACGGGTTTCTGAAATACAAGTTTCTATGGCAACGCCCGGGGAGCGTTCCTGTGTCGATCGTCGGCTTGACGAGCGCTGCGTTGAAGACCCTGAAGACCGGTGATCCCGCGGGGGAACCCGACGTGAGCGAAAGAATGACTTACAGTTACCAGCTGATTATCGCGAAGAAGTTCACGCCTGCATTTTCGTTGCAGATATCGCCCACGCTCGTGCACCGTAATTCGGTCATTGAGGAACAGGACCCTAACGACATCTATGCGCTGGGGGCGGGCGGGCGTATCAAGCTCACCAAAAGTCTTTCCCTCAATGCTGAATATTACTATCAGTTCAACACGCGGGCAAACAGCCCGATTCAAAACTCCCTGGCTATTGGTTTTGACATAGAGACAGGAGGACACGTTTTTCAACTCCATTTCACGAACTCCCGGGCGATGAATGAGAAAGGTTTTATCACGGAGACCACCGGGGATTTTTTTGATGCCGACATCCACTTTGGGTTTAATATTTCCCGGACGTTTCAGCTGTACGAGTAGTGCTGATTCGACACTGCGCACGTGGCCGTGAAGCTTTGAGATCTTTTCCAACAGACATATTCAAGCGGCTGTTTAGAACCGTTCAAAACAATTCCAATTTTTATTTGAAATGATTCTAAATACCGCTAGTTTTGCCTCAACACAAATGGAAGTTTCGACCCAGTTCAAGGAAATCTACAGCACCGCCCACGGGTGCGTTTACCAGTGCGACAAGAAGCGCTGTTTTGCCATCGATTTCGGAGGCGATGTCACCGAATTCAAATTTCCCTGCTTCCTGGCCCTGAAAAGACAGGTTGACCTGATAGATCTTGAACCGATGGTCGCCGATCCGTCCAATTCTTCCGATATCGAAATCATTTCCCCTTGCGGCAGCGAGCGCTGCTTTGTGCTAACCCTTTCTGAGCTCATTGAATTCAAGGAGCTGCTCTCCGGTGCCCGCGTAATGCTCCAGTTAAACAGCATCATTCACGAGCGCCTTTACAGGATTCCCGCCTGACCTCTGGCCCGGTTTTTTGGTATTCACTTGTTTGCGAACCAATTGCGATAATTATCGTTACATTAGGGTATCCAAAAGATGAATTTTATGAGAGACCTGGTAAGACAAAAAACATCCCTTAGCGAAGAAGTTGAGCAAATTCTCAACGACCAGATCAGGCAGGAGGCTAAAGCTTCCGCCAACTACCTGGCGATGGCATCGTGGTGTGATCAGCATGGATTTGCCAACAGCTGCGACTTTTTTTACAAACAGTCCGGTGAAGAGCGCGACCACATGCTGAAGATCTTCAAGTATGTAAATGACGTGGGAGGCAAGGCGATCTCCCCCGAAATCTCCGATATTCCGCACAACTTCAATTCCCTGCGCAGTGTGTTCGAACAAGCGCTTGAGCAGGAGATCACTAATACCCAATCCATTAACCGGATTGTCGACATATGTTACAAGGCGAAGGACTACACCACCGTTAATTTCCTACAGTGGTTCCTGAAAGAGCAGGTGGAAGAGGAATTCATTGCCCGTCGCGCGCTTGAGTTATTCGACGTGATCGGCGAAGAGGGCGTGGGTATCTACATGATCGACAAAAAGATTCCCGACATCAAGTACGAGGCCGAGTAGGTTTTTAGGCCACGAAGACACGAAGGCAGCACGAAGGCACGAAGACACCAAAATATTTATGAAGGGATTCGGCGCCCTTCGGGCTTTGGTTAGTCTTTGACTGCTTCTTGAGGCTGCGCGAATTTCTTAAGGAGGGAGATGGCTTTATGCTCGTCGACGTGAAAGTGCCATTCACCCGCTGGTTGGAGGCAGACTACGGGGCCGTGTTTACAGTTGTCGGTACAGTGAGTTCGGATGATGCCAACGTGGTCCAGGCGGTAATCTTTTACATAATCCCGCAGCTTTTTGCTGATCTCTTTGCTGCCGCGCTTTTTGCATTTTTCGCCCGTGCAGATGTAGAGGACTTTAGCGGGTGTATGTTTTTCTTTGCTCATGGCCGTCGTGCGAACGTGTTGTAAAGGTAACGCCATACCGTACAAAAAGATGCCGGGGATTGAGACTTGATAGCTGGCCGGGCGGTGAACAAAGATTTTTTGCAGAAACAGAATTCTCTTATAGATTTGCAATCCCAAATCCATGGCCCGTCGCCAGGATGAGGGATAAAGAAACCGCCTCTCGAACAGCCTGCAAAAAGAGGCAATGTCGGGCCGCGCCCGACGAAGCCTGGGAAGGCTTGCGCGGCGTGGCGTAGTCGGGAGCTTAGCTCAGCTGGTTCAGAGCATCTGCCTTACAAGCAGAGGGTCGGGGGTTCGAACCCCTCAGCTCCCACAGTGTAAATCAAGCAGTTACGAGAGTAGCTGCTTTTTTTGTTGGTAATTGGATTTACGGCAGCCCCGGATTCCTCACTGCATCTGATTCCGCTCCACAAATTCTTTGAATGCCTTCCGGTAAGAGTCGCTGATCGGAATCAGATGCGGGCCAATCTGGACTTCTCCTTTGCGGATGCTGTCGACGGCTTTCAACGCAATAATATAAGAGTGATGGATCCGGATAAACCGGTCGGCAGGCAATTGCTCTTCCAACGATTTTAGTCGTTGAAGGCTCACGATCTTCTGCGCCTTGGTCACGATCGTAACATAGTCTTTCAAACCCTCGACAAACAAAATGTCGTCGTAGTTGACCTTCACCAGCTTCGTGCCATCTTTGATGAAGACGAATGGATTGCCCGTGTCAGAGTGGGATGGAGGTTGAGATATGGCATGCCTTGTCTCTGCCCCTACCCCGTCTACCGTTCCCTGCATGCGCTGACTCGCACGGTCGACAGCTTTCAAAAAACGATCGAAGGTGATCGGCTTGAGCAGGTAATCCACCACATCCAGATCATAGCCTTCCAGGGCGTATTCCGAATATGCCGTCGTAAGGATCACCAGCGGTTTTTTCTGTAGTGTCTTCAGCAAGGTGATGCCCGTGATCTCCGGCATCTGAATGTCCAGGAACATGAGATCGACGGCGGTGCTCTTCAATACTTCCAGTGCGCGTAGCGGAGTGGAGCACGCTTCCACCAGTTCGAGATACGTAACTTTCCTGACGTAATCAGCCAGGAGGTTGCGCGCGAGCGGCTCGTCTTCTACAATGATGCACCTGAGTTTCAAGATAACTTTATCGTCAGTTCGACTGAATAACGATCCTCTTTGTCTTCAACGGTTAGCCTATGCTTTTCCGGGTAGCTCAGTTCAAGCCGGCGCATGACATTCTGCAAGCCGATTCCCGATTTTTGCCCGGCCTCCGGTTTTACCGAGGGGATCTTGCTGTTCTCCACACAGTAGACACACTCATCTTCCCGCAGCTCGATCGACACTCGTACCCACGCCTGCGGATTGTTGTTGCTCACACCGTGCTTGAAAGCATTTTCAAGAAAAGTTATGAAAATCAAAGGCGTGATCAAAAAATCCCCTGCATTTCCGCCCCTTACTTCAAAGGTGATGGGGATCTGTTCATTGAGCCGCAGACGTTCAAGACTGATATAGTTTTCCATATACTCGATCTCCTTGCTGAGCGGAACGAGCGGATAGTTCGAGTCATAAATCATGTAGCGCATCATCTGCGATAACTTCGCGATCACCTCCGTAGTCTTCGACGACTGGCTGTATGCGAGATAATAAAGATTGTTGAGCGTGTTAAAGAGAAAATGAGGGTTGATCTGTGCTTTCAAAAAGTTCAGCTCCGCCGTGAGCCGTTCGTTCTCGACACTCTTTTGCCGGGCTTCAAATTCAAACCAATCGACGGCGAACCGGATCATCGCGAGAAAGATTACGATGAACAGGTTGGTCGTTACCACCTGAACAACGTAGCGGGTGGTATACATAAACCCGGTTCCGCCCGTAAATCCGTCCACGACAAATCTGCCCATGGTGACCCGGAAGGCCATTACAATGGCAAAGACGATCAAGAACTGCGCGAGATACTTGCCGACCTTCTTGTCTTTCAGAAACGCCGGAAGGAATACAAAATAATTGAGGTAGCTGACGAACAGCGCGAAGAAAAACTGGACACTCACGACCTTGACCACAATGTACCAGTCGATGTCCGCACTGCGCTGGTGGGAGATGATCTGGTAAACAAAAAATGACAAATACACGCACCAGAAGGACAGGTGAAGGAGAACGACCCGATTCCGATTGATGAATGGTTGCATAATTGTTTGTATGGAAAAAGTTGACGTAAAGGTAATCCTTCTCTTCCATCGGGAATGGCAACGCCGGGATTTTTCGACCGTTGATTTGAATCCGTCGACAGATTCAGGCAAGCGCCGGGTTCCCTCGAGTGTCGATTATTCGTCCGTTATGTCGATGAAAAAGGTGCAACAGTCTATAAGCCGATTTCGTCGTCAACCATCTGGTTAATTTTGACGTTTGCTGCAAAGGGAAGTTCTGACTTTCTCGGTAGATGACTGGAAAGATGGACCGGCCCTGAAACTTTAACCAACTTTACGATAAACCTTCAATGAGACTCACCTTTACTGTTGTTGCTGTATTGTTTCTGAGCGCTGGCGCCTTTGCTCAAGGCAACGCAAAGATTTCGGGCAATGTCTTTGACTCACTCACTCAGAAGCCTGTCCAGTTTGCGAATGTGGCGCTGGCTCGGCCGGGTTCCACTACACCAATAGACGGAACAATTTGCGACGAGCATGGCGAATTTACGCTTTCGAAAGTCGCTGAAGGAGAATATCAACTGCTGATATCTTTTATCGGCTTCGAAACACGCGTCATCGATGTATCGGTCAGCGAAAAGAACGTCAACGTCGGCAGAGTCATCATCTCGCCAACGCCTCAGGTATTGGAAGCAGTGACGGTAGAAGGGCAAAGAGCACTTATCGAAGAGCGGGTGGATCGCCTGGTATATAATGCCGAGAATGATATTGCCAGCCGGGGTGGCGACGCTACGGATGTGCTGAAGAAAGTCCCGATGCTCTCTGTGGATCTCGATGGGAATGTGTCGCTGCGCGGGAATCAGAACATCCTTGTTCTCATCAATAACAAACCGTCGTCCATTGTTGCGAGCAGTGTGTCTGACGCGCTGAAGCAGATACCGGCGGATGAGATCAAGTCAGTCGAGGTCATCACATCACCGTCGGCGAAGTACGATGCCGAAGGGTCGGCGGGTATCATTAACATCATCACGAAAAAGAATACGCTTCACGGTCTTACCCTGAACATAAATTCGGGAATAGGTCTTCGCGGATCCAACCTGGGACTGAACGGAAATTTCAGAACCGGAAAAATGGGCTTTTCTCTGGGTGGTTTCGGCAGATCCTTTTACAATACCACCGGCAGCTTTGAAAACGAGCAGCTGACGCGCTCTTTTAACGACGACGGAACGGTGGACGAAACCCTGAATGTTCAATCGGCCAGCACGCGCAATCGCGGCCTTTTCGGAAACTATAGTCTGGGATGGGACTACGACATCAACAAGAAAAACACACTGGCTGCCTCGGTGCGATTCGGTGTCCGGAACAACAACACGTTTCAGGATGACCTGAGCACTCATCGTTATTTTAACGATGTCCTCATGAGCTCTACCCTGGCCGGGAATGAGAACAAAGGAGCCTTCAACAATGTCGATGCGAGTTTCAACTACACGCATTACTATGACAAGCCGCAGCGCGAGTTTAGTTTTCAGTCGATGTACAGCCGCAACACAGGTACATCGCTTTTTGAGAACTTTGTGTTGAATCCCGATGACGAGAGTCTCCTGAACAGGTTTCGCAACGACAACGACAGCTATAACCAGGAAGTCACTTTCCAGGCTGATTACGTGACACCGATCGGGACGACACAGATCCTTGAGTTCGGAGGCAAGAATATCATGCGCAAGGTATTCAGCGACTTTACTTCCTATCAGGCGATCGCCGACGGTCCATACGAGCCTTCAACCACGGCTGGTTTCAACAACAACCTCAACTATGACCAGGATATAATCGCGGGCTATCTCGCGTATACACTGTCATTGAAGAACGGCTACAGCTTTAAAGCCGGAACGCGATATGAGCACACCGTCATCTCTGCCTACACGAAGACGGAAGACGACATTGAAATCCCTTCGTATGGAATTCTGGTTCCCAGTGTGAACGTCTCGAAGCGACTAAAGAATAACAATACGCTAAAGGCTTCTTACAACCGCAGGATTCAGCGCCCTTCTATCCGCTACCTGAATCCGAACATTCAAAGGGACAACAACCTCGACATAACGGTGGGTAATCCCGAACTTGCGCCAGAATACACGAACAATTTCGAATTGTCGTACAGCACGATCCTGAAAGGCCTCGTGCTGAATATATCAGGATTTGCACGTCTCACCAACGATGGTATTCAAAGCGTGCGGGCGCCCGCGGAGATTGAGGGTGTCAGTGTCTTGAAGACGACATACCAGAATATCGGGATTGACAACGCCTATGGGTCGAGCATTTTCCTCAACGTGAGCGCGGGTAAGCTTTCGATCAACGGTGGTACCGATGTCTACTACAGCATGATCGACAATAACAATCCTGTTGATTCCTTGCGCCTGAGCAACGAAGGAATGGTCGCCAGTGGCCGCATCTTTGGAAACTATGACTTCGGAAAAGGGTGGGGTGCACAGTTCTTCAGCTTCTACCGCGGAAGACGTGTCCAGCTTCAGGGAACGCAGGGCGGATTTTACATGTACAGCCTCGGTTTCAGAAAAGAGTTTAATGAAAAGCGCGGCAGCATTGGCCTCGCTGCGGAAAACTTTCTTCAGCCCTCGATCAAGATGCGGACGGAGGTCGAGTCTCCCCTGTTGAGACAGACACGTCTTAATACGAGAAACAATCTCAGCTTCCGCGTGACGTTCAGCTATCGTATCGGAAAGATGAGCATGGATCAGAGGCCACGGCGCTCGCGTAGCATCAACAACGATGACCTAAAAGGCGATGGCGGTGACGACGGCGGAATGCAGATGGGCGGCGAAGGCATGGGTCAGCAGGGATCCAACGGTCAGGGTGGGGGCAGAAGACAGCGTATGCCCGCGCGGACGACTCCGAATAATCCGCCGCCAGCACAGGTCGCACCCAAGTCTGATGACAGTGTCGTTCACGAAGCCGCGGGCACATGGACATATACTATCGACTCCCCGCAGGGTGGAGGTGGAACCATTGTCCTGACGCAATCAGGAGAAGTGTATTCCGGTGTCATTCGCCGTGACCGGGCGCCGGAGGACGTTGCACTCGAGAATGTTGTAGTAAATGGAAACGAGATCTCATTTTCATTTCCCACGAGCTTCGGTGGCAACACGATGGTGATAACGGTGAACGCCGTAATATCGGAAGCTGCCATGACAGGAACCATGCGCATTGGAGAGATGCGCTCCTTTAACCTCACCGGCAAGCGCTCAGAATAAGCATTACATTTATCAAGAATACGAAAAGGGCGCCCAATGGGCGCTTCTTTTTTTAGCATTCATGCGAGATTTTTAGATTCGCCCACTATCTTTGCCCCATTGCGTATTGATTGCCCGACGGCAAAAATGATTTCAGGTCTTCTCCGGAATCATCTAGCGGTCCGGAGCACCGTTATCCGGTTTTCTGCCTTACACTCATGAGGTCCTCGGAACCCCCATCCTCAGGGTTAGCGCCGGTAACGAATGTTGTATCATCTAAAGACACTCTTGATGGAAAACAAAACAAAAAGGCGCCTGGTTGTCGTTTCCAACCGACTTCCTTTCCAACTGCAGGAAAAGAAGAAGGCAGTGTTCATGAAGGAAAGTGATGGGGGTCTGGTGAGCGCGCTCAATAGTTATTTCGAACGCGAAGAAAACAAAGACGCCTTTTCTTCGGTGCTGTGGATAGGATCGGCAGATTTCCCGCAGGCGCGTTGGGAAAAATACCTGGAGAACCCGCGCAAGGGCGGATCGTTTGATGTGGATCCGATATTCATAGAAACAAGGACGTACAACCGGTATTACAACGGTTTCTGTAATGCAACGATCTGGCCGTTGTTCCATTATTTTCCGTCGCTCGTGGAATTCGATGAAGAAACTTTCCACAGCTATGAAGAAGTTAATCACATGTTCGCGGAAAAGATACTGTCAATTCTTTTGCCGGATGACATCCTGTGGATCCACGACTATCAACTCATGCAGCTGCCGGGACTTATCCGGGAGAAGAGGCCCGACGCAACAATCGGTTTTTTCCTGCACATACCGTTTCCCTCATTCGAGATCTTCCGGTTACTTCACAAACCGTGGAAAGAAAAGATTGTTGCAGGAATGCTTGGCGCGGATTTGATCGGATTTCATACGCACGAGTATGTGCAGCACTTTCTCAAGACGGTGCAGATGGTCCATGGGTTTGACAGCCAGTTCCGCACGATCATCATGAGGGAAAAAACAGTAAAGGCGGAGATGTTCCCCTTGGGAATTGACTTTGACAAATTCCACAACGCGGGCTCCAATCCCAAGGTGCAGGAACGCCTTAAGCAAATCCGCGAAAATTTTCATGAGAAGAAAATAATTTTTTCTGTCGATCGCCTGGACTATACAAAAGGTGTTACACACCGGTTGTCGGGCTTCGAGCGATTTCTGGACCAGCATCCGGAATGGCGGGGCAAAGTCGTTTTCATTTTGATAATCGTGCCCTCGCGGCAGATCATATCCAAGTACAATGAGCGGAAGAAAATGATCGAAGAGCGGGTAGGACGGATCAACGGGAGATATTCCTCTCTCGAGTGGCAACCGATTATTTACCGTTACTCCAATTTGTCTTTTGAAGATCTCTGTGCGATGTACCAATCCGCGGACGCGGGATTGATCACGCCGATTCGCGATGGAATGAACCTGGTCGCGAAGGAGTATATCGCCAGCCAGCAAGACAGAGGAGTTCTCATCCTGAGTGAACTGGCCGGGGCCGCAAACGAAATGGGGGAGGCGATTCTCGTGAACCCGATGGACAAAGAGGAGGTGGCTCAATCGATTTTTGCCGCGCTGACGATGCCCGACGAAATGCAAAGAAAAAAGCTCGCCAATCTTCAGAAGCGCCTTCGTGAGTATTCAGTGGCCCACTGGGTTACGGACTTTCTGAAACAACTGGACGAGGTAAAAGAGTATCAGGTCTCGCAGCGTACGAAACATGTATCTGCTGCAATACTTGAAGATATAACACGAAAATACAAGGCAGCGCGCAAGCGTCATCTGTTCCTGGATTACGATGGAACCCTCGTGCCATTTTCAAAACATCCGAAGCTTGCGGTCCCGAACCGGGCGCTGATCGATCTTCTGCATCGCGTGGCGGCGGACGATCGAACTATCGTAACGATAATAAGCGGAAGAGATAGCCAAACGCTGCAGGAGTGGTTCAACGATCTCCCGGTGAACCTCGTTGCTGAACATGGGGCGTCCGTGCGTCTGAAGAACGGAGAATGGAAGCACCACCGGGAAATAGACCAATCGTGGAAACCTGTCATGCGGCCAACGATGGAGTTATACGCTCAGCGCAGTCCCGGTTCCTTTCTCGAAGAAAAAACGCATACATTAGCGTGGCATTATCGCAACGTATTGCCGGATCTCGGATTCATCCGGTCACGGGAATTGCTCGACAACCTGCATCACCTCGTGCGTAACACGCCGCTGCAGATCATCGACGGAAACAAAGTAATCGAAGTGCGGATCTCAGGAGTGGACAAGGGTTCTGTTGCAAGACAGTTCCTGCAGGATGAACACTACGATTTTGTAATGGCAGCTGGCGACGACAAAACAGACGAAGATATGTTCCGGGCTCTGGCAGAACGCGCTGTAACCATAAAGATAGGACCGGGTCATACCGCTGCGCAATACAACCTGTCTAACCAGCAGGAAGTGCTTGAACTGTTAAACAAACTTATTACATAATTGGCGATTCATCAGTATAACATGGGCGTTGTAGGAAATTGCTCCTACATGGCCTACATCGATACACATGCGTCCGTCAGGTGGATGTGCATGCCCCGCTTTGACAGCTCTTTCTTGTTCGGGTCACTACTGGACTCAAAGAAGGGGGGCGAATTCTCAATCACTCCACAGGGCGAGTGTACCTCGCGACAATACTACATTCCCAATACTAACGTGCTGGCTACCGAGTTCGAGTGCGCTTCGGGCCGTTTTCGGGTCATCGACTGTGCCCCGCGATTTTATCAGTACGAGCGCTATTTTAAACCGCTGATGCTGGTGCGCAAGATTGAACTGATCGACGGAGGTCCGATCATTACCGTCAAGTGCAGGCCCGTTGGCGACTACGGCGAGATGCAGGCTGAAACCGTCGTGAGCAGCAACCACATGCGCTATCGGCATTATGACATGCCGGTGCGTCTTACCACTGACGTATCACTCTCCTACATCCAGGAGGAACAGGCCTTCGTACTCAGCAAGAACAAGTATCTGGTATTCACCTACGGCGATCCTCTTGAAGCGCCGTTGAAGGCAACCGCCGAAGATTTTATAAATAAGACCGTACGCTACTGGCAGGGGTGGATCAAAAGCACATATGTGCCCGACATGTATCAGTCGGAAATCATCCGCTCCGCACTTGTATTGAAGCTGCATCAATATGAAGACACCGGCGGCATTATCGCCTCCGGTACCACCAGCCTTCCGGAGCACAATGGAAGCTCACGCACCTGGGATTACCGCTATTGCTGGTTCCGCGATTCGTACTACACCCTGAAAGCGTTCAACGAAATGGGGCATTTCGATGAACTGGAAGGATATTTCAATTACATCCAGAACATTCTTATGAGAGAATCGGACCGGATGCAGCCGTTGTACACGATCACAGGATCCAAGAACCTGGAGGAAATCCACCTGCCGCTGGAGGGATATCTCGGGAATCAGCCCGTGCGCATCGGCAACGGTGCCTACTTCCAGATCCAGAACGACGTCTATGGGCAAGTGCTGGTGGGACTGTTGCCCCTTTTTGTTGACCAGCGACTTTCCTTCACGCAGAAAAACTACTACAAGCCTATTGTGGATCGTTTGCTGAACTGGATTGAGAAGACATTTTTCGAGGCGGACGCAGGACTTTGGGAGTTCCGCAACGTCAAACAGGTTCACACTTACACTTTGCTTTTTCACTGGGCGGGAAGCAAGGCCGCGGCAAAGATCGGCGTGATCATGAACGACATGGAGCTGGTGAGCCGTGCGCTGAAACTCGAACAGACAGCCATTGAAAATATTGAAAAGGCGTACGACCCGGTCCGCAAAGTATACACGCAAGCCATTGGCGCGGAACATCTGGATGCGAGCACGTTGAAGATGATCACCATGAATTACCTGGATCCCAACAGTGACCGGGCGAAGAATCACCTCAAGGCTCTTGAAGAATTATTGAAAACCGAACAGGGATTGTTCTATCGGTATGTTCATCAGGACGACTTCGGCAAGCCTGAAGCCACCTTCCTCGTCTGCGCCTTCTGGTATGTTGATGCGCTGGCGTATGTCGGGCGTGTTGATGACGCGATCCGGACCCTGGACGGAATTCTGAAGTACCGGAATCACCTCGGCATTTTTAGCGAAGATGTAGGGCTTGATGGCTCGCAGTGGGGAAACTATCCGCAGACCTACAGTCACGTGGGCCTGATCAATGCCGCATTCCGGATCTATAAGAAGCTGGATATACCAAACTTTAAATAGGGCTGCTACTAAAAAGGTGAAGGACTGATGCTGGTCCAGCCACCGTCTATGACGATAGTCTGGCCTGTAATGTGGTCGGCTTGCGATGAGACCAGGAAGCACGCAGCGTTGGCAATGTCTTCAACAGAAGCCGCCTTGCCGATGGGTGTGAGGCCGGCCCATATTTTTTCATAATCTTTCTCAGCTGTGGTTCTGGCCGTGAGCGTAGCGCCGGGCGCGAGCGCATTCACATTTATTTTGTAATCGGATAGCTCGATCACAAGAGTTTTTGCCAGCATCTGGATGGCAGCTTTTGTCATGCCGTACGCCGCCAAATTTTTGTGCGCCTGCACTCCTGTCACGGAAGACATAAACAGGAGCTTTCCGCCCCTGCCCTGTTCTTTCATCTTCCTGGCGGCAGCCTGTGCAAGGAAAAACGTTCCACCGAGGTTCACGTTCAGCACCTGATTGAAATCAGAAGCACTGTAGTCCAGGAATTCTCCGAAAAGGGTAATGCCCGCGTTCGCAATGGCTATGTCCAGCTGCCCGAACTTGCTTACTGCCTCATCAACAAGAAATTGCAGAAATTCAGTATTCGAAACATCGCCTGCAACCGGAATGCAGGTGCCTTTCGTTTCCTGGCTGATCGCACGCGCAGCCTCCCGCGCAAGGGACTCCTCCAGATCATTGAGAATCACATGCGCTCCCTGTTCCGCGAGTTGACGACAGATCTCAAAGCCAATGCCCTGCCCCGCGCCTGTTACAATAGCCACCCTGTTATGAAACAATTCTGCGAGCATATCCAGATCTAAATTTTATTCAATACTATCCCAGTGCTAATTATAGTACCCAAATGGTGATATCAATAACCAATAATCAGCACCCTATCCCCTACACCCTATACCGTAGACCTTATAACCTACAACTCACAACTTACAACTCAATGGCTGTCCCTCGTAACCTCACTCCCCGACCCTCCCCTCAAGAAGTCCATGTCGGCGCCGAGGTGGGCCTGTTGGACGTGTTTTTGGTAGAGGTGAACATAGCCGCGCTCTTCGAGCTTCACGCGCGTAGGTTTCCATTGTTGCTTGCGGCGTGTAAGTTCTTCTTCGCTAACGTGCAGGGTAAGCGTTCGGTTGGGAACATCAACGGTGATCTCATCCCCCTGCTGGACGACTGCGAAGTTACCACCTAAAGCAGCCTCCGGGCTGACATGTAATATCACAGTTCCAAAGGCTGTGCCGCTCATCCTTCCGTCGGAAATGCGGATCATATCCGTCACGCCTTTTGATAATAGCTTACCGGGAATTCCCATGTTGCCGACTTCCGGCATGCCGGGATAACCCTTGGGGCCAACGTTCTTCAGGACCAGTATGCTGTTTTCATCGCAGTCCAGGTTCGGGTCGTCGATGCGAGCCTTGTAGTCTTCGATATCTTCAAACACAGTCGCTTTCCCCCGGTGCGTCATCAGCGATTCAGTCGCGGCGGACGGTTTTATCACCGCACCATTCTCGGCCAGATTTCCACGCAGGATTGCCACGCCGGAAAGTTTGTTGAAGGGTTCATCGATGCATGCGATAATATCCCGGTTGTAACAGGTTTCTTTCTCAGAGTTCTGCTCGATGGTACGGCCGTTGGCGGTTATACAATCATTGTGCAGGAATTCCTTCAACTCCTGCATTACAACGGGTAGACCACCCGCATAATAAAGGTCTTCCATGAAATACTTACCCGATGGCTGCAGATTGGCGATCAGCGGTACCTTGTTAGACAGCGTGTCGAAGTCGTCGAGTGACAGATCAACACCGATCCTTCCCGCAATCGCCAGGAGGTGGATGATGAAGTTTGTAGATCCGCCGATGGCAGCGTTGACCACGATCGCGTTCTCAAACGCCTTGCGGGTCAGGATATCCGATAGCAGTAGATTTTCCTTGACCATTTCCACAATGCGCGATCCCGACAACTGCGCAAGAACCTTTCTGCGCGCGTCGGCTGCCGGAATGGCCGCGTTGTGCGGAAGCGAGAGCCCCAGTGATTCGACCATCACGGCCATCGTAGAAGCGGTGCCCATCACTGCACAGTGGCCCCGGCTGCGACACATACTGGCCTCGGCGAGCAACAACTCTTCCTGGAGCATCCCTCCGGCGCGGACGGCTTCGCTGAAGCGCCAGATGTCACTGGTACCGATGTCGCGTCCCTGGAATTTTCCCGTCAGCATCGGACCACCTGATACGACAATCGTAGGAATGTTTACACTGCAGGCTCCCATAACCAGGGAAGGTGTTGTCTTATCACAGCCACACATGAGAACAATGCCATCCACAGGATTGGCCCGGATGGATTCTTCGACATCCATACTCGCCAGGTTGCGGTAGAGCATCGCCGTGGGCTTGATCAGCGTTTCCCCCAGTGACATGACCGGAAACTCAACCGGAAAACCGCCGGCTTCGGATACACCTCTTTTGATCGATTCCGCCAGCTCGCGGAAATGCGCGTTGCACGGCGTCAGTTCTGACCACGTATTACAAATCCCAATGATGGGGCGTCCATCAAATTCATGTGAAGGAATTCCCTGGTTCTTCATCCACGCACGATAGATAAAACCGTCCTTGCCTTTCTTTCCAAACCAGTTCTGACTGCGATATTTTGCCATGTCTGTTCGTTGATCTATGTTGTTGTTGACTTAATAAATGCTAGTGAGGAGGCCGTTAACCGCGACCCACTTGAGTCGCTAAAAATATTCTATTTTTTCCAGATTCTCCTGGAAGCGAGAAATACTTTTCAACGCATATTTTGCTGCATTCGCTCCCGGCTCCCGGGAAATGAAGAGAATTGCAGATATTTGTACCTTAACATGGAAAGGCATTATGCAAAAATCTACAGAATTTGCTGCCCCCGTTTTAGAGGCGATACGACAGCGACGAAGCAGGCGCGCATTTTCAGACAAAATGGTGGAACCGGAAAAGATCCGTTCACTCTTCGAGGCGGCGCGTTGGGCTCCGTCAAGCCTGAACGAACAACCGTGGTTCTATGTTTACGCAACCCGTGATCAGGAATTATGGAACAAGATCTTCGAGGGTTTGAAGGAAGGCAACAAAATCTGGGCGCGGAATGCACCGCTTCTGGTCTGCAGTCTGGCTCGAAAAAAATTTATTCGCTTTGACAGCGCCAATCCCGCAGCGCGATATGATCTGGGCGCGGCTAATGCTTTTCTTTCCCTGCAGGCCGCACACGTGGGATTGAACGTCCATCAGATGGCCGGCTTCGATCACAAGACCATCATCGACAACCTGGGAGTGCCGGACCGGTATGAACCGCTGATCATCATGGCCATCGGCTACCTGGGTGATATCGAAACGCTCCCGGACAATCTGAAGGCCCGGGAACTGGCGCCACGGGAGCGCTACGTGGAGGAAGAGTTTGTAATGAACAAGACTTTCTATGAGTAGGCCCGCGATTGTTCGAAGCTCTTATTATTGGACGGCGTACTGAGGAGTATTTTCATGCTCAGCAAGCCGCAGGGTGAATGAAACTTCCGTTCCCCCACCCACGGAACTCCTGATATTGATATTACCACCGTTTCGGGTGATGAATTCCTTGCAAAGCAGGAGGCCCAGACCGGTCCCTTTCTCCTGCTCTGTTCCGATCTTTGAAAAGTATTCTTTTGCTCCGACGATTGTCTCGATCTCCTGATGGGTCATTCCGATCCCTGAGTCTTTTACAGCAATGTGACACAGTTCACCGTTACGTGAAGCGCTGATCGCGATACTATCGTTGAAGGAAGAGAACTTGATCGCGTTATGAATAAGATTTCTGAGCACGACCTGTATTTGGTCGGCATCTGCCCATACTTTCAGTGGGCCGCTGAACTCCCTTACCAGCGAGACATTTTTACGCCCGGCGACTTCGTCCATCAGGTTGCAGGTCTCTTCTATACACTGTGTCAGCTCGATCTTCTTTTTCTCTGTCTTGATCCCTCCCATCTGACTCAGTGACCAGTTCAAAAGATTCTCAAGCGTACGCTGTGTAAGATTGAGATTTTCCCGAAGCTTGGCCGAAAGGTTTACAAATTCTTCAGCCGTCATCAATTTCTTGGTGAACAGGTCGAGCAATGACTGCAGATTCGATATCGGGCCCCGCAAATCATGGCTGATCACGGAAAAAAGCTTTGTCTTCACCTGATCAATTTGCTGCAGATTTTCGGCTTGTGTCTGAATTGCCATTTTTTGTTGCTCGATGGCGGTGTTCTGTTTTGCAAGATTGCGGTTTGCCTTTTTCTGTATGCTGCGCAAACGAGTCAAAACAAAAGTCAGTAAAACAAGGAACAGAACGGCCACGAGCAGAAACGCGACAAAGAGCCGTTGGTTTTTCATTTGCTGCTCTCGCAGATTGTTTTCATGTTCGAGAAGCCGGATTGTGTTTTCCTTTGCATCCAGTTCGTGCAGGGATTGCATCTCCTGTATCTGGCCGTTCTTTTCCGAGTTGTATAGTTCGTCTTTGAATTGACTTACCTGCTGCAATTGGCTCGCAGCAAGCGCCGGCTGATTGGTTCTCAAATAAAAATCCGCGAGGAGATCGTGTGCTTTGATCTGGGAGGTGAGATTGCCGATCTCGCTGCTAATCCGGATTGAGTGTTTCAATTGCTGAATCGCGATTTGCCGGTTGCCAAGCGCGAATTCATTCTGTGCCACCTGATAATATGAAATGCCGAGACCCCGGCGGTTCCCAACAAGGCTGTCGATCATCAGACCCGCATATGCATAGCGCTTGCTCTCGGTGTAGTTTTTCATTGCGAAGTACAGCCTCGATTTGCGACCGTAAAGCACGCTGACCTCGAGTGAATCCTGTAGCTTTTTAAAAAGCTCAAGCCCCTTGTCGGCAACGTCAAGCGCCGAGTCCAACGCATTTTTTTCAGCGAGCAAGTATGAGTGTTCGCGATGCGCCGCAGCCTGTATCCACTCGTCGGAGTGTTGGCGCCCCAGTTCCATCGCCTCGTGAATAAAGTTCTTCGCCTTTTGAAGGTTGCCCAGTTCAACCAGGGTCCGGGCCAGTGATAGTAAAGTTGCGCTGAGCTCTCGATAGTGCGGTGTCGACCGGAAAATTTTCAAGGCTTTGAATCCATACTCGGTCCCGAGTTTGTAGTTCGCCTTTACCCAGTATGCTTTCGAAAACAGAAAGTAACAGTACCCTTCATGAAAGACATCGCTTGACCGCAACGCCTCCTTCAACGCGGCTTCTGTAATAACAATGGCCGTATCCGGATCAGACAGGTAATACCGGTAAGCGAGTGAGGTCAATTCTCCGATTGCACCAGGCTGAGTGTCCTGTGCGCGTGCGGAAATACATGAGATGACGGGGATTATTAATAGAATGCTTGCTCGCTTCATCAGGGGCAGACAGAACCAGACCAAGGTCGCTAAAATTTGGCGGCAGGGCAAGAGCGTGTCATGGCATACCAATTTTGAAATACGTACTTTTGATGTAAGAAAATGGCTTACACTGTTCATGGAATTTGATGAACATTGAAATTTCGCTTAAAAACCCCGCTCGGGATTGCTGATAATATCAGGGCGGTTAGAATCGATTAAAGAATTTTAATGCCTGTTGCGGAGGTGAAATAACCCCTTGACTTTTCATGAATAATCACAAACGGGTAGGTATTAAGCTATTTCAACCGGTATGGGCCGCGTAGGCCGAATTATGTTTTTGAATAATCTGACATCCATAGTAACTATAATAAAGGTACCGTATCATTGCGGCGCCCGGGTTGCCGAAGGCCCTGGACGACATTGTAGACCTGACTCAAATCGTTATGCCATTTGACAAATCCGCTGACCTCAAACTTGCCGTCCTGATCGACGCCGACAATATTCCATACGCCAATGTAAAAGGGATGATGGAAGAGATTGCAAAATACGGGACACCGACGTTCAAGCGAATCTACGGTGACTGGACCCGGCCAACGACCTCCGGCTGGAAGGGTGTCTTGCTTGAAAATGCCATCACGCCAATCCAGCAGTATAGCTACACATCAGGTAAGAACGCTACCGATTCCGCGATGATCATCGATGCCATGGACATTTTGTACACCGGACGCGTGGATGGTTTTTGTATCGTCTCGAGTGACAGTGACTTTACACGTCTGGCGACGCGCCTCCGCGAAGCCGGGATGAAGGTAATTGGAATTGGCGAAAAGAAAACGCCGGATCCCTTTATCACGGCTTGCGACAAGTTTATCTACATTGAAATACTCGCATCGGAAGACGCCAGTACGCCAGACGTCCGTACAAAGAAGTCGAAGAAGGACTCACTTCAAAAGCTGGACAAACGCGTGGTCAGCCTGGTAAAGTCCAGTATCAATGACGTGGCGGATGAAAGTGGATGGGCCTTCCTCGGAGAGGTGGGCACTCTCATTCTCAAAAAGCAACCTAACTTCGACGCGCGCAACTACGGATTCAGAAAACTGCTTCAGCTGATGAAAAGCCTGAACGATATCGAGGTCGACGAAAGACAGAGTGAGAATGGAGGCACACGCCATGTGTACGTTCGCGTGAAGTAATTACTTCATTCTCGCGCGAGCGTCGAAAAAGGCATTCAACAATGATATCAGTTCCGCACGGGTCAAATAGTACATAACCCGATAGTGCGTTTCGTTGAAGGCCGTCAGAATGTCGTAATACTCCTTTTCGGTAAGCGAATGTTCACGCATCAATCGCATTTTTAACTCAGGGTTGTTGACCACGACGTCCACGTAAGTTTGCACCCTCAGGTTTTCATCCTTGAGTATCTGAACTTTTATTTTTTCCTTCTTTGCTTTTGAAAGGTAAAAAGGGATACTTTTCTTAAGCCGTGCATTCTGTTCGTCAAACATTCCCTCATACATATCCTGTCGTCGGTACTCATCGATCGTGATCGCTTGCAGCATGGTATACTTTTCGCTCAGGCGAATCATGCCGGGCTCATAATTATAGAGAGGAAGCTCGAGCGTCTCATATCCGACAATAGAAAAGATGAGGGTGTCGCGCTTTGCAGCCTCGATTCGGAAGCCGCCTTTTTCGTCGGTGGTGGTCCCGCGCTGTTTGCCCTTTACCTGAACGCTAACGGAGGAAATACCGGCCAGCGTGGTGGAGTCGACGACGATCCCCGTGATGACCTCCTGGGCCCACGCGCTTCCGGCTCCCATGAGCAGGATGATAAGCAGCGCTGTCCGGGTTAAGACGATCATTTCGTTTAGTGTTCAACCTGAATAAAGACATTCCGTCATTGAAATCCAAAAACAGGACATTGCCTGCGGCGGCCGTGCCACTATTTTTAATTTTGATATTTGTCAGCAAAAACAAATATTGCGCACCTTTGCGGATCGGTCGCACAAACCGGGTAATTAGCTCAGTTGGTTTAGAGCACTACCTTGACAGGGTAGGGGTCACAGGTTCGAATCCTGTATTACCCACTTTTTTACAGGGGCTTCACGGCTAAACGCAAAGGCTCCATTAATTCAATTCCGCGATCCGTTTCTGGTGCCCTCTCGATCAGCCCGGCGCTGCTTAACAAGAGATTGAGAATGAAAGGAATAATGACACTTGCCCTGGTTACGATCACGGCTGCAGCATCGTTGGCTCAAATCTATATTCCCACGTTTGACCTGCAGGGACATCGCGGCGCGCGCGGCCTTCGTCCGGAAAATACCATCCCTGCCTTCCTTCTCGCACTTGACTCCGGTGTAACCACCGTTGAGATGGACGTTATCATTACCAAAGACAAGCAAATCGTGGTTTCTCATGATCCGTGGATGTCATCTGATATCTGCTACCAGCCAGACGGTTCTGCTATTGCAGACAAGGACGAAAAGGATTTCATACTGTACAACCTTACCTACGACGAGATCGAAAAATTCGATTGTGGATCTGGCGGTAACCCGAAATTCCCGGAACAGCTAAAAATGAGAGTGGCTAAGCCGCTGCTAAAGGACGCGATCATAGCTATCGAACATCATATCAGAAGCTATGGTATGTACGAGGTCGACTATAACATCGAGATCAAAACCACCCCTTCAGGGGATGACAAACTGCACCCTTCACCTCAGGTTTTTTCAGACCTGGTGTACAACCTCCTGGATCAGTACGTACCCCTGCAGCGCATTGTGATCCAGTCGTTTGACTTCAGAGTCTTGAAATACTGGCACGACAAATACCCTGAAGTGCGATTGTCAGCGCTCGTTGAAAATACAAAATCCATTGACGTGAACCTTGACGCCCTGGGGTTCAAACCGGCGGTTTACAGCCCCAACTATAAACTTCTCACAAAGGACAAAGTTGACTATCTCCGAAAATTGAAGATTCGCGTCATCCCATGGACCGTGAATGAGATCGCCGACATGAAAAGGATGCTCCAGTGGAAGGTCGATGGCTTCATCACAGACTATCCGGACCGTGCAGCGACACTGGGATTGGGTATCCGCAAATCGCGCTAAGCCCTTGGATTTTTTGCCCTTGCTTGATTTTGCTATTCTTGCACAAAATTTCACGGAATGAAAAAACAGTACGATGTGTACGGCCTCGGCAACGCGCTTGTCGATATTGTTACGGAAGTTGATACCGACTTCTTTGTAAGGAACGGCATTGAAAAAGGGGTGATGACTCTTGTGGATGAAAAGCGTCAGCATGAACTGATTCGTGCCATCGACATGAAGAAAAGCAAAATGTCTTGTGGTGGATCGGCTGCGAATACGATCATTGGCGTTAGTCAGTTCGGCGGAAAAGGGTTTTACTCCTGCCTCGTGGCAAAAGATGATCTCGGCAGATTTTTTCTGCAGGACCTGCGGCGAAACGGAGTCGACACAAATCTGACGATAGAAAACTGCCCGCCCGGCATCACCGGGAAGGTACTTGTGATGACCACTTCCGATGCGGAGCGCACCATGAATACGTTTCTTGGGATAAGCTCGAATTTATCGCCGCGACATCTTGACGAAAACGCACTCCTGAACAGCACCTACCTTTACCTGGAGGGATATCTGGTAACCAGTCCCACGGGCCTTGAGGCAATGAAGTCGGCAAAGAAGATAGCGGAACGCAATAATATTCGAACCGCCCTGACCTTCTCAGATCCCAGCATGGTCAGGTACTTTTCCGTCCAGATGCAGGAAGTGATCGGCGCAAGCGTGGATTTACTTTTCTGCAATGAGGAGGAGGCGATGGTTTTCACAGGAACAGACCGGCTGGAGGATGCTCGCGAAAAACTTAAGGAGACCGCGAAGCACTTCGTTATCACGCTTGGGGCGAATGGCGCCATGATCTATGACGGAGATACCTTTATTAATATAGAACCGTATAAGGTGAAAGCGCTGGACACGAACGGAGCGGGCGATATGTTTGCGGGCGCGTTCCTGTTCGGAATTACGCACGGGCATAGCTATGCTGAGGCTGGAAAGCTGGCGTCACTGGCGTCATCGCGCGTCGTTACTCAATTTGGCCCCCGGCTGGAACCAAAACAGGTTCAAAAGGTACTCGGTGATCTGATCGCTATGTAGGTATTGCCAGCAAGCCGAATGAGGTAACGTTCGCTGCTGCTTTAATGATGGTGGTCTGCCGTGAATTGGGTGAAAATCAGTCGGCGACATTTCCGGAAAGATGGCTCCTACGCGGCCTGGAATGTGAGATTGGCCATTTTAATGCCCTCCCTGTTGTAAATTCAAAAAATACTGGTCATCTTTGCAGCCCTCATTTTGAGGCTTTAAATCAAGAATTATGGTACGCACCTTTCAACCTTCGAAGAGAAAGAGAAAAAATAAGCACGGTTTCCGCGAGAGAATGGCCTCCGCCAATGGTCGCCGGGTATTGTCAGCACGCAGGAGAAAAGGCAGAAAGAAGCTTACGGTCTCCGACGAGAAGACTTTGAAGCACAAATAGATCCGCTGTTGCGCGAGAGCCGCGTTCAGGTTATTCTCCGGTTTCCTTAAATGCAGTAACTTGAGTAGACATATCCTGTACGCCAATGTGCAGGCAGAATTTCAAACGATTGGCCAAGCAGACTTTTCGCAAAGCAGAACGACTTCACCAGGAAAAGCTCATACAGGAACTCTTCGATACGGGTTCCTCTTTTTATTTATATCCCTTCAAAGTTCTTGTCAAGAACAATCCGGATGCGTCATACCCCGTTCATCAGGTGATGATCTCCGTTTCCCGCAGAAATTTTAAGAGAGCAGTTGACCGAAATCTCATTAAGCGTCGAATACGGGAATCTTTCCGATTGAATAAAAACTTACTTCCGTTATCGCCAAAATTGGTGATTGCCTATATTTATACTGCAAAAGACATCCTGCCCTTTGCGCAAATTCAGGAACGTTTAGTTAAGACGCTTAACCGTTTTGATCATGTGGAGAAGATATAAATGGCCAGCCTTCCTGGCACTGTTAATAGTTGTATCGTTCGCCTTCCGTGGACCTGCGGAGAAATACTTCGAAGTAGCGAAGAGCCTGGATATTTTTGCCACACTTTTCAAGGAGGTTAATGCATACTACGTCGATGAGGTAGAGCCGGAAAAGCTCGTGAGGAAGGGTATCGATGCGATGCTTGAGTCATTGGATCCCTACACCGACTACATTTCCGAAGACGAGATGGAGTCTTTCCGTATTTCTACGACGGGACAGTACGGTGGTGTAGGTGCGATGATCGGAATCGTCAACAAAAAAATTGTTATTACCCAGCCTTATGAAGATTTTCCTGCCTATAGATCCGGCATAAGAGTCGGTGATGAGATCATCGAGATCGACGGGAAGAGCGTGCAGGGCAAAAGGACTTCGGAGGTCAGCACCTTGTTAAAAGGTCAGCCCCGGACCGAAGTGGAAATCAAGGTCCGCCGCTACGGGAAGAGCCAGGACCTGGTATTTAAAGTTGCTCGGGAAAGGATCAATGTCAGCAACGTCGCCTATTATGGATTGGTAGGATCGGACATCGCATACATCCGGCTCGACGATTTTACGCCGGGGGCTTCGTTTGAGGTTGCCGAGGCTCTCCGGGAACTGAAGGAAGCGGGCGCGAACAAGCTGATCCTGGATCTCCGCGAGAACCCCGGAGGGCTGCTGCATGAGGCGGTGAATATCGTGAGTCTCTTCATTCCTAAAGGCATGGAGGTTGTATCTACGAAAGGCAAAGTCGACGAATGGAATAAGGTGTACAAGACGCTGAATAATCCCGTGGATACGGAGATACCCATGGTGGTTCTTACAAGTGAAGGGAGTGCATCCGCATCCGAGATTGTGGCTGGCACCTTACAGGATTACGACCGGGCCGTTCTGATCGGCGGTAAAACATTTGGGAAAGGCCTCGTGCAGACCACCCGCCCGTTGTCGTACAATGCCCAGTTGAAAGTTACGACTGCCAAATACTACATACCGAGCGGGCGTTGCATTCAGGCGCTTGATTACACGCACCGCAAGGCTGACGGCACGGTTGTGAAAATCGCTGACTCATTGAAGGCGGAGTTCAAAACCCGAAACGGAAGAATCGTTTACGACGGTGGAGGGCTTGATCCCGATATTAAAATCGCCAACGAGTATCTGGGAACGGTTACATCCGAGCTGGTAGACGCCGGATTGATCTTTGAGTACGCCTCAAAATACTGCAGCGAGAATTCAAGGCCCACCGACCTCGCGAAATTCCATCTTTCGGACCGCGAATATGAATCGTTTGTCTCGTGGTTAAAGGAACAACACTTTACCTACACAACCCCGCTGGAGAAGAACACGGAAAAGCTCATTGAAATTGCCCGCGATGAACGCATGCTGCCCGATCTCGAAGTATATCTGGATGGTCTTCACGACCGGATTGAAGCGAACAAGGCCGCCGATTTCGCCAGATTCAAGACCGAGATCCGCCAGCTGCTCGAAGAACAGATCGCGTTTCATTACGACATGGAAAGCGGCCGGGCAATGCTTAGCCTTCAGCGCGATGAAGATGTCGCCGCCGCCAGGGAAGTTCTGGCGGATAGCGCTGCATACCACAAAATATTTTTTCCGATTTAATGCCGGCGATTCTAAGCCTTGAAACCTCCACAGATGTTTGCTCAGTGGCATTGCATAATGGAGGGAGGCTGCTGGCGGAAGCGGTATTGCATCAACCGCAGGTGCACGCTTCCCGGCTTGCGCCGCTGATCAACCAGGTTGTACGCGAATCTCATTTCGGTCTGAAAGATCTCCAGGCGATTGCCGTCTCGAGTGGTCCCGGATCTTATACCGGTTTGAGGATCGGAACATCGACGGCAAAAGGTCTGTGTTACGGACTCGAGATCCCATTAATAGCAGTCGGCACGCTCCAGTTGCTGGCTTACCAGGGAAGTGCCGTCAACCCTCACCGCGCGTTACTTTGTCCGATGATAGACGCCAGGAGGATGGAGGTCTATTGCCTGGTGGCTGATGCGGACTTAAATATCGTTGAAGAAGTGTCTGCCCGGGTTATTGATGAGAATAGTTTTTCGGAACTATTAGAGGAACGGCAAGTGTTGTTCTTCGGAAGCGGCTCCGGAAAATGCCAGAATACGATCCATCATCCCAACGCACTTTTTCAAAGCGGGATCGTTCCATTGGCGTCTGCACTTGGAGAGATGGCTGGTGCGAAATATGCCGCCGGACACTTTGAAGATCTGGTTCATTTCAAGCCCTTTTATCTGAAAGAGTTTGTAGCGAAGAAACCAGGAGCGCGTCTGTAGTAAACCCATATAATTTCAGCTTACTTTTGCCGTATGGAATCGGGAAATGAAATTGTGAACCGCGTCGCCTTGAGCGCGATCAAGGTATTCGACCTGGAAGAATTCTATCTTCCAGGTGAGCGCGTGTTGCTGGATATCAAGGATCAGTTATACGAAGGGATGATCCTGCGGGAGAAATCATTCCGCGATTTTATCAAGTCGCATGACTGGTCGCAATATCGCGACCGTTTTGTGGCAGTGACTTGCTCGGAAGATGCAATTGTACCGACGTGGGCCTACATGCTCTTGACTTCGGCGTTGCAGCCTTTTGCGCGAGTTGTAGTCTTTGGCAGCTTACAGGATCTTGAGGAAAAGATTTTTTTCGATGCGCTGGCCCAGGTTGACTGGAGTCAGTTCACCGATGCTAAAGTCGTTATTAAGGGCTGTAGCAAAGTGGCGGTTCCCACCGCGGCTTATGTCGAGTCGACACGTTTAATGCGGCCTTATGCTGCGAGCATCATGTTCGGCGAGCCCTGCAGCACAGTGCCGGTGTTTAAGAAACCGCGCGGATGATTCTGGCGGGCGTGGGCACTTGCGCCGCCGCATGAGATTTGTTGATAACTTTTATTCGCGAATCTTTTGCTCACCAGTTTACGACTTCTTACTTTTGAGGCCCTCAAAAAACCAGTTGACATTTTTTTTGAGTTTCGGTTAACAGCAGTTAAGAGACCGGAGATGTTAATGGTGACGGGTTGAAAGTGCGTTTTTTTGTTAAAAAATAAATCGCAGAGGGTTGCAAAGAGTCATGTGTTTGTTACCTTTGCACTCCCAAATCGAGGGAGCCCAGTTTCGGAAGGAAACGGCGGGAAAGATTTTAAGTAGAATTCGGTTGCGAAACCGCAGTTGATTGGATCTGAGGCGACTCAGGTTGTTGAAGATGCCGATCAAAACGTTCTTTGAATAGATGGTAAATTGATAGCGGACCTCTTCCGGGTGA
>JBIQIY010000015.1:99266-137249 GCA_044507775.1 Flammeovirgaceae bacterium | reverse complement strand
GCGCTTCTACACCCTGGGCTAGGATATGGCGCCCTTTCAGGGCTTGGTGTGTTGCTCTGACTTTGTGGTGGGTGCATCATTTAGGACTTGGTTTGATGCGGTGCCTTTGGCTGGCGATGGTGTTGTCAACCGTTGGGATTGGTGCGGTGCTCTAAACTTTTGTGGTCGTGCATTCCGCCACACACACCCAGGGCTTGAAGCTGCGCTTCTACACCCTGGGCTAGGATATGGCGCCCTTTCAGGGCTTGGTGTGTTGCCCTGACTTTAAGGTGATACGTGCGGGTGAGAAAAGCCCTGAAAGGGCGTCATATGTTAGCCCAGGTTGACGAGCGCTAGCGAGGAGGCCTGGGTTAAACGGCCACGAAATTGAAGCCCTGAAAGGGCGTAAGAAGATTCGAAGCACAATCCTTCAACACCATACGCCACTGTATCGCGCCCTGATCTCACCGCATTTTCAACCTCCACACATCGTCATAAAACAACACGCCTTCATCCACCAACTCGCGAACGACATCGACGAATAACTCACGGTCCCGGGGATCAACCTCCTTCTCGAGCTGTTCCACACTAAAAACTTTGCCCTTCATCGCCGCCAACACTTCATCCCGAAGTTTGCCAAACGCGAGGATGTTGTCCTTTTTGCGTCTTTCAATACAGACGTCGCATATCCCACACGTTGCGTCGGTCTCCTCGCCAAAATATTCCTGGATCATTTGCATGCGACACCGGAAATCGGTTTCGACAAAACTTATCATCGACTTCATCTTGTCCAGCACCAACGACCGTCGCGCCTCCAGACGCCGTCGGTCGACGGGAAGATTCTCCGCATCCTGTCGCGGCAAAATATATGTCACCTGCGGTTTGTCGCGCATCGGAGAATACAAAAGAACCTTCAAGTCGTTCAGGTGCTGCAGCATGTCCACCACATCCTGCCTCAGCACCTTCAGCGCCCGGGCGAGTACCGTTTCATCCACCTTGACAAACGATGAAAACATCTCGCCCCCGTAAAGACGAAGCATCATCTTGATAAGCGCGTCAAACTGCGCATTTGCGACCTGCAACTCGTACAACTTCGTCTGGTCGACGAGCATGTGTAGCGTGGACGGACTGTAGAAACTCTCATTAAACTGCAGCAAGCCCTCCTCTTCGAGCTTTTTCAACCCGTTGAATACTTCCACCGCATTCAACCGGAAGCGCTCGGAAAACTCCTGTATTTCGAAATCAAAGCTCTCCCCTTCTGCACTACCCATCGCCAGCTGATAGTAATTCGCGAGACTTTGATACAACACTTTCAGGTAGGCAAAAGGCGGTTGAGCCTGTTCCACCTTGATCTGCAAGTTGCTGACGTCAGCATCCTGATAAAGAACAACGGCAAAGGCCCTGATCCCATCGCGCCCCGCACGCCCTGCCTCCTGGTAATACGACTCCAGGTTTTCAGGAAGGTCGAGGTGGACGACCAGGCGCACATCAGGTTTGTCAATACCCATCCCGAACGCGTTGGTGGCAACCATCACGCGGGTTTGATTGCGAATCCACTCATCCTGACGGCGCACACGCTCCTCAAAGTCCAGCCCGGCATGATAATGTGAAGCGGAAATATTTTTTCGAGCCAGCCACCCGGCGATCTCCTGCGTCGACTTGCGCGACCGCACGTAAATAATCGCCGGCCCTTTTACTTTCTGCAGGATCTCCAGCAGTTTCTTGTCTTTGTTTTCTGTCTTCCGAACAACGAAGGAAAGATTCTCTCGCGCGAAGGATTGCTTAAAGGATGAAAACCCCGGACGGAAATGAAGCTTTTCAATAATATCTTGTTCGACCTGGCCGGTCGCCGTCGCCGTAAGCGCGATCATGGGAACCTCCGGAAAAATGTCTCGCAGGGCGGCAATGCGAAGATAAGGAGGCCGGAAATCATAACCCCATTGCGAAATGCAGTGAGCCTCATCTACGGCGATCAGTACGACCTTCATCTGGCGGAACCTCGCGAGGAAGAGGTCGGACTGAAGCCGTTCAGGAGAAACATACAGGAACCGTATGTCTCCGTAAATCGCGTTGTCGAGGAGAAGGTCGATCTCCGCGCGTCGCATGCCCGAATGGATCGCCAGCGCCTGAATGCCGCGCCGGCGCAATTGCTCCACCTGGTCTTTCATCAGCGCGATGAGCGGCGACACGACCAGGCACACGCCCTCGAGAATAAGTCCCGGAACCTGGAAACAGATCGACTTACCCCCGCCCGTAGGCAACAGGGCAAGTGTGTCTTTGCCCTCCAGCACCGATGTGATGATCTCGTGCTGCAAAGGCCTGAAGTCCTGGTGACCCCAGTATTTCCGAAGAATGGATAGTGGCGTTTCCAAAGTCGATCACTCGCAAGGTCATTCAATACCAACCATAATATAGGCTTTCCTAATGAAACTTTACCTCCACCCTCCTGTTCACCTCTCGGGCCTTCTCTGTCACACCATCGATCAGGGGCTTGCTCTCGCCATAGCCGATTGCGGTGATCCGGTTCCGATGGATACCCTTTGATACCAGGTAGTCCGCCGCGCTGTTTGCCCGGCTCGCCGACAAGGCTTCATTGTAGTCAGCACCGCCAACGTCATCTGTATGGCCGTAAAGATCAACCTGCACTTCCGGGTGGGCCTTCAGATACGCTACCACGTTTTCAAGGTCGAAGTAGGAGTCGGGCATCAGCGCGTAGCTGTTGAATTCAAACTGGATATTCTGCAAGACATACGTAGTATTGAATTCCGGATCACCTCCGGCGAAAACGGGTAGCTGTTCCGTTGCTTCGTCGGATTCGGCAAATTGTCCCAGCACTTTTACATCGTCGATGTAATAGTAGGCTGCATCGGCGAGCATCGGTTCTTGCGCGGGACGAAACTGGATGTGATAGGAATGCGTGGACATATTGTCGGCGAAATTTCCAATCGTCAGGAAACTTTCCCCGCCCCTGGCCTTGTATTGAGCGGTCGCCACCTCCCAGGCACCGGTCTCCGGCGTCAATGCTGAATCTTTTACAAACGACACCGTCGGCGCGACCCGAAGCGGTTTGTCGTTTGTAAGTGTCGGCAACGAATCTGATAGCAACAATGCGATCCGGTCGACAGCATACTTGGAATAAGATGAAAGCTTGTATCGGAATTCAATACGATAGGTCGAATCGCGGACGAGAGGTTCGGTGAGTTTGCAATGCAGGTATTCGCGGTAGTCCTTGATCGCGAGCCATGTGTAGATGCCAACATAACCGTATCCGTCATACGCATCGGAAACACCGGCCCAGTTGTACGGCACCGCGGCCTCACCCCCACTACAGGAATTAAAATAGTCGGGAGAACCACGGGTCAGCGATCTCCAGCCTGGAACTCTGAATTCGGAGGGGCGCATGGTATATCCCCCGGGGCACACGACATACTCTTCAAAACTTCCGTTCGGCACCAGGTTCTGCCCCTGAAGCGTCGCGTGAAAAATCAACAGTGTTAAAATGGAAAGAGAGGGTTTCCACAACCTCATGCCTGTAGTTCTTATTTGTAATAAGTAACCTCCACGCGGAAACGCGGATCGATTGCTCCCAGGCGATCGTATGCTGACCGCGAAATCTTGATGAGCAGTTTGTCAGTCATTGCCGTATCGGGAAGCTTGCCCATCACACGTACGAACACCTCGCGGTTGTTCATTTCATTTCTCACCTTCAGAATGGTTCCCATGGGAGCCGTCCGGTGCAGGGCGAGATATTTTCGGTTGCCCTCCGTCCCTTCGATCAATTCCGCCAGGCCTCCCTCGATAATCTCGTCGCCGGTCTTCAATGACTCGGAAATCCGGATTGACTCTGCCGACTGCCCCGTAGAAGAGGGCGCAGTATTTCGAACAGTAGGGGTTGTTCGCGCCGGCGGATTGGCAACCGGTTGCTCCGTTCTCGCCGTCACCTGCGGCTCTGGCTGCCGCGCGGGCTGTGATTCTACGGGCGGCGGTGAACTGGCCGTACGTGAATCATCCGTGCGCGAAATTCCGCCGCGTTCAGGCTGTGCAACGTAGAGCGTCTGGCCGACCTTCAGTTCATTGCTTGCCAGTTGATTCCATTGACGAAGCTGATCCACCGATATTTCATACTGCCGCGCAATGGAAAACAAAGTCTGCCCTTGCTCAACGGTGTGTACTCCGTTTCGGGACATCGGCTGAGGCTGTTCATGCAGGACGGGCCTCGGTTTCTCGGGAGTAACCGCCGCCGCCGGTTTTCGTATGACCAACTCCTGCCCTACGCTAAGGGCGTTGTCGGCAAGCCTGTTCCACTTTCGTATGTCGTCGACGGAAACCTGGTAAGTGCGGGAAATCGAGTACAGCGTTTCCTTAGGCTGCACTTTGTGTACAATCCCGTTCTGAGGGCGTGTTGCCGGAGCCGTGTACGGCACTTTGAGGATTTGTCCGATCTCGAGCCCGCTTCCAGCCGAAGCGTTGTATTGCAGGATCGCGTCAACGGTAGTCCTGTATCGCCGGCTGATCGCAAACAGCGTCTCCTTCTCTTCAACGCGGTGAATGACAAACATCTGCCCATTGATGGTTTCCACTCCAATGGAATCCGGGGGAACTTCTGCGTTGACGGAAAGGGCGAGGACGAATAATAGTTTAATCATACGATCTTGTAGCTTTTCAGCTCGTTATTGTTCTTCACAAACAGGAGGTGCCCTGAAAAGATAAAAAAGGTATCCAATCCGACGCCCTTCAGGTTTTCTCCCAGCTTTTCTGTTATTAAAACTTCGCCGGCAGCACTTAATCCATACAAATAATTAGCCAAACCTTCTTCGTTCAGAAAAACTGACATAATGATCAGATCTTCGAATTCAAGATATTCAATGGTGGCAACGGGCAAAATCCCCAGTCGGGTGTTCAAAAAATTCTTAACGGTATCAAAATGTGCCGTGCCTTCTTCATACTGAAACGGTCGAATTACCGGAAAATTTTGTAAATCTTCCAAATCAAAATCGACATGATCGAGGGACCGTCCGGTAAACAGATCCAAATATGTATCTTTTTCCGGAAATCGCGAATCAACACCCGCCACGTGATGCCGATTCACGCTAGTCATAGCGAAGTTGTTCTTCCACCAGGCGATCCGTTCTTTAACAACGTCATAAGCAACCAGACTCTTTTTGTCCGGATTCGCCGCGTCTGTGTAGACTGTCAGGAACAGCATATCTTCTTCCGCCGCTCGCAAACTTACCCACCACGGCTCATCGAAAATAATATCCTTCCATAACCATTGATTATTTCGTAAATTCAATGCTGAAAAGGAAACTGTTCTTTTGTCGGGGTTCCGTACTTCAAGAAAAAGTCTGTGACTATTTCCCGCTGCAAGGGTGTTCCAGATGACGCCTTGAAATATTTCGGAAAGCTCAAATTCAAAGGTATTTGCCAATTTTGAAGCCCAGTTTAAGAGACATTTTCTGTTCTCCGGAAAATATTCGAAAGGTATGAAAAAATCGATGGTGTTGTTTGTCTTGCTGCTCTCGGGCCTGACGGCGATGGCGCAACAAAAAGTCCTGGTCATGGAGATCAAGGATGTCATCGATCCGCGCATGAATCGGTATGTCGAGCTCGCCTTGCTGGAGGCGGAAGCTACGCAAACCGATATTGTCATCATCGAGATGGATACTTATGGGGGTATCCTAACGGATGCAAAAGAGATCGTCGATAAAATCATGCACTTTAAGAAACCTGTCTGGGTCTTTATCAACAGTGATGCAGCCTCGGCCGGAGCATTGATATCCATCGCATGTGACAGCATCTATATGGCGCCGGGTGCCAGCATCGGCGCTGCAACGGTTGTCGATGGACAAGGAGGAAAAGCGCCCGACAAATACCAGTCCTATATGCGATCCATCATGCGATCCACCGCCGAAGAGAACGGCCGTGACCCGAGGATTGCCGAAGGGATGGTAGACGAAGACATCGTTATTGACGGCATTAAAGAAGCAGGCCAGATCATTACCTTTTCAACTTCGGAGGCGCTGGAGCACGGGTTTTGCGAGGCACGCGTTGAATCGGTACAGGAAATACTTACGCGAAACCAGGTGAAAGATTATACCATCCGGACATTCGAGCTTGGGCTGACCGAACGGATCATCAGCATTGCACTCAATCCGTTCATCAGCAGTATCCTCATCCTGATCATCATCGCCGGGATTTATTTTGAGATGCAAACTCCGGGACTGGGTTTCGCCGGACTGGCCGCTTTATTGGCGCTCGTCTTCTACCTGGTACCCTATTACCTCAACGGACTGGCTGCAAACTGGGAGATCATCGTCTTTTTCGTGGGACTCGGATTAATCGCAGTGGAAATCTTTGTCCTCCCGGGATTCGGAGTCGCAGGCGTGTCAGGTATCGTCCTTACGGTCGGATCACTTTTTCTGATCATGATCAATAACGATGCGTTCGACTTCGAGTTCGTACCAATGAACGACCTCGTATACGCGCTCGCTGCGGCCGTAGGCGGCACATTGGGCGGTATGATCCTCCTGTTCGTGGCGGGATCCAAGCTTCCCGAAACGCGCTTCTTCCGGCATGTTGCTCTTACCGACACTCAAAACCGCTCAGAAGGATACGTCTCATTTCAACTCGGCGAGCCGCTGATCGGAAAAAAGGGCACTGCTGAAACGGTGCTCCGACCCAGCGGCAAGGTCCTGATCGATGGCAAGATGTACGACGCCTACACGCGCGGAGAGTATATCCAGAAGGGCCAGACGGTTGAGGTCATCAGTGAAGAGGGCCCTTCGTTAAAAGTCAAATTGGTGTCGTAATTTCCATGGGGGTTTGTACCTTTGCCCTATCAAGCACCACTAATCAACGTATAGCGGCAGCATCGTTCACCGGCGACTGCGATCCGATCCCCATTTTTAACTTTAAACAGTGTTTTATGCAAATTACCAAAAACAAAGTGGCCTCTATCCATTATACTCTGCGCGATGACGAAGGAACAGTCATTGATTCAAGCGAGGGCCGCGAGCCGCTGAATTACCTTCATGGCGCCGGTAACCTCATCCCTGGTATGGAAGAAGGCCTGGAAGGAAAGTCAAAGGGAGAAAAACTCAATTTGAAGATCGAGCCTGAAAAAGGATACGGCGAAAAAGATGAAAACCTCATTCAACAGGTTCCCCGGTCAGCATTCGGATCTCAGGAAGTGAAGGAAGGCATGCGATTCCAGACAAATCAAGGCGGTGTTGTAACCGTGACGGATGTCGGACTCGAGTCCGTAACAGTGGACGGCAATCACCCGCTCGCCGGCGTTCCCCTGAACTTCGCTGTCGAAATTGTCGAAGTGAGAAACGCGACCGAAGATGAGATCTCACACGGCCATGTCCACGGCGACGGGGGACACCATTAAGTTTTAAGTAGTAAGTTATAAGTTATAAGTTCAGGGTCGCACCCGACTTATAACTCGTAACTTACTACAACTTATAACTTACACCTATCTCCGCAGCACGAGTTTACCGCTGTACTCCCTCTCTCCCTTCGCATCGCGGATCATCAACCGATAGAAGTACATACCTTCCGGAACACGTTCGTTGTTCCTTCCTCTGCCATTCCACCGTATCACGTTTCTGCCAATGTGCAGGCTTGAGTTCGAATTCGTTAACTCGGCAATAACGCTTCCGTTGATGCTCACTACGGTGAACCGATAAGCGGGCGGCACACCGGTCACCGTCACGTCAACATTTGTTTCAAAAACAAATGGATTGGGATATGCAGCCGAAACCACGACAGACTCTTCTCTTTCAACGCGAAAACGGATCTGGTAAGGGTTCTCGCCGGCGGAATTCCCCCGCGCATCTGCCGCCTCAACGCGAAGGGTATACGCACCATCCGGGAGGTCCCGGGGTGAAAAACGCACGATAAAGTCGGACGTGTCAGTAGCAGGCGACCACATGACGTCGGACCTGTCCAGGTAAACCCGCGTGAAGGCGCACTCTTCTACATCACAGGGAAATGCAAGAAAGATCTTTACATTCGCTGTATCCTTCTTGAGCAGAAATGGATTTTCATCCCACAGGCGGATCTTGATGTCCGGATTCGACGACACGTAGTCATCCTGTTGAAGGCGTCTGCCGTCAAAGGTCACATCGATTACCGGACGCGTCTGGTCAGTCAGTACGTTGAGGTGTTGGTTCAATACCACCAGGTTGTTGTCATACACTTTCTCAGGACTGACGCGGGGATTAACGAATACTTCTATGTTATTAAGTCCGCCTTTCGAAAGTGTTGAGAAAGGAACTGCAAAGGCCGTGGTGTCGCCAGGTGACGGACCCTTAATTTTCATATTCGCAGGACTGCTGCCCGACACCTCGTTGACGAGATCAAAGCGCACGGTCAACGAATCCGGAAATGATCTGTCGCTGATGTTGATAAACGCGAAATCCCGCGTGACCTGTTCACCCTCGGAAGCAACCTGTTGTATAGTGGGACCGCGGTAAATGATCATTCCCTCGGCTACCGGCTCGTACAAAACCAGCCAGTGAGCCAATTGAACGGAAGTTAAATTGACATCGTCTTCACTTTCAAAGACAACTTTGATCTCCGGATACGCGCTGGCGTTGATAAATGACAGATCCTGCTCATCGTGGATGTTCGTTTTGAGCGTGTCAGCCGTCCCATCCGGGGAAATACCGACCAGTGAAAAGCGGTAGCTGTCGGTGTCTTCAACTTCTCGCACGCGTGGAAGAAAGCGGTCCCAGCGAAGGGCTGGCCCGATTGTCCAGGATGACATAGCACCCGACGTAAATCGTCCCGTAACCGTCTTGTCAACCCGGACAGCTTCAGTGGGCGAAGCAGCGTGAAAGATTTGTGCCGTGCCAGGCGCGAGACCTTTACGGGCGAAGATGACTACAGGATCTCCATCCTGCAGATCTGCAACCTGGGCAGCGCTGATGCCGAGTTCACCGAGCTTGTCGAGTGCCGCCTGTGGCCATTGCTCATAGCCAGCATTGCCAATGTTGAACAGCACAACTGAGTCGCCACTGGCAATATTGTCGACATACTGGATAAGGTCGTCTCCTTGTCCGGTCACCAGTTCCGAGGGATAGAAGTTGTTGATCACATACGGCTCACGACCGCATAATAAACGCCTCCCGCTCTCGTACCATTTGAAATAAAGCCCGGCGTAAGGCTGTGTCGAACGGCGGTCAAAGGCGACCAGGTTGATCGTGTTTGTCCGACATGCGCCCCCCTCCTGCAGCAGATTAAACTCGACACCGTTTACCTTGAAACTGATAGAGTCCTGCGGTTTGCCGGACGACGATGAAAAGGTTCGAATAGCGACATCGCTCACCGTTTCCCTGTATTTTAATCTTCGTAGTTGCGGATCCTTTACCAGGCCCGTGCTGCCGTTCCGATCGTACTGGGGAAAATGAATCTGTGCCCATCCCTCGGGCCCTTCATCAATGAATGTAAAGGTGCTCAGCGACCAGTCTTTGCTTTCATTCTCCAGTGGCTCCCGGATCCTGACGCGCCAGTAGTAAGCCACCGAATCCTCGTCCAGTAATGTGACTGGCTGGCGGCCCAGAACGGAAGAATGGACTACAAATTCTTTCCTGAATTCGCTGTCGAATGTGTCCGTGGTATCGAGTTGCAATTCGTAGTCGCGCGGACCTGAAAGCACATCTGTATACTGGAACGACAACTGCACATTCCGGTCGCGTACAATGCTGTAGTCATAAGGGAAGAGGTTTTTCGTGGTATTCTGAGGTATGAAATATTCAAGTGAAACGATATTGTTCTCTTCGTTCAACTCCCTGATGATGTCGTCGGCATCAACATGAACCGTGAACCGATTGATACCATAGCCATTTGTGTCAGCATTCCGGATAAGAATGGAAATTGTATCCGCATATAGCACCGTGGGCACAATGGTGTCATATTCGATTACCTCGCCACCGTTGAATTCCCGTTTCACATTAATCCTCATGCTCTCCGGCCGTGCCATTCCAAAATTGCGAATGGGTACTTGCAGGCGGAAAGACTCCGTCAAGGCTGTGATCGGCTCGCCGTTAAAGGAAGAAACATATAAGCCTTCTTCGGCGGGAGCGTAGTCTGGTTTGTGCGCGCCGAAGATCTGCACAGCAGGGTCGCCGAGCAACACCATCTGCTGTACCTGTGAAATGCCCAGCGCGGATGTCCCGAAATTTTCCAGATAACGCCTGCACACTTCCTGCTGAACCTTGCCCACACCTTGTTTGATGAACACCGAATCGCCGAAGGCGACATTGTAAAACGTAGACGAGTATCGCTGCAGGCCGGACACCAATCCATAAGAACTGTGCGCGATAAAGCCAACAGCCCCTTTGTTGGCAGTGGTCGTCCAGTTCTCTCCCGGAATAGCCGTGTTGTGGAAAAACGATCCGGCGTCGCACCCATTCATGAGAAGAAAAGGATATTTGCCGGCGTTGTCATATCCCATGACGGGGTCCGTTACCCGGCCAATGTCGAAGTCCAGCGTGTTGGGAGCCGAGTGACCAAAAAAGGTAATGAGGCCCAGGCCCGCGTTCAACTCCGCGGCGATATTGATAAGCTTGATTTCGGTAGACCGTTTCGCGATCGCCTGCACCTTTCCCCCGAGATAAAGATCTTCGGCGACCTCCTGGTAATCGGCGAGGATCCGGCGAAACAACACCGGCTCATTTTCCTCGATACCTCCGCTGAGGTGAAGGATCTTTTTCCGATTCAGATTATCAAAGGGAAGCGCGTCGCGCTCCTTGACTTTATTGAAATAGGCGGCGACCTCCGCGGGCGTATTAGCAGCTAGCCGACCCGTTGCAACTCCGGGGACACCAGGCGTGCCTCCCAGCCCGGCAGTAAAAGCCATGTCAGAAGCCGGAAACCCCGCGGTAGGAACGAGCTCCCGATAGAAAGGGAAGGACTGAGGAGAGCGATAATACCGATAATCGATATTCAGACCTTTCCCGACGAGGAAGAGATATTGAGGCAACTTTGCCGATGCGAGAAATTTCATAAACTGAAAAACGGCGCGCGGCGATTGCTCTCCGTAATTGAACTGGTCGAACAGCTGATCTATGTTGACGACAAGTGTATCAAACGCACCCCCTTCCGGCAGCGACCTGTATTCAGCGATCGCTTTTACCGGATCGGTGTATCCCGCCGCGGGCTTTCGGAGCAAAGGGTGGGTGATGATGACGTAATCAGCCACGCCGGGATCGATCTGCCGGAATACAACGCGCTTCATTCGGCCGGGCGACATCGCACCGGTGGTCGCATAAACTTTGCGGGTTTCGGAATCCGGAGGAAGAACTATATCCAGCGACGAGGTCTGTGCTCCGATGACCTCAAGCGCTTCAGCCGGATTCGTGATATCAAACACTCTCAATGCCACCGGTGGATCCTGAATTCGCAGGTAACGGGCGTCAGATGGCTTTGGATCAAAAAGAAATGTTTTTTGTGTAACGCCTGTCATGGCCACCTGCTGAGGAAATAACAAACGGATATAACCCACGCTTACCCGGTCAGGACCAGTCGCTCCCGGCACGCGCAGTTTTACAATCAGTTTACCATCGTCATCAATGTCCGACCATTCAATCTCCTGTGTGTGCCGGTGCGATTCGTACCCGGGAAACTCGACCGTTTGCAGGAACCGCGACCCGGCATAGAGATCCACACTGTGAAACATCGGGCCACGGCCGGTCAGAAGCACTTCCAGAACCGGTCGGGCCGATGCTGATATTTGCGTTATTCCATCGAGCGTATACGACGCTTCCTGACCCTGCGAAACCTGAATACCAGTCCAACCCTCTCCTGCGTCGAAGACAGTCTTTTGCACATTGCCATAGTCGATGCCAGGAGAATAGTTATTCGTAAGCACAAGCAGACGCTCCGCCAGGTGATAGCTCTCCGGCGACAGGCTTGCCGGCGACCCCTCATACTCCTGGATTCGCTTTCCGTTGCCGGGACCGTACGTCAGGAAATACGCGGTGGTGTCACTGTAAAGGTTATAGTAACGGTGTGGCTGGTATTCGGGAACATCGTATAGCGTGGCATCAAGCGTCCCGTCATTCTTCTTCCCGAGAAATTCAATGTAGTCGCCGGATTCGAAGATGCCGTCGCTTTCACCTGCTACAATGATCGCCTGTTCGACTCCGCGGTGATACAACCGGAATGTCTTCGGATCTCCGCTGACAGGAAATCCGGCCTGCTGAATTTCTTCATGTGAAACGCGGTAAAGGCCGTCCTGGCCGACCGGGATCTTCAGATAAGGCTGGGAGTAGTGAATCCATTCATTTCCATTTTGCCCGCTGGCGAAGAACACACAAAGAACGAGTGCAAATGTTGAAACAAGATGTTTCATTTCCAGGATCAGGCCCCTCAGGTTAGAGTGCAAATATACGGAAGCTCATTTCCATTAATACCGCCGCGCTCAATAAAGTAGGCGGTTGTCGGCGAATTTTTATATTGAGAAAACATTTCACAACAAGCGTGTACGCAATCTTCAAACTGATCATCCTCATCGTGCGAACTGGCAACTTTCGCTACAGCGGAGTTGACGTCTCCGGAAAGCGAAGCAAGGCGCTTGCAATCCTCCTGGGAAATGAACGGCCGGTTCCGCAGAAGAAGCTGCAAAAAGCCCTGATGAAAAACCCCTATATCGGGCGGGTTATAGCGGAAGGAGCCTTTGTGAAGCGCAGCTTGCAAATCGAAGGCGGGCACCTGCGCACGCGGGATGGCAACCTCGCTTACGTGCGGATGCCGCGAGCTGCCAGCACTTCGCTCTCGAAAGCGCTACTGCTCGCAAAGGTCCCTCATTTGCGCGGAAAGATTCTTACATCCGAACAGATCAATTTCCTTACCGACTATTACCTGGAAACCCGATTGACGCAGGGCGATGTTCCGGAGCTCTTCACCGTTGTTCGAAACCCGTTTGAAAGAATCGTGTCGGTTTACCGGACGTTCTTTGAATTTGCGCAGGAGCCGTTCCAATACCAGGATTACCTTTTTGGTGTCCTTCAGCAAGACTTTACGTTTAGCCGATTTGTGAAAACGCTTGAGGTAATTCCCAACTGGCTGAAAGATCAGCACCTGAAACCACAGTATTGCTTCCTTCAATACTACGAGCGGAGGAATATTCCGGTAACGATCATGAGACTGGAGGACACCGATCAGATCGTCCGATTCCTGAAAGATCGGCAAATGTCTTTTGATATAGTAAACCGCAGCGAGTCTGAATACGACTATCGCCGTTATTATGATCGCGAAACATTCGAAGCCGTATTCAACCTTTACAAGACGGACGTTACCAGGTTTGACTACGGAGAAGCAGTGCGGGAAATACAGTTCAGCATTGAACACAACCCTGTTCAGATGTGAACGAAAAACGAGGAAAGTGAACGAGCCCCGGGACAGGAGTTTGTCAAAGTAGAAATTCTTTTCCTCTGAATATCAAGTACTTACAATAATCATTTTGTTTCCACCTAGTACTTTGTAATACATAGTACCATTTTTGGCGTTAGAGTGATTAGAACGACCTAAATGGGTGAAGTATGAATGTTGAAAACACGCAGGTACAAATGAGAAAGGGTATTTTAGAGTACTGCATCCTGCACATAATTTCGCGGGGGGAGGTGTATGCTTCCGACATGCTGGATGAGCTGACGGCCGCCAAGATGATTGTCGTAGAGGGAACACTTTACCCTTTGCTCACACGCCTGAAGAACGCCGGACTTTTGGAATACAAGTGGATTGAATCCAAATCCGGACCTCCGCGGAAGTATTACAAGCTGACCGACAAAGGAAGCAAGTTCCTGGAGAAGCTCACCGAAACATGGGATGATCTCACTCATTCCACTCAAATGATCACGCTAAAATCGAACGCCAAAGCTTAGAGTCACCTGGATATGAAAAAGAATATCAGTATCAACATCAGCGGAATAATCTTTCACATCGAAGAGGACGGATTCGATACCCTGAAGAAGTACCTTGATTCCATCAACCGGTACTTTTCCACTTTCGAAGACAGCAGCGAGATCCTGGCCGATATCGAGAGTCGCATTGCAGAAATATTTCTCTCGAAGCTCAACGAGGAAAAACAGGTGATCACCGCTGAGGATGTCAACTCCCTCATTGCAACTATGGGAAGTGTCAACGACTTCAAGGCGGTTGAAGAGGGAGAACCGGAAAAAACGTCCGAAGAAAAGAATGCGACAGGGGGTGAGGAAACCTTTGATCAAAAAACCTATACACCTCCGAAGGCCCTCTATCGTGATCAGAAGCGCAAGATCCTCGGAGGCGTCTGCGCCGGCCTCGGCAATTACTTCAATTTTGATCCGCTGTGGTTCCGACTTCTGTTTGCCGGACTCATCTTTGCGGGCGGATTTATCGTGCCGGTATATATCATCATGTGGATCATAGTGCCGGGGTCCTATACGCTTGACGAACCGGTCGGGAAGAAAATGTTTCGCGATCCCGACACGAAGATCATCGGTGGCGTGTCAGGTGGAGTGGCGGGTTATTTCGGCATCGACCTGGTCCTTGTTCGGGTCCTGTTCATTTTGCTCGTGTTCGCCGGCTTTCTTGGATTTTTCATATACATCATCCTCTGGATAAGCCTTCCCGAGGCCCACACCATCACGGAAAAAATGCAGATGCAGGGGGAGCCGGTTACCCTCTCTAATATTGAATCCAGCATCAAGAAGAATTTCAATATCAGGGAGGGTGAAGCTGAAAACACTTTGACAAAAATCCTGTTATTTCCTTTCCGTCTCCTGGGTATGTTGTTCACGGCTTTGGGAAATGTCATTGAGCCTCTGGGTGCAGTTATCCGTGTTATCGTCGGCATACTGATCATCCTCGTTGGAGTTTCACTGATCTTCGGCATCGTGGTAACCGCCGGCGTTTTGTTTGGCCTGTTTGCGGGCGGAGCATTTGCAGCGCCGTGGTTTTCCGACTTTCATGACATGGACCTTCCCATTGAAGTATTCACCCGTGCCTTCCCGGGATGGATCGCCATTGCAGCGGTAGTCGCCGCGTTGATTCCTGCGATCTTCCTCATGCTACTCGGCGCCTCCGCGATTGCCAGAAAGCTTGTCTTCAGGGCGGCCGCGGGATGGACGTTGTTCGCGATCTTTATTGTGAGCGTCGCGATGCTGGCGGTCGGTATCCCGCGCATCATTTACGCCTTTCATGACGAAGGGGCATACACTGTGGAGAATACGTACTCAGTTACAGGAGGGATGGCTGTACTTCAGCTGAACGAAAGCTTCAGCGATTTTCACGGAACGCAGCTCACTCTCCGCGGTCACGACGGTCCTGGTTTCCGCCTGGTGCAGTCGTTCGAATCCCATGGCAGCAGCCGGGCGAATGCGATCAAGAATGCCAAAATGGTCGAATACAACGTCACGCTTACGGATTCGGTCTTTACGTTCGATGAGAACATACGGTTCAAAGAGGACGCGATCTTCCGCGGCCAGCACCTCGACATGATTCTTTATGTTCCTTACGATTTTCCTTTCCGGCTGAAAAGCGGCATGCAAAGGCTGATCTCCCGTTATGATATCACCGATGGCAACACCTGGCGCATCACACGCGACGGGCTGCAGTGCCTGGACTGCGACGACCGGGAGGTGCAAAACATAAGCAACCTTCGGGATTTCGACGAAGTGGAAATCACGGGGAAATTCGACGTTCGCATAATTCAGGGTCACGAATATTCCGTGGATCTGAACGGCCCGGAAGAAGCGCGCAAACGCTACACGATCCGCCGTACAGGTGAAACGCTTCAAATAGCCTTCCATGGCGACAACGATAACAATGATTATAAGGACTGGGATGTCAGGCACCTGTCGCTGAAGGAAGTTTACATTGTCATCACCATGCCTTACCTGGAGAGGCTGAAAGCGATGGGCGCCGGAACTATCAATTTTGACGATTTTTCCGGTGAGGACCTCGACCTGGACGTTCGCGGACCGGTGGAAGTCCGTGCCGATGTCAACGTGCAAAATCTGACGGTGCGGCTGGCGGGCAGTTCAGTCGCCGACCTTTCAGGCCACGCGGAAAACATGAATGCCCGGTTGGAGTTTGCCTCTCGTCTCAAAGCTTATGATCTGGAGGCCGGGGATGCTTTTGTCGAGGCCTCAACCGCTTCCAATGCCAAGGTACACGTCACCGGTACACTTGAAATGGAGGAAGGACTCGCCAGCGACATCGATGTGCGCGGAGAACCCCGGATAGTCCGCCACGACTAAAAAAAATTAAAAATGCCGGTTTGTAACTTATCGCGGTCTCTTTCGTCTAGCATTTAAATGCCCTGAACCCCTTTAGCCATGATCATCTTTTTACTTTTCATTCTCCTGTACTTCATTTCTGTGCTCTTCTAGCCCGAAAAGCATCGGTTTACGATCTGGCATCGCCTGGGTATTGACCCGGGTGGTGTCAATTTTTTTTTGTACGTCGCGCAACCTCCCGGTTCATTTCCGCATCTTAGCTGTGAAACCAAAAATGGCCTTAACAATTTACCGCGCTCAGGAAGAAGAACTGATCAACGGATGCAGGCGTGGCAGCCACCATGCCCAGCAGCGGCTGTTTGACCTGTACTCCTCACGCATGTACGGCGTCTGCCTGCGCTATATAAAAAATACGATGCAGGCGGAGGATGTGCTGGTTATGGCTTTCACAAAGGTCTTTGACCGCATCAGCCAATTCAAAGGCGAAGGCAGCTTTGAAGGGTGGATTCGCCGCATCACCGTGAACGAGGCGCTGACGGCTCTGCGCCGCAGTCGCACGATGATGATCGAAACAGATCTTGAGCGGGCGGATCGCGAACCGGATTACGACCAGTTGAGCGACCACCTGGAAGCGGAAGACCTCCTGAAAATGATCGAGCAATTACCCCCTGGCTACCGTGTGGTGTTCAATATGTATGCGATCGACGGATATTCCCATCGCGAAATCGCGGAAGAACTGGGCATCAGCGAAAATACCTCGAAGTCACAACTGAGCAGGGCGCGGGTCTACTTGCAAAAACAATTGGCCCAAACCGGATGGGATGAGCAAAAAAAATCAAACGGCGATGAATCAACAACCTGATAAATTCTTTCACGAAAAACTGCACGGCTACCAGAAGCCTGTTTCACCGAAGGCGTGGAGCAAAGTTGCAGACAACCTGGAGAAAAAACGCCGCGGTATCATCTGGATGCGCGCGGCTGCCGCCGTTGCGCTACTCGCCACGGCAGGCATCCTCCTTTATCCCCCGACCCCCGATCCGGCGTCCCTGATCGCCAAAAGCAAGACACCCGAACAACAGGCTGAGACGAGCACACCAACCAAGCGTGATACAGCGATCGATCAACAACCGATCGCGCAGGAGAAGCGCGATCGTTCCGTTGTGATTCCGGACGAGACTCCTTCGCGCACGCAGGCCACGAAGCCGCGTATGCGGGTTCCGAAAGAACCTCAGGTGAATCCTTCCGTCCACGAACCGAAGATCGCGGAGGCCGTCGAAGAAACTGCGGAGACTACTCCCCTTCATGTCCTTGCGGATAATGCTGTGGCCATACTTGAAGAGAAAACCGCTGACACCATCAACAACAATGAGTCACCGCAAAACGTGACGATCATCTTCACCACCGAAGAGGTAAACGAAAAATATCTTGCAAAAAATACAGACGCCGAAGCAACCCCCACGAGCGAAGAAACATCTGGGTTAAAAAAGCTGCTGGATAAAGCCTATGATCTCAAACACAATCGGGATTTCCTGGGCGAACTCCGGCAGAAGAAAAATGAAATTCTCGCAATGAATTTCAAGAATGACAAACACACCCAAAACGACTAAGCTATGCGTCTGACTTTTGTTTTATTACTGATCACTTCGCTGTCCGGCTTTGCGCAGGAACAGCAGCCCGGTGACACGGTTATCGTGCCGCTCGGCGAATCCAGTAAAATTATTTTCACCATCCGCGACCGGAAAGATATAGATGTGCTTCGGCACTACAATTTTCAACAGCTGTTCATGGACATATTCGACAGACTCGAAAGCAATGACTCCAGCCGGATAGCGGAACATTCACCCGCGGTCGTATCCGACAAGGACAGCACCGACGAAAATAGGGAAGCCGCGGAATGGCGTGAAGACGACGAGTACACGGAATACTCGAAAGAGGATGATGATGACATTGCAAAGTGGACCCGAAGCCGGCGCGGGCGTGTGGGCCAGACGTGGCAGTCGTACAATATTGACCTTGGCACGAACAACTATCTGCTGGATGATCAGTTTCCCTCGGGCGGAGAACTGTATTCGGTTCGCCCCTGGGGATCATGGTACATCGCCGGGAACTCCGTGCAGCGAACGAAGCTGGGACAAAACTTTTTCGTTGAATGGGGACTTGGCGTGAGCTGGTACAGTTTCAAGTTCCAGGAAGACAATACTCTCATTCAAAAGGACGAGTTGGGTGTACACTTTCTTGCGGATAGCCGCGACGTTGAATATATCAAAAGCAAGCTGAGCGCCACCTTCATCAACGTTTCGCTGGTGCCGGTACTGGATTTCGGCGAGCACAGCCGCAAGCCGCGGATCTGGGATAACCATGGCGGCGGGTTCCGGTTCGGGGTGGGCCCGTATGTTGGCTACCGCATCTCCAGCAAGACCAAACTCGTCTACAAGGAGGACGGACACCGCGAGAAGGACAAGGACCGCGATAATTTTTACCTCAACAATCTGCGCTATGGCTTCCGCGTGCAAATCGGCGTGAGATCTACCGATCTCTTCATCAACTACGATATGAACGAGCTCTTCGCGAAAGACAAGGGCCCCAAGCTAAATGCCGTGAGCTTTGGCTTGATCTTCTAAAGAACCCTGTTCTCCACGTCCTGGCTGTCCGGGTAACAACGGTCGGCATTGAATCCGAATCCAAGAAGAACAACAACACCCCGGTGCGCATTCTGCAGCGCCGGGGTGCTGCTTTTAGAGAACATCTTTCTTGAAGTACACCATCTCGCGCTCATCGCCCCGGAGCATCAATTCGTCCGATACCCGCGGCCCGGTCGGCCAGAGCAACAAAGAGAACAGCAGACCTGCGAGGTAAAATATGGTAAACACATTGTTGTGGCTGAGAAAAAAACCGACCGCGAGGATCAATCCGGAAGACGAAAGAAACGAGTAACGAACGATTGTTATACTGAAATATTTTTCAAGTTTTGCTCCGAGGCCTTGTGCTTTTCGCGCTGATTTAATTTTTTTATCGAACATTATTACCGCCAGAAACCCGTCGAGTAACGCTGCGCCTATAAGAACATACTGCAACACAGGCGAGTCCGGAGGGTCTCGCTCGGGCTGAAAGTACAAAACAATAAATGCCAGTAGCGGTGCGATGAGCAGGGCGAAAAACACGACCTGAAGCTTGTTGAAATACTGGTGTATGGAAATAAAACTCATAGGGCGGATATAAAGGTACTGGAAGAGATATAAAGGGCGATGTTATGCGATAATTTTTTATATTTATAGCTGTTATGGAAGGCATTGCAAACTTATCGAGGAAAGAACAGGTGATACGAAAAGCCGCGGAGCTTTTCAAGGAAAAGGGTTATGCCGCGGCATCGATGCGCGATCTGGCTCAGCTTCTCGGAATCGAAGCCGCAAGTTTGTACTCCCATATCAAGTCGAAGGAAGAGATCCTGCGGAGCCTGTGTTTCGACATGGCGGCGGAGTTCCGCAAGTCGCTTGAAGAAGTTGAAAAACAAACGCTGCCCGCAAGTGAAAAGCTGCGACAGGGAATCATCGGCCACATTCAGGTGATGGCGAAAGATCTGACGGCTTCCGCTGTATTTATGAATGAACACCGCCATCTGAGCCAGCCTTATCTCCGTGACTTTTTGCTCTTGCGTATTAACTATATCAATCGATTCAAGAGTATTATCGAGCAGGGTACCCGGTCGGGAGAATTCAAAAAGACCATTGACAAAAAACTGGCGGTCATGACGCTGTTCTCTTCTCTGAACTGGATGCCCATGTGGTATGACCCCGCGGGCCTGATTGATCCCGTCGAGGTTGGTGTGCAGTTGTCCGATATGCTGGTGAACGGGTTGAAACAAAATCCGAAGTAAGGGTGTTCCAATTCTATGTACGGTGGAGGATACACGTTTGAAGGAATAAAGCAGGAAGGCGTCGCTGAAGATCCTGAAAAGCTGGCTGCCTTTGAAGCGCGTATTGAGCGGGGAGAAAAAATTGAACCTTCAGACTGGATGCCCGACCTCTATCGGAAGCAGCTGATCCGTATGATCGAGCAGCACGCCCACAGCGAGATTATTGGCGCTCTTCCCGAGGGAACCTGGATTACCCGGGCGCCAGGCTTCCGACGCAAACTAGCGCTCATGGCGAAAGTTCAGGACGAAGTGGGTCACGGCCAACTGCTTTACAGCGCCGCTGAGACGCTGGGAAAGACCCGCGAAGAGATGATCCAGGATCTTATCTCCGGCAAATCAAAATACTCGAACATCTTTAATTACCCGGCTTTTACCTGGGCCGACTCATGCTTTATCTCCTGGCTCGTTGACGCGGGCGCGATTGTAAACCAGCTTGCGAACGCGAAAGGAAGCTATGGCCCCTACTGCCGCGCGCTCGAGCGAATCTGCGCCGAAGAGTCGTTCCACCTCAAGTTCGGACACCATTGCGTCATCTACCTCGCTTCCGGTACGGAGAGGCAACGAGCAATGTTCCAGGAAGCCATCAACCGGTGGTGGCCCCCCATGATGCACTTTTTTGGACCATCCGACAAAATATCGGCTCACACGGAAACGCTGATGAAGTGGAAAGTCAAGATGGCCACCAATGATGATATGAGGAACCAGTTCCTCGACATGTATGTGCCGAAAGTATGGGAACTCGGGTTCACAATTCCAGATCCCAATCTCCGAAAAGATCCGCAAACCGGGCGCTGGGCATACACTGAACCCGACTGGGAAGAATTCAAAAGGGTGATCAACGGCGACGGCCCCTGCAACAAAGAACGGCTGGAGGTGAGAAGAATAGCCGAAGAACGCGGCCGATGGGTACGCGACGCCCTGCGAAACCGCGATACCGCCTACGTCACGCCGCTGGCATAATCAGTTCAAGTTCAACCACGGCCCACTTAGCATCTGGATCTCCTTCCAAAGCGCGCGAAATGCCTCGCTGGGTGAGTTGAAATACCTCTTCAAATACACCAGCGCACTGCTGTCCTCCGGTAGCTCATTATTAATCCACTTCCAGATATCATCGGCCAGCACCAACAGCTCATGACTGTGGTACTTCGGATAATACCGGGCCAAAAGATCCAGTGCTAACAATAACTCGATGTATCTCACAGGCGAAATTTATTGAGTGAAAGAAAATATACTGCAATCTATTCGTATGCGGAATAAACACAACGATATCCGCAATTCTTTTGTTTAGCGTTTACGGGGAAAAATATGGAAAAAAATGCTTCTCAAACGGTTGCATTCACATTAACTTGAAGCACAATCAACTAACGGGCACCCGCGTGAATTCACTTGATCCGAGAGTAAACCGGCTACCAAAAATGGGCCAACCGGGCCTCGTTGTTCCAAAAGCTGCACTCGATCAGTTTGGAACCTACGAGGTCTTCGTGCAACCCAAGGATGGCAAACCGTTTCAGCATGAAGGCGTTGTGCACGCCCCGAATCTTGAAATGGCGTTTATACTGGCCAAGGAAACTTTCACGCGAAGATTCACTTGCGCGTCTCTTTATGTGGCTGAAACCCGAAATGTTTTTGTGTCGCCGCTTGCGGAAGGCGCCGGCAACGCCTATGACCTGTTACCGGATGCCGCACAGGAAGATGACGGGGAAGAGTCGTACGAAATATTTCATCTTGCACGCCGTGGAAAACAACACGTGCACGCGGGAACAGTCTCGGCAGGTAGTCCCTACCAGGCGATGGTTCGCGCGCGCGAGCGATTCGGCGGAAAACCGGTGCTAAACGTCTGGGCCTTGCGGACCCGCGACATTCGCTTTACTACAGAAGAAGAACGCGACTTGTGGCTAACACTTCCGGAGAAAAAATTCCGCGATGCTGCCGATTACAAAGGTGGCGACAGACTCAAGTCTCTGCTCGACCGCATGCGGTCAGGACCTCAAACTTAATTTGTCTATTGACGTATACACACGGTATGAATGCGCCAGCCTGCAAGGAACTACTGTACAAGATCGCTGATGACCAGCTGATCCTGGGACATCGCAATTCAGAATGGACAGGCATGGGGCCATTGCTGGAGGAGGATATCGCATTTTCGTCGATGGCCCAGGACAAGATCGGACAAAGTCTTGCACTTTATCAGCTACTGGAGCAACTCGGCGAAGGAGACCCTGACAGGTTAGCATTTATGCGGCCCGCATCGAAATTCCACAATTGCATCTTCACAGAACTGCCAAATGGGGAGTATGATTTCAGTCTCATACGGCATTTTCTCTATGATACTGCGCTAGCGATCCGTTTTGACATGCTCACCAACTCCTCACACCAGCCCCTGGCCGAACTGGCCGTCAAAATCCGCGGTGAACTTAAGTATCACACACTCCACGCAAATACCTGGATCCGGCAACTGGGATCCGCGACACCCGAAAGTATCAGCCGTCTTCAGTCATCCCTCGATTACTCCCTGCCCTACGCGTTGGGGATTTTTGAGGAGTCGCCATTTGAAAAAGTCCTCCAGGACGAAAATATATTCGACGGAGAAAAGATAGCAGAGCAACGCTGGAAGTTGAAGGTTGAAGAAATCCTGGCACATACAAAATTGATCCTGCCGGAATGGAAAAACGTCACGCCTGTAAACGGTGGTCGCTCCGGCAGACATAGCGAGCACCTTCAGCCGCTCCTTGATGAAATGTCAGAAGTATTCAGGATTGACCCTCAGGCGGAATGGTAAACAATCATCCAACTCAGTGCTTATGAAAGACGTCGTCCGCGAACTTCGCCAGATCGTTGCTGATTATGAAAACAAAATCGGCGCAATTCCGGATTTTGAGTTTTCCGCGAAGCCTTTACCCCACAAGTGGAGCAAGAAGGAAGTCCTGGGACACCTCATCGATTCAGCGGAGAATAACCTTCGGCGTTTCATCTGCGGTCAATATGAAGCCACTCCTCCGTTCATCGTTTACCAGCAGGACTTCTGGGTTGCGAGTAACGGCTACCAGTCTATGCACAAGCAGGACCTTGTCGACCTTTGGAGGCTGATAAACCTGCGGATCTGTGCCGTGCTTACAAACATGCCGCCTGCGAATTACCAGAAGCAGTGCGATACGGGGAGCCTGCACACGCTGGAATGGCTTGCCGCTGATTATATCAAGCACCTAAAACATCACCTTAACCAGATCATTTCCGGCTCGTTTGATGTTATTTACAAATAACCAGGAGATGACCGCTATCAACAGAGATCAGATCTTTTCATGGCTTGCGGAGGTAAGGGATCCTGAAATTCCCGTACTATCGCTGGTCGACCTCGGCGTAATAACTGATGCCATCGTAACAAATGACGAGATCATCATTGAAATGACACCGACATTCGTGGGATGTCCGGCCCTGGAGATGATGCGGAACGATGTTCGCGAAGTATTGGCAAAGAAGGGCTTCCGGAATGTTACCGTGAATGTCTCCTACAAAAAGCCCTGGAACTCAGACATGATCTCGGCTGCGGGCAAAGAAGCGCTGAAAAAATTCGGACTGGCACCACCGCCGCCGCGGCAGCTTTTCGCAGATCTCGATGTACTGGAGCACGCGGAATGCCCGCGTTGCGGCAAAACCAATACAGTTCTCAAAAACACCTTCGGCCCCACGCTTTGCCGTTCGATTCACTATTGTAATGATTGTGCGGAAGCTTTTGAGCAATTTAAGCCGCTCTGACGTGTTACCACCCTCCCCCAATGAATATAAAGACTAATAAGAATATTGTTGATATAACGTTTCAGGGGATGAAATCAAAGATCTCTCTTTTCGGGCTTACGGCAGTCTGGACGCTGGTTTTGATTACGGGCTGCGAAAAGGGAAGCGAAGACCACACAAACTTCACGAAAGCTGATTCGCTGACAGAAACGTATCTGGCCCTGCAGGACACCATGTTACAGGTCTGGAATACGATGATTCACGACGATAACCGAAAGATCAGGGCTATGCACCACCTGCTTCATGAACTTCAGGTGACCGATCCGGAAAACCGGGGAGACCTCGAAAGTGTACAGGAGCGCCTGGATGATCTGCCGGGCCTGCGCTATGATCAGCAATCCATATCGAATGCTGAACTTGTCAGCGAGTATGATTTTGCGTCAAATTCGCTCGTCACAGAGCTGACCTCTCTTGCTGAATCGCAACCGCAGTTTTCCTATAACACTACTATTCAGAAGCTGGTTGAGTCCATACGTGCGGCAGACCAGCGCGTGATGAATTACCGCCAGGAATATGACGATGTAGTTAGAAGGTTTAACCGGTTCATCGATCGAAATCACGACAACCTCGAGGACCTTGAGCGCGATTCCGTTCCCGAGAAAAAGCCACTCTTCCAAATGGCAGCCGAGTAACGGCCATCATTGCGGGTTTACCACCTTTTTGATTTCTTTCTCTCGCGATCGCGGTGTTTGCCCCCGCCGTAACTTTTTGCCGACGATTTTCGTGCTGGCTTGGATGCGCCATCCGTTACTTCAATGCGCACCATTCGGCCCTTGAATTCGAAGCCGTGAAGGTGGTCACGCACGACACGAGTATAATCGCTGTCGACTTCAAAGAATGAATATGCCCCCTTCAACTCGATACGTCCGATCTTCTCACGTGTGATGTTGCTCCTGTCGCATATCATGGCCAGCAGTTTTCCCGCATCGAGTCCGTCCATCTTGCCGAGATTGATGAATAACCGGTCACCCGCTACCACGTGGTCGTTGTGCGCTCTTTCGGCGCGATCGCCTTTGTCGGATTTGTTGAGATCCGGCGCGCCGCGATAGTAATCGAGAAAGTGATTGAACTCGAGCGCTGTGAACCTCTTGATTATATCTTCTTTGCTGAGATTTTGTAATTCATCATAGACGGCGGGAAGGAAGTGGCTGATCTCATTCTCCGCCAGGTGAACTTCCCGCAAACGGCGGACGATATTCAATACCCGCTTTTCGCAAACCTCCTCTCCCGTGGGAACGAGAACCCTTTCGAAACTCACCTTGATCATCTTTTCGATCTGACGGATCTTATGGAGTTCCTTGCGGGCGATAAGGGCGATCGAAACACCGGTCTTACCCGCGCGGGCAGTCCGTCCGCTTCGGTGCGTATAGAACTCGATTTCGTCCGGCATGTTCATGTGAATCACATGTGTGATGTTGTTGACGTCGATGCCGCGGGCGGCCACGTCAGTAGCGACCAGCAATTGCAATGCTTTGCTCTTGAAATTGCGCATCACGCGGTCGCGCTGTTGTTGTGTGAGGTCGCCGTGCAGAGAGTCGGCATTATAGCCATCTTTGATAAGATGTTCCGCCACACGTTGGGTGTCCAGTTTGGTCCTGCAGAAAATGACGCCGAAAATATCCAGGTTGAAATCGACAATCCTCTTCAACGCCAGGTAACGGTCGCGGTCATCGACGACCATATACTGGTGCGCGATATTCTGGTTTCCCTGGTTCTTTTCGCCTACTGTTAGCTCGGCGGGGTTGCTCATATAGGTATTGGCGATCCTGCGCACTTCGGCAGGCATCGTGGCCGAGAACAACCACACGTTCTTGTCTGAGGATGTCTGCGACAGGATGTGATCGATATCCTCTTTGAAACCCATGTTGAGCATCTCATCGGCTTCATCGAGTACGAGATACTGGATGTCTTCGAGGTTGACCACGCGCCGGTCAAGCAGATCCATCAGACGTCCGGGTGTCGCCACGATGATCTGTGCTCCGCGCTTGATCTTTCTTATCTGATCCATGATACTGGCGCCACCGTATACTGCGACGATGTTGAGCCGCTTTACCGATTTTGAAAAGTTTTCGAAATCGTTCGTGATCTGCACGCAGAGTTCGCGCGTAGGTGCAAGCACCAGCGCCTGCGTTGTATGCTCGTCCGCGTCGATAAGCTGGATGAGGGGCAAGCCGAATGCGGCCGTCTTACCGGTGCCCGTTTGGGCCAGGGCGACGACGTCCTGTTTACCGCTGAGCAACACGGGAATTGCCTTTGCCTGAACCGGCGTGGGCGTTTCGAAGCCCAGTCTTTTTACCGCTTCAAGGATCTCACCGGTCAATCCCAGTGTTTCAAATGATTGCATGTCGTTTTTTTAAAATAAGGGGCAAAGGTAATTGAATTAATCGAGAATTATTCGGAAGGATGTAGGTGAGGCAATTCCCAACATAAAGCGCGGGTCATGCCCGCGCTGAGTTCGGTTTTCTTCTGCCGGGTGACAGAATATCAGTATACAACCCACGCGAGGCATCCCGCTTGCGGGGTCATGAAGATCTTAAAGTCAATGCGGAACTCAGATGTTCTCTGACTTCGTTTTCGCCGAGTAGTACTCGCGGTTCATGCGCGCGATGTTGGATACGCTGATCCCCTTCGGACACTCCGCTTCGCAGGCGAGTGTGTTGGTACAGGATCCAAAGCCCTCGGCGTCCATTTGGTTCACCATGTTTTCAACACGGGCCTTCCGCTCGGGCTGCCCTTGCGGCAACAGCGCAAGCTGTGAAACCTTGGCGCTGACAAAGAGCATTGCCGACGAGTTTTTGCATGCTGCAACACAGGCGCCGCATCCGATGCAGGCCGCCGCATCAAATGCCTTGTCTGCAAATGTCTTGGCAACTGCAATTTCATTGGCATCGGGAACACCACCGGTATTTACGGAGATATATCCTCCCGCCTGCTGAATGCGCTCGAAAGAATCACGGTTAACCACCAGGTCTTTGATGACCGGAAACGCTTTTGCGCGCCACGGCTCAACGGTTATCGTTTCGCCATCGTGGAAGCTGCGCATATGAAGCTGGCAGGTAGTAGTTTGCAACGGACCGTGTGGACGGCCATTGATATACATGCTGCAGGCCCCACAGATGCCTTCCCTGCAGTCGTGGTCGAACGCCACGGGGTCTTCACCTTTTAATATCAGATCATGGTTGAGGACATCAAACATTTCGAGGAACGACATATCGGAAGAAACGTCATTCAGTTGGTAAGTCTTGAATTCACCTTTCGAATTTTGGTCTTTTTGTCGCCAAACCTTAAGTGTAATTTTCATCTCTGCGTGTATTAAACTTTCTTATTTATAGCTGCGCTGTGTCAGCTTGACATTTTCAAACTGCAGTTCTTCCTTGTGAAGCGTCTCGGCTTTGCCGTCGCCAGTGAACTCCCACGCCGCGACGTAGGCGAACTGATCGTCCTTTCGCAGCGCTTCGCCGTCGGGCGTCTGTGATTCTTCCCGGAAGTGGCCCCCGCACGATTCCGAGCGGTGCAGCGCATCGTCTACCATCAACTCGCCAAGTTCCAGGAAATCGGCAACGCGTGCTGCCTTCTCCAGTTCCTGATTCAGCTCGTTCGCGCTTCCGAGGATGTTGACATTCTCCCAGAATTCGTTTCGCAATTCCTGTATGCGCGTCTTCGCTTTTTTCAAGCCCTCTTCGGTGCGCGACATGCCGCAATAATCCCACATTGTAAGTCCCAGCTCACGGTGTAACTGGTCTACGGTCTTGTGCCCCTTGATGGAGAGAAGTTTTTGAATCCGCGATTGAACGTTTTCCAGCGCTTCCTTGAAAGCGGGATGATCCGTGGAGATCCGGTCGCTCCATCCAAGGTTGGCGAGATAGTCTCCGATCGTATAAGGAATTACAAAGTAGCCGTCTGCAAGTCCCTGCATCAGGGCGCTTGCCCCGAGCCGGTTTGCCCCGTGATCGGAAAAATTAGCTTCGCCCAGCGCGTATAAGCCCGGAACAGTAGTCTGAAGGTTATAGTCCACCCAGAGACCACCCATGGTGTAGTGGACAGCCGGATAGATCATCATGGGATACTGGTACGGATCATCGCCTGTGATCTGCTTATACATGTCGAACAGGTTGCCGTACTTTGCCTCGATCACCTTCCGCCCATCGCGCTTGATTGCATCGGCAAAGTCGAGGAATACAGCCAGGCCGGAGCCTACACCTTTTCCTTCATCGCACGCGTATTTGGCGTTGCGGGATGCTACGTCGCGGGGCACGAGGTTTCCGAAGGAAGGATATTTTCGCTCCAGGAAATAATCGCGTTCACCTTCAGGAATATTGACTGCGTCTTTTGCTTTCAAACCCGGCCGGGGTGTTTTAGGAACCCAAACGCGACCGTCATTGCGAAGGGACTCGGACATGAGCGTGAGCTTCGACTGGTGTTCGCCCGACACCGGGATACACGTCGGGTGAATCTGTGTAAAGCAAGGATTGGCGAACAAGGCGCCTTTCTTGTGTGCGCGCCAGGCCGCCGTTGCGTTAGAGCCTTTGGCGTTCGTAGACAGGTAGAAGACGTTTCCATACCCGCCGCTGCAGAGCAGCACGGCGTGTCCACTGTGCGCCTCGATCTTGCCCGTGACCAGGTTGCGGGTAATAACACCGCGAACTTTGCCATCGGCAACGACGAGGTCCAGCATTTCCGTGCGACTGTACATCGTGATCTTCCCGGCTGCTATCTGGCGGTTGAGCGCGCTATAAGCGCCGAGGAGTAACTGCTGCCCTGTCTGGCCGCGCGCATAAAACGTACGGGATACCTGCGCGCCGCCAAAAGACCGGTTGTCCAGCAAACCGCCGTACTCCCGGGCAAAAGGAACACCTTGTGCAACGCATTGGTCGATGATGTCCACGCTGACCTCGGCCAGGCGGTACACATTCCCCTCGCGCGCGCGATAATCTTCACCCTTGATCGTATCGTAAAAAAGACGGTAGACACTGTCTCCGTCATTGCGGTAGTTCTTCGCGGCATTGATACCACCTTGTGCGGCAATGCTGTGAGCGCGACGCGGACTATCCTGAAAGCAAAAGGTTTTTACATTATATCCCAGCTCCGCGAGGGATGCGGCGGCAGAAGCGCCTGCCAACCCCGTTCCGATGACAATGATCTCGTATTTTCTTTTGTTCGCCGGGTTGACCAACTTCAGATTAAACTTGTGTTTTGACCACTTTTCCGCCAGTGGTCCTTCGGGTATTCTTGATTCTAATTTCATGTCTGAAAAATTTATCGAAGCGAGAACCGCCAACGGCGGAGTCGCCTTCTGATGTCGGTTACTGGTTCAAATACATGTAGACGGGAATGAGGGCAAATAACGCCGGCACCACAATGGCGAAGGCCACTCCCACAAACCGGATGAGCGGGTTGTACTTCACGTGGTTAAGTCCAAGTGTCTGGAAAGCGCTGCCAAATCCGTGAAACAGGTGGAAGCCGAGAAGCGCCATGCTGGTGACATACAGCAACACAAACCACAAGCTGGCGTAGGCTACGTCCACAACATGATATAAATTCTTGTAATCGACGCCGTCGTAATTCGCGATGGGAATATCTCCCCAGTGCATCTCATACCAGAAGCTCCGGAGATGGATAACGAGGAAAATAAAGATAAACGTTCCCAGAATTCCCATGTTGCGCGAAGTCCAGTGCGACGAGTTGCGGTTCAACGCGTAACCTACTGGTCCACGTGCGGCGCGGTTACGGCGAGTGATGATGATGGACCAGATAATGTGAATGAGAATAAACGCATAGTTGACCACCGAAATGATCTTAATGAGGGGATTGCTCGTCATGAACTCTGCGTATATGTTGAAAGACTGGCCCTCATCGTCTTTCAGCAACTGCAGATTTCCGAGAAGGTGAACGACGAGGAAGAGAATGAGAAAAAGCCCGGTGAGGGCCATGACAACTTTTCTCCCAATCGTGCTGGAGAAAAAATTCGATAACCAATTCATAGTTGATGTTACTGAGTTGAGGTGCGCCAAAAGTAATCCTCAGTGTTTTACCAAGCAATGTTTGATTTCTATTTTAAAAGTTTTCCAAATAAGAATTTGTTGGCCTGCAATTGTGTTTTAACGATTGAAGTGCTCGTATACGAAAATAATTACAGCAATCACGGAGAGAATCACCAGCAGAAACCATTCTTTCCGCAAAAAGTTAATCAGTTTTTTGTACAAGGGTTTCATATAAAAGTCGGTTATACAATCCCTTAATCCAAAAATCAAGCCTTTTTGACTATGTATTTAATAATCAATGCATTACAACATCAAGCATGCGTATTTTAGGAAATCCTATCCTAAAAATATGGGATAAATTCCCAATTTGAAACAAATTTGGCCCTTCGGCGCAGCTTGCACTTACAGGGTCGCCGGTTAACTTTACGCATTGCAACCACTCGTTTCTAAATGTACCTGATTTTTGACACGGAAACCACCGGTATTCCGCACAATAAGACTGCCCCTATCACGGACCTTGACAACTGGCCACGCGTGGTACAACTCGCCTGGCAGCTGCACGATGCAAAAGGTAAACTCGTATCCCGCCAAAATCTCATCATCCAGCCGGATGGATTTGACATTCCATACAAAGCGGAACAGGTCCACGGCATCTCAACACGCCGCGCACAGGAGGAAGGACAGCCTTTAAGCGAAGTATTACACCTCTTCATCGCCGACCTCGCCCAATCACCCCTCCTCGTCGGTCACAACATTGAATTCGATATCAGCATACTGGGCGCTGAACTCATTCGTCAGCAACTCGACGTTGACAGCTTTCTCAAACTCACAAAAGTTGACACGGGCATCGCATCGACGGAGTTCTGCCAGCTTGCCGGCGGGCTGGGAGGAAGATTGAAAATGCCCAGGCTCGTAGAACTGCACGAGAAGCTTTTCGGCAAAGACTTCGGAGACGCGCACGATGCCTCCTATGATGTTGCAGCAACAGCGCGTTGCTTCTTCGGACTCATCGAAAGGAAAATAATCAGTCCCCTGGACGACACACCTCCGGAAGCGATCGTCTATGAAGAGCCGAACCTGGAGGCGGCCAACTTCACAAAACGCGAAAAGAAAAAAGAGGCGGGATATTCTCTGACGGAAGAACACGCAGAACTGTCCGGGAAGCCCTTTGTGCACCTTCACGCCCACTCGCAATATTCCGTGCTGCAGGCGACACCCGATGTGAAGAACATGGTGGCGAAGGCAAAATCGCTGGGAATGCCCGCTGTCGCCATCACCGATCTGGGCAACATGTACGGCGCCTTCAAATTTGTCAAGGAAGCTACGCACCAGGAGATCAAGGCTATCGTCGGATGTGAATTCTATCTTGCCGACGAACGCAAGAAACTCAAGTTTACCAAGGATAACCCCGACAAGCGATACACGCAGGTGTTGCTCGCGAAGAACAAGAACGGCTACCACAATCTCGCCAGGCTCAGCTCGTTGGGATTCACGGAAGGCCTGTATGGCATCTATCCGCGGATCGACAAAGATCTGGTTCAACTTTACAAACAGGATCTTATTGCCACGACGGGCGCATTGTCCAGCGAAGTTCCGCATCTTATTCTGCATGTCGGTGAGAAACAGGCGGAGGAAGCTTTCAAGTGGTGGCATGAACAGTTCGGCGATGATTTCTACGTCGAGCTCAATCGCCACGGCGTTCCGGAAGAAGATCACGTGAATGAAGTGCTCCTGCGGTTCGCAAGAAAACACAACGTGAAATATTTCGCTTCGAACGAATGTTTTTATCTGGACAAGGAGGAAGCCAACGCCCACGACGTATTGCTTTGCATCAAGGAAGGGGAGTTCAAGTCAACACCCATCGGCTACGGGCGCGGCCATCGCTTCGGCCTCAGCAACGATCAGTACTATTTCAAGTCGCAAGAGGAGATGCGCTCCATCTTCCGCGACCTGCCGGAAGCAATCGACACCGTCAGCGAGATCGTCGACAAGATCGAGCCATACACTCTGGAGAGAAGCGTCCTGCTTCCGAAGTTTGATATCCCGGAAGGGTTTTCTTCCGAAGACGATTATCTTCGCCATCTCACTTTTGAGGGCGCGAAAAAGAAATATGGCGAACTGACGCCAGCGCTTACCGACCGGCTTGATTTCGAACTGGCAACGATTCGGAACACCGGTTACCCGGGATACTTCCTCATTGTACAGGACTTCACATCGAAGGCCCGCGAGATGGGCGTGAGTGTCGGACCGGGCCGCGGATCGGCAGCGGGCTCGGCGGTCGCGTATTGCATCGGCATCACCAACGTCGATCCGATCAAGTACGATCTGCTGTTCGAGCGTTTCCTGAATCCAGACCGTGTTTCCCTTCCGGATATTGATATTGACTTCGACGATGAAGGGCGCGACAAGGTTCTCCGCTATGTCATCGACAAATATGGCAAGAACCAGGTGGCGCAGATCATTACCTATGGAACGATGGCAGCGAAGTCTTCTATCCGTGATTGCTCCCGTGTGATGGAACTGCCCCTATCCGACGCGAACGTTCTGGCGAAGATGATTCCCGAGCGTCCGGGCACGACGCTCACCTCCGCATTCGGAGAGATACGGGAGCTCGCCGACATCAAGAAGGGCAACGACCTGCGCGCGCAGGTCCTTCAACAGGCAGTCGTTCTGGAAGGCTCTGTTCGAAACACCGGCACGCACGCCTGCGGTGTCATCATCACGCCTGATGACCTGACGAACTTTGTTCCAGTATCCACCGCGCGCGACTCCGACATGCTTGTCACGCAGTTCGATAACAGTGTGGTAGAGAGCGCCGGCATGCTGAAGATGGATTTCCTCGGACTCACGACACTCACCATCATCAAGACCGCGTTGAAGAATATCCGGAAGAGCAAAGGTGTGGACATCGATATCGACAAAGTTCCGCTGGACGATGAAGGAACATACCAGTTGTTTCAACGCGGCGAGACCACCGGTACCTTCCAGTTTGAAAGCGCCGGAATGCAGAAATACCTCCGCCAGCTGAAACCGGACAAGTTTGAAGACCTCATCGCGATGAACGCCCTTTATCGCCCGGGTCCTATGGAATACATTCCGCTGTTTATCAATCGCAAACACGGGCGCGAACCTATCCGCTACGATCTCCCCGAAATGGAAGAGTATCTCGGCGAGACCTACGGTATTACCGTCTACCAGGAACAGGTCATGTTGCTCTCTCAGAAGCTCGCCGGCTTCAGCAAAGGCGACGCCGACGTCCTTCGAAAAGCGATGGGAAAGAAACAGAAGGCCGTGCTCGACAAGATGAAGGACAAATTCATCGATGGCTGCAATAAGAACGGACATCCGAAAGACATCTGTGAGAAGATCTGGACCGATTGGGAGGCGTTTGCCCAATACGCGTTTAACAAGTCGCACTCCACGTGCTATTCACTTATCGCTTACCATACCGCTTACCTGAAAGCAAACTACCCGGCAGAATATATGGCCGCGGTACTCACGCATTCCCAAAGCAACCTGGAGAACGTCACATTCTTCATTGAAGAATGCAGGAACCTCGGCATCAAAGTACTCGGGCCGCACATCAACGAATCCGGAAAATACTTTGAAGTGAACAAGGATGGCGAGATCCGCTTCGGATTGGGAGCAATCAAAGGTGCGGGCGACGCGGCGATCGAAGCTGTAATTCACGAACGCGAAACCAACGGCGCCTACACCGACATCTTCGAATTTTCGAAACGCGTCAACCAACGGTCGGTAAACAAGAAGACGTTTGAATGCCTGGCGCTGTCCGGAGCTTTTGACTGTTTCAGCGACCTCCATCGGAGACAATACGTGTACGCAAAGGATGGGGATGTAAGCCTCATCGAAAAAGCCATCAAGTATGCGACGAAGACCCAACTGGAGGAACAGAGTGCCCAGGTGAGCCTGTTCGGCGGAAGCTCGGGCACGGCCATGCCAAAACCCCGCATCGAACCGGTAGAGCCATTCAGCGAAATCGAAAAACTGAACCTCGAAAAGGAAGTGGTCGGAATCTACATTTCCGGGCATCCCCTGGACAACTTCCGCTTCGAGATGGAATCGTTTTGCAATACTGCCTGCAATCAATTGAACGAAATCGAAAATCTGGCAGGACGCGACATTAAACTCGGTGGTATCGTCACCGGGGTCGAGCACCGGACAACGAAGACCGGCAAGCCGTTTGGTAAATTCTACATGGAGGACTACAGTGGCAATACCTCCTTTGTGCTGTTCGGCGAAGATTACCTGAAGTTCCGGAACTTTCTCAACATCGGTTGGTTCCTTTTCGTAGAGGGGATGGTCGTCCGGAATAACTGGGGGCAGCAGAACTTCGAGATGAAAATCCGGAACATGGACCTGCTCAACGAGATCGGCATCAAGCGCAGCAAGGGAATTCAGCTGCGGGTGAATGCAAGCGAAATCACATCCGACCTGATCGGCAAAATTGAAGATGTATGCCAGGAGTTCAGCGGGAGCACGCCGCTTTATCTAAAGGTTAAGGACGATCAGGAGAACATCAGCCTGGAATTGATGTCCCGCAAGTTCCGGGTGAACCCCATCAACGACATGGTCAAGAAGATGAAGAAGGTCGCCGAAGTAGAGGTTCGAATGTAGCTTTCCTTTGGGTTCCAGGGAGACATAGCTGTCCCTCTCCCGCCGGATCAAAGTCATTTTTTTGCGGAAAGACGCCCACGCAAATTTTAGCGTTCCGCCGGGAAACTTTAAATTACCGGCTGAACTATTGAATGTGGGCATGTGTTGATAACAAAACGACAATTAAATCTCTTAAGAAAATGGGCAAAACTATTGTACTTAATGACGCCAACTTTGACGCGGCCATCAATTCGGATAAACCTGTACTGGTTGATTTTTGGGCTGAATGGTGCGGTCCCTGCAAGATGATCGGCCCGGTGGTTGAAGAACTGGCCGGTGATTATGAGGGAAAAGCCGTTATTGCAAAGCTGAATGTGGATGAAAATCCGGACGTCACTGCCCGTTTTGGAATACGCAGCATTCCTACCCTGCTGGTGTTTAAAGGCGGCCAGATCGTAGACAAACAGGTGGGCGCCGTTCCCAAATCTGTACTGGCGCAAAAGCTGGAAGCGCAGGTTGCTTAAACCTCGCGCGCCGTTCCGCCGGTCGCCACAAAGGTTGTAGCTTTAGCATCACAAGGTACCTTCGGGTACCTTTATTTTATTCCCATTGTTTTTAGTCGCTCGACCATCGCAAATACAGCCGGGCAGACAAGTGTATTTCTCAGGGTAAGGTCCATGATCTGGACAACTTTCTTTCGATCGGTATGCGGGTACTCCCGGCATGCCTTTGGCCGATCCTTGTATACCTGGCAGTAGTTATCCTCTCCGAGGAATGGGCAGGGCGAGGACTTAAGCACATAATCCCGATCCTCGTCGATCCGCAAGTACTTCTCAATAAAATCACCCGGTTTCATGCGCAGGCTTTTGGCCACCCGATCGATGTCATTTTCATAAAAGATCGGGCTAGTGGTCTTGCAGCAGTTCGCGCACGTTAAACAATCAGTCTCCTCGAAAACCTCATAATGGACGGTCTGAAATGCTTCGTCCATTCTACGGGGATCTTGTCTCTTGAGCCCAAAAAGAAATTTTCGGTTCTCCTGTTCCTTATTCTTTGATTGTAGCTTAAATTGTTCTGCTTTCACTCTTCCGGAGGCTAACTTCTCGACGCAAATATCGTAAAAACAACCTTATGGCCACCCTTGCGTTTCCGGCTACCGGCCCTGCCGAAGTACTCACGGAGAAACCGCGGATTGCCGCGATCGACGTCATGCGCGGGATCGTCATGGTGATCATGGCCCTTGATCATGCACGCGACTTCTATCACGCGGATGCCTTTGTCTATGACCCCCTCGATCTGGAAAGAACCACGCCGCTTCTCTTCTTTACGCGGTTCATCACCCACTTTTGCGCACCTACTTTTGTGCTCCTGGCCGGCACGGCTGTTCGGATCAGCGAACAACGGAAGTCGAAGCGCGAGATCTCCTGGTTTCTATTCACGCGGGGCTTGTGGCTAGTGCTTCTGGAAGTGACCGTCGTCAGATTCGGGATACTTGGAAACCTCTATTACGATGTTCTGATCTTTCAGGTCATCTGGGCGATCGGGTTTTCAATGATCCTGCTTTCGGCTACCGTACATCTTCCCTTCAAGGCTATCGTGATTCTCGCGCTGGTTATCACTGCAGGACATGACCTCTTGCATGTCATTACACTTTCACCTGACGCGCCTTACGCCGTCCTCTGGAGCTTCATTCATCAGTCGGGTTTTCGGGAACTGGCACCTGGCGTCTCCGCATTGATCCCCTACCCTTTTATTCCCTGGTTCGGAATCCTGCTCCTGGGTTATTCGCTGGGAGAGTGGTATCGCAAGGGATTTGACTCGGCAAGGCGCCGCGTACTTTTGATGCGCACCGGTATGCTCGCGATCGGCCTGTTTATCGTGCTGCGGACATTTAATATCTACGGCGATCCCGCCCCCTGGTCGGAACAGAAAAATGGCCTGTTCACCTTCCTGAGCTTTATGAATGTCACGAAATATCCCGCTTCGCTACAGTATACGCTGGTCACGCTCGGACCGGTATTGATCCTGTTGTCAGTGCTGGAAAAGGCCAGGGCACCAATTCTACGACCGTTCGGAATTGTTGGCCGCGTCCCACTTTTTTATTACATCCTCCATTTCTATTTGCTTCACCTGGGCGCAATTGTCTTGTTGATGATCCGGTCTGGCAGGAGCCTGTCGGAAATAGACTTTCATTTCGAAAGCGGCATGGGCGGCATACCCATCGGTGATGGATATCCCCTGATTGGAGCTTACATAGCGTGGATAAGCGTGGTACTCTTCCTGTATCCATTCTGCGTGTGGTATGACCGCTACAAGAGCAAGCATAAGCGATGGTGGTTGAGTTATCTTTGAGAGTTAACTCACTCCGCAAGCTTGTAATCGAACACATCTTCCACCCAACGCCCATTGTCATCCTGGCGCTCGAGAATAACCTGCATGGTTGTCTTGCTCGTCCGGTAAAAGGTTAGCGCGGTTTTTTTATCAGGTCTCTCAAAGCGCGCCTTATCCGGTTCCAGAAACATCAGCGGATACTCATAGGGTTTGTCTTTATCTTCCCATCCTATGTTGCCGGGACTGAAATGCCTCAACTTCATCACCGGTCCTGAGTCCATTTGTTCGATGACAATGAATTCATAGAAGATAACCTTGCCATCCTTTACACAACGATAAGCACACATCATGCTGTTGCCCATGGGTTCACTCCAGCTCTCTTCCATGTCACCCCATGCGCTATGCGTAATCCATTTGCCCGCCATGAATGCGAGATTTTCAATTTTCTTGGGCGGAACCTGCGCCTGCAAACTGATGCTGGCAAAGAATAAAAGGAATACAACCATTACCGGATTTTTCATAACAATGATTTAGATTACAAAAATAGTATTCACTGCACAATTCGAGCGACAATCAAGGCAGGCTGACCTGCTAATCTATAACAGTGCAATCGTCTTCGATTAGTTCCGGTCCATGATTAACAGAAGGCATTGACAACAATCACTTGGCCTGTTAAATAGCATATGGCCCGTTCCCCGACTATATCGACACATTATGGATTCATTGTCCTTAAACCGTGTTACCATTCGTTAAGATATTGCCATATAAGAGGATATAAATTCAGGGATGGACTCTTTCAGAATGCGTTTTATAGTGGGCAAGCTCACCGATGAGGAACTGGAAGCCCTCAGGAACGGTCAGGTTGTCATTAGTAAAATGCTTCTCATTCCGGAAGATTACAAGGTGTTCCACTACGCCGAAGGTGACGAGATCGAAGCAGAAACACAGCAGGGAAACCGCATCTGGACCACCATCCGCAACATGGAGGTCATCGAAGACGAACACCGGGTAATTGTCATCCTTAGCCTTGTCAGCACCCATCCTGAGCCACGCTAGCGAAGAATCCCGATCAAGTGCCTACGCATTATCCCGCTAGCGGCGAAAGGATCCCGATCAAGTGCCTACACCCTTTCTTTCCACGCTA
>JBIQIY010000015.1:0-99166 GCA_044507775.1 Flammeovirgaceae bacterium | reverse complement strand
CCGCTAGCGGCGAAAGGATCCCGATCAAGTGCCTACACCCTTTCTTTCCACGCTAGCGGCGAAGAATCCCGATCAAGTCCCTACGAATTATCACCGCTAGCGGCGAAAGGATCCCGATCAAGTGCCTACAACCTTTCTTTCCACGCTAGCGGCGAAGAATCCCGATCAAATCCCTACGAATTATCACCGCTAGCGGCGAAAGGATCCCGATCAAGTGCCTACACCCTTTCTTTCCACGCTACACCCCCTCTTGGTACACAATTTTACCCTTTCTACAAAGCGCCGGCATTACCCGCAACAAACGAATTTTGTTGTAGAGCTTACCCAACGGAAAGTGTGCCCGCACGCCATAGAGGTATCAGCAAAAGTTTAAGCATGACAGAAGGAACCGTGTTCGATGAAAAGCTGCACTGGTATAAAGATGCAGTGATCTATGAAGTTCATATCAAGGCATTTCGCGACAGCAACTCCGACGGTATCGGTGATTTCGCTGGCCTTATGGAAAAGCTGGATTATCTTCAGGATCTCGGCGTCACGGCAATATGGCTGCTTCCCTTTTATCCGTCGCCGCTTCGGGATGACGGTTACGACATCGCAGATTATTATACGATCAACCCCGCGTACGGTGACCTCGAACAGTTTCAGCAACTGTTGAACGAGGCGCATGTCAGAGGCCTGAAAGTGATTACGGAACTCGTCATCAACCACACTTCCGATCAGCATCCATGGTTTCAGCGCGCACGCAGAGCCCCTCGGGATTCTCCGGAGCGAAACTTTTACGTCTGGACGGACGACCCCGCGAAATACAGTGATGTCAGAATTATTTTTCAGGATTTCGAAACATCTAACTGGACATGGGATAGTGAAGCCGAGCAATACTACTGGCACCGGTTCTTCCATCATCAGCCCGATTTGAATTACGACAACCCGCTCGTGCAGGATGAAGTTTTCCGCATCATCGACTTCTGGGCCGGCATGGGCGTCGATGGCTTTCGCCTTGATGCCGTTCCCTACTTGTACGAGCGCGAAGGCACAAATGGTGAAAACTTACCCGAGACGCATGCTTTCCTGAAGAAACTGCGCAAACATGTTGATGCACATTTTCCAGGAACACTTCTTCTCGCCGAAGCCAATATGTGGCCCGAAGACTCCGCATCGTATTTTGGCGATGGCGATGAGTGCCATATGAATTATCACTTCCCTGTCATGCCGCGAATGTTTATGGCGATACAGACCGAAGACCGCTATCCGATAACCGACATTTTTGACCAGACTCCTGACATTCCCGAAAACTGCCAGTGGGCGATCTTTCTTCGGAACCACGATGAATTAACCCTGGAGATGGTGACCGATGAAGAACGGGACTACATGTACAAAGTATATGTGAAAGACCCAAAGGCGCGGATCAACCTCGGCATCCGCCATCGGCTCGCCCCCTTGATGGGAAACAGTCGCAAGAAAATTGAATTGATGAAGTCGCTTCTTTTCTCGCTACCGGGCACACCCGTGCTTTATTATGGCGATGAGATCGGAATGGGAGATAATGTTTACCTGGGCGACCGCGATGGAGTACGTACGCCCATGCAATGGTCATCAGACCGGAACGCCGGATTTTCCGAGGCGAATCCGCAGAAGTTGTATCTACCGGTGATCCTTGATCCCGAATATCATTATGAGGCAGTCAATGTCGAGATTCAGAGCTGGAACACGTCTTCCCTGCTGTGGTGGATAAAAAGACTGCTCAATAAGCGCAAGCAATATAAATCGCTCAGCCGTGGCGATATGAAATTCATTGCCTCCGAAAATCCGAAAATTCTCGCGTTCACGCGAACCTATCAGGACGAAACAATGCTGATCGTCGTCAACCTCTCGCGCTATACGCAGCCTGTTGAACTTCACTTGCATGATTTCAGCGGTTATAATCCAGTTGAAGTTTTTAGCAAAAACAAGTTTCCAGTCGTCAAAGGGGAGACGCCCTACTTCATGACCCTCGCCGGACATGATTGGCAATGGTTTATCATGGAGCAAAGCAAGACGCTTCTTTCAGAAAAACAGATCCTTCCACACATGGAACTGGCGTCGTGGGACGCGATGCTCCGCAAAGAGACACTGACAAAACTGGAGACGAAAATTTTCCCGGCCTACATGATGCAGCTGCGATGGTTTGGAGGAAAAGGCAGGAGCGTCGAGTCAATGGAGATCGTCAACTATTCGGTGATAGACCTGCCGGAAAACAGCGCCGTGATCTTTCTCATACATGTGACCTACCAGAGCGGGCTGCCCGATATATATCAGTTGCCGGTGGCATTCGCGCAGCAGTCACTCGCCGTTCGGTTGCAGGACTCGTGCCCGAAAGCAATCATCGCAACAGTAACGCTGAACGGAGTTGAAGGCGTACTCTACGATGCGTTGTACGGCGCGCCATTGCAGGAGGCCTTGCTCACACTAATCGGGGGTAACCAGACGCTCAAATACCGCGCGAGCGCTCTTCTCTTCAGGGGCCACGCAGATGTCCAGCAGTACCTCCACGAGCAGGACAGTCTCAAACCCAAAGTACTCTCCGGCGAACAGAGCAATACCTCTATCGTCTATGGCAGCAGATTCTTTCTTAAGATCTTCCGGAAAGTCGACCGCGCTATCAACCCAGATCTGGAGATCACCCGATTCCTCACCGAAAACACTGCATTCCGGAACATTCCGGCATTAATGGGCTCCATCGAGTGGAAGTTCGACAGGGACTCGCTGGTAATTGGCATGATGCAGGAAATGATCGAGAGCAGTGGCGACGCGTGGGTGAACATGCTGGACAGACTCAACGACTTTAACGAGACCATTCTGGTCAGTAACCCGACCATTAGCACATCTGACAAGCGCGGAAGCCTGATTGATCCGGTTCCCTATGAGGCTATCCCGGAAGACTTCAAGGAATTGATCGACGCATCTACCGCAGAACAGGCCGCCTTGCTCGGCGTTCGCACAGGCGAAATGCATATCGCTTTATCTTCCGGAACCACACCTGAATTCAAGCCCGAACCCTATTCACTTCATTACCAACGATCGCTTTACGCCGGCCTTCAGTCGCTCGTGCGCAGCACATTCCTGAGTCAAACCAAGAACCTTCAGAAGCTCGATGACCTCGCCCGTACACGCGCGCTGGAAGTACTGAACCTCAAAGACGATATACTCGGAGTTCTCCGGCAGATCTACAGCCGAAAGATCGATGTGACCAAGATCCGCATACACGGCGACTATCACCTGGGACAGGTGTTGTACACCGGAAAGGACTTTGTAATCACCGATTTCGAAGGCGAGCCCGCGAGGAGCTACAGCGAACGGCGATTGAAACGTTCGCCCCTTCGCGATGTGGCCGGAATGATCCGATCGTTTCACTATGCAGCTTTCGGCAGCCTCGTACTCGACAGCCATATCCGACAGGAAGATTTCAGCAAGCTTATTCCGTTTGTGGAGCAATGGTATCACTACATGAGCGGATTCTTCATGAAGGCCTATCTCAATACAGTTGAAGGACATGCATTTGTCCCCACGAACAAAGAGGACCTGGAGACGCTCTTGAGAACCTTTCTGCTCGAAAAAGCACTATACGAACTCAACTATGAACTGAACAACCGTCCAGGTTGGGTGCTCATTCCCTTGCGCGGAATTAAGGAGCTAATGAGAAAAGATCGCGCCGAAGCAGTTACTGGATAAAGTACTCCTCCGGCGCGGTGTTTCGTCTGGTTGTCACAATGTCGTTTCTACCAGTGATTGTAATCGGGGCATGATCTCGAGATCCCATTGCTCGGCGGCGTATTCCGCACGCGTCTCATCGCCTTCGAAATGATCGATCGTCGTTAGCAGTTTCGTTCTCGATCCCTGTGGAATTATTTCATGCGTGATGTGAATGTCTCCCTGCCGCGAGAGGTCGCCTTCCACCAGCCTGTCAAATCCGGAATACTTGATCATTTTTCCCGGGACAATATCGAGGATCTTACCTTGCGCACTGATGTCCTTGCCCTGGTATCTCCCATTCCAATGCACGTTGCTACCCCGCTGCCAATCGCTGTTTATTTCACAGTTATAAAAATATTGTTTCGTCATCCCCGGATGTGTGAGTGCTTCCCACACTCTTTCGGGTGTGGCGTTGAGCAGGATGCTTCTTGTAATAATCACGTCGTTGATCATATTTTTTTTTTCTTATGAGTTCAATCGATAATGCAAGCAGAATAGTTCCACCGATTCTGCTGCCACGGTGGGAGCCAAAAAATCATGCCCCTTATAGAAACAGCGGCTGCCTGGAGTGGATCAGCGATAGCAGATACTGCTGTATGCACACAACTTGCATACGTCGTGATTCAGGGTTTGATCAAATGGCTGGTCCGGATCGAACAGCTCATCAAAAAGTTCCTGCAGCTTCACTTCAAAGACCGGAAACATCGTCATGACATCGTTCACATGTTGTTTACCGACCTGCAGCCCAAACTCAAAGCTCTCGTCAAAAACATTCATGCGGTTGATCAAGCCCGGCACGATCCGCTGACGCCCGCCGGTCGTGTCGCCGCCTTTGCCTGCGGCCACCCCGGTTTTCACCGCTTCCGAGTTTACATACATCAGCGCGTAAAGAAGCGTTTGAAATGCTGCCTTGTTGCGTTTTCCGTCGCGGCTGAAAAGCGAACCGATACTTTCGAAATCCAACTTGTCCTTTCCAGTCTTGTAGTCGATGATGCGAAGCAGATCACCTTTGCTGTCAACCCGGTCTATCTTACCGCCGACGATGACTTCATACGGAGGCCGACTGATTTTCACCGTATAAGTGAGGCCTTCCTTTTCAAGCGCTTCTATGGTGAATGGGGCATAGCGCTGGTCTATTTTGATGATCTGTTCGGCAAATCGCTTTACGATCTCACGCACGACCAACCGCTGGCCGGCATACTCAACAGGTCGGTCCGGTTCCAACTTGTACGTCCTGATAAAGACCTGATCTATGAGTTTTCCTACGATCAGATCAGAATTTTTAAAATCCTCTTTTTCCACCAGTTTGCTGCCCTTCCTCACGGCCAGGTCCTTGTAAAAATTTTCCATCACGTCGTGAAGGAAATTACCGAGCACCCGGGCATCCAGCTCCTCTTCCACTTCATCGGCCTCCCGTACCTTGGCCACATGCCTGAAATAAAACTGCAACCGGCATTCGATGTAACTGTTCAGCGCCGAGGGCGATATCCCCTTGAAATATGCATTACCCTCGTTGAGTTTGATCAGACTATTGAGTACCTCCTCGTCCTTGACAATGCTCACCGGCGTAATGCTTCGCGGTTGAACAGGGTTGTGCAAGACGTGTTTGCGGATATTCAGGTTCGACTCGAACAGCAACTGCTGAAGATATCGGCTCATCTCCCCTTGTCCGAGCACGTCGGTTTCCGAATTGTAAAAAAGGAAGACATTCTCAGCGCGCTGAAGCGTTCGGTAAAACAGATACGAGTACATCGCATCCTGATGCGCCAGCGTAGGTAGTCCGTAAGCTTTCCGGATGTTGTGAGGAATGTAGGATCCCTTTCCGCCGGTGGATGGGAACGCGCCTTCGTTCAAGGAAAGGATAAAGACGTTCTTGAAATCGAGGTTCCTCGTCTCCAATACGCCCATCACCTGCATTCCCTTAAGCGGTTCACCACTGAAGGGTATCCGTTGGCTGCGGACCAATTGCCGGAACAATCGAAGAAAAGACTTGAGACTGCGCACTTGTGAAGCCGGGTCATTAAGTTCGTCAGTCATCCTGCCCTTCGCTAAAGCGGATTCAAGCAGGTTCAGAAGTTTGAAGAAGTACAGCGCGTACTCCTTGTCCAGGTCGCTAATGGTTTTCAGGTTACCAATATCCGCAATGATGTCCTGAAGGTAACGGATCAGTGAAACACTGAAAGCATCGGAGGTCTGCTTCACTTCCCGGAATATCAGTCGATGAGCCGATACCGTGCTTGCAAGGTACGATGCGGGAATATGCACCCAGTTGTGTTTCAGGATCTCCCTGCGCTTCGCGCTGGCCGACACTGCGTCCGCTGCAACGAGGTAGGGATGTCCCAAAATTGCTAATACCTGCCGGTGATTGAAGTGTGAATCCTTTCGCGAGATCTGCAAATCGATAAGCAGCTCCACAAAACTAAAAAGCGGTGTACTCTGCAGCGGAAAACCCATTGTGACGTTCAGATTATTCACACTACCCGACACCCCGTGAAGTACAGGCATCAAAAGTTTCTCATCCGCAAGCACAATCAATGTCTCCTCGGGATTCAGCCCTTTTTCAATTTCAGCTTTGAGTACCTGCGACATGATCTTGGCCTGTCCCACAGGCTGGGCCGCGCCATAAAGATGAATTTCCCTGCCGGAAACGATCTTATCCTGAAAATTGGCGGGAATGCGCCTAAATGTTTTTCCGAGGATCGGCTTTTCCTGATACTCCCTAAAAAACTTTCCGGCTTCCTGAACTTTGTTGTTCACATAATACGCATCCAGATCCCAATACACCTTCGCGTCAAAATTTGCCACGAAGTAGGTGATAAGCTTTTCTTCCGCGGAAGTGAGTGCATTGAAACCTGCGAAGACAACAGCACCTCCCGGAGGTATACCATTCGCGACGGTTTCAAGTTCCTCCGCCACCAACCGCTGGAGCATCCCCTCATACGCAAACCCTCGGCTCCGCAAGTCATCCCGGAACTGTTGATACACCTCGAACAGTCGCCTCCACACCCCGAGAAATCTGCGCTTATTTACCGAATCGTTTACGTCGAAGTGCGACCAGAATTCTTTCAGAAACGTCTGCTGTTCTTCAGTCAGAAAATCAAAACTGGAGTCCAGCTCTTTCTGGTGGCTGAGGTCCTTGAAAAGTTGTTCTGCAGGAATAAGGTACTTGTCAACCTCATCGAAATCACGCAACAGCATCTCGCCCCAGAAGTAGAAATCCTCCAGGCGCGCAATAGCTTCGGCATCTGAACCTGCAGGATTTGTATTCATCACTTTCGTGTACGACTCAAACAGCCCTGCGACGAGCACGAGTTTTTCCGGAACCTGAAGTTTTGAAAAGTGCGCGAAAAAATCTTCAATCGCCAGTATGCGCGGGGCAAACGCGGGCTTACTGATCAGGCCACTCAAATGCTTTCTGAAGTAAAGCGACGCACGCCGGTTTGGAAACACAACGGTGACGCTCTCCAGCTTTGGGTGATCGCGATGTATATTCTCAGCAACTTCCTCCAGGAAGGTTTTCATGATTCTGTCTTTGTTTTACCCAGCTCGCCCGGAATACTCAGAATCCGAGATCGAGCTGATCCTTATCTTTTCGCTTTTGAACCAGACGCGGCTTGCCTCCTGCCCTTACTTCTGCCACTGCGTTCTCGGCAAGATAGAGCAGATAGCCCTCGACTTCCGTATAGTTCATCTTTCGCAGGATCTCCATGTAGTCGAGTACCTGCTTTTCGTCTGTGCGTTTGCGGCTACCTGTTTTAAAGTCGATGACAATAGCTCTCTTCTCCTTGGTCAGGAGGCGATCGATTCTGTTTTCCTGCCCGCCGGGCACAATGATGGGTACTTCCGTGCGCACTTCCCAGTCACGGGTAAACCAGGAAGCTACTTTTGGATTGGCGAGCAGGTCAGCCAATTGTTGTGCAAGGGGCTGGCGCTCATCAGGCGCAATGAACCCTTCCCGCGCGATCTCTTCCAGCATCAACTCCATTTCGTCGCTAAAGCGCATGCGTGATAACACCGTGTGCATGTGAATTCCGTATCTGATCTTTTCATGCTTTGGATCAACACGGTCTTCATTGAACCAATCCGAGCCGGTACGCCGGATGACCAATTTGTCACGCCACGGAGACGAGAGATATTCTGTCAGCTGTAGCGACCCCGCATGATTCGTTTCCGGCCGGGAGTCAACTCGCCAGGTACCGCTATGCCATGTCTGGTTTATTTCATCCCAACCCGAGCGGAGGTGCTCGTTTCCAATAAGGCTCGCGTGCAGCAACCCCGCAATGGTTCCCTTCGCTGCCCGCGTTGAAGGCGACGGACCGTAAACAATGAGCCCGGACTCCGCCCGAGTAAATGCCACGTAGAGCAAATTCAGGTTGTCGAGGTAGATCTTTGTTTTTTCCGCTGCATAGTACCCGGCAAAAAATGTGTCCTCAAGGTTACGGGTGTATTTAACAGGAAGATATCCCGCTTCCGCAAAAGGTCCTTCTTCGGATTTCACCCATAGGTTAGGAGCCTGCCATTTTTCATGGTCAAGGTTCCACGAGCAGAACGGAACAATGACGTATTTGAATTGAAGACCTTTTGATTTGTGAATCGTCAAAATCTGCACCGCATTTACCTCACCTGAGATCTGAATACTCTTCTTGTTCTTGTTTGCTTCCCACCACTCCAGGAACGCGCCGAGATCACTCCGCTCGCGGTTGCTGAACTCCAGCACCAGGTCCTGGAAGGCCTGAATGTATACAAGCTCGCCCGTGACCTTCCCCAGCCCAAAGATCTCGATCAAAGTCTCGGTCAGTTCGATGAGCGGCAACTTCTTCAACGAAGGTTTCTGCCTGGTAAACGCAGGCGGAAGATTGTTCTCAAAAATATTCTGGTTGCTCACGGTAAAAACTTCCGAGAGCGGCCGCTCCGGTTCCTGCAGCCGTGCGAACTCATAGCCGAGCTGGGCACGCGCGATGGAGTCATCTGCGTTGAGCAAATAGCGCATGGCTCCCAGTAGCAGATTGACAGATGCAGCACCATCAATGCGGAGTGACTCATTGGACACGACATCGTACATGCAACCAGGCTTAGCATCGGGCGAGTTCTTGTACTGAAGTAGCCACGAGGCTACCTGTTGTCCTTCGTCATTCCGGCGGACGAGAATAGCGATGTCTTTCAACTGCACCCCATTATCCTGTAACTTCTCCAGCGCCGACGGTATGTTGCGAAGCGCCTTGTCTTTCCATGAAAGACCGGGGACTTCTCCTACGCCCTCCGTAACATCGTCATCCAGCAAGCTGACTTCCACAAATCCGCTTCCGCGCTTTGAGACACGCTGCTCGACATCGTGGTAGGCGCGCGTAGAAGTAGGTAGCCCGGACTCAAGGGAAAGGATCTGCGATGCCGTCTTGAAAAGCGCGTTGTTAAATGTAACGACCTCGTCGGCGCTGCGAAAATTATCCGTCAGCTCCTGCACGGAAACACGCTCCTCGCCCAGAAGGTCGGTGATCTTCTCCTGCAGAAGACTGAGATCGCCTCCCCTCCAGCGGTAGATCGCCTGCTTGACGTCGCCCACTACCAGGCTGGGATATCCCTGATCGAGGCTGTTTACTATCAACGGCTGAAAATTCTGCCATTGCAGTCCGGATGTATCCTGGAATTCATCAATGAGATAATTACGATAAAAAGACCCGACCTTCTCGTAAATAAAAGGCGTATCGCTATCGCGGATTACACCGTTCAGAAACTTCGGCGCATCGGCGAGCAGCATAAGGTTGTTTTCGTCCTTGTACTCCTTCAGCTTTCGCGATATGTCGGCAATCAGACCAAAGGCATAGAAGTTATTCAGCACCGTTTCTGCGGAATGCGCAATCGTGTAGTTCTTGTCCCAGTATCCAAGAATGTCATTTAACAGTGCAATGAGTTTGTCGTTCGCGAGGTCCACGATCAAAGCTGCGGCAGATGCCGTCTTACCCGGCCAGTTGGCGGCGATCTGGTAGTCGCCTCGGGGGCGCTTCCCGATTGCCGCTTCGTCAAACTCCTTCACGTGCGAGATCTTCGACGCCTTCCTGAAAAAATTATAGACCCCGCCGGCGTACTTGAAGTCGCCTGCATTGAGTTTGTGAGAGTGGATGAGGTTCAGCGCTTCACGCGACTTCGAACGCACGAGGTTGATAAATTCAAATCTACGGTTTCTCAACTCCTGCATGAGTTTGCGGAAGTATCCCGACTCACTCGTCTTCGCCAGCAGCTCATCCTCAATCTCCTTGAACTCTTCGCGGAAGATCTCCTTCGCAAAATCGATAAGGCTGTACCGGACATCCCAGGCGCGCTCATTTTCAAGGTTTTCTTTCGCAAAGTCCACAACCCAATCCGTCAGCTCGGGGTTATGTCCTAGTTCATCGATAAGATTGTCGATGACTTCTTCAAGTACCGTATCCTGTTCGACTTCCAGCGTGTAGTCGCCTGCCAGTCCAGCTTCACGCGTGAACGAGCGGATTACTTTTTGAAAGAACGCGTCGATGGTGCTGATAGCAAAGCTGTCGTATTGGTGCAGCAGCGTTGACTGCGCTTCCTGGCTGTGTTGCCGAAAGGTCTGCGGGTCCATCGATAATTCCTTCTGCAGCTCTTCCGCCAGCGAATTGGGCCTGCCTTGTGCAAAGTCATCCAGGTATTCAAGTATCCTGTCCTTCATCTCCTGTGAAGCCTTGTTGGTGAATGTCACAGCCAGGATGTGCTTGAAATAGTCGGCGCGATACTGGAGCGCAAGCTTCAGGTAAGCTTTAGCCAGGGTTCGCGTTTTTCCGCTTCCCGCTGAACTCCGGTATACTGAAAATGTTTTTGACAATGGAATGTTTTGAACGACAAGTTTAAGAAGACTCGCTGACAAGTGCTGTCAGCAAGGCCTTGAAAGAACCAAAAAGTCGCCCCCTCCCTGTAATGCGTCGTCCCCGGGGTAAGAATTTCCCCAAAAAAATTGAAAGACGTTGAATAAACATAGCGGGCGGAGAAGCGCGGAATAGCCGGTTATTTTTTAACTTTGGTATCCATAAACCTCATTTTTATGAACATCCTCAGGTTTCTAGCGCTATCGGTGCTCTTGTCGTTCTCGCTGTTGCCGGCCAGCCATGCCCAGAACAAGAAACTTGACAAGGCGCTCCGAAAAACCGACGGTTACTACAAGGCCGGAAGTTTCTCCAAGGCATTGAAGTCGCTCACAAAGTTCAAGGCGGGTGCCCTCAAAATATCTTCTCAAAACAACTATGTTCTGGAGTATTATATCCGCGAGGCCCGCATCAACCTGGCAATCGGAGTAATTGACGGGTTCGAAGCCAGTCTTGCCAATGCCCTCAACACTTCCAAGACCGTTTATGGCGAAACCAGCACAAGCTATGCTGGCACACTGATCGATGTCAGCGAGATCTACAACGAATACGGAAATTTCAGGATCGCCCGGCAATATGTTGAGGAGGCGGAAGCGCTGTTGAAAAAGACCGACCAGATGAATGAGGATCTCAACGCGCGCATCGCGCTGGTCAAGGCGGAAGCAATGATTGGACAGGGATTTGCAAACGACGCGTTGGAGCTACTGGCAAGCGTGGACAAATATTTTGTCGCCCGCGCGGTTGATAAGGAAACCCGGGTAGAAAACGGTCAGATCAAAACAACGCGACTGGAGGACCAGGAGATTTTTGACCGTCACAACGCATACGCGCGATACAAGACACTCGTTGGAATGGCTTACGCGAAAAAAGGGAGAATCTCGATCATCGGAGCCGATCTTGAAAACCCGGACATGGACGCCATCTACTCGGAACTGGGCATCTGGCTTAAATCCAAGCGCCGCTTTCTCGGCGAAACAAGCCTGGCGGATGTCAGATATCGGTATCTTTCAAAGAAGGCACTCGAAGAAAACGGAAACAGGCAGGATCTGGAATACGACAAAGTGCTGAATGACCTGAAACGCGTAACGGCACCAACGAACACGCTGGCGCACGACATCTATCTCAGCTACATCGGATATCTCCTTAAAGAGGGAAACCGTGCGCGCTATCTGAACATCAAGCTGGAATATGAGAAGATGATTGAAAAATATTATCCCAAAACCAGCATGCACCGGATTAATCTCCGCGCCGTGGAGTTCAATTCAAAGTTGTCGCGCGACAAGACGCGGAATCTTGAGAATGACGCCGTCAACGTGCTCGCCTCGAAGACACTGCCGAAGTATCACCCCACCCGCATACGTGTCCTGGAGTTTCTCTACCAGGTAGCCATTACGGAGCAACGCTATGGAAATGCAGAAGCTTATCTCAATCAGCTTGCTGAAATCAAGCAGGAACTCTGCGGCGAGACCTCGCCCGAGTATCACCTGTCAAAGATCGCGCTGGCCAACTTCTACCTCGACTATACAAACAAGGTCGACGAAGCCGGAAAGATTTACCAGGAGAGCTTTGTGAACTTTGTTTCCAACCAGATCGGCCAACAACACAAGGATTTCATCGAAATCCTCAACCACATGGCGCAGTGGTATGAAATGAAGGATCAATATGCACTGGCATCCCGGACGCTGACTCAGGCAAAAGAGGCGGTGACCATCAAGTTTGATCCCTCCGATATTCTCTATGGAATCGGATTGAACAACATCGCGAAGCTCCAGTTGCAACTCGGTGAGTATGACCTCGCCGACGCGAACATCCAGAAGGCGATCGAGGTAATCGACCTGAAAGCCAATCGCAACTATGTCGAATACGCCCCTGCCTACATCGATGCACTCGAGACCCAGGCGCGCCTTTACGGGATTAAAGGTCTGTTTGACGAAGCTGAATACAACCTCGCCCGCACGCGCAAAATGATCTCCCGATCGCAGGTTCCCATCGACGAGCTTTCGACAGCAAAGGAACTTTCAACCCTGTTTATCCAGCTGGGTAAATACTCCGAAACCGACAAGCTGCTGAACAATCTGCTCCAGGAGTACGAGTCCTTGTTCGGCGCCAATTCGCTTCGGCTCATCGATCCCCTCGTCAACAAGGGGCGGATCCTGCTCGCCAAAGGTGATTACACAGAAGCCGATCGCGTAGCCCGCCGGGCGAACCAACTGGCTGTGAATATCTATGGTGATCAATCCACGAAGACCGCACCCACCCAGAAACTGCTCGGCGACATCAACTACACGCTGGGAGACTACGACAAGGCGGAAGACAATCTCACGAAAGCTGTCGCCAGCCAGGAGAAACAATTCGGCCGGCACCACATCGAAGTGGCTAAGTCAGTTTCGCAACTTGCCCTGATAAAATTCCATAAAGGCGACAATCGCAAAACCATTGAAAAGCTGATGATCGAAGCGCGCGACATCATGGCCGACAAACTCGGAAAGGATAATCCGCAGTACGCTGAGATTCTGAAGAACGTCGCCGTGCTTTATATTTCAGAAGGACAGTACGACATCGCCTTTAACTCGCTGACAGTGGCTGAAAACATCTGGCGCACAAAGACCGGAACCAAGAACAACATCAACGCCGCCAGTATCTACACGCTTACCGGTGACGTCTACTACCAGTTGAAAAACTATCGCAAAGCGGAGGAATTCTACAATAAATCAAAAGACCTGTACGAGAAATTCTTCAGTGCCAGCCATCCCGAATACGTCAAGGTTCTCAGCAAGCTTAGCAAAGTCCACTACATGGGCAAGGACTACAAACAGTCGAAACGCCTCATCGAGCAGTCGCTCGCCAACTACGAAGAATTCATCAAGAAATACTTCCCGGCACTGAGCGAACGCGAAAAAGCAAAATACTGGAACACGATCAAGGGAGACTTTGAATTTTACAACACGCTTGCGTTCAGCAACCTGGATGACTTCAAAGATCTCACGGGAAGAATATACAACGTCCAGCTTATGACCAAGGCTCTGTTGCTCAGCTCATCGATCAAGATTCGCGAGCGGATCATGAACAGCACGGACGAACAACTGAAAACACAGTACAACGAGTGGCTTCAGAAGAAGGAACTCCTCACAATCGCGTTATCCATGAGCCCTGCCCAGCTGGTTGAAAATGAGATCGACCCCAACGCGCTGACCCAGGAAGTGGAAAAGCTGGAAAGAGACCTCAGTCAGAAGTCGGAGTTGTTTGGGCAAAACTTTGAAACCAAGCGCATTCTCTTTGAGGATGTAAAAAAATCGCTGCAGCCGAACGAGGTGGCCATTGAAATGGTACGCTACCGTCACTTCGATCATACCTTCACGGATTCGGTCATCTACGCCGCGCTATACATCAATAGCACACTGGCAAAACCGAAAGCGATTGTAATGAAAGACGGCCGAAACATGGAAACCCGTTATTTCAAATATTACAGGAACTCCATTACAGGAAGAATACCGGACCAGGTTTCTTATCGTGTTTTTTGGAAACCGATCATCGATGAGATAGGACAGGCATCCACTATTTACCTTTCCGCAGACGGAGTTTACAATCAGATCAATCTTGAAGCCATTCCTTCACCGGATGGGAGATACGTGATTGACAACTCTAACATTGTACTGGTGAGTAATACGAAAGACATATACCTGCGCAAAGTGAAAACGCGCCCAGGGTCGGGCGAGAATACGGCTTCGATGTTTGGTAACCCGACATTCTATCTCACAGCATCGGCGGACAGATCAATCGCGCCGCTGCCGGGAACTGAGAAAGAGGTAAATCAACTCCAGTATATCCTCAGCCAGAAAGGGTGGACTACCAAGGAATACGTTGAAAACCTCGCCGCGGAAGAGAAGGTTAAGGAGCTTAACAGTCCCAAGATTTTCCACATTGCCACGCACGGACTGTACCGGCCAACTGAAGAGCAGACACTTGAAAAGCAAATCGAGGGAGGCGAGGCATTCCTCGCGCAGAACCCGCTGATGCGCACCGGCCTGCTGTTGAAAGGCGCCGGCGACCTGCTCAACAAAACGGACCACAACTACAATATCGAAAACGGGATACTTACCGCGTATGAAGCGATGAGCCTTAACCTGGACAAGACAGATCTCGTCGTCCTGAGCGCGTGCGAAACGGGACTCGGAGAACTGGAGGCGGGTGAAGGCGTTTATGGCTTGCAGCGCGCATTTCTCGTGGCGGGCGCAAAGGTGCTCGTCATGAGTATGTTCAAGGTCGACGACACCGCCACACAAAAACTGATGCTGAAGTTCTACCAGAAGTGGCTGAATACAAGCAACCTTCGCCAGAGCTTTATCGATGCGAAAAAAGAACTGCGCGTTGAATATCCCGACCCGATCTACTGGGGCGCTTTCATGATGATCGGCCTCGAGTAGTCGGAATCGTAACTGATACCGCACATCCGTAGCAACCGTTTGTTGTCTGCCCGGATGGACAATTCGCATTCGTCCCCGGGTATTGGTTTCCCCATAGTTTACGTCGCTTTGCAAATTAGCAGGGCATAGTTTTGTTCGGAATATGGCCTCTGATCTATTCGAATCATTGGCAACTAAACAAAAAAACTATGGCAGATAATAATCGCAATCGACAGGAGTCCTGGCGACAACAAAATGAATGGGATGACGACTATGGCCGGCGGAACTACGGTGACGAGCCGAATTATACAATTTCAGAAAACCGTGGCCATCGCGATAGCGGTCGTTTTCAGGGTATGAGTTCCGGCGAGGGTGGCTGGCAGAGCCGCTATGAGCGTCAGATGAACACCAGTCGTGAGGGCGACTATGACAACCAAAGGCAGTACGGCCGTCGGGGGGAAAGCGATTACAACTATGGAACCGCCGAGAGAGGAATCAGTTCAGGCTATTCGGATTTTGGCGGCGACTATTCGCGCGGAGGCTCCCGGAATCTCTACGACCGCGGATACCAGGGCATGAATCGTCGCGACTACCAAAACCGCGAGAATCGCCTGGGGGGCGCAAATTATGACCGCTATGGTGATCGCGGACGCTATGACGAAGGGGAATCGTATCGCGGCGGATATGGCGACTCATTTTACGGAGGCAACTACGGCCGATCGAATTATGGGCGGCCCGATTCCGGCCGATGGGATTCCGGAAGAAGCGATTGGGGTCGCGGAGGACGCCCTGACAACCGCAACTACGGACATGGCGACAGCGAAGAACGCTCCTGGTGGGATCGCACTTCCGATGAAGTCTCATCGTGGTTCGGCGATGAAGAAGCCGAGAGACGCAGAGAGCGCGATAGAAATCAACGAGGCATGTACCGCGGAAAAGGCCCGCGCAACTATTCCCGTTCGGATGACCGTATCAAAGAAGATGTCAATGACCGCCTGAGCGATGATCCGTTTATTGATGCCTCCGACATCGACGTGTCGGTGAGCAACGGAGAGGTTACGCTAACAGGCCATGTGGACCATCGAAGTACGAAACGGAGGGCGGAGGACATTGCCGAGTCCATATCCGGAGTAAAGAATGTTGAGAACCGCATCCGGGTGGGAGAAAGCCAGGCCGCCACTACCGGAGTTGGAAATTCTTCTTTTTCTACTACTTCGTCTCCCGTCGCGGGAACGGAGCGCACAAGGAAAGAAGGCGGTTACGCAAACAAATAGATCGTGACGCTACTTAAATGGCAAACGTCCTGTGAACGCAGGACGTTTTTTTTTTGATCACTTGCCTCTGAACACCGGCTTTCTTTTACTGAGAAATGCCGACACTCCTTCCCGGTAATCGTCGGAAGATCCCGCGATCTCCTGGCAATACGCTTCATACTCGAGCATCTCATCGAGCGTGGCCTGAAAAGACTTGTTCAACATCTTCTTGATCAATCCAATTGACCTCGTGGGGGCGTTCGAAAAATATCTCGTATATTCTTCCATAACCGTGTCAAGCTGATCAGCAGGAACCGCACGGTTGATCAATCCCATCGCTACCGCGTCGCGTGCGCTGACGCGGTTACCCATGGTGCAAAGTTCAAATGCCTTAGCTCTCCCGACCTGGCGCGGAAGGAAAAAGGAAGAGCCGGAATCAGGTACCAGTCCGATGTTGATAAACACCTGTATCAGTGTAGCATCCTCGCTCGCGACGATCATGTCGCAGGCAAGCGCGAGCGAGCAGCCCGCGCCAGCAGCCACCCCGTTGAGCCTTCCAATGACAGGTTTTTCAAGTCTGCGCATCGCCCGGATGATCGGATTATACCGCTTGTGCAGCGACTCCATAAACGATCTGTTTTCCCTGCCGGCCGAGTCTTTGAGATCCTGGCCCGAACAGAACGCCTTCCCCGCGCCGGTCAGTACCACCACGCGCACACTGTCGTCTTTGGCGACTTCCTTGAATGCATCCTGAAGCTCAAAGGTAATACCGTCATTTAAGGCGTTGTAGACTTCCGGGCGATTGAGCACAATGGTCCCGACGCCCTGCTCATTTCGATAGGTCAGAAATTTAAAGTCAGCCATAGTCTTATGGGTTGAAGAATAAAAGCATCCCCGTCAGGCCCGTAGCCAGGCCCAGGACCGCGCCCCACATTACTTCACGTGGGCTGTGCGCATCCATTCTCAGGCGGGCAGCCATAATAAAACCCGCCAGCAGAATGACTCCCACGGTCGGGTAAAAGATCGAGTTCACTTCCGTGATCTTGTTGAGCGGAACCAGTATCCCGATCAGCCCCCATACGGTGACCGCATGAACGCTTACCTTGAAGAATAAAGTGGCAATCGTCGCCACGACAACAAGCATGTCAATGATAACCATGAATTTAAGAAAATTATCATTGAGATTCATTCTCGCCTGCACGTAAAAAAGATAGGTGACTGCGACGTAGATCACGGAAATAAAAACGAAAGGCAGAATCCGCTCTCGCCGGTCGGGCATGGCGAACGACTTAATGCTTCCGAATACCTTGAATATGGCGACGTTCAGCAGAGGAATAACACAGGTGACAATGAAAATAAAAAGGATAAACTTCTTCTGAAGCTCCGGCGCGATGGGCTCAAGTGAATTCGGCAACGCCCAGGCGAGCAACGAAAAAAAATATGTCGGAATAAACAGGGGATGAAAGATCACTGAAACAATCCGCGCCCACATACAGTCTAGATCTCTTTGCGCAGCCTCGCCACGGGTATGTTCAATTGCTCGCGATATTTCGCCACTGTCCGCCGCGCGATGTTGTATCCTTTCTCGTTCAGAATTTTCTCGAGTTTATCGTCGGAGAGGGGCTTGTTCTTGTCCTCAGCGTCGATGATGTCTTTGATGATCTGTTTGACTTCGCGACTGCTCACTTCCTCGCCGGAGTCCGTGGTAATTCCTTCCGAAAAGAAATACTTGAGGGGAAATATGCCGAAATCAGTCTGGACGGCTTTGCTGCTCGCTACCCGTGAGACGGTCGATATATCCATGTTGATCATCGAAGCGATATCTTTAAGGATCATCGGCTTGAGCTTCGTCTCATCTCCTTCGAGGAAGAAGTCGTATTGAAAATCCACGATCGCCCGCATGGTTCGCAGCAAGGTCTGCTGTCGTTGCTTAATGGCATCAATGAACCACTTTGCAGCATCCAGTTTTTGCTTGACGAAAGTCACGGCCTCTTTCAATTTCTTGTCCCGCTTGTTGCTCTTGTCGTATGCCTTGAACATTTCGGTATAAGACCTGCTGATGCGCAGTTCCGGAGCATTCCGGCTATTCAATGCAAGCTCGAGCTTCCCATTGTTGTTGGTCAAAATAAAATCGGGGATGATATAATGGTTCTTCACCATCGATGCGGTTGCTCCACCGCCCGGCTTTGGATTCAACTTCACAATCAGGTCGATCGCGTCCTTCACGAATTCCTCGTCTTCCGTCTCCAGCTTTTTCTGGATCTTCTGGTAGTGTTTCTTTGTGAACTCGTCAAAACATTCCGTGATGATCTTCTTGGCAACGGCCACGTCGATATTGTGACCATTATCCATTCGGTCGAGTTGGAGCAGTAGACACTCTTGCAGATCCCGCGCGGCGATTCCCGGCGGGTCAAAAGTCTGGATCTTTTTTAGTATGGCCTCGACTTCTTCCGCAGTAGTCTCGATTCCCTGCGAAAACGCGAGGTCATTGACGATCGAATCCAGGTCACGCCGGATGTATCCATCGGTCTCGATGCTTCCCACCAGTTGTTTTCCGATGATGTACTCCTTCTCGGCAAGTCCCAGAAAGTCCAACTGGTTCATGAGTGCTTCATGCAACGAAGTTGACATCGGGATAGGCATTTCCCGGTCTTCATCATCGTCGCCATCACCCTGCATCTTATAACCGCTATAGTCGTCGTCCTGCAGGTAATCCTTGATATCGACCTCTTCTTCGTTGGAAGTATTGTCCTGCGTCTCCTCTTCCGTATTGGAGTCTTCGTGGACGTCTTTCTCTTCACCCTCTTCCAGGGCGGGATTGCTTTCCAGCTCCTCCTCAATCCTGCTTTCCAGCTCGGCCGTCGGCACCTGCAGCAGCTTGATAAACTGTATCTGTTGGGGAGACAGTTTTTGTTGTAGTGATTGATTTAGACCGAGTTTTTGCATCGTTGCCTTGAAAGCTATTATATACCGCTACAAAGTTATTAATTCAACCCGGTTCTGAAACTGTCCTGATAAATCTGCCCGACAGAGTCAGCCCCCGGTCCCGCGGCGGCTATGAAATTCCGTTAGTTTTTTCGTTTTTTGCGAACCTGCCGAAAGAAAGATACCGGCAGTTTAACAATTCTCATGGAACGCATCAAGATAAAAGATCTTTTGGCTACCGAGCCCCGGAACCAGGAAGTTACAGTGCAGGGCTGGGTCCGGACCTTTCGCAACAACCAGTTCATTGCCATGAATGACGGTTCAACCATTCACAATATTCAGGCCGTCGTCGACTTCACGAATACCCCGGATGAAATCCTCAAGCGGATTACGACCGGTGCTTGTCTCTCAGTGAAAGGGCACCTGGTGCCATCCCCCGCCAAAGGACAACCCGTTGAGGTAAAAGTCACCGCCCTCGACATCCTGGGAGACAGCGATCCGGAAAAGTATCCGCTGCAACCCAAGAAGCACTCGCTCGAGTTTTTGCGCGAGATCGCGCACTTGCGCCCCCGCACCAACACTTTTGGCGCCGTAATGCGCGTGCGCCATGCAATGGCCTTTGCCGTTCACAAATTCTTTAATGACCGCGGGTTTTATTATATCCATACCCCCATTATCACCGGGTCGGATGCTGAGGGGGCAGGCGCAATGTTCCGCGTTACGACCCTGGATCCCGCAAACCCGCCACGCGACGATCGTGGAAACGTGGATTTCAAAGAGGATTTCTTCGGCCGCGACACAAACCTGACTGTTTCTGGCCAGCTGGAAGGAGAAACCTATGCCCTTGCACTGGGCGACATCTATACATTCGGCCCTACGTTCCGGGCGGAGAATTCCAATACCACCCGTCACCTGGCGGAGTTCTGGATGATCGAGCCGGAAATGGCTTTCTATGACAACCGGGACAACATGCAGCTGGCAGAGGAGTTTCTGCAATACCTCGTGCGCTATGCGCTGGACAAGTGCGGCGACGACCTGGCCTTTCTGGACAAGCGCGCCCGCGACGAGGAGCAATCGAAACCCCAGGATCAGCGGAGCGAACTGGGCCTCCTTGAAAGACTGCGGTTCGTTTCTGAAAATGACTTTCAGCGGTTGAGCTACACGGAAGCCATCGAGATCCTAAAGGCCTCGACGCCGAATAAGAAGAAGAAATTCCAGTTCCTCATCGACGAATGGGGTGTCGATCTTCAGTCGGAGCATGAGCGCTTCCTGGTCGAAAAACATTTCAAGAAACCGGTGGTGCTGTACAACTATCCTGCAGCCATCAAGTCGTTCTACATGCGGCAGAATGAGGACGGCAAAACCGTCGCGGCGATGGATGTGCTATTTCCCGGTATCGGCGAAATTATCGGCGGCTCACAGCGCGAAGAACGCTACGACCGACTCCTTCAGCGCGTGAACGAGCTTGGGCTTCCCGAAAAGGACCTCTGGTGGTACCTCGAACTGCGGAAGTTTGGCTCAGCGCCTCACAGCGGGTTTGGACTCGGATTTGAGCGCCTGATACAGTTTGTTACAGGTATGACCAATATCCGGGACGTTATACCCTACCCGCGATATCCCGGTAACGCCGAGTTCTAGTCGCCTTCATCCGTATGTACGCCTACAGCCCGCGCTCCGGCTCCATCTGGCGGAACGCCAGCAAGGGAACTCTGCTCTGAAAAGCCATCTTCCGGGTCATGCTGCGATCGAAAACCTTCTCAAAAAAACTGATCTCGTGAGTAAACATAGCAAGGACATCCGCCTTTGAGACTTCGACGTAATGCTCCAGGGCGGAGTTGACGTCGTTATCGACCAGCACCAGCGTAATAATGTTCTTGTAAGAAAACTTTTTCAGAACCAGCTCGATGTTCGCCTCGACAACATCGACCTGCTGTCCCGGAGGAACGATATGAATAAGATGGATTGTGGATCCGAACTTTTCAATGTAGCGGATCAGGATCTCAAGTTCCTCCTCGAGATTCCGCAAGTCAGAAGCATAAACCACATTCCGGAAGCCTTTGAAGTCCGCCTTCTCAGGAACGACCAGCACCGGAACGTGACTTACTTCAATGACCGAGTTCGTGTTGCTCCCCATTACGGCTTTGGTAAGTCCACTTGCACCGCGAGTACCCATGACGATAAGCCCGGAATGAAGACGACGTGCTTCGCGCAACAACGTGGAAGGAAAATAGGCACCGCGAACCACCTGCCCGCGCACGGGTTTTGAACTCTTATACTGCTCAGAAAGCGTCTTGATCATCGTCTGGAGCTCCGCGTTTGCCGATTCAATCATGTCGTGATCGAATGAGCGGATCTTCTCCACCATCGTGACGCGCCAGGCGCGACCCATGGTGATGACGTGTAACACCGTAACATTGCCACCGAGTTTGTTGGCGATCTTGATTGCGTACTTGAGAGCGGATTTTGAAAGCTGGGAAAAATCAGTAGGAACCAGAATGTTTACCATGCGTAAGATTAATAGCTCACGAAAGATTAAGTAACCAAAATAGGGATTTAATTTTCTTACAACTAATTTTCAATTCTCAAGTACCTCCTATGCTGAAAAAAACTTTTGCCAGCGACAACTACTCAGGCGTACATCCGGCCGTCATGGAAGCCCTCCTGCGGGCCAACACCGGTCATGCTCCTTCATACGGCTCCGACGATTTCACCGCCGATGCTATTCGCAAGTTCAAGAACCTCTTTGGGGACGAGACCGACGTCTATCTTGTATACAATGGCACCGGCGCAAATGTTCTCGGCCTGCAAACATTAACACGCTCATTCCATTCCGTCCTCTGTGCTGAACTCGCGCATATCAATGTCGACGAATCGACAGCTCCTGAGAAATTCCTCGGATGCAAGCTTATCCCCGTTCCCGCCCCGAATGGAAAGATGACTCCCGACGCTATCGAAAAAAAAATCCAGCGTCTGGATGATCAGCACCACCCGCAGGCTCGTGTCATCTCGCTATCTCAAACGACTGAATACGGAACGGTCTACACGGTTTCTGAATTGAAAGAGATCGCGGCCCTCGCACAAAAATATAACCTCTTTTTGCACATGGATGGTTCACGGATCTCCAACGCTTCGGTCGCATTGAACCATGAATTCGCAGCGTTTACACGGGATGCAGGCGTCGACGTGCTTTCGTTCGGAGGCACCAAGAACGGGATGATGTTTGGCGAAGCTGTTCTGGTATTCAATCCGTCGCTTTCAACAGCGTTCAAGTACATACGCAAACAGGGCATGCAACTTCATTCGAAAATGCGTTTTATTGGCGCTCAGTTTTCAGCGTTGCTTTCAAACGACGTTTGGAAAGCCAATGCAACGCACTCGAACCGGATGGCGACGCTACTGGAATCGGAACTTCGAAAATTCAAGGAGATTCGAATAACCCAGTCGGTGGATGCCAACGCCGTGTTTGCGATCATGCCACAACATATCATCGCGCCGCTGCAGGAGGAAAGCTTCTTTTACATATGGAATGACCACACGCACGAAGCCCGGCTGATGTGCAGCTTTGATACAACGGAGGAAGAGATAAGAAATTTTGGAAAAAGAATAGCGTCGCTGCTCGTCAGCGCTTGAGGAATTTGTAGGTACCCCGGAATTTGGACTCTTCGTCTTTGATGGCCAGCAGGTAATAACCCGAGGCCAGATCTTTTACCCGCACCCGGATCAGGTTGTCATCGACGACTTCCTTCTCGACCTGGAGTTCGTTTCCAATGATTGTATGAACGGTGACATTTACATTGTGAGCGGGAAAGTGTTCCAGCTGGATATAGACATCCTCGGTGGCCGGATTGGGGAATAAATGCACCGATTTTGAAAGATTCACTTCCTGCGTGACAGCAGCCGGATTATCAGGCTGTACCTGTCCCTGAACCGGCTGGAGAGCCGACAGCACAGAAACCGCAAAAATCAACCTGAGAAAACGCATTTTTCGATACCTTATTATCCGTTAAACGACAAATTTCACACCAAAGTTACCGGGGAATTCGCCCGGTTTGCCTCATTAGATGCAAAAAAGCGCCTGAAAGTTTAAAAATCCTTTAAATATTTATCGCCGAAAGGCTTTCATGAACGCCGCAGGCAGATTTGCCACAAGGTCCGATGCCGTCAAAGAATCCATCCCGTTCGTCGCTACTCCTAAATCACCCGCGGAACCGTGTAAAAACACGCCTGCAATTGCTGCTTCAACAGGGCTATATTTTTGTGCCAGAAGGCCGGTGAGCACCCCCGTCAGCACATCGCCGGTACCTCCAGTCGCCATGCCGGGGTTACCCGTTGAATTGAAGTGTACCTCACCCTCCGGGGTGGCCACAGCAGTGTACGCACCTTTTAATACGAGAATGGCTTTTAAGGAAACCGCCAATTGCCGTAGCATCTCCAGGCGCTCAAAATCCGATTTGCTGGGACCCGCCAGCCTCTCAAACTCGCGGAGGTGAGGCGTCAGAATGCTACCCGGGGGTATGAGTGTCATCAGGTGACGATGGGCTCCAAGAATATTGAGGGCATCGGCATCCAGAACCATAGGCTTCTCAAAATACTCGAGTGTTCTTGCCAGGGCCTTTACAGTTCGCGGATCCTGACCCAGGCCCGGTCCGATGCCGATTGTCTCATAGGAGTCCAGTTTCGGAGGATTCGTAAAAATATCCTCTTCGGCGTCGACCTGCACCATTGCTTCGGGCACCGCCGTCTGAAGGATGTTGTATCCACACCGCGGAATGTGAACGGTAAGCAACCCCACGCCTGAACGCAGCGCCGCGCGTGAAGCCAGAACCGCTGCTCCGACCTTTCCGAAACTTCCGGCAATGAGCAAAGCATGACCGAACGTACCTTTGTGATCGAAACGGCCCCTCACCTTCATCATCTTTTGCACGCGCTTCAGACCGGTGAAAAAGAATGACGTGGGAGCTTCCCTGATAAATTTCTTGTTTAACCCGATATCGACGATGACCCATTCTCCGGTAAACGGGAAAGATGACGGGAGAAGGAAAGCCAGCTTGGGAAGCTGAAATGAAACGGTGTAGTGCGCCCGAACTATAGACCCGCCCGACGGCGCGTCGGCTTTCAAGCCGGATGGAATGTCAACGGCGATACGCAGCGCATCCGCACTGTTGATGCGGTCGATCACTTCCGCGTATAGACCGGTAAGGTGCCTCGACAATCCCGACCCGAACAAGGCATCGATGAGTACGTCCCGGTCGTCGAATGAAATTTCGTCCGCATCCTTTACCTCGTGCCGCTCAAACGCCGAAGGAAGTCTTCCAAGATTAGTGAGGAAATCATCCGACCTCCGGCTACCCGGGACGATCCACACACGGACCGCATAACCCCACTCATGCAACATGCGGGCGATCGCCAGGCCATCACCACCATTGTTGCCCGTGCCACACACAACTCCCACCCGTTTTGAGGATCCGATACGGAGTGTAAACCAATCGACAAACGCGCGGGATGCCCGCTCCATCAGATCGATGGATGTGATAGGCTCATGTTGGATGGTGTAAGCGTCCAGCGCCCTCACTTGCTTCATGTTGAGTATGCGCATACAGCTTGTAGTAAAATTCAACTCAAATTATTGCATATTTTCGTCAAAAAGCCGGTCGTTGATGGAATAAAGTTAGCCTCTGCGATTCCGTCGTCGACAACCACAAGGGAATGATTCGGACCCAGGATCGACAGCTACCGGTCAACTTCACCCATCACGACATCAATCGTTCCGATGATGGCGATCAGATCTGCAATGAGAATCCCCTTTGAGATTTCACCCAGCACGGACAGGTTCACAAAACTACAGGATCGGCACTTGCAACGGAAAGGGACATCGCTTCTGCCATCCGCGCGAAAAAAGAATCCCAGTTCTCCTTTCGGCGACTCTCCGCGAATGTAAAAGTCTTGTGCCTTCGGACGAATCTTCTTAGGAACCATTGCCTGCGGATCAAAGTCGCGTGTGCGTTGATGGTCGCTTGTCAGTCTTTCAATGCATTGTTCCGCGATCCGGATACTCTCGCGAATCTCCTGCATCCGCACCCACGTGCGATCCCAGCAATCGCCAACCGTTCCCATTTTGCCTTCGCCGATGGGGATGTCAAAATCCAGCTCGGGGTAAACCGAATAAGCATCCACCCGTCTGAGGTCGAACCGCAAGCCGGAAGCCCGCAGCATGGGACCCGTCACACCACTGTTTATTGCCAGGTCAAGAGGAAGCACGCCCACGTTTGCAGTTCGCTCCACAAATATCCTGTTGTCGATGAGTATCTCGTCCAACTCGCGCAGCTTCGGCTTTATGTAGCGCAGGAACTCGAGGCAGCGCTCTTCAAATCCGATGGGTACGTCGTAATACAATCCGCCAATCCACATATAATTGTAGAGCAGCCGGGCGCCGCTGGCCCACTCGAACAGCCTGAGAATGTGTTCCCGATCGCGCATCACCCAGAAAAACGGAGTGAAGGCGCCTGTATCCATCCCATAAGTTCCGATCGCGATAAAATGGGAACTGATGCGGTTCAACTCTGCCATCAGCACACGGATGTATTCGACTCTTTTCGGAATCTGTTCTGCAATTCCCAGCATCCGCTCCACCCCCATTGCATACACGTGCTCGCAATTCATTGCCGCAACATAGTCCAGCCGGTCCACGAACGGGATCACCTGGTTATACGGAAGATTTTCAGCGTGCTTTTCAAAACAGCGATGGAGATATCCGATGTGAGGAACAACATCACGGATGATCTCTCCGTCAAGTAACACCTCCAGACGCAGCACGCCGTGTGTAGACGGATGCTGGGGCCCGAGGTTGATGATCATTTCCTCCCTGCGCAAATCCTCTGCTCTGAACTTGTTCGGCTCGGAAAGTTTCAGTCCCTCGGGATTGTATTGATACTGTACTTTATCGGATGACATACTGGCCCTGAATCTTTAATTAATTGGACATACCCCGACGCATTAGTACTCAACCTTAACGCCGCGGTAATACTCCTGCTGTTTGTAGTCCTTGCGCAGAGGATGTCCTTCCCAGTCAGCGGGCAGGAGGATCCTTCGAAGGTCCGGATGACCCCGGAACTTTACACCAAACATATCCCACGCCTCGCGCTCATGCCAGTTCGCCGTTTTCCAGATGTCCTCAATCGAGTCGATCTCCGATCCGTCCCGCGGCAAAGTGACCTTCAGAGCGAGGTGATGATTGAACGGAATTGAATAAAGATTGTAAATAACGTCAAGTGTTCCTGGTTCCGGGCCGTTATCGACAACCGTGATGCAGGAGAGCATGTCAAAAAAAACGGAGGCATGGTCATGCAGATTCTGGCAGACGGCTTTCAAGTCGTCCGGCGGGATCTTCACCCCTTTGGGGGTCATGGTTTCATCCGGGACAGCCTCGCCGTGGACGCAAGTTTCCCTGACGATTGCAACAAGCTCTTCAAATGTTTTCATGGTAGGCTATTATTTCGCTTCTACGACTAAAAGTTTCTCAATGGCCCGGGGTGAGACAACCGTTTCCTTCCGGATTTTCTCCTGCAGCTTCAGGAACCCACCGATCAGCGCCTCCGGTCTCGGCGGGCAACCGGGCACGTAAATATCTACCGGAATGATCCGCTGAACTCCTTTGACCACGTGATAACCATGCTGCCAATAGGGGCCGCCACAATTTGAGCAGGACCCCATGGAGATCACATACTTCGGCTCAGCCATTTGTTCATAGAGGCGCTTGATGCGTTCCGCCATCTTGAAAGTAACAGTGCCTGCGACGATCATTACGTCCGATTGCCGTGGAGTCGCACGGGGCGCCATCCCGAATCGGTCCATATCGTATACAGTGGTGCCGGTGCTCATGAATTCAATGGCGCAGCAGGCTATGCCGAACGTCATCGGAAACATTGAAGACAACCGCGCCCAGTTGATGAGGTCTTCAAGCTTGGTGATGATAAATCCTCCGTTATCAAATCGCTGATCTAAAAATCCTTTCATGTATCCTGCTCCTTTGATGATTCGCGGCGGGCGTATTGCTGATTGACTTTTTCATACAGGCTGCGCGGAACCGGCGAATTAACATGCGTTGGATCGGGATCGGGCTTGACCCAGTCAAAATGACCATTCACCCAGGCGTAAGCCAGCCCCAGAGCCAGAATGCCAATAAACAATACGACCTCAATGACGGAAAACCAGCCCCACAGGCCATTGGTTTCCGCAAGGAGATTTTTATCCGCAAATACTGTTGTCCATGGAAAGAGAAATAGGATCTCGACTTCAAAGAGAAGAAAAATCAGCGCCACGATATAAAAGCGGATATTGAACTGAATCCAGGGCGAGCTAATCGCATCTTCACCGCTTTCATACGTACTGAGTTTCTGGGCATTTGGCCGATCCGGTCTCAGGAGCGACGACGCGAACAATGAGACGAGAACAAAAATAATTCCGCCTATAATGTACAGCAGCACTTCGCCGAACGCCGAAAGGTAAACCTCCTGATTTTCCACGCGTCAAAGATAGTCAGAAAGGAGGAAGCCAGGAGTCCGGCAACGGGTGTTTTATTCCGCGAGCTGCTTCTTTCCATCGAACAGGCGAACATCGAAAAGTCCATTCTCGAGCACAACCACATTGCTGATATCGCCGAGAACCTCATCGATGAGTCCAAATTCCCGGGCTTCGGGAGCGCTCATGAATTTATCACGCAGAAAGAACTCCTCGATCTCCTTCCATGTATGTCCGGAATGCTGCCCGATGAGATGGAAAAGCTGCGCCTGAATGCGCTCTTGCTCGCGTGTGGCGATCCTGACATCTTCCGTATATCCCTTTGCTCCTCCCCCGGTCGGGTGCATGTGAATCGTCGCGTGCGGAAGTGCGAACCGCTTGCCTTTCGCCCCGGAAGTCAGCAGCGCGGTGCCCATACTCGCGGATACGCCTACCGCCACCGTTGACACCGGCGCCTGAATCATCTGCATCGTGTCATAGATCGCGAGACCGGCATACACGCTTCCGCCGGGGCTGTTGATGTACAGGTTTATTTGAGACTTCTGGTCAATACTATTGAGATAAAGAAGCTGGGCCACTACAAGATTCGCGACGGTGTCATCAATCCCGGTGCCCAGAAAGATAATCCTTTCTTTCAGCAGCAGGCTGTAAATATCATAGGCGCGTTCGCCCCTGCCATGGTTGTCAATAACCATGGGTACAATGTTCGATTGCATAATTTCAGTAATTAAAAATTTTAGTAACAGACTCCCTGAATTCGGTTTTCTCAGGGCTTTCAAACAAGCGCTCGTGCAGCGCATCGATCTCTCTCCGGATTTTCCGGCGATGATATAAGGTGACGAGGCGATGAACCATCCGGTGAAAGAAAAGACCGGATCGCAGGTTCGCATCGACGATAAGACGTGTCTCGAAGGCCAGCCTTTCCGAAGGTGCAAATTCGTCGCGAAGGAATTTCTCCGTGCGAATAGTATCAGAAAGTGAAGTCCTCATAGTGCAGTGATTTTTCTTTGATCGCATCTCTCACCTTCCCGATGCACTTGAATTTCTGAACCGCGGCGGAATGCTCGGTTTTGTATCCAAGGAGTTTGGCAATGCTCTTGAGCGATTGGTTGCCGAAATAGAACTGCTGCAGCAGGTCCATACATTTTCTGCCCGTCCGTTCGAGGAACATCAACAACCTGGACTCATGCTCGTCGGGAAAGTAGTTGTCAGGCACCTCAAACACCTCGGCAGTCTTTTCAAGAGACACGTAGCGCCGTTCGCGATTGAACCGCTTCAACCACAAATTGCGGGCGATACCTACCACATACCCTTCAGGTGAGGTGTGGGGAGTGAAGGACGCATCCATACTTTTTTCGTAGTAAATCGCCATCGCGTCATGAAAAACATCCCGGGCATCTTCAAACGAAGCACCCATCCTTGCGGCGTACCGGGCAAAAATGGGAAACGTTCGCTCGTACAGATCCTGCAACAACTGCCGGTAAGTTAGCGTCTTTTGATTTGCAATGGGCTGATTCAATACCTCCATATAGAGCTTGTTTATCTACATGTACGAAAATAGGGGGTGATATCACCAGAATTCAGCTTTTTTTTTCGAAAATCGCGGGCCCGTACCGACCGTAAAGATGGTTGGCAAGTTTGAGCACGCATGCCGAATATCTTCCTTAGTGAGTCAGGGGGCGTTTTTTGATCATTCCTCCTTTGATATCGTTTACGCTGTTCTCAACGACAAAAGCCTTTTCATCCAGTTTCGCGATCTCAGTTTTCAATTTCTGAAGTTCCAGTCGGGTGATGACGGTGTAGATAACATCGATATCTTTTTCGCGATGGCCTTCCTTCCCATAACCGCTCTTGCCCTTGAGAATCGTCACACCCCTCCCCATTTTTTCGATGATAGCATTCTTGATGTCATCGCTTTTCCTTGACACGATGATAACGCTGGTATACTCCTCAATACCGTGAACGACAAAGTCGACTATCTTCGATGCCACCAGGTAAGTCAGGATCGCATAGAGCGCCGTCTCAATGTTCAGCAGGTAGGCGGCGACAGAAAAAATAAGAATGTTGAGGATAAGAATAAAATCACCTACCGTAAGCGCCGAGATGCGGCTTGTATAGATCGCGAGAACTTCCGTTCCGTCGAGTACGCTTCCTCCCCGTATGGATAGCCCGATCCCCAGACCCAGGAAGAATCCACCGAAGAATGCGATGAGTAACTTGTCGTGCGTGATCAGGGGAAAATCCATGAGGGCGACGCAGACGGCCAGGGCGATGATTGCGGCCAGAGTCTTGATAGCAAAGATCTTCGAGACCTGCGTATACCCGATCAGAATAAAGGGGATGTTGATGGCCACAATGAGGTAAGAGAGATTGATGCCGGTCAGCGCATTGACGAGCAGAGAAATTCCCACGGCTCCACCATCGAGAAAGCCATCTGGCAACAGGAAACCTTTCAGACCAAAAGTCGCGGAAAGTATTCCAAGCGAAATAAAGAAAGTGTCTTTGACCACCCGGGTAAGGTGCAGCCGGCGGATACGGAGTTGATTAAGTTCATGAGCGGTAGCAACGGTTGCAGTCTGCGGTGTGTCCATGGGGCTTATACGAGAATAACAATTCCCTGAACGTAAAATAATAAAAAAGCAATCGGATTTAATCTATCGCCCTGAATCTTAATTTTTATTATATGTATAACGCTGGGGCGGACGGAATTCCTCATCACCCGGATCGCTTGGCCTTGTATCCTTCCGCCTGCAAGACCTGCACAACTCTATCCCTGAAGTCTCCCTGGATTATCACCTCCCCGTCTTTTACAGAACCACCGGTCCCGCACTTAGCCTTGAGAACCTTGCCGAGGGCTTCCAGGTCTTTCGCCGGGCCAATGAACCCGGATACCAACGTGACCTGCTTGCCAGCCCTTCCGCTCTTATCCAGAAACACCTTCAGATTTTGCTGGCCCGGCGGTAAGGCGGCCGCCTGGTCATCCTGTTGGTAGGAGTATGAAAACTCGGACTCCGTAGAATACACAATTCCTTCCCTGCGCTTCCAATCGTTTTTCTTTGCCATCTCAGAGCAGTATTAAGGTTATAATAAGCAAGATCAATGTTGACAGGTTGAGATTGAAGCAAAATTCCACCCGCTTCCTGTAGATCAATGCGAGTGATGAAGTTAGGAAAACCCCGATCGGAAAAAAAACCATAGATGAGTACAGGTATGCAACCCATGCCTTGAAGGTACCGGATGAATTCGATACCGACATGACCGATCCGAATATGCGGGTCTCGGCCAGATGGATAACCCGCAGATCGTCGAAGTCACTTGCACGAAATTCGTACACCTTGATTTCTTTTCCCGAGCCCGTCTCGATGATGTGATACGGATCAGCACGGCTCGATCTCATCACCCGTATCTCTTCGATTGAATCGTCGATCTGCCGGTATGGAACAAAGTAGTCTATGAAGAAGAGAGTGGTGAACACAAGTCCTGCCCGACTGATCCACATCACATACTTCAGTGAGTCTCGCATCAGCAACCAGGAAGCGGGTGGTTCTTTTCTGACCGGGGGGCGTCGCCGACGGCGATAAGCGGGGTCGCGGTGTTGACGAACCGGACCGCTAAATATTTCCGCGAGTGGATCCGCCATCCTCGCGTCATAGGCAGCGCGCTTGACGGCGTCACCTACAACATCGTAAGCTTCGTTGATTTCCTGAAACCGGTGTTTTGCGTCCTCCGAAGGATTTTTGTCCGGGTGATACCGGATCGCCAGTTTCCTGAACGCCTTTTTTATCTCCAGTTCGCTTGCGGTTGGAGATACACCCAGGGTAGCGTAATAGTTTTTCACGGTTGAAGGACGGTCTAACAAAAATTCCCGTTCGCCAGACGGGGTGAACGGGAATTCAATTCAAATAAAACTCGTCTTACTTACCCTTCGTAACGAATGTTAGCACAGGCCTCCGGGCGTGAGACACAACGTCTTCCGCAATACTACCGGCAAGGACGTGCGCAAATCCGGTACGGCCACGGGTGGCCATGGCAATCATATCAGCATTGATACTGTCGGCAAAGTAAATGATCCCTTCTTCTTCAGAGAGGTCATTGAAGATGTTCAGTGTGTAATTCTTCAACTGCAGTTTCTTGGCGAAGTCCTGCATATATTTTTTTACCACTGTGTCGCGCTGGAAATTTCCCGGAGTGTTGATTCGCACAAGGTGGACAGTAGCATCGTACATCTGCTGTGTAGTGCGCACGATGCGCGAAAAGGTCTCCTCATCCTTGCTCATAGAAGTGGCGTAAACGATGTTCTTGAAGTCCGTGGTCGCGGGCTTCTTGTGAACGGTAAGCACCGGACATTTGGAATGGCGCACAACCCTTTCGGTATTGCTTCCAATGAACATCCCTTCGACAATCTTTGTGCGACCGGAAGTACCCATGACGACCAGGTCTACCTTCTGCTCGGTGATGATATCGCGAATCCCGTGAAATGCAGTCCCGATTCTCACTTCCTGCTTCACTCTTACACCGGTCTCCTTGACTTCTTCGAAGACCTTGGCCATTTGCTTCTTACTCTTTTCGATAAGCCTCATGGTGAAGAGCTTGTTCTCCCACCCTCCGGACACATTCACTTCTCCCGTTATATTGAATGAAGTACCAGAAGCCTCCTCGACGACGTGCATCAAAATCAGTTGGGCATTCGCATGAAGGGCAATATCGACTGCAACATCGACGGCTATCTGGGCAGGTTTCGAAAAATCAATAGGAACAAGAATTTTTTTCATGTTAGCGGGATTTATTATAATAACTCAAATAAAATCAATATTTCAGAAAAATTTACGCGCCTGCGCATTTTGATCTTACATTATGACCATAATGGCGCCACAAAATGCCATACCATCACAAAACAGGCAATTAATTTCAACAGCGTTCCAAACAAAAAGCCCACAAATGATCCGAGGGCAGCCCGGAATGCATGCTCCGACCCGGCATTACCAATCAGTTCGCCCACGAATGCACCCACAAAAGGACCCAGGATCAGTCCAAGAGGCCCTACCCACAACCCGGCTAGTAATCCGATAACACAGCCCCACATGCCATACCTCGTCCCACCGAATTTTTTTGTTCCATAAATCGGTATCAGGTAATCGAGAAGGGTCACCAACACTGTAATCCCGGCCCAAATCACAAGAAACCGCGTGGTGTAGGGTGGATCCGTCTGGAGCTGCTGGATCAGCAAAGCAAGGTAACAAAGAGGCGGTCCGGGCAGGAATGGCAACACACAGCCGGCGAGGCCCACGAGCATTAATATTCCACCGAAAATGATCAAGAGCGTATCCATGGTTTTAAGATGTCATTAAAATAATGAAATTGAAAGCCGGTGTGGGGGTTGGGGTTTAAAGACAGGTTGAATACAGGTTAAATGCTAGGTAGAATAAAGGTTTAGGGGTATGGATATGATTTCTTTGGTGAAGTATGTTCAACGGTTTGGTCAGGCATTTCCGGCGCCTCCACCTATGCCGCCCTGGAAGGTGACTGGGGAGGCGGAAAAAATGCTGATGCAAAAGATTTCGGGTCTGGGTCCGGATTACAAGATCTTCAACAACGTTGCCATTCACGAGACGGTAGTTATTGATAGTCATGCCATCCTCAAAGGACCGGCAATCATATCACCGCATTGTTTTGTAGGAGCGCACACGTACCTCCGCGGCGGCGTATTCCTCGACGAGCACGTCTCACTCGGACCCGGCTGCGAAGTAAAAACAAGCTTCATCTTTTCTCACACGGCCCTGGCCCATTTCAATTTCGTTGGTGATTCAATAGTGGGCTCCCACGTCAACCTGGAAGCCGGAGCAATCATCGCCAACCATTTCAACGAGCGGGAAGATAAAACAATTTTTGTGCTGTTGAATGGAAAGCGCTATCCGACAGACGCGCAAAAGTTCGGCGGTCTCATCGGCGACGGGTCGAAGATCGGCGCCAATGCCGTGCTTTCGCCGGGCACCATCCTCCAACCCAATACGGTGGTTAAACGCCTTGAACTCGTTGAACAATGTCCGCTGTAAGCTCTGCTGAATGCGGACATTGAAAGGTGTTCTCTAACGGGTTCCTTTCCCCGGATTCTCGGCAACAAACTTCTCCATCCCTTTCCTGTCCTGAAGTGTGACGTACACTGTCTTGCCGTCCTTACCACCGAACACAAGATTGCTGCATCGCTTGCCTTTCAAATTGACTTCGCGCACAAGGCCTCCATCCGGTGAAAGGATCGCGATCACGCCCTTTCCATAGCGCGTGACAAAAAGATTTCCCTTGGCATCACAAGCCATCCCGTCAAAACCGAAATCCGTGAATTCGGCGAACAGCCTTTTGTTCGAAATGCCACCGTCTGCATCTACGTCAAATGCCCAGATCTTACGCTGAACACTTTCATTGACATAGAGTGTCTTCTCGTCCGGGCTGAGGGCAATGCCGTTAGTAGTGCCCATGTCGGAAGTAAGTAACACGGCCTTTCTGCCGGAATCAATGCGCCACAGCTGGCCTGTCCCCTCCTTCCAATTCGGATCTGAGGCATATATCTGATCTTTCTGATTGACGATAATATCATTAGGCTGATTGAATCGATCGTCATGGACATAGGTACTCACCTTCTTCGTTTTCATGTCTACCTTGAGAACATTGTGACCGGTAAAGTCGGCCAGGTACATGTTGCCTTTGCTGTCGAATTTAATACTGTTGGCTGTGCTGCCCTCCGGAAGCGTGAGAAAAAGGGATACGGTGCCATCCGGCTTCACTAATCCGATGGTGCCGTCTCTTTCAAAATTCACGACGTAAAGGTTGCCCTTGCGGTCAAAGGCCGGACCCTCTATGTTGGTGGTGAACAGGTTCTCTGCGGTATGATCAGAGGTAACATACAGCTCCTGGCCGAAGGCGCAAGCGGAGAAAAAAATCAAGGAGGCAATCAATAACCGGTTCATGGAGCTTACATCGTTAAGTAGCGCGATTTATAGTTACAGGGTAATGCAGGAGCGCGTTATCAACGGCCCCGTATCAATGATACTAAATCTTTTCCAATAGAACGATTTCGATTCGATTCGCGGGTTAAGCTTCCTGAAAGCTATTCACATCAGCTTCCGGGAACTTAACAGCACGTTGTATTACGTCAACTTTCAGGGAAGGGCTCTACAAACTTTTAGGAAGTTAAATAAAAAAAGCCTTCTCATACGAAAAGGCTTTTGACACCAGGTTAATGGTTACTTAAAATTTGAAATACCTTCTGTTGCCGGCTGAATCGGAAACCTCGAACGTATACCGGGCGTCGTTGTCCAGCTTGTACACCTGTGCGAAATCACCATCAACGGTCTTGCTTTCATTGTACACGATCTGTTCAGCCTCATTGAAAATTCTTACGTAGATGGGCTCGTTCTGCGCATTCGCGACTGCCAGCAGAAATTTCCCTTCATCCTGGATCAATTTGCTGACGTGAATACTCTTCAGTTCAAAGAAAGGTGTGTAGTTGACCTGTTCCTGGAACTTGCCATCGTTGGCCACCAACTCAATTACATAATTTCCGGATTCAAGCCCTTTGAAATTGACGGGGCAAATAAAGCCGCCGTCCACTCCGGTAAATGTTTTGGAGTGCACCTTCCTTCCGTTTGTGTCGAGGATATTCATTGTTACCCTTCCTTGGGTAGCACCTTTGTAAATTACCTTGAATACCTCGGAACCCTTCCATGACACAACCGCCATTTGCGGCACATCATTTCCAAATGCTGTTGAACTTATCGCTACAAGAAGAGCGAGAACCAGAGTTTTCATTTTCATTGTTTATTTTTCGTTTTGATCAACAATGAATACGTTTATTCGCTCTTGTCGGTTCCAGGAGTGTAAGTAAAGGGGTGTAAATGTTGAAAATAACGATTGCAAGAAAAAAAATCGGCAACCAGTGCGCGCAAATAATATCTGTTTATCAGGAAAAAAATATCGCCTTCAAAAAAAGTAAAAAAAAATCGTTTGCAGGAAAAACATCGTTCCTGCAAACGCTCTTCTATCAGTGTGACGGCTTGCTCAAGCGATTTACACGACCCGACTTATCAGCGACTTCGAATACATGGTCACCCTTTACTTTGTCGAGATTATACAGTTTTGCAAAGTCGCCCTCTACAACCTCGGTTTCCTGGTAGAGCAGGGTATGATCCTGTCCGTAAATCCTTACCGTGAGTTCATCTTTCCCCTCGTTGGGTACGGCGAGGATATATTTATTCTCGCCCGGATTGGTTCTCCGGAGATGTGCCAGCAGTTGGTGATTCTCTTTGGGATTATGCGTGATCTTTTGGGTGCGGGTTGCTTGTCCATCGCGCAGCTCAATCACATAATCCCCGGAAGGAAGTGGTGAAAAGTTATAGGGTCTCATAAACTGCTCCGTGTGTTCCAAAACTTCTTTGTAAACCACAGCACCTTTTTCATTGTAGATTGTCACCTTCACTTTTCCACTCTGCTCACCGCGGTAAAAAAGTTTGACGACCGCTCCTTTCTGAATCACAGATATTCCCACAGGAGAGTGAGACTCTGTTCCGGTTGCGTACACCTGCCCCATGGCGATCAACACAACAACAAGCGATAAGATTTTTTTCATAAAGGTTTATTATTTTGTTACAGCCCATAAGACGTGCTACCGAAAACGTTTGTTTCAGGACGATCAAAAAAAAACCTGAATTATTTTTGTAACCTTCTTAAAAGGACGCTTTTGGAAAGAGCGCGCTAAAACGCAAAGCTGCGGAGCGAGGATGAAAAAAATCAAAAAAAATAATGAGTACGATTTATTGAAGAACAGGTTGCGCCGACGTCGAAAATTAATTCAGATGAAATACGTCCTTGCTTTTTTCTTCCTGCGACATCACGTGCAACTGAAATTTCAGCTGCGTCAGCAGGAAACCATCTTTCCTGGAGCCCGGCAACGTCACGAGCTTGTAGCGGTCGAAGAGATCCAGGTTTAGTTCAGTAGCCACCTGGTAGAGGCTGAACGCCGTAAAGTGACGATTGATCTTTCTCTTTTCCTGAAAAACAAGAAAGGCTTCATACAACTCGACACCGGGCATTGTCTGGGGATCCTCCTGCCAACTCCGGATATCGCCACCGGGATACAGTTTTGATTTATAGTTGCGGTATAATCTGGACATGGAAAAAATGTCGATGCAGCGAAGTACAATGTCGGACTCACCACCGGGGTACCGCTTGATCACACTTTCGAGTTTCATGAGCCCACCCAGCTTCTGCTTGTTGCAATCGTGATTGAGAAAGATTCCGAAACTGACGTCGGTTGTCTCGGCATCCTCCAGTAATTGTTTGTAGCGCGGTTCAAAGATGTGCAAAGGAACCAGTTCTCCCGGAAGGGGCAGCAATGTAAGGGGAAACATGGGGACGAGTGACGTATCCGACATATCGGGTAAACCGAAAACTCTCCGCTAAAGTTAATATTTTATCAAGAAATCGGGACGGAGTCCAAAAGCTTTGACAATATTTTCTTCACCGGGAAGAAACCCGAGATTGATCAGGAATGAGAAACCTGCCACTTCGGCGTCGAAGCTCCGGACCAGTTTGCCCGCCGCCGTCGCCGTTCCTCCTGTGGCAAGCAGGTCATCGTGTATCAGCACATGGCTCCCACTGGGGAACGCATCGGTGTGTACCTCGATTTCCGCGCTTCCATATTCGAGGTCGTAGCGTTCCTTGCGCGTATGGTAAGGCAACTTCCCAACTTTGCGCACAGGCACGAAACTGCATCCGAGTTCATATGCGAGAATCGATCCGAAGATGAATCCACGCGCCTCAATACCGGCCACCACGTCAATGCGCTTGTCCCGATACAAGGACGCCATCACCCCGATGACCTCCCTTACCAACCCGGGATCTGCAAGCACAGGTGTAATATCCCTGAAGATGATTCCCGGACGGGGATAACCGTCGACATCGCGGATCGTGGACTTAATTTTATCAATCAGCGTCATTGCGTGAAATTTTTATTGGTGATCATCGCCAAATATAACGGGTTCACCTGGGCCACCAAACCTGCGTTCGGATGGTTCAGCAAACCTTGCCGTTGAGGATCACTGTTTCGATCATGGATGTTCCATACGCGTAGGGTAGATACGCTATTGACGGCATCGGCCTCGTGATAAAAACATTGGCGATCTTTCCGCGGGTGATAGAGCCGTGCGTGTGGAGAATCTCCAGCGCGGCAGCGGTATTGATTGTCGTTGCATTGAATGCCTCTTCAGGGGTGAGCTTCATACGGATACACGCGAGCGACACCATCAGCGGCATATTTCCACTGGGAGCGCTGCCCGGATTATAGTCGGATGCAATCGCCAGCGGCAACCCTTCATCCAACATTTGACGCGCGGGCGGAAAAGGAAGTCCGAGAAAGAATGCTGCGCCGGGAAGCGCAGTGGGAATCGTGTTGGTGTTTTTCAGCACGTCGATTTCTTCCTGCCCGATATTTTCAAGGTGATCTACACTCAGCGCGCCACACTCAACTCCGGTCTGAACGCCACCCGATTTCGACAATTGGTTGGCGTGAACTCTTCCTTTCAATCCGTACTTCAATCCGGCTTCCAGGATTTCCCGGGTATCGGCAGCGGAAAAGAAACCGTGCTCACAAAACACGTCGACATAATCGGCAAGTTTTTCGGCGGCGACTGCCGGGATCATTTCCTCTTTCACCTGTTTGACGTAGGTGCTCTTGTCCATCCCTTCAGGCACCGCGTGAGCGCCGAGGAAAGTCGTCTTCACGGTGAGAGGACTCTCATCACGAATACGGCGGGCTACCCGCAGCATTTTCAGTTCGTCTCTCAGCGTAAGTCCGTATCCACTTTTAATTTCAACGGCGCCGGTGCCCGTGCGAATGATCTCCTCCAGCCGCGGCAGACACCGCAGATACAATTCACTTTCATCCAGGCGCTGGAGTTTTTTTGCAGAGTTCAAAATACCACCTCCGCTGGCAGCGATAGCGTGATATGATTTGCCTTTTATCTTCATGACGAATTCGTCCTCGCGGCTGTCCGCAAAAACGATGTGCGTATGCGAGTCAACGAAGCTCGGAAAAACAAATCGGTCACGGGCGTCAATTTCCCGCGCGGCCTGAATTTGAGGGATATCCGTCATCAACCCGAAATCTGCAATGATTCCATTGGATAGCGCGATCCATCCGTCGTTGATGATAGGCAACCCGGCCATCTGATTGCCGCGCAACAAATCGGGAGGTTCGGTTCGAACCTGCGCCAGGCCCTTGATATTTTTGATGAGAATATCGCAGGTCACAGCGGTAGACTTCAGTTATTTTTCAAATGATTCAACCTTGTAGTCCAGGCTGCTTCCAAAGACGGGAAAACTAATCTTGATCAGCGCATAGAAAGATCTTCCTTCAATACTGGGTCGATAGCCGACTTCCGCGCCGTAAGCCCAGCTGAACGTCCGGTTAAATCTTCCGTCAATTCCTATTCGTCCGCCAAAGGGCTGCATCTTTACCGGGCTCACCGAGTATGTTCGCGTCTGTGATACGGTTGAGCCCAACGGCGTGCTGGTATAAACGATATCATCTATTGCAAGGGACGGAGCATAGATGAGGTCGAAAAAAAGTGTGAGCATAAGATCATCCACTCCTTCTTCCCAGTTGTCGAAGTTGATGGCCACATTGCGCATCCATGACATGGATCCTCCCAGGTAAACATTCTTCGAAGACACATTCGTGTACACATTCAGAGGTTGCTCGCGCGAATCCTTTACATGCATAACAGGAAGTCCGTTGCCTTCCGGGTCTTTGAGATCCGTATTGGTAAGACCCTGTCCATCCATTGCCCGGGTCAGATCCGTCGAGCTGTTCCACACGATGGCACCGGCGCGCAGACCGTATATCTTCCTGACCTTGCTGGGAATCTCCGCGTTCAGCGGAACCCGCGAGGCCCATTTATTTCCTTTGTAACTCTTCTTATATAAGGGGATGCGGGTTTTTGATGCTTCTTCAAAGTCCCGGATGTGGTACGTTCCACCGAGTTCGAAGTAATTAAATACCTGAGCGCGGTTGTCCAGTACACTGTTGTCCAGCGCGAGGTCGCGGCTGAAATCAAAAAATTTTCGGCTGTAAGATTTCCGGAAAGAAGCTCTGAAGTCGGCCTTGTCCTGGTAGAAATAATGCGCTTCCATTCCGAATCCGGCATTTACATTCGTGACAAACAACTCACCGTACAGAGGTTGAATACCGATAAAGAGCTTGTTGACGGCGTATGGCTCGTCGTAGATCTGCTCGTATGTCACCGCGTTCTTGTCATTGCGGTCCTGTGCAAAAAGGGCGGCGTGCGAGGCCGCGAACACAGGGAGTAGCACCCAAAAAATTCTGTTCATAGGTACAGGTATAGTGGCATTTATAAGTAAAACTACTAAAATAAGCCGAAAAAAGACTGCTGTTACCAAAGAGGTTACAACGGATGTAATAGGCCGGTTAAAAAAGAAAAAAAGCATTCTGACCCTCTCAGGCGTCCTTTTTTCGAATGATGGAGACTTTTTCGGGGCGGTCAGTGTTCCCGGACCGCTGTGCCGAAAACGGCCCCTGGCAAAACTTCAAAATTATGACCACTCATAAAATATACTTTTTCACACGTTCGCAAGTGGCATTTTTCGGTTACCTTGCCCACTTTGCTGAAAAAGGCTCCCTTGGAGGTTTTGTAAAGCAGGGCTGAGCGACGAGGCGCTGTCATGTGGAAATGCCGCCGAACCGGCATCCTCACAACAGGACCGGAGGTCGCCGGCATGGCGTAATCTTTTACAGCAACGACTTAATTTTTAATTCGCATTTAAATGTTTGCAGATCTTCAATTCGTCAATATCCTGGCCTTCCTGGACACCTTTAATCCCGAAACCATTATCCAGTTTGGAGGGCTTGGACTTTTGCTGTTGATCATCTTTGCAGAGACCGGTGTCTTTTTCGGATTTTTCCTTCCCGGCGATTCGCTGCTGTTTGTAGCGGGGCTCCTTGCCGGCACGGACTACCTTGACATTCATGTTACGCTGCTCATTATATTATTGATCATCGCAGCCGTCTCCGGGTCCTTTGTAGGATACCTAACCGGTCGATGGGCGGGGACCTATCTTCTAAATCGAAAGGACACCTTCTTTTTCAAGAAGAAATACATCGACGTAACGCAGGCCTTCTATCAGAAGCATGGTATGATGGCTTTTATACTCGGGCGCTTCCTTCCGGTCGTGCGCACGTTTGTGACGATTCTGGCGGGGATGGCCAAGATTGATTTTCCTAAGTTCTTGATTTTCAATTTCTTAGGAGCAACAATTTGGATTGTGACGATGGTGTTGGCCGGGCATTTTCTCGGCAGGATTTTTCCCAACATCACGTCGTACCTGGAGCTTATCGTGATTGGAATGATACTGGTTTCGGCGATCCCGGTCATTGTGACCTGGTTCAAAAACCGCAACCTGTTAGCGAACGATGAGCCTGGCGGGAACTAAAGAATTTAAAGATTTATTTTGCAGTTCATACGAAAAACAGGATTTTTAACGCTCTTTAATTACTTTTACCAACTAACATTAACTATAAACCTAAATTACTATTAACATGGCACAAAAACGTGGTGGCTCACTAGGAGAAAGCCTCAAGTCAACTTTCGCAGCAATTGTTATTCCTTTGGAGATTGTTATTGCGGTTCTAATTTATTTATATGTTCTTGGCAATCCGGCAAATTTTGAAGGTGGTGATCCAAATAACCACCCCCTGCAAGGCAATTGGCTAGGTATTATCTACAAAGGCCGGATCGTCGTGGCGGGTCTGATTGCCTTGTTAATGATCCTTCTCACTTTCGGAATCGAGCGACTGATAACCATCAGCAGTGCGACCGGACGCGGCAGCGTTAGAAGATTCGTCTCGAAGATAAGGGGGATGATTTCTGATGGAAAAATAACTCAGGCTATTCAGGAATGCGACCGGCAGCGCGGTTCAGTTGCAAATGTCGTAAAAGCCGGTTTATTGAAATTCGATGAGGTCTCAAGAAACAATGAACTTGAGCCGGAGAAAAAAGTGTTATTAGTTCAGAAGGACATCGAGGAGACCACACAGTTGGAGATGCCTATGTTGGAGCGTAACCTGGTGATCATTGCGACCATCGCGTCCGTTGCGACACTCATGGGTCTACTGGGAACAGTTACCGGTATGATCGCGGCGTTTACTGCGATGGCCACTTCCGGTGCTCCGGATGCAGTTGCACTTGCGAACGGTATTTCTGAGGCTCTGATCAATACTGCACTTGGCGTTGGAACGTCAGCCCTGGCTATCATTCTGTATAACTTCTTTACAAGCAAAATTGATGCTTTGACATACGGAATCGATGAAGCGGCTTACAGCATTATTCAGAATGTCACAACCCGCACGACTCGGGAAGTGAAAGTTTAAAAGATTTTAATATGGGAAAAATTAAAGTACAGAGGACTCCGCCGTCCCTGGACATGACGCCGATGGTCGACCTGGCATTCTTGCTGGTAACATTCTTCATGTTGACTACGACCTTCGCTCCGGATGAACCTGTGGTGGTGGATATGCCGAAATCAGTTTCTGAGATTATTCTTCCTGACCGGGACCGGATGATCATCACGATTGCGGAAGACGGAAGGGTTTTCTTTGATATGGATAACAAGAATCACCGGGCACAGATGCTTGGCATGATGGGGGAAAAATACGGCATTGCTTTTACCAATGAGCAAACACAGGCTTTCTCTATCATGACAGGGTTTGGAATCCCCGTGGGAACGCTTCCTCAATATCTGGATTTGCATCCTGACGAACGTAAAACCATTCAGCAACCGGGAATACCCGCTGATTCAGTTAACAACGAGTTGAGTGACTGGGTTGTATTTGCAAGGATGAGCAATCCACGGATCCGGATCGCAGTTAAAGGCGACCGCGATACGAACTATAAAGTTGTACAGCGGGTAGTCAATACGCTGATCGATCGCAAAGTGCTTCGGTTCAATTTGATAACCTCACTGGAACAAGATAATTAAAACTAAAGTTATAAAGCTATGGCAGAAGTACAGCAAGGCGGCGGTGGCGGCAAGAAAAAAGGAGGTAAGGTCCGCGCGAAGAAAATGTCTACAAAGATAGACATGACGCCAATGGTAGATCTTGCGTTCCTCTTGTTGACGTTCTTTCTTTTAACAACCACCTTCAACAAACCGAAAACAATGGAGGTCAACATGCCTGACAAGGTTGAGGATGAGGATCAACAAACCAAGATAAATGAAAGGGATATTTTAAACCTGGTGCTGGCTGAAAACGACAAGATTTACTGGTGGATCGGTCTCGAACCTCCGGTAAACACGACGAATTACTCCAAGGACGGCGTTCGCAAATTGGTGCTTGAGCAAACGAGAGCAAACCCCAAAATGATGGTACTTATTAAACCGAAGGATGATTCACGGTATGAAAATATGGTGAACATTCTGGATGAAATGGATATCACCAATACTAAGCGGTACGCAATCGTCGATTACACACCCGATGATACGGCAATTATCACCGGCAACATGCCTGTTGAAGAAGTGACGCAGGAACAATAATTTTTTATGGAAAATTAATCCATTGAGCATCGTTCAATGAGAGCAAAAGAATAAAAGATATGAAAGCAGCAACTAACACAATGGCGCCGCGGTGGGAAGACATCGTCTTCGAAAACCGCAACAAGGCATATGGGGCTTATGTGCTTAGGACTATCTACTCAAAAAATGTTGTTTTTGGGGTCCTAATTACACTCGTGGTCCTGGCGCTGGTGTTCTATTCACCAGACATCATGGCTTTGTTTAAAGGCGAAGAGGTCGTAGAGAAAGCACCTCCCAGAAAGCTGGTCTATACTGAACTATCGGCTCCGCCGCCAATCGACAAGCCCAAACCACCTCCACCGCAAGTGCAGTTACCGAAACTGCAAAAGGTGATTAAGTTCGTGCCCCCGAAGGTGGTTAAAGAAGAAGTGGTAGAAGAGATACCTACGATCGAAGAAATCAAGCAGCACGAAGTGGCGGCCGTTGAAGTAGAAGGCCCCACAGAGATCGTGTTTGAGGAACCGGTCAAGGAAGTCGTGGTCGTGGAAGACGAAAACAAGATCTTCACCGTAGTGGAACAGCAACCGGAATTCGCCGGCGGCTATGAAGCGATGATGAATTTCATTCAGAAGAACATGCGTTACCCTGCCAGCGCCCGACGGATGGGTGTCGACGGAACCGTTTATGTGAGCTTCGTAGTAAGCAAAGACGGCAGCATCAGCGAAGTAAAAACCATTCGTGGTATCAGCGCTGATTGCGATAAGGAAGCCATGCGCGTGGTATCGATGATGCCACCCTGGAAACCTGGTAAGCAAAACGGTAAACCTGTATTCGTGCGATTCGTTCTCCCGATCAAGTTCAAACTGAATTAACAAGTTGGAAGATCCTCGCGAAGAGCGGCGCCTGAATATCTCGGACGCTATCGGTAAGGTCTTCGGAATAATAATGGTTGTACTGTATTTCATACTCGGTACAACCTTTATTTTTTATATACCCGAAGAGAGAATTCCGTCGCAATATGCAATGCCCTTTGGTATTATCCTGTTTCTATATGGATTCTATCGCGGGTACAAGTATTACCGAAAATACTGGATGAGATGAATGCTGATCGAAAATTTGTGGTCCTTGCCCTGTCTTCCCTTCTGATTGCCGCGGCTTGTACGGATCGCGACAAGTCAGGCAAACCCCTCGATACACCTACTTCCGGACATGTAAAAATCGCTGCAGACGAATCGCTGCGACCTCTCGTTGAGGCGGAAGTCAGTACTTTTGAAGCGCTCTACACGAGGGCCGACATTGAGGCGTTTTATTACCCTGAAGCAGAAGCCATCGACGCGCTGATGAAAGACAGCGTCAGAATTGCCGTGGTCACGCGGCGATATACACCGGAAGAAAAGGAGTATTTCAAGAGCATCCGCATTACCCCCACGGAACGCGACGTAGCCCTGAGCGCTGTCGCTCTCATCGTCAACCGCAACAATCCCGACACGCTTATTAACGTTGACCAGCTGCGGTCGCTGCTACAGGGCAAAATCACGTCCTGGAGCGATCTAGGCGCGAAAAATCAGGCTGGCATAAAGATTGTTTTTGATAACCCGAATTCAGGACTCATCCGGCATCTGAAGGACTCTGTCGCCGGTGTGAAGACGCTGCCTGAGAATACGTTTGCCGTCAACAATAACGAAGCTGTGATTGACTACGTAGCAGAAAATGAGAATGCCATCGGCCTCATCGGGCTAGAGTGGATCAGTGATAAGGACGACTCAACGTCGAATTCCTTTCTGGAAAGGATCCGCGTAATGAGCGTCGCGGGTGACAGTACCCATTTCAAGCCCTATCAGGCTTATCTGGCCCTGAAATATTACCCCCTCGCCCGTCGGATTACCATCCTAAGCCGGGAGGCCCGGTCGGGACTCGGAAGTGGTTTTATGGCCTTTGTCGGCAGCGAACGGGGCCAACGAATTGTATTGAAAGCAGGCCTTGTACCCGTCACAATGCCACTCAGGGTCGTAGAAATCCACAAACGGCCCTTTGAAATAGAAAATTAATCTGCCAGAAAAGCGCTTTATTCGTAAATTCGGCACGTGAATTTAACGTGGACCTTTATTGTAAACACCAAATCGAAGCAAATTATGAACTATCACGGAAGCCCTGATCACCAGATAAGCAGACGATTCTGCAAGGGAGCGGCGATTGCGCTGACCCTGGCCCTGCTTTCCCTGACATCAGCTACCACGGTTTCAGCGCAGACTCCGGAAATCCGCAACGCTTTCCGCTACTATGAAATCGAGCAACCCTCTAAAATGATGCCTGCGCTGCAAACCGCCGCTCAGGGCGAAAACATATATTATCTCGGCCTGGGATACATCCTGATGAACGACCTCGACAAGGCGCTAGCTACGTTTGAGAAGGGCATCAGTGCGGACGACAAAGATCCGCTCGTAGTAGCGGGCAAAGGCCATGTCAAGCTGCTTCAGAAAAAGACCGCTGAAGGAAAAGCGCTCCTTACCGAAGCTGCAGACATGAACCGTCGGAAAACGGCTTCCCAGTGGGAAGCAATTGGACGCGCCTATTTAGCCGATTCCAAATTCCTGCTGGATGCCATAGCCGCCCTGGAAAAGGCGAAAGCAATCGACAACGGCGACCGCGAAGTGCACCTTCTTCTCGGTGACGCGTTCCTGCAACAAAATCAAGGGGGACCTTCCGTTAGCAGCTATGAGCGCGCCGTGAGTGCCGACCCGAAATGGGCAACGCCTCTTTACAAGATCGCGAAGGTCTACCAACGCTCCCGGAACGACGCCGTCGTCATGGACTACCTTACCCGCGCGGTGACAGTAGACCCTGAATACGCTCCGGCCTGGAAGGAACTTGCAGAGGTACACTACCTCGCCAAGGAGTCTGCCAAAGCTGTTGAAGCAATCGAAAAATATCTTAGCATCTCCGAAAAACCCGGCGAAGCGAGATTCCAGTACGCGTTCTTCCTCTTCATGAACAAGCAGTACGACAAAGCGAACGCAATCTTCAAGGAAGTGCTCAACGATAAGAATGCCTCTGCTACTGCACTTAAGTTTTACGCATTCTCACTTATCGAGCAGGGCAAGAAAGATGAAGCCCGGAATATCCTGGAACAATTTTTCCAGAAAGCAAAACCCGAAGAAGTCAAAGCTTCGGATTATGCTTCCTATGGAAAGCTGCTCCTGGAGCTTAACCAGGATTCACTCGCCAACGAAGCATTCGCGAAGGGAATCGAGCTCGATACAGCCAAACAGGAGATGGGAATCCGCGAACTCAACGCAAAGACTCTTTACCAGAGAAAGAAGTACGATCAAGCTGCGCGTGCTTACGAAAAGCTGATCCAGACCAAACAGGAACTCGGTCAGTCGCCGTCAGCTTACGATCTGTTCTACAAAGGTCACTCCTACTACCTGAGCGGAGAATACCAGCAAGCTGACAGTGCCTTCACACAATTGTCGGAGGTACAACCCAACAGTCCGCTGGGTTACCTGTACGCGGCTAAATCGCGGTCGTTGTATGACTCCACCGGAGCCACAGGTGTCGCCGTTCCGATGTATGAGAAATTCGTCGAAGTCGCGCTCGAGGATCCGGAAAAGAACAAGAAGGACCTCATCGATGCTTACGATTATCTCGGTCAGTATGCGCTTCACAAAAGCACCAACCAGGCCGAAGGACTCGCAAGAGCAACCGAATACTTCCAGAAGATCCTGAAGCTCGACCCGAAGAACGAGCGAGCACTGGAATTCATGGAGGCGTTGCGCGAAATGAATAATCCAACGCGAGGGCGAGGAAGATAAAAGAATAAAAGAAGGGGCTCAGGCCCCTTTTTTATTTATATCAGGGCAGGATTTCAGCGAGTGCCACTTCGCTCGCCTCCAGTATCCTCACAGCAATGTCTTTGGTAATTGCATGCGAAACAAAGACGGCCTCAAACTGCGAGGGGGCGAGATATATCCCCTGCTGTAGCATAGCATTGAAGTATTTTCCAAAAAGAGTTGTATCAGAGGTCTTCGCCGTATTGTAATCCGTGATCAGCTCCCCGCTGAAGAACAGGGTGAACATGGAACCGACCTGGTTCACGGTATAAGGCAACTTCCGCCTTATGAGCTGATCTCTCAGTCCCTGGACGATAAAGTCCGACACTTCATTAAGATCGTGATAAATCGCTGGATTAGCCTTCAGCTCTCGCAGCAAGGCCAGTCCCGCCGCCATGGCCAAGGGATTGCCCGACAGCGTGCCAGCCTGGTAGATCGGCCCTGCGGGAGAAATAAAGTCCATGATTTCCCGGCGACCGCCGTAAGCGCCTACCGGCAATCCTCCGCCAATGATTTTTCCCAGGGTGGTAAGGTCGGGGGTGATGTTGTAGAGCTCCTGAGCACCCCCCGGCGCCAGCCGGAAGCCGGTCATGACTTCATCGAATATCAGTAGTATGCCATGCCTCGTGCAAATATCTCGGAGTCCCTGAAGGTAGCCCGGCTGCGGCGGAACACATCCCATGTTGCCAACCACCGGCTCAAGTATGACCGCGGCGATATTGCCCGGGTTGTTCTCTGCGAGCGCGGACACTGCATCAAGATCGTTGAAAGGGGCGATGAGGGTGTCCTGCGCCGTTCCCCGCGTAACCCCGGGACTGTCAGGCGTTCCAAATGTCATGGCTCCGCTACCTGCGGAGATGAGAAACGAGTCGCCGTGTCCGTGGTAGCAACCTTCCATCTTGATAATTTTGTCGCGCCCTGTAAATCCACGCGCAAGACGAATCGCCGACATCGTGGCTTCCGTACCGGAGTTGACCATCCGGACTCTCTCCACCGAGGGAATCATGGAGCAAATCAACTCGGCCATTTCCACTTCGCGCATCGTAGGTGCGCCAAACGATGGCGATCCTTCTAACGCTGTAACCACTGCTTTTTCAACGAGCGGATGAGCATGACCAAGGATCATGGGACCCCATGAATTGATCAGATCGATGTATTCGTTTCCGTCTTCATCATACAGGTAAGCTCCCTTCGCCCGCCTGATAAATAATGGCGTTCCTCCGACGGCACGAAACGCCCGAACGGGCGAATTGACGCCGCCGGGAATAAACTCTTTAGCTCGTTCGAACAAGCTCTTGCTTCTGCGGGTTTCTTGCATGGATTACTTAATCATGATGATGTCCGGCCCTCCAGACCCTACATTATTTCTTCTCAACCAGTGTGAGAACACCGTTGACGAATTTCACAAAGGGCACCAGTTGGTTGTCCCTGCTGTATTGATACCTGAACCCCTGGAACAAATGGCCGGGAAGGAGTTCAGCGCTATTGAGCGCGTCCTGGAAATATACGCCGTTGGTCTTTAACTGATTTCCGTAAAACAACATTAGCTCGTACCCCATAAGGGCGAGGTTGGAAGGTGTCTTTCCGTACACGTGCAGATATTTAGCCATGAACGCCTTGCGCCGCGGGTCTTGCACAGAGACAAAATTCGGCGCAGTAAAGGTAACCCCGAGCGTCTGGTATTTTTCAAAAGCCACCGCGGTATCGTCGATCCAGTTTTCGGAGCCCAGCACAAGGATTGAATCGCCCCGGGTTTCAACAGCGCTAATCACTTTTGTATAGATCAATGGATCATCAGTTGCCACGAAAATGCTGCCGATACTGTCCTTCTCCATCGTAAACTGGGAAGGAAATTTAAACTCATCGTACTCGGTGGGAGTCGCGAGAATGGTCATGACCTGTCCGACCTCTTCCTTCTTAAAGCTTGGGCTGGCAACTATCTGAAGCCCCAGTTCACTCGCTTTTTGGGTGAAGCTCGCGACCAGCACGGAATCCTTCACTCCTGAAATTACCATGCAGAGATTCTTGCGAGAACGCTGCGCCAGGAACTCAGCCGCCTTCTCGCCCAAGGTTTTCGAAGATGGCTGGAAAAGGTAAGCATAGGGGTTCGCGCCGATGATATCCGCGTTATTCGAAAAGGGATTTACGACATTCACCTGGTTGGCAAGCGAAAAATTCTGAACGATCTGATTTTCGCTGCTGTAAAGAGGGCCGATGATGAGGTCGGTATTTTTGAGCTCCTCCGTCTGCAATATCTGCTTCAGATTGTCAATCCCCTTATCAGTGTCATAGGCGCGAAGCGTGATCCCGGGACCTCGCATATTCAGTGAATCGACTGCGAGTCTGATGCCCTCATAAAAGTCCAGTACGATCTGATTTCTTTTCTTCCCGGGAGAAGCATTCAGTTCCTGCAGCATGAACGGGAGCATCACCGCCACGGCATAGCGGTCTTTGTGAAAAGTCTTGGGCGCTTCCGGAATAAAATCCGCCCGCTCAAACTTGAATCGGTCGACAAGCGCTTCGAGCTCCTGCTTGTCTTCCGGATCTGAAATGTTTTTCGACAGGGCACGCGCGAGATATTTCGCCACCTGTTCGTCTTTCGGGAACTCCTCCTGCATCATTCGCAGGGTCTCCATATCGGTGACCTCTCCGAGATATTCCGACTTGACTCCCTTTATTGTTTCCTGTGCTTTCTTGTCCTGTACAGCGTTTAGCAGCTTGATTCCCTGGAAATAATCTTCGTCGTCCAGATAGATTTTCCCCAGCCAGAGGTTCACATCATCCATCTTGTCCCATTTCGGATGGACATTTTTGATTTGCAACAGCATGTCCTTCGCGACCGAATTGTAACCTTGCTTGTGCGCGGAAAGAGCGTAATAAAAAGATGCGTATGCCGAATACTGATTTTGCTGATCATAGGGGATCAGCGGCTTGAAAGTTTCCATGGCAAGGTTGTATTTCCCCTGCCTGAACAACTCTTTGGCATTCTGGTACTGTTTGGAATAATCGATCTGAGCCCATCCCGCAAAAAATCCACAGAGCAGGACAACAGAAACTTGAATTTTTTTCGTCATAACGATTTGGGTTTCCAGGGAATCCCTCTATTCCCATTCAATGGTTGCCGGTGGTTTTGAACTGATATCATAAACAACCCGGTTGACACCTTTCACTTTATTAATGATGTCGCTCGACACTTCAGCCAGAAACTCGTACGGCAAGTGTGCCCAGTCTGCGGTCATGCCGTCGGTGCTCGTCACGGCGCGAAGGCTGACCACCCGCTCATACGTGCGTTCATCTCCCATGACGCCCACCGATTGCAATGGTGTCAGAATGGCGCCGGCCTGCCACACCTGGTCGTACAGCCCGTGTTTCTTTAAGCCGCTGATGAAGATGTGGTCCACTTCCTGCAGCACCATCACTTTCTCGGCAGTGATATCTCCGAGTATACGGATGCCCAATCCCGGTCCGGGAAAAGGATGCCTGCCCAATATAGCAGGATCAATCTTCAATGTTTTTCCCACGACCCTCACTTCGTCTTTAAACAGCGTATTCAGCGGTTCAACGACCTTGAGCTTCATTTTCTCCGGCAGCCCGCCAACATTGTGGTGTGATTTGATGGTCGCCGAAGGTCCTTTAACAGACACCGACTCGATCACATCCGGGTAAATAGTGCCCTGACCCAGCCATTTCACATCTTTAATCTTGTGTGATTCGGTATCGAACACATCGATGAACGTCTTGCCGATCGCCTTTCTCTTGGCCTCCGGCTCGGACAACCCCGTGAGGGCTTTGTAAAAAATGTCTTTGGCATCAACACCTTTAACGTTCAAGCCCATGTGCTGGTATGAATCCAACACTTGCTGATATTCATTTTTTCGAAGAAGTCCATTGTCCACAAAAATGCAATGGAGGTTGGTGCCGATCGCGCGATGGATCAACGTTGCCGCAACCGTAGAATCGACTCCGCCGGAGAGGGCCATCACCACCTTGTCATTACCCAGTTTCTCTTTCAGCTGCGCGATAGTGGACTCAACAAACTGGTCCGGGGTCCAATCCTGCGCACATCCGCAAATGTGGACAACAAAATTTCTAAGTAAGTTCTTTCCTTCGACGGTGTGTGTCACCTCCGGATGAAACTGAATGCCGTATTTCTCCTGGCCTTTCACCCTGAAGGCTGCCACCGGTACTGTCGATGTACTGGCAATCACCTCGAACGCGGAAGGGACAGCGGCAATCGTGTCCGCATGCGACATCCAGACCTGGGTATCCAGCGAAATTTCTTTAAGAAGGTTGTTGTGTTGATCTACCTTGCTAAGCCGGGCCCGGCCGTATTCACGGGTGTGTGAGGGTAAGACCTCCCCTCCCATCTTGTGAGCCATGAGTTGGGCGCCATAGCAAACGCCGAGAAGCGGAACGCCGTCAAACAAGGCAAAATCGACTTCAGGAGCGTTATTCTCCCGAACCGAGCAGGGACTACCCGACAGAATGACACCCTTAATATTGGGTGTAAGCTCTGGCACTTTGTTGAATGGATGGATTTCGCAATAAACGTTTAACTCCCTGACTCTTCGGGCAATCAATTGAGTGTATTGGGAACCAAAGTCAAGGATCAGAATCTGTTGCGGCATGCTGCAAAGATAACAGAAGACCTGAATTTCAAAGTCGGTCAGGTTTAAAGTTAAAGCTCTGCGATCGTTGCCGGAAGCCTAAAAGGTCATGGCCATGAGTCCGATCTGAAAACCAAAGCCCGAGAAGTTTTTGTAGCCGAATTTTTCGCTCTTGTTGGTCGAATAGTCGTAGTGAACGGCCGCCATTATCCCGAGGGAACCATGGTCTGTAAACCGGAAGAGAACGCCGACCTCAGGCCGCATGAGAAAACCCCACGCGCGTTCCCGGTCATCATAAATATTGTAATACAAAACGTATTCGTTGGTATTGGCGCCTAGCCCCAGTCCGGCATAGGGAAAAAACCGCTCTTCCTCTTCATCCTTAAAATAGTATTGTCCGCTAACCACGCCCGAGTACTGATAGATGTAATGGAAATAATCCGTAGTGATCGCCCCGGTAGCGCTCTCCTTTGTGGTAGTGGGTTCGTATTGATCAAAATTTGACCAGCCCAGGTCAAGACCCGCGGAAACTTTGGGTGTAATGAACCCCCGGTAGCCAATTTTCCCGCCGGCAAAGCTTAGGTCCTTGACCCATTCTGTATTCGACATCGGCTTGTTGCCGTCAATGTTGAGATAGATATACTTTTCCTGGCCCAGAACGAGCGTACAACTAAAGAAACCGATCAGTGCAAGAATATAACGCATCATTTATTTGCCGAGGTAAGGAGATTGAACAAAAGCCTGGTCGATCGCATCCTTCGACTGGACCTCCCGGTCGATGGTGCTGTACACGTCCCCCATGTACGCATCCCAGACTACTTTCACTTTGTTATCCGGAGTTCTGTTTTTCAGGTCCACAATTTCTACAATCAATACACCGGTGTTATAGGCATATGTATTCACGTAGGGGTAGTAATAATACGATCCATATCCATAGTAGCCCGAATAATAATTGCCGGGATACCCGTAGTAGCCGGGGTAGACCACTTCCTGGAAAAGGTTAAAATCATTTACCACCATGACATTTACCCCCACATCCGGATCCTCGTTTCGTGCTACCCGGGTGTACCCGCGGTCGTCCATGTTTCGCTTGATCGCCGTCAACACATGTCGGGGAAAGCCGCTCTCCGGCGAAACAATGATGGTGTCCGATGAATTATTGGAGATGAAACCAATGGTGTCTGTCGGGATTGCGTAGGTGGTATAGTTCTCAAAGTTGGCATCGGGATCGTAGTTGGTTGACACCACCATCTGGTCTATGAGCTTTGCAGAATCAGGCTCTGTCTGGCAACTCCAGCTAATAAATGAAACGACGAAGACGAAAAAATAAAATAATCCTCTCATATAGTGTTTTAAACGACAAGCATCCACAATAATTGTTGGTTGACCGTTAGACCCGTTTCAGGTCGCAAAAGTTGAAACAGAGCTAAAATTTTATGCCTCTTGTGACTGCGCGGGAAGTGACCTCGTCACGCGATCATCAAACCGGTGCCGAACAACAGTACAAACAAGAGCGAGGAAATCGCCATTTGTCGAAGATAGGGATCCAGCCGTTCGGAGGGCAGTGTTGAAACTGCTTTTCCGTTCCGGGTGAATAGCGGTACCGCCAGGAGGAACAGAAGTTGCCAGGGCGACCGGAACGTAGCGGCCGTATAGAAGATTGCGCATAGCACCGCCGATGCGAGCAGTGTCCAGTGATAAACGATCGCACGGGCCTTGCCAAGCCTCACGGGAATGGAGTATTTTCCCGCGAGTTTATCCGATTCAATGTCGCGGATATTGTTCACGTTCAGCACCGCAACCGACAGCAATCCCATGCTCATCGCCGGAAAGAGTTCGGCCCATGACAGATTTTTTGTGAAAAGGTAATACGAACCCATCACGCCGACCAGTCCGAAGAAAATGAGCACCGAAAGGTCACCGAATCCCAGATAACCGTATGGCTTTCTTCCGATGGTGTACATCAACGCGGCGCCAATGCTCAGCAAACCCAGGAACAGAAAAAAGAGGATACCCCGCCACTGAACTCCGAAAGAAACAAACAACAGCACCAGCCCGGTGATGAGACTCAGGACGGTAAAAACCAGAATGGCCTGTCGCATCTGGTCCGGGCGGATTGCTCCGGACTGCACTGCGCGCGCCGGCCCGCTGCGATTGGCGTTGTCAGCGCCATGCACGGAGTCTCCGTAGTCATTGGCGAGATTTGACAAGATCTGCAGCAAGACAGTGGTCAGCGCACACAGAAAAAAGATGTCCCAACGGAAAGCTCCTGCCCGCGATGCCAGGAATCCCCCCATGGCAATGGAAGATAGCGCAAGGGGTAAAGTTCTGAGGCGGAAGGCATGGAGCCAATGTTGGCGCGTACTCAATTCGTAATTTGCTTAATGATAGTTTCATCCATAGGGCTGACCTTCGGGCCGTAGAATCCTGTAACTTGTCCTGTGCGGTTCACGAAATATTTACAGAAATTCCAACCTGGCTTTTTTCCGGACTTTGCAGACAACCACTTGTACAGCGGATGCTGATCGCTCCCCCGCACAGATATCTTCTCAAACATCTGAAACGTGACACCGTAGTTCTTCTGGCAAAAACTCGCGATCTCTTCATTCGTGCCCGGCTCCTGCCAAAGGAAATTATTCGCTGGAAATCCCAGTACGACCACGCGGTCGCCAAAGGTCTCATGAAGTTGCTGCAGCGTTTCATACTGCGGTGTGTAACCGCACTTGGATGCGGTGTTCACGATGAGGAGGTTTTTTCCGCGAAAGCGTTCAAAGTCGACAGGAGTCCCGTCGAGCCCGTCAATGGTGAAATCGTAGATAGACCCCGTGGCGTGTTCATCAGAAGAAGAAAAGAATTTGTCCGATAGCCACGCGATAACACCCATAAGGATCAGACCTGCAATAATTACCCGCTTATAACGCATTCACGATCTCCTGATCGAGTGGCTTCACTTTCGAAGGAAAGAACGTTACGCTGCCATCCGGCTTGACGAGGTATTTGCAGAAATTCCAGCTTGGCTCCTTACCGGTTTTTTCCTTCAACCACTGGTACAACGGGTGTTGGTCGTCGCCTTTCACGGAGATCTTTTCGAACATCTGGAATTTTACACCGTAATTTTTTTGACAAAACTCCGCAATTTCCAGATTCGAGCCCGGCTCTTGTCCGCCGAAGTTATTCGCGGGGAAACCCAGCACCACAACCTTGTCTCCGAATTCTTCATGCAGCTTTTCCAGGTCGGCGTACTGCGGGGTGAAACCGCATTTAGACGCCACATTTACGATGAGAACGTTCTTTCCGCGATACCGGGAAAAATCGATCTGCTTCCCGTCCAGAGAAGTCATTTTGAAATCGTAAAGCGATTGTTCAGAAGTTGCGATCATGGAGAATAGTAAAAAGACGATAAGTGTTTTCATAGTAGGATTTAGATCAAAGAATTCGGCCGTTGCGCGTAGTGGTACTGTTGGTTGACAGCCTTCCGCTACACCGCACAATTTCCACCAATATCGGGCAACAATCCAAGAACTAGCTACATTTTTTCCGGCACCTCGATTCCCAGCAAAGACATGCCTTTCCGGATCACCGAGGCAACAGCTATTGACAGAGCTATCCGCAACTGCAGCTTTGCCGGGTCGGATTCCTTGAAGATCGGAATACTCTGGTAAAACTGGTTGTATTCGCGGGCCAGCTCATAGACATAGTTCGCGATAATAGCCGGGGAATATTCGCGGGCGGCCTCCGCAACCTTGTTTTCGAAGACGGCGAGGGCTTGAACCACTTCTCTTTCCGCTGGCTCGAGTGACTCGACTCGATCCAGGATATCCTGTTCCGGATGAATGTTCATCTCTGCTGCTTTCCTCAGGATGGACTTTATCCGCGCGTGCGTGTACTGGATAAAGGGACCGGTCGAACCTTGCAACTGAACAGATTCATTCGGGTCGAACAACATCCGCTTTTTTGGGTCGACCTTCAACAAAAAGAATTTAAGGGCACCCAGTCCCAGTATTTCAAACAAGTTTCTCGCGTCAGCCTCCGTCACGTCTTCCAGCTTGCCGAGCTCGCGTGTTTTCTTTTCGGCTTCACCGACAATCTCCTCAATCAGGTCATCGGCGTCTACTACCGTACCTTCCCGTGACTTCATCTTGCCCGAGGGAAGATCCACCATGCCATAAGAGAGGTGATAGCAACGTTTTGCCCACTCGTAACCGAGCTTTTGCAGGATCAGGAAAAGTACCTTAAAGTGATACTCCTGTTCGTTCCCCACGGTGTAGACCTGGCCGCTGATGCGCGGAAAATCGCGGAATCGCAGGATAGCCGTGCCTATATCTTGCGTCATATACACGGACGTACCATCGGACCTGAGCAGGAGTTTCTGATCAAGGCCATCGGCTGTGAGGTCGACCCACACTGAACCGTCCTCCTTACGAAAGAATACCCCGCGATCGACCCCTTTCATGACTTCTTCCTTGCCGAGAAGCCAGGTATCGGATTCGTAGTAAAGCTTGTCGAAGTCCACGCGCATTCTCTTGTACGTAGCTTCGAACCCGGCGTACACCCAGCCGTTCATCCTGTTCCAAAGCTGCAGCACTTCCGGATCCTTTTGCTCCCACTTCTGCAGCATATCCACGGCGAGCTTCATGATCGGCGCCTGCTTTTCCGCCTCCTCTTCCGAGGCACCTTTTTCCATCAGCGCCTTTACCTGCGCTTTGAAAACCTTGTCGAAGGTTACATAGTATTTGCCGACCAGATGGTCGCCTTTTATGCCTGTGTTGTCAGGGGTTTCGCCTTCCCCGTACAGATGCCAGGCCGCCATGGACTTGCAGATGTGGATTCCGCGATCGTTGATGATCTGCACCTTGTGTACCTTGTATCCGTTGGCCTTGTAGAGCTCCGCAACACTCCAGCCCAGGAAGTTATTTCGAAGGTGTCCGAGATGAAGAGGCTTGTTGGTATTCGGCGAAGAATACTCGATCATAATCTCCTCGCCATTGTCAGGCAACTGACCGTAATTCTTGCTCGCGTAAATTCCGGATAATGTCTGGGCCCAGACCCGGTCGTGCAACGTCAGGTTCAGAAATCCTTTCACCACGTTGAACTCCCGGACGATCCCGGGATTGTTTACGAGAAATTCGCCGATGGCCTTTCCCAGTTCCTCGGGCTTTTTTCGGGTCGCCTTTGTCAGGGCAAAGCACACGAGGGTATGCGAGCCGGGAAATTCCTGGTTCGTAGGTTGAATCTGCAACTGATCGATTTGCAGATCATAGAGGGATAAAATCGCTTTTTGTATCTCCGCCCGGAGACTTGTGTCAATACTCATGTTCAGTCGTTTTGTTGCCGTGAATGCCTGGAGCTGTCACCAGTCCATCACGTAAGCGAAGATGAGCGGAGCGACGATAGTGGCGTCTGATTCGATAATGAATTTTGGCGTATCGATGCTGAGTTTTCCCCATGTGATCTTTTCATTCGGAACGGCTCCGGAGTATGATCCGTAGCTTGTGGTTGAATCGCTGATCTGGCAGAAGTAGCTCCAGTAGGGCGTATTGTCGCGCTCGAGGTCCTGGTGGAGCATGGGCACAACGCAGATCGGAAAATCGCCGGCGATACCTCCGCCAATCTGGAAGAAACCGATACCCTGCGCGCCCGCCTCTCGCGTGTACCAGTCGGCAAGGAAGGTCATATATTCAATTCCACTTCTTACCGTTGTAGGCTTCAACTCGCCCGTTACGCAGTAGGAAGCGAAGATATTTCCCATCGTAGAATCTTCCCAACCCGGTACGACGATGGGGAGATTTTTTTCCGCAGCGGCAATCATCCACGAGTTCCTGGGATCGATCTGATAGTATTCTTTCAATACGCCACTGTTCAGCATCTTGTACATGTATTCGTGCGGGAGATAGCGTTCTCCTTTGTCGTCAGCGTCCTTCCACAACTTGTAGATATGCTTTTGCAGCCTTCGGAAAGCTTCCTCTTCGGGTATGCACGTATCGGTTACACGATTCATTCCCTGGCCGAGCAGATCCCACTCTTCCTGCGGCGTGAGGTCGCGATAATTCGGAATGCGCTTGTAATAGTCGTGTGCCACGAGGTTCATGATGTCTTCTTCCAGGTTGGCACCCGTGCAGGAGATGATCTGAACTTTGTCCTGCCGTATCATTTCAGCCAGGCTTATACCCAACTCTCCCGTGCTCATAGCGCCGGCAAGTGTGATCATCATCTTTTTTCCGTCGGCAAGGTGCTTCTTATACGCTTTCGCTGCATCTACGAGGGAAGCTGCGTTGAAGTGCAGAAAATGTTTTTCAATAAAGGCCGAAACCGGTTTGCTCTGACTCATTTTATCTCTGTTAATTTTTTGCGAAAATACATAAAATCAGGCATTTCGAATGATTTGCATCAAGGCAAATATATCGCGACATTAATGCAATTAATTGTTGTAAAAAAGACCGGACCGCATGTTAAAGATTTTGAGGATGGGTGTATGGGTATGCGGCCTCGCAGCGACCTGTGGCAACCTTTTGGCACAAACCGGCACGCAAGACGGCTTTGAGTTGGTACGGAATGAAGATGAGATCCTCGTATACGAGCGATGGGTTACCTTTCCGGGGTCAGATCCGCCGACAACTGCGCGCGAAGTAAAGAGCGAGTTCTTTGTCAGGAGCAACATCCGCGACGCAATAGCGCTGCTCCAGGATGAATCAAGGGTAAACGCGTGGCAAAAGCATGTGACCGAATTCAAAGTCTACCCGCGCAGTGACTCCACTTGGTTCGAATATTCATATCACGACATTCCCTGGCCGGTGAGCGATCAGGATCATTTTCTTGAATACACCATAGAAGACCCCGAAGTGGCAGACGGAACGTTTATCACCTTTCGCACAATCGACGACAGAAAGCTCGCACCTACGCGGAAGAATGTTTCACGGATGACGCTGACGGGAAGCTGGTACTTTCAGAAAACCGGCGACGGTTCTTTGAAGATCACCTACCGCATTCTTTCGATGCCAGGACCACTCCCCCGCTTCATCACGGATCCGGTAATACGGAACAACCTGATGAGCACGGTCAGGAATCTGATCAATCTACTCGAGAAGAAAGACGAGAGCTAAACCGAAGGCTACTCGGCGAGAACCGGCCGTTCCACGAGCGACTTCACCGTGGCCTCCAGTATTTCGAAGGCACCTTCAGCCATGCGGTTTTCCGTGTCCAGGGTCGGATTTACTTCCGCGATCTCCCAGGCGCACACCTTCGGATGTTTGGCGAGCTCCGCGTTTAACGTTTTAGCCTCGTCAACGGTGAGGCCATTGGGAACAGGAGTTCCAGTGCCACTTGAAATTCTCGAGTCAAGGCTGTCAACATCAAATGAGATGTAGATGAGGTCGCAGTGCTCCAGCATTTTCAACGCCTTTTGCGCCATGATGACCGGGCCCGACTTTTTCACTTCTTCTGTTTCGATGAAGTTCACGTTGTACTTGTTCAACAGGTAGTTCTCCGGTTTCTCGAGATCGCGCACCGCGATATAGACGACGTCCTCCGGATATACCTTCGCGCCTGGAATTCCCACGTCCTTGATCTGTTCCCAGTATTCGAGTGTTTCACCGCGCGGGTCATTCACTTTGCATTCGAGGTTGTCAATATCGCAAGCCATGGCAACCGCCATACCGTGCATATTGCCGGAGGGCGTTGTGAAGGGCGTGTGAATATCCGCATGGGCATCGATCCAGATAACCCCAAGGCGGGATTTCGGATACGCTTTCTTGATACCGGCAATCGAGCCATAGGAAGTGCTGTGGTCTCCGGCGATGATAACGGGTGTATAGTCATTCCAGATCGTTTCATACACCTCCAGGCACACGCGCTCCTCCATGATCATGACACCATCGATGAATTTGGCGTATGAATGTTTTGCGCCATCAAACAACAGCTCGTTGACATTCTCAACTTCCACGGATTCGTACTGCTTGAAGAAATCGGAATTCAGATCCAGGCTGGCGATCTTCATGGCCTCAACGCCCAGACTGGCGCCGCGCGTGCCCGCCCCGATCTCCGATTTCACTTCGATAATCTTTATGTCTTTCATGTCTGTCTTAATTTCAAAATGTGTGGCATGAAGGCTGTATTCTCCGAAATTATTTAAACCCTGTGTCCCCGAAATCCTCACGCCAGATCTTATCAAACGGGGTGTTTCCTGTCATACCCGTCCTGTTAACGTTCACAATTGCGCCAGGTACAAACAGGAATTCTCAAAAATTTATCAGTGATTCATGGCGAATCGAACGCAGCCGGGCCCTGGACCTCAGAGGTCCGGCAAGGGGTGTGCCAGGGGGGAAAAAAAGATGCTCAGCCGTATAATCATAGCTCGTTTTCTGCGTATTGCAAAGATGGCAAATTTATACCAATATTGCACTCCTTCGGGGTGTAATCGTTGGTTTCCGAAAGCCTGTCGCCAGGTAGTAAAAGTGCAGGAATTGTTGACCGGAACGATATTTTTCGCCTCTGCATTGTTTAACGATACATGCACTCAAACAACCACTAACGGCTAAATGAAGAGCTACCGCGAGCTGATCGAGCAGACTTTCGAGTTTCCCCAAAAAGAATTTAAGGTAAGAGAGCACGAACTACTGTTTAATGACGTCCCCCTGATGGACATCATTAAAGAATATGGCACCCCACTGAAACTAACGTATTTGCCGCGAATCAGCGAGAATATCCGGTTTGTTCAGGCGACGTTCAACAACGCCATGGAACGCTTTCGGTACAACGCCAAATACACGTATTGTTATTGCACGAAATCCTCGCATTTTTCTTTCGTCATGGAGGAAGCGATGAAAAACAAGGATGTTCATATCGAGACATCGTCATCCTTCGATATTCCCATCGTGCGGTCCCTTTACAACCGGGGCAAGATCACGAAAGACACGTACATCCTTTGCAACGGCTTTAAAATGCCGCTGTACACCCAATACATCAGCGAACTCCTGAATGAAGGGTTCAAGAACTGCGTACCGATCCTGGACAAGATGGGCGAGATCGACGCCTACGAAAAGACCGTCAACGGTCCCTACCAGGTAGGCATCCGCGTTGCCGCGGACGAAGAACCAAAGTTCGAGTTTTATACTTCTCGCCTCGGCATCCGGTACAGCGACATCACCCCTTTTTATCGCGAAAAGATTGAAAAAAGCGACAAGGTCTCGCTGAAGATGCTCCACTTTTTTATCAACACCGGCATTAAAGACACCGCCTACTACTGGAGCGAGCTCAGCCGCTTCATCTTCAAATACTGCGAACTCAAGAAAATATGTCCGACGCTGGATTCCATTGACATCGGTGGCGGGTTTCCCATCAAGACATCCCTTACGTTCCACTACGATTATAAATACATGATCGAACAGATCGTCGAAAATCTGAAGTGGATCTGTGACAAGAACAACGTTCCGGTCCCCAATATCTTCACCGAATTCGGAAGCTATACCGTCGGAGAAAGCGGTGCCGTCCTTTACAACGTAATTGACCAGAAGCTGCAGAACGACAAAGAGCTTTGGTACATGATCGACGGCTCTTTCATCACACACCTCCCGGATGCCTGGGGAATGAATCAGAAATACATTCTCCTTGCTATCAACAAATGGGACGATCCCTACCACAAAGTCAACATGGGTGGATTGACGTGTGACAGCATGGATTATTACAATTCCGAGGCGCATTCCGGGGAAGTATTCCTGCCCATGATCAATGATGAAGAGCCGTTGTATATCGGCTTCTTCCATACCGGCGCCTACCAGGAATCGCTTGGCGGCTACGGCGGCATTCAGCATTGCCTGATCCCGGCTCCCAAGCATGTGCTCATCGACCGCAATGAAGATGGTGAAGTGACGTCCAGCCTGTTTGCACCCGAGCAAACCAGCGACAGCATGCTGAAAGTTCTCGGTTATACCTGACTAACTAATTTACACCTACGGGACGTATCTCGTGCAGCGGTTTTGACCGGCCTCAACGCGCAGATGCCGGCATAATTTTTGGGTGCCGGAAATTTTCGTCATTGCCAAAATTTCTGGCCCGATGGCTTTCGCCCTCCTGATTTTTTCCCTACATTCAATTTCTCTTTCCCTCCTGGCTAACTTCTAATTTTCTCGCTGATGAAACATCACAGAAAATCACTTCAAGAAGGAGACTGTTTTGCCAGGACATTCCATGTTGAATTTTCCGAGGGGTCTGACCACATATCAAAAACAAACAACTATGAAAGTCTATGACGACAAGCACATCAAGAACGTAGTTCTGTTGGGTGCGCCCAAGGCCGGCAAAACTTTGCTGGCCGAAGACATGACATTCGAAGCCGGTATCATACACCGGAGAGGTACCATTGAAGGTATGAACACCGTATCAGATTACCACGAGATCGAACACGAGCGTGGTAATTCTGTTTTTGCGACACCCCTTCACACGGAGTGGAAGGACTACAAGATCAACATTATCGATACGCCGGGCTTTGACGACTTCATAGGAGAAATTATTTCTTCGACGCGGGTCGCCGACACCTGTGTGATGGTGATCAATGCCCAGCACGGAGTCGAGGTCGCTACCGAACTTATATGGAATTACGTAGACCGTTTTAATAAACCGACCATCTTTGCTATCAACCAGGTCGATCATCCGAAGAGCGATTTTGATTCGGCTCTCGCTTCGCTGCGCGAGCGCTTCGGGAACGCAGTGGTGCAGATGCAATATCCCTATAATGAGGGTGAAGATTTCAATGCCATCATCGATCTCCTGAAGATGGTGATGTACAAGTTTCCCGTTGACGGCGGCAAACCAAAAAAATTACCCATCCCCGATTCGGAGAAAGAAAGAGCCGACCGGCTGCACAACGAGCTGGTCGAAAAAGCCGCCGAGAATGACGAAGGGCTGATGGAAAAATTCTTTGAAAAAGGGACGCTGGACGAGGATGAAATGCGCGAAGGGCTGAAGGTAGGCATGATCCAACACAGCATCTTCCCGGTCTTCTGCATGTCCGCCCGAAAAAATATGGGAAGCGGTCGCATGATGGGCTTTATCGACAACGTGGCTCCGTCGCCCCAGGAGGCCAAACCCGAACGCACAACAGATGGAAACGAAGTGCCATTCGATCCGGACAAGCCCACTGTACTGTTCGTCTTCAAATCCCACCTCGAACAAAACCTGGGCAAGCTCTCCTTCTTCAAAGTGATATCCGGTGCAGTGACCACCTCCTCCGAGCTCGTCAACAGCCAGACGGGGAACAGCGAGCGCATTCATCAGCTCTTCATCATGGACGGCAAAAGCCGCACGCCCGTCGACAAACTCGTCGCGGGTGACATCGGTGCGACGCTAAAGCTGAAGGATACCCATACGAACCAGACACTTCGCGACAGGTCTGTCGACATCACGATCGAGCCGATTGTTTTTCCGGAGCCGCGAATACGCACGGCCGTAATCGCCCAAAGCAAGAACGATGAAGAGAAGATCGGCGAAGTACTTCAGAAAATTCACCAGGAAGATCCCACGGTTGAAGTGCAGTACTCCAGGGAACTGCGCCAGCTGATCATTTCTGCTCAGGGGGAGTTGCATCTCGCCGTTTGCAAATGGTACCTGGAAAATATTTACAAATTGAGCGTGACATTCGAGTCACCCCGGATTTCCTATCGGGAAACCATCCGGTCTTCCTCCATCGCGGTACACCGGCACAAGAAACAATCCGGTGGAGCGGGGCAATTTGCTGAAGTGCACATGAAGGTCGAACCCTATGTTGAAGGCATGCCTGACCCGGATGAGTACAGCGTACGCGGAAAGGAATTTGTCGCGCTTCCGTGGGGCGGTACCCTGGCGTTTTATAATTGCATTGTAGGCGGCGTGATCGACGCGCGTTTTATTCCATCCATCCTCAAGGGCGTGATGGAGAAAATGGAAGAAGGTCCCATTACCGGTTCTTACGTGCGGGACGTACGGGTTAGCGTCTTTGACGGCAAGATGCACCCGGTAGACTCGAACGATATTTCTTTCAAGATTGCCGGAATGATGGCTTTCAAAACCGCGTTTCTTAAATCGGAACCCCAATTGCTCGAACCGATCTGCGATCTGGAAATTGTCATGCCCGAAGAAGTCATGGGCGACGTTATGAGCGACCTCCAAACCCGCCGCTCTTTGATCATGGGCATGGACACGAAAGGCAGCTTCCAGGTGATCCGCGCCAGGACACCCCTGGCTGAACTGGACCGGTATTCAACAACCCTGAGATCCCTTTCTCAGGGACGGGCAAGCTTCACCCAGCGCTTCGCTGAGTATCTGCCCGTACCTTTCGATGTCCAGCAAAATATTGCCCGCCAGTTTCATGAAGTCGAAGTGGTTTAAAAGAAAATCATCGATGAGCGAAGGGGTTTTTGAGCCTCTTTGCTCATTGATCTAAATCATCCGGCGACATGGAATCATGCCCGGAAAAACTTTTTTTGGTTTTTTTGCCTGGATTGACAGGATTTTTCGGTAGACGGAGTGAATACAGCGAAAAAAGTGCAACCCTACCTGAAATCGGTTGTATAAAATTTTTCTTTTAATAGATTTGTTATACACAGGATCAAAGCCCAACCCGTGAATAAAGCTATCGTAATCATACCGACTTATAACGAGCGGGAGAATATTCAGCCCATCATCAAGGCGGTATTCAATCTGCCGGTTGATTTTCACCTTCTCATCGTCGATGACAATTCTCCGGACGGTACCGGCGATATTGTTGAAGATCTGCAGGGAATTTTTAACGCCGGCGAAAAGCGCTTGCATTTGCTGCGTCGCGCCGGAAAGCAAGGTTTGGGCACGGCTTACATCGCGGGCTTCCAGTATGCAATCGAGAAGAATTACGAATACATCCTGGAGATGGATGCGGATTTTTCGCACGACCCCAAGGACCTCGTTCGCCTGTACAACGCCTGCGCAAAAGACGGCGCTGATCTCTCGATCGGCTCGCGTTATGCAACCGGGGTGAACGTCGTCAACTGGCCCATCGGCCGGGTGCTGATATCCTATTTTGCGAGCAGCTATGTGCGCACCATCACCAGCATGCCCATCAAAGACACCACGGCGGGCTTTGTGTGCTACCATCGGAAAGTGCTGGAAACCATCGCTCTGGACAGCATCAAATTCATCGGATATGCGTTCCAGATCGAAATGAAATTTCTGGCCTGGAAGTATGGGTTCAAGCTGAAGGAGGTGCCCATTATCTTCACCGATCGCACCCGCGGCGAATCCAAAATGTCTGCCGGCATCTTTAAAGAAGCATTTTTTGGCGTCCTCCACATGACTATCAGCAGCTGGTTCAAGAAGTACATTCCCGTTTCGCCTTACAAAGAAGCGCGGACTTTGAGTGAGGCGGTGTAGGTGGAGGGGAGGCACGAAGCCACTAAGACACGAAGTCACAAAGAATTTTTTGAAGAACGGGCTACCGCCCTGCTAGTTCTTTAAATACACAGCTCATCGTACTGGCATCCCTATGATTCGTTCATAAAGAAAATCCGCGAAGGCTTGGCAATTAAGGCGCACCACCTTAATATTGCAGTCCATTTTCCTCCTTAGCTCAGCTGGTTAGAGCACCTGACTGTTAATCAGGGGGGCCTAGGTTCAAGCCCTAGAGGAGGAGCTTGATCGTCAATAAGTTAGAGGTTACTCAAACGGTAACCTTTAATTTTTTGTACAAGTGGTAACAAAACTCGTAACAGCCTTAAAGGTAAGTCCATCTGACTGGCTTACTAATCCTTCCTCAGTAAATCGGCCCTGGCAAATTTGGTACAGATACCAAGGCACCTTGGTGAAGATCCAGGGAATGAACCGTGAAAAAAAATATTCTGAGAGGGTCAAATGCACTATTGAACTCATCAAGGCAGAGGAAACAAGACTGTTTCATCATGGCTACAATCCAATCACCAAGACCTACCTTAGACCGCCTGAAGCCGCTATAAGTGAGGTTAAAACGTTCCTATCTGACAGAGGATTTATTGATGCTCTTCGGTTGGCGGCCGATCATTTGAACGTCGAACGGTCTACCCAAATTTGCGTAAAAAGTTGCCTCAAATACATAGCGCAAAGTGCCAAGGCAATGGGCATTGATTCCTTGGCGATCGGCCAGATAAGAAGGAGCCATATCAAATTGCTGATGAACCACTGTGCAGAACAGCGAAAACTTTCTCCCAGGAATTGGAATGCTTACCGGGCCTATCTCATGATGCTTTTCGAACAATTGGATGAACTGGAATTGGTTGATCATAATCCGGTTAGCCAGTTGAAAAAGAAGAGGGAGACGATCCAGGTAAGGCAGACATTAACCAACGAAGAAAGGGAGAGGGTCAAACACCACCTGAAGCAAAACTATTCTGACTTCTATCGGTTTGTCCAGATATTTTTCCATTCTGGAAGCAGACGAACAGAACTCTTATCGCTGAAAGTGAAAGATGTCGATCTTGCAAAAGGTGAATACATTACACTGGTTAAAAAGGGACAGAGGAAAAGACAAGTAATCCGTGTCATTAAAAACATAGCCAGATGCTTTTGGGAAGAATTGCTCCAGGGAGCCAGATCAGAATATTTTCTTTTTAGCGAAGGATTAGTTCCAGGTCCTAGGAGAATCAGGGTGGAACAGGTATCCAGAAGGTGGAAAAGACTGGTGAAGGATAAACTCGGAATCACTGTAGACCTTTACAGCTTGAAGCACCTTAATACAGATGAAACTGCTTCCCTGCTAGATATTGAAGCAGCTGCTGCACATAACAGCCATACAACATCCCAGATAACGAAGAAACATTATGCTTTTGGAGAGGATGCCAGGTTAAGAGACAGGTTAAAAAAGGTGCATAATGAATTTTAGTACAAATTTCTAGCTACAGAAGAACTTGAAAAGACACAGATCCCCCATTAGGGCGATTTTTGGCGACCTTAGGATTTCATTCATACCTGCTATTCTGTAAGTCGTTCGTCCCAGTCCTAAGTAAGAAGACCGGTACACCTTCCTGTTGCCCCAGTTAACGATTAAAACCCTTGAGATTCTGAAACGATTCACATCGTGTCTAAAAAGTTCTTACTTATCGAACCTCTCCATTCTAATCAACTTTCAACAGCCTATACCCTTTATTTGCAAGTACATTTTCGTTACTATCGGACATTTTAGGTCTATATTTCCCTCTATAGGGGACCGTTATCACCCGATGACGCTCCTCTTTGTGTTACCGTCAATCATCAGCCTTGCAGGCCTACTTAAAGCGACACCCTAGGAGGGTCATCTTACGTCCACACATCTAGGTTAATTTGTGGCTTCAGATGTAACTATTTGTGACATTTGGGGCATCAAGCCCCAAGCCTCCCTTCAACCCACTTTCTTGCTTCACGGCATCGAGTGAACAAACAAAAAAATGAAGCAAACAATTCAAAAATTGTTTTGCGTTTGTCACTTTTTACGTCGCACAGTGAAGGATTTGAGGAAGGGTCACAAAGTTAAAATCTTTTTCTGAGTTCAACAAACATTTTCCACCTCCAAGTAAACTTTAGGTTAACGAAAAAAATTATAGCGTTCCTTTCATAGAGAGGAACCTATAATCAAATTCGTTATACCTCCTCTTAAATATCCCGCCGACAAAAAACGAAAGCCAAAATTCAAAAAAGTGAATCACATCCATACCCACTATTTCCTGCTTATTACTCACTTTGACCACCAACGATATGTTAATTACGCGAACATCAATACTCACAGGGATTGAACAGACGTTGGATATCCCCTGTACGGAGGAGCAGTACAGAGCATACCTGAATGGAACTCACATTCAGATAGCGATGCCGAATGTTGCGGAAAGCGAAAGAGAATTCATTCTCACAGGAATGACGGGGGATGAATGGGATAAAATATTTCCTCCTGAAGATGAAAATTCTTTTGAGCAGCCGTCTGTGTGAATATTAGCATAACAGAGATAAAAATAATTCTCACAAATTCCTTAGTATCCGGCTCTCTTTACTCCTGTTAGAATAATGGGCTGCCTACACGGCTGACATTTTTAAGTTTGGCATTAACATGCTACCTTCATTTTGGCCAAAATACTACCCAACTCATGACTGAAATTGAATTATCACTTATACCATCGATTCCTCACCTATAAACGTGAATCAATAAATGACAACAAAAGTGGCGGCAAATTTAATGTACTATACCACTCCAACGGTTCTAAGAAGCAAAACAAAACCAAAAGTTTCTGCCAAAAAGAGTTTATATGATTTTAGAGATTATCTCCATGATTTAAGAACACGGATTATTTCAAAGGACTATTCGAAAAACAATTCATATTTGGTGGGACAGGTCTTTCAAAATGTAAGGACCCTTCAGAAAGAATCCCAACTAAATCAATACTTAAAAACGAATTTATTCATAGCTGTCGAAGCATTTGATGATCTAATAGCTTTGATCGAAAGGAAAGAAAAGGCAATTAGTGCACGAATTGTTACCAAGTATCACGAGCTAATCTGGGAATTCATTTTTGACTTGAAGCCATTTGTAGAACTCCTGGAAAGAAAGAAAAACAAAAACTTTCAATTTTTTCGTGGAGGAAAAATCTATAGTAATTCAGCGGTTGAGCTATTCAAAACGTGTGAATCACTATACTGGTATCCCTGCATAGACCATCAAATAATTGATAAGAAGGCAGCGACAAATCTGAATTTATTCTCATTAAGGCAGAGTCTTGAAATCAAGTTCAGAAGGATCTTTGGCGTATTTGCGCTTTACAATCGGGACTTAAACGATATTAAAATTAGACATGATTTTTTTCCAACCTTTATTGCACAAAACTTAGATTTAATTGATCTCCCACTTCCAAACATTAATATGAATGAGCTCTTGAAAATACATGATTGGACAAATTATACGATCCACAATGGGGTTAACCCGCGAATCTGGCAAATTCACTACGCGATTAAGATCTGCCAATCTATCTTTAAACCAACTCAATATCGACGAAATGATGATAAGGAAGTATTGTCAATTTACGCCTCGGTTAAAATAAAGAACAATGAAAAACTCCTTGATAGACTGATGTCCGAGATATATGAGACCAATCAGAGAAGGATATTTTGTTTTGACAACACTTCGCAGGAGGCAATAAACGACGAAAAATGAAAGCGGCAAAGCGCCCACGATCAACAAATCAAACTTTGGTTTATGATTTTACCCGAAAAGATTGAACAGGTATTCCATTCAGAATACTACTCGATGTTTAAGAAGGAATTGAATGACATTATGGATCTGCAGTTGCTTCTGATAAAAGGACATTTGTTAATTGAGTTTGCCATAAACAAAGCAATTGAAAAGTTCTCGAAAGGAAAACCCAAAATTAGGTTTACTTTTTATCAGAAACTGGCGATAGTTCAGATGTTTGGTTTATTTAATTCAGATGTTTACGGCAAAATCATGCTCGACACTATTACCACCATCAATGATACTAGAAATAAGTTTGCTCATAAGCTTGAAATAGATCATAATCTATTGCTGAACGAAATATTCACCAGGCATCCTGAATTCACTGAGCATCTAAAGAATACTATTGCTCCGCATTTTGATACCGAACCAGATGTGATTAAGATTTATGTGGTTTTAATGTATGTCTGTACCAAATTGTATGATGCCATTGAGGCGATGGTAGAAATCAACAACGCAATCTCAGAAAGGGTAACAAAGGAACTGAGGGATGAAATAGATCGAAGACTTTGGGAAAAGAACAATTATTGGTTTAAAAGTCCGATTTCCGCAAAGCATTAAAAAATGTGCGTTTAACACAGCTAAACGTCCCTTAATCACTTTACGTAGTCAAATTTGTACTAGTCTGGACAGTTGTAAACTGAATTGTTGAATCAGCATTTGTTCCCAGAAATTCTGCTTCTGTGCAGTCAATCAAATATTTAAAGGGTAAGTTCTTCTTAGCCCTTTGACCGACAAGTCTCTTTAGTAGTTCAATTCTCCTCTTCTCAGCGCCGGCCCAAAAATATTTTGGGTTTATCCTATAAGCACCGCGCACCGTTCCCTCGGAAAAAAGAAGTCCAAGGTCTTTAAATCTCGTTAGTGCCTTATCCAGAGAATTCGTACTGGTAGGTTTATTTTCTTTAAGTACCTCTAACTGAAACTTGAGATAATCCTTCTTCACGTTATCATCAACATAAATCCTGTTTTGCTTGTCAGCACGTTCAATCAAATACACAAGAAAGCTATTCTGCAACGCGTTTAATCTGAAAAGTAAGTGTTGGGAATTGAAATAGGTCTTGAAGCAACATTTCTTATATCTAACTTTCCTGTCCACCTTGGTTTTGCCTATCAAAACCGTGATGCTTGGGGTATAATAGTCCTCGATCTTTGGCATTAATTATGGTATTTACCGTACTATACTTACTCATATTAACTATCTGATAATCAAGAGAGAATGGAGGTATTTCAATTTTTGAAAAATATTGTGTTGTACCCCTTCTATGAATTACTACTTTCGTAATGATACATTGTACTTGACAAACTATCAGAATGACCAAAGCAACCCGAAATGGCAAAAAATCGTTCCTCAAAAAAGGTCAGAAAACAGGAAATCATTGATGGAAATAATAGCTCCAAGGAAGGAAATCATCATAACACTTTTATCCGATCAATAACACAGCGAGTCAGCGGCGTGTCGCTCAGGTTTAGAAAACGTCGCTTCAAACGAAGTATTGGCATTGAGGCAACGCCAGACATGAACCATGTTGTCGCGCAAAATGAGATATTCCTAGAGCCGGGGCTTAAATTGCACCCTGAAGCGTGCGCATTCTTGTTCCGTATTAACGGTTGCTCTAAGAACCTATTTCTATTTCTAGTGTTGAAGAAATTAGATTTCGCTACCGGTCAGTATTTTTTCAATCACAACGTTATTAATGAATTCCAGGAATTTGTTACGGATTTTTTCGGCATTCATTATACGAGCAGCACTATTGGCCAAGCTCACAGGAATCTTGTGAAAGCCAACATTACTTGCAATCTAAAAACCGGATTATACTTCATGAACCCCTTGGTTGCTGGAGGAAGACACACCGATGGTAGAAGAGGATTGGTAAATGCGTATACTAAGCTCCTCTCTAGTAAACCTTCAAAATCTGCAGAAGATATTTACCCCATTTATAAGACAGGAAATGAATAGTAATTTGGCCACCGATACAAGCATAAATTATCGTTGCTCTAGGGAACCGCATAGCCTGATAGTAATTGGCTTGTTGGATTATCTGGAGCCATAACCACTTGGTTTCTATTCCTCCATTCCATATACAGACAAAATAGAATTCAAAAATAGCTTTGTGCGTTTGGGAAATGACGTATCCACCCCATACCCTTAAGCACTGTACTTATGCTTCTCGCTAGGCGAGATAAGCATATGAATAGATATAGCATTATGCTATTTACGATCCGGCATTTTTTGGTTCACTTTTTAACCGCGACTTTTGGATAAACGGGACAATTCTGCAAGCAATGGAAGGACTTTACTTCATAAAAGAGTTTTCCTGGGCAGGTGACTACGCCTCTAGCGCCTCCAGGCCAGCGACATTGGAGAGTCTATCAACAAGACAAACTGGGCGTCGATGACCTATTAAACCCCGACGATTTCACTTCATAGATTTCGCTAACATTCTCGTTTCATTTAGAAAAAAACAAGCTAATCCAACAGGTATTGAAAGCTTCCCTTAGTTAGTAGCATTCAGTATGTTGGAAGCAAGTTTCAAGTTCAAATTAAAGGCAAGGGTTACCAACAATAGGCTATTGGACAAGTCGTTCTAATGTTTTACTTAGTTTATGAGCTTCCGTGATTATCCCCTGATCATTCAAGGGAATCGGCAGCGCATTGACGAAGTTGATATCTTGGACCCGGAGATAAAATCCCAAATACACAAATTCTACGAGTGCTCTATCCGTCGTCAATTCAGCTTCTCCGGCCAACCGCTTTGCATAGTTAATTACTCCTCTCAAAGGATACCAATTTCTTCCGTACAGAAAAGCTCTATCTACGCCCAAGTTGAATGGAACATTTCCATTATCGCATTCGGCTATTGCGTCTGTTACATTACCTTCGTTCATGATAGCATGGATTTTTCATATTCCCAACTTACCTAAAATAAAATATTACCACAATGCCACGCCCCCCGTAGTAGTTTCATGTCAATAGATAAGAGAATCAACATGACGAAATTGCTACAAACTCCCTGGTGCGGTAAGATACGCTTTCCAGTCTTCCAATACGAAAGAATTTCTTGGACCTGCTTTTTATTTAATCCATTCTAGCTCTAATGAAATTCGTTAGATGCCCCCATCTGTTCTTATGAAGAATAACTTTTTTTAATTAAAGCAATAATCATTTCGATTAAGTTTTTGTGTGAATGAGAGAGGAGTCTACTCCCCTTCGACCCTCCCCACACTTTTGATTCATAACCGAACTGCCCCCCCTTATACACATCAGATTTGTTTTCTCCTTAATAGCCAAATTTAGCATCGCTCACAATTTGTCAAGGGCATTGCAAGTTCAAAGCCTGCCCTCATCCTTCCCTTTTTGAACCCTTGACAAATTCTTCGCTTCCTGCTTTTCGCGGCCTAGAGGATAAAACTGGGACGGTATGAATAAACCCCAGAAACAGCCCTTAACCAATCAAACAAATGTGGACAGTAAGCACAACCCCAACCAACTATTTTCCTCCCAATGGAGAACCATGGTGCATAATTGACGAAGATGGTGACATCCACAACTTCTACTCCTCCAGGGAAGAAGCAGAAGTACAACTGGAGCTACTTTTAGGTGAATTAAGGTTCAATAATCCTGGTGTGTCAGATCCTCGATCGTAGTAGTTGGCTCCTATGGTCGCCAAAATCATTTGTGCTGGCTGAACACTTTTAGGAAATAAGGAGTTCGCTCCTTTTTGCACGCCATAATTACGCCAGCCCCGCAATCCATGATGCTGCCACCCACTTACAACTTCCTACGCATCACCAATTGCTCGCCGAAGGTGGCTAACGCCAGGCTGTCATAATTATGTCTTGTGCTGCAAATACGCTCACGGCAGCTCCTGTGTCCTTCCTCAAGCTTCATTCAATCGGCCTCCATTCATTTCATTTCTTTCAGTCGCATACGCCCACACGCTCTTTGGATTCTTGGTTGAGAGGGGTCCCTCACACACCCTTTCCCGCCAACCAGGAATACCAAATCGCTTCCAAATTAGCGCCTTCAATCCATTCCATTCATTATGGCCTCATTCATTTCAGCCTGACTCAGTCCACCCGCTGCCCTTGTTGTGCTCACCTGCTAGTTCGTTCGGACACTGACAGTCGCCCTTCAGGCTTTTCCTGTCAGGCCTCACTCACATTCGCAATGCAGGTGAGAAATCCAACTACTTAAAAAGCTCATTGGCTTCCGCATCCAAGGCATGGAGGATTACAAAGATTGTTGATACAGAAGTATTGATTTGTGCAGTTTCAATTCTCGCTATTTGGCTTAATGTAAGGCCGGATTCGAAGGCTAGTTCTTCCTGAGTAATACCCCTCTTTTTTCTCGCGAGTTTCAAATTCTTAGCAAGACGATCTAAGAATTTCTTATTTCTTATTCTCTGCACCCTTCAAAAGTGAAGGAATGGTCTTTGAATTATTATAGCATACTTGCTATATTTAACAAACCCTAAGCACAGCACTATGAAAAAACTGCTTTATGTTATTCTCGTAATTTTGCTTTCTTGCTCCGAAGGTACTAACGAGGATCTTGCTCCAAAGCTTGGTGACACTTATCAAGGAGGCATTGTATTTTACATTCTTCAGCCAGGAGACCCAAGTTTTATAGAAGGAGAGATACACGGATTTATTGTGAATGAACATCCTGGGGGTGAATATTTTTGGGGATGTTATGAGCCCGATATATTGCAAAATTTAGGCAAAGAATTAGGAGATGGTGAGAACAACACTGTTTTAATAGCCTCCACTTGTTCTACAGAACGTGCCATTTCACAGTGCTCAGTGTTTGGCAAGTGTTATGACGTAAATGCTGCTTCAGTGTGCTTAAAGTATGGATGGTATTTGCCTAATGGAGCAGAAACTAACAAACTTTTCCACAATAAGCTTTTAGCCAATATTACAAGTGCTGATTATTATTGGACAAGCGATTTCTTAAACGGAAAGGCTATAGCGATAAGATTTTCAGACGGTAATACTATACTCGAAAGCATTCAGGTTGCCAATGGCAGTCCAAAAACGCATAAAATTAAGCCTATCAAACGATTCTAAAATTGATGTTGGAAAAACTAGTAGCAAAACTAGTAACACATCCGTAAAGAATTACTTTTACACCGACATCAGTAACCTCTAAAATATTGATTGTCAAAAGGAGAGACATTTTCCTCCTTAGCTCAGCTGGTTAGAGCACCTGACTGTTAATCAGGGGGTCCTAGGTTCAAGCCCTAGAGGAGGAGCTACCTTTTTAAGACTAAGCCACTGCGGGTCAGTGGCTTTTTTATGTCGTGCCTCGACGCGGCCATTTAGTCCTTATCCAGGAACGGATACCTGTAATCCGTCGCCGGAACGAAGGTCTCTTTGATGGTGCGCATGCTGACCCAGCGCAGCAAATTTACCTTCGCTCCTGCTTTGTCGTTTGTTCCGGAGCCGCGGGCGCCCCCAAAAGGTTGCTGCCCGACGACCGCGCCGGTAGGCTTGTCGTTGATGTAAAAGTTGCCGGCGGCGTGGGTAAGCTTCTTCGTCGCCATTTCGATCGCGTAACGATCCCCCGAGAATATTGTTCCGGTGAGCGCGTAAGGCGAAGTGCTGTCAACAAGCTCGAGCGTCTGCTCGAAGTTCTCGGAATGATACACGTAAATGGTCAGCACCGGACCGAAGACCTCTTCGCACATCGTAACGGACGACGGGTCCTTCGTCAGGATGATCGTCGGCTCAATGAAGTAGCCCTTCGACTTATCATATTTTCCGCCAGCGATGATTTCATTCATGTTGTTGGACCTCGCTTTCTCAATGTACCCGGTGATGGAATCGAAGGCCTTCTCGTCGATGACCGCATTAATGAAGTTTCCGAAGTCTTCAACTCCTCCCATCCGCAATGACTTCAAGTCTTGCAAGACAAGGTTTCTGACCTCATCCCACAGGTTGTCGGGGATGTAGCACCGCGACGCTGCCGAACACTTTTGTCCCTGGAATTCGAAAGCACCGCGGACGATTGCTGTAGCCACCTCCCTGGCGTCCGCACTCTTGTGGACCATGATGAAATCCTTCCCTCCTGTCTCCCCGACAATCCGCGGATAAGATTTATAGAGGTGAATATTTTGTCCGATGACCTTCCACAACTGTTGAAAGACGCGCGTGCTTCCCGTGAAATGCAGTCCGGCGAAGTCGCGGTGATTGAAGACGATGTCACCAACGGTTGGCCCATCTGCGTATATGAGATTGATAACGCCATCTGGTAATCCCGCCTTGCGGAACACCTGCATGATCACCTCCGCGGCGTATATCTGCGAGTCTGCCGGCTTCCAGACGACGGTGTTGCCCATAAGCGCCATACTGCTGGGAAGATTTCCCGCGATGGCGGTGAAATTGAAAGGCGTGATGGCAAAAGTGAACCCTTCAAGAGGGCGATATTCGATTCGATTCCAGACGCCGGGCGAAGAGGCCGGTTGCTCCTGGTAGATCTCCGACATGAAGTACACGTTGAATCGCAGAAAATCGATCAGCTCGCAAGCAGAGTCGATCTCGGCCTGAAAAGCGTTCTTGGATTGGCCGAGCATGGTTGCGGCGTTGATCTTGTACCGGTAAGGCCCGGCAAGCAGATCCGCTGCCTTCAGAAAAATGCTCGCGCGGTGCTCCCACCCCAGGTTGGCCCATGCTTCGCGCGCGTTGAGCGCCGCCTGTATCGCCTGCTCAACGTGCTCGCGCTCGCCCTGATGATAGTATCCCAGCACATGCTGATGATCGTGCGGCGGAGCAAGTTTCTTCTTCGTGCCCGTGCGAACCTCATCACCACCGATGTACATCGGCACGTCACGCTCCCGCGAACGCGCATCCTCGAGGGCTTGCTTCAAAAGTTTTCTTTCTTTACTTCCCGATCCATAACTGAGAACGGGTTCATTTTTCGGAACGGGTACATGGTAAAATCCTTTCGGCATGTGCTATCTGGATATAATGGTTAACTGGCAATTATAGTATTTGCTGCAACTCGGACAGACACCGGATCTCATGGCTTACTTCCTCCTGGTGAACGAGCGCCCCGGGATTATAAAATACAGTATCGATGCTGGCGTTCCTGGCCCCACCGATATCGGTAATCAGATTGTCGCCGATCATAATGGCCTCGTGACACTTCAGGTTGTTGATGGACAGCGCATAGTCAAATATTTCGCGGTCGGGCTTTTTGTGACCCGCTTTCTGAGAGGTGATCACATGGTTAAAATAATGCGTGATATTCCCTGACAAAAGCTTCACCGCCTGGATTTCCTCAAATCCGTTGGTGACCACGGTCATCGTATAGTGCTGTGACAAATACTCCAGTACTTCCTTCGCATAAGGAACGAGGTTTGCTTTCTTCGGGCAGCCATAAAGATATTCATGCGAAAGAGCCGCGTCTAGCTGGTCATCGACCACGTTAAAGTACGCAAGAATTCTCTTGAAGCGCTCCGTGCGGATGACGTCGTTGCTGATCCGGCCCCGATCGTATTGTTCCCACAATTCCGAGTTGACTTTATTGAATTGACGGTGGAAGTCTTCAAAAAGAATTCCCCGGGCGGCAAGATTGTAGGAGACATGCAATTCCTGAAGCGTTTCCCGGGCGTTGCATTCATAATCCCACAGGGTGTGATCTAAATCAAAAAAAATACATTTGTAGTCGCGGCGCTTTTCATTGCTTCTGTCGGCCGTCAGTTTTCCGCTGATTGTCATTTATTGTGGTTAAGTCATAACTCCGGGTTTCTGCCACGCGCCTATCTGCACCTTGTTCACGGCGAGTTCCCGGTTTGAATATAGCGTCTGGTACAATTGCTGGTCCTTCTGCAAGAGCTGGTCCTTTCTTAAGAACTGAAAAATCTGTTTTAAAATTTCAAATACTTCATCCTTTATCGCGTAAAAAACCCAATGATTGTGCCTTCGAAAAGTGAGTATTCCCGAGTTCTTGAGATATGTTAGATGACGTGAGGTTTTCGTTTGCGTGAAATCCAGGATTTTTTCGAGATCCGAGATGCACATTTCTTCGTTTTCGAAAATCAGGTGCAGTATCCGAAGCCTCGATTCATCGGAGCAGGCTTTGAAAATCTGCGACCCTAACGACAAATTGAAACTTTTTAACCGCATTTTGCATCTTTTAGTGAAGGTCAAAAATAACTATTAGGCTCTCATTGGCCTTATTTTTATATTTGATGGCTTAAATGGGTGCTTTTTGAAGCTTTCACTGAATAAATATAGCATACTTTGTGGCCTGCTGGTAATCCTGTTTATTACCATTGCCGGAGATACGTACGCGCAGCAGCCAAAAAGGGTTATTCAGTTGTCAGGAGTGACGATGGATACAACGACAGGGCCTGTTCCATTCGTTAATATCTACGTTCCGGCCGCAGGACGCGGCGTCAGGACAAATGCCGTGGGATTCTTTTCATTGCCTGTTCTTGCCGGTGACAGCGTTGTCATAAGCGCAGTTGGCTACCAGCGTCAGTATATGGTCATCCCATACGATGCGGAGGAATACCTTACCATTTTCGTCTCGATGGTCGAAGACGTAACATATCTTAAGGCCGTAGAGATCCTGTCTTATCCAACTGAAGAGGTGTTTAAAGAAGCCGTGCTCGCGCTGAATTTGCCACCGGAGCAAATTGATGAGAAGAATTTGAACGCGGAACTGCTGGCCCTGATGTTGAAGACTTCACCTATGGATGGGCCAATGAACCAGCGATATTCGCTTAACCAATGGGCTGCCAGTCAGAACGATAAGTTCATGCCCGTCACAAACCCCTTTCTCAACCCCTTCAACTGGGTTAAATTCTTCAACGGCCTGAAGAAGGACAAGAAGAAATAAATCAGGTGTGAAATTCAGGGGTCACCTCGTAGTGATAATAAGGCTGGAATCCCTGGAACGGCTTATCGATCTCAAACTGCATCACGAAATTCAGGTCGCTTACTGAAACGAGACCTAGCGCATCATCCAGCAGGATGGCGCCTTTTTCTGTCAACCGGATCACCTTAAGGAAATTTACGCTCCACAGTTCTCCCAGGAGCCTGAATCGGATGCAAATATCGGGGCGTTTCTCGGAGAGGTCAACCATTAATCTCCTCAACTCAAGTACGGAGATCAAGGTTTTATTCATTGTAATTTCCATAGGCAAGGCACTCGCTGAGCAGACGAAATGAATGCAAAAAAATCATTCCCCTGGAGGCATTGATTTAGTGGAGGTCAGTTTCCACCCCAGGAGCTCAAACTCCTTACAATGAACTGATTGTCAGGGCGTTTACGAAAATCGAGCACATTGCCGACATCCAGCAAGATGGATGAACCAGTGCCGGTCTCGTAAGGTTAGCTTAATTGCCTACCCTTCTCCGGGAAAGAAAACGGCAAAAATGGCGATGACAATCAGGATAATAATGAATATCAGATTCAGTATGAACTTACCTTTCAGTCCTTTCATCGGATTTTAGTTTTGCATGTGATTCGCTAATGTGTTTCATTCTAACTATTTCCAACCGCCCCCCAGCGATCGGTATAAGACCACAATTCCATCGAGCTGTCGCTTGCGAACATTCACCAGTTCGAGTTTCGCATGGAGCGCATTCTGCTGGGTAAACAACACTTCCAGATAGTTGGCCCGGCCAGTCCGAAAAAGTTGAGAAGAGACTTCCATGGCCTCGGATAGGATAGTGACCTCGTTGCTCTTTTGCTCAGCAATCTCAGCCAGGCTCTCGAAGTTCTTCATCGCAGTATGCACTTCAGCATAAGCATGGAGAATTCGGCTCTGGTAATTATACAGTGACTCCACTTGGTACGCATTAGCAGCATGGAACTCGGCGCTGATCGCACTGCGATTGAGCAATGGAGCGGAAAGCCCTCCGAACAAACCGAATGCAAGGGATTCCGGTGTATTGAACAAGAGGCTTGATTTGAACGCTTGAAAGCCGACGTCGGCGTTGATATTGAGTGATGGATAAAACGCCGCCCGCGCTGCCTTCAGGTCAGCGCTGGAAGCAGCCACCTGCAACTCCGACTCGATGATATCAGGTCGGTTCCTGAGTAGATCTGCAGGTATACCCGTCTTGATCACGGATGGAATCCGGCGATCAAAGGATGTACTGTCGCGATCAATGTGGCGGGGAAAACTTCCGATCAGCAAAGCAAGCCTTGTCTCTGCCTCGACGATCAACTGTTGAAGTTCGGTCTTCAGCGATCTGGTCTTTTGCGCTTGCGCCTGAAATTGTTTTACCGCAAGCTCGTTGGCGGCACCAACCTGCTTTTGTATGGTGACAATCGCGAGGGCATTCTCCTGTATTGTAATGTTGGATTGTGCGATGGCCAGTTCCTGATCCAGCGCCAGCAACTCATAGTATGTGGAAGCTACTTCGGCAATCAGATTGGTGAGCAACCACCTTCTGCCTTCGACAGTCGCCAGGTAACGCGCGACGGCCGCGCGCTTGCGGTTGCGCAGCTTCCCCGAGATGTCCGCTTCCCACGACGCCTGAAGGCCGACGTAGTAGTCGGGAAGGTTTGTAGGAATGATTTGTCCCGGAAGGATCTCGGTTGAAGCGTTGCCGGAGCCGTCCATGGTATAAAGTCCATATCGGTTCAGCGCTGCGTGACCAGTTCCGCTGACGGCAGGAAGCAGCAGGCCCCGGTGATATAGGGAGGACGCTTTGGATTGTTCAATCCGCTGAAGAGCAACTTTCGCATCAAGGTTGTTGGCAAGTGCCTCATCGATGAGATTAATGAGATGGTCGTCAGCAAAGAATTCACGCCAATCGATATTGGCAATGTTCATTGTATCCGTCTCCCACGCATACGAACCAGGCAACGGTTTGATCTCAGCCTTGTGCACGCCGAGACGAACTTTGCACCCACTTACCAGAAGCAGGCAGCAAAGAAGAACGGTACAGGATGGTATGTTGAAGTTCATGGATAATCAGATCGTTTCAGTGAATGCAATTTTTTCCGGCCTGTCCTTGGGGGTGTACTTTTCTGCAAGGGTAGCGAACACTACATACAACCCGGGAATCACGACTACTCCGAACAGCGTGCCGAACAACATTCCTCCCAACGCAGCCGTACCAATTGTGCGGTTGCCGACAGCGCCCGCACCCGTGGCCGTTACCAGGGGAAGCAGTCCGGCAATGAAAGCAAATGAAGTCATCAGGATCGGGCGGAGTCTTGCCCTTGCGCCTTCGATGGCTGACTCAAGAGGAGTCATGCCCTCGCGGTGCCGAATTGTGGCGAACTCCACAATCAGGATCGCGTTTTTACCCAGTAGACCGATGAGCATGATCATCGCGATTTGAGCATAGATGTTGCTTTCCAAGCCGAGCGCTGCCAGCATCAGGAACGCTCCGAAGATTCCCGCCGGCAACGAGAGCAGCACCGGCATCGGCAAAAGAAAGCTTTCATACTGCCCGGCAAGAATGAGGTAGACAAACAACAGGCAAATGAGAAACAGGTAAAATCCTTCATTGCCGGCATTGACTTCGTCATAAGAAATTCCCGACCAGGCTATATCATATCCCCGGGGCAGTTTCTCTTTTGCTACTTCCGTTACCGCCCGAATCGCATCTCCACTGCTGTATCCGGGAGCTTGCTCTCCATTCAATTCGGCGGAATTGTACATGTTGTAGCGCGTTACCTGATCAACCCCGTATGTCTTTTCCAGTGCAACAAAGGCTGATAGCGGAACCATCTCGTCCCGGTCGTTCTTCACACGCAACCTCAACACATCCTCCGGCTGAGCGCGGTATTCGGGAAGCGCCTGAACCATCACCTTATATGTCTTCCCAAACTTTATGAAACTCGATGCGTATTCACTTCCTATTAAAGTGGAAAGCGTACGCATGGCGTCATTCACGGTCACCCCTTTCTGCGCCGCTTTATCATAGTCGATGTGCAGCGTGAACTGCGGGAAGCCAGCCTCGTAGATGGTAAATACATTTCCTATCTCCGGTCGTTGCTTCAGGTCTTCTACAAATTGTCGGGTGACCGCTTCCATTGTTCTTGTATCATCGTTGCCGGTTTTGTCCAGCAACTTCACCTCAAAGCCACTCGCATTTCCGTAACCCGGAACGGCAGGTGGTGGGAAAAACTCGATCTCCGCGTCTTTGATATAGGCTGTTTTCACCTTCAGGTTTTCAATCACATCCTCTACGGAGACACTTCGCTCGTCCCACGCTTGCAGGTTAATCAGGCAGGTGCCGTACGTAGCTCCCGTGCCATCGGAGAGTATGTTCGTTCCGGCAAGTGATGAAACGCTTTCCACTCCTTCCAGGTCGGCAGCTTCCAGTTGGATAGCTTTGACTACTTCTTTAGTCCTTTCCAATGTCGCCCCCGGAGGCGTGGTAACACTCACGTAGAATGTCCCCTGGTCCTCATTGGGAATAAAGCCAGTTGAGATTACCTGGCCGAGCAAGCCGGTAGCGAGCAGAAATGCGAACAATGCTCCGAAGGTGATTACCCGGCGATGAACAATGACCGATAATAAGTTTTTGTAGTGGCTTTCGAGCCCCTCGTACCAGCGATTGAACTTCCCGAACATGCGGGACGGTTTCGTTTCGCCCGATCGTTTCATGAGCATTGCGCATAGAGCAGGCGTTAGGGTAAGCGCCACTACACCGGAGAGAACGATCGAAATGGCCATGGTCAGCGAGAACTGCCGATAAAAAATTCCCGAAGGCCCCGACATAAAGGCCACAGGAACGAACACGGCGGACATCACCAGGGTTATTGCGAGAATGGCTCCGCTGATCTCCTTCATAGCGGATTCCGTAGCGCGCTTAGGATCCATTCGTGAATGTTCCATTTTCGCATGAACAGCTTCCACTACTACGATCGCATTGTCTACGACAATCCCGATCGCGAGCACCAGCGCAAAAAGCGTGATGAGGTTCAGCGAAAACCCTAGGAACTGCATGAAAAAGAAGGTACCGATCAACGAGACAGGGACTGCCAGTGCGGTTATCAGAGTAGCCCGCCACCTCTGAAGGAAGATGAACACAACGAGCCCTACAAGCACGAGGGCTTCGATGAAAGTCTTGATTACTTCATGCACGGAAGCATCCATGAACCTTGAAATATCATAGCTTATCTCGTAGTCCATCCCCTCGAGGAACATCGTATTCCTCAATTCCACCATGCGCTTCTTCACATTGTCAATCACCTCCCGCGCGTTGGAGCCCGGCAGCTGCTTCAGTACAATTGCAGCACTAGGCCGGCCGTTGAACCGCGCTTCCACATCAAAGTAGGAAGTACCAAACTCCACCTCGGCTATGTCTCCGATTCTCAAGATCTTTCCGTCAGCCGTAGCCTTGATTGGAATGTTCTCGTACTCCTCAGGCGTGTTAAACCTTCCTGTGTAGCGGAGCACGTACTGAAGTGATTCTGTTTTTTCCCGATCCGAACTTTCACCAATCTTTCCGGGTGCTGCTTCCAGGTTCTGATTTTCCAGAGTTCGGATGACATCGTCGGCCGAGATGTTGTAAGCGAGCATCTTGTCCGGCTTCAGCCAGATGCGCATAGCGTATTCCTTTGCTCCGAGAATATTGGCATAGCCAACTCCCTTAACCCGTTTGAGCTCGGCCAGGATATTGATGTCGGCAAAATTGTACAGGAATTTCTCCGGCAGTGTCGGATCATCGCTGAAGATGTTGAGATACATCAGGATGGCATTCTCCTCCTTTCCGATCAAAACACCTTTCTTGATGACTTCCGGCGGGAGTTGCCCCATGATATCTGTGATCCGGTTTTGTACGTTGATCGCAGCAATGTTGGCATCGGTACCGGTTTCGAAGATTATCTGAACGACTCCTACACCGTCATTGCCCGCATCGGATGCCATGTACTTCATGCCGGGCACGCCATTGATGGCACGCTCCAGTGGTTCAATTGCCGCCTTCGTTACCGTCTCAGCATTGGCACCCTGGTATTCAACTTCAACGTTAACCTCCGGTGGCGCCACTGACGGAAAAAGCGTCATCGGCAACCGGAACAATGTCAGGATGCCGAGGAAAACAATGATCAGTGATATCACAATTGCCAGAATCGGCCGATGAATTATTTTTCCCGTCATTTCATCCCGGTTAAATTGCTCGACAATCGTGCTTCCGGCATGGCCATTTCAGGAATGATCCGGTCCCCTTCTTTTACGCGCTGGATACCCTCAAACAGGATCTTGTCGTCAGCAGATAGGCCCTCACTGATCACAAAAACGTGGGGCAACCGAATGAAGGGAACAATTTTTCGTCGCTGTATAACATTGTTGTTATCGACAACATATACATACACATTATCCTGAATTTCGAACGATGATTTCTGAGGAACCATCATCGCTTTTTCCAGCTTTGTCGTCACTCTGACTTTGCCGCTGCTACCATGTTTTATGATATGGTCGGGATTGCTGAACCTCGCCCGAAAAGCAAGGGTACCTGTCGATTTATCGATCTCTCCCTCAATGGTCTCCACCTTGCCTTTTTGTGGATGCAGTCTGCCATTGTTGAGGATCAATTGCACTTCTCCTTTTTTATCCGAGTCCGTGGATATGTAGTCCAAATATTCACTTTCGGAAACGTTGAAGTAGGCGTATACCTCCCGGTTGTCGGAGAGCGTGGTCAGCAGCATCCCCTCTTCGATAAGGCTTCCTGTTTTGTTGGGTATACGGTTGACAACTCCGTCGAAAGGTGCCTTGATCTGAGCGAACGACAGATTGAGACGAGCGCTTGCTTCCTGTACTCTTGCCTCTTCCACTTTGGCCTTCAGCGCATCGCATTTCGCCTCCGCCAGATCCAGCTCCACCTGGGAAATGATCGAATTTTCGACGAGCGTCTTTGCATTGGCTAATTCAAGCTCAGCTGCCTTGACCTCTGCCAAAGCGCTTGCAACGGCGGCGCGCGCCTTGAGAAGATCTTGCCTGTATTGTTTGCCACTTATGCTGAAAAGAGTTTGGCCGGCCTTTACGTATTCCCCTTCATCGATATGGATTGACTCCAGGTAGCCGGTGGTTTTTGCCCGGAGTTCTATCTTTTGAATAGCCTGGATATCGGCAACATATTCTTTGTCGTAACTGGTGTCGGCAACGACCGGATTAATGACGGGAAAACGTTCTTCACTCTCCGACGTCTGTTCGTTTGAAGAGCAAGAAAACAGCAACAATGAAAAAGCAATGGGTAGCGCACCAGCCGCATGAAGATGCTTACGAGTACCCTTGTAGCCGGTACGGTTGGTAATACGCCTATGACAGATCATATTCGGTTTGATTAATAAAGCAATGGAATAATAGGAATGATCATCGGTCGTGACAGTTCACGGCCAGAGACTCACAACGAGAGAATGAATAGAATGGACTAGACCTTCGGTGGAGGAGGTATGATGTCCCGTACGAGTTGAGAGGGGACCGGTTCCATGTATATGGAAAAAAGTGTCACGACGGTTCTTCCGGGGACTTCAGCAGGTTGCGCGGCCTGCTGCGTTATGAAGAAAATCTTGCAGGGATCCAGGGTTCCGCTGTCATTCGCGTCGCGTTCATCATGCTCGGCGAACGCGTTCTTTATTCCAAAAACGACTTCCGCAAAAAATTCTGCTATACTTTCAATTTCGTTGATTGTCAGATCCTCGGGAACTGAATCGGGCTGCGGATCTCTTGGGTCAATGCTCATATTCAGGATATGCAATGCGAACACGAAACAGATTATCCGTGTGATCCCAGCATACTTATTTCGAATTAAGTGCATATCCTACCCTTCAGAGTCGGCAAAGATATCCATAACAAGCAACATTAAAAACGGGCTCACAGGCGTATAAACCCGATCATCAATTAGTTAGCAATCGAGTTCACAAATTGTGAAGGCTACTAAGAATCGATAATCCCTTGAGGATCAATAAATGTGAATCATGTGATGATAGTGCAAGGCGAGTATCAAATCCAGGGCAGAAGTCGGTCGCGTCCGACGAAGCCGCTTCCAGAGACGAAGTCCGCTTCCAGAATTGAGTTCTGAAAACGAGGCGTCGATTGCCCGCCTACGCTGGAAAACCGGCTTCGGCGGGTGCAGTCATCTTAGCTGGACAATTTTCGACACCGAACCAGCAAGACCGAAGCATGAAGTCCGGCCTGCCCGACGAAGCTCGCCTAAAAAAATTCTGCTTCGAAGAATGATACTGCAAAGCAAAGCTCGCCGTCGCTCCAGGACGGAGCAATGGCGAGCGTAGTCGGGGTGAGAAGATTCGAACTTCCGACCCCCACGTCCCTAACGTGGTGCGCTAACCGGGCTGCGCTACACCCCGAACTATTGTCATCCACCGCCTCACCGAAAGTGCAGGGTGGAATTCCGGTGCGAATATAATTTTTTATTTCTCAATCGCTCAGAAAAAATCCAGCGAATACGGCAGATCTGCGGAAACGAATCAGAATCCGGCTCAAGCAGACAGGATCAAAAAAAGCAGGAGCGAAAATTCGCTCCTGCTTAATTCTAAGCCTGCTGTAAACTAATAAGGTTTTCCCGTGCCCTGAAGCAGCCACATCTTCGACCATGCGCTGTTTTTGCTTGGGTCGGTTCCCTGGAAGGATGTGGCCTCAAGTCTGCTGATAGCCTCCTGCGCGTGTTCTGTATTCCGCGATATTTCATCATCGGCGTGATAATAAAACCGCAGAGGCAGTTTATCTCTCTTGGCAAAGTTGCCGGCCTGAAGGTCGGGAAGTCCGGTTCTGCGATAGTCGAACCATGACTCCGCCGCGGCGGTCCAGCTGGCGATCCACTTCTGTTGGATGATACTTTCGAGGCCTGTGTAAGGAGCGTTGACAATGTAGTCATCGAAATCGCTGCCTACACCCCAGGCGTTGAGGGACTGCCTCACACCATTTTCGTAATAGTCTTTCGCCGCGCCTGGCACGTTCCATCCGCGAAACGCAGCTTCCGCAAAAATCATCTGGGTCTCCGCAGCGGACATCAGCCTCATCAGCAACAATTCGCCGCTGGCTTTTTTGTACATTTCGTTCAGCTGCGACACGTGAGGGTTATACGCTCCCTGATTCAGGTTGTCCGTGAGATTGTAGTAAAGCGTAGCCTGCGTGGAAGGAGGCAGACCTACATATTCCTGGTCGTAATCTACCTCAAGGGTTTCATTGTTTTGCGCACCGACTGCGATGTAGGCATCCGCAATGTCGGGTGATATCTCGCGCTTACCATTGACTATTCTATCCACCCCTTCACCTTCATCTGTAACCAGTACGAGCGGAATCTCAACCCTGTCAGCCCAAACATCTAACCGGGGATCATCGAGAGCCTGAAGCGCTTCCACCAATGTAGAGCACATCTTCCTTCGCATATATTCGCCAAACGGATCGGTGTTGTATACCATATTCGACGGCCACGAATTCCCCCCTGCGGTTCCCGCATAGGCGACGTTGGCATCTTCGGAAGAGGTTGTGATCACCGGATAGTTATCGGGATCGGCTGCGATCTTTTCGATACCTGCCTGCGCAAATCCCGCCTCTTTTGCCTGAAGCCGCATATAGTATCGCAACGCTACCGAGTTCGCGAACTTCCTCCATTTAGCCGGATCGCCGTGATATAACAGATCCTGGTCGGCATTTACATTCTGGTACTCGTTTGCGCCCTTTGACAACAGTGTGTTGGCAGTCTCCAGGTCCGCAAGAATCCCATGGTAAATAACCTCCTGAGACTCGAACACAGGTTTGAAAAACGCCGATCCTTCTTCCGCGCGAAGGGCTTCCAGGTAAGGAGCATCGCCCCACAAATCGGAAATCAATCCAAACGTGTAGGCTTTCAATACAAGCGCTACACCCTGATGGAATTCAAACTCTCCTGCAACACCCTTCTTGTAAAGCTCATCCGCGTTTCGCAACACGCCGTAGTATCCGCTCCAACTCTTGCTGGTAACAGTCCAGTCGTAATCGTTGTGACCTCCGGACCAACCGTTCTTCTGCGTATGCTGCATCACACCCGCCAGGTCGCCAAACCCAAGGTCTACGATGTTTTGCCCCAACGAGGTGATCACCGTGGGCATAAGCAGGTTGAGGTCGGTTACTTCAGGAGCTGGCCCGTTTGGATTGATGTTCAGCTCGTCCAGGTCATGGCATGCGCCGAATACCAATAAGAAGCTTAAAAAAGCAACGCATTTTATTTTGATACTTTTCATGATCTTGGAGTTTAGCAATTTAAAATGTGAAGCCGAGTTTGAATCCGATAGGAACCATCCACGGTGTGACGTTGTAGCGTTCAACGCCTTGAAGAAGTTTTCCTCCTTCGGGCTGGAAAGCCCTTTCCGGGTCTACGCCCAGGTCAGAATCCTTCGTCCACAGCATGATGTTACGGCTATAGAGCGACAAATTGATATCCTCCACCTTCAACTTTCGCGCGATGTTGCTGGGGAACCGGTAGTTCAGAGAAACTTCCCTCAGCTTAATATAGTCTGCATCAAACATGTTGGCCGTTCCGACATCCCAGGCGAAGCCGGCGGACGTAGGAAGGAACATCGTTCCGGGATTTCCCAGATTTTCATGGTCAAGGATAAAATTTCCCTCTTCATCATAATCCCCAACGACACCCGGTGCGAAGATACCGTCATAAACAGTAGCTACTCCGCTGAGCGACTCTGCGAATCCGCCATACTCAGGTGTAGGTCCGCCAACGGGCCTCATTTCTTCACTGAAGATCAGCTCGTCAGCATGGGCGACCACCCAGTCGCGAAGTTCCTGGCTTGGAACACCGCCGAGTTCACCGGGATGGACAAGCCTGTCAATCCACGATTGCGTCGGCTGGTCCTCGGACAGATATCGATAGGTTTGCGAGACGTACTGGCCACCGCTGCGCCAGTCGAAGGTTGCGCTCAAGGTGAAATTTTTATAAGACAGGGAAGTCTGGAGTCCCATGATAAAGTCGGGATTGTAGTTTCCAACCTTGGAATAATCTTCTTCAGCCATCCATTCCGTATCCAGGCCACTTCCCAGCAAAGGATAGCCATAATAAGGAGAGTTAACATCCGTCACCCTGCGTATTTTACGTGAATACAGGTTGCCAACCAATCCGTCGTGACCTTCCGCCGCATTTTTCGCGAAACCCCGGTTTATGACCCTGCCCTGGTTCCAGAATTCGAGAAAAGGAATTCCTTCTGCAAGCTCCAGCACCGTTGTTTCGTTCTTGGTAAAATTCAGGTTCACATCGAGCGTCCAGTCCTGTGTTCTGATTGGGGTAACACCCAGCACGAGTTCGATCCCTTTGCTTTGCAACAACCCTGCGTTGATATTGACGCCTGTAAAGCCGGTACTGGTAGCCAATGGCACCGTGAAGATCTGGTTCCGCGTATCAATCACGTAATACGTTCCATCAAAGCGCAGGCGGTTCCCAAAGAGAATAACTTCAGGACCGATCTCAAACGAGGTCATTTCCTCGGGAAGAAGATTAGGATTCAATAATCCGGAGGGTTTCGTCAGTTGTATTGCATCACCCCACTGACCTGCGTTGTCATACGTCGGCAACAACTTGTAAGGATCGGTATCATTTCCGACCTGGGCCCAACCGCCGCGCAGCTTGACCATATCTACTTTGTTGCCCATGTCAACAAACTCGTTGACCAACACGCTCAAAGACGCTGATGGATAAAAGTATGATCTGTTGGCACTCGGAAGTGTACTTGCCCAGTCGTTGCGCGCAGTCAGGTCGAGGAATATGCTTTCTCTCCAACCGATGTTTGCCGTCGCGTAAAGACTGTTCACACCGCGTTGGCTCTTGTTGTTCGAGTAGTTTAAAGCCGTAGAGGCGATATTGTTCACCGTAAAAAGATTGGGGACTACCAATCCAACACCCGGCTTCGACGCGTTGGTGACGTTGGCCGCCTTTGAGTACCGCGTATTCCCGCCAGCGGAAGCGGCCAGCGAAAAGTCCGTCCATTCTTTCGTGTAGCTTACCAGGAAATCGATATTCCTTTCCATCCCGTTGCGGGTGAGAATCCCGTACGCCCCATTATTGGACTCATTCGAATAGCCAGGTCCAATCTTCGATTCCTGTGTTTCGTCCATTTTGTCTACCGACATGCGTCCCATCAGGCTCAAGTTGGGCAAGATCTGCCAGGTGGCCATCACATTGCCAAACAGCTGGTAGCGGTCGAAACTATTGTTTACATCGTAAGCGAGCATGTACGGATTATCAGAGCCTTCGATAATGCGTTTGCTTTTATCCCGCAACGTTGTCAAATCCACATAAGCAGGTGTGAAATACGCCCATTGCAGGGGGTTCGCACCGCGGTTATTGGCGGGCCTGTTATCCGCATAGCTGTTGACGAAATTGATATCCGTGCTGACCGTAACTTTCTCGGCAACCTTTGATGATGCTGAAAGGGACAAGTTATTTTTCTTAAGGTCCGAGTTCGGTATCAGTCCTGTGTGAGTCATGGTCGTTACGCCCAGGCGATAGCTCAAAAGCTGGGAAGTATTGGAAACTGCCACGCCATTGGTTGTCGTAAAAGCGTAGTCATTGAGGAAATTCTTTACGTTATCCGGATGTGATACCAGTTCTTTTGGAATCGGGACACCGTTTGCGTCGAGTGGAGAATCCCATTGCACCGCCCAGTACCCTTTATTCAATTCGGGGCCAATTCCAAGTGGATCCGAAACCGCAGGCAATATTCCGCCCACATCCTCCGGCCGGAAAGAGAAAAGTCCCGTTGCAAACTTCTTCTGTGTTCTCAGGAAGCGGGTTGGAACATCAAAGACTGTGTTGGATGTCACTGACACTTTCATTCCCGTGCCACTGGCTTTTTTGGTAGTGATCAGCACGACGCCATTACCCGCGCGGGTACCGTAAAGGGCGGCGGCGCTAGGACCTTTCAAAACGGTAACGCTTGCAATGCTCTCAGGGTCCAGGTCGGAAATAACGTTCCCATAGTCGACGCGGTTATCCGAACCAAAACCGCCTACGTTATTATAGGCGTTCATCATCGGTACGCCATCGACGACAAACAATGGCTGGTTGTCAGAACTCAGGGATTTCGCGCCGCGGATGATGATACTGGTAGTAGAGCCTGTTCCTCCGGTCGAGTTGATCGTTACCCCGGCAACTTTTCCAGCCATGGCGTTCAAGAAATTCTCTTGCGCCACGCGCGTGAACTCTTGTCCGCCCACTTTGGCTACAGAATAACCCAGCGATTTTTCTTCGCGCTCGATACCCAAAGCGGTAACGACCACTTCATTGAGAGTAGAGACGCTTTCCTGCAGCGTGATATCGATAACGGTCCGGCCACCCACGGGCACTTCCTGGGACTCGAAGCCGACAAAGGAGAAGACGAGCACATCGTCTCCGGAGACTGCGATGCTGTATTTCCCGTCTACATCCGTAACGGCACCGGTATTGGTTCCTTTAACAACAACGCTAACACCCGGCACAGCCATTCCGTCTGTCACAGATGTCACCGTTCCCGAAACGCGCTGTTGTACCAACGGTACAGCGGAAGTTGACGTCCCGGCAAGAGCAGGTCCCGCCGCACAGGGTAGCACGATCACGGACAATAACAAGGCGAACATGCACCTTTTCATATGATTGATATATTGGAGTTTCATGATTTTTGGAGGAAAGTGGATAGTGGACTTACTGAACAACCTCGAAAGAAAGTACCAGCGCATGAGTGTTTATGCCAATGATCGGTGGATCCTGACCTGCAGCCATGAATATGATCAATTGCATCCGGGTACCGGAAACGGACCTGACAATTACCTTCCGCTGAAAGTCGCGGAATCCAATGAACTCCGTGCCTGAGAAATCGAGCGTCATCACTCCGTTGAACGTAATCTTTCCGTCGGGGCCGTACACCGAAGACACCTGAAAATTCTCATTCTCAACAAACGTAAACGTGGCATTGGCCTCCGGCGTGTACTTGGCAATGCAGAGACCGTAGTCCTTCCCGTTGGCATTCAAAATATCTTTACCGCCATTGGAAGCTAGCTGGTAGACAATTCCCCCGAATGAGCCTCCATCCGCCTTCACGTCGTGTACATAATGGCCATCTTCAAAGAATGTAAATTCATCCAGGTACACATCGCCCATGCTGAGTTGATTGAAAAATCCCGTCGGAACCGGGTCGATAAGGCTTAGATCAGCATCCGCATCTGCGTAGAAGTCGCCGTTGGCGCTGTGGGCAGAAGATAGCTTCCACTTCTTCCCCGCGTAACCCTCCACAGTATGATCTCCGACCAGATAGGCATAGGGAGTCAGGTCGAAGGGAGGCAATTTGATTTCCTTCGTTATGGATCCGCCTTTGCCATCCGTTGCCGTGAGAGATACGAGGTAGTAACCGCCCTCGTCATAAACGTGAACCGGATTCTGTTCGGTACTTGTCTGTCCGTCACCAAAATCCCATGACCAACCGGTAGCCCCATGAGTAAGTCCCTGGAAAGCGACCTGCTTTCCCTTAATGCTGTGAAAAACTTCCGCTGACAAAGGAAAGTTGGGTCGCTCGTCGTCTTTCGTACACGATGAAACCCACATCGCGACGCCGAAGATCAATAACAAAAATCGTAAAGTTTGTTTCATAGTTGGAGTTTTGATTGCGTGTTCTTTTAGTTTAGGTTCTGGATGGTTATTGTGAGTTATTCTTTTTTCAATCTTTCCACTTCATCCGATCGGCGTATAACGAAGATGCGCCTCGATCACTTTAGGGTACTGGTCCGCATGATATTTCGTAAGTCTGCATGCATTATATCCTGGTTTCGCAAAGTCTGAGTTGGAGCAGGTAAGGTTCAATCGCGATTACCTGAATTCGCGCTATTATCCATATATTAAGGTAATGAAAATTCGACATTATAAACATAGATTCTACGCGCATTTTACGTTAATCAATGCTTAGTTTGCGTAAGACTTTCGGGTTATGAGGATTGCTCCCATCCTTTCGCACCCTCTCCATGCGTTAGCCCTTCCGTTATGATTCCCGGGCAAAGTGATCCCTGGCGAAGGGCCGGGCGCTGACGCCCCACAATAATTTGTCACATATATGTTGACTTATTTCGTCGGGTTTTTGAATTTGGGGAGAAACAAGCGGGAGTAGCTCAGTTGGTAGAGCATCAGCTTCCCAAGCTGAGGGTCGCGAGTTCGAGCCTCGTTTCCCGCTCTTTCCAGGTTCAATCGGTGTACCAGCTAACCACCGGATTATGGCCCGCCTTTGAAAATATTACTTCGACAGAACCTAATACCTATGAAGAAAAATGCCGGCAGACGAACCTTTCTGAAAAAAATCAGTATCAGCAGCATCAGCGCAGGCGTCCTGCCCGGTGTGTTGATGGATGATCGCCAGCCTGAGTCCGATGCGGTGACCCGCTCGGCCGAAACGAAAAAGAAGAAGGAGGGCCGTAACTACAATGAGGCTTACGAAGGCGAAAATCTAAATCGCGTAGCTTTCCCCATCGGTGGGCTGGGGGCGGGCATGTTTTGCCTCGAGGGCACGGGGGCCATATCTCATATGTCGGTAAGGAACAAACCGGATGTGTTCAATGAACCCGGGATGTTTGCCGCCATCGCCGTCAAGGGTGACCGAACTGTGGCCAAGATACTGGAAGGGCCCTCGCCGGATTGGAAAAGGTTTGGTCAGCCTAACTCGGGAAACGGATCCAGTGGCACGATCTTCGGCTTGCCGCGATTCAGTAAGGTCAGTTTTCTTGCGCGTTTTCCTTTTGCGAACATCGCGCTGGACGATTCTGAAATTCCCCTCGCCGTCACAGTCACGGGATGGAGCCCTTTCATTCCGAATGATGCCGACAACTCCGGACTACCCGCGGGTGGCCTCGAATACACGTTCGCTAACCGCGGAAGCGAGACAGTGGACTGCGTATTCTCCTTTCATGCCAGGAATTTCATGAAGCATGCAGACGGTGGAAAGAATGCGATAAGAGAGATGCGCAACGGGTTCATCCTTGCAAATGACGGCACCGACGAAAAACCGTTTCTCAAGGGGAGCTTCGCCATCTTCACGGATCACGCTGATACCGTCATCGATCATTGCTGGTTTCGCGGTGGGTGGTTTGACCCGCTCACGATTGCCTGGGATACCATCCGAAAAGGCGAAGTGAGAAAAGCCCCAACCGTTGAGTCGGATGCACCGGGAGCCTCACTCTATGTGCCGCTGCGAATACCCGCGGGCCAGACAACAACGATTCGGGTGATGACGTCGTGGTATGTGCCTGACACAGACATTCGGTTCGGAGAGGACGGCCCTGCGAAAGAGAATTGCGATCCCACCTCCGGATGTTGCACCACCTCCTCGGAACTGGGCGCCACAGTGGCGGATGCTTCGTATATGCAGGGAAAGTATAAGCCCTGGTACAGCAGCCGGTTTGCGGATGTTGTCGACGTAGCCAACTATTGGAATGAACATTACTCGGACCTCCGGGCGCAATCGCAGTTATTCTCGCAAACTTTTTTCGCAAGCACTTTGCCGCCGGAGGTCCTGGAGGCAGCCGCGGCAAATCTTACCATCCTGAAATCTCCAACGGTCATGCGCCAGTACGACGGACGCCTGTGGAATTATGAAGGATGCGGAGATACATGGGGATGCTGTCACGGATCCTGCACGCACGTCTGGAATTATGCTCAGGCCATCCCCCATTTATTTTCGGACCTGGAACGCACGCTCCGGCATACCGAATTTTGCGAAAGCCAGGATGAAGCCGGTCATCAGACATTCCGCGCAAACCTTCCCATTCGTCCTCCCAAGCACGGCTTTCACGCTGCCGCGGATGGTCAGCTGGGTGGTATCATGAAAGTGTATCGCGAATGGCGTATCAGTGGCGACAACAAATGGCTCGAGACGATGTACCCGTTGACGAAGAGCAGCATCGACTACTGTATTCGCACATGGGATCCGCGAAAAAAGGGACTCGTTGAAGAACCGCATCACAACACTTACGATATCGAGTTCTGGGGTCCTGACGGAATGTGCACGAGTTTCTACCTCGGCGCCCTCACCGCAATGATCGAGATGGCTAAAGCCCTCAGGAAAAAAAAGGACGCCAGCGAATACAAGAAACTCTATGATAGCGGAAAGAAATTACTGGAGACAGAGTTATTCGACGGGGAATATTTCTATCAGAAAATACAGGTCACAGGCCTGAACGCGCCGAGTCCCCTGGAGGCAGCACAAAAAACAATGGTGGGTAAATACTCGGAGGAAGCGCAGCGGCTGCTAGAAAAAGAAGGACCCAAATATCAATATGGATCCGGTTGTCTTTCCGACGGTGTCCTTGGCGCGTGGATCGCCCGCGTATGTGGCCTGAGTGATCCGTTTGATTCTGAAAAGATAAAGAGCCACCTGCTGGCCGTCTACAAGCACAACCTGAAGCACGACCTGAGCGATCATGCGAATCCGCAACGTCCCAGCTATGCGTTCGGTGACGAGGGCGGGTTGTTGCTATGCTCGTGGCCGAAGGGTGGGAAACTTTCACTGCCGTTTGTGTACAGCGACGAGGTGTGGACGGGAATCGAGTATCAGGTTGCATCGCACCTCATGATGATGGGGTATCCAAAGGAAGGATTGGATATCGTGCGCACCTGCCGCGACCGTTACGACGGACGAAGACGAAACCCTTTCAACGAGTACGAATGCGGCCACTGGTATGCCCGCGCCCTCGCGAGTTTTGGTTTGTTGCAAGGTCTCACGGGAGTTCGGTACGACGCCGTCGACAAGACGCTGTATGTCGATTCGCAGGTGGGAGATTTTACATCGTTTCTGTCAACTGCCACGGGATACGGCATGGTTACCCTTGCCGGTGGAAAACCATCGCTTAAAGTTGTGGCTGGAGACATCCCCGCCGAAAAAGCCGTTGTTTCGGGAAAGGCTACTCCCCTTGCAAGAGCGTGATCTAAAAGAAGAGACTAAAATTCAGTGGTCACTGCAACGACGGTCGTATTTGGTCGATAGGCGGATAAATTGACCGCGCCATCACGGAGTCCTTTTTATAGATGTCATCGTAGAAGACAGGAACCCCGCCCCGGACCTCGGCTGTAAAATACTCGAGCCTCAGCGGAAGAGGATTTCGCAAATCAATCTTTAGTCGCTGCTGCAGGCTGAGGTATTGATCGAGGTCTTCGGGAGAAACATAAATGTCGTCTTCGCGCACAAGGTAGTGCGCAAATGCAACCGCATTACTCACCCGCACACAGCCATGGCTCAGATCCCGAGCGCTCCTTTCAAATAATCGTTTACTGTTCGTGTCGTGCAGGTAAACACCGTAATTATTAGAAAAATTGAACTTGATAATGCCCATTGAGTTCTCCGTCCCTTCGCGCTGACGCAGGACGAACGGAAAATTATCGGCAGAGTAAAAATCCCACTGAATGGTGTCCGCGAGAATCACCTTCCCGTTCCTGTCCAGCACGTCAAAATTATTCCGCCGCAAATACGCCGCATCGCGCTGCAAGGCCGGAAGAATTTCTTTTGTAGAAATACTTTTCGGAACATGCCAGTATGGATAGATGATGAACGACCGGATGACACTTTCCATGATGGGCGTGGGCGTATCGCGTTTTCCTACGATCACTTTCGTCTGCAACCAGACTGAATCTTTCTCGAACACGCGGAGCATGAAGCCGGGTATGTTCACCGAAGCGTAACGATCCGGCAATGGCTTTTGCCATCGCCACCGCTCGAGATTCAAAGCGATCGTGGCGGCCTGCTGCTGCTGCAGCGTATCCGTCATGCTCTCCGCAATCAGTCGTCTCAGCGCATCCTTCAGGGCGCGATACTGATCAAAATTCGGCTCAAGATCCCGAAGGTAGGGATTAACCGAACTTGCATCGATGCCGGCTAGTGCGCGAACCGCTTCTTCATTTACGATGACTGAGTAGTCGATGGGTTGATACGTCTTTGTGTCAAGCCGGCCCTTCGCCATGTGGGCGCACAACGTTAACCACGCGTCTGTCAGGAGCACATCCATTTGTACAAGACGATCGATTGACAGCGTATCCGGCTGTAGTCGTTCGAGTCTGGACATGTGATACCACTCGGGGTCGAGTCCTGTGAACCGGGACTCGTCAATGAACTGAATGAGTGAGTCGGCCGAAGCGGACAATAGCCAACCATCGCTCCAGAATAAGGCCTGATCGCGCAAAGCATAGAAGCGCTCAACGGAGGCTTTACTGGCTAGATCACGTGACAGCAGTGCCGGGTCCACGCGGTCAGGCAAAGGCGCCTCGGCTACCTGCGACGGATCCTTCAGGCTGTTGCAGCCCGTCGCTAACACGACGAGAAATAGTCCGAGACGTTTCACAATATGAAGTAGCCGAATTGCCGGGTGATAAAAAATAGCTTTGGATGCTAAAACTTACGCCCGCTTGAAGCGGCCGACAGCTGCACGAAAGTGTAAATGGCATTACTTTTTTATCGGTTCGTGAAGACTTTATTTTCAACTAAAACCACGTCATGGAAAAATTAGAAGTAAAAGGTGCCTGGAATGAGATGAAGGGCAAGCTTAAACAGAAGTACGGGCAATTAACGGACGACGATCTGACATACGAAGAAGGAAAAGAAGATGAAATGTATGGTCGTCTGCAGCAAAAGCTGGGGAAAACGAAAGATGAGATCAAAAGGGAATTGAACGACCTTTGATGAAAAAGACCCGGAGTTCGCTCCGGGTTCTTTTTGCCCCCACCGTTAACAAAATGAATATCAGGAGGTAACGCACCAAAACCACCTTCCTGACGTTATAGGGGTTGATTGCCGGCCGCTTAAATTAAATCGCCATCACAAACCTGAACTACGGTATGTGTTTCATATCTTGTATATCTGTTCAAGCTAAACCAGGAAGAAATTGATGACCCGCTCCATCGTGCTTTTTCTGCTGTTGCTGTGCACAGCCTGTAAATCCGGCATTATTCCGTGCCCCGAAGTCAAAGGGCTGCGATTAAAAAAAAGCCAGGTAAGCAAGCGCGCTCGTTTTCATGAGCGTGCGCCACGGGAAGAGGCCGAACCCGTCATCACCGTTTCATCCGAGGCCCGAACTCCAACCCGAAATCCGGGCAAGGTGCGGTATGTCAAGTACACGATCGAGCATGTGGATGTCGAAGACCTGGATTGTCCAAGGCCTGGCGAAAAGATGCCTAAAGCGATAAAAGAAAATATTCGGAAGAACCGGAAAAAGATCAGGTACTACTACGAGGAAGCTTCCAACGACTCGCTGAGACTGCTTCCGGCCACGTATCCCAGGCATTGATCCTGAACGAAAGAGCCACGAATTCAATTTGCCACGAATTCACGAACTGCCACGAATATAATTTGCCACGAATGCACGAATTGGCACGAACACTCTGCCGCGAATGCCTGAATTGCCACGAATAATCTGCCACGAATTCACGAATTGCCACGAATATAATCTGCCACGAATGCACAAATTGGCGCGAATAGTCTGCCGCGAATGCATGAATTGCCACGAATAATCTGCCACGAATTCACGAATTGCCACGAATATAATCTGCCACGAATGCACAAATTGGCGCGAATAGTCTGCCACGAATGCACGAATTGCCACGAATATGATTTGCCACGAATGCACGAATTCGCACGAATATGATCGGCACGAATGCACGAATTGCCGCGAATAGATCCGCGAATTCAAGGTGCCACGAATGCACACGAATAAGTCCGCGAATTCAAGCTGCGACGAATGCAAGAATTGGCACGAATGACTGTGGATAAATGCCAGTTTTCTGTTCGAGCACGCCATTTTGAATAATTAAGTAATCTCATATGCCGGAATAGCGCAGGTGTTTGTTTGGTTTTCTGTACTTTCAGCCTTCGGCGCAAGTCACAAACAACCCGACATATGAAGAGACTACTATTCCTCCTGTGCATCATGAGCTCGTTCACTGTGGGATGGAGCCAGGATGCTTCATCAAACGAATTTCCCATACGCGGCTTTTGTATTGGTGCTCCGGACAAAGCCGAAGTTCCAGCTTTTGTGAAATTCATCAACGAAGAACTTGTTCCGCGCAAGATCAACACATTGATACTGCGGATAGACTTCAACTACGAATATCAAAGCCATCCTGAGCTGAGGGGCAGCCTCCCCCCTTCCAAGGACGACGGCGGGCAGATCCTTGCTGCCTGCAAAGGGAATGGCATCGACATCGTGCCGCAAATCAACTTGCTCGGCCATCAGTCGTGGGCGAGCCGCACGAATGCGCTGCTCCGCGTATATCCGGAGTTTGATGAAACTCCCTGGGTAAAAATGCCGGAGAACTATCAGTGGCCGAACGAAGACGGGTTGTATTGCAAGAGCTATTGTCCGTTACATCCCGACGTGCACAAAGTGGTCTTTGCACTCGTCGATGAAATCTGCGATGCGTTCGAAAGCACGGCTTTCCACGCCGGTATGGATGAAGTCTTCTATCTCGGAGAGGCAAAATGCCCGCGCTGTTCCGGCCATGACAAGGCGGAATTGTTTGCAAATGAAGTGCGCAAGATCCGAGACCACCTTGCCTGGAAGAACCGGCGGCTGTGGATCTGGGGCGATCGCCTCATCGACGGAAAGACGACGGGAATGGGAATGTGGGAGGCAAGTATGAACAACACCGCGCGCGCAGTGAGCATGATTCCAAAAGATGTGCTGATCTGCGATTGGCACTACGAACGCCCTGACAAAACCGCCGTCTATTTTGCGATGAACGGCCTGGATGTAGTTACTTGTCCCTGGCGCCGGCCTGGCATCGGGGTAGTACAATATCAGGACATGATCAATTTCCGAGCCACCGCGACGCCGGTCATGAAGGAGCGGTACAAAGGCATCGTGCAAACCGTTTGGTCGGATGCGGGATCTTTTATGGAAGGATTTTACGCGATGAAGAAAGACGACAGGGGCGGCGAAGAAACACCCTGGCATTCTTTTACCACCCTCTTCGAGAAACCGCAACCGGCAAAACCGGCGCGGTCGAAATCAAAAAAGTAGCTTCATAAAAAAAACGCAAGAACGACCTCCAAATCGCAAATTGAATTTATATTTGCAGCTTAAACAATTGACAGTTGACGAAATTGACAGTTGACAAAGGGGGGAGAAGGATTGAAGTGCTGTGAACTGGATGAGGTTACAGCTAATTTGAAAGAACGAGATAAGACAAGAAGACGTGGAAAGCGTTCAATGGAAGACATTTAACTGTCAACTTTAGAACTGTCAACTACTTCAAGGGGGATTAGCTCAGCTGGCTAGAGCGCTTCCATGGCATGGAAGAGGTCA
>JBIQIY010000014.1:66042-139385 GCA_044507775.1 Flammeovirgaceae bacterium | reverse complement strand
TATGGATACCGCTGGATCTCCCACTTCGAGTTGACGTATAAGTCACCGGGCTCGCCCTTGCTGTACTTCACGATTGTCAGTGTTCGCGAAGCGGGATCGTAGCTGCCCACCACATCTTTTGCGCGTTGCGGCGGAAGACCGATCTTGCTTCGGTACTCGCCATCACCGCGGAAGAAGATGACACTGTCTGCAATCTTCAGACGTTCGGCAGGGACTTTTCCAAAGTATTCGTCGTTGACGACCGGGCCGAGCGTCTGCGCCGGTCCTTCGATGAATGGCAGCACCATCGTGACCTCTGGTGAGGGATTGAACATTCCCAACAGCCAGATTGATAGAAGACCAGTCTGGCGGTTCCATTGTGCATCGCCCGTGTTCTCGAGGTCATTGATGGTTTGGTATGCAACCGAAGCGAGAGAGCTATCCGGTGTAACGCCTAGTGTTTGCGAAGCTTCGTCCGCGCTAAGGATTCTTACCTGCCGAGTGATTTTTATGTTGAACGCTGTTCCCGAATAGTTAGTAAGCGCTGCGGACTTGGAGAAAGTTGCCGACTGAGGTGTTTGGGATACAAGGTCGTATGCATCCAGGTCGATGAGTCGGGGAGTGCGCCAGTTTTCGAACGTGAATGCGCTGTCTGGCGGAAAGAAGATAGAGAATTGTCCTCCTTCCGGGCCGAGCCAGATGCGCTCCTCACCGCCAAACGCGTTCATGTGTATGGACGTGTCGCCCGCTTCAAAAAACGGGCGGTTGATCCAGCCATAGCTGAGGTTTTCGGGTGCGCCTGCGGTGCTGGTCATGACCCGGGCCTGCAAGCCTCCCATGACTGCGATGCGCGATTGTCCTTCAGTGTCCGAGAGGACGATGACGTCCGCGTACTTGTTAAGGAATGCGACATCATCGTCAAAGGGCGAAACGGGCGGAATGCGCTCTGCTCTCTCGCGCGGTCCGCAGGATGCAATGGCTAGCATTAGCATGAAGGAGTAAATTGTCTTGTTCAAGGAGTGGAATATATTTTTCACAGAGAAGATCTTATTCATGGAGTTCATGCAAGATAAAAATAACTCACTGTACTCCAACGCGATCCTGTGAACCACCAAGCCCTGAAAGGGCGGGAGATACCAGCCCAGGGTGACGAGCGCAAGCGAGGAGCCCTGGGTTGGGGATTCCAATGAACGGAAGCCCTGTAAGGGCGCGAGATCCTTCGAAGCGGAATCTCCATTGCAGACTTTTGGCAGATGCATGATCAACAACATCCCCCCTTCTGCCAGCACATGTCTGCCTGGACTCAATCAAAAACGAAAGTCCCGTATTTCTTAAATTCATGAAAATTGTTGTCTACCGGTTGCCAGGACCAGTAGGAAGATTCGGGTTCGTCGTAATCGATGCGGTAAATGTTGGCCCTCCATTCAGTCCCTTTTCGCGGGGGAACATTCTGCAGCGGCCTCAAAAGGGCGAAGGGTATGAAAAATTCGCCTAGCCATGCCGTGGTGTCACCTTTGTCGCTCTTGACTATGGTGGTCGCCTTTCGTGTTTGCTTTGCGCCGCGGTAGTTCCAGGGCGTCCAGCCCCCGGTTTGCCCGTTGAAGTTGGGCACCAGGATGACGAGCTCATGGTTCAGGGGCGACAGCTCGTACTCCAGGTATATGGGATACGCTTCGTCGGGCCAGAAGAAAATCTCGATCACATCTTCCCTCCAGAGACTTGTAAAATCCTCCGTGATTGTCGCGTTGATTTTCGTGTCTTCGCAATAATACAGAGCGTAAACTCCATTGTCGGAATACAAAAGCTTCACGCGGGTTTCGTAAGGCGAGTTGCCCTTGATTCGCGCCAGCTTGACCCACGGGGTCTTATCCCACGATGCGCTCGTTCCGTCGCCGGTAAAATCAAAGTCCGGTGTATGTTTGATATACAGTTTCGCATCTTTTCCGACCTCTGTCTGAGCGGCGAGTACCAGTGGAAGGCTCATCAGGAAGGTGAAAATTGCCGTAACCCGGGGCCTATTAAGAGCGGGCATAGTCGCTTGTTTCCATCAAGTAAACGAAATGCGGCGGAACAAACAACAGGACAGTGGCCTCCTTTCATCCTTAGGAAACATCAGCCGGTGCGTTAACGCGCCTTTGCCATCGTGTAGGTTAGTTGTAGGATTGTGCCCTGAATGCGAGCGGAATATATTATATTTGAGGACCGCAGAAGCGCATACACTAAAACGGCGCCTCCGGCGTTCATACAGGATATCCACCATCATGCTCAAATTTACATTCGAAAATAATCAAACCACATTTTTTAAAAACCTGAAGTCCAGGGTTGATTCGTATTTTGCCGACACAAAACTGGATCCGGCCGGTAACGGAAAATTATACTGGAAAGGAGGCATTCAAATTTTCACTGCCGCCGCATTATATACCGTGCTGGTATTTTTTACACCACCCGTTTACATTTCAATACCGCTCTGTGTGCTGCTGGGTTTGAATTTGGGCATCATCGGTTTCAATGTGATGCACGAGGGAGGTCATCAGACTTTTTCACGACATTCCTGGATCAACAAGGCATCGGCCTATTCGCTCAATATGCTCGGTGGCATTTCATTTTTCTGGAAGATCAAGCACAACATCAATCATCACACCTTTACCAACATCGATGGGATGGATTCCGATATTGATGCAAGACCTTTCATGCGGATGCACCGCGAGCAGCCCCGATACTGGTTCCATCGCTTTCAGCATGTATACTGGGTGTTTCTGTACGGCATTTCGTACCTGGCCTGGGTGTTTTATGAGGACTTTGAAAAATATTTTTCCGGAAGGCATTCTGCAAACTCGGCGCCGAAGAAACTGGCGTTGAAGGAGCATTTCATCTTTTGGATCACGAAGATATCCTATGTTCTCGTGTATATCGTCATACCTGTTATCATGGTCGGCTGGGTGCCTGCGCTCGTCGGAATTTTTCTGATCACGTTTGTAACGGGAGTCTCGATCAGTATCGTTTTCCAGCTCGCGCATGTTGTGGAGGGCACTGAGTTTCATTCGGCGCGCAACCAGGATACCAGCGCGAAGCAGGAGTGGGCGATCCACCAGATTGAATCCACAGCCAATTTCGCCACGCACAGCAAGCCCCTGCACTGGTTGCTGGGCGGGCTGAATTTCCAGATCGAACATCATCTTTTCCCGCGGATAAGCCATGTCCACTATCCGGCGATCAGCCGTATTGTGAAAGAAGTCTGCCGGGAATCGAACGTTACCTATATTGAGTATTCCTCCATCGTGAAGGCGATAGGTTCACATCTTTTATACCTCAAGCGGCTCGGACGGGCGGATTAATGCGGCGGTGCGAACTTTTTTCTTCAGAGTGTGTAACCGTTAGTATTTGGCGGAGTACCCTACTAGTTGCAACCTTTTAGTCGCAGCACGCATCCTACAGGGAAATAAAACCCGCCATTTATGCTTAAAAGCCATCTCGTCCTTGCGATCCGCAATCTGATGAAGCGGAAGCTGTATTCCTTTATCAACATCTTTGGACTTGCAATTGGCGTTGCCGTCTGCCTGGTGATCCTGAAGTTTGTTGACTTCGAACTGAGCTACGACAGCTTCCATAAGAACGCCGAAAATATCTATCGCACGACGACGACGTACTACCAGAACGGCGAGCTGAGGGGAACGAACGTCATCTCCGGTTTTGCGCAGGGGACTTCCCTCAAGGACGAATTTCCGGAGGTCAAAAATTACATCCGGACGCATCCGATGTATGGCGGCGCGGTCCTCGCCTACACGCCCTCATCCGGAAACCCGGTAACCTTTCACGAAGAAAAAATTCAGTACGTCGATTCAACCTTTCTGGATGTCTTCACCTATAAAGCGCTTGAGGGTGATCTGAGCACTGCCCTCGACAGGCCGAATTCCATTGTGCTGACCCGGTCGGCCGCGATCAAATACTTTGGAAAGAATGAGGATCCGATCGGAAAGCTAATGAAGCTTGCAGGGGGGTGGTCCGATGGTGAGTACGAAGTCACGGCCGTGCTGGAAGATGTGCCCGATAATTCCCATTTCTATTTTGAGTTCCTGTTCCCAATTCACAACCTGCTGCAGGGTGAGCAATACCAGCAGGATGATGGATGGGGATGGAATAACTTTTACACGTACATCGAACTTTACCCAAACACCGATGTCAAGGCGCTTGAAGCAAAACTGCCGGCATTCGTTGAGAAGTACCGGGGCAAAGACCTGGCGGATTCCAACGGACGTGCGGTCTTTGGCCTGCAACCCATCCGGGATATTCATCTGAGTCCGGGTTTGAATTATGATACGAGCGCGACGACGAGTATCAACTCGATTTACTTCTACATCCTCATTTCAATTTTTATTCTCGCCATTGCTTGGATAAACTACATCAACCTGTCGACTGCTCGCGCGATGGAGCGCGCGCGGGAGGTGGGCATCAAGAAATCCATCGGCGCGCTGAAGGGGCAGCTGGTTTCACAGTTCATCTTTGAATCTGTGCTCGTTAACTTCCTGGGTGTTGTGCTTGCATTGCTGTTCGCAGTGGTCTTGCTGCCGGTGCTGGCGGATATTGTCGGCAAAGATCTTTCATTCGACTTTGGCGATTACCGGCTCTGGCTCATTTTATTCGCATTGTTCGTAACAGGGTCGTTTATTTCAGGATTGTATCCGGCGTTTGTTCTTTCATCGTTCAAGATCACCACCGTACTGAAGGGCGCAGGTGAAAAGATGCAGGGTGGTTTCTCGCTGCGCAAGGCGCTTGTGGTGTTTCAATTTGCGTCATCGCTGATACTCATCGCCGGCACCTTCGCCATCTACCGTCAGATCGTATTCATGCGCGGACAGGACAAAGGGCTTACCATGGAACAGATGCTGGTAGTAAGCGGGCCAAGCATCCTCGAAAGAGAAACGGCACGAGAGCGGTTGATTACACTGAAGAATGAGATCAAGCAGATACCCGGTGTCGTGAAGGTAGCCACGTCGGCTGCGATTCCCGGCGGGGGGCACAACTGGGGCACCGGCATGCGTAAGGATGGGGATGCGTTGAACGAAAATAAGAACGGGCGAATCGTGTGGATCGATCCCGATTTTATCGACACGTATGGCATCACTGTCCTTTCCGGAAGGAGCTTCAATCCGGCGATCGCCTCCGATATGAATTCCGTGCTAGTCAATGAAGCCGCGGTAAAGACCTTTGGGCTCGGCGATCCTGAAAAGGCATTGACCGAACGGATGATCCTCGGCGGAGACACGACGGCGATAGTCGGTGTGTTGAAGAATTTTCACTGGGCTTCTTTAAAGTCGGATCATGAGCCCTGGCTATTCAAGGCGGATACAATTTCCGGTCGCCATTATTCCATTCTCCTCAACGGCAAGGATATTCCCGGCGTGATCAAGAAGATTGAATCGAAATACGATGAAGCTTTTCCCGGCAATCCGTTCGATTATTTTTTCCTGGACGATTTCTTTAACAGTCAATACAAGGCGGAACAGCAGTTTGCAAGTATCTTCGGCCTGTTTGCAATCCTCGCGATCGTCATTGCATGCCTGGGATTATGGGGGCTCGCGGCATTCACCACCACGCAGAAGCTGAAAGAGATTGGCATCAGGAAGGTCCTGGGCGCATCCGTGTATAGTATCATGTCGCTGTTGTCGTGGCAATTTTTCAAGCTTGTGCTTGTAGCTACACTGATCGCCATTCCTGTCACATGGTACGGCATTGACACCTGGCTGCACACCTTTGCGTTTCGCATAGGGCTGGAGTGGGACCTCTTTGTAGTCCCCGTCGTTATCCTGGCCTTTATTGCCCTTGGAACGGTGAGCACGCAGATCTTTCGGGGTGCCAATACCAATCCGGCGCGGGTACTGCGAACCGAATAGGGTCGCTGCCGCGGCGGTAATGTTTATGGGTTTGACTATATTTCGGCGGACTTAAACTGCCCGAATGAATCAGTCCCCCAGCGCCATCGCCGTAATTATTTTTGTCTGCGTTGTCTTGTTTGCCATCGCGTTCATGGCGCCCTCCATGCAGGTGCCGATGTTTGAAAACCTGGCCCTGTACTTCCCTCAAAATGAAAAGTTCAAGATCTGGCAGTTCGTAACGAACATTTTCATGCACGGAGGATTCGCGCATATATTTTTTAATATGTACGCGCTATGGGCGTTCGGCACACCCTTGGAGAAGATGTGGGGCAAGAAGAAGTTTTGTGTGTTCTTTTTCCTTGCCGGGATTGGAGCCGCAGTGATTTACACACTGGTCAACTACTACAAATTCAATAACCTTTACGATCAGGTCATTGCCACCGGAGCATCTCCGGATGACATCAGGACTTTGCTTGAGACAGGAAAATACAATCTGGCAACGGTAGGGGCTGTTTCGGAAGAAAAGCTTTCCGAGTTTTACGCGCTGTTTAATACTCCTGTAGTCGGCGCGTCCGGTGCCATCTATGGCGTGCTTGTTGCCTTCGGAATCCTGTTCCCGAACGCCAAGCTCTTCCTGATCTTCCTGCCCGTCCCGATCGCTGCCAAGTATTTCATTCCCGGCCTGATCGCGCTCGACCTCTTTTCGGGGGTTACAGGCTTTTCAATCTTCGGCGGAGGAATTGCCCACTTTGGACACGTCGGCGGCGCCATCATCGGGTTCCTCCTGATGTGGTACTGGCGCCAGAAAGAGAAACCAAAGTACCACGACTTCGAGGAACTGTGATTCCACGAAACATTTGCCCTTGCCCCGAACTTCCCGTAATTTGCGGTTTGTAATAATTCAAAAGGGCCAACTGGCTTGATTCAGGCCCGCGCAATCGTATGTATATAGAGATCATGGATACCACACTCCGGGATGGCGAACAAACGTCGGGGGTGTCGTACACGGCGACCGAGAAGCTGAACATCGCCAAAATGTTGCTGGAAGAGGTAAAAGTTGATAGGGTGGAAATTGCCTCCGCACGAATTTCCGAAGGCGAATTTGAAGGTGCTACCAGGATCATCAAGTGGGCCAAAGAAAATGGCTTTCACGATAAGGTCGAGATCCTGGGATTTGTAGATGAAAACCGTTCGCTGGACTGGATTCATAAGGCAGATGGAAAAGTTATTAACCTGCTCTGCAAGGGCTCGCTGAAACACGTCGAAGGCCAGTTGAAGAAGAAGCCGGAAGAGCACGTTGCCGATATTCGCAAAACGCTCGCTTACGCTCACAAACTCGGCATTGCGGTCAATGTTTACTTTGAAGACTGGTCTAACGGGATGCGCAATTCCCCGGACTACGTATACTTTCTGATGGATGCCCTTCAGGACGAGCGCATCGCGCGGTTCATGCTTCCCGATACCCTCGGTGTGTTGAATCCGGATGAGACGTTCCGGTATGTTCAGGACATGGTAAAAAGGTTTCCTGGGAAGAGATTCGATTTTCACGCACACAACGATTACGACTTGTCGGTCGCGAACTGTTTTTCCGCCATCAAGGCCGGCGCGTCGGCGCTGCACGTCACGGTCAACGGACTGGGTGAGCGCGCGGGTAATGCGCCGCTGTCGAGCGTGGTTGCTCTGCTGAAAGATCACCTTCGCGCGGAATTTTCGGTGGATGAGACGATGCTTTACAATGTAAGCAAGCTGGTGGAAGTGTTTTCCGGAATCGGTGTCCCCAACAACAAGCCGGTGATCGGCGAACACGTATTTACGCAAACGTGCGGAGTGCATGCAGACGGCGACAACAAGGGAAATCTGTATCACAACGACCTGATGCCCGAGCGGTTTGGTCGCACGAGAAAATATGCGCTTGGAAAAACTTCCGGCAACGCCAGCATCAAGAAGAATCTCGAGACGCTGGGTATCGAGCTCGACCCCGAAGCGCTGCGCAAGGTTACTCAACGCGTCGTGGAACTCGGCGACAAGAAAGAAAATATCTCACCGGAAGATCTTCCCTACATCATCTCGGATGTGCTGGGCCGCGAGCTGCTTCCTGAAAAGATCCGGATCCGCAATTACTATTCGAGTCACGTTTATAATCTCAAGCCGATCTCCACGCTGAGTATCGAGATCGATGGTCAGGTTTACGAAGCTTCTTCCACCGGCGATGGTCAGTACGACGCTTTCATGAAGGCTGTCAAGTCGATCTACGATCAGTTGGGTAAGAAACTTCCGCAGCTCACCGATTACAAAATATCAATTCCTCCCGGGGGGCGCACCGATGCTTTTGTCGAGACCATCATTACCTGGGACATGAACGGTCGCGTGTTCAAAACCCGTGGATTCGAATTCGATCAGCAGGAGGCGGCGATCACCGCTACATTGAAGATGCTCAATCTGATCGAGATGCAGCCGAACGGCGTAGGTCACTAGTTCCTCGTCGTAGTTTCCGATTCACGGTTGTTTTTCGGCGCGAGTTCCGGCCTGATTTTTTAGCGTTAATCGGGAAACTGTAACGCTATGAAAAAATCCATTTTAATAATTGCGGCAAGTCTTTTCGCCTCGCATGTGTATGCTCAGTACGATGAAGACTACTCGCGTGAGTACAAGGAATTTAGAGTGGGTCTCGGCATTGGTTATGCAACGCCCGGTGCAGGCGAAGGCGCCGGTGGAGGCTTCCTTGCGTATCTCGAACCGGCTTATCGCGCAACCGACCAGGTGATGATTGGTCTGAGGCTCGAAGGCGCATTTGTTGCCCGTGGGATTGAGGGAATCAGCAATAATGATGTTGAAGGTGATGCCAGCTCTATCGCTTCATACACGCTGAACACGCATTATTATTTTAACAACAACAAGGTCCGGCCTTTTGTCGGTGCCGGTGTGGGTCTTTACAGCCTGGCAGCTGCGAAATTCGACACGCGTCAGAATGGAGATCCGGATCTCGACGAGATCGGAGCTGAAACCCGCTTTGGTTTTTACCCGAAGATCGGTATTGACGCCGGTCACTTTACGATGACGCTGGACTACAATATCATTCCGCCTACAGACGTACCCGGCGGAGGTGAAGTGAAGAACAGCTACCTCGGCATCCGCGCCGGCATTTCCATTGGCGGCGGAAGAACCGACATCAATAAATGATGAACATTTTTTGCTAACAGATGATGACTCACACAGTTTAAGGTGATGATGAATCGATCAGATACCGCATGCCCTCCTCCCCGAGGAGGGCCAATTGTCCGCAGGACAATTGGGGTGGTCCCCCCGTTCAGTACTGCGCATCATGCCATCGAGGATATCCACACACTTACAAATACCCCCCAAAAAAAAATCATAGCCCTTGAGCTATGATTTTTTTGTGGTTGATGGTTAAAATTATTACTGCTCCGGTGCAGGAGTCTGTGACTCGGTCTGCGACTGATCGCGGTTGCTGCTCGATGCATTATCATTCTCCTGGGTATCCGACGTGGATGATTGATCCTGACTAGACTGATCCTGAGATGTGGACTGATCCTGGGATGATGACTGATCCTGTGGCTGCGCAGCATCCCAATTTTGACGACTTGACGCGTCATTGTTGTTCATGTCGTCATTATTGTTTTCCGATGCCCGGTCACCGCTCTCCTGATTTTCGTGAATGATCACGTCGTTGTTGGCATCCTGCAGTTCAGATTCCTTTGCCTTTACAACTTTTTTCTCGTCGCGGTCGACGTAGAACATATCGCCTTCATATTTATAGACCACTTCGTTGTTAGGTCCTTCTTTGTCCTTTACTACCTCGAGTTCCGGAGCCGTGTTATAGCTTGCCGATCCCTGCTGATCTTCACCTTCGACTGTGGATTCGAACTGTTGGTTCATGTTGTCGAGTGTTTGATCCGTTGCGTGTTCAGTTTCGTCACCGGCCTCTTGCATCCTGTCTCCGGCGCGTTCAGCGCCCTGCTCTATCTCGTCACCGGCTTTGCGTGTGCCCTGACGAATATCGTCCCGCGTATTTTCAGCTCCTTGCTGAATGTCATCTCCGGCTTCTTCTGCATTTCGCTCGATTTGATCTCCCGTTCTTTCCACACCTTGCTCAGCATCCTGGCGGAATTCGTTGCTTTCCTGCCGGATGTTGTCGCCGGCGCGTTCAGTCTCCTCGTCAGCTTCATTCACACCTTGCTGGAAATCGTTCGAAGCGCTGTCTATAGCCTGGTCGGATTGCCTGTCCATTTGACGGTACTCATTACTTTGATTCCGCGATGAATCCTGCTGTTGCTGGGCGATGGCTCCCACGCTAAATAGCGCGGCCGCTACCCCTGTTAATAATATCCTTTTCATATCGGCAATTATTTTAAGTTAAACATAGTGTCACCCGAGTACTGAAACTTTCGTACCATGAAAAGGGAACACTTAACGCAGCGGCTATTGGCCTTTAAAAAACGGGCATAGTATTGTCCTGCAGCGTTTTTTATATGAGATGACAATAAGAGAGTTAAAAACAGACCGGTGGGACTGCTGAAAAATTCAACATCCCTGTGCGGATTGTACACAATCATCCCGGCTGCTTGACGGGAATTCCGTTAGACCGATGCAGACAAGACTGGTTCCGGATCCGGCTTATTGCGGACGGCAATGATCGTCAGGATCGCCGACAGTAGTAGCGATGCCGCCATAAAGTTGTAGGAAGCGCCGAACCCTCCCGTTACTCCATTGAGATAGCCGACCAGCCATGCACCGGCGAACGAACCCAATGCGCCGAAACTGTTGATGAGCGCGATCGCGCCGCCGGAAACATTTTTCGGAAGGATCTCGGTGATTACAGCGAAGAACGGACCGTAAGGCGCATACATTGCTGCCCCCGCTATTACGAGCAAAACAAAGGATATCCAGAAATTGTTAGGGCCGATCAAATAGGAACCATAGAAGCAGATGGCGCCTATGAGAAGGCAGGGCCAGATGAATGCTTTCCGGTTTAAGGTCTTGTCCGAGAAATAGGAGGTCGTCAACATGGCGATCACGGCAAACACGTATGGAACGGAAGACAGCCATCCGGTTTCAACGATGCTAACGTCGGGAGCTGCATTGATGATGCTGGGCAACCACATGACAAATCCATACACACCGATACTCCACATTGCGTACTGCAGCGAGAGGAGAACAACGACTCGTGATTTGAATGCCACTCCGTAATTTCTGACAGGCTTGATGCCTTGCTGTTCCTGCTGCAAGCGCGCCTGAAGAGCCTGCTTCTCCTCGTCGGATAACCAGCGGGCGTCCGCGGGCTTATCGTCGACCAGTCTCCACCAAAAGAACGCCCATATCACAGCGGGGAGTCCTTCGATGATGAACATCCAACGCCATCCCACTGCATCCACAAGATATCCGGAAAGTATTGACATCCAGAGAATGGTAACCGGATTGCCGAGAATCAGGAAAGTGTTGGCGCGAGAGCGTTCCGACTTTGTAAACCACCGGCTCAATAGTATGAGCATCGCTGGCATCACAGCGCTTTCCACTACCCCTAGCATGAACCGTATGCCGATCAGGATCTCGCCGTTCCGGGCGAGTCCGGTCGCAGCGGCAAGCCCACCCCATAAGATCAGCGACCAGAATATGAGTTTTTTCGCGCTGCGTTTCTCAGCATAGATGGCGCCTGGTATCTGGAAAAAAAAGTAGCCGAGAAAAAACAGCGAGGCGAGCAGCGACGTCATGGCCGTGGTGATGTTGAGATCCTCCTGCATGCCGCCGGTGACGCCGAAGGCATAATTGGCCCGGTCCAGATAGGCGAGGCTGTAGGTGATGAAAGCAATGGGAATCAAACGTAGCCAGCGTGATCGGGCATTGGTAGTGGCCATGAACTATCGGTTTATGAACAGGTATCAGTAAGTACGAGCCACAAACTAGCTAAAAATTCAGGAGAACCAAATTTGTTTGCACGATTCCGGGGTGCACAGCTTTCATGACCGTGAAAACTATTCTTGCACTCGAAATTTTTTACCTTGGATAATTGCCCTCAATCCTTTTCAGTTTGAGTAGCACGATAGGTGAATCTTTCGCCATGCTGTAGTACGGTGTAAGCTTGCCCATGTGCCTGCGCTTCTTTGATGAATTCTGAAGGGTCCGCGGTGTTGAATTCGAACATGTGGTAATGATGGGGAATAACGCGGCGGGCGCCGATCGCTTTGCCGAGGCGAGCGGCTTCATTAGCGTTGAGATTGCCGGCCACACCACGCGATGGGTCATTCCCGTTGATGGGAAGAAAAGCGATATCAACTTCGAAGGGTTTCAATATCTTCTCGAGCCCTTCAAACCAGAGCGTATCGCCGCTGTGGTAGACTGAAAAGTCACCAAAAGAGACAACATAGCCCATGAACTTGCAATGGCCCTGCTCGTCGCGTTCCACATCGTTGTGTGCCGACGGAATTCCATGAAAGGTGAAGCCCTTCACTTCAACAGACTGCCCATCGGTCAGACCGGTTGGGAAATCGCGACTGCACTTCACGCGCTCCGCGACGAACTCGCGATTGGCCTCGGGGATAATAAATGAGATCGACGGGTTCGCAGCTAACAGTGGCACAAGCGTTTTCGCATCCAGGTGATCCGTGTGGTTGTGACTCGAAGTGACAATGTCAATGCAGTTGAGCGTATCCGGGTCGATCACGCGTTCACTCATACGAACGTGAAGTTTAGCGGTGGCAGCATATTTCTCCGTAAGCGAGTCTGAAAGATAAGGGTCCAGCAGAAGACAGAAGCCATTCCACTGCAAGAGGAATCCACTCTGCCCCAGCCACCACACATCAAACGCATTCCTCCGCCCCGCCTTTCTCGAAGACAGGATGTCTTCCCTCAATACTTCATCTTTCGCAAAGGCGTGTATCATTTCAAATTGTGGATTTTAATCGCTCGGCCGAAAATTGGTGAGGGTGGTTGATGAGTCCTAATTAGTGGCGGTTTATTTGTTGCCCAGGGCTCCTCGCTTCGCTCGTCACCCTGGGCTGGTATTTTACGCCCTTTCAGGGCTTGTGGTAATGGTTGATGAGTCCTAATTAGTGGCGGTTTATTTGTTACCCAGGGCTCCTCGCTCCGCTCGTCACCCTGGGCTGGTATCTGGCGCCCTTTCAGGGCTTGTGGTAATGCTGTCACTACAATGAAAAATTGATTCTTAATTCCTGGTATTCTCTGACTTATAACTTACAACTTATAACTTACAACTCACCCCTGGCTCGCCTCGCGCCTTCCACCAAATTCATCAGCTTCTGCCGTGCCGCCCACCTTGCCGTCTGGCTCAGTCCGCAATCGGGCGCGACCGCTAGTTTGTTCGCGGGGACGTATTTCAGGCAGCGGTCGATTCTTTTAACAACGTCGTCGACCGTTTCGATGTAGTAGTTTTTGACGTCGATGATGCCCACTGCAACGTCCATTTTTTCCGCGAAGGTCTGGATGAGGTCGATTTCCGAAAATTCGCGGTTTGCCATTTCAACATGCACCTCGTCCACTTTCAGGTCAAGGAAGTCGGGGAGCATGGGTGCGATGCTTCGAAATCCCACGGGGCGCCCTTTGAAGTTCCCGAAGCATAGGTGAGTAGAAAGTCGGCATTTTCCGTATACGGATTCCACTGTCCGGTTGAAAATATCGACGAACCGCTTTGTGTCTTCTTTGTATGCATAGCAGCTCATGGAGGGTTCGTCGACGGTGATCTCGCTGCATCCGGCGGCAACGAGATCTTCGAGTTCTTTTTTTACAAATGGCAGGAGAGCTTCCGTGACGGCATAGCGATCTTTGTAACGGTCGTTTGGAAGCAGGCGGCCGCTCAACGTGTATGGTCCCGGGACGCTTGCTTTGAGCGCGGGTCCGGGGGGAGCGAGTCTTGCAAGGCGCTTGTATTCTTTCACAGCGCCCAGGCCGTCTGGTGCTGTGAGATTGTCGATGATGGTATGTTTTCCCCGTTGATCGTGTGCGGCGGGACCCCACTTGCGCAATTCATCGGTGTTTTCCCGGATGCCTTTGATGAATCCGTAAAACGACAAGTTGAAGTCCAGGCGTGTTTGCTCGCCATCTGTAATGACGTCCAGCCCCGCCGTTATCTGATCGTGAATTGCGGCGATCACCGCATCTTCGATCATTTCTTCGCGGTCTGCATTTCCGAATTCATGAAGGTTTCTGACCGCGAATTCAAGCCATCCCGGAAAGGGATAGCTGCCGATGACGGTGGTGCGAATGGGTATAGGTTGCATGGAAATTGATTTTGTTAAGATGCAGTATTTTTTCCCGCGTGCTCGTAAAGTCTGGCGAGGCGGTGAGCATGCTCATCATACGCCGACTCGAAGAGTTCCTTTGCTTTTGCTTCGCCGACGACCGCGGCGCCACTCAGCACCTTCGGCGGATGCCCTGCCGCGGACAGCAAGCGGGCCACCTCGGCTTTCAGACAATTAATGATCATGGTTCCTCCCACGGTGGAGCCAGGCGCAACGGGTGTGCTCAAACCGTCAACGTACACCATAGCGTCGCCGGCCGGGGCTCCCGTATCGAGAACAATGTCTGCGAAATCGCTCAGCTTCTTGCCGTCAGCGCGTTTGCTCTTGCTCTTCTCGGAGTGTTCGCGCGTCAGGATCGCTACTACTTTCACTTTCTTTTGGTGGAACAGTTCCGCCATCTCAATGGGAACGACATTGCATCCGCTGGAGGATATGACGAGCGCGCTATCGTCTTCGGAAATGTAGAAATTGCGGAGTATTCTTTCAGCGAGTCCTGGCGTGTTTTCCAGGAACATCGCCTGTCGTTGCCCGTTGGCTCCTACAACAAGATTATGAAACGTGAGCGATAGTTCGACGATGGGATTGAAGCCCGGGAAAGATCCGTACCGCGGCCACATCTCCTCTACCATGATCCGGCTATGTCCCGAGCCAAACACATGGACCATCCGTCCGGCGAGGATTGTTTTGGCAAACCAGCCCGCCGCATCACTGATCATCTCTTCCTGCGCGGACACTGTGTCCGTTATTTTTCGGCACTTGTCAAGATATGTTTGTGTGGGCGTCATGCGAGTTTGGATTTCTTTGAGAGGGCAGAGGCGGCGGCGCCAATGGCCCCGGCCATATCGGAAAAGTGAGCCTGCATCAGCGGTGTCTTCTTGCCGCCCGGTCGCCACTCGTAGAGTGCAAGAAATTCTTCAAGTGGTTTCAACAGCGAGTCTCCCGCCTGGGCGATTCCGCCTCCGATGATCACGGCTTCCGGTGAGATGATGTTTATCGACGACGCGATGCTGACAGCGAGCTTTCGGACGCTATCCAACCACAGCCAGGTAGCGAAATGATCGCCGCGCTTGTAGGCTGCGAGTAATTTGAAGGTACTCTCATACTTTCCATACGATCGCGCTGCGATGCTGATATTGCCAATCGCTTCCTCGATGCTCCCCGGCATGTTCGTAACGTCACGGCTATGGGTACTGCTGTCGACAGTCGTGTGGCCGAAGTGTCCCGCCATCTGCGACATGCCCTGGTATAATTGTCCGTCGATCAGAATGCCGCCTCCAACGCCGGAGCCGAGGGTTAGAAAAATGATGTGCTTCATTCCTTTCCCCGCTCCAAAGGCGGCTTCGGCTTTGAGTGCGGCATGTGCGTCATTCAAAACAAAGACCGATTCACCGGTAGCCTGCGACCAGTCGAAATTTTCCAGTCCAGGCAATCGGCCCGGCATGCACTCGATGCAAGTATTCGCGGCATTGGCTAGCCCCGGCGCACAAAGTCCGATGGCGTCGACTGTGCTGTGCGCACGACCCTTCATCTCCCCGATGATGTGCGACACGACGCCTTTCCAATGGCGATCATCCTGCTCTTGTGTTTCCGCGCGCGCTTCATGCAGCACATTGCCGGCATGGTCTATCAGCACAGCTTTGATGTTTGTACATCCCAGGTCTATTCCGATGGCTTTGCTCATTTGTTTATGCGTACTGTCCCTCTGATAAACTCCAGCCTCCGTCTACGGATAGCACCTGGCCGGTGGTAAACGCGGATTGGTCGGACATGAAATAGATCGCCGCGCCGTTGAGATCTTGTGGTGCCCCGATGCGTCCGCCAGCAAGAGGCTGTTTTGTTTTGACGAACGATAGTATTGTTTCGTCGTTCGCCGCGCGTTGTGCCATCGGCGTCTCCACGAGTCCTGGTGCGATGAGGTTAACTCTTATGTTGGAAGATGCATAGTATGCGGCAACAGAACGGGTGAAGCCGATCGCCGCCGCCTTTGCCGCCGCATAGGCATGCGTTGCAAAATATTTCGGAGAGGGAGAATATCCCAGCACGGAGCCCATGTTCAAGATCGCGCCGCCTGTCTTGCGACTGAGAAAGTCGCGTATCGCCGCCTGATTCGACAACATCAGCGAGGTGAGATTGAGTGACAAGGTATATTCCCATCCTTCTTTGGTAAGCTCGTGGACCGGGCCATCGCCAAATCGCCGCCCACTGCCACCGGCTACGTGATACAATCCGTCAAAGCCCCCGAAGTGCCGGTGACAATCGCGGATAGCCTCCTCTGCGGTTCCTTCCTGGGAGGCGTCGCCCGTCTTCACGATGGCTGTCCGCAGCGTCGCGGATGCGCGTTCTGCGCTTTCGGGACTTCGGCCAATAGCGAGAACGTTAGCTCCTTCCTGAATGAACGCCTCGGCAGCCGACAGCCCGATGCCGGTCGTTCCGCCGATGACCACAATAGATTTTCGCATGAGCCAGCCTTCGTGCATATTGAATAGTAGCTTTAAAAATAGACAATTGCATGCTAAATAAACCAATTCAGGCGAATTGTGTACAGACGATCCGCGTCGACGTCGGCGGAAACAGCGCGTGGCTATGGTTTGCGGTTGCAATTTCCTATTTTTAGTCCGGCAAGCCGATAACCCCAACTGCCATGAGCAAGATCCTGAAAGAGCTTCCCGAACTCATTGAAGCCGGCGTGATCAGCGCAGACGCCGCAGAACGGATCCGCTCTTACTACGCAGGCAAATCAAGCAGGGGTCCAAACGCCATTGTGCTCGTGTTCGGCATACTTGGCGCACTGCTCGTCGGACTGGGCATCGTCCTGATCATTGCCCATAACTGGGACGACCTCACGCGACCGACAAAAATTGTTTATGCGCTGTTGCCATTGCTTGCAGGGCAGTTGGTATGTGGCTACACACTGTTGAGAAAGCGGGAAAGTCAGGTGTGGCGTGAATCGGGGGCTGTGCTTGTATTCTTCGCCGTCGCTGCCTCCATTTCCATTGTCAGTCAGGTCTATAACATCCCGGGTGATCTCTCCGGGTTTATGCTCACCTGGATGCTGCTGAGCATTCCTGTTATTTATGTGATGCGATCAGCGATGACGTCGCTTCTTGTGATCGTCGGCATCACGGTCTATGTGTGCGACGTAAGTTACTTTTCTTATCCGGGTGAGATCGCGTGGAATTACTGGCTTATGCTCGCGCTGGTGTTGCCTTTCTTCTTCATGCTCGCCCAAAGTGGCCGCAGGAATTTTGAGTACTTCCACCGATGGTTTCTGGCGATCTCGCTGGTGATATCGCTCAACGTATTTAATCAGTCGGACAGCGTTTACATGTTCGTGGCTTACATGAGTATGTTCAGCCTGTTTATCCTGCTGGGTGAAACGAAAAAGTTTTCGGAAGGCAGAATCGCTAACAACGCGTTCCTGGTTACGGGAAGCCTGGGCAGCGTCGTATTGTTGCTTTTTCTTAGCTTCAGGTGGGTTTGGACGGAGATCGCGAGAGAGATCAATCCGGAGGACGAAGGATTTTTTGTTGCTATAGCCATGAGCCTGCTTGCAGGTGGGGCGTTGGTTCATGCTATCAAAACGCGCGGTGCAGCCGCAGTTCATCCGAAAGTATACTTGTTCCTCGTTTTTATTCTGCTGTTTCAACTTGGCAGGGTGTCGCCTTTTGTAACTTCCTGGCTGGTAAGTTTACTGGTGCTGGCCATCGCGGTGATCACCACCTGGCGTGGCGCCGGCCGAAACGATATGCTCGTGCTAAACTACGGGTTGCTCATTCTGTCCGTTCTCATTATTTGCAGATTCTTTGATACGGATATGAGTTTTGTGGTGCGCGGGATCTTATTCCTGGTGGTCGGAGCAAGTTTCTTTGGCGCTAACTATTGGGTCTTGAAAAAGCGAAAACTTCAGAACTCATGAACAAACCGCTGGTCGCGATACTTTTTGTGTTGATGTGCGTCGGGCAATGGTATGTGCCGGGCGCTATGATCGCTGCCCAGGAAGACGTTCTTCGCAATGGAGAGGTTTTTCACTTCAGGACGCAACCGGTTGATCCTACTGATCCGTTTCGAGGTAAATACATTACGTTGTCATTTCGTGACGATACTTTTGAAACGACGGATGCAGACCGATGGCACTATGGGGAGAAAGTATTTGTCGTGGTCGAACCAGACGCTGAAGGCTTTGCCAGGATAGTTGGCGTTAGCGATGTGAAGCCGGCAGAAGGATTGGATTTTCTGGAAGCAAAAATATCGTACGGCAGCGAGCGCCAGGTCCGGGTTCATTTTCCGTTCGACCGCCTTTACCTGGAAGAATCAAAAGCGTCAGGTGCGGAGAACGCGTATCGGGAAAGCAATCGCGATAGTACACAAGTCACCTACGCCGTTGTGCGGATAAAGGATGGGCTTTCAACACTCGAGGATGTCATGATCGGCGATCGCAGTATCGGCGACATTGTACGGGAAATGAATCTTGAATAGCGCTCCTTTGTTTATTGAGAATATGAAGGAGAAAATAGCTATAATCGTTCTTCTGCCTGTATTATTTTTTCAGTGCAAGACACCCAAGACAGATGATCAGGTCCGGAAGATTGGCCAGATACCCGCGATAGAATTCCACTATTGGAAGCTCGTTATGGTCGGTGGTGACACAATCGTTACACCTGCTGAAGGCCGTGAGGTTTACATGATACTGACTCCAACCGACCATGAATCCGGCGCGTTGAAAGGACACGCAGGTTGCAACGGGCTGGGAGGTGATTATAAAATCGAAGGAAGGATGATCAAATTTCAGCCCATCACCACTCGAATGTTTTGCGAGGCGCAGATGGAAGTAGAGAATCGGTTTACGCAAATGCTGACCGTTACGGATAACTACCGCATCAAAAACAGGACACTGGAGTTATATCAGGGTGACGAGTTATTGGGCACTTTCGAAACCAATGCCGATCATGGATTGTATCGATCTCCGAAGTAGTATCCGATCGGTTTAAAGGCAAAGTTGTTTGACATGCCGGCGGAGCAGGCGGTCATCCCCACGATCAGATCCATTTTCGCCTCGAGAACGAGATAGTCACCCGCCTTGCTTTTTGGAGGGAGAACTGAGATCCGGCCCGTCCCGCCATCTACACTGACATGCATAAACACGTTAAAACAAATCGGTATATCATCCGGACCGATGCCGTATTCCGCCAGTGACTCAGCCAGGTTACCGAGGCATCCGCGATGTGGATCATCGTGGCCGTATAGTATCCGGAACGTATCCGCGCTGCAGGGCGTCAGCAGAAAATCATGCCTGCCAACGGTGTCTTCCATAATTTCAAACATGATGTTGCTGCGGTTGGAGTAAAGGGGATGGCCCTTTGTAAAAAAGATCGTTTCCGCATAATCAATCGACCTGCCCGACGAAAGATATTCCCGAGGGTCATGCAGGTTAAAGCAAACCAGATCCGAAACCTGTTCCCCTTCCAGGTCTACAACTTTGAGCACCTGCCCCTTTTTCAGGGTGAATGAAACACTACTTCTTGGAGGAATTATTTGCAGCTTTTGCATGCGCATTTTTTAATGGGCAAATCCAGTCTTTGCTGTAGCGTCGCCCGCTGTACTGAAACACTTCGGACGACTCGCCGAAATCGGAAAGCATAGGATTGACCGAACCCGAATATAGCACATCGCGTTTGCGAACAATGCGTTTCATTTTTTCATACTGGTTTTCCCTGCGCATTTTTTCGAATTGTGCATGGGGGTTGAATATCATTGCCGGACGCTTGAATCTCCTGGAACGTCGACTGTTATCGGGGTGAAGTCCGATGACGAAAAAAGCTTCTTCTCCCAGGCTGAAGCTGAAATCAGGGGCGTGTGGATCTGAACTCACACGGGTGTCGTATGTATATTTTTCTGCATCGAGTCGCGCAAGGTTCTGCATCCGTTGCCAAAGGAGATCTTCAAACATTTCCTCCGTTATGGAATCGGGTTGCCTGAATATGACGGCAGCACTGTGGAGCACGGTGTTGGAATCGCGATACTCCCGGATGAAGCGGTAAAGAAAAGCTAAAATTTCTTCGTCGTCGTGGGGACATCCCATGTGTGTAGCCACGAAGCATGGAATCTGATTTCGCGCAAGCGCCGCTCGGGCCGCCACACACGGATACCGCTCATCTGCGATGAAGTTTCTGAATTCTGTGACAATGTCGGGTGATCCTTGATCCGTCATAGTTCTGATGCGAAGCTTCTTTCACCTACTAAAAAAGCGTACCCCGGTTGAGGCTATGTGTCGCATCGATGTCGAGTTTCCGGAGTCTTTCAAGATGTTTGCCGGCTTCGCGGATGAATTTCAGTCCGCGCCGGAATTCCCAATAAGGCACGCCAGCGCCGTGGTTGATCCTCGATATTTGGTAGAGTATTCGCCAATGAGAGACGAGTATGCCGCATGCTTTCAGAAGGTGGTTGCCATTGCCATACACATGATGCGGTTCGGCACCACTACCGTTAAATTCGAGGATGGAAAAATCTTTTCCCTGCCTGAGTGCTTCCACCGATGCGCATTTGATGTCATAGCGGCCGTAGTAAAAATTACCGGCGTGGTGACTCAGGTCATCGAAGACTTTCAATAAGCGGTCGTCTTTTTCGTTGGCAAGGCTTACCAGCTTTCCTCCGCGGCTGAGATTCAACGCCGGAGAGAGACAGTATTTCTCTCCCGCGCCCAGGACCATGTGCAATTTTTCGCGGTGCTTTGATCGCATCTCGGCGAGGCGGAACCGAACGCGCGGATACTTCATGATCAACTCTGAAAGCGTTGAAGTTCCGTCGCCTGTTACTTCGAGAAAGTCCTTCCTTACAAAACCCGTAATCTGTCCTTTCTGTCGATCCGGAAGTCGGTAATAGAAGACGCTCACTTCAACGGGATAAGAAATCCATTTTTGCAGGATGTATTCACAGTTAATAGTGTTGTGATATGCCTGCAGGGACTGAAGGGAATCGATCCGCCGGAACATCAGGCCCATCTTTCCGACATCAGGCTTTGCTGCAAGCGGGAATGAAAGCCCCTCTCGGTCAAGCTCGGCGACCAGATCGTCGAACGGGAGGTCGGGAGAAATATAGCGTGTGTCAGGGTACGTACCCACGGGAAGCTGTTCGTACATCTCCCTTTTTTTCTCGCCGTCAAACCCTCCAAAAGTGAGGGTGGGGTTTGACGCTGTAAAGAACCAGAGCGATCGCGCGCGAATGCAAAACCACAGCCATACGGGCGCGATGAGTACATACTTTATTCGCCAGTCCCAGGTTTCCCAATGAGTGAGGCGGTACCACGCTGCCTTTATAAACCCGTGCGCGACCCGGTCATCCGCTGTTGTTCGGGCATCCGGATTCGCGACCAAAGCAGCCTCGGCGTTTTGTTTTATCGCGGTTTCCACCTCAAAGGGATATAAGGGTCAGAATTGCTGTGTTCATAGCGATTGAGGAAACAAAAGTTGTTCCTGCATCTTGGGAGATAGGGAAATAGAAGGGGGTATAAGGGAAATAAGGGAAATAAGGTATAGGGTGTAGGGTGTAGGGTGTAGGTATACGATGTAGGGCATAGGTATAGGATGTAAGAGATATGGAGTATACCCTACCCCTTATATCCCCTATATCCCCTATCTCCCTTATTTCCCTATCCCCCCTATTTCCTTATCTCCTTATCTCCCTATCTCCTAAATCAAGTCCCAGCTTTTGCGGTATTTGCGGGAGAGGAAATTGTTCGCTTCGCTGTCGTCCTTGAATTTTTCGCGGGAGGCATCCCACTCCAGTTTTCGTCCGAGTCTCCAGGAGATGATGGCCAGGTGCATGGGCAGAGTCATCTCACGCGCGTAGGCCAGGTTCGATTCCGGCTGGGTTCGCGATTTTACCGCATCGACAAAATTTTGCTGATGTCCGGGAGAACGCGGAATGGATTTGTCAACGGATGGAACATCCTCGACCGTTTCACCGTTGATGGTGATCGCCCGCGTGTGGTAGTCACAAATCAAGGTGCCCTTGTCGCCTTCGAAATACGCGCCGATGCCACGGTCAGCGGCACCCGGGACGTCAGGAGGCTGAGTAGTCCACAGTAATTTTACATTGTCGAATTCAAAATCCGCGTCGATCCATTTGGGAGCATCCGCTATGCCATCGGTTTTTTCTCCCCTGGCGGTTATCGTCTTGAGTCCTGTTGGATGAACAGCCCACCACGCTACATCAGCGATGTGACACCAGAAGTCCGCAAATACCCCTCCGGAGTAATCCAGGAAGTAGCGGTAGCTTTTGTGGCATCGCTCCGGAAAGTAATCGGCGACCGGAGCGGGCCCGAGCCACATGTCCCAGTTCAGATTCGAAGGAGGGGTCTGCGCTTTTGGAAAACCCAACCCGGGACTGAAACCGTTTTTCCAGAGCCGGATGGTATGAACTTTTCCAATTGCGCCCGAGCGGATGATCTCAACCACCCGGTGATAGTTGTCTGTTGCGTGGATCTGTGTACCGAGCTGAAAAATCCGCTTGTGCTTTTCGAGGTTCTTCAGCATCATTTGTCCTTCACGTATGTCATACGACAGGGGCTTCTCACCGTAGACGTCCTTGCCGGCCTGGAACGCGAGCGTGGCGATCTGCGCATGCCAGTGGTCGGGAGTTGCGCAGGTGATCGCATCAATATCTTTTCGCTCGAGCACGTGGCGGAAATCTCCATAGGTCTTCGCTTGTGTATCCGGATGCAACTTCTTCAGCGACTGAAGAGTGCTGTTGAGATGATCGGAGTCCACATCGCATAATGCGACAATATCCACCCCCGGCAACGCTGCGAACCACTGCATGTGTTGATTTCCCATTCCGCCGAGCCCGATGTGCGCGATTCGAAGTTTGTCACTTGGCGCACCCCGGGAAATGAGTGAGGGAAGAATGGAAAAGCCAATGGCGCCCATAGCACCGCGCTTGAGGAATTCTCGTCGCTGAATCAGTTTTGTCATTGTCTTGGTTTGTAGTTGACTAATGTAGTAAAAAAGGTGGCTCGCGTAAAAATAATTAGCGACCTCACCGTCTCCGAATTTATCTCGTTTCGTCCATGATCCGCATTGTGACCACTGCGTCTTCCAGCGAGCAAGGATTGGGCCCCTCATTCCTGAAAAATTTAACCACCTCATCGATCATCGGTTGCTGGATATTCTCCGGATAATCAGCCGTGATTCGTTCTTTCCCATCAGCGGTGCTCACCTCGATGTCGGAAGTCTTGAAAAATGAAAACGATATCTTGCCGCGGTCTCCGATGATTTCGCATGTTTCCATTTCTTCGCTCTTTGCCACGTTGAACGCCCATACGCCCTGTAGCAACACCTTTTCCCCGAAGAGTACCTCAACCGTTGTAAGGTCCGGTGCGCTGTAAAGATTTTTCTGGTTGACGGAAAATCCGTGTACTGTCGTGGGTTTGCCAAACAGCCAGTAGAAGATGTCCAGCTGATGAGGTGCCAGGTCGAAGAATAGTCCGCCTCCGGATACTTCAGGAGTCGTCCGCCAGTAGTCGGGCGCACCGATCTTGTCACTGGGTGCCTGCAGTGTCCGGGCGATGATCAGGCTGGGTTTGCCGATAACTCCTGACTGCAACAACGATCGGATCTTTCGGAATAACGGTAACCCTCTGCGATAGTGTGCGACGGACGCCTTGACACCTGACTTGCGCGAGAAGGCGAGTATTCGTTCACACGACGCGGTGTTCAGCGCGACGGGCTTCTCAATGTACATGGGTTTACCCGCTTCCATAGATTGGATAGCAAGCTGTTCGTGATGGGAGGGCGGCGTAGCGATGTAGATGGCGTTGATGTCGGGATCGTTGATCAGATCGCTTGCTTCGGAATAGTACCGCCCGACATTGTGTCTTCTCGCAAAGTCCGCGGCTTTTTCGCGGTCGCGCCGCATGACAGCAACGAGGGTTGAATTTGCTACCTTATTGAACGCGGGTCCACTTTTGACTTCGCAGACATCTCCGCATCCCAATATTCCCCAGCGGACCTCATTGGTGCTTTTCATTCCGGAATTTTAGAAAACTCTGATGGTAAATCAAAGGATCCGGAGGATGCATAGTTATTTCCGGAGTGGATGAAGAATTAATAGCGTGGAGCTATCCTGCTAGTGGGCCTGGTAGACGACGTTCGCGCGCGTCATATTGAGCCGGATCTTTTCGTGATCCAGCGTGGCAGGATCGAGTTTGTTTCCGCTGCAGTCATAGATGATGCAGGCGAGACAACTCATGATCATAGGCTGATGGATGAAGATAACCTGGCCATCGTAATACCCCCTGTAGATGTTGCCGTTCAGCGCCATATCCGTTTGTGCTTTTTTGACAAGATCTCGCAGCCACATCATCTCCATGGGCTTCTTGCCGCACATAACGGCTCCGAGGGTAACGGGTCCACTGGTTGAAGTCGGATTACCGTCATCGCACGATAAGAGCAAAACAATTGAAAGAAGGGCAACAACTCGTGGCATACAGGTTCGGTTTGCTATTTAGACCCGGATTTTGCGTTCGCGGTTGTAATGAAGGGCCTGCGAACACTGAAAATACCCCGGTGCGCGGTAGCCCTTGGCCAAAAGGCGCATTTTTATCATCTTTAACCGCGGAACTTCACACGCCTCTGAACCAACAATCCCATGCGATATCTATTACCTTTTATCATTGTGCTGTCTTCCTGTGCGGCGACTGCTCAGGAATCGGAACAAAGCAAACTTGTAGCAAAAGGTGCGACGCCCGTGCTGGTAGCTTCGGATTACAAATTTACGGAAGGACCGGCGGTTGACGGCAAGGGAAATGTTTTTTTTACGGATCAACCCAATAACCGGATCCTGAAATGGTCGCCCGGCGCAGGGGTGACCGTCTTCATGGAAAACGCCGGACGATCAAATGGATTGTATTTTGATCGCTCGGGAAATCTCCTCGCTTGCGCGGATGAAAAAAATGAATTGTGGCTCATTGATCCCGACAAGAACGTAACCGTGCTCGTGCGCGATTACAACGGAAAGAAACTCAACGGCCCCAATGACCTGTGGGTGGATTCCAAAGGCGGCGTGTATCTCACCGACCCATTTTACAAACGCGACTACTGGACACGCACGGAAAAAGAGATCGAGTCAGAGGATGTCTATTACCTTTCGCCCGACCGGAAGAAATTGACGATGGTGATGGATGGGTTTAAGCGACCCAACGGCATTGTCGGAACACCGGATGGAAAGAAGTTGTACGTCGCTGATATCGGCGATAGCAAGACCTACGTTTTTGACATCGCCAGTGATGGATCGTTGTCAAACCGAAAGCTGCTCGTGCAAATGGGATCCGACGGCATGACCCTCGACAGCAAAGGTAACATCTACCTGACAGGGAACGGGGTGACTATTTTGGATCCTTCCGGGAAACAGGTTGGACACATTCCCATAGCCGAGCCGTGGACTGCCAACGTCTGCTTTGGAGGCAAGGATGGAAAGACGCTTTTTGTTACCGCATCCAAATCCGTTTACACGGTTGTCATGAGGGTGAAGGGCGCCACCCGGTGATCAAAAAAAAGTCTGACCGCCGTAGCGATCAGACCCACTATTCTGACTATTCTGTTTGGAGCTTATCTCTAATGATCTTATTCAGAGATAGGAACTTTCCTGTTGTATCCGTTCGATAACTCGTTGAAAGGCAAATCCACCACCAACTCGTTGTCTTCGTACGTCGCCTGGATGGCGGGAATCTCAATGAAGTAGGGCAATGTCTGGCGCATCACTTCCTTCGGAAGAAAAAGTTTCTTTCCGGAAGACTCCATGGGAATATGATAAAAGACACTGAGCTCGTTGTTCTGAATCTCCACCTGCAACATCTCTTTACCAACGCCGGGAACACGGATTCTTACCTGGCGACCATCCGGGCGCTCACGGTAAGACACGTACGGTTCACTGACGCCCCCGTTCAAAGTATTCAACAGGTCTACCGTAGTTAATAGATGTTTGAATTTATTGTTCATTATGTTCTCCTCTTTTGGCAGGAGTTAATCAATCGCTGTACCATCTTTCATCGCTTGACAAAACGGCTGCCAGGACGACAAAATTTCTGGCTATAGCCCGGAACTTTTAATATCTACGGAAATTTTGTCGCATTTGAAGGCAGGTCCCTGCAAATCGATTTTGCTACCCGGAATTAAAATATCTTATCTTTGAAAGATAAGACCGGGATGATCGGTCGTTGAGAAGACATTGTATGAAGAAAAGATTCCTTTTGTTATTTGCATTGGCAGCCGGTTATGTTGCGCATGCTCAGACCGCGCAGCCTGCCACCTCGTTCAAAGTGGGTTCGGCCAACGTGGAGTATATCATCACGCAATTGCCCGAGATGAAAGAGCTGGAGAGCGAAATGAAATCGACGCAAACCCAATTGCGAAATCAGATTCAGGCGAAATCACAGGACGTCCAGAAGCAGTACACGGATTTCAACGCAAAGGCAGAAACGATGCACGACACGGTCCGTGTCAACCGGCAACGCGAACTTGAAAAGGCAATGGCCGATCTCGAGCAGATGCAGGCGGATGCCCAACGGACGCTTCAGAACAAACAGAAGTTATTCATGGCACCACTAGTGCTGAGGGTCAATCAGGCAATCGGACAAGTCGCGGAGGAAAATGGCTTTTCAATAATCATTTCGGAAAAGGTAAGCGACTACGAAGTACTGATGGTCAAATCCCAAGCCTTCGATATCTCCAATCTCGTTTTGCAGAAGCTCGGTGTTACGCCGAAGCCCAAATAGGCGGCTACATGAATTTATGCAGCCATCGCACGATGGGCTTGCTGATCACGAGGCCGATTACCATTCCGACTGCGTCCGCCGCCAGATCGTAATAATCAAATGTCCGTCCTTCAACGAGTATTTGTAGAACTTCTGTCAAAGCGCTAAAGGCAATGCCTGCAGCAAAGGTGAATAGCCATGGAAATGGCCTGTCGCCATAGTCGAATCGGACAGCAAGCATCCAGACCGTGAACATCGCAATGTGAATGACTTTGTCATAGCCTCCGATTCTAATGTCCGGAAGGTTCGGGCCGGGAATCAAAACGGCAATGATGATAAGGACAGAGACTAGAATGGTGGCGTACTTCATTTTCGTTCAAAAATAGCTTTTAAATAAGAAATGCCATCCTGAAACAGTGGAACGGAAATTATTTGAGCCCGAACCGCCGCAGCGTCCGTTGACTTTTGTACTTTCAAGGTCGCACCTGACTATTAGCACTTGAAAACAGACAACTACCTCATTACGAAGGACACCATTCGCGAACCTCCGAAAACCCTCTGGAAGAGACTCATGTTTCTCGGCCCGGGGTTCATCCTTTCAGCTTCCATTGTAGGTTCGGGGGAGCTTATTGCCACGACCACGCTGGGGGCGAGGGCCGGCTTTATTGCTTTTTGGGTGATCATCGTCAGTTGTCTGGTGAAGGTGGTCGTTCAACTTGAGATCGGGAAGCACACGGTTCTCACAGGAGAGACTTCCATGCGCATCTTTAACACATTGCCGGGTCCGAAGTGGGGCAAGGGGCGGTGGACGGTGTGGGCGCTGTTAGTTTTCCTTCTTCTCAAGGTCGTGCAGCTGGGAGGTATGCTCGGTAGTGCGGGTATCGTCCTCAATATGCTTTTTCCCGAAGTGGCCGTGATGGGGTGGGTGATGATCTGTGCGTTTCTCGCAGGCCTGCTGATCTTCCGCGGTTATTATCGCGTGGTTGAGAAGACGTCGCTGGTGATGATTACCCTTTTCACTGTGCTGACGCTCACTTCGGTGTTTTCACTCAGTTTGACACCCTATAGTATTTCCTGGTCAGATATCGCGAGCGGCCTCAACTTTGCGCTTCCGAAAGAAATTATCGGTGTGGCTATTGGCGCCTTTGGTATTACCGGTGTGGCCAGCGACGAAATAATCGCCTATAACTACTGGTGTATTGAAAAAGGCTACGCAGCATACACCGGTCCGCGTGACGACAGTCCTGAATGGAAAGCGCGTGCGCGCGGGTGGATCGGCGTGATGTATCTTGATGCGCTGGTGGCAATGCTGATTTATACGGCCGTGACAGCTGCGTTTTACCTGTTGGGCGCAGCCATTCTCCACGATCAGCGCGCCATTCCCGGCGGCAATGATCTGATCGAAACCGTCGCGCTCATATATACTGAATCACTGGGCCAGGGTGTTCGCATGGCATACCTGGTGGGAGCGTTTTTTGTGCTCTATTCAAGTGTGTTTGCCTCGCTCGCCGCATGGACGAGAATGTACTCCGACCTCTTTGGCCAGCTGGGGTGGGTCGACTTTTGGGATCTGGGTCAGCGCAGAAAAGTTGTTGCCGTATTGTCTTGGGTATTCCCGGCGATATGGGCTCTGGCTTACCTCTTTTTGGAATTGCCGGTCTTCATGATCCTGTTTGGCGGGGCCGTTGGTTCGGTGATGTTGTTCCTGATCGTATTTGCAGCCATCCACATCCGCTACGGCCGACCACAAATTTTTCGGTCGGGTGCTTTTTACGACGCAGCATTCTGGGTGAGCACTGTGTCGATTTTGCTGGTGGGAATCTATGGCGTTTGGGGATTGTTCTAAAGGCCATGAAACATGCTCAATTACCCGACGGATATTCGCTTCTCCACTCGCTGGTTCGCGCATATCGGCAGGTAAAGGATCCCATCGGATCGATGGAAGAAAGCATGGCGAAATTCGACGGCACGTATTCGGCCGGTATGGGGACAAGAAGAATGATCGCAACGCAGAATCCCGGCTTCATCGAGTATGTACTGAAAACCAATCACAAGAATTATCACAAGTCTCCGATTACCGGGCAGCTCGGCAAGTTTGTTGGCAAAGGATTGCTCACCTCCAATGGCGAATACTGGCTGAAACAGCGACGACTGATTCAGCCGGGTTTCCACACGGAGAAGATTCAGGCACTGTACGAAATCATTGAGCGGACGGTCGATCGCTTCCTGGACCGTTTTCCCACAGGCGAAAACGTGGACGTGTATCCGTTGATGAACGGGTTTGCGTTCGAGATTGTAGTCAACACGCTCTTCAACATCGAAGTGCCGCCATCGACAAGAAACGAGCTTAGTCGCTTCATCACAGAAACGCAGGATTTCATTATCAGGAAGATTCGTCAACCCTACAAAAGCTGGTGGTTTGAGATATCCGGAGAAGTACGACGCAACCTGCGAAAAGCGGAAGGCGCCCGGAACATTATCCGATCGATCATAGGAACGCGGAAGAACAGCGGACGAAAATTCAATGACCTGCTTGATATGTTGCTCGATGCGCGATATGAAGACACCGGGTTGCCCATGGAGGAATGTCAGGTCATCGACGAAATCCTGATCCTGCTCATCGCAGGACATGAGACGACGGCAAACGCGTTGTCGTGGACTCTTTACCTTTTGTCGCGGCATGCCGGTCATCAACACCAGGGGCGCGAGGCCACCCGGAACTTGTCCGTCCAGGAAACAGTGCGAAACGAATGGCTGAATGCCCTTATCAGCGAGTCGATGCGCCTGTACCCACCCGCGTGGATCAGCGATCGAATCGCGTTGAGTGAAGATCAGTTTAGCAATTTCGGCATTCCGAAAAATACAATCATCATTCTCTTCTTTTACGGGTTACACCGTGATCCTAAGCACTGGGAAAACGCAGAAGCCTTTATGCCCGAGCGTTTTGTGAAACTTCAAGGTTCCAGGGAAAAAATCAGGGCGTTCTACCCGTTTGGCGCAGGACCGCGCCTTTGTATCGGCAACAACTTCGCGATGGCCGAAATGACCATCTTCCTTCAGGCTATGATTCAGCGCTTTAACCTGTTGCCAACAACGCACGAGCCGGTAAAGATACCCCTCGTAACCCTCCGCCCCGATCAAGTAATCCTGAAAATCGAAAAGCTCAGATAACCCCTTACTTAAACCATATTCCCCTATTTCCCTATCCCTTACTCCTTCCTCTTCCTATTAAACCTGGCCAGGAGGGAGTGCCATCCGTAACCCGTGACAAACAGAATCAAAAGAAAGAAATATGGACTTTCAAACATACGCATTGACTTTTAGAGTTAAGACCGCCAAAAAATTTCTAAACCCATCTTTGGGAGATCGGGCATTAGACACTGTGTAACACAAAGCCGTTGGAATACTGAACGTATCAGGTGATGTTTTCCTGCGCGAAATCTGGCAAGTGAACGCAGGAGCGCCCAGAATGCATTAGTAGGGGATGGATTGCAGGCGTTTTTACGCCACATTCGATTGCAGGATTTTTCCTAATTCTGTGCCGATTGGATACTTTTGATCATGGCCGAAACAATAGACGGAAAAAAGATTTTTTCACTACTGGAAGTAACTTCCAGCATTCAGAAAACGCTGGCCCTTCGCTATACGAGTTCATTCTGGGTGATGGCCGAAATGAACAAGCTCAACTATTATCCCCAGTCCGGACATTGCTATCCGGATCTGGTCGAGAAAATGGATGGTAAGGTGATCGCGCAGCTGAAATCGACACTCTGGCGCGACGACTACAACCGAATAAACGATCGCTTTTTATCCGTCGTAAAATCGCCGCTCAAAGACGGCATCCGGATTCTGTTCTGCGCGCGCGTGACCTTTGATTCCATGCACGGCCTCGCGCTGCGGATCACCGATATCGATCCGGTTTTTTCGCTGGGTGAACTCGAGCGTGAGAAGCAGGAGAGTATTGCCTTGCTGAAGAAAGAGGGCCTCTTTGATCTCAACCGGACCTTGCCATTTCCGTTGTTGCCGAAGAGGTTGGCTATCATCTCTGTTGAAACAAGCAAAGGGTATGCGGACTTTCGAAAGATGATTGACGGAAACCAGTACGGGTACCAGTTCAGCTATCAGCTTTTTCCTTCGCTGCTTCAGGGAGACCGCGCGATCGATTCAATTCTGTCGCAACTCGGGCGCATCCGCAAAGTCGTCTCTCATTTCGATGTGGTGGCGATCATACGCGGTGGAGGCGGTGAAGTGGGGCTTTCCTGTTTCAATGACTTCCGGCTTTCGCGGGAAATAGCCCGGTTTCCGCTTCCCATCATCACGGGCATCGGCCATGCTACAAATGAAACGGTGGTGGAAATGGTTGCATACCGGAATGCGATCACTCCAACCGAGCTCGCCGGATACTTGCTTCAGAAGTTTCACGACTTTGCAGTGCCCGTGCGGAGGGCGCAGGAAATTCTGGCGAGCCGCGCGGCGGGCATCATTGCGGACGAACGACGCGGGTTTTTTCACACCATGAAGTTTTTTCGATCTGTCACCACCAATGTTCTTCTCAGAAGCCGTCACGACATTCAGAGTCTTGCGCGCGAGTTGCTCAAACAATCAAATGTGAATCTTTTGCGGCAGGAACAATCGCAGGCAGCGACTGTTGCAAGATTGCGGAGCTCTGCCCAAGCGTTGCGCAATCAGCATCACCAGCAGATGGCTCAGAGTGTGACTCTCGTGCGCAAAGTTACTCTCGCCTTCATCCGGCAGGAGAAAACTTCTCTGGAGAATGTGGTCAAGACCGTTTCAAACATGCATCCGCAGAATGTATTGAAGCGCGGCTACAGCATTACGCGCCTGAATGGAAAAGCATTGTCTGCCGCAACACAGGTAAGTGCTTCGGACATCGTCGAAACCACTCTTGCGGATGGAACAATCATTAGTCAGGTAACTACGACAAAAACTTCTTCTCCCTTATGAATGAACAACAGCCAAATTACGAGGCAGCGTTTCAGGAGCTGCAGCAAATAGTCTCTGAAATTGAAGAAGGACAAATCTCCATTGACGAGCTTTCGGAAAAGGTGAAGCGCGCCGCTCAACTCATCGCTATCTGCAAGGCCAAGCTTTCCTCGACCGAAGACGACGTCAACCGTATTCTCAAGGACCTTGACAATAATGCGGCGGACGAGTAGTCGTTTGCCCCGCTCACGCACAGAACGGATCGCAATAGAGAAAGAGTCATGCTCGGGTGACAATCACGATAAATATGTTTAATATCTGGCATATTCTTCCGACATTTCAGTAGCTGCACTTATCCCCGCGGAAGTAAGGAGACGTTTGATCATTTATTTCTTCCGTAACCCACGGATGAATGTTGGCTCTGGACTAACTACAATAAAATGAAACGCAGAGACATCATCAGGAATCTTGCCGTCATTCCATTTGCCGGGGGAATCCTGCCGCACTCCGCCGTGGGTGGAGTAGACAGTTTGCTTTCCGGCCAGGATTCCGGGCCACTTCAAATCGGACCCAAGATATATGAATCAATCGGTGTTGACCCCGTGATCAATTGCAGAGGAACATTCACCATCATCGGAGGTTCTCTGGAACGACCGGAAGTGCTTGCTGCATCGAAGGCCGCGGCGGCGTATTTTGTTCAGTACGACGAACTCGCTTTCGGCGTGGGCAAGCGTCTCGCGGAAATAACGGGCGCAGAGTGGGGCATGGTTTCTTCCGGATGCGCGGCAGGACTGAAGCACGTCGCTGCCGCCTGCGTGACAGGAGGGAACCCCGAGAAGTTGATCCGTATTCCGGATCTCACAGGAATGGAGAAGACGGAAGTGATCATTCCGCGTTATTCGAGAAATCCATACGACCATGCTATCCGCAATATCGGCGTGACGATCATCACGGTAGAGACCGCGGAGGAGCTCGCGCAGGCGATAACTACACGAACAGCAATGATCTATCTGATGTCGGGTCGCGAATCGGCGAAAGGCCAGCCGCTTTCGCTGGAAGTGATCGCGGGTCTTGCAAAGCCAAAAAATATTCCCGTACTCGTCGACGCCGCTGCGGAGATCCTCACCATCCCGAACGTGCATCTTGAACAGGGCGCCACAGTGGTGGCGTACAGCGGCGGAAAGGCGATCTGCGGTCCGCAGTGTGCCGGACTCCTTCTTGGAAAAAAAGATCTGCTTATGGCGGCATGGCAAGCGAGCTCGCCGCATCACGGTCCGGGGCGTGATAACAAAGTCGGAAAAGAAGAAATGCTGGGCATGCTCGCCGCGGTCGAGGCGTGGGTAACGCGCGACCACGACGCAGAGTGGAAAACGTGGCTCACGTGGCTCGACAATATTGCGCGGCGAGTGTTGAAAATTCCGGGCGTGGAAACGGAGATCCGCGAGCCCACGGATCTGTCCAATCGCTCGCCCGTTCTGAATATCAGCTGGGACCCGGACAAACTTCATATCACCGCCGAGGAGGTGGCTGAGAATTTCGCGCGGACGAAACCGCGGATCGCAATTGGTGCGCGTACGCGCGACGGGCGCACCAGCCTGAGCGTTACAACGGGACAAATGCAACCTGGTAATGACAAGATCGTTGCGGACCGGATCGTTGACATGCTGTCGCAAAAGAGAAAGCCTCGCTCGGAGGAATTGACGCCCGCTTCTGTTAACATCGCGGGCCACTGGGACGTTACGGTTGAATACTTCACCAGCAAAAGTCAGCATTCACTGTATCTGGAGCAGGAGGGTAATTGGATACAGGGCTCCCACCACTCCGACTTTACCGTCCAGGAAATTGTGGGAATGGTCGAGGGCGATCAGATCCGGATGCGAAGCAACGTCCGGATACCGGGGAGTGGCGTAACCTACCTGTTTTCGGGGACGGCCACGGCCGACTCGCTGGCGGGATCCATTTATCTGGGAGAGTATCTCAACGCGAAATTTACTGCGCGGAAGACTGTGTACCGCAATGAGCGGATAAAGATAACGATCCCGGGAGGACCACCGCTTGCAACCTGATCACTTACCCGACCAAACTATTACAAAAGAAACCTGTGCTCCGCAGAGATGCGCACCCGCAAAGGAACTCAGCGGCAGATAAGGATGGAACGAGATTAGACATCACAACATACAATATGAAACTGCGATTATTATTATTCATTCCGGGGCTTATCTCCATTTCATCTATGGCACAAACATTTAAGCAGGGCGATTTTTATCTGATCATTGGTACTTACACCAATGAGGCAAAGACAAACGGCATTCATGTTTACACTTTTAATGCGCTTACGGGAGACTTTCAGGAGAAGTCAGTGACGACGGATATCACCAACCCCTCGTTCGTTACAATGAGTAAGGACGCCAGAAATCTCTATGCAGTAAGCGAGGCGCGCGATGGCAAGGGTATAAACGCTTATGCCTTCGATCGGACGACGGGTAAGCTCAGTTTTTTGAACAACGGCAGCGTCGGAGGTAATGGGCCGTGTTATGTGACAGTCGATGAAAAAAAACAGTGGGTATTTACAGCCAACTACGGCGGAGGAAGCCTGTCCGCAACACGTCTAAACAAGGATGGGTCTTTGAGCACCGACACGCAGTTCATCCAGCATGAAGGTAGCAGTGTTGACAAGGGTCGGCAGGATAAGCCACATGTTCACGCGGTCGTGTTGGCCCCGGACGAAAAGTATCTCATGGTCCCGGATCTCGGTACGGACAAAGTCAATGTGTACAGTTTTGATCCGGCTGCACGGCAACCGCTCACTCCGGCGGTGCCCGGCTTCGCGACCGTCAATCCGGGTGGAGGCCCGCGTCATCTTGCTTTTCATTCCAATGAAAAATACGCCTATCTCGTCCTGGAAATGGAAGGTGCCGTTGTTGCCTTTGATTACCGGAACGGAAAACTCAGTGAGAAACAGCGAATCAGCATGCTTGCTCCGCGCTTTACCGGCAAGGTGGGCGCGGCGGATATTCACGTGTCTCCCGACGGAAAATTTCTGTATGCATCCAACCGCGGTGAAGCGAATGACATTGCAATCTATTCGATCGATAAGAATGGAAAGCTGGAGGTTGTTGGGCGTCAGAAATCAGGAATCAATACACCGCGCAATTTTGCAATCGATCCTACCGGTGGCTTCTTATTGGTGGCAAATCAAAACGGCAATGACATTGCGATCTTTCGCAGGGACAAGAGCACCGGCTTGCTGACTTCGACAGGGAAAACCATCGCGGTCGATAAACCCGTGTGCCTGAAATTCGTCTCTGTGAAGTAGGGAATCATCTCATTCAGTATGACGAAGATGTGAGTGAAATCGCGGACTGCCTGTCTACTTCACCACTTCGATCAGCCAATCCCAGGGGTAAGGATCTTTGAGCCATTTAGGAGGCTCTGCAAATTCGGTCGTCCACTCATATTCCACGCGGTCGATTGTTAGGATCTTGAATCCTGCATCGCGGAATATTACCTCAAGTTCCGGATGCGAATAGTGTTTCGTTGTCACGCCGTCTATTCGAATCAATCCCTGAAAGACGTCGCGCTTGCTTCCGCTGAAATAGCTCAACTCGCTGTCAGGAATGTCGTCGGGGTTTACGCCTTCCATCCGATACCACTCGATGAGGCGCCACGCGTAGAAAAGGATGGAGTCAAGTGAGGGTACAACAAACACCGCCGCTCCATTTTTCTTTAACGCTTTGTGGGCATTCGCGATCATCGCAATATCCTTCTGCAAGTCCGGAAGGAGGAGTACATTGCAACAAAATCCGAAGTCGGCCTGCGGGAGTTTAAGGTCCGGATCTGTCAGATCGGCTTTCTGAAACCTGATATTTGTATATTGATCATTCGCGGCGATGTCAAGACACTTGTCAGAAATATCCACCGCGTGAACTTGCCTGAACGCAGGTGAGAGATAAGGGAACGCTTTTCCTATACCACAACCGAGGTCGATCGCAACATGATCCGGATTTGCATATTTATCGAAATAGCGCGACAGCTTTTTCTTTTTGTCACTCTTGAAAACATCGAAAATTTCCTCCTCATAGCTATGCGCGATCCTGTTCCAGTGTGATTCTTCATTCATATCCGTGCTTTTTAGCGATGAAACACTTTTTTATTCTACAAAGAAAGCGAACGGGAAGCACCTTTTTTTTATTTTCACCCAATTTTCACCCGAACATTATGAAGAATAGCCTTAAGAACATCAGCATTTTTTCCATGGCGATCGCTGCTTTCGCCTTTGTCATCATACCTGCATCAGCTCAGAAGACAGGAGTGGGTGTAAAGGCTCCGCGCGGAGCGGAGGTATACTTTGACGGATCGCGCAAAATGCTGGATGAGAAATGGACATACTGGGAAGGGCCGCGCTTCGCAGGTGAACTTCCTCTGAAGTGGACGATCGTGGAAGATCCGGTTGATGATGGAACGGTGTTGAATGCAAACGATCCGACTGCTGCGGGCGGAAAGTATGGAACGGCGGACATAGTCACCCGAAAACAACTCCGCGATTTTCGTGCGCACGTGGAATTTCTTATTCCGAATCCCGGCGGCAACAGCGGTGTGTATCTGCAAAATCGTTACGAGATACAGGTGCTCGACGGTGACTCCACGAAACATGGAATGGGGGCGCTGATCAACGAGACGGAGTCCCCCTACTTTGCCTATAACGGGTTGGGTAAGTGGAATGCGTACGACATTGTTTTTCGCGCGGCGCGGTTCAAGAACGGCAAGCTCGTCGAAAAGGCGAGAGCTACTGTGTACTTCAACGGAAAGAAAGTGCACGATAACCATGAGATCAACCAGGTGTGGGGCGGTCCCAACTCCGGTATCGACGGTGGCAATGACGGCGGAAAAGGAATCACCGATACACCGGGAGGACTCAAGCTTCAAGCGGAAGGCCACGACGTGCTCTACCGGAATATCTGGATCCAGGAGCTGAACCTGGACAACAAGAGTACGAGTTTGTGAATCACTCTGATCGCGCGGCCAGTTCTTCAATAACAATGTTGAAGCCGGATCGTGTTTCCGGCGAGGCTTCGGCCAGGGCCTGGCTTATCGCGGCGCCTTTCAGATTTTTACCTTGCTTAAAGAGCAGTGCAGCCGCCTGAATTGCGACTGATTCGTTGAACGATGCGAGGTCCTGCATTAACCTTTTCATGTCTGATCCTGCTTGTCTTACTACCGTTTGAGCATAGTCGTGCGCGGTGTTCCGGATTCCGTTTTTGTCACCGTCGAGCCATACGGCTCCGCTTAGGGCAAAGAGACGTGGATTCCAGTCGCGAGACACGGGCTGAAAGGGTTTGGCGATGGGCCAGTAAGGCAGAGCATCCGAAGGCCCGTCAGCCATGGCGACGAGGAAGACGTCCTGTCGGGGAAGTGTGAGGTTCCAGTCCCCACTCCATTTAACACCTGCCTTATCAGGCGAACCGTGTTGGCTATCGATATTTTCTTCGCGTATTTTTTTTCCATTCGCATACAGCACGACCTTTTCGGCGCGGGCCCAGGCGGGGCCGGAGACCTTGATCGAGACTTTTACTTCATCCGAGGAGGGGACGATCTCGCCGGGACCATAGGCATCGTTGATCTCGATTTCCGCCAGCAAGCCGAAGCTCACCATTACGTTGCCGTCGATAAAATTCCTGACAGCTTCCGTCACATTGATGGCTCCGGGGTCGTCGTCATTACATCGGATATAGGTTCGCGCTTGTCCGACGATGAAGCGACTGACGTCATGTGAGTCGCTTGCGCCGACGGGTGAAATAACGTGCCCGCCGTTGAGCATGCCAAACCAGTCTCGCATCAGTTCCAGTTGGTCGGATTGCTGTGATCCCGAATTCATGACTTCCATCGCATTGGCGGGGAGTGGCCAATCATCGAGCCGCACGCCCGCTGCCGACAGGTGTCGGGAGGGATCGAATGGTCGAAACCCGAGATGGATATCGCGGGCGTGGTTGAGGATGATCGCTTTGGACCCTGCGGGATCGCCCATGCTTTCACCGAGTGTCTTCCAGTTCGAGGCGTTGTGATTTGCGATCGCATCGCCGCTTACGGGGAAAATATTGAAATGCCCGACGCGCGTAGTGACTTCATTGCCCGTAACCGGCGTAAAGTAAGGCGCGAGTTGTTGACCGAGGATGTACGGTTCCAGGTCGACGTGGATGTTGTGATCGGTGATCACGGGCAATTCGATTCCTTCGCCGGCAATCGTGAGCACGCGTTCCGCTGCGGTTGCATCTCCGTGCTTTGACCATGTGAAAGTGTGAATGTGCGTGTCGCTGGCCGCCCATCCCGTTGTAGAGACCTCTCGCGCAATGGTAAATGTATGTTGGAGATTGTCTCCCATGTGCAGTTCGAGTCGTGTGGAATCCACTCCGTATTCAAATCCGCGCGTGACATATACAGTATAATTTCCCACCGGAAGCCCGAGCGCAAGCGTGCCCGTCGGCGTATAAACATATCCGGGACGAACGGCGAGCTTGTCGGCGGGCGAAGCCGACACGGTCTGTAGTACGCCCTGACCGTTAACGATCGTCAGGCGGCACGGGATTCCCTGCTGTGAGTCTTGATCGAGCACGCTCACCTCAAGGTGCGCCTGCGACAGAAGACTGTCGAGGGCAAGTGCATGCAGGGCAATCTCGCCGACCCGGATGTCATCCGGGTCCGGATCGTCCGACGAAATCTCGAGTGTATTGTCGCGCCGCAGCAAGCCCGGGGGAATGCGAAGATAGGCCATCAGATCTTTTTCGTCTTCCACCAACGCGCCGAGTGCCTGGCCATTGAGGATCACGCGCCATCGCTGCTTGATATCGTACTGGCGGAAGGAAAGCGTGTGCTCATCGTTGTTGATGTTTGATGTGAATGCAAGCTGGAGCCTGGAGGCTTCGGCCTTCTCCGCGAACTCGGTCCACTCGCGCGTTCCGTTATTTCGAAGGTGATGCCATTCGGGGTCGAGGATCTGTTGCTGACCTGTTGCCCGCCATGGTACGAAAGGGAGGATGCCAATGATCAAGAGAAAGAAAGTGCCTTTTTTCATACCAAATTATTATTGAATCCCACCTCCTGTCAAATCAATTACCTAAATTTAGGATATTCTCCGTTCGTTGTGTATAATTCTGGCCACAAACGGCTTTTCGGATGAGGCTTACTAATGGGAACGTGACGAAGGAATTTCCGGCACCTTGAATGACTGAAACCAAATACTTATCTTATACCTCATATAAAACTGTTCACGATGACAAAAAGAAGAGACTTTATCAAACAGAGCGTGATGGGTACGGCCGGGCTCGCCATTGGCGGAATGACCTTCAGCGCCAAGTCCTACGGCTCCATCATTGGCTCCAATGATCGCATTAATCTGGCGGTAGTTGGTATCAGGGGCCAGGGCAAAACCCACATCAACCGTTGGTGCGATCTGAAAACAAGCCGCAATGTGCTCCTGAAAACGTTGTGTGATGTCGATGAACAATATTTTGCTCCGTCGAGCAAGGTCGTTCAGGATAAGGCTGGCAACAAGCCCGGAACGGAGTGGGATATGCGCAAGGTCTTTGATGATAAGGATATCGACGCCGTGTCGTTTGCTACTCCCAACTTTTGGCATGCTCTTGGAACCATCTGGGCGTGTCAGGCAGGTAAGCACGTCTACGTTGAAAAGCCAGCAAGTCATAACATATTCGAAGGCCGGAAAATGATCGAGGCTGCGCGCAAATACGACCGTCGCGTTCAGGTAGGTTTTCAGAACCGTTCAATCGCCAATGTCATGGCGGCGATGAAATTTCTTCACGAAGGAGGCATCGGCGAAGTGTACATGGCTCGCGGCCTTTGCATCAAACCCCGCGACTCCTTCGGCATAGCAAAGGACAGCACACCGCCCTCTACTTTGCACTACGACCAATGGGTGGGTCCTGCTGCTTACCAGCCGTACAACGAAAAGAAAACGCATTACAACTGGCACTGGTTCTGGAATACCGGCAACGGCGATACAGGGAACCAGGGACCTCACCAGTTCGATATCGCACGCTGGGGCCTGAATAAAAACGAGCATCCGGTCTCTGTATTTTCGTCCGGTGGAATATACGGATGGACTCCGCAGGAATGCGCGCAGGAAACACCGAGTACGCAATCGACTATCGTGAAGTACGCCGATGGTAAGATGCTCGAGTTCGAAACGCGCGGTGGATCTTCCAACGGCGAATCCAGTCTGGACAGCCGCATTGGAAATATTTTTTATGGTACAAAAGGATACCTGGAACTCGATGGCAGTACCTGGAAAGCTTTCCGTTTGCGCGAAACGACACCGTTTGCCGGGTCGGGACTTGAAGAAGCCAAAGCATCGAATGATCCGCTGGCGCCTCCGGGAGGATCCGAGCACTACGCGAATTTTATCGACGCTATCCGCACAGGAAAGAGCGACTCACTGCACTGCGACATTGAAGTTGGATTCATGTCTTCCGCCATTCCGTTGCTCGCGAATATTTCGTATCGCCTCGGCCGTCAGCTGAAATTCAACGGCGCCAAGGAGAAGTTTGAAAATGATCCCGAAGCCGACGCTATGCTGACACGTGAATACCGGAAGCCGTATATCATTTCGAATGAGGTCTAGACAGCGCCGCGATTAATCAGGTCATTTATAGAAACAGTAAATTAACCTCATAGTAATGGTAGTCAAGAATCGAAGGCTGGCGATTGTATTTTCATTGTTTTTGCTCGCGACGCTGGGCATGACGGCCTTTACGATGCAGGAGACTTCTCAATCCAAACGGTTTGCCATTGTTGAGAACAAGGCGGACGAACGCATTGACATTCTCGTCGATGGCAAGCCGTTTACCTCTTATATTTATCCTGCCGAGATCAAGAAGCCTTCGCTTTACCCTCTTCTCACGGCGGATGGCATACCTGTTACGCGGGGCTGGCCGTTGGATCCGCGACCGGGTGAACGCGTAGATCATCCGCACCACGTCGGGATGTGGTTGAATTATGGTAATGTCAACGGCCTGGACTTCTGGAACAACTCTACCAGCATTCCCGCTGAAAAGAAAGATCACTTTGGAACTGTAAAGCACCGGTCGGTCAACAAGATGGAGGCCGACAACGATAAGGCTGTCCTGGAAGTGACGGCGGATTGGCAGAAGCCCGATGGCACCAATCTCCTTCGCGAGGATACACGCTATATTTTCAGAAGCTCCGGTAACCTGCGTGCGATCGAGCGGATCACAACATTGACGGCGCTGAAGGAAGATGTTTCATTCAAGGATAACAAGGAAGGCGTGATCGGCATCCGCGTAGCCCGTGAGTTGGAACATCCGTCGGACAAACCGGAAGTATTCACGGATGCAAGCGGGCAGGCGACGTCTGTTCCAAAACTTAACAACGAAGGTGTTACAGGGAAGTACAGGAGCAGTGAAGGGAAGGAAGGGGATGATGTGTGGGGTACGCGCGGAAAGTGGGTTAACCTAAACGGTGTAATTGGATCGAGGCCGGTCTCGCTGGTAATCCTCGATCATCCGAAGAACGTAGGGTACCCGACCTATTGGCACGCCCGCGGTTATGGACTTTTTGCTGCTAATCCACTCGGTCAAAAAGAATTCAGCAAAGGCAAGGAAGTGCTCGATTTTAAACTTCCCGCAGGAAAGTCTGTGACCTTTCGGTACAAAGTATTGATCAATTCCGGTGCACACCTTACGGATGAACAGGTTACGACGGAGTTCAACAAGTTTTCAAAGACAAAGTAGTGCTGTCGGCGAACCGGCAGTCTCTGTTTCGCATACAACTATACCATGAAAAACAGTTTTCGCAGCCGGCGCGATTTTTTGAAAATCACAGCCGCCACCAGCGCAGCGTTTGCCTTGCCCGTTTTTAACGTTATCAGCAAACCTATTATGGAGGATGAGATCATTGGCCATGGCAACTTTCGTTACCGTGTGCATAAGAACTGGGGAAACCTGGATCCCGGTAATACACCGGTAAAAAACTGCCATGAAATGGTGATGGATAGAAAAGGCCGCCTCATCATGGTGACGGACGAGACAAAGAATAATATCATTATCTACGATCGCTCCGGAAAACTGATTAAAACCTGGGGGCATGAATTTCCCGCGGGTCACGGGCTGACGATCTTCGATGAAGGTGGCGAGGAGGTGCTCTTTATCAGCGATAATGGAGGACGTGTCGTGAAAACTACGCTCGATGGAAAAATTCTTCTTGAGCTACCCGATCCGCTCAAAACGGGTGTGTACGAAGAGAAGATGAGTTACAAGCCGACGGAAACGGCCATCGCTCCCAACGGCGACATCTATGTGGCCGATGGCTATGGGTCGCAATACATCCTGCACTATTCCGCCAAAGGAGAATTCATCCGGAAATTCGGCGGCCCGGGCGAAGGCGACGAGAATTTCAGCACAGCCCACGGCGTTTGTATCGATGACCGTGACAAGAATAATATCACATTGTTGTGTACTTCGCGCGCGCATAATTCCTTTAAGCGCTTTACACTCGACGGAAAATATTTGTCGACGATATTCCTTCCTGGTGCCTTTGTATGTCGCGCCGTTATAGATGACGAAAATATTTACGCCGGCGTGTGCTGGTCGCGCTTGCGCTATCTCAACCAGACACCGAACTCCGGCTTTGTGACTATCCTCGACAAGAAGGACAAGGTGGTCTCCAACCCGGGCGGCACTAAACCGGTTTATGAGAACGGAGAACTCCAGTTGATGGTCCAGGAACAGCCGGTCTTTCAACATTGCCACGATGTCTGCATCGACGGCGACAAGAATATTTACGTGTGCCAGTGGAATGCAAATAAGACTTATCCGGTAAAACTTGAGCGAGTTTAATTGTTCACGCTTTCAAGTTGATCTCTTCACCACTACGCAGGATGATCTTACAAACGTCCTGCTGAATGTTTCATATAGCACCACGGAGAAAAATGTTAGTTTTTTACATGAGTTTTGATCGCGAAACTTAAGCATGGCTTCAAAGAATAATTTACGTGTTCTCGTTGTAGGGTGCGGCAACATGGGTAGCTCACACGCCCGCGCATATCACGATCTGGAAGGATTTGAAATATGTGGAATCGTTTCGCGAGGAAAGAGCAAGGAGGTGCTCAACAAGAAACTCGGAGGTGGATATGAGCTCTTCGACAATTACGAGTCCGCGCTCGCAAAAACGCGTCCTGATGCGGTGTCGATTTCGACGTGGCCCGACACGCATGAGGCGATGGCCATTCATGCATTTGAAAACGGCTGTCATGTGTTTATTGAAAAACCACTGGCTGATTCCGTAGAAGGAGCGGAGCGCGTTGTGAAGGCTGCCAACCGTGCGGGAAAGAAACTTGTTATCGGTTATATTCTCCGGCATCATCCCTCCTGGGAGAAATTTATTGAGGTCGCGCAGGGTTTGGGCAAGCCACTTGTCATGCGAATGAACCTCAATCAACAAAGCAGTGGGGATATGTGGACGCTTCATCGAAATCTGATGAAGAGTTTAAGTCCCATCGTCGACTGCGGAGTACACTATATTGACGTGATGTGCCAGATGGTGCGATCGAAGCCCGTACAGGTAAGTGCCATCGGTGCCAAGCTGACGGAAGAGATTCCCCACGACAATTATAATTATGGTCAGTTGCAGATCCGGTTCGAAGATGGATCCGTGGGGTGGTACGAGGCGGGATGGGGGCCGATGATGAGTGAGACTGCGTTCTTTGTGAAGGATGTGATTGGTCCCAAGGGGAGCGTATCGATCGTGGCTAAGGAAGCTGCCTCTGCCGGCAAGTCGGATTCAATTGAATCACACAGTAAGGCTGAATCCCTTCGCGTACACTACTCAGATCTGACCCGCGAAGAAAAGTTTGCCAGAGAAGATGAATGGATTGACCTTCAGGATGAGCCCGATCACCAGGAGTTGTGCAACCGCGAGCAGCGATACTTTCTGAAAGCGGTTCAGGAGAACATCGATCTCGCCGACCACATGGAAGATGCCGTGAACAGCCTGCGCATCGCATTCGCATGCGATCGGTCCGTAAAGACCGGGCAGGTGGTGACCTTGTAGGACTCTTCTAGGCGCACAACTTTTTCATTTTTGCCAACCCAGTTTTCGCTACTGTCAGGGGATCCTGCTTCCAGTATTCGCGGTTGAACAGTTCAAGGGAGAGAATCTTTTCTCCAGCCATCGCCTTGAGATCTGCAATGATTTGTTTCAGTGGTGCTACACCGTCGCCGGGGTAGATGCGATCTTTGTCCTCCATCTGCTCACGCGGAATATTCCCGGGATAGTCGTTCATATGAAATATCTCGATCACGTTGCCGTCGATCATCTTGAGGTTTTCAAACCCTGAATTACCGCGATGCAAGTGGTATACATCGGGAAGGATACGCGCATCCGGATCATTGGCGACGATGATCGCCATCATCGCCTGGCCGACGTGAAAGAAGACAGACGCGCCCCAGATTTCCAGCTGTGGCCTGACCCCTGTTTTCCTTCCCAGTTCCAGGAGTTCGCGATAGCGTTCGCCAACTTTGAACAGATCGGGATTGGGATCCTTGACTCCTGCAGCAGGAGCAGCAATGCGTGGGCAGCCGAGGCCGGCCAGAAGTTCCATCTCTTCCTCCATCTGTTTGAATCCCGCCTTGCGCTGCGCATCGTCATCAGTCATCCAGGGAGCAAAGCCGATGGCGTTCACAGGGGCCACATGGCTATCATCCAATAGTTTTCTTAGTGTGCGCACGGACCCACCGTTGGCGATATACGCTTTGATATCCCCGATCCAGGGCTCGATACATTCGTATCCCGCCCGCGCGGCGATGTCAATATATTTCTCGATACCCGGCTTTTGCCCACTCACGGTACTCGTATTGAGTGAAAACCTGAACTTTGTTTTCGCGGGGCTATTTTGCCCGGATGCGGAAGTCCCCGCGATGGCAAGCCCGGATGTTGCCGCGAGTGCCTGTAGGGCATTTCGTCTCTTCATGATTGGAGGATGGTTTGTACAAATCTAAGCAATATCCGAAATTCCTTGCGGTTACAGATTCGGTTTGTGGACGATATGGAACCTTGGCCGCGATTTTACGGCGTGTATCGCCAAATCATAGAGATATTTCTCGCCATTGCTTTACTTTATTTTCTGATCTCTGTTTTTCACCTAATTCTCCCAGAATGAACAGACAAACCTGTACCTCTTATCCCATGAGAAATTGTTCTATTCCTCTTTTGGTCACCTGCGCCATGCTTTGCCTGACGACCGTCGCGACGGCGCAGGCCGATGAAGCTTCAAGACGCCGCAACTTCAATACAGAAAATGGAATCGCTATGCGGGAGTTCGATCCTGTCAGCTATTTCAAGAGCAGCAGACCATTGAAAGGAAACTCGAAGTTTTACGCGAACTACAAAGGAATCACGTACTATTTTGCCAACACTGAAAATGTGGAGGAATTCAAGAAGTCGCCGGATAAATACGAGCCTGCCTACGGCGGATGGTGTGCCTACACCGTTGCCCTAAATGGCGAACGCGTGAAGATCAATCCGGTAAGCTACAAGATCATCGACGGAAAGTTGTACTTGTTCTACAACTTCAACAGCGACAACCGCTTGCTGAAGTGGAACAAGGACGAGAAGAAATTCAAGGCTTCCGCCGATAGGAACTGGGTTGCGCGGATGCATTGATCCGTCTCGCGGTCCGTCAGCGGGTCAGTCAGGCGTCTTTCCTCAAAACGAAGCGGTGATAGAGCCTCGCTTTTGTTTTGAGGTTCATGTGAATACGGGAACCCACGACTCCGGCGAATTCGCCAAACAGTTTTTGCCATCGGGGAGGGAATAATACCTTAATCCTTTCCTTTTTGGCATCGTCTTCAGTCTCCATCGCGCGAACGACGTTTGGAGCGATATCTTCCTCGCTGAGGACTGTCAACCCGCTCTTTTGTAGTTGTTCCCGAAGGAGATCCATGTTTTTTACATCGCGAAAGTCAACCAGTAGCAAATAGCCGCCGGGTTTTAGCACGCGCTTCACCTCTCGCAGGAAGTTATCGACGGACCCATACGCGTGACAGGATTCGACGTTGAGAACGACGTCGATGCTGCTGTCGGCAAGGGGAATGGCCTCCGCGCTTCCCTGAATAAACCGCAGATTTGGAAGAATGTGTATCTTATTGGCGAGGTCAACTGCACTCTGAGCGATGTCCATTCCCGTGTAAGACGCAGGTTGGAAAGACCCCGCGACGTACCGGGCTCCACCTCCTCGGCCACTCCCTACTTCCAGGACATGTTTGCCCTTTATCTCTGCCTTGGCCGCCAGGTAATGATACATCTGCATCGGGTATTTCTGCACCTTCGGATCGTCAGGCAGTGAGATCGGAGTCTCATCGTCGTTGGGGACGTACCCGTAATTCATAAACTGCCAGTCCTCGGCGGGAATTCGCTTGGCGAGGATTTCATAAGTCACTTTGGCGTTTAATCGCTTGAACCAGGCAAAGCCTTTGAAGGCCCGAATGATGAGTCTTATCATAGAAAGGAAAAGGTTCAAAGGTAGGATTAAATCAGCAATTTCCCAGCGACGTTTATGCAGGAGGAATAAGTGTTTTCGCAGTATCAAATGTGTCATGAAGCACATGGGCACACCACTGCAGCGTTACAAAATAATTGTTACATTGGCCTTGGTTAATTATTTATCCGATGTTCAAAAAAATTCTAAATATGACCCGCCTGTTTTCTGTTGTGCTTTTATTTGCCGGAGGCTTTTTACTTGTTTCCTGTGACAAGTCAAAACCCACATCACCTGAGGCAAGGCAGCGCTTCGAAAGCGTCATTCCCAAGCCCGTTTCCGCGACGATGAGCGGAACTACGTTTACTATCACGAGAGATACCCGGATCGCCCTCCCGGAATCCGGCAAGGGCCTGGAGAATGTGGCGAATTTCCTCGCGGAGAAACTAAGACCTGCAACGGGTTTTGAAATCGGCATCTCAGACGGGCAACCGTCGGGGAAAGGGTCCATCGTCTTGTCGCTCGTCAGTGACCGGGAACTGGGCGAAGAAGGTTATGAGCTCACGATTGAAGAACAGCAGGTAAACATCCGTGGGAATTCTCCCGTGGGTGTATTCTGGGGCATTCAGACGTTCCGGCAGTTGTTACCCGAAAAGATTGAACAATTGTCTGCTGTAAACGATGTGGAATGGGACGTTGCTACCGGAACAATACGCGATTATCCCCAATACGCATGGCGTGGTTCCATGATGGATGTTGCGCGCCATTTCTTCGACGTGGAGGAAATGAAAGACTACATCGATCTGATCAGCTTGTACAAGATCAACACCCTTCACCTTCACCTCAGCGATGACCAGGGATGGAGAATCGAGATCAAATCATGGCCTAACCTTCATGAGATCGGAGGAAAGACACAGGTCGGCGGTGGCGAAGGCGGCTATTACACGCAGGAGGATTATGCAGAGCTCGTTGACTACGCTGCACGACATTTCATTACCATAATCCCTGAAATCGATATGCCGGGTCACATCAATGCCGCACTGGTTTCATACAAGGAACTCAACCCGGGGCCAGCCATCAACCGCGAGCCCGCGAGCACGAGACCCCGGCCCAAAGCGGGTGAAGTTTACACGGGCATCGAGGTGGGTTTCAGTACACTCGACATCCGCAAGGATATTACATTTCAATTTGTAAATGACGTGCTTCGCGAGCTGGCGGAAATAACGCCAGGCCCCTACCTGCATATTGGCGGTGATGAGGCTGCCGTGACAAAGAAGCCGGACTACATTGCGTTCATCAACCGCTTCAAAGATATTGTAAAGGCGAACAACAAAAAGATGATCGGGTGGGAAGAAATCGCGCAGGCCGATCTCGACTCAACGATAACCGTGCAGCACTGGCATTCCCAGGCTTATGCCCGGATGGCCGCCGACAAAGGTGCGAAACTGATTTTCTCGCCCGCCCAAAAAGTTTATCTCGACATGCAATACGACTCTACTACAAAACTCGGTCTGCATTGGGCTGCGTATATCGAAGTGGATTCCTCTTACATGTGGGATCCAGCCAGCCGTGTTTCCGGCGTCGACCCCGCACAAATACGCGGTGTCGAGGCGCCGTTGTGGTCAGAAACACTGGTTACAATGGATGATGTTGAATACATGCTCTTCCCGAGACTGCCCGGTGTTGCCGAAGTCGGCTGGACAAAATCGGAAAACAGAAACTGGGATGACTACAAAGTCCGCCTTGCCAACCAGGCCGCCCGTTGGGACGTGCTTGAAATCAATTATTATAAATCTCCCAAGGTGCCGTGGAAAACGGAGGAAAAACCTCTCCGGTAACCCGAAACATTAAGGGTTGACCCAATAATCAACAACAGTTAACTTTTCCATGTGAGGACCCATGAGTTCGACAAAAGCCTTGTGGTCGGGATGGACAAGGTATGCTTTCAGGTCTTCCTCACTTTTGAATGTAACCAGGAAACAATGTGTGAGACCCTGGTTCAGTTCTCCCGAGGTGCTGCTGTTGTTGGTTCCCCATTCGAAGTCCTTGATCAGCTTGATCTTTTTTTCCAACGCAACAAATGCATCTTCGATTTTCTTGATCTCGGCGGGTGGGGATGTGTCCTTGAACTTGAACATGACGACGTGCCTCAAGGTTTTGGCAGGGTCCTTTTTTCCCTGTGCGTAGCCGGCCACAGATGCTATCATGATGAATGCCAGGAGACAGCCCAATCTTTTGAATGTTTTCATGTTGTTTTTTTCTTTAGTCAGAGATATGATGTTCGAACCAAAATAAGGAAAAGATTCGGAACGTGAAATGAAAGAACCGGCGCCGGCGCCAGGGCTTTTTCATCGGTATTTTTACTGCAAAAAAAGATTTTTTCGGCCTTGTATACTCCTTGCAAATAGCCCGGGAAATGTTTTTATTAGAAAATATACCAGACCCGTCATGCGAAGAATTTTCCTGTTAATACCCTTGATGCTTATAATTTTCTCATTCCAGAGTCAGCCTCCGTCGTGGATCCGCATCAATCTGGCGGGTTACAAACCTCAGGGGATCAAGGTCGCCGTCTGGGGTACCAAGGAAATGGCGAACATCAAGCGCTTTCAGCTCGTTGACAAGGGTACCGGTAAAGTTGCTTTCGAGGGAAAGGCAGGCAGTCCTTTCGGTGCATACGGTCCGTTCGTTCAAACATATCGGCTTGATTTTTCGAAGTACACCAGGCCCGGGATCTATGTGCTGCGGGCGGGCTCTGCTGAATCGCCCGAGTTCAGGATCGGTGACGATGTTTACAAGGGATCGGCGGACTTTGCTTTGAAGTACATGCGTCAGCAACGCAGTGGCTACAATCCGTACCTCAAGGATTCATGTCATACCGATGATGGGTATACCATGTACGGTCCCATGCCTGACAGCACACACATTGATGTTAGCGGCGGATGGCATGATGCGACCGACTACCTTCAGTATTCCATGACTTCCGCCAATGCAACCTATCATTTGCTGGCAGCCTACCGGGATTTTCCGAAAGTTTTTACAGACGAGCATACAGCCAACGGGCTGCCCGGAAAGAACCAGGTCGCCGATGTTTTTGATGAAGCGCGTTGGGGACTCGACTGGCTGCTGAAAATGCATCCTCGCCCGGACTGGCTTTTTAATCAGTTAGCGGACGACCGCGACCATATCGGTTTTCGCTTGCCCGTCAACGACAAGGCCGACTATGGAAAGGGTAAGGAACGCCCTGTTTACTTCGTGACCGGAGAACCACAGGGATTGGGTCGCTACAAGAATCGCACGACCGGAACCTCTTCCACTGCAGGAAAGTTTTCGAGCGCCTTTGCCCTGGGACATACCATGTTCAAGTCGACGGATCCGGGCTACGCCGAAAAGCTGAAAGATCGCGCCTTCTCTGCTTACGAGTTCGGCCTGAAAAAGCCGGGCAACACGCAAACCGCTTGTTACACCGCTCCTTATTTTTATGAAGAGGACAACTGGGTAGACGATATGGAACTGGCGGCCGCGCAACTGTACAATCTGACGAAGGACAAGAAGATGCTCCATGCGGCGTTCGACTACGCGCAGCAAGAGAAGCAAACTCCCTGGCTGAAGTCTGACACGGCGAGTCACTACCAGTGGTACCCTTTCATCAATGTAGGCCATTACGAGCTGGCCCGATCCGCTGACGGTGATATTCGCAGCGAGGTCATTCGCTATTATAAAGATGGTATCGAAATGGTGTGGCAAAAAGCGAAGAAGAACGGTTTTTATAGAGGTGTTCCTTATATATGGTGTAGCAACAATCTGCAGGTGGCTTTTGCGATCCAGTGTTACTGGTACCGACAGCTTACGGGCGACAACACATACCTTCCTCTCGAACAGGCGACCTTCGATTTTCTCCTCGGATGCAACCCCTGGGGTACCAGTATGATTGTCGGCTACCCGGAGCACGCGGATTTTCCGGATGATCCGCACTCATCCCTCAACGTGCTGCACGGCTTCCAGACACTGGGCGGTATCGTGGATGGCCCCGTTTATGGAAGCATCTACAAGCAGCAAAGAGGTGTGGCTGTTATTCGCGGTGATGAATACGCAGAGTTTCAGAGTGATCACGTTGTTTATCACGATGACTATGGCGACTACGTCACAAACGAGCCGACGATGGATGGTACCGCGTCGCTCATCTATCTGCTCGCAGCCCAGGAGAATCAGCAAAAATGATACAAAAGGAAGAGATGAATCACCGGACCGCCCTGAATGTCTTCAGCCGGGTTGCCCGGACAAAAAAATTGATGGATACGCGATGGCGCTTCGCAAATACACGTTAATCACCGGTGCGTGCAAGGGCATTGGCAAAGCCCTTGCCTATGAATGCGCATCCCGAGGGATGAACGTATTGCTCGTTTCCAATGACGACGATTGCCTGCACGCGGTTTGCGATGATATCCGCAAAACAAGGAACGTGGAGAGTAATTGCCTGTCGATCGATCTGATGGAAGAAGGAGCCCCTGAAAGAGTATTCCAATGGATAGGGGAGAACCATTACGCGGTGGACATTCTCATCAATAATGTGGGCATCGGCAGGGGAGGAACGTTTACGAGCATGTCGCTGAAAGACATCAACCATATGATGATGCTCAACAACAAGGTGATGGTAGAAATGACCTATCATTTCCTGCCGGAGTTGCAACGTCATGACAAGGCATTCATTCTCAGCCTGAGTAGCCTGGAAGCACGTCTGCCGCTTCCGTACAAGGCGATATATACGGGAACAAAGAATTTTGTCTATGCATTTTCCCTGGCGATTGCGCAGGAGCTGAAGTTTTCGAACGTCAAGGTAAGCGTCTTGTGCCCAGGTCCTGTGTTAACAAATCCCGACGGACTCAGCCGCATCAACGCGCATGGCAAGCGCTCGAAATTACTGATGATGTATCCGGAACAGGTTGCGCGCATTGCAATACCGGCGATGCTCAAGGGGCGCCAGATAATTGTTCCGGGCGCGCTCAATGCACTCTTTTTCAAACTTGGGTCCTTGCTTCCGGTAGGGATGAAAATGAATATCCTGGAAAAGCTCTTCCGGGTTTATAAGACTAGCTGAAGTAGTCTTCAATCCCGCACAGTTTTCCACTGAGTTTCCACAGTCGCTCGGCGTCTTCTTTGCTCATACTGCGAGCGGAAGAAGGCTTGGGCCTGCATTTGTCCCAGTACAGGCCGCTGCGGTTTCCGGCGTCGGGGTCGGTTGCGAGATAGATCGCGGTTTTTGCAGCCTCGTCCGCCGATATGCCGCCGAGGCGTCGCAATTTCCACATCAGGCTGTGGAAGGGGTTGGTGTGCTTGACGCCGATGTCTGTTTTAACGAGTCCGGGTTGAACACAATAGACGGACACGTTATCCTCTTTCTTGATGCGGTGCAGTTCATAGGTAAAGAGAAGATTCGCGAGCTTCGATTGTCCGTAGGCCTTCAGACCGTGATATGAATTCTGCAGGTTGTAGTCGTTGAAATTTATTTTCCCATACTGATGGGAATCTGAGCCGATATTGATGATCCGGCCCGAGTCGCTTTTTGCTATGGAGGGGTAGAGCAGATGCGTCAGCAGAAAGTACGCGAGATGATTGATCGCAAATTGTTTTTCAATTCCCTCTTCCGTGAGTTCGCAGCGCGACGTCCATACGCCGGCATTGTTGATCAGCACATCGATCCGTGGAAAACGCTCCCGGATTTCCCGGCCGGTGTGACGGATTTGCTTTTGTGAGCCGAGGTCCACTTTGTAGAAAGAGATCGATCGATTGTTCGTCAGCGCCTTAAGGTTTTCAACGACCGCTTCACCCTTTTTGCTGTCACGCCCCAGCAGTACCAGCTGAAATTTTTTCGAGGCCAGCCCCTTTGCGATGCCATGCCCAATGCCCGATGTGGCGCCCGTTATGACTGCAGTTCTTTCATTCATAGCCGTAAATTATGAAGACCAGCACTCACTACCAATCCCTGCCGTTCCTTATTCTAACTCTCCCCTTACCCTTAACCTTTACCCCTCATCCCTTATCCTTTATGCCTTACCCCCTTATCCCCAACAAGTACTATATTGGTTCTTGAAATACGTCGGGTGACGGCGAAACTCCGGAAAATATGAGGTTTTTACTGAGGCTTAAACACTGGCAATTATTTTTGATCACCTGGGGAGTTCCCCTCGCGATTAACATCTTCACCTTTTCGAAGCCTGCGCTCATGGTGAAGTTGTTTCCCGTGATGATGATTGTTTTTATCATCGGTATTTTCGGATGGATCTGGGCAATCTCGACTCAGCTTCACAAGAAGTTGCCACTGGAAGTCAACCTGAACATTCGCGGATTCAAGCTTATCTTTTCGGTGCCGATCCTGTACGCCCTGGCGCTCACGCTGTGGATGGCCTACCAGTTCTACTTCCGGTTCCCGGATGGTAGTTCGGACGTTGGATCGATCATCATCGTGGTGGCCATTTTACATTTTGTTTCCATGGTTTGCATCCTGTTCGGGCTGCGTTTTGCGGCGCAGACGATGCGCTCCGTTGAACTTGGACGGCTCGCACGGTTCAGCGACTTTGCTATGGAGTTCTTCCTCATCTGGTTTTCTCCCATCGGGTTCTGGATACTGCAGCCAAGATTGAACAAACTGGTAGAAAATTAGTCTTAACGCTCGACTGATCAGGATAGGACATGACTCGTGTCACCGCAGAAATTCTCGCCCCCGAAATTCTCTTCACCAGTTCGCGTAGTGGTGGGCCGGGCGGTCAGAATGTGAACAAGGTCAACTCAAAAGTAACCCTGCAATTCGATGTGCAAAATTCCCGGATCTTAACGGAGGATCAGAAAAACATAATTACTGAAAAACTCTCGTCTCGCCTCACACGCGAAGGCATCCTGATCCTCACCGCCCAGGAGAGCCGTTCACAGATCGAAAATAAGGCCCGGGTTCTTGAGAAGTTCGACGAGGTTCTGTCTGTCGCGTTTGCGAAGCGGAAAATCCGCAAGGCCACGAAACCTTCAAAGGCCGCAAAACGCGAACGTCTTAAGAAGAAGAAAGTCGTTTCGGAAAAAAAGAAATGGCGCAGGAAGCCCGATGTCTGACTTCGCGATTCTCAACGGCGCCTGCTTTTCTCGATTGTGGTTTCGAGGCTTCGCACCAGTTTGTCGATTGCTCCGCTTAGGGCGAAGTCCAGGTTTTCGGCGTTGTGGGAAACAACGATCGGCTGCGTGCCTTTCAACCTCGCCTCGAGCAGGCAGCGCTTATCATCACTACCCCCTTTCTCTGCGTTCTGGTCGCTGAGGTGAACCTCTACGCGCGTGATCTGATCCTCGAATCGAGCCAACGCACCCTGTAGCGTGTCAGTGAAATAGGCAGTCAGGCGGGCACTTCCTTCAATATTCTTGTCGGTGTTTACGTGTACTTTCATAAAGGCTCTGGATTTTTCTTAATGGTTCAAGTTAGGAATAAAGGGAATGTAAAACAGTTTTTTTCATTTAGAAAAGGTTGCTCAAAAGACGTCGCTTTTGAATATCCGAGCGGTTATATGGCCGGTCGGCAAAACGGCAACTCATGCCGCCGATAGGGCTGAAGCTCGAATTTCCAGGGCCGATTTTCCGGCTACGAGGTTATGACACGCGGTTTTTTATTTCGATCTTTGTGCCGAATGCCCTTTGTTACCGAATCGGCCAATGAAAAAGAAAGAGTGTCCTTCCTGCGCGATGGAAATAAACAGCGACAGCAAGCGGTGTCCTGTATGTAATTACGAATTTCCTCCGAAAAAAGGGGGTCTTAAATGGGCGGCAATCCTGCTGGCTTTGTGCTTTCTGCTCTACATGATTCTTTTCTGAGACCGCGCCGATCGCAGCCATTTTGTATCGAATGACCTTCTCCTTATTTTTAAGACGAGAGGAGCAAACCCGTTGCGTATGAAAACCTATATTATCGTCGACGTAAAGATTACGGATCCGACCCGGTACGAGGACTACAAGAAGCTTACTCCCGCATCGCTGTTGCCGTATGACGGAAAATTTCTCGTGCGGGGTGGCCAGGCTGAAACACTGGAGGGTTCCTGGAAGCCCGGCAGGGTGGTAGTTCTGGAGTTCCCTTCGGCGCAAAAGGCGAGGGCATGGTGGTCCTCGGAGGGCTATGCTCCTGCGAAAGCGCTGAGGCAATCAGCATCCGTAACGCAAATGATTCTCGTGGAGGGCGTTGAGTAGATGCAGTCTACCTTTTCTCACCCACTCTCAATATTTCTGTAACAGCGTCAATAGCTTCCTGTCGAGCTTGTGGCCGTGCCAGTCTTCATAGGCGACATCCGTTCTTCCTGAATCCACGACCCCGAACGATCCCGCGAATTCCCATAACGCGTAGCCGATCTTATTTTCTGTCAGGATATCGAGCACATCGTTAAACCACGCGAGGAAAACGCCATGTGGTGTTTTATTCCAGCATCCGCATTCGCCGCAGTGCACGCCGACCCCGGATTTTGAAAGATCGATCCACGGTTTGTAGTACTCCTCGAGTATGGCCCGGCTGAGATAGCGGTCACCGACCTGTCCCGGCCACTTCGGTTCCGGCAGCGAATCGGGATCCTTGTTTGCCCAAGGAGCTTTGTAATGCGATATAATGCCCGGGTTGTAGCCCCTGCAACTTTGCGCTATATCCAGGTCGGTGATTTCCGGTATAACGGTGTTGCCCACATTGTTTCCATCAGCGATGATCATGTGTTTCGGATTTTCCTTCCTGATCGCGTTCGACGCGGCAACTGCAAGTTTCCGATATAACTCTCCCGGTACAGCGCTGCGCTTCGAGTGTTGGTCGTTCATGTCTTCGCGAAGACTCGGTTCGTTGAGCAGGTCGAAGCTTATTTTCTTCGAGGAGACGTTTTTGTAACGTTTCGCCCACATGTTCCAATGAAAACAAAACGCGTCGAGAGCCTCAGCGTCCTGCCACAGATTGTACGGCTCGTGGAATCCGGCATTGATGCAATAGCCCGGTGCACGGTGGAGGTTCAGGCTTACGTGCATGCCGTATTTGTGAGCCAGCGCCACCAGTTGATCGATTCGATCAACATTTTCTTCCTTGATCTTATATAAGTCTTCCGGAACAATGTTCTTATTGTGATCAATATCGAGGTAGTACGGATAGGCCATGGGTATCCGCACAAAGTCGAACCCCCAATCCCGCATCCAGCGGAAGTTGTCTTCACTGGTTTGAGGCCGTGAATGTGCCGGATCGGGTGAAAAGAAGTCGAGGAGGTTAAATCCTTTCCAGCGAGGTAGGGGATTTTTCCGGGGTGCCGCCAGGAGAGAAGTCCCGCTGAGGCTGATAGCCGCGGTTGCCACGGCGGTGGTCGAAATGAAATCACGGCGATTCATGCTGCTTCGTTGTTTTTTGGCTGCAGTTCTAGCAGGTTAGTTCGTCAAAACTAGCAATCCAACGGCAATCCAGCACCATCATACATGAAAGGCGGATGGATCGGGCGACAGCCGGTTCACAGGAAATTTCGGGCATAAACTTTTACACGGCTATTTCTGCGCGGCGATAAAATGTGCGCGAAAGAACTTTGAAAAACTAAACACAAAAAAATGAAAAGGAGTATTTTATGGTTTGTGATGTCGGCAACTATGCTTGCATGGACGTCCTGCGGCGATACCCGCAAGGACAGCACGGAAATGGCGGAAGACCAGAACGAGGAAACGGTCTCAAACAAGGCTGAGGACGATGCTGAATTTGCAGTGGAGGCCGCCGACGGAGGAATGCTGGAGGTCGAGTTGGGAACTCTGGCGGTGTCAAAGGCCTCATCACCCGAAGTGAAGAAATTTGGTCAGATGATGGTCGATGATCATACCAAGGCCAATAACGAGTTGAAGGCACTGGCGCAGCAAAAAAACATCACCCTGCCGACCGTTATGGGAAACGAACATCAGAGAAAAGTTGAAGATCTGCGCGGCAAGACCGGTGCCGACTTTGACCGGGATTATATAGACCTGATGGTCCGGGATCATCGGGACGACATTGACGAATTCGAAGACGAGGCACAGGATGGAAACGATCCGGAGTTGAAGTCGTGGGCATCCTCTAAAGTGGCGGCTTTGCGTCACCATCTGCAGGAAGCCGAGCGAATTCAAAAGCTGGTTAAAGATAACAACAATACCAACCCATGATGGGCGGTTATCTATTTGTGAACCTCCGGCCGAAAGCCGGAGGTTTTTTTTTATACTTACTGCTTCAGGCGCTCAGTTGAAATGGTACAGGAGGACAACCGTGGCGGTGAACGCAGGCTTTGGATTGTCTTTTATTTCAAGTTCGGCGTCGAGTTCGGCCTTGGTAATGCCACGGAGATTTGTAAGAGAGGCGAGCTTCACCTTCAATCGAACTTCACTATCTACGACAACAGGCTGGTTGAATTTCAGTTTGTCGATCCCGTAGTTGATCAGCATTTTTATGTTGTGAATCTCGGCGATCTGATCCCAGAGGTGCGGCACGAGTGACAGGGCCAGGTAACCGTGCGCAATCGTTTTGCCGAATGGACTTTCCGTTGCGGCGCGCGCGGTATCGATGTGTATCCACTGATGATCCAGGGTCGCATCGGCAAACTGGTTGATCATGGACTGTTCAATCTTCAGATAATCGGAAACTCCGATTGGTTTGCCTACGTATTGTTCAAATTCTTCGAAGCTTCCGATGGATACCCTGTTCATGCTAAAGTGATGCTTATAATTTTACTAAATAAATACTTAATACAGTCAAATACAATCTCGGCATCAATTTAGAAGCTGGCTGAGGTTGTCGAGGCGCTGGCCAATGCGTTCGCGGATGCACGCGGAAGCGCGGTTCATGGCCTCTTCAGGGGACGTGTTTCCACTGGCGAGGACGACCGTCTCATGAATGCCGTTCCTTAGCAGTTCGTTATCTGACAACTCGCATACGCCGCAGACTGCCACGACCGGTTTTCCTGCCTTGCGCGCGTGACGTGCAACTTCTGAAACTACTTTCCCTGAAAACGTCTGTCTATCGATTTTCCCTTCGCCGGTGATGACGATGTCAGCCTCATGAATTCGGTTGACAAGGTCCGTGCTTTCGATCACAAATCCGACACCGTTCCGCACAGATGCGTGAAGGAAGACCTTTGCGCCTGCGCCCAACCCACCCGCGGCGCCGGCGCCGGGAAAGTCTGCGGCCTCTCTCAACTCCCGGGCCGCAACTTTTTCGAAGTTCTGCAACCCGCGATCGAGTAAGGCGACAGCAGATTTATCCGCGCCTTTTTGCGGGCCATATACGAACGCGGCGCCATCGGGACCATACAATGGATTTGTTACGTCACACAATGCAGTAAATGATGATTTCAACAAGGCGGGATGTACCTTGTCGATGAGAATGCTGTGGATGTGAACCAGGTTCTTTCCAACGGGCCTGAGAACTTCGCCCTTCGTATTGAGGAAAATATATCCAAGTGCCGCTGCCATTCCGATACCCGCGTCGTTGGTAGCACTACCACCAACTCCCAGGATAATATTGGTGGCGCCGCGGGCAAGCGCATCTGAGATCAGTTCGCCAGTTCCAAGTGTAGTGGTATGGAGGGGATTTCGCTCGCCCGGCTCCAGCAGCATGAGTCCGGATGCTTCCGCCATTTCAATAAATGCGGTGCTTCCGTCATTTGAAATTCCGTAGCGCGCCATCACTTCCGCAAACAACGGTCCATTAACAGGAATGGTAATGTGCTTACCTCCGTGCCATTCGGTAAGAAGCGAACACGTCCCTTCACCACCGTCCGCCAAAGGAACGGTATTGATCTTCACGTTCGGATCGATGGCACAGACTCCGTCTGCAATGGCTGTACACGCCTCACGCGCGGTCAGCGATCCCTTGAATTTATCGGGGCAAATGAGGATGTTCACGGAGGATTCGTTGTCGGTGCCGCAAAAAAGTACGCAATATTCTCCATCTTTGATAAAATAATTGACGTTATGCCACCGGGAAGCAAAGCTTTTCAATTTGTAGTCCCCTTGTCGGAAATTGAAGGCCTCCTCGTCAAGACTGTCATTTTCCTTCCCAAAGAGACGATTGGGAAGTTGCCCGCCGGACGGATTCGCGTCGAGGGCACCTTCAATGATGCGCCGTTTGCTCTGGCCGTGCAGCACCGGAAAGATGGTGCGCGTTATTTTTCCGTGAGCGCACCTCTGCGAAGAGCCGCCCGCATCAAAATCGGTGATCGTGTACGGGTGAAATTCAGGATCGTGAATCCCGACAAACTCCACATTCCGGAGGAGCTCGAAGCAGTACTGGCACAGGATGATGCCGCGAAGGAAGCCTGGGATAAGTTGACCCTTGGATACAAGAGAGGATTGATACATTATGTCACGTCTGTCAAGAACGTGGACAGCAGGATCAAGCGGTCTATCGACCTGCTCAACCGCGCGAAAGCCGGACTATTGTATGGTCAGAAAAAAAAGGATGGACGCGAATAAGCTTGTTCTCTGAAAGCACGGTGCTCTTGTTCTGCGAAGAAACACCGCCCGTGAGAAGTGGGCCGAAAGTCGATCTGATGAGAGGGCCAATCTTCACACACACGTCAGTCCCAAATGCACTCTCACGATGATCCCACCGGCCCACACTCACTTGCCGATGCTCGCCTGACATTGTCAGGAGGCTAGTCTCTTGTAAATTCTATCTCTATTCTATCGTTAATGGATGAATTGGGGTCATCCGCTTTGACGATCATGTCCGTTGCTCCCCAAGGGAAGACGTCTATCCGTGCCGGATCGATGCCCTTGTCCATGAGGTAAGCTTTGATCGCTTTCGCGCGCAGCATCGTAAGATCCCGGGCCGTCCCTTTTACGCGCACGGCCCCGTCGGCGTCGAAGTAGTTTCTGCTGTTGCTGCCCGGTGCAAGTATCTCGCGGCGGTTGCGTCCGTTGCAGTAGGAGTGGATGGTGATCTCATAGTATGGATTGCTTTGCATGATCGCGGCCAGTTGATCGAGGTCCGCCTGCGAAGGCTTGCGCATGAGGGCAGCATCCTTGTAGAAGGACACATTGTACATGACGGATACATCACCGGCTTCGACCGGTTCGAGCTTGTATGGGATCACCCAAGTGCCATCCGCATCGAGATATGCTTCCTCAACATAGGCCGAAGGATTCGAATAATCGATGTATTTCTGAATTTCCTTATAGCCGACCAGGTCGCACACCACGGCCATCGGTTCGCTTTGTGCTGACGGATTTACGAACGTGTTCGATTTGTAGGTGGCAACCTCGCGTCCGTTAGCGAAGTCCACATGATGAAGCGCTGCGTTGACCGGTTCCCCCTCCGGATTTTCGATCAGGAACTTGAAGTACCTTCCCGCGGGTCGGGGCGCCCCGTCAGCGGTGCGCGCCATACTGGAAGATGCAGAAGCACTGGCGGATGAGCCTTCCATAGTTTCCGTCTCTTTTTCGGGAGCCGAAGACGCGAGCGCAATACTTCCCTTGATCGTTTCTTCCGGGCTGGCAGGACGCGTGAACTTTTGTTCATCCTGCCACGCGCGAACTATTTTGCCGAGATCGGCTGATCTTGAAATAGCGCTTTCCTTGTCAGAAGTTTTCAAAACGTAAAAGTGCAACAGGTTCTCGTTTTCAGAAACGGAGTACGACGTATCCAGTACCTGAGTTGGAAGATAACCTTTGAACTCGCTTGCATCATCCTTCGATGCAAACGCACCCACCACCACATAATAACTTTGCGAACACGCCCTTCCGGGGCCGCTCAGGAGGACTGCGATGCACGCAGCCTTGAAAATAATTGACCTCATAAAACAATGATTAGTAACAACAGCGAACACATTTCACACTCACCAGCCGTATTTAAATTCTTATGCCAATTGCCGGTGCCGACGGAATGTTCTATTGCATAGAACAGCCGCTTCCGTGAGAGGGTCGGGTCCCGGGCATCGGGTCAGTTTAACCCAGTTCATTCTTAAAGTGATGAGGGATCATCACAAGAGCGATTTTCAAGTATGAAATATTCAACGATAGCTATTGTCATTGGTCTATGATTTTTGTCTTTTGTCGGAAAAGCTCTTCATTGCCGATGCATGAACGTGAAGGTTGGTGTCGAAGAAAATGAATTGAGAGGATTGTTTTAGCGAGTTACCCTCCATTTTCCCGTCTTTACCACGGTGTTGCTATGTACATTTTTTCTCATTCGTGACGTTGATAATAAAGTCATGGTCCATTTGTATATTTTCTTCCCCCAATGAAACATCGGAAATTTTCAACGCGCATTCCACAATAGTTCCGCGTTCTGACGTTAAACAAATATCGGTTGTGATCACTGCATACCACCTTCGTCTTCTCGGAAGGTAAAAACGCGAGTATTTTCCAGTAGTATGGTATACGGTTGGAATCTTTTCCAGCTATGATTTGTCTTTAAGAGAGAAGGAGGAATAAATGGAAACTTGCCACCTGAAAGCGCTAACATACCGGAGAATCAGCGGGCATATTATTTTTTGTTTAAAACCTCGAGAGTGAAATAATGTTCAATAAATCAATAACTATGGCACAAAGAAAAAGTCAAGGACAGGGCGGAACCTCTAATCGTGGTTTCGCTTCGATGAACCAAGAGCAGCAACGTGCGATTGCTAGGAAGGGAGGAGAAGCTGTAAGTATGAATCGTGCTCATATGGCTGAGATAGGTAGGAAAGGCGGAGAAGCCAGCGGACAAAACCGCAGGAACGCTGCTCAACAGAATAGAATGAACCAGGAGAATCAGAACAACCCGTCTAATCAGGGGAACCAGGGAACTCCTTCCGGCGAGAACCGCGAGCGGTAATTCTTCGATTACCAGAACAACATGATTTAGACTAAATGTCCCGGCTAGCCGGGACATTTTGTTTTCCCGCGTTCTGTATGCACGACGTTTGCCCGAATGCGCCCGTGTTTGGAACAAGCCGGCAAACGGCCGTTTCTGTAGATGAAACTCCGCATGAACCCTATGTAGGTGACCCACAGGGGACTGGCATAATATTGTTTAAACACTCATCGTGCGAAAAGTCAGCGGGAAAGGAAATGGAAATGGCAACGAAGGGGCGAAGTGGTGGGACGAAAGGTTTTGCCTCCATGAATGAGGAGCAAAAAAGGCGAATAGCGAGTCAGGGAGGCCGCGCATCTGCGCGTGGTAACAAGACTTCCAACCGTGGATTTGCCTCCATGGACAAGAATAAATTAAAAGAAATATCCAGTATGGGCGGAAAGGCATCGAGAAACGTAAAAGGCCACCGCGCAGCAGGGAATGAAGAGGATGCTGAGCAGAAGGATATTATACGTGAGAACGATGCTGACGAAAAAGATCTGGATTCGCTGGAGGATGAAGATAGCCTTGAATCTTCGGGAAAGACACAGGGTTCATTGGCCTACAGCGAAACGGACGAGGATGAAGATGAGGGATTAGGAGACGGAAATCTTGGTCGCAGTACTCAACGGGATGTGCTGGAGGAATAATATTGTCAACAGCATCTGATCATAGGCAGCCCCCGGGCTGCCTTTTTCTTTGCCCGCCCGGGAACTTTGATTGATCTGTTTTCGCCTATCGATTGTACTTTTGCCCGATGTCCTATCCGGTGCTTTCCATCCTGGCAGAATTAAAAGAGAAGCTGGCGCATCATCCGGTGGTTATCCTCGAGGCTCCTCCCGGCGCCGGAAAGTCAACGGTGCTGCCCCTTAAACTGCTCGGTGAATCATGGCTCGAAAACGGGAAAGTGATCTTGCTTGAGCCCCGACGTCTAGCCGCGCGCTCAGTGGCTATGCGCATGGCGGAACTATCGGAGGAGGAAATCGGTCAGTCCATTGGATACCGGGTCCGCTTCGAATCGCGTGTCGGAAAGAATACGCGCCTTGAGGTAGTGACCGAAGGTATACTCACGCGTTTCATTCAGCAGGACAACTCACTCGAGGGCGTGGGACTTCTAATCTTCGACGAGTATCATGAGAGAAGCCTTCATGCCGATCTCGCGCTGGCGCTGAGCCTGCAGGTGCAACAAGTACTTCGAAGCGATCTTCGTATTCTTATAATGTCTGCGACGCTAGACGGTGACCGGTTGTCGGAAATATTGAAGGCGCCCATCGTGCGGAGTTCCGGCCGACAATATCCGGTTTCCATGCGCTATACGCCCGTGAATGACCGGATGCCGATTGCAAGTGAGGTGAGCCGCGTGGTGCGCACTGCCGTCCGCGAAACGCAGGGGGATATCCTTGTGTTCCTGCCCGGCACCGCCGAAATCCGAAGGACCGCGGAACTCCTCGAGTCGGAAAACCTTCCTGTCGTATTGTATCCGCTGTACGGCGATCTGAATTTCAAAAAACAACAAGAGGCGATCCTTCCGGATGCTCAGGGGCGTCGGAAAGTCGTCCTCGCCACCTCGCTCGCGGAGACGTCGTTGACCATCGAGGGTGTGTCAGTGGTAGTCGATAGCGGTTATGCGCGTGTGCCGCGCTTCGATCCGCGCAGTGGGTTGACGCGTTTGGAAACAGTTCGCGTGACCGCCGACGCCGCAGACCAGCGCGCCGGCCGGGCAGGACGCCTCGGCCCTGGCATTTGTTACAGACTGTGGAGTCAATCGTCCCATGTCAACCTGGTGGCTAATAGAAATCCGGAAATCCTCGACGCCGATCTCGCCTCCCTTCTTCTTGAACTGAGCCAATGGGGTATCCGGGATATAAATGTACTTACCTGGGTAACTCCTCCACCCACCGGGGCCGTGAACCAGGCTCTTGACCTGTTGAAAAACCTGGGCGCTATCGACGAGAAGTCGATTACGGAGCGCGGACGTGAAATGCTCTCGTTGCCCACTCACCCGCGGATCGCGCACATGTTGCTGGAGGCAAAATATGCAGGGGGTGCGTTGGAGCTGCCCCTCGCAACAGACGTTGCGTCACTTCTTGAAGAACGCGATCCGATGCCACGTGGATCCGGCGCAGATGTCTCCCTTCGCGTGGAACTGATGAGAAGGTGGCGAAAAGGCGAGCGGGTCTCCGCTGAGAAATCCTTCGTGGAACGGATCGAGCGGGTAGCGCGCTCATGGCGACAACTCTTTAATATACCGGAGGACAACGGCCTCGTAGCGGATACCGATGTTGGAAAGCTGATCATGGCAGCGTATCCAGAACGCGTTGCCCGCCAGGTGCAGACGCACAGCGAACGCTATAAGATGATGAACGGAAGGATCGCCCGTCTGCCGGACCACGACCCGCTGCATCGTGATCCCTGGTTGGCGATCGCCCACCTCGACGCAGGAAACAGCGAAGGAAGAATTTTTCTGGCGGCCCCTGTCAATGAAGACGAACTGTTGGAAAGGGCGACTGCTCAGGAGATCGTTTCCTGGGATGATGAGCGAGAAATGGTGACCGGCGCCCACGAGAGAAGATTGGGGAATCTGGTTGTAACATCCCGGCCGATGAGCAGAATTGCGGAGGAAAAAACAATTCCCGTACTCTGCAGCGCCATCCGCGAGAAGGGACTTTCATTCCTGGGATGGGGTGATGAAGAGAGGGCCTGGCAATCGCGGGTACTCAGCCTTCGCAAATGGCGCCCGACGGAACCGTGGCCTGACGTAAGCGACGAAAATCTCGTCCAAACACCGGAAGAATGGTTGGCGCCCTTTCTCGGATCCATCTATAAACGCAGTGACCTGCTCCGGCTCGACCTAAATACAATTCTGGCCTCGATGCTCCCATGGGACCTTCACCCGCGGTTTGCCGAGCTCGCGCCGGCCCGGCTGCCCGTGCCAAGTGGCTCTCAGATCCGGTTGCAATATTTTCCCGATGGTCGCCCGCCCGTGATGGAGGTAAGACTCCAGGAAGTGTTCGGCCTGCTCGAGACGCCGTCGGTAAATGAAGGAAGGACCCGCGTTCTCATGCACCTTCTCTCGCCCGGGTATAAACCGGTACAGGTCACGCAGGATCTCAGAAGTTTCTGGAGTACGACCTATGCCGAAGTGAGGAAGGAGCTTCGTTCCCGTTACCCGAAACACTCCTGGCCCGAAGATCCCTGGACCGCCCAGGCCGTACGTGGCGTGAAGAAAAAGTGAGCAATCCTTTAGCCGGATATGTCAAGCGCCTGGGTCAACTTGCTCAGGTAGTCCTCGATGTAATTGGAGACCAGCTTCCTTCTGTATTGCATGATGAACCTGGGATGAGCGAGGGGGATGATCTCATCAAACCACTTTTCCTCCGCGTTAAGTCCTGCAAGGTGGCGGTAGTTCGTTCCTTCTCCCAGGCAGAAAGCCACTTCCCGTCGGAGCCCGAGATTCAACAGCCCGCGGATACTTTTTCGGACAAAAGGGTCAAGCGCTTTTTTCAACGCAGGTGTGTCGTAGTAGTTCAGGTTCTTTCCGGCGTAAACGAATCCCAGGGGAGAAACCGAGTTTATGAAGAACGCAGAGAAGAATTTTTCGTAACCGCCGAAGGCTGCAATCATTTTATGAATAAACTCCGCGGACAACTCGGGTTTCTTCTGCAGGGTGTTATTGATTCCAAAGGCGGACTCCAGTTTGATAGGATCGGTAAATGGAATTCCCGTAATACCTGCGCCATATCGCCCCGGGTTGATGCCCACGATCAGAACGCGCTTTTCACGGTCGTTGTAGAATTTCGTATAGAATTTCCTGCAGACTTCCATGGACGCCGCATCTGCGTAAGGATTCATCACCCCGACTCCCGCGGGCAGGGCGTCTTCGATCTTCAGGCCGCGATAAAACCTCAGTACTTTTTCAGCAAATGTCATGATCAGGTCAGCCCTAAAGAAACTGAATCTGGAACGTCAAGTCAACTCAAATGCGCTCTTATAAAATTCCTCTGTTTGCACAAACTCGAGCAGCGCAAGATAAAAAGGGTGGGAGCTTAAGGTTGCGCTGTCTCCAACCAGGACCAATTTCTTCCTGGCGCGGGTCATCGCGACGTTAGTTCTGCGGATGTCTGCCAGAAATCCCACTTCTCCTTTGTCATTGCTTCTTACAAAGCTGATTACAATGACATCCCGTTCCTGTCCCTGAAAAGCGTCGACCGTGTTGATCGTAACAGAACTGTAAACCCGCGCCATGACCGTGGATGCTTCTGCCAGCTTGCGGAGTTCATCGACCTGAGCGCTGTAAGGTGTTATGATTCCCATTGTAATTCGTTCAGCGATCCAGCTTTCGACACCGATATCTTCGATGAGGGCTTCGACCTGGCGGATGACAAGCGCTCCTTCCTCGCCGTTCCTTCGGCTCAGCGTCTCGGGATCCTGCACTTCCTGGAAACCACATCCTGCCGTGTCGATAAACAGAACCGGAGCCTGGTCGGGTCGAAGAAGTGCTGACCTGACAGAATCGTGCGCAACGAGATTGTCGTCGTAAAAATACCGGGATGGAAACTCCATGATCTTTGCGTGCATCCGGTACTGGACTTGCAGCATGGATACCTGTTGGGGATGATGTTCAATTCCTTTTTCGAACAATGTCCTGGCGAGACCTCGTTTCGCTGCCTCCTGTGACTTGATCGTAGGAGGGAGTTGCTGGTGATCGCCGGCGAAGATCACACGTTGTGCGCGCAACAGCGGTATCCAGCAAGCAGGCTCCAGTGACTGACCCGCTTCGTCAATGAAGACCGTTTGGAATTTCTTCCCGCGCATGACCGGATGAGACGCGCCGACCAGCGTGCAACAAATAGCATCCATTGTCTGCAGGAGGTCATTGATAATATAGAATTCCAGGAGGTCGGCGTCTGCCTTCAGCACTTTCACTTCCTGCATGAGCAGCCGACGTTGTTGTTTTTCGTGGTATCCGAACTTGCGCTTGTATTTAAAAGCCGCAGCGCGAACTTGTTCCATCTGCTTTCGCATGTTCCGTAGTTCTTTATAGTTCGGGTGAGCGGCGATTCGGTGGTCCAGTGTTTTGCTCAGCGATTGCTCGGTGACGCGAGCCGGATGCCCGATGCGCAATGCCTGCAGTCCCTGTTCGGTAAGTTTGTCGACGAGAAGGTCGACTGCCGCGTTGCTGGGCGCGCAGACCAGCACCTGCTTCTCTTCCCGGATCGTTTGGCGGATCGCCTGTACGAGCGTGGTGGTCTTTCCCGTGCCCGGTGGTCCATGAATGAATGCGACGTCCGTGCTTTCGATTGCCTTCCTCAGCGCCGACTGCTGGCTGTCGTTCAGGATGTTCAGCGAATCAAAAGCAATCTTCTTTTCTACGCTTCCCGCCGCGGCCGATCCGAGTAATATATTTTTGAGCTCGGCGACGCGGTTGTCATCCGCCTCGATAACCGTCTTGAGTGCGAACTCCATTTCGCGATAACTCATTTCATCGAACATGACGTCTACCCCAAGCAGACCATCATCAATCCATTCGGGCGAGTCGTCGCCATTGAGTGTGATGACCATCGTATTTTCACGCACGTAGTTGATGACGCCGTTTACATGCTCTTTCTCCGGCTTGCCGGTGGCATTGGAAAATACACTTACGACCTTTCCGCTCTGAAAGGCGTGAGGTTCCTCCAGGTGATTGGTCCGCTCTACTTCGATGATGGGTCGTTCTCCTGTGCCAATGTAGTCGCGTTTCAGTGCGACAGGATACCAGGTCGAGCCTTCTTTCGTTCGTTGCTGAAGAGACCGCAGCAATATTTTCTGCCGGTATTGCTCGAGGTCCGCTTGCCTTTCAAGCTTGATGAGCTCCAGCGTGAGGAAAAGTTGATCGTTCGGTCGCAAACTATGGTCTTGAAAATTGGTTTGTGATGTTGTTTTACTAAATGCCTGGCATCTGTCTGGCCAACCCGAAGCAGGAAGAGTCAATATTAAATATTATGCCACCCGATGCAGTGCGGTCATTGAAGGAGCGCTTTCAGACGTTCCATGGCTTCGCGGTTCTGTTCGGAATTCATATTGTCGATGAGACTCTGTTTTTCGCGCGTTGTAAGACGCCAGCTGAGAGATGCCCGTGCGTTGTTCTTTCGGATGCTGTCCATTTTCTGAAGGATGGGTACATAAGAATCCGCCCGGTATTGGATATCGACACGGTCAATAGAATTGTCGAACCAGGAAGTGGAGTAGCCGATAAGCAGATCGCTTGTGATGTCCTGGAAATTTTCAAAGTTGTTATACACGCTCGAGATGGGCTGGGTAAATGCATCGATCAGCGTCTGGCCTTTGCGTTCCGGGATTTCAGCGAGCTTGGGCGAATCGCGGATCGAGACAAAAACCACTCCCGAAGTGTTTTCCTGAATCCATTCCCGGTAGGCGTACAGGAACCGGATTGCATCGCTTAGACCAAAGTTGTCAGAAATGCCTGCATCCATTATATACAACGCCGGATTGGATGGCAAGGTCGTGTTCGGCGTGATATAAGGGAACGTGGCACACATGCGGAGGCCCGATAAAAATCGGAGTTGATCGGCGCCGTTGTTCGCGAAAAGCCGGTGGAAGTCTACTCCGCTGAATTTAGGTGCGGAGTACCCGGAATAGTTCATCAGCTCATAGTTGAGAAAGGACACGGGACGCGAGGCGATGTAGAGTTTGCGGCCGTCGTTTACGATGGTTGGGCTGAGGACTACCATCGGAATCACGGACTTCATTTCCAGGGAGTCGTAAGCGGTAATGGGTCTGTCCATTAGCCCATCCGTGATATAGTTAAGTTGCTGCTCGAAGGTGTACGCCCGGTCTTTGAGATAATAATTGCCGGCGTATTCAAATCGTGTAAAGCCGACAAACAGGTCATTGGCAAGGAGGCTGAAGATAAGTGGATTCAGATTGTCGGTGGAGATTTTTGCCCGATATGCAGGTGAATAGGGGTTTATGCCTTCTCCCATTTTTTCCCGCAGTTTAAGTTCGCGGAAGTAGCTCGCCCCAATCAGTCCTCCCGAAGCCCCTGTAATCAGTATGCTGTTTTCCATGAGCTTTCCGCCGGTGAGGCTGTCGGCAGTTTGCAGTGCGTTGAACGTCCATAGGGCCGCGCGCTTGCCTCCTCCACTCGCGCATAGGAATACCATCTTCGGCTTTTGGCCGGGAAACTTCCTCCGCCAGTTCTCCAGCATCGGCAAAGTCCGTGCTTTGTCTTCCGCGATGGCGGCGCTGTCATTGAGAATTCTAAGCGCATCTATTGAATACTCGGGCTTGGGCGCATTGTAATCGAGTCCGAACGCCTTGTATTGTTTGGCGAAGTAGTCTTTGCCCACGAGGAAGTTGATGAACAGGAAAAGAATCAGCGCGATCGTGGCGGACCAGTTTCCGAACCAGTAGGAGAAGGCGCCGGCGATCATCACAAAAATGGTGAGGAAGATCATGAAGCTTGCGGCGGCAGGCAGCTGAAATGCGGGATAATCCTTGAAAACGCCCAGCACGAGCACCGTTGCGAAGATGAACAGCTCAATCACCACCAGGTTGAAATGGTTCTGGTCGAAAACCTGCAGGATCGTCGCCCGATCGTAGAAACGATTCTCTTCCACTTTCCTGAATTTGAGATCATAGTCCATGTAGTTGTCTACCCGGATCTGCTTCTTGCGGGCGATGTCCAGTTTTTTCATGGCACTAGCGCGTGTAACCTTGACGTTGTGCTTGATTTTTTCGTCGATGCGACAAACTACGTACTTGAAAATGTCCTTGTTTGTAAACCAGAAGTACACGAAGAAGGCTATGGTCATGATCAGGTATCCGGAAAGCAGCCCGCCCAGATTCGAGTATAACGACCAGTCGGACGCATACTCGTTGTTGATCTGGAACCCGACGATCTGAAAGATATAAACGCCGAAGAAGACAGCCGGGATCACGCCATTGTTAAGACAGAATTTCGAGAACGGACGAGACAGCGTGCCCAGAAAGGTGAAACGGTGGCCGTCGTTGATGTAGCAGGTAATATGAAATGCCATCGTGAACCCCGCCGTGCACAGGCCCATGATGAAGAACCCCATAAAATTGACTTTGTTCAGGTACTCCGGGTCGAGAAAGAGATAGGGGATGCCGAGGTACTTTCCGAAGGCGCCGGTAATCATCGTAAATAAGATAATCCAGCAGAGAAGGAGCACGTGATTGCGCTTTACATTGTTCAGCAGCAATTGAACAGGAAAGGAGTAGACGATGACCGGAAAAAGAGAATAGATCCTGCGCATGGACAATATACCGAAAGTTACCTCTTTTTTGTCGATGTCCCTATGGGCATACGTCCATTATTTCTTATGCCCTTAACGGGCCTGCATGAGATTGTGCAGTTCATCGGCGATTCTCCGGTCGTTCGAAAGACGTGGCACTTTGTTCTGTCCTCCGAGTTTGCCCTGCGATCGCATGTAGTCGATAAAGATGCCCTCCCGTAAACTTGTAATACGCAGCGTCCTGAGAATGCTCCCCCGGATGAGGTCGTCGTAGTACACGTTGAGGCTTCGCAGTTGGTTGTCAAGCTCGAGGGCGAACGCGTCGGCATTTGCAGGAGGCCTTGAAAATTCAATAAGCCACTCGTGATGAGGAAGACCTTCCTCGACCGTGACGCGGGGCGCGACCGTAAACTCGACGAGCTCCACCTCGGGAAATTTCCGCATCGTGTGTTTCATCGCCTGCTCAACTTCCTCTCCGATGACGTGTTCGCCGAACGCGGAGATAAAATGCTTGATCCGGCCCGTTACGACGATGCGATACGGGTTGGTAGACACGAAGCGCACGGTATCGCCAATGGAATAACCCCAGAGCCCTGCATTGCTGTTGATCACGACCGCATAATTTTTTCCCGGCAAAACGCCTTCTATGTTCAACCGCGTCGGATTGTCATTGTAAAATTCTTCGGCAGGAATGAATTCAAAGAATATACCGCTGTTGAGCAAGAGCAGAAGTCCTTCTTCGTGTTGCGAATCCTGGTATGCGATAAATCCTTCGGACGCCGGATACGTCTCGATTGAATCAACCTTTTTGCCGATCGTTTCAAACAGTTTGGCGCGGTACGGTTCAAAGTTCACGCCGCCGTAGACGAACATGGAAAAATTAGGGAACACGTCCTTGATCTTCTTCCCTGTGCGCTGCTGGATCCGGTCAAAATACATCTGTACCCATGGTGGGATTCCGGAGATCAGGGTCATATCTTGCCCGATGGTTTCGTCTATGATCTTCTCCAGTTTTTCCTCCCAGTCCGGAATGCAGTTAGTTTCATATCCGGGTTTCTGATTGGTTCTCAGGTAAGCGGGCACGTGATGATTCACAATTCCTGATAGCCTTCCCGTTTTGATGCCGCTTTTCTCCTCCAGCTCCGGGCTTCCGGAAAGGAAGATGAGTCCCCCGTCCAGGAATGAGGCCCGCCCTGTTTCGTGCACATAGCTTAGCAACGCGTTGCGCGCACCATTGATGTGGTTGGGTATTGAATCATTCGTGATGGGGATGTACTTTGTGCCGGAAGTGGTGCCGGAGGTCTTTGCCAGGTACGCAGGCGTGCCCTTCCACAGGATGTCGGGTTTACCCTTGACAACCTCCTGGATATAAGGTTTCAGATCCTCGTAGTCGCGGACCGGGACGTTTTTTTTGAAGTCGTCGTAAGTCCGGATGGAATCGAAGTGGTGATCCTGTCCGAATCGCGTCAACCGACCGGCGCGAATGAGTTCGTCAAAGATCCTTCGCTGAAAAGCGAATGGATCCCCCGACCATTTCCGGGTTTGCGAAGCAACGTATGCTGCGAAAGGTTTTGCCAGTACCGACCGGATGCCCATAACCAGAAAAAGTAGGTTGTAAGTGTTATGCGAGACAATTTCAGCTCGCTCAAAGAAACACAATTTTATGGATGACGTTTTAAAAATATCGTCTAGGTTTGGTAAAACTTTTGAAACGGATCGCACTGGGTTGCTCCGGTCTGTATAGTATTATTTGTTCCTTTTGTTCGTCTTGAACGTTACATACTCATGAAAACGACACTTTGGGTTATTATTATCGGCTTTTTGTCAGGTCTTGCAGGATCTTATACCGGCTATCGGGTTTTCGTCGAACCGATGTCAGTGAAAGAGAAGCCAGCTGCGGATTTTCACACGGTGAACTATGCCGCCCGGACGCCGGACGCGCCAGCGCCATTGCCGGCGCCTTCTTCAACCCACGCACTACCGGTGGACTTCAGCGATGCCGCGGCGAAAGCTACCCCGAGCGTTGTGTACATCAACAGCATCTCGCAAGGAGTCACCTATTCGACGTGGGATTGGGTGTTCGGTGAAACGCCGGGGCGGCAGACTCAGGTCAGCAGCGGTTCCGGGGTGATCTTTACACCAGACGGATACATTGTCACCAACAATCACGTGGTTGCCTCAGCGGAGCGCATTGAAGTCAACTACAACAAGCGCGTCTATCCGGCGGTGCTCATTGGTACCGACCCGTCCACAGACCTGGCCGTGATCAAGATAGAAGGCAAGGACCTGCCCGCCATTTCGCTTGGCAATACACGCGATCTGCAGGTGGGCGAATGGGTGATCGCCGTAGGAAATCCTTTCTCTCTTGCCTCAACCGTGACGGCGGGAATCGTCAGTGCCAAAGGACGGAAGATCGGAATACTCGAAGATAAATTTCCCATCGAGTCGTTCATTCAAACGGATGCCGCGATTAATCCCGGTAATTCAGGTGGAGCGCTGGTCAACAGCAAGGGCGAGCTGGTCGGCATCAACACTGCGATTCTCTCAAGAACGGGTTCCTACACGGGCTATGCTTTTGCGGTGCCCGTAGATATCGCGAGAAAAGTGTTCTCGGACCTTGTAAAATATGGAATTGTGCAGCGCGCTGTGTTTGGCGGTCGGGTAGTGGAGTACGACTACGCCAACGCGAAGAAATACGATCTCGATACACGTGTTGAAAATTACCGCGGTGTGCTGCTGGAGGCAATGGATCGCGAAGGACCTGCCATGAAAGCAGGCCTTAAGCCAGGCGATGTGATCACACAGCTGAACAACGTGACCGTGAATTCTCAAAGCGCTTTCGAAGAAGAGCTGAGCTATCACTATCCCGGCGACAAGATCACGGTCAACTACCTCCGCGACAACAAACAGCTGAGCACATCGGTCACGCTGGTCAATCGCGATGGAACTACGGATATCATCCGCCGTGACATTGTGGAGGCGAAGTTCCTCGGCGCGAGTTTGGAATCAACCCAGTACGGGGTGAAAGTTTTCCGGATACAGGACAAAAGCATTCTGAAGCAGATGGGCATCCCTGAAAATTTTACCATCGTGGCCATCAACCGGGTACGGGTGAAGGAACCGCAGGAGGTGATCGACTTTTTCGAAAAGTACCGCGGAACGGGGAGGATTTATGGAGTGAATGCGTCGAGGCAGCAGATAGAGATTCCGTTTTCGATTCGGTAGTGAGTGGTGAGTGGTGAGTGGTGAGAGGGGAAACTTCCTGAAAGTTTTTGGAAAATCGTCGTAATAATTAAATCTTCCAATAAGTTCTAACAATAATACGAAGTTGCCCTGTCTTACTTTCAGGAAGTTGAGCGGAGGCACGTGCGTGAATCGTGAGACGTGAGACGTGAATCGTGAGACGGCCTGCTCTTCGCGGGTAGTGCGTTCGCTTTGCGCCCCTGCCTGCCGGCGCGTGGGGCTGAGCCTCGGCAGGTTTGCGTGAGATTATTTCGCGACGCGTGAATAGTCAAGAGTAGAACATGCTACGCTCTTGGGGGTCCTTCGCCCTTTGCCTTCCTTCAATCCAACACACGGCTCAGGATGACGGTTTTGAAAAGAGGAATTGCGCCCTTTGCCCTCCTTCAATCCAACGCATGGCTCAGGATGACGGTTTTGAAAAGAGGAATTCCTTTGCGGTCCCCGGTGATGGTCTATCAAAATCCAGCAACACCCCGAAGTCGCACGCGCTAAATGATGAAGAGGTATTTAGTAGCGAGCTTTGCGCCCCTGCCTGCCGGCGCGCGGGGCTGAGCCTCGGCAGGTTTGCGTGAGATTATTCCGCGACGGCGTGAATCGTCAAGAGTAGAACATGCTACGCTCTTGGGGGTCCTTCGCCCTTTGCCCTCCTTCAATCCAACACACGGCTCAGGATGACGGTTTTTTGAAAA
>JBIQIY010000014.1:46097-65942 GCA_044507775.1 Flammeovirgaceae bacterium | reverse complement strand
CCGGTGATGGTCTATCAAAATCCAGCAACACCCCGAAGTCGCACGCGCTAAATGATGAAGAGGTATTTAGTAGCGAGCTTTGCGCCCCTGCCTGCCGGCGCGCGGGGCTGAGCCTCGGCAGGCAGGTTTGCTTGAGATTATTCCGCGACGGTCCACACTCACTACTCACTACTCACTACTCACTACGAAACTCTCAATTTCAACTTCTTTCCGAGCTCATCAACGGAGCTCTTGAAGTTCGAATCCGTTTTCATCATGTCTTCGACCGACTCCAGTGCGTGAATGACTGTGCTGTGATCGCGACCTCCGAAGTTCTCGCCGATGAGAGCCAGTGTCAGTTGCGTAAAGCGTTTGCAAAAGTACATTGCGACCTGGCGCGGAATGACGATCTCGCGTTTTTTCACTTTGCCTTTCATTGCATCGAGATCGCATTTGAAATATTCGGCAACGGTCTTCTGTATAAAATCGACGCTGACGTCGGATTGAATTTCTTTAATAATATTTTTCAATACCTCTTTCGCGAGTTCGAGATCGATTTCCTTTTTCAGCAGCGTTGCGTGGAAGATCAAGGAGTTCAGCACCCCTTCCATGTCGCGCAGATTCGTATCGACGCTGTACGCGAGGTATTCGGACACCTCTGTCGGAATTTCGATACCATCGGCCTGCATCTTGCGATTGATGATGGCGAGCTTGGTCTCGAAGTCCGGTTCCTGGAGGTCCGCGGTTAATCCCCACTTGAAACGCGACAGCAACCGCTCCTGAAAACCTTTCAGGTCGCGAGGAGGGCAATCGCTGGTCATGATGATCTGTTTGCCAGACTGATGTAGCTGGTTGAAGATATGGAAGAACATTTCCTGCGTTTTCTCCCGACCCGCGAGGAATTGTACATCATCGAGGATCAACAGATCCACCTGTAAATAAAAATTCTGAAAATCCTGAAGACGGTGATTTTGCAGCGCGTTCAGAAACTGGTTAGTGAAATCATTTTGATCGACATACAACACGATTTTCGAGGGCATGTTGTTCTTGATCTCATTACCGACGGCCTGAACAAGGTGTGTCTTTCCAACACCCACGCCTCCATAAAGCATCAGCGGATTGAACGAAGTGACGCCAGGCTTCTTGGCTACGGCAAGTCCTGCCGAACGTGCAAGCCTGTTGCAATCGCCTTCTACGAAGTTGTCAAATGAATAAGCGGGATTCAACCGCGAATTTATATTCTGAGGATTGAGCGCTTTTAAGGTAAAAGGCGAGTAGTCGTCGTTGCCGAATGCGCTGGACGCCGGAACACCGGTGCGCCTGCTTCCATTGCCGTTACCGGGATAATGGACGGCAACAGGTGGGGTTTGCTGGTTTCCGCTGTCTACAACGACCGAGTATTCAAGTCTCCCGTTCGGTCCCAGCACTGTGCTGATCGCTTTTTTTAATTCGGCGACATAATTATCTTCAAGCCATTCATAAAAGAACTGTGACGGAACCTGAATTGTAAGCACATCACCTTCAACGCGGAGCGGATTTATGGGTTTAAACCATGTATTGAAGTTTTCCTCTTCAACCTGGATCCGAATTACTTCGAGACAATCGTTCCATACTGTTCCGCAGCTTACTTCCATTTTTTACCTCTGAGTTCTTGGAGTTTAGGTCCCCTTGCAGGGATAGGGGAGACAAAGATGTAAAAAAAGGCGATATGAAAACAAGCCGCCGCCCTCTTGATTTTCTAGAAAAAAGAGTTAGTATGATTATTTTCCTGCGAAACGCAACTGGAGGAAGAAATCTTGACTAAAATTGAGTTGAATTTTTTTGTAAAAAATGGAAGGCGACTTTTTTGACAGCGAATTGCAAAAGTTTTTTCCTGGATCTTCTCAGGAAGACTGGAAAAAGATGGCTGTTCAGGAAACCGGAGGAAAAGAACCGTTTGAATTCCTGTTGTGGCAAGGAAAAGACGGAATTCCATTTTTGCCGTATTATGATTCGCTAAAAGATGCGCAAAGGCGCTTCTTGCAGTCAGGGAAGGGAGCGACCGCAGACGATTCACACACACGCACATGGCGGAATCTCCCGCGAATAAAAGTTTCTGCGGAGCAAATGGCGAATGCGCTGGCTTTGGATCACCTGATGAACGGCGCGGATGGTGTATGGTTCGATGTGCAAGCGGTCGATGCTCCGGATGTTAAGGCTTTGATTAACAACATCGAATGGCCTTATTGCTCCATCGAGTTTTTCGTGACCGAAAAAAATTCGCGCACGCTTCTCGAAGCGCTTCCGCAACACATGACAGGAGAAAGTGGCCCCGCATTGTTGAATGGTGCACTGTTTTGGGAATCTGTTCCCAAAAGCAGTGAACTGAAATTCTATTTTGAGCAGTGCGAAAATTTTTATGCGCTCGGCTTGCTTATTCCGGAAAGTGCGCCTGCAGCAGAAATCAGCGAGGCGCTGATGCGGGGAGTCATTGCAATCGAAAATTTTTCTGCCGGTGCCTCCATCGGTCGCGTTTTTCGCTCCATCGCCTTTTCTCTTCCCGCGAATGCGTCTTTTCTGCAGTGCTGCGCAAAATTCCGCGCGCTGAGAATGCTTTGGTGGCAGGTATCCCGTGCATACGGTATCGACCATTATTCACCTCACGACCTTCACATTCATGCTCGCTCTGAAGCCATCGCCGATCTTTCCCTGGGCCCGCACGAAAATATGCTGAAGGGAACGTTCGCCGCTATGGCCGCTGTGCTGGGCGGTTGTGATTCCATTACCGTCGAAGAGCAAGGCACGGCGCCGTTCGCGTCGCGTTGGGCGAGAAATGTATCCTCGATTCTTCGCGAAGAATCTTTCCTGGACCAGGCACGCGATCCGCTCATGGGAGCGTGGGCTCTTGACGCACTCACCAACGACATCGCACAGAAAGCCTGGCAGTTATTTCAGCAAAAATCAAAGGATCATGCGGCGACCTGATTTTTCATCGATGCGTTACGACGCGTTTTCTCCTGAGAACGATCCTTTGGTAAAGATGCCGTCGAGCGAAAGTCGCGGGCTCCTCGAAGGGTTTACCGCGGGTGTCCCGCCGTTTCTCCGCGGCCCGTATGCGACGATGTATGCGATGAGGCCCTGGACGATCAGGCAATACGCGGGATTCTCCACGGCCCGGCAAAGCAATCAGTTTTATCGCGACAACCTCGCGGCCGGTCAGCGCGGACTTTCCGTTGCCTTTGATCTCGCCACTCATCGCGGATACGATTCCGATCATCCGCGCGTAATGGCAGACGTTGGAAAGGCGGGAGTCGCCATCGATTCTGTCCTCGACATGAAGATCCTGTTTGATCAGATACCGCTGGACAAGATGTCGGTGTCCATGACCATGAACGGAGCCGTGATACCCATCCTTGCATTCTATATTGTCGCAGCCGAAGAGCAGGGCGTAAAACCCGCGCAACTCAGCGGCACTATTCAGAATGACATCCTGAAAGAGTTCATGGTGCGGAACACGTATATATATCCGCCCGCGCCGTCGATGCGCATTGTAGCCGACATATTTTCGTATGCGTCTCGCAATATGCCCCGGTTCAATTCGATCAGTATCAGCGGCTATCATATGCACGAGGCTGGGGCGCCCGCAGAACTTGAACTTGCGTATACCCTGTCCGATGGCCTCGAGTATATTCGCACGGGTATCGCTGCGGGAATCGCGATTGATGATTTTGCCCCCCGGCTGTCCTTCTTCTGGGGGATCGGGATGAACTTCTTTGTGGAGATCGCGAAAATGCGTGCAGCCCGCCTGTTGTGGTCGCGGATCGTCCGCAGTTTTAATCCGAAGAATCCGAAATCGATGGCGTTGCGAACGCACTGTCAGACCTCCGGCTGGAGTCTCACGCAGCAGGATCCTTACAATAACATCACGCGTACCTGTGTAGAGGCGCTCGCAGCGGTACTGGGAGGCACGCAGTCGCTGCACACGAATTCCCTGGATGAAGCCATCGCACTTCCTACGGAATTCTCGGCGCGCATTGCCCGCAACACGCAACTATTTATTGAAAAGAAAACCGATGTCACACGCGTCGTTGATCCATTGGGCGGTTCGTATTATATTGAATCCCTTACCGCTGACCTGGTCCGCAAAGGATGGGAACTCATTCAGGAAATCGAGAGTCTCGGCGGCATGACTAAAGCGATTGAAACCGGAATTCCGAAAATGCGGATCGAGCAGGCGGCGGCCGCCAAGCAGGCGCGCATCGACTCAGGACGTAACGTCATTGTCGGCGTGAACAAGTATCAAACCGAAGACAAGCCGGACTTTGATATTCGCGAGGTCGATACGACAGCGGTTCGCGATGAACAAATTGAACGTCTGAAAATATTACGAGCTGAAAGAAACGCGGAGGAGGTAAGGCTCGCGCTTGAGGTCGTCGAAAAGAGCGCAGCTTCCGGCGGCAATTTGCTGGAAGCGGCAATTGAAGCAGCGCGAAAACGCGCAACGCTCGGCGAAATTTCAGACGCCATGGAAAAAGTGTTCGGGCGATATCGCGCAACGATTCGATCTATCGCGGGGATATATCAGGCAGAAATGAAAAACTTCAGAGAATTTGCCGACGTGAAAAAGTTGTCAGACGAGTTTGCCCTAAAAGAAGGGCGAAGGCCTCGCATTCTTGTGGCAAAGATGGGTCAGGATGGACACGATCGGGGATCAAAAGTAATTGCTACCAGTTTTGCCGATCTCGGGTTCGATGTTGATATTGGACCGCTGTTTCAGACTCCGCAAGAAGTGGCGCGGCAAGCTGCTGAAAACGACGTTCACATTGTGGGGGCGTCGAGCCTGGCGGGTGGCCATAAGACACTGGTGCCGGAGTTGATCAGCGAGTTGAAAAAGATCGGAAGACCTGATATCATGGTAGTCGCCGGAGGTGTAATTCCCGAGCAGGATTACGATTTCCTTCAAAAGGCCGGCACTTCCCTCGTGTTTGGACCCGGTACAATCATTACGGATGCCGCGAGAAATATTCTAAATAACCTTATAAGTCGTATTCATCGTCGCTAACAAATTTAACCTGTACTCAAGTAGATATTGCAGCGCATCCCGAACAACGTTTTAAGCATTTGACTCGAAAGAAAAACATCGCCATCCTCGGATCAACCGGCTCCATCGGCCGGCAGGCATTGGAAGTAATATCCCAGCATGAAGAGTCCTTTCAGGTCGAGGTTCTCACCGCGCAAAATAATGTGGAGCTGCTGACCGCTCAGGCGAAGAAGTTCCAGCCTAACGCCGTCGTCATCGGCAATCCGGATCATTATGAAACGCTTCGCCAGGCATTGGCGAAGGAGGACATCAAGGTTTATGCCGGCGAAAATGCGCTGGCTTCCATAGTCGAAATGGAAACCATCGATATGGTCCTCACGGCACTGGTTGGATACCCGGGATTGCGCCCCACATTGCGAGCTATTGAAATGGGCAAGCCTATAGCCCTCGCCAACAAGGAGACGCTGGTAGTGGCCGGCGAACTGGTCACGCGTACGGCCAGAGACAAAGGTGTCAACATTATCCCCGTAGATTCCGAGCATTCGGCCATCTTCCAATGCCTGGCTGGAGAGTTCAACAACAAAATCGAAAAAATAATACTCACCGCATCCGGCGGCCCGTTCCGCGGGAGGAAGTCTCAGGACCTGGCACGCGTGACGAAAGCCGAGGCGCTGCGGCACCCGAACTGGGCTATGGGTGACAAGATTACCATCGACTCCGCCAGTCTGATGAACAAGGGCCTTGAGGTGATTGAAGCACGGTGGCTATTCGGGGTACGGCCGGATCAGATGGAAGTCGTGGTTCATCCACAGTCGATCATACACTCGCTGGTTCAGTTTGAAGATGGGTCTATCAAAGCGCAACTCGGCCTGCCCGATATGCGTTTACCCATCCAGTATGCGCTGACTTATCCGCTTAGGCTGAAAACAGAATTTCCCCGTTTCGATTTCTTCAAGTACCCGTCTTTGAGCTTTGAAAAGCCTGATACGGAAACTTTTCGTAATCTTGCGCTGGCTTTTGAGGCTTTAAAGCTGGGTGGAAATATGCCATGTGTCCTGAATGCGGCAAATGAGGTTGCGGTGGCAGGGTTTTTGAAGGACCGCGTCGGTTTCCTGGAAATGCCGGCTATCGTGGAACGATGCCTCGAAAAAATCGCTTATATTAAGAATCCCTCCTACGAAGACTATGTGGAAACGGATCGTGAGACACGGGTAATGGCTTTTGAAACAATAAAATAACAGACTAAGAACATACGATGGATTGGATGATCATGCTCGCTCAGCTTCTGCTGAGCCTTTCTTTTCTGGTTGCGGTACATGAGTTTGGGCACCTCATTGCGGCCAAATATTTTGGAATGCGCGTTGAGCAGTTTTCCATTGGTTTCCCGCCGAAAATATGGTCTTTCAAAAAAGGAGAGACCGAATACGCAATAAGCGCTATTCCGCTGGGTGGCTATGTGAAGATCTCCGGCATGATCGACGAGTCACTGGACTCTGAAGCGATGAAGCAACCTCCGCAGCCCTGGGAGTTCAGGTCTAAGCCGGCGTGGCAACGCCTCATCGTAATGCTCGGCGGGATTTTCGTCAACGTCGTCGTGGGTGTGATGATTTTCATTGGAATCACATACGCGTTCGGTGATACTTACTTGCTGAAGGACGCCATTAATAACAACGGCGGCTTTCAGGTTTACGAAGTAGGTGAAAGCATTGGTCTCAAAACCGGCGACAAGATTGTCAAAATAAACGGTCATGAATACGAATACCTCGAGGACCTGATCAGGCCTGAGACGCTCCTCGCAGGGCAGGCCAGCTATACCGTAGAACGCGACGGCAAACTTGTTGAAATCCCAATTCCCGGGGATTTTATCCAGAAATTCAACAAAAAGGAGACCGCGCGGAATTTTCTTTCATACCGGTTCCCCTCGGTCATTTCATCCGTCAAACCCGGTTCTGTGGCGGACAAAATGGGACTCCGCGAAGGTGATCGCATCATCGAAATGAACGGCACTCCGATTACCTACAACGACGAGATAACAACTTTTCTAAAGTCAAATAGCATCGACACGCTCGCGGTAAAGGTACAGCGGGCGGGGGATGTCGTGACCCTGAAAGAATCTTTTAAAGAGGCTACAGAACTGGGCGTTTACTCCATCAGGCCAAAGGACTTCTTTGACCAGGCCGAGCGCAGGATCACCTACAGTTTTGCCGAGTCGATTCCCTTGGGAACAGAACGGGCGTTTACAACGCTTGCCGTCCAGATAAAGGCATTTGGAAAAATTATCTCAGGCGCCCTATCGCCGAAGGAATCCCTTTCCGGACCGATTGGTATCATGCAGGCCTTTGGTGAAACGTGGGACTGGGAAAGATTCTGGTCGTTAACAGGGGTGCTTTCCCTCGTGCTGGCATTCATGAACCTGTTGCCGATACCGGCGCTTGACGGAGGACACGTGATGTTTCTTTCCTATGAGATCATTTCGCGGCGCAAACCGTCAGACAAGTTCCTGGAAACTGCGCAGAAAGTCGGAATGGTATTCTTGCTGGGTTTGATGGTATTCATCTTCGCCAACGATATCCTGAAGATATTTAATCCCTAGTCATAGCGGGAAAAGTTACTACTGTCGCCGGATGTCGAATTCGACCCGGCGATTTAGTTTTCTGTTCTCGTCATTCGTTTCTTCTACCAAAGGCTTTGAGCTTCCATACCCCATCGCGCTAATGCGGGCCGCGTCAATTTTGAACTGATAGATCAGGTAAGCCTTGATGGCGTCAGCTCGCGCCTGTGATAGCCGCAGATTCGAATCTTCGCTTCCCTGCGAGTCGGTGTGGCCCGAAATGTTCAGCGAGAAATCCGGGTGGTCAATCATGAAGTTTGCCAGTTTGTCAAGATCGGAGTGCATAAGAGGAAGGATGTCGGCCTTGCCGTTTTCAAACTCGAGCGACGCAAATGCGATCTTGCTTTCAATGGGATCCGTTTCCCGGTGCATTTCCGTGTCTCCGTCCATAAAGAACAGTTCTTCAATCCTGAAGAAATCCTCACCCTGAATGATGAGCAGATAGTTCCGCTTGTTGATGAGCTCAAAATCGAATGAGCCATCCGGTCTCAAAAATTTCGGCGCAACTTCAACGCCTTTATCCATGTCGATAACTGACACAATTCCCGTGAAAGGTTTTTTTGTTTGCGAGTTGATAAGCGAACCCCTCAATTTTGCAATCGCTGTGGGCTGCGCTTCCATAGGAACGGGAAATGTGTGCAGGTCGAGATTTTCAATGTCGCTTTCATCTGAGCGGGCGTAAAACAACTGGCTGGACTCCGAGTCGATCGTAAAATAGTACTCGCTGCCGGGTCCGTTCACCAGCGGGCCGATGTTTTTCGGTTCGCCCCAGTTTACTTGCTGCCGATAAGATTTATAGATGTCGAAATCTCCAAAACTCAACGGCTGCCCGTCGGAACTGAAGTACAGGACATTGTAGCGGTGGTGATAGAACGGGCTGACCTCATTTCCGCGCGTGTTCACGATAGGTCCGATGTTCTGAGCTTTTTGCCATTTGCCCTCTGCATCTTTCGTTGCGAAGTAAATGTCCGAAAGCCCGAATCCTCCAAGCCTGTCAGAAGCAAAGAAGAGCGTATCGCCGGAGTGCGACAGAGAGGGGTGTGAGTCCCATGATATCGTGTTGATGTTGGTGCCGAGGTTTCTGACGTTAGACCACACGCTGTCTGCGGAAAGAGTGGCTTCAAAAATATCACAGTTTCCGTAGGAGTCGGGTGAGTTGCATCGCGCGAAGTAGAGGGTTTTTCCGTCTTTGCTAAGACAGGCGGATCCTTCATTGTAGCGGGTGTTGATGGTCGTGAAGGGCTGCGCCTCCATCCACTGGTCGTTCTCCTTTGTTGTAAAAAAAAGATCTTCGTTATACGTGCGCTCAATGGACATCAACGAATTTCTCTTGGATGTAAACAGGAGTACATAGTCGAGGTTGCCGATGGTGGGACCGTAGTCGGCCTTTGGCGAGTTTACCCAATCTCCCATTCGCACCAGCACTCCCTGTGGCGGTCGAAGCGTATCGATCTCCTTGCGAAAGGCGACCAGCTCGTAGTATTGCTGAAGCGGAACATAATCCTCTTTTCTCTCCACCGCGATGCTATCGTAGTCCTTCCTCGCCTGTAGAATATCAATGTTTTTCCGGAAGTGCTTTAACACCAGCTTGTAGAGCAGTATTGCCTCTCCCGGTGGACCGTATGTCTCGGATAGTTTCGCAAGCTTCCACAACAATGGGGTATCGGCCGAAAAGTTTTCTATGCCAAAATTGGTTATGTATTCTTTAAGGCTCGTGTATAATTCCGGTCCGGCCTGCGATTGTCCGAGTCGGGCAATGCGGGCCCTCGCGCTCTCCTGCGCGTAATACCTGACTTTGTTGAGATTTGGAAAATTAAAGATGCCAGATTGGCTGTATGTTGTCAGGCTATCGTTTAATTCGACGACTCCGCCGCTCTTAAATCTGTTTTTTTTCTTCTGAGCCTGCAGGGATGAAGAACCAAGGAGGGAAAATGCCGTTATAACGATCAAAAAATAGGTTTTCACTTAACCTGATGTGTTAAAAGGGGCGCAAACTCACTAAAGTTGTTACATTTTTGCTTCTTTTACAACACCACTGGCACTACTATTGTCCAAATAACCCTTTATAGAAAAAAGCAACAATTCTTTCATTGTTGTGTCAAACTGACATTCCATAAGCATGTTTAAAACCTTGGCTATACAACTGGTGCAGGAGGAATCCGACGATCTCATTCAAATGATCAATCCTGAACAGGAAAGTGATCTGAAACCAGAAGATCTGCCGGAACACTTATCGATCCTTCCCATCAAGAATACGGTGCTGTTTCCGGGCGTGGTTATTCCCATAACTGTCGGTCGACAGAAATCGATCAAGCTTGTGAAAAAAGCTTATCAGGGGAACCGGATCATCGGTGTGATCGCACAAAAAAATTCACAGGCGGAAGAGCCTGCTGTTGATGATCTGTACCGCACGGGAACGGTTGCGCGGATAATCAAGATGTTGGTCTTGCCCGACGGCAATACCACGATCATTATTCAGGGAAAAAACCGTTTCAGCATCAGCGAGTTTGTGCAGGAGGATCCGTACCTGACAGCGAAGATTCAGTTGCTGACGGAGCCGGTACTGAACATCAATGGCAAGGAAGCAAAAGCGCTCGTGCAATCGCTCAAGGATGCGGCGCTAAAAATTTTGAAGCTCAATCCGGAAATCCCGCAGGAAGCGCAGGTTGCGTTGGATAATATTTCCAGCATGTCGTTTCTCATTCACTTTCTCGCCAGCAATCTGAATGTCGACGTCTCCGACAAGCAGAAAATACTGGAAACGCAAAATCTCATCGATCGCGGAACGCTGCTGTTGCAGTACATGCGCCGCGATGTGCAGATGCTGGAAATCAAAAATGAGATCCAGAAGAAAGTTCATACCGATATTGATCAGCAGCAGCGCGATTATTTCCTCCGTCAGCAGATAAAGGTATTGCAGGACGAACTTGGCTATGACGGACCGGACAAGGAAGTGGAAAAGCTGCGCAAACGCGCCGAGGGGAAAAAATGGCCAAAGCCTGTGGCGGAGCACTTCAAAAAAGAGCTGGAAAAGCTGATGCGTATCAACCCCATGGCAGCGGAGTACCCGGTGGCGATGAACTATGTGGAGTTCATGCTGGATCTGCCGTGGGCGGAATATACGAATGACGACTTTGACCTGAAGCGCGCAAGGAGAATTCTCGATCGTGACCACTTCGGACTGGAGAAAGTGAAAACCCGGATACTTGAGTACCTGGCAGTTCTCAAGCTGAAGCAGGATATGAAGGGACCTATCCTCTGTCTCTATGGTCCTCCTGGCGTCGGCAAAACTTCCCTGGGACGTTCGATTGCCAAGGCATTGCAGCGTAAGTACATCCGTATGTCGCTGGGCGGCGTACATGACGAAGCCGAGATACGAGGCCATCGAAAAACCTATGTTGGCGCGATGCCCGGAAAGATATTGCAGAACATCAAAAAATCACAAACATCCAACCCGGTATTCATACTGGATGAAATCGACAAAGTGAAATCTGATTTCAGAGGCGACCCGTCTTCAGCGTTGCTCGAGGTGCTCGATCCGGAACAGAACCACGCGTTCGGTGACAACTACCTCGAAGTTGACTACGATTTGTCGAAGGTATTGTTCATTGCCACGGCGAACGCACTGGATACGATTCATCCCGCGCTTCGCGATCGCATGGAAATCATTGAAGTGACGGGATATACCCAGGAAGAAAAGGTCGAGATCGCGATGAAGCACCTTATTCCGAAACAGCTGAAGGAACACGGACTGAAGGCGTCGCAGGTAAAGTTTACCAAGCCCGCAGTAGCTAAGATCATCAGCAGTTACACGCGGGAGTCGGGCGTGCGGAACCTGGAGCGGAAAATCGGCACCATCATCCGCAACGTTGCGAAATCGGTGGCCATGGAGGAGGAATACGAGAAGGTAATCACAGAAACGACTGTGCGGAAAACGCTCGGCGCCGAAAGCCACGACGAGGAATTGTATCAGGGCAACGATATCGCCGGTGTTGTTACGGGTCTGGCATGGACCCAAGTGGGGGGCGAGATCCTTTTTGTCGAGTCAAGCCTGAGTAAGGGAAAGGGAGCGCTGACGATCTCGGGACAACTTGGCGAAGTGATGAAGGAGTCTGCAATGGCGGCGCTTTCGTATCTGAAGTTCAACGCCGAAAACCTGGGAATTGATCCGCGCGTATTTCAGCAATACGACCTGCACATTCACGTTCCGGCAGGAGCGGTTCCCAAAGACGGTCCCTCGGCGGGCATTACGATGCTCACCTCGCTTGCTTCGATCTATACGCAGCGCAAGGTCAAATCCAAGCTCGCCATGACCGGTGAGATAACGCTGCGTGGCAAGGTCTTGCCTGTCGGAGGAATCAAAGAGAAGATACTGGCAGCCAAGAGAAGCGGCATACGCGAGATCGTATTGAGCGCAAAGAACAAGCGCGATATTGACGAGATCGAAAAGCAATACCTGAAGGGATTGACGTTTTATTATGTGGATACCGTCGACGACGTGTTGAAGGTCGCCTTGTTGAAGGAGAAAGTTGTCAGGCCGATGAATTTTGCGTTGACGGAACCGAAGCTGCAAAATTACATGCATAATTAGATCCGTTTCCAGGCCCCTCGCAAATCAGCCAAAATTGTGTGAGTGCAGTCGCGATCGCTTTGCGGGCCCGCCCCGGGAACACAGACAGTTAAACTATGATGGACGAAAAATATTTAACTCCTCAGCAAATAGTCGCCGAGCTCGATAAATATATTATCGGGCAGTATGAGGCGAAACGGAATGTTGCTATTGCGCTGCGCAATCGCTGGCGAAGAATGAATGTCGACTCTGACATTCAGGGCGAGATTGTTCCCAATAATATTCTCATGATCGGAGCAACGGGTGTCGGAAAAACGGAGATCGCCCGTCGCCTGGCGAGAATTGCCGATGCGCCTTTTGTGAAAGTAGAGGCGTCAAAGTTCACGGAGGTAGGATATGTGGGGCGTGACGTTGAGAGTATGGTGCGCGATCTCGTTGAACAATCCGTTAACATGGTCAAGGCGCGGAAGAAGGAAGAAGTAAAGGAAAAGGCCGCGCTCATTGTGGAAGATATCATCCTGGATGCACTCATCCCACCACTCAAAGGCACGACGACCCGGTCAACCGCAGGGTTTGCAAACAATCCGGAAAGCGCGCCGGCTTCCGATGAAGAATTGAATGAGCGCACGCGAAATCTGTTTCGCGAGAAGATCAGGAACGGCGAGCTGGAAGAGCGGAAGATCGAGATCAACATCAAAGGAGGCACGGGTCCGAACGTGGGAATGGTAGGTGCGGGGATGATGGACGAGGTGTCCATGATGAACCTGCAGGAGATGCTGAACGGCATGATGCCGAAGAAATCCAAAAAGCGCAAGGTGACCGTAGCGGAAGCGCGCAGGATACTCCTCGAGGAAGAAGCGGCGAAGCTCATCGACATGGATGAAGTGAAGGATGAAGCGATTCGCCGCGCGGAAGACGCGGGGATCATTTTTATCGATGAGATCGACAAGATCGCATCCGGGTCCAAGAAAGGCTCGGGCGGTGGTCCGGATGTGAGTCGTGAAGGTGTCCAACGCGATCTCCTGCCGATAGTAGAAGGAAGTACGGTGAATACCAAATATGGCGTGATCAAAACGGACCACGTATTGTTCGTGGCTGCCGGTGCGTTTCACGGCGCCAAGCCTTCGGACCTGATTCCGGAACTGCAAGGGCGCTTTCCGATCCGCGTCGAGCTCAACAACCTGACGAAGGAGGACTTTATCCGGATTCTGAAGGAACCGAAGAACGCGCTGTCGAAGCAATACCAGGCGCTGTTCGAAGCAGAAAATGTGAAGATGACGTTTACGGAAGACGCAATCGAAGAAATTGCAAATACGGCTTTCGTCATCAACGCGGAAGTCGAGAACATCGGAGCTCGCCGTTTACATACCGTGATGAGCAAATTACTGAATGAATTCCTGTTCGACGTACCGGACAAAATCCGTGCTGATTCCACCATTACTGTCGACGCGGCGACGGTAAGAGAAAAACTCAGTGGCTTCGTCAAAAACAAGGACCTGAGTGAGTATATTCTGTGATCAGGGGACAGCATCCCGAAGCGGGAGTCGCCGAGGACGCGTCTTATGCATATTAATCGCAATACCCATCGCTCTTTCTTCATTTGCAGTGGGTGCTCAACAACAGGAAGAGGCCGGAGAGGGCGATAGCCTGCGGTCGGGAAGGGAAGTGAAGGACTCTATCAGGGCCAGCTACATCGAAGGTTTTCAGGACTATTTCTTCGTATACCCCGTTCTCAAACGCCGGAGTCTCAGCTTCGAACTGGCAAAACCCAGGCGCGGACCGGCGTTGACTTATGAACCCAATAATTCGTATAGCCTGGGCGTTGGGTTGTACATGTTTGAGCTCGGTGCAGAGCTGGCGTTTGCAATACCGCTAAGAGAGCAAAGCATTGAGCGGTACGGCGAATCAAAAGCTCAGGACATACAACTCAATGTCCTTGCAAAGCGCTGGGGCCTGGACGCCTTTCTTCAGCGCTATACCGGATTCTACATCGTCGATAGCGAGCACACGCCAGCCGCCAATGAACCGTTTCCTCAACGACCGGACATTGCCACGCGAAACTTCGGTTTGACCGGTCATTACGTATTCAAAGGTCTGAAGTATTCGCTTCGCTCGGCATACAACTTTGCCGAGCGCCAACTACACAGCACCGGTTCATTTATCATTCTCGGCTCTTTGTCCACATTTCGGGTTGCGGCCGATTCGTCGGTTGTCAATAGCAACCGAAGGGCGGATTTCGGAAGCGCGGTCGACTTTACGCGTCTGCGCTATACCACTTTCAGCATCGCGCCGGGTTACACGATCAATCTCACGTACCATCATTTTTTTCTCAACACGATGCTCGCCTTCGGGCCCGCTCACCACTGGATCAACTATGACCTCGAGGGGAGGCCTCTCACGAACTATGACATCGAGATCAACACATTCTTCGGAGCGCGGGTGGCCATTGGCTACAATGGCGATCGCCTCTTCGGAGGACTGAGTTATGTTTCGCAGGGAAGCACATTGAAGTTTGATACAGTCGGCTTTTCCAGCAACAACAGCGTCTTCAAAATATTGGTGGGCTACCGCTTTCGCGAATTTGGGGTTCTGCGGAAGCGCGTGTGGGACATCCTGCCATTCGAAATTTGATTTAATATTATCTTCGCAGCCATGTCGCGTTTGAAAGCTTTCCGAAGGTCAATCCGGTACGGTGTCGTCTACCAGGCGCTGCGATCGATGATCCGGATATCGGCGCTATTGCCGAGAAAGATGTGGTTAAAAATCTGCGGAAGGCTGGGTTCCCTGGCGTGGTACTTTGCCCGGCAGACGCGCACTTTGACGCTCAAGCATCTGCGCATGGCCTATCCGGAAAAAAATGACCGCGAAATAAGACGGCTGGGGAAGCGCAATTTTAAAATGCTGGGGATGAACGCTGGCGACATCTTGCGAAGCTCGCAGGTCAAAGACCTCGCCCAGCTCGAAACAATCCTTTCCACGCATGGTCTTGAAAACTACACTGAAGCCCATGCTCGTGGCAAAGGTGTTATTTTTCTCACGTGTCACCTGGGCGCGTTCGATCTCCAGATCACGAACATGGCTATGCGGGGACTCAATCCCAATATCATCGGAACGCCTCTGAAAGACAAGAGGCTGAACGACCTGCTGTGGAACTACCGCAATCTTCACGGTGCAATTCCCATAGCGCGCGGAAAGGAAACCTTTCGAATGATAAAAGTGCTGAAGTCGGGAGGATCCGTCGCACTCCTGATTGACCAGGACACAAGAGTGAAGACAGTCTTTGTGGATTTTTTCGGCATGCAGGCCGCTACACCCGTAGGCGCGACGATATTGGCGCTAAAGACGGGCGCTGCTATCGTGCCAACCTACATCTATCTCGGTGAAGACTACCTTCAACATATGCACCTTCTCCCTGAAATTCCCATGAAAGTCACCGGCGATGAGGAGGAAGATGTCCGCTACAACACGCAGGTGCTAACGAATTTTATCGAGGAGGTGATCAGGCAACATCCTGATCAGTGGGTGTGGATGCACGAACGTTGGAAAACCAGGCCGGAGCCGCCTATTTCTTAAAAATAAAGTATACCGCAAGCACCAGGAACACAAAACCAATAAGATGATTCAACCGAAACGTCTCGTTCCTGAAAAAAAGAAGGGAAAAGATGACGAAGACGGTGAGGGTGATAACCTCCTGAATGACCTTTAACTGAACGAGAGAGAACGGACCCCCGTTTCCCTTGAATCCGATCCGGTTGGCCGGTACCTGCAGGGCGTACTCGAAAAGAGCGATCCCCCAGCTGATAAGAATGATCGCCACGAGCGGCAGGCTTTCACTCCATTTCATTTCCTTGAACTTCAAATGTCCGTACCACGCCAGCGTCATGAAGGCGTTCGACAGCGTAAGGAGCGCAATGGTGATTACGGTTTTCACGGTGAATTACACCAGTTTCTTGTATTTGATGCGATGGGGCTGATCGTCGCCGAGTCTCTTCTTCTTGTTTTCCTCGTACTCGCTGAAGCTACCCTCAAACCAGTAGACTTGTGAGTCGCCTTCAAACGCGAGAATATGTGTACATACCCTGTCGAGGAACCAACGATCGTGAGAGATGATGACGGCGCAGCCCGCAAAATTTTCCAACGCTTCCTCGAGTGCGCGAAGGGTATTCACATCCAGATCGTTCGTGGGTTCATCGAGCAGCAAGAGATTTCCGCCTTGCTTCAGCGCGATGGCCAGGTGCACGCGGTTACGCATTCCTCCCGACAATTCCTTGACCTTCTTTTGCTGGTCGTTACCATTGAAGTTGAACTTGCCCACATAGGCGCGGGAGTTTTGTTGCTTGCCGCCGAGTTCGATGATCTCGTTGCCACCGGTGATCGCTTCCCAGACTGTGTCTTCGGGCTTAAGATCGTCATGCTCCTGGTCGACGTAGGCGATCTTCACGGTTTCGCCGATCTCGAAAACTCCGTCATCAGGCTTCTCTTTGCCCGTGATCATTTTGAATAAGGTCGTCTTACCGGCGCCGTTCGGGCCAATGATGCCGACGATCCCCGCCGGTGGCAAAGAGAAGGTCAGGTTTTCATATAGCAACTTATCGCCGTATGCTTTCGATACTCCTTTTGCTTCAATGACCTTGTTGCCGAGGCGCGGCCCCGGTGGAATGAACAATTCCAGCTTCTCCTCCTTTTCGCGTGTCTCCTGGCTCAACAACTTCTCGTAAGCGCCTAATCTTGCTTTTCCTTTCGCGTGTCGGCCCTTGGGGTTCATTCGCACCCACTCCAGTTCGCGCTCAAGAGCTTTTTGTCTTTTAGACTCCGACTTCTCCTCTTGCGCCAACCGCTTTTGCTTTTGTTCGAGCCAGGAGGAATAATTCCCTTTCCAGGGGATTCCTTCGCCGCGGTCGAGTTCCAGGATCCATCCCGCTACGTTGTCGAGGAAATAGCGATCGTGGGTTACCGCGATCACCGTGCCCTTGTATTGCTTGAGATGTTGTTCCAGCCAGTGGACCGATTCTGCATCCAGGTGGTTGGTTGGTTCATCGAGCAGGAGCACATCGGGTTCCTGCAAAAGAAGACGGCAAAGCGCAATACGTCGCTTTTCTCCTCCCGACAGGTGTTCAACCCGGGCGTCAGGTGGCGGACAGCGCAGGGCATCCATCGCGCGCTCGAGTTTGTGGTCAATTTCCCAGGCGCCGGACGCATCCAGCTTCTCCTGGATCTCACCCTGTTTCTGAATGAGCTTATCCATCGCATCGGGGTTCTCGAGAACTTCCGGATCGCCGAATTTCTCGTTCAGTTCCTCAAACTCCTTCAGAAGCGCCATCGTCTCGTGGACACCCTCTTCTACAACTTCCTTGACAGTCTTGTTTTTGTCGAGCTTCGGCTCCTGCTCCAGCAGTCCAACGCTGAAGCTAAGGTCCGAAACCACTTCACCCAGAAATTCCTTATCGATGCCGGCGATGATGCGAAGAAGAGATGATTTCCCGGAGCCGTTCAATCCCAGCACCCCGATCTTCGCTCCGTAAAAAAACGAGAGATAAATATCCTTCAACACCTGTTTGTTGGGCGGATAAATCTTACTCACACCCGTCATCGAGAAAATAATCTTTTCGTCAGCCATAAAAATTACGTGAAGTAGTCAATCAATCGCACGATCAACCGGCAATTGTCGTTTGGATAACAATTTGCGGTCTTGGGGCGCAATATGGCAAATTACTTTCGTTGTCAGGGAACGTATCTGGTTACATTTTTGCTGATTAATTTATATAAAAACGAACTTTTTGGGCTGTTTTTCGCTGTAAGGAATTAGAACGGAAGGCAGTTTGTTTTAATCAATTAAAGTTTATTTTTGCGAAAAAATGAAGGAGGACTATTAGTATGTACTGGACGCTTGAACTTGCCTCTTACCTGGAAGATGCCCCCTGGCCTGCAACAAAGGATGAATTGATCGACTATTCCATCCGGTCAGGCGCTCCGCTGGAAGTTGTCGAAAACCTCCAGGAACTCGAAGACGATGGACAGCCCTATGAAAGCATCGAGGAGATATGGCCTGATTACCCTACAAAAGAAGATTTCTTCTTTAATGAAGACGAATATTAATCGCTGAGAACTTTCGTTTCGGAGTTCTCATCCCGAACCATTCCATAATACCCTTATAGTCAACTTTTTATTGCCCGTCCATACCGGCAGTATCGCGGTATTCAGCCCTGCCCGCCCATGAGCGCTTCCGCGATCACCATATCTTCCCGGTTCGTGATTTTGATATTGTTGTAGTGCCCGTCGAACAGAACGACAGGAATACCAGCCTTCTCGGCGACACTTGCGTCATCGGTCAGGGAATCGTCCTCTTCCACCTCGTATGCTTTTTTGATCAAAGATGCACGAAAAGTCTGGGGCGTTTGAATGATCCGGTAGAGTGAACGGTCAACCGCGCGGGTGACTCCGCCGTCGGGTTTACCGGGTTCCACAGCACGAAGGGACTCTTTCAACTTCACCGCGGCGATGGCGCTTCCGTGGTCCGCCGCCAGTTCAAACGATGTACGGATGATTTCCGGGGTAACGAGCGGCCTGACGCCGTCGTGGATAGCCACCAGCGCTTCATCCGGAATTGCGCTGAGGCCGTTTCTTACGGACTGAAAGCGCGTGGCGCCTCCTTTGACGACGCGGACGGGCTTACTGAACTGATAGGTTGCCGCGAGTTTTTCCCAGGTGGTGATGTCGGATTCGGGTAAGACGAGCACGATCCGGATATCCTGCGAGTAGCGATGGAACTTGTCGCAGGTGTGAAGCAGTATCGGTTTCCCTTTCAGATCGAGAAATTGCTTGGGTGTCGGACTTCCGAAACGGGTTCCTCTTCCGCCGGCTACAATGAGCGCGTATTGGTTCTGCGTCAAGGTCTGGATGTTGCGATGTGAAACGATCGCCGGAAGATCAAACTACCGGCGCATTCAAAACTACGAATAAAACCGATGCGGGATTCAGGCGGGAACCTGTTAACTTTAGAGAAACAAACGCCTATGATCCTGCTGAGACTCCTCCTCGTCGCGTTTAATGTTGCCATCATTGGCTTCCTTATCTACAGGATGATTGAAGTCTTCAAGACGCCCATGGAGCGATCGAAGAAGGTTATGATCCTCATCGGAGGAACGCTGTTGTTACTGGCGCCGATGGGAATTTTTCTGCGATTCTTTGCCGCCACGCCGCAGTACTTCCTTGTCTACCCGGTGGCGATTTTTATGTTCCTGTATCTGACGAAGCAGTTGTCGATCCGGTAGACTGCGGGTTGCGAACTAGATAATCAGCATCGCGTCACCGTAAGTAAGAAACTTGTATTTCTCTTTCTTGGCGACTTTGTAGGCTTCTATCACCTGTTCAAATCCACCGAAGGCGGCAGCCATCATCAAGAGCGTGGATTCCGGCATGTGAAAATTCGTGATCATCGCATTGCAGATCTTGAAGTCGTAAGGAGGGAAAATGAATTTGTCCGTCCATCCTTCGCGCGGTTTCAGGCGGTTATTCGCCGAGACTGCGGATTCAAGTGCGCGCATCGTAGTGGTACCTACCGAGCACACCCTTTTCTTGTTGTCGAGTGCCTTGTTCACCATCTCGACGGCGTCATTGGACACGATGAAATTTTCAGAGTCCATCTTGTGTTTGGTAAGATCCTCC
>JBIQIY010000014.1:0-46087 GCA_044507775.1 Flammeovirgaceae bacterium | reverse complement strand
GCGGAAAGTACCAAGGCCGATATGAAGTGTGACAAACGTCATTTCAACGCCTTTAATCTGCAGGCGTTTCAGGAGCTGACGTGTGAAGTGCAGGCCCGCCGTCGGAGCGGAGACAGCGCCTTTGTTTTTGGCGTAGATAGTTTGGAACCGGTCTTTATCTTCTGCCTCGACTTTGCGCTTGATGTATTTTGGAAGGGGCGTCTCGCCAAGGGTTTCGATCACTTTATCAAACGCGACCGAGTCGCCGTCAAACAAAAAGCGAATCGTTCGTCCGCGCGAGGTTGTGTTGTCAATGACTTCCGCGACAAGGTCGCCATTGCCAAAGTAAAGTTTGTTACCGACCCTGATCTTTCTTGCGGGATCAACGAGAACATCCCAAAGGTGCATTTCTGCATTGAGTTCGCGAAGAAGGAAAACTTCGATCTTGGCGCCGGTCTTCTCCTTGCGACCGTAGAGGCGCGCGGGAAACACCATCGTGTCGTTGCCGACCAAAACATCTCCTTCACCGAAATACTCTACAATGTCCTTGAATACCCTGTGCTCAATCTTGCCAGAGTCTTTATGCAGAACCATCAGGCGGGATTCGTCTCGGTTTTCGGCAGGTCGGTTGGCAATCAGAGTTTGGGGTAATTCAAATTTGAATTCAGATAGCTTCATATTGTAAGGCAGAGTATCCCCAATGAAGGGTATTTTTGAATAAGGTTGCAAAAATAAAGCAATATTTAAGATTTACGAATAATGATCCCTGATTTTAGTTCCGGGACCAGAATGTGTGTATTTTCATCCCGTTTCGGTAATTCGGCTGTAATCCCGGCGACTAACCAAATCCGGATATACGCGTTTAACACCCTGAATGAAGACTCTAACTCAGATTTTTGAAAGTTTTCGCTTTGCCTGGCGGGCGCTTAAATCCAACCTGCTGAGAACGATCCTGTCGCTGCTCGGTGTAACGATCGGCATCTTCGCCATCATCACCGTACTTACCCTCGTCGACTCGCTGGAGAAGAACATCAAAGACAGTTTTAATTTCCTTGGATCCGGTGTGATCTACACGGAAAAGTGGCCTTTTCCCGGAGGCGAGGGTGAATACAGGTGGTGGGATTTCTGGCGTCGGCCCAATGTATCCTACGATGAGTACCAATTCCTGCAAGCCAATCTGAAATCCGATAACGGCATTTCAATATTTGCTTTCCGCGGCGGTACGATGATCAGAAGAAAGAGCAACAGTATCGGCGATGTCCGGCTCGTTGGCGCGGCGCTGGGTTATACGACGCTATTTCCGCTCGATCTTGATCAGGGGCGTTTCCCAAGTCCCCAAGAGATCAACTCCGGCCGCAATGTCTGCATTATTGGCTTCGAAGTCGCCAATGCGCTGTTCCCCAATGGCGAAAACCCGCTGGGTCAGGAGATCAAGGCCAAGAACCTTAAATACATTGTCATTGGCGTTGTCAAGAAGGAAGGCCAAAGTTTTCTGGGTACGCCCAGCAACGACTACTCCGTTATTATTCCCTATAAGTCATTCAGACAACTTTACCAGACCGGCACCGGCCTTTGGAATGAGATGCCCTCCCGTATCGGCGTTAAGGGGTTCGAAACCGATATCGGCCTGGTGGAACTGGAAAACGAGATTCGGGGGTTGATGCGTGCGCGGCGCGGGCTTCGACCGGCAGAGAAAGACAATTTCGCCTTGAATCGCCCGGAGGCACTTGCCAACATGATCAGCGGCGTGTTCGACGTACTGGGTCTTGCCGGATGGATTATCGGTGGTTTCTCCATCCTGGTTGGCGGATTCGGAATTGCCAACATCATGTTCGTTTCCGTCAAGGAACGCACGAGCATCATTGGATTGCAGAAATCGCTTGGAGCAAAAAACTATTTCGTGCTCTTTCAGTTCCTGTTTGAAGCAATCTTCCTCAGCCTGATAGGAGGTCTGGCTGGACTCTTCCTTGTTTATCTCATCACGTTTATTCCATTGGGAGACCTGGTGGTCACACTCACGATCAAGAACATCGTTCTCGGGTTGGGAGTCTCATCCGTGATTGGTCTTGTCTCGGGAATCGTCCCGGCCGCGATGGCAGCGAGACTGGATCCCGTTATCGCTATCCGGGCGACGTAATTATAAGTTGTAAGTTGAAAGTCCATGTCGTTTACTTAAGCCCTTTTTTTCTACCTCACCTCAATCCTCTCCTAAAGGAGAAGAAGTCAGCGGAGCTTAAGTAAACGACATGGAGTTATAAGTTGTAAGTATAAAAGTCTAAGGTTAAGGTTCAGAGGTAGCTTTTGACTTTGGGCCTTGAACTTAGACTTTGACTATTAGACTTTTTCTTCGAGAACGGCTTTTTGTTCCGCGCTGGTTCCCATGATCTTTTCCTTGATCTTGCGCTCAAGTTCCTCCAGCAGTTCGGGGTTGTCTTCGATCAGTTGTTTGACGGCGTCGCGTCCCTGGCCGAGTTTGTTGCCACCGTAGGAAAACCATGATCCGGATTTTTGTACGATGTCCAGTTCAACGCCGATGTCGATTATTTCACCCGACTTGGAGATACCCCTGCCGTACATGATATCGAACTCTACAACCTTGAATGGAGGCGCTACCTTGTTTTTCACAACCTTTACCTTCACACGGTTACCGGTAATGTCATCCGCGCTTTCTTTGATCTGGCCAATTCTCCTGATATCAAGACGAACCGATGCGTAAAACTTCAATGCATTTCCGCCGGTAGTTGTCTCCGGGTTACCGAACATGACTCCGATCTTTTCGCGAAGCTGGTTGATGAAAATGCAGGCGCATCCGGTTTTGCTGATCGTGCCGGTAAGTTTTCTCAACGCCTGCGACATCAATCGCGCCTGGAGGCCCATCTTGCTGTCGCCCATTTCTCCTTCAAGTTCGCCCTTTGGAACGAGCGCTGCTACGGAGTCAATGACGATAATATCAATGGCGCCGGAGCGGATCAGGTGATCTGCTATTTCCAGCGCCTGCTCGCCGTTGTCGGGTTGAGATATAAGCAGGTTTTCTGTGTCGATGCCCAGTCGCTCGGCGTAAGAGCGATCGAATGCGTGTTCCGCATCGATGAAGGCCGCGAGACCACCGCGCCTTTGCGCTTCCGCGATGCAATGCATCGTCAGCGTAGTCTTACCGGATGATTCCGGTCCGTAGATCTCGGTGACTCTGCCGCGGGGAATTCCGCCGATACCCAGGGCGAGATCCAGCCCAAGAGATCCGGTCGGGATGAAAGGAATATCCATCACTTTCTCGTCGCTCAGTTTCATGACGGTACCCTTACCATACGTCTTTTCAAGTTTATCGATGGTAAGTTGCAGCGCTTTCAGTTTTTCTTTTGCTTCACTCATGAGGTTCGTTTTTTTAAGTTATGCGTTAGACATGACGTTATATTTTTGCGAATTGGTTTCCCGTATCCCTTCCAACAGCCAGTCGTTCTTTTCAGATGAATCCCGAAAAAAAGGAATGAGGGTTGAAATTACGACAACGGTTCAAATTTAAAAATGAACGCTGTCAATTGCTGTCACAAATCTTTTCGGCCGTGCGTACCGCCCTCTGCGCTGACTTTAACGCTCTCATCATAATCAAAAAGGAATCAAATAGTTGTGTAAAAGATCAAGGCGGGAATTCCTTTAAACCCTTTATATTCGGGCCGAAACTATTTAGCGGATGCAACGGAATCAAACCAGAAAAATCATTAAGCGAATACTCCTGGCGATTCTGGTTCTGATCGCGGCTATTGTCGCCGCAGAATGGCAGCTGGTCAGGTATGGGATCGAGCAGGGGAAAGGACAACTCAATATTGTCTGGAATGCAAAGCCGGTGGATGACTATCTTTCATCTCCCAGTTTTCCTGACTCTTTGAAGGAAAAATTGCGATTGATCAGTCGGGTGAGGCGGTTTGCAATTGATTCCCTGAGCCTGAAGGATACCCGTAATTACAAGACGCTCTACGATCAGCAGGGCAGAGAAATCATGTGGGTGGTCATGGCGAGTGAGCCTTTTCGCCTGAAGGCGAAGGAATGGCATTTCCCGATCATCGGATCCGTTCCCTACAAGGGCTTCTTCGACCGGCAAAAGGCCATTCGCCTCCGGGATGAGCTCGAGAAAGAGGGATGGGATGTCAATATCCGAAACCCGGGCGGATGGTCCACACTCGGCTGGTTTACCGATCCCATCCTCAGCGATATGCTTGAGCGAAGCGACGGTGATCTCGCCAACCTGATCATCCACGAAATGTCTCACGCGACCATCTTTGTCAAAGACAGTATCGATTTCAATGAAAATCTCGCCACGTTCATTGGCGACCGCGGTGCGGAACAGTTTCTCCTGTCGGTGTACGGGCCGGACTCGGATGAGTACATCACGTACATGAACGAAGACCGCGACTATTTCCTGTTCTCCGATCACATGCTCCGTGGAGCCGAAAAACTCGACAGTCTTTATAATACATTTGGTGAAGATCTGATCGCGGAAAAGAAATCGAAACTCAAGGAGGAAATGATCCGGAAGATCGTGCGTTCACTGGATACGCTTTCACTTCGGGCAACTTCTTCGAAACCATCAGCCCGCTTTAGCGAACGTCTTCCCAACAACGCGTACTTCATGAACTTCATCCGCTACCAATCGAAGCAAGACATCTTTGATAAGGAGTGGAAGGGAAGGTTTCACTCTGATCTCCGCGCATACATCCAGCATCTCAGTAGTCGATATCCCTTCCTCTAAGGGAACTCCAAACTTATAACTTACAACTTACAACTTCCAACTTATTCCGCCCGCGCCTCAGGATGGGGGGTTGGCATTAACGAATTGTTAAGAAACCATATCGCGGTTTTAAGCCATTGGTTTCCATCGTACCTTTGGGTTAAATGAATATTATGGGAAGCAAACCCATGCATAGAGTATTGGTTGTGGACGATGAAGAGCCCATACTTGAACTGCTGAAATATAATCTTGAAAAAGCCGGTTACCACGTCGAGACGGCTCGCGATGGTTTTCAGGCGCTCGAGGTAGCGAAGTCTTTTCTCCCCGAGCTGGTTTTACTTGATATTATGATGCCGGGAATGGATGGGGTGGAAACCTGCAGGCGTATTCGCGAAACACCGGACATACAGAACACCTTTGTGATTTTCCTCACTGCCCGATCAGAGGAATACTCGGAAATCGCTGCCTTCGACGTCGGGGCCGATGACTACATCACCAAGCCCATTAAACCCAGAGCGCTGCTGAGTCGAATCAATGCCGTCTTTCGCCGCGAGCGCAAGTCGGCCGAATCGACAGACGTCATCGAATCCAATGGACTGACGATCGACCGGGCGAGTTATACGGTGAAAGTGAATGGGAAAGATATCACACTTCCGAAGAAAGAATTCGAGCTGCTCTATCATCTTGCGCTCAACCCGAACAAAGTGCTGACGCGGGAAGACCTTCTCAATCACATCTGGGGTACCGATGTCTACGTCGTGCCTCGCACCGTAGACGTTCACATCCGCAAGGTCCGTGAAAAGATCGGTGATGGTCGAATAACAACGGTGAAAGGTGTTGGATACAAGTTTACATCGGGAGGCGACTGACAGTAGTGGAGCGCGTGGAATTATCGTACCTTTCGATGCGAATGAAACCGCTCAAGCTCATGATTAATGATGCCCGGGGACTCGCCTTTCTACTCGCTTTATGCATTGGGGTGGCATCGGCCGTCCTTGTGGGATTTATTGCAACCAATCCCGGATTTGAGGTAATCCTGGTGACATTTCTGTCGTCTCTCTTCGCGGCATTCGTCTGCATTTATTTTTTCCTGGAAAGATTTGTGTTCGCGGAACGCAAGAAACTCCGCAGCCTCATCCGGGAATCAGGCCTGGACAGGGCCAGTGAAAGCAACGGAAAGACGGATTCGGTCGATAGCCTGTCGGAAGATTTCCGGGCCTTGTTGGAGCAGAAGCAGCAGGAGATCGACCGACTCAAGAATGTGGCCGTATTCCGGAAAGATTTTATCGCCGATGTTTCTCACGAGTTGAAGACGCCGATCTTCGCGGCGCAGGGATTTATTCACACGCTGCTCGATGGCGCTGTCAAGGAAAAAGGCGTGAGAAAGAAATTTTTGAAGAAGGCGGCAAAGAGCCTCGACGGACTCGATCTGCTCGTTCAGGACCTGCTTACCCTTTCGCAGATGGAGACCGGCCAGATCCGGATGCATTTCGAGGAGTTCGACCTCTACGCCCTCGCCGAGGATGTCATCGACGAATTCAAATCCCGGGTGAGCAAAAAGAATATTGCGCTTCGCATCGAATCCCGGTCGCGAACGGTTCTCGTATACGCGGATCCCAAGCGAATTCGCCAGGTGCTCACGAATCTCATCTCCAATGCGATCAACCACTCCGAAGAAGGGGGGAACGTGGTGGTGAGCTTCAGCGTGCGCAAGACCTCGGTAGTGACGCGCATCAAGGATAGCGGCGACGGAATACCAGCAGAACATATCGGCCAGATCTTCCAACGCTTCTACCGGGTGGATAAAAGCCGCAGTCGCGAGAAGGGGGGAACGGGATTAGGTCTTGCCATTGTTAAGCATATTCTGGACGGCCACAAGAGCCGTGCGCGCGTGGAAAGCGTTCCGGGAGAAGGATCGACATTCAGTTTTAAGCTGTCGCGTGCAAAGAAGGAAGAAACCAAACAGGATCATGAATGAACAACGGGTGAGGCCCCTGAAACAGAAGCTGGAATTTAAGGATATGATCCTCTTTGAGGACGACGATTTCGTACTGATCAACAAGCCTCCTTTTATTTCAACGTTGGAGGACCGGCATGAAAAGCAAAACATATTGTCGCTGGCTCGATCTTACGTTTCAACGGCACAGGTATGTCATCGCCTGGATAAGGATACATCGGGGGTACTGGCCGTCGCCAAGAATCCGGAGGCATACCGGCATTTGAACATGCAGTTTGAGCATCGGCAAGTCGGGAAAGTATACCATGCGATAGTGGATGGTATTCATAATTTTAAAGATGAACTCGTGGACGCCCCCATTCAGAAACTGGATGACGGCGTGGTTAAGATCAGCCGTGCCGGAGGGAAGTCTGCCCAGACCTGGTTTACGGCGCTGGAATCGTACCGGTATCATTCGTTGATCGAATGCCGGCCTGTAACCGGGAGGATGCACCAGATCCGTATTCACCTGGCGATCCAGAAGGCGCCGATCACCGGGGATCTAACGTATGGAGGGAAGCCGTTTCTACTGTCGCAGGTTAAACGAGACTATAAACTAAAGAAGGGCACAGAAGAGGAGCCCTTTATGAAGCGGATGGCGTTGCACGCTTTCTCGCTCCAGTTCAATGATATTGCAGAGAGGAGGCAGATCATCGAAGCCCCGTATCCAAAAGACTTTCAGGCTCTTATGCGCCAGCTGGCGCTGAATTCGTGAGTGGTGAGTGGTGAGTTAGTGAGTGGTGAATGGTGAGTGGTGAGTCCATGTCGTTTACTTAAGCCCTTTTTTTTTTACCTCACCTCAATCCTCTCCTAAAGGAGAAGAAGTCAGCGGAGCTTAAGTAAACGACATGGAGTGTTGCGTGGTGAGTTCTTGCGGCTGGTCGGGTTTTCGCGATGGCTAGGCGTGTAATTACTTAAAAATCAATTGAAAGTGGCAAAAAAAGCCCTCCGTACAGAAATCGGCAGGCGCAGCATTCACTACTCACCACTCACCACTCACTTCACAAATTCCAACGGGAGTTTGGATTTAAATAATAGTCCTTTTACCTTTGTGTCCCTTTTTAAGAGTGAAGGGCGCATTTTATTTGAATTTCTAATAGAAAATGGATCATAATAGTTATAAAACGACTTACGCCAACAAGGCAACCGTCGAAAAGGGCTGGGTTGTTGTGGACGCGAACGCTCAGGTTTTGGGTCGGGTTGCAAGCCAGATCGCCAAAATTATCCGGGGCAAGCACAAGCCGAGTTATTCACCGCACGTAGATTGTGGCGATAACGTCATCGTGATCAACGCTGAAAAAGTGCGGATGACAGGCAAGAAATGGAATGATCGCGTGATCTTCACGCACTCCGGTTATCCGGGTGGTCAACGCGAGCATACACCTGCGCTGATCCGTTCCAAGCATCCCGAACGCCTCATTGAACACGCGGTTCGTGGCATGCTGCCGAAAAATTCACTGGGTCGTGAACTTTTCAGGAGCCTCCATGTATATACAGGTTCGGAACATCCTCATCAGGCACAACAACCAAAAGAAATTAAATTCTGATAAATGCAGATTATCAACGCTATCGGTAGAAGGAAAACTTCCATTGCCCGGATTTACTTACAACCCGGAAAAGGAGACATCACAGTGAACGACCGCGGACTGAAGGAGTACTTTCTTTCCGAAATTCACCAGACCACAGTTAAGCAGGCGCTTGCCGCAATCAAAGCGGAAGAGCAGTATGACGTTACGGTGAACGTTGAAGGCGGTGGGATCAAGGGACAGGCCGAAGCAGTTCGCCTGGGTATTGCCCGCGCGCTGGTTAAGATCACGGATGAGCACAGACCTTCTTTAAAGAAAGACCGTCTGTTAACCCGAGACTCACGCATGGTTGAACGCAAGAAACCGGGCCGCAGAAAAGCAAGAAGGAAATTCCAGTTTAGCAAGCGTTAACAGAAACAACTCAATGGCAGATAAATTAACCTATCAGGAATTATTGGATGCAGGTGTTCATTTCGGTCACCTGACCCGTAAATGGAATCCGAAGATGGCCGAGTACATCTTCATGGAAAACAACGGCATCCATATTATCGATCTCAATAAGACGCTGGCGAAACTTGAAGAAGCCACCTTTGCGCTGAAGAACATCGTGCGCTCTGGTCGCAAGATCATGTTCGTAGCGACCAAGAAGCAGGCGAAGGACATTGTAACCGAAGAAGCCAAGCGACTGAATATGCCGTTTGTAACGGAGCGTTGGTTGGGAGGCATGCTCACCAATTTTGCAACGATCCGCAAATCGCTAAAGAAGCTTTCACAGATTGAAAAGCTGATGAAGGATGAGGCGTTTTTGAATCTCGCAAAGCGCGAACGCCTGATGGTGACACGTGAAAAAGCGAAACTGGAAAAGCTGCTCGGCGGTATCGCCGACCTGAACAGGCTTCCGGCCGCCCTGTTTGTGATCGATGTAAAACGCGAGCACATCGCCGTAACGGAAGCACAAAAACTGAATATCCCCGTTTTTGCACTGGTGGATACGAACAGCGATCCTTCCGGTGTCGATTTCCCCATCCCTTGTAATGATGACGCATTCAAATCCATCTCCATCCTTACCAAACACATTGGCAAGGTGATCGAAGAAGCTTTGATGGAACGCAAGAAAGACAAGGAAGATGCAGCCCTGAAGAAAGAGGAAGATGAGAAGCGGAAAGTAGACGAACCTGTAGAAGAAACAAAAGCTTGATGCCCGCGTGCGAATAGCCGTTGTAACGCTACAGCAGTCATTCTGATAAACTTTACACTAAACATCGGCCCTCCCTGCCGGTGTTTAGTTTTTTTAAGGGACTTCATTTCACACATTCTAATCAGTAATACCAAATTATATGTCAGCGATTTCAGCACAAGATGTAAACAAGCTCCGCCAGATGACCGGCGCGGGGATGATGGATTGTAAAAAAGCTCTCACCGAAGCCGAGGGAGACTTTGAAAAAGCAATTGAAATTCTCAGAAAGAAAGGCCAGAAAGTTTCAGCTTCCCGTTCTGACCGGGATGCACGCGAAGGCTCTGTTTTCGTAAAAGTAGCCGACGACAAGAAAGAGGCTGTGTTGATCGCACTGAACTGCGAAACGGATTTCGTAGCGAAGAACGACGAGTTTCAGAGCCTGGGAAAACTGATCGCCGAGACTGCATTTCGCGAAAAGCCCGCTGATAAAGCCGCCCTTCTGAACCTGAAAGCCGATGGCCTGACACTGAATGAAAAGATTGTCGAACTCGTTGGTAAAATCGGTGAAAAAATTGAAGTGAGCGAGTACGTGCTCATGAAAGGCGAAGCAGTAGTTCCCTACATCCACGCAGGTTCCAAGCTCGGCGTGCTCGTTTCGCTGAAGGGAGTAAACGGCAAGGATGTCACGGAAGCCGGCAAAGACGTCGGCATGCAGATCGCTGCCATGAATCCCGTCGCTGTAGATGAAAAATCCGTAGACCGCTCAATCATCGAGAAGGAGCTTGAGATTGCCAAGGCGCAAATCATTGCCGAAGGAAAACCCGCTAACATGGTCGATAAGATCGCGCAGGGAAAACTGCAGAAGTTTTACAAAGACAGCACGCTGCTGCACCAGATCTTCGTCAAAGACAATTCCAAGACGGTTGCCCAGTACCTGGATACCGTCACCAAAGGGTTGACTGTTGCCGAATTCAAACGTATATCGATCGGTTAAATCCATCGGATAGATATGAACTGAAAGGGGCTTCCGGGCCCCTTTTTTTGTGGAAATCAATCTGTAGGATATTGACTGAAAAAAATATGGATTCCGGATAGGGGTGTTTGAAACAACTGTTGTCTTAGACGAAAATTCACAAATATGACAGCGTTGTTAAAACCCCTGAAATTTGTCCTGATCAGCCTAATGGCGTTGACGTTTACGGGTTGCTATGTTGACGACCCGGGGCCCAGACAGGAAGCGGAACACCAGTACCCGATCGTCGACTTTGACCGGCTTGAAATCGGAAGCGACCTTCATATCACCGTTGAAAAGGATAACTTCTTTTCAGTCAAAGCATCGGGCGACCGAAGAAACATCGAAGACCTCGTGGTGAGAAAGGAGGGTACTACACTGGTTGTCCGGTACAAAAACTTTCGCGAACGGCGACACGATACGTTCATCCACATTACGATGCCCGGTCTGTCGTCCGTGAACTTTTCGGGAGCGAGCGAATCGCGTGTTGACGGATTCACGTCCGAAACCATGGATGTTTATCTGTCGGGAGCGTCGCTTTGCCAGATAAATGTTAATACGCCTTCATTAAAAGTAGTGCTCTCCGGCGCCTCATACCTGAGTGTTCGCGGAGCGGGACAAACGATGGAAGCGGATATCTCTGGATCTTCGGCGATGAAAGCATTCGATTTTGCCGTTGCGGATGCCAGTGTCGCCGTTTCCGGGGCAAGCGACGCTCAGATCGCCGCTTCGACTGCGCTCGTCGTAACTGCCACAGGAGCGAGCCGTGTGACTTATCGCGGAAATCCGTCTGTCACCTCTGAAGTATCGGGAGCCAGCCTTCTTCAGCAAGAGTAATGGACGAACCCAGTTCGTTTTTTCCGGGTATCCTTTTTTATTCGTAACGATTAGTGGAAATTGTCCGGTGTCCGGTTGAAGGCATTTTGCCCCGCTGCCCGGATGTCAAAACTTAAAATCGTTATGTTAAAATCTATAAATCCTTTCGATCAGGCATTAGTTGCCGAGTTCCCGGAACACGATGAACGCATCATCAGTGAAAAACTTGATACTGCCGTGAATACGTTCCGGACGTGGAAGCACGAGCCCTTTTCAACACGGAGTGCACTCATGAAAAAGGCTGGCGATGTGCTTTTGGCGGGGAAGGACAAATACGCGCGAATTATTTCGACGGAGATGGGAAAGGTGCTTCGCGAGTCGCAGGGTGAAGTTGAAAAATGCGCGAACGCGTGTCATTACTTTGCCGATCGCGCGGAAGAGTTTCTGCGCGATGAAGTGATCGCAACCGATGCAGCGAAGAGCTTTGTTGCCTGGCAACCACTGGGTGCTGTGCTGGCGATAATGCCCTGGAATTTTCCTTTCTGGCAGGTGTTTCGCTTTGCTGCGCCGTCACTGATGGCGGGTAACGTGGGCTTACTGAAACACGCCAGCAACGTAACGCAATGTTCGCTGGCGATTGAAAGCGTTTTTCGCGAGGCCGGTTTTCCCGAAGGAGCTTTTCAGTCGTTGCTCATCGGCTCGGACAAAGTCGACCCGGTCATTGCGGATGACCGGATTGCTGCCGTTACGTTGACTGGAAGTGAGTTCGCCGGAACAAAAGTCGCGGCTGCTGCGGGAAAGAATCTGAAGAAGACAGTCCTTGAGTTGGGTGGAAGCGACCCGTTTCTTGTGCTGGACGACGCAGACCTCGACCTTGCCGCGCGCATAGCCACACAGTCGCGCATGCAGAATGCGGGGCAGTCGTGCATTGCGGCAAAGCGCTTTGTTGTTGTCCAATCGGTCCGCGAGGAATTCGTCGATCGTTTTATGCGCAATGTGCAGGCGCTCCGACAGGGAAACCCCTTGCAGGACGGTGTCACTACAGGTCCACTGGCCAGGGTCGATCTGGCTGAGAACGTGGAGAACCAGATGAAGAAGTCGGTTTCCGCGGGTGCGAAGCTCGCTACCGGGGGCGGCCGGCAGGGTGCCAACTACGAGCCCGCGATTCTGGAAGAAGTAAGGCCGGGGATGCCCGCATTTGATGAGGAGCTGTTTGGCCCGGTGGCCGCGGTCGTCACCGCACGAGATGAAAAGCAAGCGATCGAACTCGCCAATCAAAACCGCTACGGTCTTGGTGCATCGGTGTGGACGCGTGATCCTGTTCGCGGCGAGCGCGTCGCGCGGCAGATCGAGTCGGGGTGCGTGTTTGTAAATTCGCTTATGCGGTCCGACCAGCGACTGCCCTTCGGCGGGATCAAGAAGTCGGGTTATGGAAGGGAACTTTCCGAGCTGGGCATCAAGGAATTCATGAACGCCAAAACTGTTTACGTCGCATGACCGGCCCGGGGTTTTAGCACATACCTATACCGTTGATCCGGCGAAGATGAGACTCCCTTCTACGGTTTTGTTTTCCGGAAGGCGGCTTTGAATGCGTTGCTCAGTTCGTCGGCGGCTCTTTTGAGGCTTGCCTCAACCTCTCTCCAGCGGTCCTTGTTTTCCGCTTCTTTCTTGAGCTTTTCAGCGCTCTCTTTCAGTTCTTCGAATTTCTCCTCAAACTCCTTGTGTAGCTTTTCGCCAGCCTCATTCAGTTCGTCCATGAATTGATCCACTCTCTGTCCGAAAGTCCTGAATGATTTGTCATCCTGTGTTTCTTTATTTGCTTCCATGCGAATACCTTTTTTGATGCGTTATACCGGCGGCTGCTGTGGTTCGCCGTCGGATGTAAAATTAACAGATAATTGAGGATAAAACTTCAAAAGCCGAAAAGGCGTGTGTTTCAGCCCGAAATGATGCTGCAGAGCCCGGCATTTAAAGCGCCAAGTCCATTTCTTTTTTTATTTTTACACGTCACCTAACGCATACGACATTGAGATTTAAATCGGTTATTATTGTATTGTTTGCTGCCATGGTGCTGATTGCCGATGGCTGCGCGTCATCGAGAAACCACAAGCACAAAAAACTGAAACCCGGGAAACCGATTCCCTGCCCTCTAAAAGATTGCTGATGCACTTGAGAAAAATTGTAATCGCAATTGATGGATATTCAGCCTGTGGTAAGAGCACAACCGCCAAGCAAGTCGCCAGTATCCTGGGCTACCGGTATATTGATACCGGGGCTATGTATCGCGCGGTGACGTTGTACTTCATTGACCATCATGTTGCCCTTACGAATCCGAAGGAAGTAAGCAGGGCTCTTCAGCAGATCCAGATAACCTTTAAAGTCAATTCCCGGAACATTTCCGAGACGTTCCTGAACGGATTAAACGTCGAGAAGCAGATCCGCCAGATGCGGGTATCGGAAAACGTCAGCCAGGTTAGTACGCTTAAGGAAGTTCGCCATGCACTCGTAGAGCAACAGCGGCGGATGGGAAAAGAAAAAGCCGTGGTAATGGATGGACGTGATATCGGCACGGTGGTGTTTCCGCAGGCGGAACTGAAGTTGTTCATGACCGCCGATGTCCTCGTCCGCGCCTTCCGGCGTCAGCGCGAGTTGCTCGACCGGGGGCAGCTCATCGACCTTGACGATGTAATAGACAATCTCCTCCAACGCGACAAGATCGATACCAGTCGCGAGGAAAGTCCCCTACGCCAGGCAGAAGACGCGGTGCTCATTGACACTACCCACATTACAGTAGATGAGCAGGTGGATGAGGTCGTCCGACTGGCACTTTCGAAGACCGTTCTGCCATTGCCCCGGTAGCGCATCCGTTCCGGAATTTATTTGCCGGACCGTTTCCGTTTTGCCCTTTGCTTTTCCATAACTTGCAATATGAACGCCATCGCAGGCAGAATTCTCCGTTACTTTTTCAGCGGGACTATATTTATTGTGCCTCTCCTGGCCACGGCTTATTTCATTTTTATTTCCTTCACATGGCTGGATGAGCGACTCAATCTCCCTTACCCCGGGTTGGGCTTCCTTATTATCTTCTCCGTTATCACTCTTATCGGCTATCTGTCGACCAACTACATCTTCAAGACAATAGGCAAGTGGTTTGACGCAGGAATGAACCGGATTCCGCTCGTGAAGATCATCTATTCGACGGTTAAAGACCTGCTCGGCGCGGTGGTGGGTGATAAAAGGAAATTCAACAGGCCGGTGCTGGTGCAAATCAACCGCGAGAATAATCTGCATCAGATCGGGTTTATCACGCAAGCCGACCTGAGCGCGCTGGACTTGCAGGAAATGGTAGTGGTGTATATCCCGCATTCGTACGCGCTGTCGGGGTACCATTATTTTGTGCCGAAGGAAAATATCAGACCGCTGAAGATATCCGGACCGTTGGCGATGAAGTTTATCGTCTCCGGCGGCGTCAGCGGTTTTCGCGATTGACGTTAATTAATAACACCCGAGCCGACCAGTTCTTCCTGGTCATACCATGCACAGAACTGACCCGGCGTAATGCTCTTCTGTGGTTTTTCGAAGATAATGTATAGCCCTTCTGCCTTCTTGTGGATGGTGCACGTGTCAAGGCGTTGACGGTAGCGGATACGCGCGAGGAATTGGCGTGATTCGCCGTCTGCCAGCCGCAGATCTTCACGCACCCAATGTTCGTCTGATGAAGGGATGAACAGCCCGCGCCGGTAGAGACCGGGATGGTCTTCTCCCATGCCTGTGTAGATTATGTTAGCATCTGTGTCGGTGCCGATGACGAAGAGCGGTTTGGCGTGGCCACCGAGGTTGAGTCCCTTCCGCTGGCCGATGGTGTAATAGTGTGCACCATTGTGCTCTCCGACAACCTTGCCCTGACCCGCCTCCAGGACATAGGGCTCCGTCAGCCTCGCCAGATCGTCCACGGCGTGCCCATTCTGAAACGCGGCAGCAGTAGCCGGCATCTCGATAACTTGTCCCTTCCTCGACGACAGTCGCTGCTGGAGAAACTCGGGAAGATGAACCTTACCCACAAAACACAGCCCCTGCGAATCTTTTTTCTCCGCCGTGACAAGTCCGATTTTTCGGGCGATCTCCCGTACCTCCGGTTTCAGTAGCTCACCGATGGGAAACAGCGACCTGGCAAGCTGACCTTGTGTAAGCTGACACAAGAAGTAACTCTGATCCTTGTTGCCATCCTTCCCGCTCATTAGCCGATAGATCGTCTTGCCGTCTTTTTGAATCTGATCTTTGCGCGCATAGTGGCCTGTAGCGACAAAGTCAGCGCCCAATTTCAGCGCGTTGTTCAGGAAGACATCAAACTTGATCTCGCGGTTGCAGAGAACGTCCGGGTTCGGGGTTCGCCCCCGCTGATATTCGGCAAACATGTAGTCGACAATCCTGGCCTTGTACTCCTCGCTCAGGTCAATGGCCTGGAAGGGTATCCCGAGATGTTGCGTTACGATCATGGCATCGTTGCTGTCATCCAGCCAGGGACATTCTTTGCTAATGGTGACAGAATCGTCGTGCCAGTTTTTCATGAACATGCCAATGACTTCATATCCCTGCTCCTGCAGTAAATATGCTGCGACACTGGAGTCCACTCCTCCTGACAAACCGACGACAACCCTTTTCTTCATTACTTTATCTTTTTGCGGTGAGGTCCTCTTTCAAAAGAGAGTTCACCGTCTCATTAAAATTTTCTATGAACCGATCGTAGTATTGACGCGTGCCTGGTCCGTTAAAACCGGTGTGTATTTTCCTGACCTTGCCGTCCTTGCCAATGAAGATCGTCGTTGGAAACGCCACGACCGCATTGAGCATCGGCAAACTCTTCGCGGCGTTCTCCTTGTCGTCGGTTCCGGCGATCAGGATGTCATATTTCACGTCCATTTTCGCGACCATCTTTTTTACCCGTGCACTGGCGTAGCTGAAGTCGTCCTTGCGCTCGAAGGCCAGGCCGATTACTTCGACTCCCCGCTCTTTGTTGGCATTGTACCAGGGTGAAAGGAATTTGGTTTCATCCATACAGTTCGGACACCACGTTCCCATAATCTGAAGAATAACAACTTTGTCTTTATACTTGTCGTCGTCAAGACTGACCATATTTCCGTTCGCGTCGGGAAATGTGAAGTCGATGCGTTCGTAACCTTTCTTGAGATGCGTCAGCGTAGACGCATCCGGAAGCTCGGCCCGGTCGTTCTTCCTGGCGACCCATGTTGCATACCAGGTCTTACCGGAGTAGAATTCTCCCGTCAGGCTGCCATCGTTCTGCATGGAGGCCTTAAAGAGATATGCATGGTTTCCGTCGAACGTGCTGAGCAACAAATTCCGACCCTGGACGCTGCCTTCGAGAAAGCGATAATCGCCTGTAGGTGTCATAAAGGTGCCGGTGACCCGATCGTCTCGCTGGCGGAACAGTCCAATCGCATGCGTCGTATCGCCTTCGTGGAGGAAGGTTACTTCATACTTTCCGGAAAAATCAGCGTCCTCGCCGGGGCTTGCCGTTTTTTCAAACCGATATTGCACGCCGTGCACCGCCTCGAATGGAATGCGGTAATCATCCGCATAATTCTTAATGAACAATCCGCGAAGAGTGTCGCCGTCGATCTTTGCCTTAATATTCGCGTCGAAAATGTGAAGCGTGATATCAACCGAATCTTTAGCCAGGGAAACTTCATCCAGCAGCAAACGTTCATCGGCGTTGAGCAGGTAAACATTGTATCCTTTCTCGCCGCCGCGCGTCACTTCAAAATTGAAAGGCAGGTCTTGCCCCTGAAATTCGAGGACCGCTCTCCAGACACCGGTTTTCAGATGCTGAGTGTTTTCGGATCCAGAACAGGCAACGAGGAAAAAGAGAAATAAGCACGCGTTGAAACGATTCATACTCGGTTTTATGTGATGAGGAAACACAAAAATGCGAGAAATGATTTACAATTTGGGGTATCGTTTGGTTTTTGCCCGAAATCCGCATGGGTCAATTAAAAGATCTTGTTGTCCTGGAACTCGCATCCGTCCTTGCCGGCCCGGGAGTGGGCCAGTTTTTCGCCGAACTTGGCGCGCGGGTTATCAAGGTGGAGAACCTCAGGACCCTGGGAGATGTCACGCGAAGCTGGAAAACTGCCGAAGAAGAGACAGATGATCGCTCAGCGTATTTTTGCTCCGTCAACTGGGGCAAGGAATCGATTGCAGTTGATCTGACATTTTCGGAAGGCCACGAGATCGTGCGCAATCTGGCCCGCCAGTCCGATATAGTTATCGCCAGCTACAAGCCCGGCGACGCGAAAAAATTAGGCGTCAGCTACGAAGATCTATCGGCCGGACAACCCGGGTTGATCTATGGGCAAATCACCGGTTATGAATTCATAATCAAAGAGTTGGATATGATGCGATCATTCAGGCCGAGGCGGGGTTTATGTCGATGAATGGCGAGCCTGGTGGAAGGTCATTGAAGGTTCCCGTCGCATTAATGGATGTGCTGGCCGGCCACCACCTGAAGGAGGGATTGCTACTAGCCTTGCTGGAGAGGCAGCAAACCGGCCGTGGCAGGCTGGTTGATGTGTCCCTTATTCAGGCGGCTGTTTCGTCACTGGCCAACCAGGCAACGAACTATATGGTTGCCGGGACTATACCGGGGAAGAAAGGGTCGTCGCATCCCAATATCGCGCCCTATGGCGACGTGTTTGTCTCGAAAGACGGTAAAGAGATCCTACTCGCCGTCGGCACGGACCGCCAATTCGATCAGTTGGTTAATTTATTGGATATCAGGGAAGTTGTCACCCGTTTTCCTTTTGGAGACAACAGATCAAGGGTTGCGAATTGCAGCGCGCTCAACCGGGTTTTGCAGGATGCCATCGGCTCCCGGGATGCCGCCGGACTGTTATCTGCACTGGAACAGGAGAGAATCCCGGCGGGTCAGATCCGGAATGTTGCCGAGGCCCTTCAGGACCCGGAGATTCAAAGTATTATACTGTCCAGGAGTGGACTTTCCGGAATCCGGACCTTTGTGGGCCAGGGTAGTTCCATTTTACCCCACCTTTCGCCACCGCCTCGTCTCGGTGAGCATACTTCTGCGATCCTGATGGAAGTGTTGAATATGAACCCCACAGCGATCAAAAGCCTTCAGGATCGCTGCATCATCCAATAGTATCTTTTGCATTGGACAGCGTAAAATGACGCTTCCGGGACTTTTTTTGCCGCTTTTTGCCCGAAAATGCAAAAAAGTGGGTCGAAGTGGTTGAAAGTGGTACAAAATTACTATGTTTGCTTAGGAACACCTGGCTGTGCGCCGTATGTGTGTTTCGCAACAACCACTACCAAGTCTATGACTTTCTTCACCAGTGAATATGAAAGTAAGCTTGACGCAAAAGGGAGATTAGTTCTTCCGGCGCGGATCAAGGCTCAGCTTCCCGAGTCGGGCGGCAATGAGCTGGTGATCCGCCGCGGCTTTGAGCAGTGCCTCATATTGTATCCCATGGTGGAATTCCGGAAAGTGTTTTCAAAAATTTCAGGATTGAACGAGTTCAACGAGGAGTACCGCAAGTTGCAGCGCAATTTCCTTTCGGGAGTCGTAACAGTGGAGTTGGACAACAACGGGCGGTTTCTTATTCCCCGGAACATGCTGGCGTATGCGCAAATTGAAAAAGATGCAATGCTCGTGGGCACCGGAAACAAAGTAGAGTTGTGGAATCCGGCTATTTACGAGAAACACATCATTCAGGATCCGGGTGAGCTGTCGAAGCTCGCCGAAAAATACCTGAATGAATAGCTTTTTGGCTTTTGGGTGTTTGCCGTTGGTGTTGTACCCGGCGGTTGGCGTACCAGAGCATTGAACAGATGAGTGAGTATCACAAACCGGTTATGTTGAAGCAGTGCATTGAGGCATTGCAGATCAAAGCCGGTGGGATTTACGTCGATGCAACATTTGGAGGCGGCGGACACAGCATCGAGATCCTGAAGCATCTGGATGACAGCGGCAGGTTGATCGCTTTTGATCAGGATGACGACGCAAGAGCGGAAGCCGGGAAAATTGAGAATCGTTCTTTTACATTTTGTGCGGCCAACTTCATGCACCTGAAACGGTACCTGAAGCTGAACGGAGTCAGCAAAGTAGACGGAGTCCTGGCAGACCTGGGTGTTTCTTCCCATCAGATCGATTCACCCGAGCGCGGATTTTCGACGCGCTTTGACGGCCCTCTTGACATGCGCATGGATCGCGGGGTGTCACAGACGGCGGCCGTGGTACTCAATACTTACCCGGAAGATCAGCTGCACAAGATATTCGGCATGTTCGGCGAGTTGAAAAACGCGCGAACCGCTGCCCGGCTGGTCGCCCAGTATCGCGTTCAAAAGGCGTTTGAACGCACGGAAGATTTGAAACACGCTTTGAAGGAAGTAGCTCCTCGTGGTAAGGAGAACAAATATTTCGCCCAGGTGTTTCAGGCACTTCGCATCGAAGTCAATGATGAGATGAAAGCGCTTGAAAATTTTTTGCACCAATGTGGCGAAGTAATCCAGCCGTCCGGGCGGCTTGTGGTGATGTCATATCACTCACTGGAAGACCGGATGGTCAAGAACTACATCCAGAAGGGGAAGGTGTTTGGCGAAATGGAAAAGGACTTCTTCGGCAATGCGCTGAAGCCGTTCGAAGCCGTCAACCGCAAGCCCATCGAAGCGTCGGAAGAAGAGATCGCGGCAAACAACCGCGCCCGCAGCGCGCGCTTGCGCGTTGCAATAAGATTATAGCATGAGCGAAAATATGGGAAAGCTATGAGCACAAATAAATTCAAGGTAAAGTCAGAGACGAGCGCCCTTCCGGGAGGCTTTAGTGTTTTTTCAGGAATCGAGAAAAAGCTGAAGCTTGAGACGTATTTCGAGGAGGGCTTCCCGGTGCACTATCTCCCGAAGGTACTTTTCCTGCTTGCCCTCGGACTGATTTACATCGGCAATACCCACTATGCGGAGCAGACTGTACGCAAGATCAACATAACGCAGGTGGAAGTGGAAGATCTCCGCGCGGATTACACGACGCTGAAGGCTGACCTGATGTTCAGCAGCAAGCAATCGGAGGTTGCCAGAAAAGTAAAGGCGTTCGGATTGCAGGAAAGCCTCACACCTCCATTTAAAGTAGTCGTCGAAGGAAGTGAATATTAAACGGTCCATATTATTAAGAGTACGCGTAGCATTTCTTTTTGTAATGCTTTTTGCCATTGCCGTCGTGGTCAAGACGGGTCACATTCAGTTCGTCGAAGGGGAGAAGTGGGCGGCTATGGGCGAGCGGATATCATTCGACTATAAACGGGTCGAGGCTACCCGTGGAAATATTTATTCAGATAACGGAAGTTTGCTGGCAACCTCGCTTCCTTTTTATAAGATTGCGTTTGATGCGACTGTCCCTAAGGATGAGGTTTTCAAGGAAGGCGTTGATTCACTGGCGTGGCATCTGGCGACATTTTTCAAAGACAGGAGTAAAAGTGATTACAAGCGGATGTTGATCGATGCCCGCGAAACGGGGAAGCAGTACATAATCCTCAATCGCAGGAAGATCAACTACCAGGAGAAGAAGATGATGAAGGACTGGCCAATCATGCGTGAAGGCAGGCTGAGGGGAGGCGCTATCTTTGAAAAAGTGGATGTGCGTTATATGCCCTTCTCGAACCTCGGCCGGCGGACTATCGGATTTGTCAATGAAAATGATCGCGGCGCCGGGCTGGAGTACAGCTTCAACAAACACCTCGGTGGCCAGGACGGCTACGCTTACTACCAAAAAATTGCCGGCGGGGTCTGGAAGCCAATCTTTGACGCGAACAACGTGAAAGCGGTCAATGGCCTTGATCTTCAAACCACATTAGACATCAACCTGCAGGATGTGGCGCAAACGGCGCTGCACAAAGCGATGGTCCAGCACCGTGCGGACGACGGAATGGTGGTTGTCATGGAAGTTCAGACGGGCGAAGTGAAGGCGATCACGAACCTTAGCTCCGATGGCAACGGGCACTTTTCGGAAAAGCTGAACTTTGCTGCCCGGTTGTATGAACCCGGCTCCACATTCAAACTGGTTACGATGATCGCTTTACTTGAGGATACAAATATCCGGCTGAGCGATAGCATTGATACCGGCAACGGGGAATACCAGTTTTATAATCAGAAAGTCCGCGATCACGAAGAGGGCGGCCTCGGCAAGGTGACCATCGAGGAGGCATTCGAACATTCATCGAACGTCGCCATGGCGAAGCTAGTCAATGAATACTTCGGGCTTAAACCCGCAAAATTCGTCTCGTACCTGGATAAACTGCAACTTTCAAAACGCCTTGGCATCCAGATCGCCGGAGAGCCGGAGCCGAAGATCAAACGCCCCGGCGAAAAAGGATGGAGCGGCATCAGCCTGCCCTGGATGTCATACGGTTATGGATTTGAAGTCACGCCGCTACACATCCTTTCGCTCTATAATGCCGTCGCCAACGATGGCGTTATGATCAAGCCTGTGATCGTCAAGTCTGTCAGGAAGGCCGATGAAAATGAAGAAGTTTTCGAGACGGATGTTATCAACAACCGTATTTGTTCGAAGCAGACGCTGGATAAACTTCGCGTGTTGCTGGAAGGTGTGGTAGATAACGGGACGGCGAAAAACATACGCGGCACCCACTACCGTATCGCGGGCAAGACCGGAACGGCGCAGATACTGGAGAACGGCCGCTACACGCGGAAATATGTCACGTCATTTGTCGGATACTTTCCCGCGCACGCGCCCCGGTACACCGCCATGGTTTTGATCAAGAATCCGCGCGGATGGTATCAGTACGGCTCCAACGTCGCTGCACCCGTGTTCAAGGAAATCGCGGATAACATATACGCGCGCGACATTGACCTGCACGAGCCGATGAGTCTCGCAGAATATGTCCCGGGCGATGTCCTTCCCTATATCAAGGCCGGAAACCAGGAGGAGCTCACGCTGCTGTGCAATGAGCTGGGAATTTCGAATCACTCCCTGACGGAAGAAGAATGGGTGCGCACGGCGCGCATAGGCAACGGTATCAGTTGGAAGAAGAATCTGCAGGGCGAAGGCATTGTACCCGACGTATCGGGAATGACATTCCGCGATGCAATCTATTTACTGGAAAAGTCGGGACTTACGGTATTTTTCGAAGGCAAAGGCAGAGTGATGAATCAGTCGCTTCACGCAGGCGCCCGGATTTCAAAAGGTGATCGGATCTATATAAGACTAGGATAAGCGTGCCGGAACTTAAAGACATATTGTACAAAGTATCGCTTACTTCTTCATTCGGAAGCATGGATATGGAAGTGAGAGGAATCTCATTTGATTCCCGCAAGGTCGACCGCGGATTTGTATTTGTGGCTGTTGCCGGTACTTTATCCGATGGGCATGCGTTTATTCAGAAGGCGATCGACGGGGGAGCATCGGCGATTGTCTGTGAACGACTTCCGGAAAACGTGGATGAAAGGATCACGTACGTGACCGTGAAGAGCAGTGCGCAGGCCCTCGGCATCATGGCTTCGAACTATTACGGAAATCCGTCGGACAAGCTCAAACTCGTAGGAGTCACCGGTACGAATGGAAAGACCACCACGGTGACCCTGTTGTACCAGCTCTTTTCGGCGCTCGGCTATAACGTGGGACTTATCTCGACGGTCGAGAACAGGATTGTCGATGATCATGTTCCGTCTACCCATACTACTCCTGACCCGCTGCAGTTGAACGAACTGTTGAAACGGATGACGACGGCGGGTTGTCAGTATGCTTTCATGGAAGTGAGCTCGCACGCCGTAGACCAGGAGAGGATTGCAGGGCTGAAGTTTGCCGGCGGGGTTTTCACCAACATCACGCACGATCACCTCGATTATCACAAGACATTCGAGAATTATATCAAGGCGAAGAAAAAATTCTTCGACGAGCTCGGCAGCGACGCCTTTGCCCTTGTGAACGCCGACGATAAGCGAGGCATGGTCATGCTGCAGAACACCAGGGCCACGCGGGTCACGTTCGGGCTAAAGAAAATGGTCGACTACAAAGCGCGGATCATCACCAACTCGCTGGATGGACTTGAGCTCGAGATAGGCGGCAAGAACGTCTGGTTTAAGATGATCGGCGATTTCAACGGATATAACCTGTTGGGCGTCTACGGAACAGCCATGCTGCTGGGGCAGGATTCAGATGAAGTATTGCTTCACTTGTCCGCGCTCAACGGTGCCCCCGGACGTTTCGAGCGCGTACTCCCGGGATCGAAAGTAACGGCCATCGTGGACTACGCACATACACCCGACGCTTTGAAGAACGTCCTTGAGACCATTGGCGCATTCCGGACAGGAGCGGAACAGGTGATAACGGTTGTCGGCTGCGGTGGAAACCGCGATAAGACAAAACGCCCGCTCATGGCGTCTATTGCGTGCAAGATGAGCGACAAAGTAGTCCTCACCTCCGACAACCCACGGGACGAAGATCCGATGCAGATCATTCGCGAAATGCAGACCGGTGTGCTTCCCACCGAAGCGAGGAAGACACTCGTGCTCGCGGACCGCGAGGAGGCTATCAAGACGGCGTGTATGATGGCACGGGAAAACGATATCATTCTCGTGGCCGGAAAGGGTCACGAGACGTATCAGGAAATCAAGGGTGTGAAATATCCCTTCGATGACCGCGAAGTTATGCAGCGCGTTCTAAAACTTTTAAGCGATAACGACAACTAACCCTCGATGCTCTATTATCTGTTTGAATATCTGAACGAACTTGACATCCCGGGCGCCGGAGTGTTTCAGTACATCTCCTTCCGCGCGGGGATGGCTGCATTCCTGTCGCTGCTGATCACGATCACTTTTGGAAAGAACCTCATCAACTACCTTCGCGGGAAACAGGTTGGTGAAGATATTCGCGACCTCGGACTGCAGGGACAAATACAAAAGAAGGGCACGCCGACGATGGGGGGACTTATTATTATAGCCGCCATTCTCATTCCCACGCTTCTTCTGGCACGCGTCGATAACGTTTACGTTATTCTGCTGATCATCACCACCGTGTGGCTTGGATTGATCGGTTTTCTGGATGATTACATCAAAGTATTTAAAAAGGATAAGAAAGGCCTGGCCGGCAAGTTCAAGGTGGTGGGACAGGTAGGTCTGGGGTTGATCGTGGGACTTACCCTGTACTTCAGCGGGGACGTCGTAGTGAGAGTACCGGATGCAAGCGCGCAAGTCACTAACATCCGCGCCATTGAAGCCGATGGCGATGAACCCGGCGCTGGATACAAGGATGTCCGATCGATGACAACCACCGTGCCGTTTACCAAGAACAATGAACTGGACTACAGCAGCATTCCCTTCATCCCCCATGAATATACGTGGATTGTTTATACGCTGGTTGTAATTGTGGTGATCACTGCGGTGTCGAATGGAGCCAACATAACCGATGGAATTGACGGCCTTGCTGCCGGAACATCCGGTATCATCGCGCTGACCATCGCGATTCTGGCTTACTTGTCGGGCCGTGTTGACTTCAGCTCTTATCTCAATATAATGTACATCCCGAACCTGGGAGAGCTTGTGATTTTTTGTACCGCTTTTGTCGGCGCTTGTCTTGGCTTTTTGTGGTACAATGCCTATCCGGCCCAGGTGTTCATGGGCGATACGGGCAGCCTAACGCTGGGTGGCGTAATCGCGGTGCTCGCCCTGGCGGTGCGCAAGGAATTGCTGATTCCCCTGCTCTGCGGAATTTTTCTTATCGAGAACCTCTCGGTTATTATACAGGTGGCTTACTTCAAATATACCAAAAAGAAGTACGGCGAAGGACGTCGGATATTCCTCATGTCCCCGCTGCATCACCACTATCAAAAGAAAAATATTCATGAAGCCAAGATTGTCACGAGATTCTGGATTGCCGGAATTTTGCTGGCCATTTTGACCCTGGCAACATTGAAATTGAGATGAAGGAAAAGATTGTCATACTCGGCGCTGGTGAAAGCGGAACAGGTGCGGCCTTGCTGGCGAAAGCAAAGGGTTACGCCGTGTTTGTATCCGATTCAGGTATGCTGAAGGATAAATACAAGGCCGAGTTGGTAGCGCGTGAGATCCCATTTGAAGAAGGCGGGCATACCGAAGAGAAGATAGCGGACGCAACCCTCATCATCAAGAGTCCGGGTATTCCTGATAAGGCGCCGATCATGCAGAAGATCGCGACGTTGAATATCACGGTCATGGATGAGATCGAATTTGCTTTCCGAAATACGGATGCAAAGATCATAGCCATCACCGGAACAAATGGCAAGACGACGACAACTCTGCTCACGTATCACCTACTGAAGAATGCGGGCTTCAATGTCGGTCTGGCTGGTAACGTAGGCTTCAGCATGGCCCGGCAGGTTGCGGAGGCGAACTTCGACTGGTATGTGCTGGAAGTCAGCAGCTATCAGCTCGATGGTACGGAAGCATTCAAGCCGGAAATTGGCATACTGCTCAACATTACGCCGGATCATATGGACCGGTATGATTACAACATGCAGAACTACGTCAATTCCAAGTTCCAGCTGATCGAGAACATGACGCGCCAGGAAGAGTTCATTTACTATCGCGATGATCAGGTCATCGCAAATGAGATCAGGACCCGCTCGATTGTCCCCCATCAGGTGCCTGTATCCCTTCAGGCAGGAGGTGACGCAAGCGTTTATTACGACGGCTCGAAAATGGTATTTGACCTGAAGGAACGTTTCAGCATTGCACAAGCGGAAACAACTTTGAAGGGACCGCACAACCTGATTAATACCATGTCGGCAGTGACCGCCGTGGTATTGGCGGGCGTAAATATTGAATCCATACGCGCGGGGTTGCGCACTTTTGTGAATGCGCCCCACCGCCTCGAATCGGTTGGTGTCATTGACGGCGTGGAGTTCGTCAACGACTCAAAGGCAACCAATGTGGACTCGGTGATTTACGGACTGGGAAGCTACGAGGGACCTTTGATCTGGATTGCGGGTGGCATCGACAAGGGAAATGACTATAACCTGATCAAAGAAGAAGTGCGAAAGAAAGTGCGCGCGCTGATCTGCCTGGGGAAGGACAACGAAAAATTAAAGAAGGCTTTCGGCGATGTGGTTCCTGTGATTCGGGAAACACAAAGCGTAAAGGAGCTGGTGAAGCTGGCCCTTGAGCTTGCGAAGAAAGGAGATGTAGTGCTGCTCTCTCCGGCATGCGCAAGTTTCGACCTCTTCAAGAACTATGAAGACCGAGGCGATCAGTTTAGAAACGCAGTAAAGGAATTGATTTGAAAAGCATGGAGTTAAGACCGGTGCGAAGTAAGGTGAGGGTACGTACTCACTACTCACTACTCACTACCCACCACTCACAACTCACTATTGAGATAAGATGACAAAGCTGAAAGAATGGGCTGACAAAAATCTGCAGGGCGACCGGGTGATCTGGGCGGTGGTGTTTATGCTTTCCATGATTAGCATTATGGTCGTGTACAGCTCGATCGGAACGCTGGCGTACAAGCAGATGGAAAGTTCCGAGTGGTACCTGTTGAAGCATACCATTACCGTGTTGGTGGGCCTTGGCGCGATGTGGTTTGCGCACAAGATCGACTACCGCTACTATTCACGGTTGTCGAAACTTGCACTCTGGGTCAGTATTCCGTTGCTGATCTACACGTTCACACACGGCACTACGATCAATGACGCGGCGCGATGGATCGCCATCCCGATCGTCGGCTCTTTTCAGCCATCGGATTTTGCAGGGCTTGCGCTGATTGTCAACCTGGCGAGTATGCTGGCGAAGAGGCAACAAAATATCGACGATATTCGCGATTCGCTCATTCCGATACTCTTCTGGTGCGGTATCATCTGTGGGTTGATTGCGCTGACAAATATGTCGACTGCGGTGCTGTTGCTGCTTACATGTCTGCTGATCATGTTTATCGGCCGGGTGCCCATGCGTTACCTCGCCATGCTGATGTTTGTAGGGATAATGTTCGGCGCTCTGGCTTTCAAGTTTGGTGTGCGCGGCGGAACGGTGAAGTCGCGTATCAACGATTTCACCGAGGTGATTCAAGGCAAGAAAGAGCTGCCCTTCCAGGCGCGGCATGCGCGCATCGCCGTGGCTACGGGCGGAATAACGGGCAAAGGTCCTGGTAACAGCGATCAGCGGAATATTCTGCCGCACCCGTACTCAGATTTTGTCTACGCAATCGTAATTGAAGAGTACGGAATGATCGGCGGGATCATCGTCGTCATCTTGTACCTGGTTTTATTGCATCGGGGGATGAAGGCGGCCTATAACAGTGAGCGCGCGTTTGGTGGATTGTTGTCGGCGGGACTGAGCTTCGACCTCGTCTGTCAGGCAATGGTCAACATGGGTGTCGTCGTTGGGTTGGGTCCGATTACCGGTCAGCCGCTTCCGCTCGTTTCGATGGGGGGAACATCCATGGTGTTTACCGGGCTGGCGCTCGGAATGATTCTTAGCGTGAGCCGCGGCGAACAGGATTCGGCATGGGCGGACGGCGACAAGGGCGAGCACAGAAACAGTAAAAATGCAAGAGTAGCGCTTTGACGACTATCCAACCATATCGCCTGATCATCAGTGGAGGGGGAACCGGGGGGCATATTTTCCCGGCCATCGCCATCGCGAATGCTTTTCGCGAAAGGCATCCGGATGCGCATATACTCTTCGTTGGTGCACGCGGCCGGATGGAGATGACGCGAGTGCCTGAGGCGGGATACGAGATCATCGGGTTGTGGATCAGTGGCCTCCAGCGAAAGCTGACATTTTCAAATCTCCTGTTTCCCGTCAAGCTCATGGTGAGCTACCTCCGCTCGATGGTAATTGTCAGAAGATTCAAACCCAACGCAGTCGTTGGAACGGGCGGATTCGCCAGTGGGCCGATGATGATTGCCGCTACCCGTTCGGGTGTCCCGACAGTGATCCAGGAGCAGAACTCGTTCGCAGGACTGGCAAATAAACAGGTGGCGGACAAGGTCAGCAAGGTGTGCGTGGCCTATGAAGGAATGGAAAAATATTTTCCGGCCTCCAAGATCATTATTACGGGCAACCCGGTCCGCAAAGATATCTTAAGCGTAAAGGACAAGCGCGACAAAGGGAAAGTCCACTTTGGTTTCGAAGATTCGCACAAGACGCTGCTGATCATAGGCGGAAGTCTGGGTGCAAGGACGATAAATGAAAGCATTCTGTCAGGGATCGACAAGCTCGTCGACGCCGGCGTGCAGGTGATCTGGCAAACGGGCAAGGCCTATTACGACGTGGTGATTCCGGAGCTCGCGAAATACGATAAGCGAAAGCTGCGCGTGTTTGACTTCCTCAAGGAGATGGATCTGGCGTATGCCGCTGCCGACGTTGTCATTTCTCGTTCAGGTGCCCTGGCGGTTTCCGAGTTGTGCATCGCGGGCAAACCGTGCATCCTCGTTCCCTCGCCCAACGTCGCCGAGGATCATCAGACGAAGAATGCACTCGCGTTGACCGAGAAAGACGCTGCCATCATGGTCAGTGATAAGGAAGCGCGCACCCGGCTAGTAGACGAAGCGTTGAAGCTGCTCTACGACGAACACCTCGCAAAAAAATTAAGTGAAAACATCTCGCTGCTGGCGCGTCCTTCAGCGACAGACGATATTGTGGATGTGATTGAGGGGATCGTGAGGGAAAGGTTGAATGGTTGAAAGGTGATTTGAGAGTAATCAATAGCCTCCAGCTTTAGCTGGAGGATGGATTGAAAATGGAAATAGCGTTTGGAGTAAATAATGATAGAGTTTGACATTAGCAAAGTACAATAGTATCTATTTCCTCGGCATTGGGGGTATCGGCATGAGCGCTCTCGCGAGGTGGTTCCTGCGGCAGGGGCTGCATGTGGCCGGATATGACCGTACGGCCACCACGTTGACAGCGGCGCTGGAAAAGGAGGGCATGGAAGTGCACTACGAGGATCGCGTTGAAGCGATCCCGGCGAACGTACGCGACAACCCGGAAAAAACACTGGTGGTCTTCACCCCGGCGATCCCGAAAGATCACCGTGAGCACGCATATCTAAAGGAAAATGGTTTTACGATCATGAAGCGCTCGGAGGTGCTGGGGCTGATCTCGCGCGATTATGTAACCATCGCTGTAGCCGGCACGCACGGAAAAACGACGACGTCATCGATGGTCGCCCATCTATTGAAGACCGCGAAAAAAAGCATGGTGGCCTTTCTCGGAGGCATCACCACCAACTATGCGTCGAACCTGGTGATGAACGGAGACGTATCGAAAGACACGATCGCTGTCGCGGAAGCGGATGAGTTTGACCGCTCGTTCCTGCGACTTTTCCCCCGGATCGCCATCGTCACATCCGCGGACGCAGATCACCTCGATATTTACGGAGATCACGAGAGCCTCGTGACATCGTTTAAAGACTTCATTCGACAAATCGACAAAGGTGGGTACCTGATCATCCATGAGTCAATTGCTGAAAAGCTTGCGGAGGGTATTAACCACGTTGAAAAAAATATATACAGCATGAGCCGGGGACAATTTTTTGCCGGCAACATCACCGCAAAGGGCGGATTTTTTGAATTCGATCTCCAGGGATTTGGAAAGGTCGAACACGTTAGGCTAGGCGTCCCCGGTTTTCATAACATTGAAAATGCCGTGGCGGCATCGCTCGCCGCCTGGCATTGTGGCGTGGACCTTCCCACGATCAGGAAGGGCCTTGAGTCGTTCAGCGGAGTCAAGCGGAGGTTCGAATTTGTGATTCGCCACGAGCGACTGGTCTTCGTGGATGACTACGCTCATCATCCGACTGAGATCGAAGCGTTTCTGAAGTCGATGAAGTCCATGTATCCCCGGAAGAAACTTACGGTAGTGTTTCAACCGCATCTCTACTCGCGAACGCGCGACTTTGCCGAAGGTTTTTCAAAGAGCCTCAGTCTTGCCGACGAGGTTCTGCTGATGGACATTTATCCGGCGCGGGAACTTCCGATTGCGGGTGTAGACTCCGACATGCTGTTGCGCAACATTACGAGTCCCTCGAAAATGCGATGCAACAAAAAAGACCTGGTGGAAAAACTTGAAAAGATCGACATCGAAGTGCTGGCGACGGTAGGCGCGGGCGACATAGACACTTTTGTGGAACCGATTGAAAAAATGCTGCGAAAGAAGTATGAAGTTTAAGTTCAACATCAAGCGTGAATTGAAGATTGCAGGCGTACTGGTTGCGCTGTTTGCGATGATCGCCTTTACTGAGAGGATGAAAGGGGAAGTTGCCGTCAGTAAAATCGAGATATCCATCGAGAATGTTCATGAAAATCATTATCTCGATGAGAACGACGTTTTGAGGCTTATGCGGATCGACAAGGACAATCTCCGCGGCGCCGAGCTTAGCCAGTTGAACTTCAGCGAAATTGAAGGACGGATCCGGAAGAGTCCCTACGTATCCGACGCGGAGTTGTTCAGCGACCTGAAAGGTAACCTGATGGTGAATGTATCCCTGAGAAGACCAGTCGCGCGTATTGTCCAGGCGGAAGGTCCCGATGCCTATATCGCGGAGGATGGCACGATCATGCCAGTCTCGAACCGGTTCACTTCGCGCGTCATACTGGTCAGCGGTGAATTCATGCCCAGGCTTCTTAAGTTGGATAATATCCGCGCGTCGGACGAAGGCAGACAGCTGATGGAAATGCTGAAGACCGTCCGCAAGGATTCATTCTGGAACGCACAGATCGCTCAGATCGATATCAATTCCCGGGGAAAGGCAGTTCTCTACTCACAGGTCGGCGATGAGGCCATCGAGTTCGGCACACCGGAAGGCCTTGAGACAAAATTCAGAAAACTGAAAATATTTTATAAGGAAGTACTTCCCCGTGTCGGATGGAATAAGTATGACAGGATTAATGTCGAATATGAGGGACAGGTGGTTGCGGAGTAGTTTCTGGTTAATAGCAGAAAGCGGAAAGCAGAAAGCAAAAAGTAGAAAGTAGAAAGTAAAAAGCCGACTGACAAGGGACAAGATAGGATTAACGAAACATGTACACCAGTAACCAGTAACCAGCAACCAGTAACCAAGAACTGTAACAACCACGAAATACAATAACCATGGAACAGGAAAAAATCATAGTCGGTCTCGACATAGGCACAACGAAGATATGTGTTATCGTTGGCCGCAAGAATGAGTTTGGCAAACTCGAGGTACTCGGGATGGGAAAGGCGGAGTCGGAGGGGGTGGTGAAGGGTATCGTTTTCAATATTGACAAAACCGTGCATGCGATCGAGAAGGCGATCCGGGAAGCCGGCGACCAGTCGGGTATCGACATCGGAGTCGTCAACGTCGGTATCGCGGGGCAGCACATCCGCAGCTTCATCCAGCACGGGGGAATCACGCGTACCGCGCAGGAAGAAGAGATCACGATCGACGATGTGGAACGTCTCACGCAGGACATGTATCGCATGGTCGTTCCCCCGGGAAGCCAGATCATTCATGTTATGCCCCAGGACTACATGGTCGACTATGAGGAAGGCATCAAGGAGCCTGTCGGGATGTCCGGCGTGAGGCTTGAGGCGGACTTCCATATCATCACGGCTCAGACCAACGCGATCAACAACGTAAACAAGTGCGTGCGCCGGGGAGGTTTGGACATCGAAGACCTCATCCTGGAACCTCTTGCGTCCAGCCTGGCCGTGTTGAGCGATGAAGAAAAAGAAGCAGGCGTTTGTCTCATCGACATCGGCGGTGGCACGACCGATATCGCGATCTTTTACGACAACATCATTCGGCACACAGCCGTGATACCCTTTGGAGGAAATATCGTCACGAATGATATCAAACAGGGATTGATGGTTCTTCCGCAGCAGGCGGAGCAGCTGAAGACGCGTTTTGGAAAAGCCATTGCGGAAGAAGCAAGTCCGAATGAGATTGTTTCCATTCCTGGAATACGCAACCGTGCGGCGAAAGAGATCTCCGTCAAAAATCTTTCGAACATCATCCAGGCGCGGATGGAGGAGATCATCGAGATGGCGCACTCGGAGATCATCAGCTCCGGGTTTGAGAACAGGCTGGCTGGCGGAATTGTGATCACCGGCGGTGGTGCGCAGTTGAGCAGTCTGAAACAACTCGTAGAATACATGACCGGCATGGATACGCGCATCGGCTATCCGAATGAACATCTGGGCAAGAGCCGGGTGGAGGTCGTAAAAAGTCCGATGTATGCAACGGCGGTAGGCCTTGTACTGGCAGGCTATCGTTCCCTTGATGAGAGGGCAGACCGATACAAGGAAGCAAGAGAGGTGATCAAGAACGCACGCGTGAAGAAGCCCCTTGCCTCCCGGAATTTCTTCAACGACATCCTAAACAAAACAAAAAGTTTGTTGATTGATGATCTGGACGGTAAGAACGAGTACTGAGAATTACAACCACTAATTACATCAATATGTTTGAAACAGGATCCTACAAGTTTGAGATCCCCAAGCAGGGACAGCGATCCATTATCAAAGTGATCGGCGTCGGCGGGGGAGGAAGCAACGCGGTGAACCACATGTACAAACAAGGCATCAAAGATGTTGAGTTTGTTGTCTGCAACACGGATAACCAGGCTTTGAATGGCAGTCCGGTCCCGAATAAGCTTCAGATCGGCGCAAACCTCACGGAAGGTTTGGGCTGCGGCGCCAACCCGGAGGTCGGAAAGAACGCGGCGCTGGAGAGCAAGGACCAGATCCGCGAAACGCTGACGGGCGCCAAGATGGTGTTCATCACTTCCGGGATGGGTGGCGGTACGGGTACGGGCGCGGCGCCCGTGATCGCGAAGATCGCCAGGGACATGGATATTCTCACAGTAGGCATTGTGACGGCGCCCTTCTCCTTTGAGGGAAAGAAGAAAGCCGCACAGGCGGAAATCGGAATTGAAGAACTTCGCAAGACCTGTGATACGGTCCTCGTCATCCTGAACGACAAATTACGCGAGATCTACGGCAACCTGTCCATTGGGCAGGCATTCGCGCAAGCAGATAATATTTTAACAACGGCGGCAAAGAGCATCGCTGAAATCATCACCCTGGCGGGATATGTCAACGTCGACTTCCAGGATGTGCGCACTGTTATGCTGAACGCAGGTGCGGCCGTCATGGGATCGGCCGAGACAAGAGGCGACGCGCGCGCGCGCAAGGCGGCGGAAGGAGCATTGTCTTCACCGTTGCTCGACAACCGCGACATTATGGGCGCGAAGAAAATACTGCTTTCCATTATATCAGGTGTCGAAGCGGAACTGCAGATGGACGAGCTCACCGAAATTACCGAATACATCCAGGATCAGGCGGGCGACGAAGGCGAGATGATCTTCGGCCACGGTGTCGATCCCGACCTGGGCGACCGCATACGTGTTACCGTTATTGCGACGGGATTCCCCGCGGAAGTAAAACTTCCGATCTCGAAAAAAGACGACAAAAAGGTTCACGAGCTCGACCGGTCGCAGGGATGGCTCTTCAATCCGAATGCCGACAATTCGGTTAATGAATCAACGGACATGCAGGTGCGCATGCGGAATGCGGAACCTGAGCCTCACAAGGAAGATGATTCAAAGTCGAACGAGCGCGAGCTGATCTTCACCGGGCCGTTCAACAGGATCGACAATATCAACAGCGAGGATGACGGAGATGAAGGCCTCCTCACTGACGATGATTTTGACCCGGCGACGGAGAAGTATGGCGATCAGACTATTAACGATGAAGGAATGATGGAATTGAGAAATACACGCGAGCGGTTGCAGCAGCAGGCGAAGGAACGCAAAGAGCAACTGAAACAGGCTCGCAAGCACGAGATGACAAAAGAGGAGTTCAATGAAAAATGGTCTCTGCCCGCGTACTTGCGCCGGGGGATCAAGATGAACGATGTGCCTCATTCATCTGAACCTTATATCTCGAAGTACAATCTGAATGATGACAACACGTTGCTCGGGAACAACAAGTTCCTGCACGACAACGTGGATTGAAGATAACATTTCCGGCACGACTGGTCATTTACTCCATTCGTAGTGGTTGTTGGTTGTAAATATTTTTTGCCGGTGCCGGAATGTTTTTGAAAAAGATGCTCGTACCCTGCCGGACGGGGAGGACTCGTACAGCATTATTTTTTAGTCTAAACCTCGCGTTTCGCGAGGTTTTTTTTTTAGCCACGAAGAACACGGAGAGCACGAAGAACACGAAGAACACGGAGGCACTAAGGCACTAAGGCACGAAGACACTAAGGGATACACGTTTGTAATTCCGGCTTCGCCGGGTCTTCGGCTTCGCCGGGTCTTTCGGCTTCGCCGGGTTTGTCGGCTTCGCCGAGTGCAGCTTCGCTGGGAGGGTTTGGGTGCGGGCACAGGGGGGTGCTGAGTTTGGCCTCAAAGTTGCAATCGGGTGTTAATAAATGTTGACTGTTATGAAAAAGCTCATTCTATTCACCGGATTGATCGTGTTGGCAAGTTCATGTACGTTCTATGATGTAGAACCGCGTTATGATCACCGTGATAAATTCACGGGCTATTACGATGTGGAGGAATACAGCAAAACCTACGGCGATTACACGTATTACGAAATGCGGATAACAAACTCTCCCCATGAGCGGGAGATCTACCTCAATAACTTCTATTCAGTTGACATTCGCGTATACGCCATCGTCAGCTTCGATGATCTCCGAATTCCCTACCAGGTGGTCGATGGCTATGAGATCGAAGGAACCGGAACGTTGTACCGCGGCGAGTTGAACCTCTCTTATAGAGTGAAAGACCTGTATGACCACTCGGTCTCGGATTATTGCGAGACGGTAGCCTGGAGATAGAACACCAGGATCAGAACCGCATGAGGAACTCCGTGCCCTTCCCTGTTGTCGACTTGACCGTGAGCGTGCCCTGGTGCTGTCGCATGATCTGCCTGGAGAGGCTGAGACCAATACCCGAGCCTGTTTTCTTCGTGGTATAAAATGGTATAAAGATCTTTTCCAATGCCTCGGAGTCAATACCGGTACCGTTGTCGCGGACGGAAATGACGGGACGGGATTTTTCCGTCAGGTAGGCCTTCAGCGTGATCTGTCTGTTCTCCTGGTCTTCGAATGACTGCATGGCGTTCTTCATCAGGTTGATGAGTACCTGCTCGATCATGTTCTTGTCGCCGGAAAGGGTAAGGTCATCCGGGTACACGGAGATCTCCAGCTGTATATTTTTTTCGGTGAGTTCTTTTCGGTGAAGCAGGCACAGTTCCTCGAGCAATGGCTTCACTGCGATGACGGCAAGCTTGGGCTTTGGAATGCTGGTGAGACTACGGAATTCCTTTACGAAATGAATGAGACCCTCGCTCCGCTTGCTGATCGTCTGCAGGGAGAGATGAATGTCCTGGAGTTGCTCCTGCGTCAGCGGTGCTGTTTGTTGAGAAGCCATGTGCTGCTGAAGCTCCTCTTCCACAATGCCGGCCAGGGAAGAGATTGGTGTCACGGAGTTCATGATCTCATGCGTGAGCACGCGCACGAGATTCTGCCAGGCCTCCATTTCTTTTTCTTCCAGTTCACTCTGGATGTTCTGCAGGGATACCAGCTTGACGTTCTCTCCCCGCAAAGTGAGCTCGATGGCATAGACAGACAGCTGAATGATATCATCACCGATCTGAAGCCGAAAGAGTTCACGGCCTCCGGTCTTAAGTTTTCGGAAGACGTACACCAGTGGCGCGCTCACCTCCAGGAGATCATCGATGTTGTCGGCGGTATTTACCTTAAGGAGGCGGCGTGCAGCGCTGTTGAATATCTCGATCTTGCCGTCTTCCTTGAAAATAATCAGTCCGATGCCGACGTGCATGACGATGTTCTTGAAGAACAGGAATTCAGAATCTTTTTCGCGCCGGGCGAGTCGCAGCTTTTGCATCGCTTCGTTCAGCTCGCGGTGGAGGCGCTGAACGATGGGGTCATCGCTTTGGGTTTTGAAAGAATATGAGAGATCGTCAAATCGGATCGAGTCGAGGAATGAGGCGATGTTCTCATTCGACCGGTCGAGATATTCCACCAGCAACTTTACCTGGTAGGCGCTGACGGCCAGAAAAAAGATCGAGTAGATCCAATCGTGCGAGAAAGAAAAAAAGCAAAAAAGAAAGAGGGTTGCGGCCAACATGGCCACTCGGGCAACGACCGGAGATCGCCAGTTAAAGCCCATATTTTTCCATCCTGCGGTAAAGCGATGCCCGGGTTAAACCCAGCTCGTCGGCAGCCTTGGAAATGTTGCCGGCATGCATCTGCAGCGCTTTTGCGATGGCGGCCTTTTCGACTTCATCCAGGTTGAGGGTGTTGGACGGAGTCGAACTGGTGAGCGATCGGCTGAACAGGAAATCTGTTTCCTGCAGGGAAGACGAGTCAGTCATGATCACTGCGCGCTCAATGGCATGCTGAAGCTCACGGATGTTTCCCGGCCATGCATAGCGCTTGAGTTTATCCATCGCTTCCGGTGCGATGGTCGTCACCGCCTTGTGATACTTCTTTGCATAATGATTCAGGTAGTGATCTGCCAGCAACGGGATATCTTCCACGCGGTCACCTAACGGTGGGACCTGTATCTCTACGGTATTGATCCGGTAGAGCAGGTCCTGGCGAAAAGTGCCTTCTTGCACCATCTTCGGAAGCGGCATGTTGGTGGCACAGATAAGACGAATGTCCACCGCCACGGGTTGGTTTGATCCGACACGTGTGACCTGCCGCGACTGCAGTGCGCTCAGTAGTTTGCTCTGTAAACTCATGCTGAGGTTTCCGATCTCATCCAAAAACAAGGTTCCGCCGGAAGCGAGTTCAAATCGGCCGGGCCGGTCTTCGCGCGCATCCGTAAAGGCGCCCTTCTTATGTCCGAACAACTCGCTTTCAAAAAGCGTCTCTGTGATGGCGCCCATGTCCACGGAAACAAAGCTGTTGTCCTTGCGCAACGACCGCTGGTGAATGGCCCGCGCGATCAACTCTTTGCCCGTGCCATTTTCTCCCAGGATCAGGACGTTGGCATCCGTCTTCGCTACCTTGTTGATCATAGCGAAGACCTCCTTGATAGCTGGGCTCTGGCCGATGATCTCGCCAAATGGTTTACTGATCTGCTCTTCCAGCATTTCCTTGGCCTTGCGGAGCTTGTCCACCTGGTTGTAGCTCTTCTTCAGCCGGATGGCGGTCGAGATTGTCGCAACAAGTTTCTCATTCTGCCACGGCTTCAAAATAAAATCCGTGGCTCCCTGCTTCAATGCCTTCACTGCCATCTCCACATCGCCGAACGCTGTAATGAGGATAACCACCGCGTTAGGATCTTTTTCCAGGATCTGCCCGAGCCAGTAGAAGCCCTCCTTTCCACTTGTGATGTCCTTGCTGAAGTTCATATCAAGCAAGATCACATCATAGGTGTCGTTGTTGAGCAGAAATGGAATTTTGTTGGGATTCTTCTCGATGATTACGTGATGGCTTTGCTTCTTGAGCAACATTTTGGCCGCGAGAAGCACATCTTCATCGTCATCAATCATCAAAATTTTACCGCCTTCCTGGGTCACTTCTTCTTCTTAATTTAGGTTTAATGAGGACACCGACTCAATTGCTTCAATGTCGCTTTTCGTCGGGGCAAGCAAAGGGAAAACTGTGCCAATCGGAAAATAGGTCATTCGGTAGCTTATTCGTGGGCTCCATGTGCAAATATGTTCAAAAATGAACAGATAATTAACTCTTATGGACGAAACGAAAAGATATCGATCCGCGCCGGGTTGATCAGGATCATTCTCTCGTCGGTGAGCAAGGCATCGGTATATCCGGCCGCGATGGCGGTCTGCCGGTCTGCGGCGGTAAAGAGGTTGAAGAACTTGATGGTATTTCCCTGCAGGTAGTACAACTCTTCGCCGAGAAAATTGAAGTTCCGAATGCCGGGAAAGTCCAGGGTGCGGATGTGCTGGCCCAGGCTGTTGAACACGTGAATTCCGCGCCCGGGGCGGAGCAGGAACACAAAGTTCTGGTACTCGCGCATGGCCGTAAAATTTTCAGCATTGCGGATCACGGTTGAGTCCACCAGCACTTCCAGCTCCACTTCGGATGCCCTGACATCGATCTTTTTCAGACTGTTATCCGCCTTGTCGAGTATCCAAAGTTTCCGCTCCCCGGAAGGGCAGATCAGCCACGGTTGAATAGCAAATGATGGGTCGATCTGGTAGGATGCTGTTGCTTCAAACGAGGGATTGAGAAACTCGTAATGTTGGTCATGCCGGTAGTAGGCGAATAACCGGGCTCCATCGCGCGGATCAAAGAGCGTCGGGCGCCGCGGGGCTTTGTACAGCAGCGTCATCGTGCCGTCCTTGTCGTACCGCTGTATCTGTCCTTCCTTTGTGATCAGATAGAAATCTCCCGGTCGGTCAATTGCAGAAGAAACAACGCTGTCACTAAGCGTAACGGTTTTTATTTTCTCCTGCGAGAAACCGGAAAAAGATCCGGCGACCAGGCACAGGATGACAAACATTCGCATCATCTCGTCTTCGGTTTGAACTCCTTTAGCTCAACCTTCGTGCCGTCATATACAGCATAGGTTTTAAAATGGACCCATTCCCCCACGTTTATGTAGGTGCTGTTGGTCGCGACTTCAAGTTCCAGGGGCAGGTGGCGATGACCAAAGACGTAGTAGTCGTGGTGTGCGGTTTTCTCCAGCTCCGAGCAGTAGACCCAGAGAAATTCTCCTTCGCGTCCCTCGAATTTTTCGTCGCGCTTGTTGTTCGTGATCCTGCTTTTGCGCGACCATGTGTTTGCGATATACATTCCGAGGTTCGGATGAAGACGCGCAAACAGCCACTGACAGACTTTGCTGTTGAAGAATCTCTTCAGGATTTTATAGGTATTGTCGCCCGGCCCGAGACCATCGCCGTGGCCGATCACCAGTTTCTGCGCGCCGACTTCGAGCACGGCAGGATCGCGGATGACCGGAATGTCGAGTTCCGTCGGAAAGTAATCGAACATCCACATGTCGTGGTTTCCCGTGAAGAACGTGACGGGAATTCCCGCGTCGCGTAGCTCGGCCAGTTTTCCCAGCAGCCGGACGAATCCTTTCGGCACGGTGTATTTGTATTCGAACCAGAAATCAAAAATATCTCCCAGCAGGTAAATTGAGTGGGCATCGTGGCGGATCGAGTCCAGCCATTCGATGATTTGCCGCTCGCGCAGCAAGCTTGAACCGTGGTTGGGCACACCCAGGTGAAAGTCGGCCGCGAAGTAGATCTTCTTACTTTCCAGGGAATTGATGCGGGCGATTGTGGTCACGTGGGGAGTCAGTAATCAGTGTTCTGCGAACAAAAAAACTCAGGGGTGATTCCCCTGAGTTTCAAAAATAAGGTTTATCGAATAAATTAACTAGATGCTACTTTGTTCGGCACGTCGCCTTCCAGCGTCGGTGTAGGATCGACACCCGGCTGTTCGTTCTCATGCTTCTTCTTTTCGTACTTACCCTGACCGTTGGTGTATTGTTGATAAGTAGTAGGCTTATCGAACGGACGTTTTCCGATCAATCTTTCCAGGTCCGCCTGGAAGAGGATTTCTTTTTCAAGAAGCTCCTGTGCGATTACATCCAGATGCTGGCGATGTTGGGTGAGCAGGGCCACGGTGCGCTGATACGCTTCTTCGATAATGCTTCTCACTTCCTTGTCGATCTTCTCGGCCGTCGCGTCCGAATAAGGCTTTTGGAAGGTGTAGCTATCGGCTTGTTTCGAATCGTAGTACGACATGTTTCCGATGGCTTTTGTCATCCCGTAAATGGTCACCATTCCGTAGGCCATCTTGGTAATGCGCTCGAGGTCGCTCAGGGCGCCTGTCGAGATCTTTCCGAAGACTATTTCCTCGGCTGCGCGGCCCCCGAAGGCCATGCACATTTCGTCCATCATCTGTTCCGTCTGGTAGAGGAACTGTTCCTTTGGCAGATACTGCGCATATCCCAATGCGGCAACACCGCGGGGCACAATACTCACCTTTACCAGCGGATCTGCGTGTTCCAGGAACCATCCCGCTACCGCGTGTCCCGCTTCATGGAACGCAACGATCTTTTTCTCCTCGGGAGAGATGATCTTGTTCTTTTTCTCGAGGCCTCCGATGACACGGTCGATCGCATCCTGGAAGTCCTGCATGTCCACCGCTTTCTTATCACGGCGTGCAGCGATCAACGCCGCCTCGTTACAGACGTTTGCTATTTCAGCGCCGGCGAAACCCGGTGTCTGCGCGGCGAGTTTTTTCGGGTCCACCGTGGGGTCAAGCTTGATCGGCTTGAGGTGCGTTTTGAATATCGCTTCCCGTCCGACGATGTCGGGTTTGTCAATGCTAATCTGTCGATCGAAACGGCCCGGGCGCAACAAGGCGGAGTCAAGCACGTCGGGACGGTTTGTCGCCGCGAGAATGATGACCCCGGAGTCGGTTGCAAAACCATCCATTTCGACGAGAAGTGAGTTCAGCGTATTTTCTCTTTCGTCGTTCGCTCCTGGCAGCTGACCGCGACCACGGCTCCGGCCGATGGCATCGATCTCGTCGATGAAGACAATACAGGGAGCCTTTTCTTTTGCCTGCTTGAACAAATCGCGTACACGCGCAGCTCCAACTCCGACGAACATTTCGACGAAGTCAGATCCTGACAACGAGAAGAACGGCACCGCTGCTTCCCCGGCCACTGCTTTTGCGAGCAGGGTTTTTCCAGTACCCGGAGGGCCTACCAGCAACGCGCCTTTTGGAATTTTACCCCCGAGCTTAGTGAACTTGCCCGGGTTTTTCAGGAAGTCGACGATCTCTTTCACTTCCTCTTTTGCCTCGTCCAGGCCGGCCACGTCTTCAAACGTGATCTTCACCTTGTTCTCAGCGTCAAAGAGGGCCGCTTTTGATTTCCCAATATTGAAGATCTGACCCCCGGGTCCACCACCGCCCGTCATCCGGCGCATCAGCATCCAGAAACCGAAGAGCAGGAGGAAAAGGAAGCCCCATTGAATGAATACGCCGAAATAGTCTTCGCGCGTTTCGGGAGTATATTCCGGCCGGTTTGCATCCGGCAGCGTGTCGACCAGCTCCTGAAATTTTTCATCAAAGCGATCGATAGAGGTAATCGTCATCCGGTAGTGCGGACCGTTGGTGCCGCTTCCCATCACGCCATCTTCGATATCCTGCCGATACTTCGCATTCTGAAGCGCTTCCGCCTTCAACGTGATCTCGACGATATCCTTATTCTTGATCAGCGTAACTTTTTTGATATCTCCGGCTTTCAGCATCTGCTCGAACTGAGACTGCTGAATCTCTTTCAGGTCGCTGGAGTTATTTATGTACATGACCCCGAATATGACCGCAATAGTCGCCAGGATCACCCACACCTGGTAGTTGCCCCGTGGCGGCTTGTTCGGCAAAAGGGGTTTGTTATTTTCTTTCTTGTCAGCCATCGTACTCTTTAAGTGTCAAATTATTTTCGTGTGTAATGGTTGGTATAGGATTGTACTAGTGGTTATCAACGATTTCGGTGATATCTGCATCACCCCATAACCGCTCCAACGAGTAGAATTCCCGCTTGTCTTTTCGAAATACGTGCGCAACCACATCTATGTAGTCGAGCAACATCCATTCTTTATTGTTTTTTCCTTCCGTGTGCCAGGGATTTTCCTTCAGGGCTTTGTACACTTCCTGGTCTACGGAGTCTGTAATTGCGTCCAGTTGCTTGTCAGAGTTCCCGGAACAAATTACAAAAAAATCGGCTACAGCGTTCTTGACTTTCCTGAGATCCAGAATCACGATGTCGGTAGCCTTTTTCTCCTGCATGCCCTTCACAATGACCTCGCTAAGCTTTTCGGAACTGACGCCCTTCCTTTTTTTCGTCATTAAACTTTCTACTTTGATATTATCTGTCCTGGCGTCTTCTCAAAGCCCCGATGTCCCGCATCTGTGCGCATTGGTCCGGACTTCGGGTGGTTTGTTCTTTTTTTATTCAAAACCACGGTATTTCTTCGTGTCTTTGTGCCTCGCCGCCGATTAAGCATGCTGGCACGAATCGCTATTGGAAATGCGTAATCCCAATAACTTACAAAATTAACTAAATACTTTGTATAAAATTCCTGCCAATACTCTTTTCATGGGCAAGAATCTGGTTTTTGTGCCAGAATGTCCTTCGACAAACACGTTGGCGCTGGAAATCGGCCAGCAATCGCCGGCAAAAGAAGGCACTGTTGTCATTACAGACCACCAAACCGCCGGAAAAGGCCAGCGTGGCAACACGTGGGATGCCGAACCTTCTCAAAATCTTACGTTCTCGCTGATCCTTCGACCCGTCTTTTTGCCCGTGAACAAACAGTTTTACCTGAATATTGTGATCTCTCTCGGACTGTATAACTATCTGAAAGAGAAAACGTCTGACCCTGTATACATTAAGTGGCCGAACGACATTTTAGTTCACGGGAAAAAGGTTTCGGGCATATTAGTCGAAAATCAGCTGAAGGGGATGCAAATTTCCAACAGCATTGCGGGAATCGGATTCAACCTCAACCAGAAAGCGTTCGCGTCTTCCTCAGCAATTTCGCTGTCGCAGGTAATGGGTACCACACTTGACCGGCACGAGGAATTACCCCTCCTCCTGGCCCATATTGAAAGCCGCTATCTGCAGCTGAGGCAAGCTTGTATGGCAGCGTCCTCCGGAGACTACCAGCCATTGATGGATGACTACCTCGCAGCCCTGTATCGCAGGCATCAAAAGCATGTGTTTTCGGCCAATGGCGCACTATTCGAGGGGACTATTCACGATATAGACGAGTGGGGAAAACTGCGGGTCGAGACCAGCAACGGATTTCGAAGCTTCGGCATAAAAGAGATCAGTTATGTAGATTCTGCATCCAGCTAAAGCTGGACGGCATTGAGAGTATCATCCAGTTAAAGCTGGACGGAATTAATAATAAGCATGGATATTTTCAACAAAAAGGCAAGGGTCATTATCACGTGCAGCAAAAGGTTGTCGCCATACCTTGAGCGCGAAGTTTCCGAACTCGGTTTTGCGACGGAACGGACATTCCAGACAGGCGTTGAGCTCAGTGCTACGGTGAATGAATGCATCCGGTTGAACCTGAATCTCCGGTGCGCGAGCCAGATCCTGTATTCGCTTAAAACGTTTCCGGCAAATAGTCCGGACGATGTCTATAAGAACGTGCGGAAATATCCCTGGGAGGAGATTCTTCCGGAAGACGGCTATTTCACCGTGACCAATCAGGTCGATCATCCGACCGTGAATAATTCCATGTTTGTCAATGTGAAGGTCAAGGATGCGATTGTCGATGCTATGCGCGAGCGGATAAAAAAGCGCCCCGACAGCGGATCTGCGCACGACAAAGCCGTGATCCATCTTTTCTGGCGGGAGAACCGCGCCGAACTTTTTCTGGATACTTCCGGCGAAACGTTGTCGAAGCACGGCTATCGCAAGATCCCCGGAAAGGCGCCGATGCTGGAAGCCCTGGCCGCAGCCACGATCATGGCCACAAAATGGGACCGACGCGCTCCTTTCGTCAACCCGATGTGCGGGTCGTCAACGATTGGGATCGAGGCCGTGTTGATGGCAACCAATCGCCGACCGGGACTATACCGCACCAATTTTTCTTTCATGCATGTGAAGGGCTACGACGACGATCTGTACTCGCGCGAATACCGCATGCTCGAAGAGCAGATCAGGGAAGTTCAAGACCTTTGCGTTATCGCTACCGATATAAGCGAAGATGCCATTGAGATTTCGAAGGTGAATGCATCCATTGCCGGAGTGGAAAAATATATCGACTTCGGCGTTTGTGATTTTCAAGATACGCGCATTCCGGAAGCACCCGGTGTAGTATACTTCAACCCGGAATATGGCGAACGCCTCGGAGAAGTAAGTGAGTTGGAAACAACCTACGCCCGGATCGGTGATTTCATGAAGAAGAAGTGCCAGGGGTACACCGGTTACATTTTTACAGGCAACCTCGAACTTGCAAAAAAGATCGGGTTGAAGGCGAAGCGCCGTGTCGAGTTCTATACTGCTAAATTGGATTGCAGGCTGTTGGAGTATGAGTTGTATGGGGGGAGACGGGTTTGATTGGGAAGGGGTATAGGGGGTACAGGGGGTATATGGGTATAGAGGTGTAGGGGGTATAGGGTTGAAAGGTTGAGAGGTCTGGGGGTAAAGGATAAGGAACGTGGGGGGTGTTGGGGCTGGAAAATTATCAAAAACGTTTATTTTGGTACAAGGAGATGGGGGTTCGCATCTCAAGCGGCGAATTGTTCGTAATTTGGCATAGATCTGGATAGTGCAAGGTTGTAATAATCGGTCGATTGGCAGATTCACGATTTATTCATGAATCACGATTGACGATTATCGAAGATTGACGTCTCACAATTGACGATTATTGACGTTTGACGTCTCACGTCTGACGTCTGACGATTAAAGCCCCTAAAAATTATTTTGTGAAGCGATTTATTCCGCTTTTGATCCTGATTTCCGCCTGCAGTCCACGGGTTCAGCCTACCGACCCGGAGGCGCTCAAGCCTTCCTGGTTAAGGGATCAACCTTACCGCGCCGGGTACTACACGGGGATCGGCCACAGCACCAAGGACGGGTCTAACAACTACATCCAGGCCGCCAAGAAGAGCGCGCTTGACGATCTCGTCTCGCAGATCAAGGTTAACGTCGCGAGCACTTCCATACTTAGTTTTTTTGAAACTGATCAGAAGATCCGCGAGGATTATGAACAGATCATCAAGACCACCGCGGCGGATGAGATTCAGGAGTTCGAACTTGTCGACGCCTGGGAGGATCCGACAAACTACTGGGTTTATTATCAGCTTTCCATTTCGCGCTATCACCAGATCAAGGAAGAGCAGAAACGCAACGCCACCCTTCTCGCGAAAGACTATTACCTGAAGGGCATCGACGCTGAAGAGGCGGGTCACCGGTTGCAGGCGGTGAGTTTTTATTTTCAGGCGTTCCGCAGCATTGAAAAGTACCTGGGCGAAGCGATCCGGACGACCGTCGGAGATCGCGAAGTCCTGCTCGTAAACGAGATTTATGCGTCTATTCAAAACATATTGCGAAAGATCAATCTGAATGTGAATCCTTCCGAGATCCTCGTTAATCGCAGGCTTGCGCAGTCGCAGATTGATGTAGTAGCGAAAGCCACTTTCGAGGATGGCACACCCGCGGCCGCATTACCGCTCACGGCTTACTTTGAAAAAGGCAGCGGTGACATCTTTCCGGAATACACCGCGAATGATCAGGGCGAGGCAAGGGTGCTCATCACGCGCATCAGCGCCGTCGACAGTGAGCAGCGTGTAGGGGTAAAAGTAAATATCGACGTCCTCAGCGGAACCAGTAGCTCTCCCGTTTATTCACTGATCGCAAAGACCTTGAACGTGCCGGCGGCGCAGGTGTTGCTGAAGGTGCAGCGTCCCCTCGTGTTTCTCACTTCCGAAGAAAAGAGCCTGGGGTACGTGAAGTCGAGTGAGCAGATCAGCAACAAGCTGAAGAACCTGCTGGTGAACAATGGCTTTGAATTTACGAACAACAAGAACGCAGCAGACCTGTGGTTCGATATCCGCGCCGATTCGGAAAAAGGATCGGTGTCGGGAAGTATTTACATCACGTATCTGACCGGTGTCATCAAGGTGATGGCCGTGAAAGAAGGGAAGGAGATCTACGCAACGACGTTGGATCGCGTGAAAGGATACGGGCTTGATTACGATCGCTCGAGTGTCGATGCTTACAACAAGGCGCTTGATACGTTGGAAGGGGAGAGGTTGAAGGAGATATTGAATACGGTGCTGCAGTAGTGAGTGGTGAGTGGTGAGTAGTGAGTAGTGAGTGGTGAGTGG
>JBIQIY010000040.1:19408-36589 GCA_044507775.1 Flammeovirgaceae bacterium | reverse complement strand
CTGGGCTTTATGTTCTCCGACTGGGGCAGCGGCACGGTGATGAGCAAGGATCTGATTTCGCTCATGCTGCAGGAAAAACTTCCGGGCGAACTGTCTGAAGATTTTCAGCAGACATACGGTGTAGGGAGGGTGGAGATACTGGAGCACATCTACAACAGGCCCATGCCCAACAGGTTCCTCGCGTCGTTCACTCCCTTTCTCCTGAAGTATTCCGAAGAACCCACTTGCAGGAATATCATTCTCGCCAATTTCCGAAATTTCTTTTCCTACTATGTCATGCGTTATCCTCGCGCCAAGAAAGGCGTGAAGGTGAGCTTTACAGGATCCATTGCCCATAACTTCAAAAAGTATTTACTCGAAGTAGCCGAATCGATGGACATTGAAGTGGAGCGAATCGTCCAGCATCCGATGGACGGACTGGTGCAGTTTCATTGTGTCACGATGCCGGTGAGTGGTGAGTAGTGAGCTTGCCTGCCGGGGTGTTGGCCCGCGCGCCGGCAGGCGGTGAGTGGTGAGTGGTGAGTGGTGAGTAGTGAGTAGTGAGTGGTGAGTAGTGAGTAGTGAGTGGTGAGTAGTGAGTGGTGAGTATTGCCCGCTTGTCCTGCGCTGTGCTTTCCGTAATACACCGGTTCTCTTAGTACACCGTCATCCTGAGCCGCGGGAGGCGTTTCTTGCGGTGGCAAAGGGCGAAGGATCTCCAAATGCAACGCCGTACTTCTGGTGGATTCGGCTCTCGTGACGGGGTCCTTCGCCTTTGGCCCTCGCGCGGAAAACTCTCCCGCGGCTCAGGATGACGGTGTTGGGAGTGAGCGCGGCGCAGGATAACGGTGTAGGGAGCGAGCGCGCCTCAGGATGACGGTTTTACAAAGCAACCCCTCACTACTTACAACTTATAACTTACAACTTACAACTCGTGAAGTCCGCCCTCATCACCCCCTTGCTCATCCTCATCCTCGCCCTCTCGGCTGCGGCTCAGCAGTGGCCGAAGCGTGAATTGCGCGCCGCGTGGATCGCCACCGTGGCCAACATCGACTGGCCGTCGCAGAAGGGACTGAGCGTTGCCCGGCAACAAGAGGAATACGTCACCTTGCTTGACACATTGAAGAGTATCGGCATGAATGCGGTCATAGTCCAGGTGCGGCCAGTAGCCGATGCGTTTTATCCATCCTCTTATGAGCCATGGTCGGAGTATCTTTCCGGAACGCAGGGTCAGCCGGCTCAGCCTTATTACAACCCACTCACCTTTATGGTACGGGAAGCGCGCCGCCGTGGCCTGGAATTTCACGCGTGGTTTAATCCATATCGCGCCAGCATGCGTGCGGATTTCATCTACGCTGACAATCATCCTATCCGGCAGCATCCGGAGTGGTTTGTAGAATACGGCGGCAGATACTACTACGATCCCGGAAACACGGAAGCGCAGGAATACGTCCTGCGTTCGATCATGGAGACGGTGAAACATTACGATGTCGACGCCGTCCACTTCGACGATTATTTTTATCCGTACCGGATTGCGAACATCGAGTTTCCGGACAGCTGTTCATATGAGTCCGTTGGACAATTTGACTATCCCAACAAAGACGACTGGAGGAGGAGCAACGTCGATCATTTCGTGCGCGAACTCTCTGCGAGGATCAAGGCGGAAAAACCGCACGTAAAATTCGGGATCAGTCCCTTTGGAGTCTGGCGGAACATAGACAAGGATTCACTCGGATCGGCGACGCGGGCGGGACAAACGAACTACGACGACCTGTATGCAGACGTCCTGAAATGGCTCAAAGAGGGATGGATCGATTACGTGACGCCGCAACTTTACTGGCACATAGGCTTTGAAGTTGCGGACTACAAGGTGCTCGCTGATTGGTGGAGCAGGAACTCCTATGGCAAACATCTGTACATCGGACAGGCAGCATACCGCATCGGAGGAAAGGGGTGGGAAGATCCTGACGAATTGTTAAACCAGGTTACGCTCAATCGCAGCTATACCGGAATTCAGGGTAGCATGTACTTCAGCGCTAAAGTCTTCCTGCAGAATAAGGATGGCGTCAATCAAAGAATGAGGAACATCTATTCCTATAAGTCACTGGTCCCGGTGATGGACTGGCTTCCCTCCGATAAGCCCCATGCCCCCGTCCTGGCTTCCGCTTATGGCAAGCAGCGCGAAGGTGTTACACTAAAGTGGAAAGACTCGCTATCGCGCGTCACCGACTACTATGTCGTGTACCGGTTTAACAAAGACGAACCTGTCAATACAGAGGATGCAACGCGGATCGTCGCAATTGTGCCACGGTCGCCCTATGCTGAGCAAGCATTTACAGACAAACAAGTTCGAAAGCATTCGGGATACACGTATGTAGTGACGGGCGTAAGCCGTTTGCATCAGGAGAGCCCCGGAAGTAACAGTCTTGACGTCCGCGTTCGCGGGAGGAACGGCGCGGTCCGTATAAGCAGAGGTAAGAGATCTCTCGGTCCATAATCAAGGCGATCATTCGGGCTCTACGGCCAATCAGTGATATTGTCAAATCACCATTTTCAGTGATTCAACCGAACGCAATATTGGGAAAATTTGAGTGCACCAAATATTAATCAATTAACCTACCCTATGAAAAAACTTTTACGATGTTCTTTATGGATTGCGGGATTGATCCTGCTGTTCCATTTAGAGGGTGTTGCGCAAGGGACTGTAATTACGGGAACCGTAGTTGCGGCTTCTGATAACGCACCCCTTCCGGGCGTGACTGTCGCCCTGAAAGGTCAGTCAAGTGGAACTGTAACCGATGCGGAGGGAAAATTTTCCATTACCGCAGCTCCGTCTGATGTGCTGGTCTTCAGCTTTATCGGTATGGAGACGAGAGAGGTTACCGTTGGTAATTCGACAACCTTGAGCATCAGCCTTGAAGAAGGAATCGAAAGCCTCCAGGAGGTTGTTGTTGTCGGATATGGTGAGCAGAAGAAAACGAACCTTACCGGCGCCGTTGCGTCGGTGGATACAAAGGCACTGGATTCCAGACCCATCGCGGATGTCGGCCGAGGTCTGCAAGGTCTCACGCCGGGTCTTAACATTGTTATTCCCAGCGGTGAAGTCGGATCGGATCCGCTCATCAAGATCCGCGGTCAATTCGGCTCAATAAAGGGAGGGTCGTCACCCTTGATCCTGCTTGACAACGTGGAGATCCCTTCGATTCAGCTCGTCAACCCTGACGACATCGAGTCCATTTCCGTTTTGAAAGACGCGGCCTCTGCTTCCATCTATGGAGCAAAGGGCGCTTTTGGTGTTATTCTCATCACCACGAAGAAAGGTGCTAAATCGGAAGGCGTGAGTGTCTCCTATTCGGGAAACCTTTCGTTCCAGAATATTTCGAAGAAAATGGAAATGGCCGGCGTTGATGCGCTGGAGTATACAGTGAGTGCCTTTGAGCGCGCGAAGAGTACCCGTGCCGGCGCATTCTGGATTGTTACCCGCGAAGGTTACGAGAAAGCAAGAGAATGGGAGCAGAACTGGGGCGATGTTGTAAAGCCCGGTGACCCGATGCTCTACGGACGCGACTGGTACGTTGATGTGAACAATTACAAGATCGGCTTGAGGACTTATGATCCATACGATTATATGATCAAGGAATGGACACCGACCCAGATACATAACTTGTCCGTGAGCGGTAGAACTAACAAAACAACTTATAATCTCGGTCTGGGATTAGTGGATCAGACGGGCCTCTCGAAACCCGCGAAGGAAGACGACTTCAAACGCTACAACGGGTCCGTTCAATTGGGAACGGAAGTAAATGACTGGTTAAAATTCAATGCCGGCGCCATTTTCTCCAAGCGTGTTAAGAACTATCCTTACGCAACAAACTCCACGACGGCTGACCCGTGGTTATACCTGTACCGCTGGGCGCCAACTTATCCGATGACAACAGAGGATGGCGACCCTATCAGGAGCCCTGCATCGGAAGTTGCGCAGGCCAACACTGCGTTCCAGGAGCGTAATTACACAAGTCTCAACGGAGGGTTTACACTTACTCCGCTCAAGGACTGGACAATCAAGTTCGATTTCACGCACGCCAACGAGGAATACATCACCAAGCGTCCGGGTACTCGATTTACTGCGAGAAACTCATGGACTGCCGCAGTCGCGAAATTCGACGATGACGGAAACCGTATTTATGTCGACGACTCAGGTCTCGAAGTAGCACCCGGAGCACCCGGCGCAATGCCAGCATACGAGTTAAGCTATGATCAATACACCTCACCTGGTGGCAATCCGGATCACGTTTACCGTTACTCGAGGAATGATCAGTGGAACACAATCAACCTCTATTCTACGTACGACCTGAGTGTGAACGAGCAAAATCTCCGGTTTATGCTTGGTATGAACAGGGTGGGTTATGCGTATGCTTATAACTGGTCGCAGGTAACGCAATTAACGGACTACGACAATCCGCAGTTTGACCTCGCTACCGGCACGCAAACCACCAGTGGTGGCGAATACTGGGATTCTCAATTGGGATTTTTCGGTCGTGTTAATTACAACTTCCGGGAAAAATACCTGCTGGAGGCCAACCTGCGCTATGATGGGACATCGAAGTTTCCGCAAGAACTGTGGTGGAGGTGGTTCCCTTCGTTCTCGGCAGGATGGCGGATCAACGAAGAATCGTGGATGGATTGGGCGGGATCGTTTCTCAACGAGTTAAAGCTGCGAGGATCCTGGGGATCTATCGGAGATCAGTCCGTCCTGAACGACCTGTACGTCCCTACAATGGCCGGCTCGTTTAATAACTGGCTAATCACAAATGCAAAACTCTACCAGTTTGGTACGCCTAATGCTGTTTCGCAGTCGGTGGGCTGGCAGAATATCACCACACTCGATCTGGGTGTCGATGCGCGATTATTCAATGGTGCCTTGGGTGCCTCCTTCGACTGGTTCCAGCGCGATACTGAAGACATGATCGTTCCTCAGGAGGGTATCCCGTTGACGTTTGGCGATGGCGCACCGGAAAGCAATCTCGGTTCCCTGCGAACAACAGGTATCGAGTTGCAACTGGATTATACGCATCAGTTTCAGAGCGGACTGCGCATGAATTTCGTGGCCACCTTCGCGGATGCGGTGACAAAGATCACGAAATACGGAAGCACGCACAGCATAGATGACTACTACGTTGGTAAAACCTACGGCGAGATCTGGGGATACGAAACCGATCGCTTGTACCAGGTTGATGACTTCGAGCATGATGCCGATGGAAAACTGATCCTGGTGACCTTGGAAAATGGAAAGAAGATTAATCAATTGTCAGATCCGAACGCTGCTACACAGGAAGAACTTCAGGCAGGAGACTTCGTGTTCGGTCCCGGCGACGTCAAGTTCAAGGACCTGAATGGAGACGGTGTCATCGAAGACGGCAGCAGACAGACTAACGACCACGGCGATCTAAAGATCATTGGTAACTCCACGCCCCGCTATGAATACAGCTTCCGGGCAAGCGCCGACTTCAAGGGAATTGACTTCAGTATTTTCTTCCAGGGTATCGGTAAGAGAGATGTTTGGGGTGATGGCTTCCTGGCGATTCCAGGATACAATTCAGCAGATGGCGCAATGCCCCAGGCTTTCGCCGGTGATTTCTGGAGGGAAGACAGGACGGATGCATTCTACCCTGCGCCTTATAACCAGGGCGGTAGCAGCACGACGCTGAACATGCAACGTCAGACCCGCTACTTGCTGAACATGGCTTACCTGAGGATCAAGAACATTACTTTGGGATACACTCTTCCCATGTCGCTCACGGAGAGAGTTCACATCAACAAGCTGCGCGTTTACGCCTCGCTGGAGAACTTCTTTACGTTCGACCATCTGGGAACCCTTCCCATCGATCCTGAAGTGATCTCCGGTATTTCAATGTGGAGAGACGATGACAGATACAACGCCGGTCGTACCGGGGTTGCTGCCCCCGCGTTCAAGAGCGTTTCAATGGGTCTACAATTGAGCTTCTAAAATTTAACGATCATGAAAAAATATTCATCAGCTATATTAGTTACGATCATGCTCGTGTTCAGTGGTTGTGAGGATTTCCTCGACCGACCGCAGCTGACACAAATGAATGATGAAAACTATTGGTCCAACGAAAACAACCTCCGGTTGTTTGCCAACGGATTTTATACCAACTACTTTGTTGGCTATAACAATACATGGGGCGTCGATTATGCTCCGCTTCGGGGCTACTACTTTTCGGATGATTTTACTTCCACCGGAAAACAGGGAAGCTTTGAAACCCAGGCGCCCGCTTCACGAGGTTCCGACTCCGAAACTGCGACCTGGCTAACAACTTACGCCGGCCCAACCTGGGATTTTGCCTGGGTTCGCAAGTCGAGTTTGTTCCTGGCAAGAGTCGACGGAATGAAAGACAAGATCCTTCAGGAAGAACCTTATAAACACTGGAGTGCGGTGGCCCGGTTTTTCCGGGGCTTCGAGTATAGCCGTCTGGTTAGTGTTTTTGGCGACGTGCCATATTTCGATCACCTCGTTGGTGACGGTGAACTCGATGTCCTGTACAAGGATCGCGACGACCGCACATTTGTCATGGATCAGGTATATGCCGATTTCGAGTATGTGCTGGACAACATGCGCCTGTCCGATGGGAATCCGCAGTATCTGAACCGTTACATCGCAGCTGGCTTTATCTCGCGTTTCATGTTGTTCGAAGGAACCTGGCAAAAGTATCACCTGGGCAACACGGAAAAAGCAAAACAATACCTGCAGCTCGCCGTGAGGGCAGGCGATCTGGTCATCCAATCTGGCAAGTGGTCTTTCGGAAATGACTTCCGTTCACTGTTTGGTTCGGAAGACCTCGCCAATAACAAAGAAGTGCTCATGTACAGGCAGTACAATGCGGCTGTGGGTGTTACCCATCACGTTGCTTCCTACTCAAACACGACGGAAAGCCAAAGCCCTGCAGCAAACCTTGACCTCGCCAAGGCATTTATTTGTACTGATGGTCAGCCGTATAAGCTTTCAGGCGTCGCTAACGCGGATCAGCTTGATATCAGCAATATGGTGACGACACGCGATCCGAGGTTTGAAGCAACGTTCTGGGACGAACCGAAGAAGGAGTCTGCGACTTTGCTGTATGCCGACAAATTCATCGACCGTGTGGGGCCCACCTACTATGGCAAAACTTATCCTCCTCAATATGGTTCGAACACCAATACCAATGACGCTCCTGTAATGCGCCTGGCGGAAGTAGTTCTGAACTGGATTGAAGCGAAGGCTGAGTTGGAAGCATTCGGAGGGGCAGCAGTAACACAAGGTGACCTGGACGCTTCTATCAATGCAATTCGAAATCGTCCGCTGGATGCCATTGCCGCCGACAAAGGCGTTGTAAAAACAGATCCTCTGCTTCTTTCAGCGATACCTGACGATCCGGACCGTGATGCCGATGTTTCGCCGTTGCTGTGGGAGATCCGCCGCGAGCGCAGAATGGAATTCGTGTATGAGCACACACGCCTCAAAGACATCAAGCGGTGGAAGAAGATCGAGTACATGGATGGAGCGACAAACCCTGACATTCTCCGTGGACTTTGGATAGATTTTCCGGCCGAATTTCCGGAATGGCTTGTCGAAGCGAAGGAAAGCAAGCTGAAAGTTGAAAAGATGGATGGTACTGTCGTTACTTATGATGGCACAAACGCCGCGGAAATGGTCGGATACTACGTGCCGGAAAATATCTCGAATCGCGATGCGTTCACAGACAGGGTGTATCTCGCTCCTGTCGGAGAGACGCAGATGGCCCAATACGCAGATAAGGGATATACACTGACGCAAACGACAGGTTGGTAAGTTAAATGGATTTGGGTTTGGTAATGTTATAAAGTCCTCTCCGCACAGGAGAGGCTTTATTTTTTCAACCCCATCCATACCCGCCCTGAAAGGAGCGGATAATTTTATATTTGTATTCAAACAAGTTATTCATGGCCACTATCCGCAATCTCTCTCACCTGAAAATTCTACATGTCCAAAAGATCGGCGTGCTTTTTCTCGCCATACTTTTTCTCCTCGTCAATATCCGGGCAACTCATGCCCAGAGCCCACCGCCGCCATTTGCACAATTTATCAATAGTCCCTGGGTTGACTCGGTCATGAATACGCTTACTCCGGACGAGCGAATAGCCCAGCTCATTGTCGCGGCGGCATACTCGAATCGCGGCGATGAACATCGGCGAGAGGTACTCAATATGATTCGCGAAAAGAAGATAGGAGGGTTGATCTTTTTCCAGGGCGGCCCTGCGAGACAGGCAGCGATGATCAACGAGTACCAACAGGCTTCACGGGTTCCGCTTCTCATTGCCATGGATGCAGAGTGGGGGCTCGGCATGCGGCTGGACAGCACAATCAGTTATCCTTACCAGATGACACTCGGTGCAATCCGCAATAACGACCTGATCTTTCAGATGGGGAAACAAATTGCAGCGCAACTGCGACGCGTAGGTGTGCATGTCAACTTTGCCCCGGTGGTAGATGTCAACAATAATCCCAACAATCCGGTTATCAATTACCGCTCATTCGGTGAAAACAAGATGAATGTCGCGGATAAGGGAGTGGCGTACATGAAAGGGTTGCAGGCGGGTAACGTACTGGCTACAGCCAAGCATTTTCCGGGACACGGCGATACCGATACAGATTCTCACTTCGCGCTTCCCCAGATTGGGCACTCGCGCGGACGCCTCGACTCACTTGAACTATATCCGTTTCGCGCGCTGATCCAAGAGGGCGTCGGCGGCATCATGGTCGCCCATTTGAATATTCCCGCGCTCGATCCAACGGGCGTGCCGTCGACGTTATCCCGACCGATCATCACGGGTCTGCTGAAACAGGAACTCGGCTACAACGGCCTGATCGTCACCGATGCGATGAACATGCGCGGAGTCACAGCCGGGAGGAACGCAGGCGACGCGGACCGGGATGCGATCATCGCCGGCAACGATATCCTGGAGTTCACCGAAGATGTCACGAAGGCGATAGCGGGGATCAGGCAGGCTGTTCGCGATGGACGCATTTCGCAAAATGACATTGACAATAAATGCCGCAAGATGTTAGCGCTGAAGGAATGGGCGGGACTCAGCAAGTACCAACCGATCAAACTCCAGGACATCGCAAAGGATGTAAATACAGCGGAGGATAAATTGCTCCGCCGCAAGTTGATCGAGGCTTCTCTGACAGTCTTGAACAACGACAGAAACATACTTCCCTTGCGGGCGTTGGATACCCTTCGGATAGCCTCGATTGCGTTCGGCGCCAATGGTATTACGTCATTTCAACAGCACCTCAGCCTTTACTCGGATGTTCACTATTTTGTGTTACCAGAGAAGGCCGATCGGATACAAATTGATTCCATAAGAAAGCAGCTGCAACATTATAACCTGGTAATTGGATCCGTTCACGACAATGGAGTCCGGCCACAAAACCGGCTCGATTTGTCAGCCGATGCGATGGTCTTTCTCAATGAGCTCTGTCGGCAGCCGAATGTCATCATGTCGGTTTTTAAGAATGCCTATGTGCTCGGAAAGATCGCGGACGTTGCCGCAGCCGACGCGCTTGTCGTGGCGTATCAGGACGATGCAGAAACCGAGTCGCTGGCGGCTCAACTACTGTTTGGCGGCATCAGCGCTGGGGGGCGGCTTCCTGTGAGCATCGGCGATTTGTTTTCCGCGGGTGACGGCATCGATGTAAAAGGCGGGATCCGGTTTGCCTACACGCTTCCCGAAGAAGTGGGTATGGACTCAAAGACGCTGAACGACGGGATCGACTCACTGGTAGCCCAGGCGTTGGACGCCAAAGCAATCCCGGGGTGCCAGGTCCTCGTGGCACGTGATAAGAAAGTGGTCTTTTACAAGGCATACGGATTGCACACCTACACCGACACTGTCCGCGTTAAACTTACGGACCTATACGACCTCGCTTCCGTCACAAAAATATCAACGTCGATGGCGGCGCTGATGAAACTTTACGACGAGGGAGAATTCAAGCTGAACGCGACATTGGCCGATTACCTTCCCAAATTCAGGCACTCAAATAAGGCGGACCTGCCGATGTCCGACATCCTCACGCACCAGGCGCGGTTTATGCCGTTCATTCCATTCTACATGCGGATCTTGCGGAAGAACGGAAGTTATAAGTGGGCGACAATCAAGCCTGACTCTTCGAAAAGATTTCCGATAAAGATCACCGATGCGCTATACCTGCACCGCAAATACCCGGATAAGATGGTGAAGGGCATTCGCAAATCTCCTCTGAGGGCGGAAAAAAAATACGTGTATTCCGACTTCTTTTTTATGCTGGCGCCGCGGGTGGTTGAAAGCATGATAGACGAAAAATTCCAGGATTATCTCCAGGAGAATTTCTATTCAAAACTGGGCGCTACCACGGTAGGGTACAATCCCTTCAAGAAATACCCGGGCAGTCGGATCGTCCCGACCGAAGATGACTATATCTTCAGACACCAACCGGTGCACGGTACAGTCCACGACGAAAATGCCGCGATGATGAGCGGAATTTCCGGGCACGCCGGTTTGTTCGCGAATGCCAACGACCTCGCCAAGCTCATGCAGATGTATCTCGACATGGGCACGTATGGGGGCGATCGATTCATCCGCGATTCAACACTTCGTGAATTTAGTCGCACGCAATTTCCGGAGAACGACAACCGTCGGGCGCTTGGATTCGACAAGCCGAACCTGGAATACCGGGGTATCAACAACAACACTGCAAAAGGAGCGGGCCCCAACAGCTTTGGCCACACGGGTTTCACGGGTACTTTTGTATGGATGGATCCGGACACGGGTTTGCTCTATGTCTTCCTGTCAAACCGCGTAACACCCACCCGGGCAAACACGCGGCTCTATCAGCTGAACACGCGCACCCAGGTGCAGCAAATTATGTATGATGCGATAAAACAGGGCGAGTGATTCAACCGCGGTTGAAGGATTTTGTTTTTGCTGTATTAAGTTCGAAATTTGTTTATGAAGCAGGACTACGCGACCGGAAATCCCACCCAGCTGCGGGGAAAGATCGTTGCCGATCTTGACTGCAGCAGGCAACTCGACCGCTATGTCCGCGAGATCATCAGCAATCCCAACAGGGATCAGGCCGGAGTCCTCGTCGCCGGTGCGAAAGGAACCGGAAAGACATTTTTTATTGAAAACTATTTGCGCCATTACGAGCGCGACCATCCGGTACTTGTCGCCCGCCACTATCAGCAACACGAGAAAATCCCTTACTACGGGTTTAAGTACTGTATTTCAGATTACCTGAGCAATATTTACAACCAGTTCAGCAAGAAAGAATTTCAGCAGTTTTCGCGCAGTTTGAAAGATCACCTCGGAGACAGCTTCCCGCTGTTGCTCGACTATATTCCGGAGCTCTCCCTGATTACCGGGCAACCTCCCGAGTCAGAGCGATCCAAGCTGACGGTTGAAAATCAGTTGTACCCCGTCTTCAAAAGACTTTTTGAATTCATTTCCAATTATTCGAAGAAGCCCGTCTTCTTTTTCACAGACGATCTCCAATGGATCGATGCGTCCGGGATCAACCTGCTGAAGTACCTGCTTCTCAACCTGGCGCCTGAAAAACTTGTCTGGATCGGTGCCTGCCGGCCTTCGCAGGACAACGTCAACGCCCTGAAGCAATTCGATGAAGAGCTTGGCCTCAGCAAGCGAAGAATAGAAAATATTTTCCTCCGGGGATTTACCACAAGTGAAGTTCGCACTTTTCTAAGTGCGGTGCTCGGAGCGGATTGCCATGATGACCTTGTAAATGTCTGTTTCAAACTCAGCGGAGGCAACGTATCCCACCTGCAGGCTCTTGTAGAAAGCTTGCGGAGTGCGGATCTGCTAAGCCGTCCGTCCGGTGTGTGGACCTGCGATAAAGAAATTGTCGAAGTGCGGTACACCGGGCAGAAGACGGAGGGAATGTTGCTGGAAGGGATGAAGAACATTTCGGCAACGGCGCAGGAAGTATTGTACATCATGGCTTGCATGGGTCGCTTCAACAAGCGGACAATCCTCGACTGGCTTCAGGGCAACGCAAAGGTGATGGACACCATTCTGAAAGAGGCGCGCGACGAAGGGTTACTGACTGTTGCCGAGAACGACGTTCATTTTTTCTCCGACCTGCAGACCGGAGAAATGCTTTATCGATCGCTTGACGATGCTCGCCGTATCGCCTTGCACTATGAAATTGCGGGCTTGTTTTATTCACGGATTGAATTGCTGACGTCTACTGAATTTGTGTTGATGGTTTCCAATTTCAACCAGGCGATCGATATTCTGAAATCGGAAGGAAAACACCGGATGGCCGCCGAGCTCAACTTCCAGGCGGGCAAAATTTCGCAGCAGGAGAACGCTCTGGAACAGGCGCGATTTTTTTTCAAGACGAGCGCCGAGCTCCTCAAGGAATGTCCATGGGACGAAGTCTTCGATCAGATCTTTCCGGTGTACATGGAGCGCGCACGTGTCGAATACGTCCTGGGGGAATACGACCTTGCCGAAATTCACCTCGACTACTTGCTTGAGCGCATTCCAGAGCCGGTGAAACGCGCCCGGATCTTCGAGTTGAAGGTCACGATCAACAATCACCTCGGGCGATACCTGAAGGTCGTGAGGATCGTAAAGGAAAGCCTGGGTGAACTGGGACTCGAGCTTCCGCTGGAAGAACACGTACTCGCGGAGGAAGTGAGTAAACTAACAGCGTTGCTATCGCGAAACGACGATGAGGCTCTCGCTGAAAATCCGGCGGCCAGACTGGACGTTGAATCTCGCCAGGCGATTCTGAAGCTTCTGTATGTCGGAGGCATGGGGCTGCACCATACATCGGATGTCCTGATGAGATGGGCTGCCCTGCAGATTATCCTGTGCTCGGGTGCAGAAAGTATTTCAGGCGTTAAAGCGATCGGATGTGTGTCGTATGGGCGGATGCTTATCATCTCCGGAGAAATACAGAAAGGCTACGAGTTCGGGCTGAAAGGACTCGAGATAAACAATGCGCTGAACGATGTGACCCTTCGCTGTCGTGTATACGGTGTATACGCGTTCTACATCCAGCCCTGGAAAAAATCATTCGCAGAAAGCCGGTCCTTCCTGGATAAGGCGGCCCTGGCGGGAAAAGAGTCGGGAGATCTCATTGGATTATACATCATAAAGACCCACCGGTTAAACTTGCATCTGGTGTCGGGATTGCCGCTGCAGGATCTTCCACAACTTGATTTTGAAGAATCGCATTCCGGGCGTGAGCTCACGTATTATATTACGCGCTATCAGAAAAGCCTGCTGGAGTTTCTCACAGGGAAGAGTCCGGTGTTTGCGATGCCACGGCACGAGCCCTCGTGGCTTGCTGCGGAACTTACGATCCAGGAGGAGAAATTTTACAGGAACTACGTTTGGGCGCGTTACTATTTCCTTTTCGGTCACTACGAACTCGCCGCTGTCTCCGCGCGCGAAGCTGATAACAATCGCAAGTTACAGGAAGGATCGCCCTTGTTACCGGCAAACCTTTTCGTCTGGTTCCTTTCGATGACGCAGAATTGGGCCAACTATCAGGACGAGAATATTAAGAAACTCAAGGCGAAACTTGATTCGATCCTCGCTTCATTCGATCTGTGGCAGGAGCAGAGCCCCGAAAACTACAGGCCTGCCTGGCTTCTCATGAAGGCGGAGTATGCTCGTATCGCCGGCGATCATTTCGCCGCGATTGCGCTATACCGGGAGTCGTCAACATCGGCGGGCCCGAACATCTACCACTTCGCCATCACGCATGAGCTGTGGGCCAAGTACCTCCTCACCATACCAGAGGAGCATTACAACTCCTGCTTTCACCTCGCCGAAGCCATCCGCGGGTTCACCATGTGGGGAGGTGTGGCGAAAGCGCAGCAGCTCGCCAGGCAGTACGAAGCGATCATTCCGCATTCAAGTGGCGGTCACAAGAAGCTCGACGAAGGCATAGACATCGAGACTATTCAGTACGAGCTGAGCGGTGATATGGAGGTGGCATCCCTCATCAAGAAGTTGATGGCGCTGCTTCTGCGTATTTCAGGGTCAACACACGTTGTAGTTGAAGTCGTGAAAGACAACGGCGATCGCATTCTGTATGATGAACTATCGCTGCTTTTTGGATCGTTTGCCCGCCGTGTGAAAAAGGGACCCCCTGGTGCGCAGGTGCCCGTTTCATTGATGCTGATGGCTTTGAAGTCGCAAAAGACGATCATCGTCAACGACCTGAAAAAGGAAAAAAGCATTCGCGATCTCGGGTCGATTCACGAGCGCGGTGTTCAGTCATTTCTCATCCTTCCTGTGACGATCAATGGCCATTTGTCTATGGTCATTTACCTCGAGAATACTTTTGCGGAAAACTGGTACGTCCGCGAGCGGGTAAGATGGGCGCGGATAGCGGCAAACCAGGGCGCGGTAATCATCGAGAATGCGCGCATTCACGAGCGTTCCCTCAAGCTCAACCAGGAGCTGAGGAAGGAGATGGCGGAAAAAGAAAGACTTGCCTCCGTGATCGAAGCGCAAAAAGATGAACACCTCCGCGCTTTAGTGCAGACACAGGACGACGAGCGCAAGCGAATCGCCAGCGACCTGCACGACAGTCTCGGGTCGCTGTTGTCGACGGTTAAGTTGCGCTTCAACGGTCTGCAGGAAGACTTCGAAGCTTCCATGCCGGACAAACTCCACAGGTTTAGCGATACGATCAGCATGCTCGACGACGCTATTCATGAGCTGCGTCAGATTTCCCACAATATGTTGCCGGTCTCGCTTCAGCGCTTTGGTCTGAAGGCGGCGCTGGAGACCTTTGTTGAACAGATCAACGCCACCCAACGGCTAGATACGCGTCTTCAGATCTTCGGACTCGACCGGAGACTACCGGAAGAGATCGAAGTGGCGGGCTACCGAATCTGCCAGGAACTGGTTCAAAATGTCATCAAGCACGCACGGGCCTCCTATGTGAGCATCCAGGTGATTGATCATCGGGATTCGCTCAACATTATCGTAGAGGATAATGGTAAAGGCATCGCAGGAAAGGACATTCTCCGGGGATTTGGCTTCACTACAATACAATCCAAGGTTGATCTGTTTAAAGGCTCGTTTGAGATCGACAGCCAACCCGGTCGTGGCGCAATCATGCTGGTGGACCTGCCACTCGCCACTAGTTGACATTCCAAGAATCAAAGTCGGATAGGGGGCATAGACAGACAATAGACTCTCTGAAGTGCCAAATAAAACCGTCAGACTTGCCATCGCTTTCGTGCAATATTCTTATCTTCAGGAAGCCGATATCAAACAATCAGCACGCGTGTAATAAACGCAGAGACATAAGGTCAGTCCTGACTCAACATGTTCTGGTGAACTGAGTATATTTCAATATTGTAACATTCAAAATCTTGAAATTCGCAATTCATTTTCTGTTTGCGCTGCTTTTTGTGTCGGAATTGTGTTGTGCACAGGATCAGCCCAGCCTCAACAACCAGACTATTGATGGCTATAAAGGCATCTGGTTTGCGCTGGGTCAGGTCTCGCGTTACGGCGATAAGTACTCAGGAGGTCTCGGAACGTATACCGCGCACCACAGCCCGCTTGCCATCTACGCACCGGAGGTCAACAAAACTTTCTTTGTCTATGGCGGGACCACCCACGAAAAAGAGCGCCACCTGCTCTGCATGATCGGATCATTTGATCACAGAAAAAAGACTGTGTCGCGCCCGGTAGTAGTATTCGATAAAATCGATGTTGATGACCCGCATGATAACCCAAGCCTTATGATCGACGATAAAGGGTATATATGGGTTTTTGTCAGCGGCCGAAGTTCGAGTCGCAACGGTTTCAAGTACAGGAGTGTTAACCCGTACGACATTTCCGCGTTCGAGCAGGTGACGGAAGAGGTCATGACTTATCCGCAGCCCCTGTTTATAAAGGGCAAAGGTTACTTTAACTTTTTCACCAAGTATACGGGTGTGCGCGAGTTGTACTTCGAGACCAGCCAGGACGGAAAGACCTGGACGAACGACGTCAAGCTTGCCGGCATGCGGAAACCTACCTATGAAAAGAGTGGCCACTATCAGGTTTCAAACTACAGCGACAACGCCATCTTTACGTTCTTCAACTGGCATCCCGATGGCGATGTAGACAAGCGCACGAACATCTATTTTGTGCAGACGCATAATTTTGGAAAGAGCTTTGAAACCGCGCAGGGCGAGACGCTTAAATTGCCATTGGAAGTCATCGCCTCGTCCGCGATGGTCATGGATTATGAACCCCATAAAAAGAACGTTTACCTTTGCGATGCGGTCGCGGATGCTGCAGGCAATCCCGTCTGCCTCTATATTACCAGCGATGGTCATGAACCGGGTCCGGGTAGCGGCGTCCGCGAATGGCATGTTCTCTTCCGAAGGGATCAGCGATGGTTTGATCGCACAATCACCGACTCGGATCACAACTACGACATGGGCAGCTTGTTCATCGATGGCAAGGTCTGGCGATTGATCGCGCCTACCGATCCCGGCCCGCAGGTTTACGGAGCCGGTGGCGATGTTGTCATATGGGAAAGTATTGATCAGGGGCTTACGTGGAAAAGGAAAAAGCAGCTGACCGCACACAGTGAGCGAAATCACAATTATGTGCGACGCGTTGTGAATGGAAAATCGCCATTCCAGTATTTCTGGGCGGATGGAAATCCGAACCAGTTCAGCGCCTCACATCTCTACTTCGGCGACAGCAAGGGCAATGTTTACAAGTTGCCATACGACATGCAAGGAGAACAGCAGGCTTTGCAGAAGCTTCATTAATTCAGTCGTCTTCGCCGCCTTGGCCACCAAGCCACCAAGCCACTAAGGCACAAAGACACAAAGACACAAAGCCACCAAGGCACAAAGACACCAAGACACTAAGGCACAAATTTTTTTGATGTCTGGAGTTACCTGTTTCGTGCTGTTCGAAAGGTTCTGCGCAATAGTCAGACAAAAATACCTTTGTGCTATTTGTGATCTTTGTGGCTAAAGACCTTGGTGTCTCAGTGCCTTCGTGTCTTTGTGATGCAGATGTAATGCCTATTGATCCAACTTTATCTCCTGAAGGGATCTCGGGTAGTCGGTAATAATACCATCTACACCCATTTCGATCTTCTCTCTTATTTCCTGCGGAGTG
>JBIQIY010000040.1:0-19398 GCA_044507775.1 Flammeovirgaceae bacterium | reverse complement strand
CACGGCACGAACTTCATACCGTGTTGGTGCGCTTCTTCGATCAACTCGCGGGTCGCGAGCTTGTAGTTCGGACTGTAGATATCGGGAGTGAATCCGATGTTTTTCAGATTTTCCTCCAGGGACAATTGCTTGTTTCCGGTGAGAAAGCCTGTGATGACACCGGGATAGCGACTGTGTACTTCCTGGATTTGCCGGATGTCGAACGACTGAACGTAATATCGATTGCCTATGTCTTTGGACTTCACCACATCCATAACCAGGTCGATCAACGTGGCGGGTACTGGCTGGAATACGCCGTCCTGGTCGGGTTGCGCTTTTATCTCGATGTTGTAAATGACAGGTGTATATCCTTTTGCCTTTGTAAACTGCTCTACGGAATCGATCATTTCACTGAACAGCGGTATATATGCTTGCATTTTCTTCTGTTCCGGAAAACCGGGATGCTCCCGGGATCCCACGTCGAACTTGCGAATGGAATCATAGGGCATTTGATGCAGAATGTATTTGTTCTTGTCTGATTCAGGGATCTCCTCCCCGTTCGGTAGCAGGGATATAATCCGGTTGATGTGCGGGTCGTGCGCCACCATCACCTGGTTGTCGCTGCTGATCTGGATGTCGAGTTCGATGATGTTCGCGCCATCGGCGATCGCCTGCTTCATGGAAGGAATTGTATTCTCCGGCATGTAACCCCTGGTGCCGCGGTGGCCTTCCTTATAGAACTTAGGGAAATGGTCCATGGAAGTCTTGTTATGATTTTCCTGTGAGCACTTGATCAGGAGAGAGGACGCAAGCAATAGGATGACAAGGGAGAGAAACCGGTTTTTCATGAATGAGTTGTCTGGGGTTTAAAGAGTAACGTTTTCAAAAATTATGGAAGGCAATTTATGGTGAAAAAGGGCGAATGCAAAATCCCGCCGGCGCGGTGTCGCTTTTTAACCGATTGTTTTTGTCCCTAAACTTTTGCAATTTCTATCCGCAACCACCATCAACCCACAATTGCAATGAAGGGCTTCACAAAAATTTTCGCCGCACTGGTCTTTGCGGTTTTGTGTGCTTCACCGGATGTTTCAGCGCAGCATGCAGGTCACGAGCAGCACACGGGTCCCGAAATTGAGGCTCAGCCGCTTTTGGCGCAGGCGCTACGCTTGCGTGAAGCGCTTGCCTTCCTGGGAAGTGAATTGTCTGAAGCTGATTCCCGGCGTCTCGAAGCTCTAAGGAACGAACCTCACGGGCCTGAAACGGTCAACCGGATTCAGGAAATTCTGGACCCCTATTGCCTGGCTGTCGTCAGCATTAACCCCGAATCACGGGTCAAGGTCACCAGGGGTAAGGCTGCGCCGACGTTGATCCAGGGCGGGTGGACAAGCTTTCTCGTCAAAGTCCGCAATGATGCAGGTGTTACGGCGCCCCTGGAAGTGGAGAGTCCCAATGCGCTTCCTCCCATGCACGCGCCATCCGTTAACCCGAAGGTGAAGGCAGCGGACGTGATTACGCCGGGAGAGGTGAGCAACCGCTTTCTTGAGGCGCACATCTACCGAAATCGTCCATTGTTACCCAATCTCTCGGGACTGCGCCTTGAATACGCCGTCGTGCAGATCTTCAGCAAAGATGCGGGAAAGCGGGAAGCCGGGATCGGCTTCAACGTCGGACAGGGTACTCAGGATATCGGATTCCGGAATGCCATCCCCATCCTGTTTGATGTTAGCCCGTCCGTTAAAGTGACGCTGGATGTCAAAGATGAAGACGGCTCCCCGGCCATGGCTTCTTTCCTGATAACGGATGGCATTGAACGCATCCGCGACGACAGCACCACCAACCTATGGAAAATGGATTTCCACATTGCAGCTGCCAGGCGCGAGTACTACGAACCGCAAATTCCGAAAAAACTCAAAGGGATTTACCCGCTGCCTTCCCGGCGTATGGCCGCGACGGATGAGTATCCCGACTTCTTTTTCCAACCTCAGGTCTACCGGGCGGATGGCGAGCACGTCATGCTTCCACCGGGCACGTACAACGTGACGTTTACGCGCGGACCGGAATACACGCCCCAATCCGTCGAACTCGTTGTCCCTTCCGACGCCAGGGAGTTCCGCGCTGCGTTTAAGCTTAAGCGATGGATCAACCTGGCAGCACTGGGATGGTACAGCGGAGATCATCATATCCACGCCGCTGGCTGCAGTCATTACGATAGTCCCGAAGAGGGCGTTCCACCTGCGCACATGTGGCGACAGGTGGTAGGCGAGGACCTCAACGTTGGCGCCTCCCTGGCGTGGGGGCCTAGCTGGTATCATCAGAAAACTTTTTTCACGGGCAAGGATGAACCGTTCTCCACCGCCGACCACATCATGCGCAACGATGTAGAGGTTTCGGGATTTCCTTCTTCGCACGCAGGCCATATTGTTTTGCTTCGGCTGAAGGAAGACGACTACCCGGGCACGCAGAAGATTGAAGACTGGCCCAGCTGGACGCTGCCGGTTTTGAAATGGGCGAAGTCACAGGGAGGTGTAGTTGGATATGCTCATTCGGGATGGGGACTGGAGCCGATGGAGCCAACGAAGGATTTCCCGAATTACGTGATGCCAAAGATGGACGGCATCGGCGCCAACGAATACGTCGTCACCGTCACCCAGGGTGTCATCGATTTTTACAGCGCGGGAAATACGCCCATAACATGGGAATTAAATATGTGGTATCATACCTTGAGCGCAGGCTTCCGGACCCGGATCAGCGGTGAAACGGACTTTCCCTGCGTGTATGACGAGCGCGTGGGCCTTGCGCGAAGTTACTTCAAACCCGAAGGTGAACTTAGCTACAACAATTATGTCTCCGCGTTGCAAAAAGGCAGATCATACGTGACAGATGGGGCATCTCACATTCTCGACTTTGCGGTGAACGGCGTCGAAGCCGGGACGGGCAATAGCGAAGTCGCAGTTCGCGGAAATGCAACGGTCCGGGTCTCCGCGAGGGTTAACGCGCTGCTTTCCCCTCGTCAAAGCGAAGAGGGTGCGGCTATTGCGGCGCGGCCAATCGACGAGCAGCCCTTCTGGCATATCGAACGGGCCCGTATCGGCGACTCGCGAAAGGTGAAGGTGGAACTCGTCGTCAATGGACAGGCGGTTGATGCGAAGGAAATTGAATCCGATGGAACCTGGAAGGATATCGCATTCGACTATCGCGTAAGCGAATCCGCCTGGATCGCCGTGCGCATTTTTGGAAGCTCCCATTCCAACCCCGTATTTGTCATCGTGGATGGCAAGCCGGTGCGCGTGTTGAAGAGTGCCGAATGGTGCCGCGCGGCGCTGAATCAATGCTGGAAAATGAAGAAATCCGCGATCCGACAGAGCGAACGCCGCGCTGCTGAAGCTGCATACGATGATGCGCGCCGGATCTATGATCAGATCATCACCGACGCAAAGAAGCGGTGAACGTCAAATGGTCTCGCGTTCCGGAAATTTCGGGAGATAAATGTGAAAGGTTGCGCCCTCGCCCAGGTGTCCTTCCGCTGAAATGGAACCGTTGTGGTTCTCAACGATCTTCTTGCAGATCGCAAGTCCGATGCCGGTGCCTCCATAATCGGATCGCCCGTGAAGTCGCTGAAATACTTCGAATATCCTCTTGTTGTATTGGGACTCAAACCCGATTCCGTTGTCTTTGATAGCGATGTGAAAGTATTCTTTCGGACCAAGCTGGCCCGGGTCAACCTTGCGCCCATCAACCGTTTCACATGTGATTTTAATGCGCGGAGGTTCGTCGGGCTTTGAAAACTTCAGCGCATTGTTCAGCAGGTTGTTGAACAATTGCTGCACCTGGAACGGGATCACGTTGAGGACTGGAAGGCGACTGCTTTCAATAACCGCCTTTTTCTCGGTCATGGATACCTCGAGCTCGATCTTTGCCTGCGCGAGCAGCTCATTGAGATCCGTTGTTTCAAGTTTTTTCTCAGATGTTGTCGTCCGCGAGTAGGCCAGGATATCGCGAATAAGTTTTTGCATCCGGGCAGCGCCTGCCTGCATCCGGCGGAAGTAATCCTTTCCCTTATCGGAGAGATTGTTGTATTCGATATCCAGTATCCGGTCGGAGAAGGTCTGGATCTTTCGCAGCGGTTCCTGAAGATCGTGACTGGATACGTAGGCGAATGACGACAACTCCTCGTTAATCCTTTCCAGTTCTCTGTTCTTTTGTTCGAGGATTAGCGAGGCGTTACGCAAACGGTCTTCCGACGCTTTCTTTTCTGTGAGGTCGCGTGTCACTTTTGTGAACCCGATCAGGCTCCCGTTGTCACCGTGGAGGGCCGTCATGACCACACTTCCCCAAAATGTTGAGCCGTCTTTTCTCAATCGCCACCCTTCGTGCAGTGCCTTGCCGTGGACAGCTGCTTCTCTGAGAATTTTGTCCGCCAGGCCCTTTTCGCGGTCTTCCTTAGAATAGAAAATGCTGAAGTGCTTACCGATAATCTCCTGCGCGGAGTAGCCTTTGATTTTCTCGGCGCCCTTGTTCCAGTTCAGGATAAGTCCGTCAGTATCCAACAGGATGATCACGTAATCCTCTACTTCGGTGACCATGCGCTGGTATCGCTCCTCGCTCTGTCGCAGCAGCTCATTTTTCGCCCGAAGATCTTTGTTGATCTCTGCAATGGTGAGGTCCTGATTCCGGCGCTCGGTGAGATCGCGGGTCACTTTCGAAAATCCCAGAACATTGCCACGGCGATCGTGAAATGCCGTCATCGTAATACTTCCCCAGAAACGGGTCCCGTCTTTCTTCACACGCCATCCCTCGTGGTTGGCCTTACCTGTCTTTCGCGCCCGTTCAAGGAGTTTTTCAGGGAGCCCGGAGGCCTGGTCCTCGGGCGGATAGAAGACTCTGAAACTTTTTCCCACAATCTCGGATTCCGAATAGCCTTTGATCTTCTCGGCCCCTCGATTCCAGTTTTCAATGATTCCATCCCTGGACAGGCGGATGATCGCATAATCCTCGATCTCGCTGATCATGCGGTTGTATCGCTCTTCACTCCGCCGGAGGGCTTCGGCTATGCGTCCCAGTTCTTTCGTTCGCAGCTCCAGGGTAATCATGCGACTTTGTTGCGACACATCCACAAGCATGTTGATCGCACCTGCGAGCACGCCATCGTCGTCGAAAAGTGGGCGGGGATGGGGTAACACGTTGAATTGCTTGCCGTTCGGCTGCTCAATAACGATCTCTCTTCCAATGACCGGCTTCCGCCCCTTCAAAGCCACAGCCATCGGGCATTCAGCAAGAGGGAGGGGACTGCCATCGGGATTTAGAATCTTCCACGAACCACACCAGAGGTCTTTTCCGATCTCGGGATGTCGCCCCCAAAGAGTCGCTGCCGCCTCATTGTAAGCGGTTACATAACCGTCGGCATCACACAGATACACCGCCGCGGGGAGACTATCGAGTACTTCCTTGTATAAGGAAAAGCGCTCGGCCATGGGTGTATTTTTAATGCTGCTTCGGAGGGACATCTAAAGGAAAATTAACTGAAGGCCACTGGAGGCCGTTGTACTGTTGAAAGCGATAACTTCTTTCCTCACCGGTTTGGTTCCCACGCATGGCTGGCTTTGACTTAAATATACGCCCTGAAACGCATATTTAAGACATTTGTCAGGTAAAGTTTGAAGGTATGCGTGTGTAAATAATCATGCCACCGGCTATATTCATCTGTTTTGCAAAAATCCTGCACTGAATGAGACATAATCGGCATTCAGCAAGTAAACGACATTGACGATCACTTCCGTATATTTGAAGACGGGCATCATAAACTCTCGTTGTTGCCCTCGATTTTTTCGCCGTGAATTTTAGATAACAACGCTGCTTAATATGAATTCAAAGTTTACAACTGTATGGCTGGTGGTTGCGGCCGGTATAGCGTTTGTTTCTTCCTGTAAAAGTCAAAAGCAGGAAGATTCTGCTGTAAGAGAAATACCGCTGGAGGCGCCGGCCGGTAAAGCGATCGCCGCTTTCGCGAGCGGCTGCTTTTGGTGTTCCGAACACATCTTTGAAGCGGTGGTCGGCGTTGATTCAGCTGTTTCCGGTTACGCCGGCGGCACCACATCGAACCCGACGTATGAACATGTCAATACGGAAACTACAGGCCATGCGGAATCGGTCCTGGTTTACTACAACCCGGAGGTGGTGAGCTACCGCGAGTTGACAAACGTATTCTTCCTGTCACACGATCCTACCACGCCGAATCGCCAGGGGCCTGACGTGGGATCCTCGTACCGGTCAATACTTTTTTATAGTAATTCCGAAGAAAAAGCAATTGCCGACGAAGCTGTTGAGAAATTTCAGCCGAGTTTTAAGGACCCGATCGTTACGGAGATTACACCGTTGAAAGCGTTTTATCGCGCGGAAGGATACCACCAGGACTACATCCATCACAATCCCAATACGCCTTATGTCGTGCGCGTGTCGATTCCCAGGTACGAGAAATTCAAGCGAGCCTATAACGGTAAACTGAAAGAAGGGTCGTAGTGAACGCTATTTTGTTTATTATAGTGAAAATATTCCCCATGAGAGTCTCCATCTTGTTGCTCGTCTTTGGCGTATTCGCCGCCGGATGCAAAAGCCAGAATGCAAACGGTCCGCGCAGCTTGTTCAACGGGCAGGATCTTGCCGGATGGCACATTGACGTTCCGCAGATGGACAGCGACACCTCCGTCAAAAGCCCGTTTATTGTTCGCGACGGAATGTTGGTCAGTCTCGGCACACCCGGCGGACATATAATCACGGATAACATCTACAAGAATTTCAAGCTCGAAGTTGAATACCGCTTCGCAGGCGTTCCCGGCAACTGCGGCGTGCTGGTTTTTGCTTCGACTCCCCGCGCGCTTTATGATATGTTTCCCAAGTCGATTGAAGTTCAGATGATGCACGAGAACGCAGGGGATTTCTGGTGCATTGTTGAAGACATCCAGGTGCCGGACATGGTCGCACGGCGGGGACCGAAAGAAGAGTGGGGGATCACGGAAGGCAAGGGGCGGCGAATCCTCAATCTCACCGATGGTTCTGAGAAGCCCGTAGGCGAATGGAACAACATGGTCATCGAATGCGAGGGCAACAGCATCAAAGTATGGGTGAACGGCGATCTCGTGAACCACGGTACGGAATGCACGGCGAGCGAAGGCAACATCGCGCTGCAGGCAGAAGGTTCTGAAGTCGAATTCCGCAAGGTAGAACTCATGCCCCTGAAGGGCTTCGAGCAGAAATAGTCTAGGCCAGCCCGTTCGGGATTAATGGCAGCGTGTACAATTTCTTTCCAGTTGCGTTCGCGATAGCATTGCGTATAGCGGGTGCGATGCCCAGGATCGGCGCTTCTCCTGCTCCAGCCGATGGAAGGTCCGGGCGGTTTAGCATGACCGTTTCCACGTGTGGAGTGTCTGCGAAACGCGGCACCCGGTAATCCGAAAACTGCGCACTGAGTATTTTTCCGTCTTTGAAATCGATCCATTCAAACAGCGCGCCGCCCATGCCCTGGATGAGCGCGCCCTGGATCTGGTTGTCAAGATGCCCGGGGTTTATGATAGCACCGCATTCGAAAGCCGTTGCAGCGCGAAGTACGCGCAACTCCTCGCCGGAGCTGTCGAGGGAAATCTCCGCGCAGGTAGCGACGAAGCCGCCCTTTACGGTCCCGCATGCGATGCCGATGCCATGCCCTGCTTTCCGGATGTACTTCGTCCATCCGAACTTTTCCGCCGCGCTGTTCAGCACGTTGATCATCCGCTGTTCTTTCAGGTTCTTCAGCCGGAATTGCAACGGATCCATCTTCAGCGCCGCAGCGAGATCATCCATTACGGACTCGCGCGCAAACGCGTTGGCAGTTGCCGCCAGCGCGCGATACGCACCTTGCCGCAGCGGAGAGTCGGACGGATGAAACTCGATCTTTTTATTTGCGACCACGTACGGTGTTTCAATACCCGACGTGCCGGAGTTGTAGTTGTGAAATTCCCAGCTCGTTAGCAGCCCGTTCTTGTCGGCGCCAGCCCGCACGTCAATTACGCCCGCGGGACGGAAGTACGCCCAGGTAAATTCTTCTTCACGCGTCCAAACCACCTTTACCGGCTTGCCCGCATCTTTAGACAATCGCGCGGCCTCGATGCCCGCTTCGCCCGTGTGCTTGCCTCCATATCCGGAACCTGTGTCGAGCTGGATCACGCGAACCTTTTCCTTGGGAAGATGAAAGACTTCCATAAGCTCTTCCTGCACGCCGAAGGGGCGTTGCGTCCCGGTCCACACCGTGAGCTTTCCATCGGCCCACTGCGCGACACCGGCCCGAGGTTCCAACGGCGCGTGCGCGATGTAATCAACATGAAAACTTTGTTCGACCCTATGGGCTGCATCTTTGTAAGCGGCGCTGACATCGCCGGAGGAGTCGCTGTCCCGGCCTTTGCCTTCCCCTGTCTTCTTCAGGTGCTCAAAGATCTCCGCGTGACCGGGATGGGAAATAGTTTTCCATTCTGCCTTAATTTTCTTCAATGCTTTCTCAGCAGTATAGGAATCAGGGGCGGCCACTCCGATAAAATCTCTGTCTTGCACAACGATCACGCCGGGCATGTTTCTGGCGGCGTTCACATCCGCGGATATTAACGTCGCCTTGAAAGAAGGAGGCCGCAATATCTTTCCGTACATCATGCCGTCAACTTTGATGTCCGCCGCAAATTTGTGCTGTCCGGTGAGGAACGACTTCGCATTTACTTTTGCTACCGAGGTGCCGGCGACCTTCCATTTATCCGGTGGCGATACTTTCACGTCGTCCTGAATGCCGCGGAGAATTTCTTTTCCCTTCGTGAGTGTGCCGATGTTGATGGATTGCTTTGACCCGCGGTTTTTTACTTCGCCGTTTTCGATGTAGAGACCTGCTCGATCGGCCTTCCATTCCTTTGCTGCCATATCGATGAGCGCTTCCCGCGCAGTCGCCGCAGCCTTGCGAAGTTCCGGGCCTGTGTAAGGGATCGTCCGGCTCCCGTAGGTGCCGCGATCATACGGAGTGAGGTCTGTGTCGCCGAGGATCATGTCAATCTTCTCCATCGAGACATGTAATTCCTCTGCTACGATCTGCGCCAGCGATGTGCGGATGTTCTGGCCTAATTCAGCCTTTCCTGTATAAACAGTGACATTGCCTTTTTCGCCCACGTGAATCCATGCGCCAACCTGGTCTTCCGGAAGCTTGAGGTCGTCGGTCAACGCGGTGGCAAAGCTCTTGTAGGTGCTGAAGGCGATGGCCAGGCCACTGCCCATCACCTGGAAGAAATGCCTGCGATTTATGTTGAACGTGTAGGCGGGCTCCGCATGAAGTTCGTACTGCTCCGGAGCGATTGCGTTTTCGTGTTCTTTCATCTTCATGGCGGACTTAAACGTTGGCGGCTTCTTCGATTGCTTTTATGATTCTTGGATAGGTGCCGCAGCGGCAAATATTGCCCTGCATACCCTGGATGATTTCCTGGGACGAGGGTTTCGGATGTTTCTTCAGCAAACTTACTGCTGACATAACCATACCCGGCGCGCAATACGAACACTGAAAGACGTCCACTTTCAGGAAAGCTTCCTGCACGGGATGAAGGGCGCCATTTTTCGAAAGACCTTCGATGGTTGTGATGTTCTTGCCCGTCGCGTTGGCTGCGGGAAGTATACACGAGCGCGTGGCAACACCGTCGATGAGCACCGTGCAGGCACCACAGGTTCCTTCCCCACATCCGTATTTGCTACCGGTAAGGTCAAGTCGTTCGCGGAGCACGGTTAGGAGGCTTTCGTCGTCATGCACGTCTACGGTATGATTTTTCCCGTTCACCAGTAATTCCATGATCGTCTGTTTAGAGTGTGACTTGTCGTTTGTATCGTAAGGTAAGTCAACTTTTGCAAAGTTTAAAGAATTCGCCGGTGTACATCGGTGAACAGTCTGTTGTACGGTTTAAAGCGATTGTCGCTGGCAATCCGTACGTAAACAGGTTCCGTATCTTGCGCATTAAGCGCTTTCCGCATTTTTTTGTTTTGGCAGATTTTTTGAATGGCTGTTATAGCATGAATCTATTTTTGTCTCTTATCCTTTGGTGCATTCTGCTTGTCGTCTGCTGGCCGATTGCGCTGATTGTTCTTTTCCTTTACCCTATCGTATGGCTGTTGCTGCTGCCATTCCGGATTGTAGGACTGACCATTGACCTGGTCTTTAAACTGGTAAGTGGAATTCTGTTGTTTCCGTTCAGGGTATTGTCTACGAAGAGGTAGCACGAAGACACGAAGACACTAAGCCACTAAGCCACGAAGACACAAAGAAGGTTAAAAAAAGCCTTCGTGCCTTTGTGCTCTGGTACCTTGCCGACGACTACTTACGCGAGATTTTCTTGTTTGCGTGGAGAATTCATGCCATATTCCGGAGCTAATTTTTGCCTATGAAGCTCTATACCCGAACGTGCGCATTCATTCTTCTGCTCACGATTGCCCACTCATTTGCAACGGCCCAGCAATACGCCATCATTATTAAAGGCGGGCAGGTCATCGATCCTAAAAACAATATCAACGCTGTCATGGATGTCGCTATCCAGGATGGGAAGATCGCCCTCGTGGCGAAAAGCATTGACGCCAGGCAGGGGAGACAAGTTGTTAACGCCAAGGGAATGTACGTCGTGCCGGGCCTCATCGACCTGCACGGCCACGTGTTCCATGGAACGGAGAAGGATCACGCCTACAGCAATGGAAGTTCCGCAATCTCGCCCGACGGATTTACCTTCCGCGTGGGCGTTACCACAATCGTCGATGCGGGCGGCGCGGGATGGAAATCTTTTCCGACATTCAAGGAAAATATCATAGACCAGTCGCGGACACGTGTTCTGTCCTTCCTGAATATTGTAGGGGAAGGTATGCGCGGAGGTGTTTACGAGCAGAACACCAACGACATGGACCCGAAGATGGCGGCGGCCACAGCCGGGCGTTATCGCGATTACATCGTCGGTTTTAAGGTCGCGCACTACAGTGGTCCGGAATGGACCCCGGTTGACAACGCAGTCAAGGCGGGCACAATGGTCGACAAGCCTGTGATGATCGACTTCGGCGGCAACAAGCCGCCGCTGTCCATTCGCGCGCTCTTCTTCGATCACCTCCGCCCGGGTGATATCTTCACCCATGCCTTTGCGGAACTGGACAGCCGCGAAGCGATCGTAGACACGAAGGACAAGACTGTAAAACAATTTGTCCGCGATGCCCAGCAACGCGGTATCATCTTCGACGTCGGGTATGGCGGGATCAGCTTTTCCTATTCGCAGGCAATTCCGGCGCTGAAGGCAAAATTTTATCCGAATACTATCAGCACCGATCTTCATATCGGCAGTATGAATGGCTCCATGAAAGACATGCTGAGTGTAATGTCGAAGTTTCATCAGATGGGCATGGACATCCCCTCCGTCATAAAAGCCTCGACGTGGACGCCTGCGACCGTCATCAAGCGCGAGGAATTGGGACATTTGTCCGCCGGCGCTGAAGCGGACGTAGCGATCCTCGCGATCCGCGAAGGCGATTTCGGCTTTTGGGATTATACCGGCCATCGCGTGGAGGGAGATAGGAAGTTTGAGTGTGAGATGACGATACGGGGTGGGAGGATTGTGTATGATTTGAATGGGATTGCGTCGCCGGTTGTAGTGCGGTGACAACCCCCTGAATCTGCTTCGCAGATTCGGTCCCCCTCGGGGAGGGGGACACCTCCGACGCGCTACACCTCCTGTCACGATTTTTTTCGGAGATTGCAAAAAAAACAGACTATGACAACAAAAGAACTTGCAGACCGGCTGGTAGCTTATTGCCGCAAGGCGGATTGGAGTGGGGCTCACAAGGAACTGTATGCCCAGGATGTGAAAAGCATTGAGCCCTATGCAACGCCGGACTTCCCTCAAACTGTCTCCGGTCTTCAGGCGATCGAAGAAAAAGGGAAGAAATTCGACGCTATGGTGGAAAAATTGCACAGCGTTGAATGCTCGGATCCGCTGGTCGCGGGAAACTCGATCGCCTTTACGCTCGAGATGGACATGACGATGAAGGGAAAGGGACGAATGAAATCGCCGGAACTTTGCGTATACCAGGTGCGAGACGGGAAAATCATTTCTGAAGAATTTTTCGTATAGTCGCTCTTCGGTTTTTTCGGCAATCCGTTCCTCGGAGGACAAGAAAACATAACCCGCATGTGTTATCATAAATCCCTTACGGCCAAATACGAGCAGCTGATTGAATATTATTCTTCGACCTATTCAAAGGTCGTCGAAGACCTGTATACCATCAGGTTCCATGAAAATGGCTTCGACTTCAACGCCGGGCCGGTGGTGACCGCGGGAAAACCACAGGAGATACAAATGTTCAACTGGGGGCTGGTTCCCTTCTGGGTGAAAGATCAGGCCGCGGCTACGAGGCTCAAGGTCTCGACTCTGAACTGCATCAGCGAAGAAATGTTTGAGAAGCCGGCGTATCGCGACGCCGCCAACGAAGGTAAGCGATGTCTCATCCCTTGCACGGGTTTCTTCGAGTGGCGTTGGCTGGACGAAAAGGGCAACACCAAGATTCCGTACTACATCCACATGAAAGACCAGCCGATCTTTTCTATCGGCGGCCTTTACTCGCGGTGGATCAATCGCGCTACCGATGAGCGGTACTATTCGTACACGGTGCTCACGACGAAAGCCAACGGCATGATGAGCACGATTCACAACTCCAAACAGCGCATGCCGGTCATCCTTCCCCGTGAGTATGAGAAAGACTGGCTGAATCCCAATCTCACAAAGGAAGATGTGCTTGCGCTGTGCCAGCCAGTTGACGACAAGCAAATGACTGCCCACACTATCTCCAGACGGATCACTTCCAAAAAGGAAGAGACGAATGTACCGGAAGTACTCCACGCGCAGGAGTACCAGGAACTGAACAGCAAGTAGCCTTGCGCCTCATCTGTTGGAATCCGTTTGGGTTTTTCAATTTAAATTCCTAATTAGATAACGTGTGCCCGTAACGTGGGATCCGCCTGCATCCGATGCTGGCTTTGGGTACGCGCATGCCTGTCTGAATACTGAAACATCCAATCCAATAAATTCAAACATCATGGCAAAAATTTACAATCCCGATGATCGCCGCGGATTCCTGAAAAAGGCAGGACTGGGCGGCTTAAGTCTTGCAGCGTTGACAGCTGCGCCACTGGAAGACGTACTCGCGCATTCGACACAGAAGGTTAACCGTAACTCGCAGCCTTCGGAGTTGAAGATCACCGATGTGCGCATCGCGGAAATCTCCGGCGTTGTGTTCAGAACCCCGATCGTCCGGATCTACACGAACCAGGGCATCGTGGGGCACGGCGATGTGCGCGACGGCGCCGCGAAGGAGTATGCGCTGTTTCTGAAGAGCCGATTGCTGGGCGAGAATCCGTGTAATGTGGAGAGGCTTTTCAAGAAGATCCGTCAGTTCGGTCACCATGGCAGGCAGGGGGGAGGCGTCTCCGGTGTTGAGATGGCATTGTGGGATCTCGCCGGAAAGGCGTACAACGTTCCTGTTTACATGCTGCTGGGTGGCAAATACCGCGACCGTGTGAGGGTGTATTGCGATACAACCGTGTCGCAGGATCCCAACGAATACGCGAACCGCATGAAGGAAAGGATTGACAAAGGCTACACGGCCCTCAAGATGGACATCGGCATCAATCTGTTGCGCGACGTGCCGGGCGCGCTCATAAACGCTCCGGAGGGAAGGCTGAAGCCTTATGAATACGAATACCGCAAGTACAATATGGCGCAACACCCCTTCACGGGCGTGCAGATCACCGAGAAAGGTATAGACCGTCTGATGGAGTTCCTGGATGTGATGCGTTCGAAGATCGGCTACGAGATCCCGATGGGCACGGATCACTGGGGACATTTCGGGGTGAACGAAGCGATCAAGATCTGTCGTGCGGCGGAGAAATACAATCTCGCCTACATCGAAGATATCATCCCCTGGCATTTCACGCGACAATGGCGCGAGATCACGGAATCCACCACGACGCCCACACAGACGGGTGAGGATATCTACACGCTGGAAAATGGCTTCAAGGAACTCATCGACAACCATGCCGTCGACATCGTGCACCCGGATCCCAACACGGCCGGAGGTATCCTGGAGACAAAGCGGATCGGGGACTACGCCACCGCAAATGGCATCGGGTTCATGCAGCACCACGCCGCGGGGCCGGTTTCCTTTCTCGGCGCCGTGCACGCAGCTGCAGCATCCGAAAACTTTCTCTGGCTGGAACACCATGCCGTCGATAAACCGCGCTTCGAGGACCTGGTGACGGGAATCGAAAAACCCATCGTTCAGAACGGCTACATCAAGGTGCCCGAGAAGCCCGGCATCGGCGTGGAACTCAACGAAGACGTCGTCAAGGAATTCCTGGTGAAAGGCGAGAAACTCTTTGCACCGACGCCTGAGTGGAACGAGATCCGCGCGTGGGACCGGCTTTGGAGCTGAGGTGAGTGGTGAGTAGTGAGTAGTGAGTAGTGAGTAGTGAGTAGTGAGTAGTGAGTAGTGAGTAGTGCCGCCCCACCCACCCAATCTGCTGCTTAGCGGTTTCAACGGTGCATCAGTGGAAAAATGATTAAAACTTTTAACGACTCATTACGATTTTGCGTTAGTTGGCTTATATTCGACTCCCCGGCAGGATAGTGGGGTTCTTGCGATAATCTGAAACTAACCAATGTTTTCTTTATGAATACCAAAATCAAAACAAGTTTTGTGCTGGCCCTTGCGGGATTGCTGATGGCTTCAGTTGTCTGTGCACAGGGAGACAAATCGAGTCGGCCAAGTCCGCCGGCAACCGCCACCGGAAAAGTGAACGGTGCGAACATAAAAATTGATTACAGCAGCCCTGCTGTGAAGAACCGGAAGATTTTCGGTGAGATGCATCCGTACGGTGAAGTATGGCGCGCAGGTGCGAACGAGGCCACGGTGTTCGAGACTGACAAGGACATCACGGTAGAAGGCAAAGCGCTGCCCGCGGGCAAGTACAGCATATACGCGATCCCCGGCGAGAAAGAGTGGTCGGTGATCTTTAACAAGCAAACCGGCCAGTGGGGAGTTCAGCGCGGAGGCGCTACGACAAGAGACCCCGCGCAGGACGCACTTGTGGTGAAAGTAAAGCCCAAAAAGACCAGTCTGCAGGAGCGCCTCGTTTATGAGGTCAACGGCAAGGGATTCGTTCTCCGCTGGGAAAACACGGAGGTTCCTGTTGCGATTAAGTAGTCGCTTGCAATAGTAAGATAAATTCTCGAGGGGAGGCGGTTGCGCATCCCCTCGCTTGCTTGTGGGAATCTCTGTTTGAATGTTGATTTTCGTGTCGCGGGATTTCGCTATTTTTACATAGTTGGAATTATCCAGGATGTTGAAACGCACGTGTTAAATGGAATCCTTTCTAAACTTTTTTGAAACGATGCCCGTCTGGCAACGGGGTGTCTGGGTTTTTGTCTGCCTGACCTTTTGCTGGATACTGGAAGGGATTTATCCGCTCTTCCGCTTTGGCCACAACCGCAACCGGCACCTGCGGGTGAACCTGGCCTTCCTGGCGACGACCATGACCATCAACGCGCTTTTCGGTATCGCAACTGTCGGTGTATTTGAATGGATAAGACGCGAAGAGTTTGGACTGCTGTATTGGATTGACCTGCCGGTGTGGGTGGAGCTGCTGATCGCCGTCCTGATCTTCGAGCTAGTTGCGCAATACGTAGTCCACGTGCTTCTCCATCGCGTGAAGTGGATGTGGAAGCTGCACATGACCCATCACAGCGACACGCATCTTGATGCTTCATCTGGTACACGCCTTCATCCCGGCGACTTCTTCCTTCGCGAAGTCTTTGCGCTCGGCGTGGTTGTGATCACCGGCGCGCCAATTGCGTTCTATTTTTTCTACCGTTTCTGCACGGTGTTCTTCACCTACTTCACGCACAGCAATCTAAACTTTCCAACGTGGCTGGATAGGCTGCTGAGCTATGTCTTCATCACCCCGCACATGCACAAGTTTCATCATCACTACCAGCGGCCCTGGACCGATACGAACTTTGGAAACATCTTTTCGATCTGGGATCGACTATTCGGAACGTTCGTCTACGACGATCCAAAAAAAATCCGCTACGGATTAGATGTGCTCGAAGATGAGAAAGCAGACGATGTGGGTTATCAATTCAGAATTCCGTTCAACCGTAACATAAAGACTGACTATTGAGAGGATTTGCCACTAAGACACAAAGACACAAAGGCACAAAGACACAAAGACACTAAGTCACAAAGACACAAAGTTTTTTTGTCTGGACTTTCCTATTTCGTGCGAGCCGGCGTGGGACACAAAAGACACAAAGACACATTTTTTTTTCTGATGCCTAGAAAGGTTCTGCGCCATAACCAGGCCGAATACCTTTGTGTTCTTAGTGATCTTTGTGGCAAAAAAAAACCTTCATGTTAACCCCTTCCGGGGTAAGGCAGCCGCGTGGGACACAAAGACACTAAGGCACGAAGACACAAATTTTTTTCCGGCGCCTAGTCTAGTGCCCTTGGAAAGGTTCGCGCGATAACCAGGCAAAATACCTTTGTGTTATTAGTGATCTTTGTGGCAAAAAAACTTCGTGTCTTGGTGTCTTGGTGTCTTCGTGCCTAAAAGTCTTCGTGCCTAAAAAGTCTTCGTGTCTTAGTGCCTTAGTGTCTTTGTGCCTATCCCCTCAACAGCGCAGTGCAGAAGGGTTCACCCCGAACCGCTTTTTAAAGGCAGCCGAAAAGTGGTTGGGATTCTTGTAGCCGATGTTGCGGGAGACTTCTGCCACGAGCATTCCTTCTTCCCGGAGGAGGTTGCGTGCGTGATCCATTCTCTGGTCGGCGATGAATTCGAAAATACTTTTTCCAAAGACCTTGCGGAACAGCGACATGAGCTTGTTCGTGTTAGTTCCAAACTGTTGCGCCAGCCCTGACAGCGTGTGGTCTTCGAGGAAGCGCTTGTGGAGGTAAACCTTGAGATCATGGATGATCTCGAGGTCGCGTTTGCTTACCGCCCGGTCTCGATAAGCTTCCTTCCGATGAAAGAGACTGTACATCTGCAACAGCACCAACTGGATGATGCTGGTTTCGATCATCATATATCCCAGCTTTCCCTTCAGCGGCGTATTGAAAATGTTTTTCAGCGCTTGTTCCTGCGCCGGCTCGATCGCGGCGAAATGATCTCCCACGATCCTTTCCTTGCGTTCGATTCGCGCTTTCAGCTTTTCCGCCCACGGCTCATCTTCCGGCAGGAACTGACGCAGGAAGTCGGGCATATAAGAGATGTGGATGAAATTGAGGTCCGTGTCGGCCTTGCAAAGGTGGCGGAACTCATTGCCGGGGTCGAACTTGAAGTTGTGGGAGTAGTCGCGCGAGACGATGCTGTTCGGCGTTCCGGGTAAGAACGATTTGATCCGTCCTTTCAGGAAAAAGCAGCTTCCCAGCATGTCGAGTCCGCGGCCTTGCTGGTTATAGAATATGGCGTCGCGTTCGACTCTTCCTTCAAAGACGCGGAGGGTAAAGTTCGGCAGGAACATGTCGCGTGATGTTCCGGGGATAACCGATTCTAATCCCTCCGGCGTGTAAGGGACGAACTCACCGAAAGGCAGGTCCGGGCACTCCTGCTCGGCGACCAGCGGAATATTCGGAGCGTCTGCTACTACGTAGTTACAGGATGGGTTCATGGGGTAACGAGTAATGAGCTACTCATACGTAAAAGTGGGTGACGGGTTACAACGGACTGAAAAATAGCGCTTTGCGGAAAGGTGATTCCGCGTATTCTATTCTCTTTTTAGCGTAGGCCGGGGTAGCCCCGGATGGCGTTAGATCACCAAAAAACAATACAAAAATCCATGAAATCAACAATCCTGAAGGCTGCGCTCGTCATGAGCTTCCTGCTGATGACGGCCTGCAGCAGGCCGGCGGAACCATCGTCACAGTCGGCCTCAAAACCAACCAAGGCAGAGCTCGTTGCGCGTGGGAAGTATCTCACAACCGTAGGTGGATGCAGCGACTGCCATTCGCCGAAAGTGATGACCCCGCACGGGCCGGAGCCCGACCCCGCCCGCCTGTTCTCCGGTCATCCGGAAGGAGAGAGGCTCGAAAGTATCATCGTGACCGATGACTACCTGGTCATCAACAATGGCTTCACCGCGTTTGTCGGTCCCTGGGGAGTTTCGTTTGCGGCTAACCTGAGTCCCGATGATACCGGTATTGGCAACTGGACGCTGGACCAGTTCAAGACCGCGTTGCGCAAAGGGAAGTACAAGGGACTGGAGAGTTCGCGCGACCTCCTTCCGCCGATGCCGTGGCCGATGTACCGGCAGATGACGGACGACGATCTCGAGGCGGTATTCACCTACCTGAAGTCATTGCCACCGCAGGCCAATCATGTGCCGGCGCCGGTATCGCGCGAAAAGTTGAAAATGATCGCTAACAATAATTTATCCCAAAAATGAAAACCATAGTTGTATTAACAGTAGTACTTATGATTGGACTTGTTTCACTTGCCATGCACACCCCTGAGGTCGAATCAGAAAACACGATCGGACTTCAGGTGATCACCGCCCTCCAGGAGGGGTCCTCGGAGGAGTTCTCGAAGTTATTTCCCACGCTTGCGGATTTCCATGCTTTGATGTTGAAAAACTCTGAGCTTTATGGGAAAAATCTGGAAGAAGCTTCGCGCGATTTCCGTGAAGAGTTTGTAGCAGTGATTTCACCTTCGTTCGGCGACGCCTTTGAACGCATCCGCAGGGCGGGAGAGAAGGCTGGTATCGACTGGAACACGGCCAGGTTTTTATCGGCGGAAGTTTCCGGCGATCCGGGTTACGATTACGCGGTCGTGCCGATGACCATTCATTTTTCCGCCAGCGGCAGGAGCCACCGGCTGAAGATCGAGAAGGCGTTTGTAATGGACGGCCGTTGGAAGATCAGCCAGTATGTTTCGGTGGAGTAGGGTGGGTTGGCACAAAGGCACTAAGACACGAAGCCACTAAGTATGTGAAATGCAAAGGCACAAAGGCCACCGCCGCTTCGGGGTGGGTAGGTTCTTGTCACTAGGACACGAAGCCACGAAGGCACCAAGCCACTAAGTATGTAAGGCACAAAGGCGTAGAGGCACTGAAAATGATTCTCGGCGCTCTTTATGCCGTTAGAAAAATCTTCGTGTCTTCGTGTCTTGGTGTCTTGGTGTCTTTGTGGCTTTAAAAAATCCTTCGTGTCTTAGTGCCGTCGTGTCTTTGTGCCTTCGTGTCTTTGTGCTAATCCCCGCAAAAGAATTTGGCGAATATTTGGCAGATCGTGATCTTCGTCTAATTTTGCAGCCTCATTCGCCTCCTTAGCTCAGCTGGTAGAGCAACTGACTTG
>JBIQIY010000039.1:0-37088 GCA_044507775.1 Flammeovirgaceae bacterium | reverse complement strand
TCGTAAGGAGATCGCCCTCTCCTTCAGGAGAGGGTCGGGGAGAGGGAGCTGCGTAGAAGTATTTCACTACCCACCCCCCCTCCCCGCGTACACGCCCCACTTCGAAGCCGACTCTCGCACCCAAACCGAAACTCCTTCGTAAGCCCTCACCCCGGAAAATCATCCGCATAGTAAAAGCTGATGTTTTTGCCTTTAAGCTTTTCGCGCGCCTTAGCGATCAGGGCTTCGTCCGTTTTTCTTTCGACAACTTTTCGGATGATGATGTGCTGAATGCGGTCGCCGAATTTTTCGGCAGCGGACAGGTAAATGGACAGGTCGTGCTGCGTGTTGTCTCCCATAAGAACGAACTGCTTTTCGGGGAACATTTCAAGGAGCTCTTCAAGGGTTGTTACCTTGTGCGTGTTCTTCGGAGGAATCTTGACGTTTCTGAGCACATCCCACAGGCGACGCATTTGTTTCAGGAAGATCGGGCCTGCAGGGAATTTGTTGTGCCGGAGAAAACGGTAAATGAGCGGATAGAGATTCTGTTCACTGTTGGACAAATAAACCGGAGTTCCGCCCTTGTCCACAAATGACTGCAAAAGTACCTGCATCTGGTTTACCGCACGGCGCTTCTCCATCGTCGTAAACATAAGCGTTCGGAATTTCAGGAATTTGTCATGGATGAACGAGTGGACGAGCGTGTCGTCAATATCAGAAACGATTATCGTATCGCTCTCGATATAATGAATAAACGTGCTGTACAACGCGGCGACCATACGCACCTCTTCGCCTGTTTCGACCAGCACTTTTTCAAGCTTGCCCTGAACTTTGTTTTTGTCCACACTTAAATAAAAGGCGCCGTGACGGTTCGTTGTGGTTTCAATGCGTCCCTTCGTGAAGACCAATACGATTGTCGCGTTTGAATAGGCCCTGGTGCGGTACAGGTCCCATAAGGTTCGGAATGTCTTCCTCCGGCTGTAGTCGACAAAACTCAGATCCCTCAGGGAGGTGTAGGTGATTTGGCCAAAGCACAGCGTCGCCTTTCCATTCGACAGCGCGTAATAGCTGAGCAGTATGGGAAGTTTGCCCGCCGCCTTCAAACCAGTATGTTTAATGCTCCCGGCACAATTTCAATTTTCAGGTGATCGGTCATGCCCATGTACTCGCCATCGATCTGGAAATGCGCTTTCTGGTCGACGGTGATTTCGGCCTCCCGGCACTGGATCACATCGGAGAACATGTCGTTGTCCACGAAAACATTCAGGATCGTAAGGCCCGCCTTTACCGCCTCATCCAATGAAACCTTTTCCACGTTGCAGATCTCAAACATCCCGTCGGACACTGATCCCTCTGATATCTGAACTCCTGTGCCGTATTTATGCGCATTCGCGAATGCCATCATGAAACCCTCTTTGTGAATCGTTTCGTCCGGCGTGCGGATCGTAACGTGGTAGAGCGGCGTTTCCTGAATCGCGGCCAGCAAATACCGGGCGTATCCCAGCAATCCCCGCTCATCCGCCTCTTCATATTTTTTCACCATCAGTGCGTTGACACCGATATCGCTCAGGTGAATGCAGAGGTGCTTGTCATTGAAACGAAGCATGTCCATTTTTCGAATCTGTGTTGTGTTCAGCAACTTTTCCGCCGCTTCCAGCGGATCTTTCGGAATGCCCAACGCAGTCGCCAATCCGTTTGCGGATCCCAATGGAAGTATTCCCATTGCCAGTTCGTATGGCAGCAGGATCCTCGCAACCATCTGCAAGGTGCCATCTCCACCGGCGGCGACAACCCGCTCCGGCTTGAAACGATCAATTTCTTTGCTGATGTGCTTTTCATCATCATTGCCCGTCGTGTAGTAGAACCGCGAGTCGATGCCGCGATCCTTTACAAGCTGCTGTAGGGCGGCGAGATTCTCCCCGTGGTCGGTGCCTCCCGCTTTTGGATTTATGACAAACAGAGTCTTCATAGTGCAATCGAACCGCTCATGTAATTTGTGACGCTTCCACCTTTGAGCAGTCAAGTGCCGCACAAAAATTGAAGACTGATTACATGCTAAAACGCAATGCCACCTATCCATCAAAGGCAGGTAGGTCCATGACGGTTTGCAGCTGGCGTTTAATTTTCCTTAATTTCGAACTCAACTTTTCTGACTTTGAAACGAATACTCATCCTTGCCCTCTCCTTCTCGTGCTCACTTTGCATGGGGCAGCAGCTAAAAGTGTACGAGCAGAGCATTCCGGGAACCGATATAAAATTCAAGATGATGCCGATTCCGGCCGGCAGTTTCACGATGGGCAGTCCCGCATCGGAACAGGGGCGCGACGCGGATGAAGGACCCCAGAAGAAAGTACAGCTCAGCGGTTTCTGGATGGGTGAAAAAGAAGTGACTTTCGCGGAATGGGATGCCTTTTTCAAGAACATGGAAGTGCCCCAGACAAAAGAGATATCAGTTGATGCAGTATCCAGGCCTACGGCGCAATACATCGACCTCACGTGGGGCATGGGCCGCGATGACCGGCATCCCACGAACAGCATGAGCCAGCAGGCCGCGCTGATGTACTGCAAATGGCTCTACGAAAAAACGGGTGTTTTTTATCGTCTTCCCACGGAAGCCGAGTGGGAGTACGCTTGCCGCGCGGGAACATCGACGGCGAATCCGTTCGGCAATGACCCGGCGACTCTGAAGTCCTACGGGTACTTTAAAGATAACAGCGACGGAAAATTCCAGAAAACGGGCTCGTTGAAGGCAAATGGTTGGGGATTGTACGATATGTTAGGTAACTTGAGCGAGTGGACGTTGGACCAGTATCAGTCCGACACCTATGCGAAGTTTCCGGCAAATGTCAGGGATCCGCTGATCCCACCCGGATCAAAATATCCGAAGGTTGCCAGAGGAGGCTCTTATCTTGATCCCGTTGAAGAACTGCGGTGTGCAAACCGGATCGCATCGGATGCAGCCTGGAACAAACGCGACCCCCAGATTCCGAAGAGCAAATGGTGGCTGACTGATGGCATGTTTATGGGATTTCGTATCGTAAGACCGGAGAAAGCGCCGTCAAAAGCAGAAATAGAAAAATTCTTTGAAACCTATCTCAAATAAAAATTGCCACTGATAAACTACCCTTATGAAAACTGAACAATCAAGACAGTCGCGAAGAGACTTTGTAAAGCAGAGCACGATGCTCGCAGGAGGAATCATGGCCATGCCACTGGTATCCAACGCCGGATATTTCAACTCAGTGGACGACACGATCAAAATCGTTATGATCGGTTGTGGAGGCCGTGCCACGGGGGCGGCGATGCAGGCGCTGTCTACCAAGCAGAACGTTAAACTGGTAGCCATGGCCGACGCTTTTCGCGACCGCCTCGATAGTTCCTATAAGGCGCTGACCAGCGGAGACGAGGGGAATGTGAAGGACCGCGTGGCAGTTACCGAAGAAACAAAATTTGTAGGCTTCGACGCCTACAAGAAAGTGATTCCGCTCGCGGATGTCGTGATCATTGCAACTCCTCCGGGATTCAGACCCATCCACTTCGAAGAAGCCATCAAGCAGGGTAAGCATGTTTTCATGGAAAAACCTCTGGCCACCGACCCCGCAGGCGTGAAAAAAGTCCTGGAAGTAGCCGAGATCGCAAAAAAGAAAAAACTGAACGTCGTGGTCGGATTACAACGCCACTACCAGACTTCCTACCGCGAGTTGTACAAACGCGTAAAGGACGGCATGATCGGAGACATTACATCCGGCCAGGTATACTGGAACAGCGACGGCGTGTGGGTGCATCCCCGCAAACCCGGGCAAACGGAAATGGAATACCAGATGCGCAACTGGTACTATTTCAACTGGCTGTGCGGTGATCATATCACTGAACAGCACATCCACAATATCGATGTCATGAACTGGTTCAAAGGCGCATACCCTGTAAAAGCACAAGGTTTAGGCGGACGCCAGGTGCGCACCGGCAAAGACTACGGCGAGATCTATGACCATCACTACGTCGAATACACCTACACGGATGGATCCGTCATGAACAGCCAGTGCCGCCATATCAAAGGAACCTATTCCATCGTCGATGAAATGCTCGTCGGTACCAAAGGTGTCGTGAAATGCGGAGCTGCGGAGATCCTTACCAATGGCAAGACCGCGTACAAGTTCGACAAAGCAAAGGAAAATGAGCCGTATCAGAACGAACATGACGAATTGTTCGACGCGATTGCAAAAGGTGAGTATAAGTTTGAGGATGTTGAGAACGGCGCGAAGTCCACGCTCACATCGATCATCGGCCGCATGGCGACCTACTCCGGACAAGTAATCGACTTTGAAAAGACTCTGAATTCGGGAATCAGCATTCAGCCTGTAAAATATGCATGGGATGCACCGCCACCAGTCCTCCCCGATGCGAATGGGCTTTACCCCATCGCAACACCCGGGGTCACCAAATACTTTTCTTGACCTCAAAAGTGCCGGATTTACTCCGGCACTTTTTTTATTTTACGCTTACCCCTTAGCTTGCGTCTCGAAGTAAGCTACCATACATGCATTCATTGTTCTTCTGGAAGGATTGGCCAAAACCTTATAAAAGCCTCTGGTTTGCTCTTTCGGCAGTCTTTGTTCTTTCGATGCTGTTCTTGTGGTTCACGTGGTTTGAGGGCGCGCATGGCATCATCCACTGGGAGCGGATGCAGGAACAAAAAATCATCGAAACGACTGTGCATGAGTTCAGGATCGGCCCGTTTCAGCTGAATGTCCCCGGTGAAAGCTACGTCATCTTTGAGTACCTCCAGGGTAGCGATGTCGTACACAATCGGCTGGCATCCTATCTTTTTCTCGCCATCCTGATCTTCAGCAGCATGGTGATACTAACCGTTATCACCACACTTAAGAAATTCTGGTATTTTCTCGGCATGACGCTGTTTATCGTGTTCTTTCTCGCCTTGCGGCTGGAAGTGCTCGTGATCTTCGGCGTACGCGGTTACACCGTTCCGATTATCCTGCTGTTCGCCTTTATCTCCGTGAGCTATTACTTCAAAAGCTTTCGCTCTTCAACATCTTTCGGCGTCAGACTGCTTTCATTCCTGATCTTGTCCGCCGTCGTGGGAGCAATTGTTGCCTTGCATTCAAGTGTACCCTACCCCTTCCTGCACCTGGTCACGACCGCTTATCTGCCGGCCCTGATCCTGACGATGCTTTTCATGCTGATGGTCGCGCACGAAATATTGGCTTCTTTCGTCTACATAGCCAGCCAGGGCACAACCAAGAGTCTGCAGCATTTTCTCATCATCAGCGCCATTTATATGGTGAATATCTTTCTGACGTGCCTTCACGAGATGGGCGTTGTGCAATGGGAGTTCCTCTATGTAAACCTGTACCTGCTGCTGTGCACTTCGGCGCTGGTGGGACTTTGGGGCTTCAAGCTGCGCGAGCCTGTTTACGAGGGCATCGTCTATTTCAAGCCACTTGGTGCCTTCTTTTACCTTGCCCTCGGCGCAATTTGTTTCATTACCATCAGTCAGTTCCTGGGCAACTACAACGATGCTGCGCTCAAGATTATACGCGATCTCATCATTTTCAGCCACGTGGGGTATGGCATCATCTTTCTCACTTACATCTTTTCGAACTTCATGGCGATGATGGCCGAAAACCTCCCCGCCTACAAACTTCTCTACAAGCCGAATCGCATGCCGTTCTTCACGTTTCGGCTCGCCGGATTGATCGCGACCCTCGCTTTTGTGTTTTACTCGGACTGGCGCCAGTACGTGTATCATGGGATGGGTGGATTCTACAATTATATCGCAGATCTCTATGTGCTTCAGGATAACGAGCTGCTGGCACAGGACTTCTACGACGAGAGCCGAAAGTACGCCTTCGAAAGCAACCGGGCGAACTACGCGTTGGGGAAGATTAAGTCGGGCCGGCTGAACATGGAAGAAGCCCATTACCATTACCGTCTTTCGAACGAAAGAAGGCCGACCGAGTTTTCACTTGCCAACGCGGGAAACCTCTACCTCTGGGAAAAGGAATATTTCCCTGCGATTCAGACATACCGCATGGGCAAAGAAGTGATGCCCTCGTCGGCCGTGCTCGCCAACAACCTTGGATATGCCTACGGGAAAATTCATTCGCTTGATTCAGCCACCTGGTTTATCAACGAAGCGCGGCAGGACGACCTAACCAAGAGCTCGGCCGAAGGAAACTTCCTGGCTCTTGCGGCCGTCGAGTACCTTCCGATCCGCACCGACTCCGTTGTCAAGCTCTTCGAAAACCACTCTCCCATCGTGATCAGCAATGCACTCGCGCTGTCGACGCTTCTAGGTCAGAAGATGGAAACACCCATCGACCCACTGGAAACAAAACATCTCGACCTCTATTCAGCATCACTGCTTAACAACTATACGATGCTGAATGCGAGCGAACTCGACACAGTATTCATCACAGCAGCGCACGCCATCGCCTCGGACTCGCTGAACAGCGACTACAGCGAAGCGTTGAAGGCTACACTGGCGCACGCCTATTATCTCGAAGGCAATGTCACAAAGGCGCTGGAGATCCTCGCGGAACTTGCGTACATCACGCAGGACTACCGCGGGAAATACAATTACATCATGGGCCTGTGGGCACTCGACCAGGGAAATCCGGAAATAGCATCGAGCTATTTCATGCACGCAGAAACGGCCGACTACAAAGACTCGAGATTCTACAATGCGATTGCGTTAACAGAAGCGGGGAACGCATACGAAGCGTTCATCGCCTGGGATTCCGTCTCCAGGAGAGGCGACCCAAATGAGCAGGAAATCGCTTCGCGCATGCAGCGACTCCTGATCCTCAACCAGAACCAGGCGCTTCAGCTTTCGGATGCTGAAAAATATCAATACTGCCGATACCGCGTTGGCTTGTCAGACACGCTGTTTTTTAACCGCATATCGAACACCTTCAACAGCGCAGACTACAAAGCGCAGTCGTTGCGCGACATGGCGCAGAGGCAGTTTGAGGCCGGCAACATGACGCCCGCCATTAAGTACCTCAACCAGATCAGCGGGCTCGAGCTGACAGATGAAAATCTGTTTAAAGCCGTCCGCTATACTGAGTTGAAAATGCTGGCATGGCGTGGAGAACTTTCACTGTTGGCGAACCAGATCAACAAGGGTGTCGAGTTCGAACCAGGTCACGAGTTGGAAAAGATGTGGTATTCAGCTCTTATGAGCGAAGCCAGTGGAGACATGGAGGCCGCCCGGCGCAATTACAAACTCCTCGGAACCTGGAACCCTTACTTTGAGGAAGGCATCATAGCGGCGGCGAATTTCCTCCGGAAGCAAAATCCGGACGACCTCTCCGCTTACAACGTTCTCGTCGAAGCCATTCAGGTGAATTACAACTCATACCGGCTACTCACAGCCTATGCCGAAGAGGCAACGCGATTGGGCTTTGACGAGTATGCCGCCAGCGCAAGGCAGCGGATACGAGATATTCTGCAGAACAGGAACTAGGATCTAGGCCAGTGAGCGCTTCTTACGAGGGGACTTCTTCCTGGCCTTTTTAGCAGAAGTGGCTTTCTTCTTTGAATGTCCGTTCGAGCGGTGCTTTTCCTTCAAGGCGTCTTTTGCCTCCTTTGCCCACAACTTCATATTCTCCCGGACAACCTTCCAGTAATCATTGCCATAATCAACGAGGATCTCCGCTCCTGCGGGGATATCTTTCTTCGACTCGATATAAGCTTTCTTGCCGTCGATGATGTAATCGCAGTTGTTGGTCAGTCCGGTGATCCTCACGAGGCCGCGCGCGTCATTAGCATATCGGGCCAGAGCCGATTTCATCGGCAAGGCATCGATGACGTGATTTCGGTTCACATAAAATATGTAACCGTTCTTTCCATCTTCGTCCTTTACGTCCTTCCACGTCGATATTCTCCCTTTGTACTCGACAATGCGAGTACCCTTGGGAATAAACTTCTTCGTGTATAAACCTTTTCCTGAATTCGGTATTGTCGACTTCTTAATAAAGAGTTGTTTTTCCAGCAGTGCCATTTGAATATTACTATAAAATCTTATGCCTCTACACCTTCCATAAAAGCGCGTGAATATAGGTAAATACCTGCTTGGAAAGAAATAGGACCAGCATCGCCGGTCCAACGACTGTCCGGGTGTTCCTTCAAACACTACCCCCGGTTTTCACCGGGGGAGTATTCATGTTTAATTCCGTTCGCGTTCCTCTTCGGGATGTTTAACCGAACAACAGATAAGCGATGACGAGCGTGACCAATATATTAAAGGTCTGTGCGATCAGAAAGGCGTAGAGAGGCCTCTTGTTTTCAGCATTGAAAAGATCGGAGAACCGGGTTTCCAAACCGATGCTGGTGAAGGCGAGAACAAACCACAATGTCTGAACACTCTTCAAACCTCCCTGCGTTGCCTCGACAGCCGAAGGACTCAACACAAAGGAGAACAAAAGCGACGCGGCCACAAAACCGAGGACAAATTTAGGAAACCTATCCCACAGCAACTTGAAAGAAAGTTTGCCCCCTTCCATTCCCTCCGGGGTCTTTTGCGTATAGGTCCAGTAGATGCTAATGGCAAACGCAGCCAGGCCGAGCAATACATTTTGCGAAAACTTCACGATCGTGCTAATCTTTACGGCAGCATCCCCGACCAGCGTCCCGGCGGCGACTACCGCGCCCGTTGTATCAATCGTCCCACCGATCCAGGCGCCTGTTACCTCCTGTGAAAGACCGATTCCGTTCGCGATGTACGGAAGCAGGATCATCATCGGAATAGCAGTCACCAGCACCAGTGAAATCACATACGAAAGTTTTTTGGCGTCACCTTTAATCGCTCCCGCCGTGGCGATCGCCGCAGAAACACCACAAATGGAGACAGCGCTGGCAATCATCATCTTCAGGTCCTCATCCAGCCTGAATCGCTTGCATACCCAGAATGCAAAGTACCACACGCTGAATACAACGACGAGCGCCTGGATCATGCCCAGGGATCCGGCCTCCAGGATATCGGAAAAAATGATCCGCGTTCCCAATAACACGAGCCCTATCTTGACAAACATCTCCGCGTTCAGCACGGAACGGAACCAGGCGGGCAGCGTAAACAGATTCCCGATGAGCAACCCGATCGAAAGGCTAAAGATCACCGCCTCCAGATTCAAAGAGCGAATCGCGCCGTTGCCTTCCAGCAACAACGCCAGCAGGCTCACGATATATAAGACGGGAAAGACCTTGATGGAGGCGCTGACTGGCTTGCTGATGATCACAGACGCAAGAATCGAAAACACAAACACCAGCACAAACTGGTAAAACATCCGCAGCAAGTTCCCGGCAGCGAAAACCGTTTCGAAAAGTTCCTGCCCGTTATTCCACTTGTAAACAGGGGCCGGAATGATCATGCCGGCGAGGAAAATAAAGATGATGATAAATCCCAGTATGACGACCGCCCAATCTTCATCCAGGGTGAGTCGTGACTTCTCGGGCGTTTCTGTTTTATCCGTGACAGCGGCGTTCGACATGGCAAGAATTTTAGTGATCCGACAAATTAGGACGCGCGGGTCAGGTTTGCAATAGTTTTTTTTCAGTCTGAATCCGGCAATCGTTATCGAAGATCCAATCAACAGCGCTAACGACGAAAATTATCGCCTTCCTACCATTCTCATATCAACCCTTAATGCCGAAATCCCGGAGCAAAACCTCGGCCGCGCGCAATCCGCACATTCCATGCACTCCTCCACCTGGCGGGGTTGATGAAGAGCAGATATAAATTCCTTTCGCCGACGTCCGATAGGGAGAAAAACGCAACGCGGGACGCGTGAAGATCTGGCCGATGTCATTCACACCGCCATTGATGTCGCCACCGACGTAGTTGGGATTGTAGGCCGACATCTCCGCTGCGGTCATGGTATGGCGGGCGAGTATCCGGTCGCGGAAGCCGGGCGCGAATCGCTCGACCTGTTGTTCGATCTCCACAGTCATATCGTGTTCGGATCCGCGCGGCACATGGCAATACGCCCACGCAGTATGCTTTCCCTCGGGAGCCCGCGATGGATCGAACAGGCTCTGCTGTGCAAAAAGGACAAACGGTTTGTCCGGGTGTCGTCCCTGCCAGACCATCTTCTCAGCCGCAGCAATCTCTTCAAAGGTGTTTCCCAGGTGCACTGTTCCGGCATTCCGGCAGGTCTCTGAGGTGAATGGCGTGGGACCGTCGAGCGCCCAATCGATTTTGAAGACTCCCATCCCATAGCGATACCGTCGCAGTTGCCATCGATAGAGTGAAGTGAACTTGCCTCCTGCTATCGCGAGTAATTGTACTGGTGTCACGTCAAAAACCACTGCCTTTGCCGACGGAAGCTGATTCATTGAGCGAACAGTCATGTTCGTCTCGATTTTCCCCCCCAGCGATTTGAAGCAGGACGCAAGTGCATTTGCTAGCTGCTGCGAACCACCCTTTGGAATGGGCCAGCCATGGCTATGACCAGCAATCAGCAAGACAAGCGCCACCGCAGACGTGGCAACATTCGACAACGGCTGTATCGAGTGTGCAGCCATTCCGCCCCAAAGCCCGCGCGCCTTTGATGTCTTGAATTTCCTGGCGAGGTATGTGGACGATGTCAGCGCTTTCAGTCCAAAATGCGCAAACGCTACCGGGTGCTTTGGCACGGTCAGTGGGCCGAGAACGTCACTCGCGATCGTTTCCCATTTCTCTACCAAGGGCTCGAGGAGCGAGCGATAAGTATTTTCATCTGGACCAAGCGACTGTGCGGTGTCCGCGAGTGAGGAGTATAATGCGGCCACCGGACCGTCGTCCAAGGGATGAGCAGCTAATACCGGAGGAGAGATAAACTCCAGCCCGTGATCTTTCAACGGAAGCGTGCTGAAAAAAGGAGAACCCGCGGCAAGCGGATGAATGGCCGAACACACATCGTGTGTGTATCCTGGCAGCGTCAGCTCCGCCGATCGTGTTCCTCCGCCAACGGTGTCCCTACCTTCGAGAATCAGCACAGACAACCCGGCCTGCTGTAGCCGGATGCCGGCACTCAGCCCGTTAGGGCCCGATCCTACTACAACTACATCGAATTCTGTTCCTGGTGATCCCGTCATTGAAATGGAAATCTGAAATTAGAACTTCTCTTCCGAATTTCAACTTCGATACTCCGTTCAGCGCGGTCCCGTAGAAGTCTTTCTCAGATAAACGTTGCCGTATTTCGATTCAAAACTATAGCGCGGCCCCTGCCCGGGTTTTGCGGATACGAACGTGTAAAAATCTCGGCTCGTAACCTTGTCGCCCGTAAAGGCGATATCCAGGTTGGTGTATATCTGACCGTAGTTTGTTTCTGCGGTGAGCTCACCAACGGATTTTTCCGTCAGCGATGCGTCAATGCCGCCGTACGTAGCTTCCACCATCAGCGGGCCGGAAAAATTCAAGACCTCTACCATGCCGTAAACTGACTCTATATTGGTGGGTATATTACGAGGCACCTTTACTTCCAATACAATTTCAATGTCCGGACCCCACGACATCCTTTGATAAGACGTTCCGTTTTCCGCCTGAAACTTCCGCAACTCCGCTTCATCACGGAACATGATCTTCTTATTTTCGTGCATGATGGTGATGCGCTGCGGAAGATTCTTCAAGTCCTTGATCTCTGATCGCACATCGATGACGCTCCCCTCCTTGCTGCTCTCCATCACAAACGCATCATCGTTTTCGCCACCGTTAATGCGCACCGTTCCCTGAATAGATATTTCGCTCTGGTCCCATGTGCTCACCCGAACAATTTTCGGGTAATCAAAGTGCATGCTGAGCGTTTCTCCGGCCTTCACCGGGATGCTCTCGTTGATGACGCGCTGCGCATAGTGTTTCGCCGGCGTCACCAGGGCTAGTATCAGAACTGCTATTTTCGTTTTCATATCCGTCCGTTTTTGCCTGGCATTCTTTTAATCCTACTTCTTGCGGAGGTAGATGTTGTTGTGATTGGAGGTCAGTGTTATTTCGGAGCCGCCGCCGTTGAGTTTTCCTTTGATCTTGCCGCTGTACCGCGTAAGGTCACCGGTGCGCTCGATCTCGATCTTGAAGGCTGGGTCCACCAACACTTCGCCCCAGTCTGTGGACAAGTTCAGGTTCCCTTTCGTAGCAGCTGGTAACGCTACGTCTACATGTCCATGAACAGACTCCAGTCGAACGGCAGCGGTCAGTGCCGTGCCCAGCGAAGCTTCTATGTTGCCGTGCACCGTCTTCACAGACGTGGGCCCTGAAGTATTGGTCAACACAACACTATTGTGAACCGTTGAGATCTGGACCTCTCCCGCAAAGTTCTCCACATTGATCTCGCCACCGTAGGGAGATGAGTGCGAATAGGAAACCACAACGCCCTTCGGGACCATAATCTTAATACGGGGGCCTTCGGTTTTCTTGAGCTGCCGCACTTCGATAACATTGCCGTTGTCGATAACCGATAGTCCGAGTCCTGTATTATCCTCGAGCCCAAGGCTACTCAAAGCGCGCAACCCTTCCGCCCGCGCATCCCGGTCGCGCGATTTTGATTCCGAGGTGAAGACAATCTCGCTGCCGTTGTATCCTTCAATCGCGATGTGGTTCACTTCGACAATCTCCAGACGACCCGAACTCTTGGCAACTTTATATTCCTGGCCGCACACAGCTCCCGACACAAAAAGAGCGGAAACTAGTATCAAAATAATTTTTTTCATTTCACTTGATGTTTAATTTCGGAAATATGATTCTTTCAATGGCGAGCAATTCAGGTATCCTTATTTCTTGCGCAGGTAGATCTTACCGTAGTTGCAGTCAAGGCCGATGCTTACCCCACCGCCGTTCAATGTGCCTTCGATCTTACTACCAAAGACCTTCATCCCATCGCGAGTCGGCATTTCAATCTTGAATTCCGGAGCGGCATAAATATCACCGTAGGAAGTACTCATTTGAATGTTTGCTTTCGTATCCTGGGGGAGAGTGACGTCGATAAAACCATACATCGAGACAATGGAAACCGGATCCTTGATGGGCGCGACAAACTCAGCTGTTACTCCGCCATACGTAGTCTCAATGGTCAACGGTCCGGTTACCTGCTTCAGTTCGACGCTGTTGTAAACAGCCGACACCTCGATCTCGTTGGGAAGGTTCACAAACTTCGCCGTTCCGCCGTACTGCGACTCATGATGGAAAGACACAATCACACCCTTGGGAACAAGCACCTTGATATCCGGAGAGTGGGTTTGCTTTAACTGACGAACCTCAACCACGTTACCCTTCTCGGTGACATTGATTCCCAGGCCACCCGTGTTGTCCTCGAGGCCCAGGCTGTTTACAAGGCGCAGTCCTTCGGCGCGCTGATCCTTCGATGACTTTGGATTCGTGGAAGTAAAAATAATCTCGTTGCCACTATGGCCTTCAACGGTGACACGGCCTATATTCAACTCCAGCCTACCCGAGCTTTTTGCAACTCTGTACTCCTGCGCGCTGGCAACAAGGCCGAAGAAGACAAATGCGAATGCGAATACGATAACTCTGCTTTTCATCTTGAATGTTTTTATGTGGTGTTTATCTCTTAAGACAATTTTAATATTCCCGAGTAAGCCTCGTCTTTCACAGCCTTGGTCGTACCAGCGTCATCGACGATATTCTGCAAGTCATGAACGACATCCTTTTCCTTCATTTCCACCATCAGCTGAATTAGCTTAATCTGCACCATGGGATCTGAAACTTTTGACAGCGACTCGACGAGCCCTCTGCGCACCGCGGGGTCCTGCCGGAACCGGGACAGCGCCTCGAGGGCAGCCAGTCTCACGTTTGTGCTGCGATCAGTTTGGAGCGCGTCAAAGAGGGCTTTTACGATCTCATCATCCGGCTTCGGTAGTTCCATGGCCACATTCACACCTTTCATTCTCTGGCTGGCCGACTGATCGTTGCCCAGCATCGCCATCATCATTGATTTCGTTTCCGCGAGCTCTCGTCTCGCCGTCTCCATTTCTTTTTCAATCCGCGCAAGGTTCTCGCGCCTTGCGTTGTTTTCACTGATCCAGAAGCCGAGCCCTGCACTGATAATTATGAGTGCTACCGCGGCAGCCACCTTGAAGAAAGTGGGATTGAAAAAGACCGTCCGTCCCCTGGACCCATTCATCTCCTGCTTCAGATTCTTCTCAAAGTTTTGTTTCAATCGGGCGGAAGGTTGGATCATGGTCGATTCCTCCATCGCGGAGATCACCACCTTCAGTTCGTCATATAGTTTTCGAGCATCTTCATTGCTCACCAACTCCTGCTCGACTATCTGCTGTTCCTCCGCAGTAAGCCGGCCGTCGATGTAGTCGATGATCATGCTTTCCAGTTTTTCCTTTTCCATGGTATTCCCTTTTTCAATTTCTGTTTGAGCTGTCACTCCCCCAACCAGCAACCAGCAACCAGTAACCAGCAACCAGCAACCTTTCAAATCTCCTCCATCTCAAAATAAAACTCCCTCAATCTCCCGATCGCCCGATGCACCCTCACTTTGATATTAGCCACGGTCGTGTTCATCATTTCGGCTACCTCCTCGTACTTCATATGTTCAAAGCGTGTCAGCACCAATAGTTCGCGTTGTTCATCGGTTAGCCGGGCCATCGACCGCTGGAGAAGATTCTCCCGCTCCTGCTGTTCCATTTCTTCACTGTCCGGCATATGGTCACTGATCTTTTCAACGTCGACAAAGTCCGAGTACCTGTTCTTCACGCTCTGGTAGTGATCCGAAAAAACGTTCCGGGCGATCTGGTATATCCACGACTGAAACCGGGCTCCTTCGCGGTAGCTCATCCGGTATTTGATAATGCGGAGGAACACATTCTGCGTAAGGTCTTCGGCCAGAAGACGGTCGCTCGTCATTCGCGCCAGAAAGTTGTAGATGCGCTTATTATACCGCTCAAAAAGCAAGGTCGCCTGCTGAAGATCGCCGTTTTTGACGGCCTCCATAATCGTTTCATCTGTCATCAGATCCTTGATTTTTGATGTCTACGGGTTGGTTACAGCACAATACGGGAAAGGTTACAAGTGACTCAAATTAATTTGGCTACACCACCCCATTGCCCTTCGGACAGTGGGCTCTCCTCGCGAAGAAGGGCACCCTCCTTAAGGTGTCAGTCCCAGCGCACGCGAATGAACTTGTCATTCTTCCTGAAGTTCGCCGGTATTGCCTTCAGTATCGCGTCGCGGAGTTTAGTGACGAGCGTCTCTTTCACGAAGCCGTAGTGAACGGCCAGGCTGACTTCGCGGACTGGTTCGGGTGAAGTGAAGCGCTTGGCCTGTTTGCGGCGGGAGTCCAGCGCGAGCTCCGGAATCAGCGTGTACCCGTAATTATTGTCCACCATCGCCTTCAGGGTCTCAAACGAACCGCTTTGGTAGTTCAACTGTCGGCGCGGGCGGTTCACCTTCGAGGGACAAAGGTTCATCACCTGCCCGCGAAAGCAATGTCCTTCCTCCAGCAGCAGTAGGTTATCCGTTGTGAGTGATTTCAGGTTGACACGTTCCTGCCCGTAATACTTGAGATTCTGGGACGTGTAAAGCAGGATCGGCTCATAAAAGACGGGAATCTCACGTATCTCTTTGTTGTCCAGCGGCGTAACAAGAATTCCAACGTCTACCTTCCCCGATTTCAGGTTCTTGATGATGTCTTCCGTCAGCATTTCCATGACGGTGAATGAAGTACCCGGATTTTTTTCCAGAAACTGGTTTAGAAATCGTGGAAGCAGATAGGGAGCCAGCGTGGGGATAACCGCCAGCCGGAATTCACCGGCAATCGAGTGCTTCTCTTCGCGGATAAATTCCTTCAGGTTTTTGATCTCCTGCAAGATCTGCCTCGCACGGCCGATGATCACCTCTCCGGCTGCGGACGGCTTCAACGGCTGTCCTTTGTCGAAGATCTTTACGCCGAGCTCGTTCTCCAGTTTCTTGACCATCATACTCAGCGTCGGCTGTGTAACGTTACAGCTATCCGCCGCTTTCGCGTGGTTGCGGTGGATATCCAGGGCTACGATATATTCAAGTTGTTGCAGGTTCATTCGATTGCGGCCTGTGCCGTCAACGTTTTCATAGACAAAGTTAATAAAGCTATAGGCAATATTGATATGCTTTATAAAATAGTTTGGTCTACTTTCGCGGCTGTAAACTTTAAATCTTTAAGTGTCCTATGACAAATGGTATTTTATCGATCGGGCAGGCATTCCCTGCATTTAAGAAGACGGCTGTTGTTTCAATTGAGAAAGGAAAGGAGTTTTTCGACATTTCCTCCGAAGATCTGGTGAATGATGAAGGAAGGTGGACTGTCATCTTCTGGTGGCCCAAAGATTTCACTTTTGTATGTCCCACAGAAATTGCTGAATTCAATAAAAATTTCGGAGAGTTTCGCGACCGCGAGGCGAACCTGATCGGCGCATCCACAGACTCCGAGTTTGTGCATCTCGCCTGGAGAAAAAATCACGAGTATCTCAAAGACCTGAAATTTCCCATGCTCGCCGACACATCGAAGTCGCTGGCGGAAGAATTAGGCATCCTCGAAGCGAACGAAAAAGTCGCCTACCGCGCGACATTCATTATCGACCCGCAGGGAATCGTGCGCTGGGTGAGCGCCTATGACCTCAACGTGGGAAGAAGCGTAAAGGAAGTTCTGCGTGTGCTGGATGCGTTGCAAACTGACGAACTGTGTCCGTGCAACTGGGAGAAAGGAAAAGAAACTATCAAAGCGTAATCATGGAGGAGACATTGACGTATTCAGAAACCACTCAGGAGTTTCTGGATTTAATCGGAACTGATAAGGACTATCGCAGCGATGCGCTGGACCTGCTGGAAGAAGGAAAGTCGCGTTATATCACGGACCTGAAACTGAATTTCAAGACGTCGTTCGACAGCGAACAACTTTCGAAAAAAGAAGTGGCATTGCTGGGCGTGGCGCTTGCCGTGAACGCCTCCAACCGGATTCTGAAGCAATTCTTCATAGGCAAAGCCACGGAAGAGGGCGCAACGGAAGCTGAAGTGGCCGAAGCAGTGGCCTGCGCCTCCCTGTTGAGCGCAAACAACGTGTTGTATCGCTTCCGGCATTTCGTCAACAAGGAGAAGTACAACGAAATTCCGGCTCGGATCAAAATGAACATCATGGCCCGCCCTGTGACCGGCAAGGAGTTCTTTGAACTCATCAGCCTGGCCGTGAGCGCGGTGAATGGCTGCGAGATGTGCGTAAAATCACACGAGAACTCGCTCATTGAACTCGGCACCAGCGAAGCGCGGATATTCGAAGCCGTCAGACTGGGCGCCGTCATCACGAGCGTTTCAAAAGTGATCTTCTGATCAAGCAATAGATAAAACAGTCAAGCGCATTGTTTTAGTAGGTAGGTTAGGTAAGGGATGGAGTTCGCTCTATCCCTTTTTTTAAGCACAAAGACACGAAGACACGAAGACACAAAGGTGTTTTGCCACGAAGGGCTCAAAGGCACAAAGGTCGCGCTTTTCGCGATTCATCATAACCTCCTGACTTGCACGCAAAATATACCCCACCAAAAAATCTTCGTGTCTTAGTGCCTTCGTGGCAAAAAAAGGCGGAACACCACCCCCCCATTTAAACGAATGGCCCGTTTCTTGTGTCTAAGCCTCGAAAAACATGCTTATGAAACGATTGATCATTATTCCCTTTCTGCTTCTTCCCTTTTTTCTCTCAGCACAGGAAACTTTCAAGGAACCCTTTATAGAAGTTACCGGCACGGCATTTCGCGAAATTGAGCCGAACGAAATATACGTGACGATCAGGCTGAAGGAGTTCGAGGAAAACCGGCAAAAGACTTCGCTGGAAAAACTGGAAAAAGATTTTTACGACGCCATGAAAGCAGCCGGCATCGACCGCAAGCGGATCGAACTCGCGGATGCAGGTTCGGACCTGGAAAAATTTCGCAGGAAAGACAAAGAGGCTTTCCGTGAAAAAACATTCCAGGTAAAGCTCACGAGCGCCGCGGAGCTCGAAAAGTTCATTGCAAGCCTGTCACCCGTGAAAGTTGACTCCGTAAATGTCACACGTTTGCATCACACAGACTTCGAAAAACTGAAGCTTGAGTTGAAAGTGGAAGCGCTGAAGGCGGCAAAATCCAAAGCCGAGGTGTTAGTTCAGTCTATCGGTTCCCAGGTTGGTAAGCCCTTGATGATCCGCGATTTTGATTTCGCTCAGCCTTATATGGAGATGAATGCGAATGTGCGGATGTACAAAGCTGCATCGGACATGGCGCAGGAAGAAGATCCCATCGCTTTCCGGAAGATCAAAATGCAAGCGCAGATCACCGCGCAGTTTGAGATCAAGTAACTGAAGGCTTATCGTCTTAACGAGAGGTAGCCGGTCTGGAGTGGGCGTCCACCTTCGAACTCTATCTTGTAGAAATAGGTACCGGTTGGAAGATCCTGGTCATTTTTCGACTTACCTCTAAACACGGTAGAATTATTGTCGTAGTTAGCGCCCTCCCAGACGATATCACCCCACCGATTAAAGATCGTGACGTGATTCTTTTTGGTGTCCGAAAGCTTTTCAATGTGCTGGATGAGGAACACGGGATTGCTGGCATCATTGTTCGGCGATATGGCGTTGTACACGACGATTTCTCCGACCACTTCGATGGATAATGTCTGCTGCACGCATGCGGAAAAAATATCGCATACCTGGAGGGCGATGCTTTCCTTCCCGGAAAATGAGAGGCCTTTGTAATTGATGACGAGGTTATAGTTGTTATCAATAGTGGCGCTCGCCCCGCTGGCCGGAGGCGTGACAATAGAGAGGGTGGATAAGTCCGCATTGTTGTCTATGTCGGAGACCAGATCTGAAAGGTCAATGGTGATGATACCGTCTATTTGAGTGGAGAGCGGGGTGGATTCGATGGCCGGGGGATGGTTGCCGCATTCGGGAGGTTCAATCTCGGCAACAACTGTCGCGCGCGCGCTTTCACAGGAACCGTTGTTGACGGAAACGTAATAAACGGTTGTCGTAGATAGGGACGGCGTTATAAACGTGCTGTTTGTTTCGCCTGCGATGGGCGTTCCGCCGGCAGCCACAGTATACCATCGATATTGTCCCTGGCTTCCGCCTGATGCGGACAAGGTCACCGATCCTGCAGTGCACGAAGAGCCATCTGTTATTATAGGCACCGATGGAACCGCGGTAACCGTGGCGGTTACCGGCGCACGCGGGCCCTCACACGTACCATTGTTTACCGCGACGTAATAGGTTGTGGTTGCTAGCAAGACGGGGGTCGCAAAGGTGCTGTTCGTTTGTCCCGCAACAGGAGTTCCTCCCGTTGAAACAGTATACCACCGGTACTGACCGGGTGACCCGCCCGAAGCAGACAAGGAAGCTGGCGATCCGCTGCAAACTGTGTTTCCTGTTGTCGCAGGGGTGCCGGGTACCGCTATAACAGTGGCAACGACCGCCGCGCGCGCACTTTCACAGGTACCATTATTCACAGATACATAATAGGTGGTTGTAGCGGATAGCGCAGGAGTGACAAACGTACTGTTCGTTTGCCCGGCAATATTAGCGCCGCCTGTCGGAGCGGTGTACCACCGGTACTGGCCGGCGGATCCACCGGAGGCCGACAATGAAGCCGTCGATCCATTGCAAATTGTCCTTCCTGTTGTCCCTGGAGCAACGGGAGGTGTATTGATAGTTGCCGTGACTGCGGTTCGCGCGCCCTGACATGTGCCATTATTGATCGCGACGTAATAGGTTGTTGTTGCTGCTATTACCGGTGTCGAGTACGTTGCGTTCGTTTGCCCTGCTATCGCCGTTCCCCCGACAGCCACTGTGTACCATCGATACTGGCCCGCGGCTCCGCCTGATGCCGACAGCGTAAGACTCCCGGCGGCACACGAAGAGTTTCCTGTTACAGATGGAGCGCCCGGCAAAGTGTTTACTGTCAGGCTTGCGCTGGAAGAGTATTGGTCGTCGACCGCCGTCCCAGAAATTCTGCATCGATATGTTCCGGCGCCAAAGTTTCCCGTGGTATTGACGGATAGTATACTGGTACCCGCACCTGTGTATCCACCCGTGCTCGTCACATTGACCCATGTCGTGGGACCAGTCTGCCTCTCCCATTGATAAGTGATATTTGCATTGCCAGTCGCCGCCGTTGTGAAGGTGGCCGTTGCGCCACTGCACACCGCCGATGCCGAAGGCTGGGTGGTGACGACAATTGGTGGCATGAGCGTAACATTGTCCAGACGGTTGGTGGTGTTAGCATCGCGATAAAGACCCCTTATCTCGAGTCTCGCGAGGTCATTAAGGATTCCCAGGATCTGTGCCTGTGTTGCAGCCGCCCCGGTAGGGCTATCGGTTGTTTTCCAGAATCCGCTTACCTCATTGAGCGTAATAGAAAAGGTTGTCCAGGCAGGCGCCGCCGCTGGCTGAAATTGTGTGGAAGGGTAATAATACAATGCAATACCTGCATTATTGGTTATGATAGCTTCGGCATATTGAGTTCCAGAACCAATGCTTGACGGCTGAATATCATATCGCAGTGTACCGTTGTAATAGCCACTCCTGTTCCCGGTAAACTTGCCTGGGGCAACGAAATAGAAATTGACGTAGATCGAAGTCGCTCCAAGGTTTATAACAAACGGCGACCCTGACACGTTTCCTGTCGGGTTGCCTCCCGCCGCGTTGTACGTGATCAGACCATTGGCATCACCCGGCGTCGTCCAGCCCTCATCGTTGCTAGCAAAATCACTGCTGATCTGGGCGCTGGCATTTTTGGCGACCAGGCTGATCGCGGAAACCAGGCAAACGATACGTAAAAGTGAGGTCATAGGGGCAATTGGGATAACTAATATAGGGTTTAACCCATTGCATTCAAAGGACGTCTCGCGGGGTAGATCGGGCACGAGTCTGCGCCCGGCCGTCGTGTAACCTGCTGAAAGTTTGCCTATGATGGCTTCGATTGGCGTTTCTTCAACCGTGAACAGGACAGGCAATGGATGATATACCCCACCAATTTTCAGGAAGTAATTTCCGCAGCGCCAGGGAGTCGATCTTTACGAAAAAATTTATACTTTTAGGCCCCTTTGCGGGATGTAGCACAGCCCGGTAGTGCGCTACGTTCGGGACGTAGAGGTCGCTGGTTCGAATCCAGTCATCCCGACATACAGACGATCAATTGTCGGCAAAACCCTCTAAAGTAAATGTTTGGAGGGTTTTTGTTTTATCCAGCCCTCCAAAAAATTTAGAAAATCTCAGTATGTAGGTGAGCAAATCGGTGAGCCTTTCGTATATATCGGAAAGCTCACCTTGCCGACGTAATGACTTTATCAGTCATATGGGTACAACGTTTCAACCTGGTTGAGACTGAATAGATGGTCGCCCAGGAATACTTCAAGTTCTTTTTCCGGATAGGTAATTCGATTCTGTTGCTTGGACAAAAGGTGAAGGAAGCTATGATTAATGGGGCATTATCTGCTCTTTAAGCCGGATGGTTATGTCATTTTCGGATAGCCATTTGACTTTATCGTATTTCACGTGCGAAAGGCTTTAGTCGGGCCGTTATGTTAAAACAAAATTTTGACAAGCAGTGACAAACCTAAAGTTGAGCTGATTCAAAATCAACCGGTGAGAAAGAGCTGTTCGGCCCTTTTTTTAAAATAGGGATTTTAGCGGGGATTTACGCGCTTTATTTGTTTTCCCGATAGAACCAACGCGATGATTTGGGTCATGTGATCTTCCTTCATAAGTGCAGGCTTTTGTATTTCGTATTTCATATCCTCTAATCAATCACTGCATCATAAACAAAACGAACATCGAACACAATATCTCCTTCACTAACTATCTCGATAACGACCTTCATTGGGTACTCATTACTTTTTAATGATCGCCCCCAAACGCTCTCTGCCGAAAGAGTTATTGGTTGATTAAGTGTGACTACTGGATTGAAATGGTATAGACTAATCAGACCAATAAAGAATCGCGGTGGAAACTCCTTTGTACCACCAGTATTGTTCGTACAGATAACTTTAAAACCGATGTTCTGAGACGCCAGCCGTGTTCCCCATTCAGTCGGGTCTTTCCATTCGAATAAGGGCGCAAGCAAGATTTTCTTAATCTCGATGAGTGAGATCGAATTCATCAACAGGAATTCCTTTTTCTTGTCTTTGCTGGTTAGCGTGAACATCAGATCTTTTTTTGTTTTCTGGATTGTCTCTACAGTGTAGTTAGTGCCCTTTCCTGTTCCATGTTTCACGAGAAGTTTTCTTTCAAGCATTTCCACAAGGATACGTTTTACGGTTGGTAAGGGTATGTCAAGTTTTTCGGATATCTCACCGGATTGGCAGCCAGGATGATTTTCGATGAAGGTATATATCTTTTTCTCCCTGGGAGATATTTTGGAAAGACTGCTACTGGTCTGCAGCTTGGCCATCAACTGATGTTGAAGGTTGGAGAGGCAATTAAGAAAGAATGTTACCCATGCATACACATCTTCTCCAGGACGCTGGCGCTGACACTGCATCAATACAGAATAATATTCGCGCTTTCGGCTTTCAATCTCGTGCTCAAAACTTACGTACTGAATCCATGAATAACCCTGACGAAGCATCAGTAACGTTGTGAGGAGACGACTCAATCTTCCATTGCCGTCCTGAAATGGATGGATGCTTAAAAAATCATATACGAAAGTTGCTACTTTGATAATGGGAGGTGTCGTACTATCACTGTTGTACCAGGCTACCAAGTCACGCATCGCATGATCGGTAGCGAAGCCTGGATCGGCAGTTCGAAAGACAACCTGCTTGGTTCCATCTGCTTGTGTTGCTTCTACGACATTGCTGTGTTGTTTATAATTGCCCCGATGCCAAGCATCTTTTTCACTATGCTTCATCAAAATATTGTGAAGCATTTTCAAGTTGTTCTCGGTGATGTCTATGTCCCTGAACGACTCCGAAATGATGTCCAATGTCTCGTAATATCCGGCAACCTCCTGCGCATCGCGTTCTTCAAGTTTGGCTACCTCCAGGTTTTTGATGAGGGTCTCGACCTCATCATCAGTCATTTTTGATCCTTCAATACGCGTTGAGGCTCCAACACTCCGGACCGTGGCTATCGACTTAAGCTGTTTCAAGCTTTGGCCTTCCCGTTTTTCGATGGCCGTCCAGGAACCCCCAAACTTATCAATCTGACTAAGCTCGTTAATCAGTTTCCAGTCAGGGCTAAGTATCACGGTGTGGATAATATTGTTCATTTCGATACGTATTGATACGTAAATATACGAAAATTATCCATTCGTATGAAAATGATACGAAATGATCTGTATTTATACGAAAATGACCGAAAAATGACTCGCTTATGCACTCTAGTTCGGAACCGGTCATCCGATACTTCGCAACAGCTTTCTTCAATCCGTTCACGCAACTTTTTCGGTTTGATGACCGTGATACTTTCGCGTCGACTTCTGAGCTGCTGTAGGGTACCACCCTCACCCTGTGGATGTTTCCAACAATCTTCCCGCTCTCACTCGGGACAACACGCGCGCTCCCACCGCCCCGAAATATTCTTTATCACGTTTGAATTACCCTATTAAATGTAAACAGCCGTGGGTCTCGTTGAACAGCTGCGACTGCCTTGGCTATCCCGCCGCTTCAGACGTGGTGGCACAGTATTCTTTGCCGTCAAACCACGGAGTTTTTTATGCACTTAAACATTGATTTATGAGAACAAGGAAGAGAGTAGTTGACCATGTGTTGGGTCTGTGTCTGATCAGTTTCATCTTTCTGTTGCCAGCGGCCGTATGGGGACAGGACACGATCACTCCGCCATCGACGGCCCTGCGGGAGGATTTCTCGGACGATGAACTCAAGTCCTTCGTCAGCGCGAATGAAAAGGTGATGTCCATACAAATGGAAGCGGAAAAGAAAATGATCAAAGCCATCGAAGACGAAGGCTTGACACTGGACCAGTTCAACCAGATCCTCGAACAGCAACGCGATCCTCAGCCCGGCACGGAAACATCGCCGGATAAACTAACGTCGTTCAATAACGCGGCGCAGGTAATTCTTGAAGAAAATGCCCGCGTTGAAAAAGAAATGGCGGCTTCTATCGAGGAGCAGGGCATCGACATAGAAACGTACAAACAAATAATGGTGGCTTATCAACAGAGTCCTACGGTGCAGAACCGCGTGAACAAAATGGTGAACGGGGAAAAAGGCGAGAATTAGGTGCCTACGGCTGGCGGGAGTCAAAGGCCTCCTCCATCTTGTCGCGGTTAAATTCGCGTTCATTGTTTGCAAGCCATACGGCGGCGACACCATTACCGATAAAGTTTGTGATCGCCCGCGCTTCCGACATGAACCGGTCTACCCCCAGCAAGAGTGCCAGGCCTTCAACCGGTATGATCTTCACGGCTGTGAGTGTCGATGCCAGCACAACGAATCCGCTACCGGTGACTCCTGCCGCACCCTTTGATGTTACAAACAATATTCCGATGATCGCGAGAATATTTTCCCAGCTGAGATGCACGTTAAACGCCTGCGCCAGGAACATGATGGCCATTGACAAATAGATAGTCGTGCCATCGAGATTGAAGGAATATCCCGCCGGAACAACCAGGCCCACTACCGGTTTCGAACAGCCCATGCGCTCGAGCTTTTCCATCAGCGACGGCAACCCCGCCTCTGACGACGAAGTACCCAGCACGATGAGCAACTCCTCGCGGATGTACTTCAAATATTTCCATAGGCTCACCTGGTAAGAGCGAAGAATAAAATACAGCACCACGAATACGAACAGGGCCATTGTTATGTATACGGTGACCATCAGCTTGGCCAGCGGCATCAATGTGTCGATGCCATACTCTCCGATCGTGTACGCCATGCCTCCGAATGCGCCGATCGGTGCCAGGTACATGACCACGCGCAGTGCGCGGAAGACATAACGCGATAAATTGTTCAGCACGCGGACGATTCTCTCCCTCGCCTGGATCTTGCTCACGACAATTCCAAAAATGATTGAAAACAGCAGCACCTGGATGGTGATGTTGTCTTTGAGAAAGTGAGCCCAATTGAAATCCGTCGCCGCCTGGGAATAACGGGTGACCTCGGCTCCCTTCACGTCCGATGTGGCAACGCCCGCGCCGGGCTCTACAAAATGAGAAACTACGACGCCGATGATCAGCGCCAGCGTCGTGACCACTTCGAAATAAAGGATTGCCTTTCCTCCGACGCGACCGACTTTCTTCAGACTACTCATGCCGCTGATGCCCAGCGAAATGGTGAAAAAAATGATCGGGAAAATAAAAACCGTGATGATCTTGATGAAACCGGTGCCGAGGATGCGCATCCGGATAGCAATCTCCGGGAAAAAGTGTCCGAGCAAAGCGCCGGCGGCAATCGCCAGAAGCACCCAGAATGTAAGGTTGGATAGAATTTTTCTCAATACAGCGGCTCCTGATTGTAAAAAGTATTCAATCTATTTCAGCCATCCCTCCACTTCTTCCAGGGTAGGGTTCTGCACATTTTCCAGTTTCATTTTCTTCCGCATACCACACACATCGTTGAACAGCTTCGAAGGTTTCATCTCACGCATCTGGGCAATCGAGGTGATGCCCAGATTCTGAATGACGGGAATGAGATCTGCGCGGATTCCAGCCTGTGCAAACTCCGCCTCGGGCGCAACGGAAACGCTCTTTTCCGATTTCATCTGTGGGAAGAAGAGCACGTCCTGAATGGAAGGCGAATTGGTCATGATCATCGCAAGCCTGTCGATACCGATGCCGAGGCCCGCGGTGGGAGGCATGCCGTATTCGAGCGCGCGCAGGAAATCTTCGTCAAGCGTCATCGCTTCCTCATCACCGCGTTTGCCGAGCTCCAGCTGCTCCTCAAAGCGCTGTCGCTGGTCGATCGGATCGTTAAGCTCTGAAAAGCTGTTGGCGATCTCCTTGCTGTTGCAAATCGCTTCGAAGCGCTCCACCAAACCCGGCTTCGTCCGGTGCTTCTTTGCCAGCGGAGACATTTCTACGGGATAGTCGGTGATGAACGTCGGCTGAATAAGCTGCGGCTCGCACTTCTCACCGAATATCTGGTCTATAAGTTTTCCTTTGCCCATGGTGTCATCCATGGGCACGTGTAGCTGCCGGCAAGTGTTGCGCAGCGCCTGCTCGTCCATCTCGGAGATGTCGATTCCCGTAAAGGAATGGATTGCTTCGAACATCGTATAACGTTTCCACGGCCTCTTGAAGTCGATGACATGATCGCCCACTTTCACCTGAGTAGTGCCATGAAGGTCGATCGCAACCTTCTCGATCATTTCCTCCACGAGGTCCATCATCCAGTTGTAGTCTTTGTAAGCTACGTACAGTTCGATCTGAGTGAACTCCGGGTTGTGAAAGCGGGACATCCCCTCGTTGCGGAAATCTTTCGAGAATTCATACACACCGTTGAATCCCCCGACGATGAGCCGCTTCAGATACAACTCATTGGCTATGCGCAAATACAGCGTCATGTCCAGTGTGTTGTGGTGCGTCGTAAAGGGGCGCGCCGCTGCGCCGCCATAAAGGGGTTGCAGGATGGGCGTCTCTACCTCGAGGTAGCCTTTTGCGTTAAGATATTCGCGCATGGAGTTTACCAGCCTTGTGCGCTTTGCGAATGTTTCGCGTACTTCGGGATTAACGATCAGATCCACATACCTCTGGCGATAGCGCTGTTCGGGATCGGTAAACGCGTCGTGCCGGACAACGTTCCCCTTATCATCCACAGTTTCTTTCACGATCGGCAAGGGACGAAGTGACTTGGCGAGGATGGTCAGGCTCGTAACGTGAATGGATATTTCTCCTGTTTGGGTCTTGAAACAAAACCCTTTCACACCGATGATATCACCGATGTCAATATGCTTTTTAAAGACTGTGTTGTAGAGTGTCTTGTCCTCGCCGGGGCAAAGGTCGTCCCGCCGCAAGTAGATCTGAATTCGTCCTGTTTCGTCCTGAAGTTCCGCAAATGCCGCGGACCCCATGATGCGCCTGCCCATCACGCGTCCGGCAATGGAAACCTGCTGGTAGTTCTTTGCTTCGGGATCAAACTTCTCGTGAATCTCTTTCGCAGATACGTTTATCTCATACAATTCCGCCGGATAAGGATTGATACCCAGCCTTTCGAGTTCTTCTTTGCTTTGCCTGCGGATGATCTCCTGTTCGCTTAATGCCATAGTTCGTGAATTCAACGCAAAAATAACGGAATAATGGAGAGCTGGGGACCACCTTTCCGAAAGTTTTGCAAGTTTCCGGGCTGTGTGCCTACGCCCGCCTGTTGCTGCGCGCGCGCCGATGGAGCTCAGTCCGGATGAGTTTCAGCTCCCGGCTACTTTGACCTGCCACCGAGGTGTTCTCCTGGGCCCGGCGCAAAAGGTACGGCATCACGGATCGAACGGGGCCATAGGGCACATACTTGACCACATTGTAACCGGCCTTTGCGAGGTTGAAAGAAATGTTATCACTCATCCCGTATAACTGAGCGAACCAGACGCGCTTGTCCGCCGGAGCGAGGTCCTTTTCCGCCATCATTTTAGCGAGCAGCGCGTTGCTGAATTCGTTGTGAGATCCGCACATCACGTTAACGCGCGCTATATGGTCTACGCAAAATACGAGCGCGTCGTTGAAGGCCTTGTCAGTGGCTTCCTTGTTGGGATGAATCGGGCTGGGGTAATCCAGCTCCTCTGCACGAGCGCGTTCTTTTTCCATATAAGCGCCACGCACCAACTTCGCGCCGAGAAAGTAATTACCGTTCATGGCATCATAGTAGTCGTGGATAAGGTTGTCCATCGAACTCGTTCTGTACATCTGGTACGTATTGTACACGATCGCCTTTTCGCGGTTGAATCGCGCCATCATTTCATCGGCGAGCTGATCGATGGGGTCCTGGATCCAGGTGTCCTCCGCATCAATGAGTATGGGAACGTCGTAGGCGTGTGCCCGTTCGCAGATCTTCGTTACACGAGCCCTCGCCCGATCGAAGCTCGCGTCCTCCTCGGGGGAAAGCGCGTCCTTGTTGTTGATCTTTTGCAATACCTCTGTCGCGGCCAGTCCGGTAACTTTAAAGACGCAGAATGGAATTTCCGGGGACTGCCGCGCCTTCTCAAGCGTGCGGAGGATCTCCTCCATTGTCAGTTCAAAGCCCTGCTCGGACTTTTCTCCCTCCACCGAATAGTCGAGGATCGCGCCTACGTGATAGCGGGCAAGGGCCTGTATGGTAGCCTGACTTTCTTCAATGCTTTCACCGCCGCAGAAATGATCAAACGCCGTTTTCTTGATGATGCCTTCAATCGGTAACCGTGCCTTCAGGGCATATGTCACAAAGTTCCGGGCGAGGTAGGATATCCAAGGGTGATTGACGAGGGAAAAGATCAGGTTCGCCTTTTGCAAATCCGCCGTGGATTTATAGGCAAAGGCGATGTCAGTGTCTTCAAAAGAGACGGTTGGATGAGTTATCATATTCAGAGTGCGCAAATATATTAAAGATGAATTTGCCGCCGAAATCGTTTTCGGCTACTAATTATGGACGCCTGTTGCGGTAATTTTTGATAACTTCGGCCCGCGAATCATGACCGACAATATTGTTTTTACAGCTGATCCCGCAACGGACCTAAAGGCCTTTCTGCAGCAAAAAGCTTACAGCAAAGTGGCTGTCCTCGTCGATGAACACACGTCGGCACATTGTTACCCGAATATCGCCCCGGTCCTGCCACCGCACAAAGTTATCCAGGTGCCCAGTGGTGAAGAGCATAAAAATCTTACCACCTGCGAGACGATCTGGAGTGACATGACAAGCGAGAGCCTCGACCGGCATTCCGTCCTTATCGTTCTGGGTGGCGGTGTTCTGGGCGACATGGGTGGTTTTTGTGCCGCCACTTACAAACGCGGAATTGATTTCATTCTGATTCCAACAACCTTGCTCGCGCAAGTAGATGCCAGCATCGGCGGAAAGCTCGGAATTGACTTTCACCACTTCAAGAATCACATCGGTGTTTTTCAGACACCCGCATTAACGCTCTTGCACAGCGGTTTTCTGAAAACACTGCCCGCGGCGGAAAAGCGCTCGGGCTTTGCTGAAGTGATCAAGCACGCACTCATTGCAGATCAACCGGTTTGGAACGAGATCAGAAAACACCCGCTGGAGGATCAGCGGTGGAATACATTGCTCGAACATTCCGTCGGAGTAAAGTTGAATGTTGTCCGGACGGATCCTTATGAAAAAGGATTGCGAAAAATATTAAACGCTGGCCACACCATCGGGCATGCTGTGGAAACACATCTTCTTCAAAACGATCGCAAGATACTTCACGGCGAAGCGGTGGCGGTTGGTCTCAGCTGCGAAGCGTTTCTGGCACACGAACGAGGAATGTTGAAAGAAGCTGAGTTTAAAGAAATTGTTGAGTATCTGACACGAGTGTTCGGCAAAGTGACCCTGGCCGAAGAAGACGATGACCCGATTGTGAAGCTGGCCGGTCAGGATAAGAAAAATAAAGAAAATAGGATTTTGTGCGTTCTCCTGGAAGGAATAGGAAACGCGAGGTGGGATTGCGAAATTAAGGCAGATGAGGTAAAAAGGGCTCTTGCATTTTACCGTTCAGCTTAAAAGTAATAAGATTCGGTTTCATCATAGACGGGTCTCTCAGCTTTGATGGTTTTTTTGATGCTGGCCGTCTTTGCGGAAATGAATTTCTTAGTCTTTTCTTTCCGGGATCCCGTCAGCAACCATGCTGCTAACAGTGCGCCCGAGGCTAAGCCTATGCCGATCGCGAATGTACTGGATTTACTCATACTACTAATTAACTTAATTTTTTGCACAATTGTTACACTTGTTCAGAAAAAATGTTTCTTCGACTTTTAATTTAAAAACTTAAAAACACCTGTTGATTTGAACGTTATTTCCATTAAACAAAACTCCACCGTGACGGGATGCGCAGACTACCTTCCCGCATCGAAAAGTATCAGCAACCGCGTCCTCATTATGGATGCATTGTCGGGCAACAAGTCGACACTGCATAACCTGTCGGATGCCAACGACACGCACCTCATGCTGAAACTTATTCGCTCCACTAGTCAGACTATCGATGTTGAAGATGCGGGGACGACGATGCGCTTCCTCACAGCTTACTTCAGTGTGACCAATCAACACAAGATCATTACGGGCACTCAGCGGATGAAGGAAAGGCCCATTGGTATACTCGTCGACGCCTTACGATCGTTAGGAGCTGATATCCATTATCTTGAAAAAGATGGCTACCCTCCTTTGGAGATCAAACAATTTTCCGGCCAGAAAACCAGTTCTCTTCGCATCCGGGGCGATGTGAGCAGCCAGTTCATATCAGCTTTGATGATGGTGGCGCCTACACTGCCGGAAGGACTCACGCTGAAGCTGGAGGGAAAAGTGGGCAGTCGCCCGTACATCGAGATGACAGCCTCCCTGATGCGCGTGTTTGGCATCGACTGCGAAGTACTGGATACCCAGGTCAATATTCCTCCGAAAGCTTATCGCAGTGCGGAATTCACAGCTGAATCCGACTGGTCGGGCTCAAGCTATTGGTTTGCATTCGCCGCTCTGGCGCAGCAGGCGGAGATACTCTTGCCGAGGCTTTCGCTGCAATCGCTCCAGGGCGACAGCGCCATCGTTCAGATCATGGAAAATGCCGGCGTGGCAACCTCCATGCAAGGAGACCTGGTGAAATTGACGAAAACGGACAAGAAGCAACCAATCCATTGGGACTTTACACATTGCCCCGACCTCGGACAAACTGTTGCAGTGGTGTGTGCGGCCAAAGGCATTGAAGGCACCTTTACGGGATTGCAAAGCCTGCGCATCAAAGAGACCGATCGCATTGCGGCCCTTCAGAACGAACTGGGGAAACTTGGAGCCAAACTCCTGGAAGATAACGGTGTCTGGAAACTCCTCCCGTCCTCCAAGCTTCCGACGCGAGCGTCATTCAGCACCTACGAGGATCACCGAATGGCGATGGCCCTCGCTCCATTGGCGACTTTGATGGATGTCGAAATTGAAAACCCGTCTGTAGTGAGAAAATCCTACCCGAAATTCTGGGATGACATGAAACTCCTTGGGTTCGAAGTAAAGTAAAGCTTCCCGAAATTTTTGTTTTCCAGTCTACATACAAGGACGACTTTTTTGATATGCGGGCGCTGGGGGTTCCGATAAATTGCCAAGGATCGGACCTTCGTGTCTTTGAGGACCTGGTGGCAAAAAGACCAAACTTCAGAAAGTTGCGCGCAGGGGTTAAGCGGCACGGCGAGAAGGGAGAAAAACAACGCACAGAGTACACAGAGAAAAGACCCTCTCTATAAAAACTCCGTGACCCTGCGCGTGTATCTTCAATTTCTTATAAGGGATGACTATTTCGATAACTAGTGATTATGTAGTAAACACTAGAACGGTAAGGCATGGTTCCCGCGAGGCGATTCCGCCGTATAAAAATATTCCTTTGCCCGCTTCGCCCGAATAAATAATTAGCGCGGCGTAGAATTCCCGTCACAGTCGGCGAAAAAGTCGTCTAAGCGGTCAACTCCCCCACCTTCCTACTTGAAATACCGGAAATCATGCCCGGGCTTCAATTGCAGGAGAAACTCGTAAATGAGCCTGATGACATTTTCCACGTCATCGTGATGAACCGTTTCAACCGTAGTATGCATATACTTAAGTGGCAGGGAGATGAGTCCGGATGCCACACCTTCTGCCGAATAGGCGAATGAATCCGTATCCGTGCCGGTCGACCTGGACACCGCCTGCCGTTGAAAAGGGATCTTCCGCCTGCGGGCCGTTTCAATAATCATTTTCAGCACGTTGTTTTGTACCGCCGGGCCATAGCAGAGCACAGGGCCGGCGCCACACTTAAGATTACCGCTGTCCTTTTTGTTGTACATCGGGGACTGAGTGTCGTGCGTCACGTCGGTGCAAATAGCCAGATCGGGTTTTATTCTTCTCGATATCATTTCCGCGCCCCGCAACCCGATCTCTTCCTGAACGGCATTGACGACGTAAAGTCCGAATGGCAATTTCTTTTTGTTCTCGCTGAGTCTGCGCGCTACTTCAGCGATCATATATCCTCCCATGCGGTTGTCGAGCGCGCGACCCACAAGCCACCGGCGATTCAGTTCCATAAGTTCATCCTCGAACGTGATCACACATCCAACGTGAACGCCCATTGCATCCACCTCTTTCTTGTTCTCAGCACCGATATCAATAAAAATATTCTTCAGTGTCGGAGGCTCTTCCTTCGCCATATCACGAACATGGATAGCAGGCCATCCAAACACACCTTTGACGATGCCCTTTTCCGTGTGGATGTTAACTCTCTTGCTTGGCGCGATCTGGTGATCCGAGCCACCATTCCGACGCACGTAGATGTATCCATCGTCGGTGATATAATTGACGAACCAGGAGATCTCGTCGGCGTGCGCTTCGATAACCACCTTGTAGGCAGACTTGGGGTTGACAACACCAACCACCGAACCGTAGACGTCGACGGTATAGTCCTGTACGTAAGGTTTGATATAGTCAAGCCAGATCTGCTGGCCTGAAGCCTCGAACCCGGTGGGTGAGGCATTGTTGAGGTACTTGTAAAGAAACTCTCTGCTCTGTTTATCCATGTCTTCGGTTTACTATTGATGATTCAAGATTCAGGGTCATAGGAACATGCCTACAACGGGATGTTCCCATGTTTCTTGCGCGGCAATTTAGCAACTTTATTTTCGAGCATTTCGAAGGCGCGAATGAGTTTCTGCCGGGTCTCATCCGGATATATCACTTCGTCAATGTAGCCGCGGTGCGCCGCCCTGTACGGGTTGGCAAATTTTCGCGTGTACTCTTCGACCTTTTCATCCAACTTTGCCTGTGAGTCTTCCGCTTCCGCGATCTCTTTTTTGAAAATGATCTCAGCGGCTCCCTTTGCGCCCATCACCGCGATCTCTGCCGTTGGCCATGCAAAGTTCAGATCTGCTCCGATATGTTTTGAGTTCATCACATCGTATGCGCCCCCATAGGCCTTTCGGGTAATAACGGTCACGCGCGGAACCGTTGCCTCGGAAAATGCAAACAAAAGCTTTGCTCCATTGGTAATAATGGCATTCCACTCCTGATCGGTACCGGGGAGAAATCCGGGTACATCTTCAAATACGAGCAGCGGTATATTGAAGCAGTCGCAAAAACGCACGAAGCGCGCACCCTTGACGCTGGAATGTCTGTCGAGTACGCCGGCCAAAGACGCAGGCTGATTTCCCACAACGCCAATACTTCTTCCGGCCAGCCGGGCAAATCCCACAACGATGTTCTCCGCGAAGTCCTTGTGCACCTCGAAGAAAGTGCCCTCGTCAACAACACCGCCGATCACATCGCGCATATCATACGGCAGATTCGGGTTTGCCGGTATAATATCGTTGAGCATGGGCCTGAGTTCGTTCCCCTCCTGATAATCGTACGTCGGAACGCCGTCCTCGCAGTTCTGAGGCAGGTACGAAAGCAGTGTCTTGATCTGCCGGATACACTCGACCTCGTTCGGACACGCAAAGTGAGTGACACCGCTCTTGGTGCTGTGGGCGAATGCGCCTCCGAGTTCTTCCGCCGTGACATTCTCATGGGTGACGGTCTTGACCACGTTCGGCCCGGTCACAAACATGAACGATGTTTGCTCAACCATAAAGATGAAATCCGTGATCGCCGGAGAATATACAGCTCCTCCCGCGCACGGCCCCATGACGGCGGAGATCTGCGGGACTACGCCCGAAGCCAGCGTGTTCCTGTAAAAAATGTCGGCATATCCGCCAAGTGAAACCACACCTTCCTGTATGCGGGCTCCGCCCGAATCGTTAAGTCCGATAATCGGTGCGCCGTTCTTCATAGCGAGATCCATGATCTTCACGATCTTCTCGGCATGCGTTTCTGAAAGCGACCCTCCAAAGACGGTAAAATCCTGCGAGAAGACATACACCAGTCGTCCGTTGATCTTCCCGTAGCCGGTGACTACGCCGTCGCCGAGATAATACTCTTTATCGAGACCGAAGTCCTTGCTGCGGTGCATGACAAATTTGCCCATCTCCTCGAACGTTCCTTCATCGACCAAAAGCTGAATCCGCTCGCGAGCCGTGAGCTTGCCCTTCGCATGCTGTTGCTCCATTCTTTTCTCGCCGCCGCCGAGCAACGCCTCTTTGTTCTTTCTCTCGAGCTCCTCAAATTTCTGACTCAAATTCGGATCGTTGATTGTTCGCTTCGCCATGCACTTACTTTCGATATAGGGTATAAGGTATAAGGTATAGGGTATAAGGTATAGGGTATAGGGTATAGGGTATAGGGTATAGGGTAAAATCCCGGTCAAATCATGATCCAAAGTAAGTAAAACGCTGCAGATTGCATTAACTTCCCAACGTTTTTGCCGGTATGACAAGGGTCGCTATCATTGATATGGGAACAAACACATTCCACCTGCTGATTGCAGAGAGCGGAATGTCACACAAGCGAATTCTGCACCGCGACCACGAGCCGGTGAAAATCGGAAAGGGAGGAATCAACGAGGGCGTTATCAGTGAGAGCGCGTGTGAGCGGGCCATAGCCGCAATGGTAAGATTCCGGAAAAAGATCGATGAGTTTAACATCGGGACAATTTTCGCATACGGGACCAGCGCATTCCGGAATGCAACGAACGGGTCTTCGCTGGCACATGAGATCACCTCCGTTACAGGAATTCCCATCCGTATCATTTCCGGAAACGAGGAGGCAGACCTCATCTTTGCAGGCATCCGCGACGGGCTGGATCTCGGATCATCCCCAAATCTTGTCATAGACATCGGCGCCGGTAGCGTGGAATTTATCATCGGTGATCAGAAGGAAATCTTCTGGAAGCAAAGTTTTGAGATCGGCGGTCAGCGATTGCTCGAAAAATTCCACAAGCACGATCCCATCCATGGCGAAGAGATCGCTGCCTTGAACGACTACTTTGCGACGACACTCCGGCCGCTCAGGTCAGCATTGAAGAAACTGCACCCCAATACGCTGGTGGGATCATCCGGTACATTTGATACACTCAGCGAGATCTACTGCAAGCGACTCGGCAAGGCGTATGATTCCAACGCGCCCGAGACGCTGCTTTCTATCGCGGGATTCGATGAGATATTTCAGGAACTCATCAGCAAGGATAGGGAAGAGCGTATGCGGATACCCGGAATGATTGCGATGCGGGTGGATATGATCGTCGTGGCGTGTTGCCTCGTGCGTTACGTGCTGGATCTCGGTCCTTTTAGCAATATGCGCGTGTCCACGTATTCACTTAAGGAAGGCGCACTGGCTTTATTGTCTGCATAAAACAATAGTGATCCACAATGGGCGGACGCAAGTTCAAAAAAACGCTTTTAGCTTCATCCGTCCGCTCGCTTGCTATACTTTTGCCACCGTTAAATACTACTTATGGACCAGGTGTTTTCTTATCAGTCGCTGCAATCATTTACCACGTCCGTCCTGTGCCAGATCGGCTGCCCCGCTGAAGATGCGGCGCTCGCCACGAACGTACTCCTCTCTGCGGACTTGCGTGGCGTCGACTCACACGGCGTAGCACGACTCTCGGGCTATGTGCGCTTGTGGGAAGTAAAGAGAATGAATCCGACACCTCACGTCAGGATTGTTCATGAAACGCCCAGCACGGCCGTAGTAGACGGTGACGGCGGATTGGGCCTGGTCGTTGGACCGAAGGCGATGGACATCGCGATACAAAAAGCGCGTGTCGCGGGAACAGGGTGGGTAGCTGTGAGGAACTCGAATCATTTCGGCATCGCGGGATATCACGCCATGAAAGGACTCGAGCATGATATGATCGGCATGGCGATGACAAACGCAAGCCCGTTGGTCGCGCCGACGTTTTCAACGGAACGGCTACTAGGAACCAATCCCATCGCAGTGTCCATTCCCGGAGGCAAGGAACCCGCATTCGTCGCGGACTTCGCCACTACCACCGCCGCCAACGGAAAACTCGAGATACTTCAGCGCAAAGGTCAGGATGCCCCGACGGGATGGATGCAGAAAAAAAATGGCGAACCTACGTCAGATGCTTTCGCAGTAAAAGAGGGGGGCGCTTTGCTTCCATTGGGCGGCGACCGGGAACACGGCAGTCACAAAGGCTATTGCCTCGGCGCATGGGTAGACATCTTCTCGGCCGTCCTTTCCGGCGCGAACTATGGACCCTGGGTTCCGCCTTTTGTAAGTTATCTCTCACCGCCTGCGGATCCCGTGGGTTCCGGTATCGGCCACTTCTTCGGCGCTATGCGGATCGACGCCTTCCGGCCGGCCGATGAATTCAAAGATCACATGGATAACTGGATCAGGCGCTTTCGCTCCGCCACGCCCGTCGCCGGCGAGGAACGCGTGCTCATCCCCGGCGACCCTGAAAGAGAAATGGCCATCGAAAGAATGAAAACGGGAATTCCGGTTGATGAAAAAGTCGTCGAAGACTTGAAAGGCTTGGCATCGCGATTCAATCTCACCTTCTCTTGAAAAAAAAAATTGACAATAGGTCAATTGACAATTGACAATGCTGTGCTAAAATCGTTGGTCTGAACTCTAAAGCTTGTGCATACTTGAAATCAGTTGACAATTCGACAATTGGCAGTTGACAAGCTGTGCTAAAATGGTTGATCTGTACTCCAAGCCTTGTGGCTACTTGAAAATTAACGAAGGGACATTACATTAACATCTTTGCGAAGGACATACACCAAAGCCCTGAAAGGGCGGAAAATGCTAGCCCAGGTGACGAGCGCCAACGAGGAGCCCTTGGCAAATGAACCGCCATTGGTTCGTAGCCATTACCCTTTGTTTGTTGACACTGAGCCCTGAAAGGGCGACATACACTAGCCCAGGTTGACGAGCGCCAGCGAGGAGGCCTGGGTTACAAGCGTGCAATTACCAAAGCCCTGAAAGGGCGCAAGACAATTCGAAGCACAAACTTCAACTTTGACCCTTCCAACCATAGTCCCAACCCTCCGATAATCGCATCGAAAGAATGAAAACCGGAATTCGCGTTGATAGAACGGCCGTCGAAGACTTGAAAGGCTTGGCATCGCGATTCAATCTCACCTTCTCTTGAAAA
>JBIQIY010000038.1:0-37159 GCA_044507775.1 Flammeovirgaceae bacterium | reverse complement strand
ATACCTTATACCTTATATCTTATATCCCTATCCTCACCATTTAACGGAAACGGCTTCGCGCGAATAAGGGAACTCAACCCACATCACCTTTTCTTCGGGCGCGGGCTCAGGATCCTTGATAGGATCGTATTTTTCAAGACCGGCAAAGAAACTGTTGACTCCGGATTGTACATCGACCGACTTGTCGTTTATCTCTACGGTCCTCAGGGCCTGGAAGCCGTGGAAGACCAGTCTTATCGATTTCCACGGGGAAGAATAGGTCCCGTCCACGCGCTCGAATAAAAATCTTCTGGCCTGCGCTTCGTAGCGCAACATTCTCTGCGCATAAATCCCAGACTGATAGTCAAACGAAGCACCGTCATCGTCGTGGTAAAGGAAGCTATTGTCAGTCTCGCCTGAATACAAATGAACAATGAAAAGATCCGCGCTTTGCGAAGTGTTCGAAACAACAGGTTGCATGGGAATGATCGCGCCGGATTTCACGAATAATGGCAATCGGTACAGCGGACATTCGACAATGACCTCTGATTCTCCCTCATATTTTTCGCCGTTGTAGAGGGAATACCAGGAATTTCCTTTCGGGAAGTAAACGCGCACAAACTCCTTCGTGCTCTCTACCGGTATCACCAGAATCGAAGGGCCGAACAGGTACTGGTGTTGATACTGGTGTTCATAGATGCGCGCATCATGCGTGTAGTCGATGGCCAGCGATCTTTGTACAGGCATGCCGTTGGAGCTTGCCTCGAAAAAAAGCGAATAGAGATAGGGGAGAAGCTGATAGCGGAAGCGGATATAGTTCCTCGAAATCTGCTCGACTTCTTCCCCGTAGGACCAGGGCTCCGAATCGCGACTGTTGATCATCGAGTGCCCCCGAAAAAAAGGTGAGAAGGCTCCGATCGAAATCCATCGCGCGAACAGTCGGGTGTTTGCGTCTCCCACAAAACCACCCACATCATATCCCGCGAAAGCGATGCCGGTCAAGCCCATGCTATTGACCAGCCTGACACCGAGCATCATGTGCTCGTCATACGCAACATTGTCGCCCGTCCAGACTGCTGCGTAACGTTGAATACCTGAAAACCCCGATCGCGTCAGGTTGAAGGGCCGACGGTTTTTCATCAGGGCCTTTGTACCTTCATAGGTACTTCTGGCCATCTGGAAACCGTAGATGTTGCGCCCGCGGCGAAGGGTAGACCGATGTCCTTCGAAATCCATTTCGACATTCTCAGGCAGCATGTTGCCCCACGTTGCAATCTCATTCATGTCGTTCCAGAATCCGCTCACGCCTTGTGCCACGTAGTCGGTGAACTGATCCTTCCACCACTGACGCGTCGCGGGGCGCGTAAAGTCCGGAAAGTGACACCACCCGGGCCAGACCTGTCCGGTATAGGGTGTCCCGTCGGGATACTTGATGAAGACATCCTGCGCGATGCCATCGTCATAGGTTTTATAATCCTTTTCGACCTTGATGCCGGGGTCGCACATGACAACGACGTGAAAGCCTTTGTCGCGGAGACCTGCCAGCAATGCCGTCGGATCCGCGAAATCCTTCTTGCTCCACGTGAAAATCTTGTACTGCTCCATGTAGTGGATATCGAACACAATCGCATCGGCGGGGATATCTTTCTCGCGAAAAGTATTGGCGACGCTGAGCACTTCTTTATCCGGGTAGTAGCTATAGCGGCATTGTTGATATCCGATACTCCAACGCGGCGGCATCTCCATCCGTCCCGTCAGGTGCGTGTAGTGACCGATGACAGCTCCCGCCGACTGACCGTACATGAAGTAGTAGTTCATTTCTCCCGTATCGGCAGAGAAGCTCGAGAACCGGTCATTTGAAGCGCCGAAGTTGATGTGCGTCTTGTGCGTGTTGTCGAAGAAGATGCCGTAGCAGAGCTGGTGATGAATGCCGATGTAAAAAGGCGTCGAACAATACAGGGGATCGGAGCCGGCTGTATACCCGAAGTTATCGGTGTTCCAGTGTGTATAGCCAAAGCCGCGGCGGTCGAGCGGTCCGGTTTTCTCACCGAGGCCGACGAACCGCTCACCTTCCTGCAGTTTCTTGTAAGTAGTTACCTGCTCGCCGATCCAACTGGTTGAAAACGCTTCATCGTCCTGGTTGATCGTCTGCCCTTGAAGTGTTTGAAAATGAAATGACAGCGACTCTTTGCGGATCAACAAGATCAGTTTGGGCGTGGTAATTCTTATAGCCTCGGGACCGTCCGCGAACTGCAGGACAAGGGAAACAGGCGTGGCGATCACCGAGTAGGAGAAGTCTTCAAAAAAATCCTCGCGCGTAAGCTGAATGCGCACGATCGAATCGGAATAAAAGGTGACTTTAAACTTTGCGTTTTCCGCTGTTCCGGAAATACCGCAAGGTTCTTTTTCCCAATGCAATACCTTGCCCGAGCGCTCATTCAGACGCGGTTTCAGAATGCCTCCCATGTGCTACTTGATTATGGATCGTCCCATGTCATCAACCTCTCCTCAATCCTCTCCTAAAGGAGAAGAAGTCAGCGGAGCTTAAGTAAACGACATGGTCGCCGCTTTCACTCGTAACTATTTCTTGCCTTTCTTCAGGGATGATTCCCGGACGATGAGCCTGGTCTTCAGGATCTTTGTTTCGGGTTGAACCTCCGCATCGCGGTCTTTGGTCCTGATCTCAATCTGGCGGATGAGAAGTTTTGCAGCTTCTTGTCCCATTTCAAATCCAGGCTGATCTACTGATGTCAGCGGCGGATCGAGGAGCGCGGTGAAGAACCAGTTGCTGAATCCCACGACGGCTATATCCTGTGGTATGGTGAGCCCGGCTTCCTTGATGGCCTGCATGGCGCCCATTGCAGCGGGATCGTTGGTAGCGAAGATCGCATCAGGACGAGGTGACTGCGCCAGAAGTTTCTCCGTCGCCGATTTTCCTTCCTCAATTGTTCCCAGGGGGCAGGGCATGATCAGTCTCTTGTCTACAGCAACGTTGTGCTCGTTGTGCGCCTGAATGTATCCCTCCAGCCGTTGCTTGGTGATCTCGAGATTCGGCGGTCCTTCCAGGTGAGCGATTCGCTTGCATCCTTGTTCAATGAGGTGGGCAGTCGCTTCTTTCGCACCGCTCAGGTCGTCGACAATTATCTTGCTGGAATTCGGCGTGTCGTAGACGCGGTCAAAGAACACCATTGGGACACCTTTCGCGAGAATGTTGTCGATGTGATCGAAGTTATTCGTCTCCCGTGATACGGAGATCAGCATTCCGTCGACGCGACTGTTAAAGAGCGCTTTAATGTCGGTCTTTTCGCGCTGAAGCGATTCATTTGATTGCGTGATGATGACATTGTATCCGGCGCTGTATGCGACGTCCTCGATTCCGCTGATAACGGTGGAGAAGAAGAAGTGTACGAGCTCGGGAATGACGACGCCGATCGTGTTGGTCTTACTCTGTCGAAGACTGAGCGCTACGATGTTGGGTTGGTAGTTGAGTTTTTCCGCAAGCTCGTTGACGGCCTTCTTGGTTTCGGGGCTGATGTCGGGATGGTCTTTGAGCGCGCGTGAAACAGTAGAGGGGGAGATGCCCAGTTCGCGTGCGATGTCTTTGATGGTTACTTGATTGTACTTCATGATAAATAGGTTTTTAAAAATCACTACCCTGTGATTTTCCGTTAGGAAAATCGGTCGCCCTCAAAGGAGGGGGACAACATCTGCGCGGTCGTTTGAGGGAGGTCGTCTGCGCTGACTTGGTTTGGTTCAGAGGCCGCAAGTTAAATTCTTTGCAACACCTTCGCAACTCGTTGCACAACTTTATTGCGATTCAACCGCAATCGTTTGAAGTGTGTTTTAAACGGCAAGAATCGGGATTCGATATAGATCCACGCAAGAGAACGAAAGACGAACGGTCAAAAACACTCGGCGAAGGGGCAGTAAAACCGGCGGACTGCGCGTCTAGCCATATCGTTATACGCTTATGAACCGGCGGTATGTACGGGAGGGCGTCGGTTGTCACAAACGTTTGCGGGTACGATTCCAGCCATTTTTTTTGATTTTTTATGGTACTTATTACCGGGGTTATCTTTATCTTTTCACACGAATTGGTGCACCCACCCGAAGTGCCAGTTCACCCAATTTATGGCAGTTAACCTAAAACCAAACAAAACCGTATGACGCAATTTTACTTGTCAATCCGCAGGTACTTTACGGTTCTTCTTCTGTTGGTTACCACGGTAGCGTGGTCGCAGAGCAGGACTGTAACCGGAAAAGTGACATCATCAGAGGACCAAACCGGAATTCCGGGAGTGAATGTGGTCGAGAAAGGGACAGCCAATGGCAGCGTTACCGATGTGAATGGAGACTTCTCCATTATGGTAAGCGATAACGCAACGCTCGTTTTCTCGTTTGTAGGCTTCTCCGGACAGGAGGTAGCGGTTGGAAATCAGACAACCATCAACGTAACAATGAGCCCCGACGTAACATCGCTGGATGAAGTCGTAGTCGTAGGTTACGGTACGCAAGAGAGAAAAGAGATCACCAGTTCGGTGGTAGAACTCGATGAAGCCGAGTTCAACAAAGGAAACATCAACGACCCGACTCAGCTTTTGCAGGGTAAAGTGCCTGGCCTGAGCGTTTATAACCGGGGTGGTGATCCGAATAGTCGTTCTCAGATTCGCCTTCGCGGTATCTCTACGGTAGGAGCTAACACAGAGCCCCTGGTCGTAATCGACGGTGTTATTGGTGCATCCCTCGACAACGTCGACCCGAATGATATCGAGTCGATCAACGTGTTGAAAGATGGTTCTGCTGCTGCAATCTATGGAAGTCGTGGATCGTCCGGTGTTATATTAGTAACAACCAAGCGCGGATCAGGAGCGGCCGGTCTGGCAACATCCTACAACGGCTACGTCGCCGCAGCAACAATCAGTCGTACGCAACCGATCATGAGCCCAAGTCAGTATGTCGCTGCAGGTGGTAATGATCTAGGTGCGCAAACGGACTGGGTTGACGAAGTTACCCGAACCGGTGTTTCGCATGTACACAACATTGCCCTCTCTGGCGGCTCGGGTTCTACATCATTCCGCCTTTCAACAAACTTCAGAAGTGTTCAGGGAATTTTGCAAAATTCGGGTTTCGACCAAATCAACACGCGTGCTAACCTGAACCACAGCGCGATCAACAACAAACTGAGATTCGATTTGAATATCGCCCTTACGAATCGCAACAGTGATTTCTCCTTCAACGAGGCTTTGCGATATGCGGTCTTATTCAATCCCACCGCCCCCATCCGGTTTGACAATGGAGACTTTTACCAGGCAATTCTATTCGATAATTTCAACCCGGTAGCCATCATCGATCAAAACACCAATGAGGGTAAGCGAAAGAATCTGAACTTTAACGCCAAGGTTGATTTCGATGTTCTCAAGAACCTCACACTAACAGTTAACTACGGCCAGCAGTACGAGAACAATCTCAATGGTGAATTTTACCCGAGGGCTTCTTTCTTCAGGGGCCTTAACCGCGGGGGACTCGCACGGCGGTATACATCCGACAGAAGTTTCACTCTGCTTGAAGGGTACGGTACCTATTCCCAAACCTTCAGCAAGGTAAACCTTGATGTTTCCGCCGGATATTCGTTCCAGGAAGATCAGTTCGAAGATATCTTTATCGGCCTGGGCGATTTTCCCAGCGATATCCTCAGTTACCACGCATTGGAAACTTCAGGCAACCGGCTTTCCGGTCTGGCCCGATATGTCGACATAAACAGTAACGCCTCTCCTGATACGCGAATCATAGCGTATTTCGCGCGTGCGAATTTAACCTTTGATGACGCCATCTTCCTGAATGCTTCTATCAGGCGTGAGGGCTCGACGAAGTTAGGTAAAGATAACCAGTGGGGTGTCTTCCCCGCCGTGGGTTTGGGTGTGGATTTGAACCGGTATCTAGATCTGTCAAAAGTCGACGTCCTGAAACTTCGAATCGGATACGGCGTAACCGGCTCCCTTCCAAAAGAGACCGGACTTGCTCAAGACCTCTATACATACGATTTCCAGTCAGGAGGCACGGTCAAGAAAACGCGCGATGCAAACGCTGATCTCAAATGGGAACAGAAATCAGAGATTAACCTTGGCCTTGACTTCGGCTTAGGTGGAAAATTCGGTGGAGCATTGGATGTTTATACACGCGACATTAAAGACTTTATTCTGGAAAGAGATGTAGACGTTGCGATATTTCCTTCCGGCCGGCGGTTTGAGAACGCAGGGTCTCTCAAGACAAATGGTATAGAATTATCCCTGAATTACAATGCATTTACCTTTGGCCAATTGCGATGGAACCCAGGCATTGTGTTAAGCAGTTACAAAACGACACTTGAATCATACGTCAACCAGGAACAAATGTTGTCTGACCTTGGCGCCCCCGGTCAAAACGGTACGAGCATGGTGCGAGTAGCAGTCGGTGAAGAGATAGGTCAAATTTGGGGTCCTGTATTTTCCGGCGTCACCTCCGATGATCCGGCGACCGAGGCAAATGAAGCGGGCCGACCGGTATTTGCTGACGTCAATGGCGATGGAACTATCATCTCTGCGCCGGCTGAGGCCCTAAATCCGGATGGCGACTTTAAAGCGTTGGGAAGTGGCCTTCCCTCACTGGAGCTTGGTTGGACGAACTATCTCACTTACAAGAATTGGGATTTGAACGTATTCTTTAGAGGAGCTTTTGGTCACAGCCTTGTAAACACGTTCAGGGCTTTCTACGAACCGATTGACCCAGGTGCGATTAACTCTTACAACCGGGTCATTACAGACAAAGCGGTACCGGGATTGACTTTCTCCCAATACAGTTCATTGTATGTTGAAAAGGCAGACTTCCTGAAGCTGGACAACATCACATTGGGATATAATCTGAAGTCCAACTCCAATATCGTACGGAGTTTCAGGATATATTTCAACGTACAAAATGCATTCGTCATCACGAACTATACGGGAATCGATCCAGAACCAGTGCTCCAGGATTATGGCGCAATTGACAATGGTGGCTTTCTGGATCTTAACACTCCTGACGTTCTTGCGCCTGGTATAGACAGAAGAAACAGCTATTTCACTTCCAGGACTTTTACGCTTGGAGTAAACATCGGCCTTTAATATAAAGCATGACAGTTATGAAAGGTATTTTAAAATATTCACTCATTTCAGCGGTGCTCATTGCTGGAGTATCCTGTAACGACCTTGATGAAGAGATCAAAGGCGATTTCACGAAAGATTTTATTCCGGCAAATCCTGGTGTAGGTCTTGAAGAGGGCGGGCCAAACGACGGATTGTCTGACGCCTTTTCGGCCCTCTTTGCTGGAACTGCGACGAACGGTGGCTTCTTTCAGGTTCAGGAACTTTCCAGCGACGAAGTCGTCATAACGCAAAAAGGTGGCGACTGGTATGATGGCGGGGATTATATCCGGATTCATCACCACGAATTCTCGCCTCAGACAGTTTCCATCAACGATGCGTGGTCTAATGCTTACAATGGAATCTTTCAGGCCAACGATCTTATGGACAACGAGGATATGACCGAAGGTAATATTGCACAGCTAAGAACTTTGCGAGCTTATTTTTACTGGCGTTTGATGGACCTCTTCGGTAATGTCAAAATTGTCACAACGGCTGGTGGTGACGCTCCTCAATCTTCACGGCTTGAGGTCTTCAACTTTATTGAGTCTGAGCTTCTGGATGCTATCCCGAATCTTTCTCAAGCGAAGGCAGAATACGGAAGAGTAAACCAGGCCGCGGCTTACGCGTTGCTCTCACGGCTTTACTTAAATGCCCACATCTACACCGGAGGAGCCCCGAGGTATCAGGATGCTATTGATGCCGCAGATGAGGTTATCAATTCAGGGATTTATAGTTTGTCTCCTGAATATGCCGACGTTTTTTCTCCTACAAATGCGAACAATATTGAACACATATTTGTAGTCCCGTTTGACGAATCGTCCGGAACCGGAATGACCATTGCGCAGATGACCCTCCATTACCCGAGTCAGCTGACTTACCGGCTGGCTGAACAGCCATGGAATGGCTATGCTGCCATGGAGGAATTTTACAATTCATACGAAGATATCGATGAACGCAAAGTCAACAATTTCATAACTGGTCCTCAATTCGATATTAACGGTAATCCAGCGCTGGACCTCGCTTATGATAAAGCTGATGAAGATGGGCCACAGGTCAATTACACACCATTTATCAACGAACTCGCCCCTAACTCCTCCCGTCAAGGCGGTGCGAGACTTGGGAAATTCAGCTTCAAAATTCCACAGAATAACGATATGGACAACGATTATCCGCTGTTGCGTTACGGCGAAGTCCTGTTGAATAAAGCGGAAGCTATAGCGAGGTTGAATGGAAACTTCAGTCATCCAACCACACTCGCGTTGGTCAACGAGATCCGTAAACGAGCTGGCGTCGAACCATTTGACACAATGACTGAAGGTCAAATGCTTGCCGAGCGCGGAAGAGAGTTGTTCATTGAAGCGTTGAGGCGTCCGGACCTAATACGTTTTGGTGCTTGGGGCAATGCGTGGTGGGAGAAGCCCGCACACTCGGATGAATATAAAATCATCTTCCCGATTCCGATTCAGCAGATGAACGCAACTGCGGGTACTGCGAATCCACTGAAACAAAACCCCGGATACTGACATAGTTAAGATTATAGTTTTTGTAATTTTGATAGCGCCTGACCTCGGTTGGGCGCTATTTATTTCAGCATGAGAGCATTGAGCGCAGCGTTTGTGGTAGTAGTTTTTGCTTGGGGTTGCTCAAAAGACCAACGGCGGCTGGAACCCGTGTTGTTTACAGACATAACCGCGGCCAGCGGAATTACTTTTCGCAACGATCTCGTCTCAACGGAGCGGCTGAATCCGTATACGTACCGAAACTTCTATAATGGAGCGGGTGTAGCCATCGGCGACATCAACAATGACGGTCTCTCTGATATTTTTTTTGCGGGTAACCAGGTGGATAACAAGCTTTATTTGAACACTGGCAATCTCGTTTTCAGGGACATCACGGATGCTGCGGGCGTTGCTTCACCCGAAGTCTGGTCTACTGGCGTAGCCTTTGCCGATATCAATGGCGATGGCTGGCTCGACATCTATGTCTGCAAATCGGGTGACCCGGAAGCGCCCAACCGGCAGAATGAACTCTTCATCAACAATGGCGATCTTACCTTCACGGAGAGCGCCGCAAAATACGGACTGAACATCACGGGACTGTCCGTACAGGCAGCGTTTTTCGACTACGACAAGGATGGCGACCTGGATTGCTATCTCCTCACCAACTCAATCAAGTCCGTAGGCAACTACGACCTTGTGAAAAACCAGCGTGAAATTCCCGATCCACTAGGCGGTGGAAACAAACTGCTCATTAATGATCAGGGAAGGTTCCGCGATTACTCACGAGAAGCCGGCATCTATCACAGCAACATCGGGTTCGGCCTCGGAATCACGCTGGGAGATTTTAATCACGATTCATGGACGGACATTTTTGTCTCCAATGATTTCTTTGAAAGAGATTACCTGTACATCAATAACCGCGATGGCACTTTCAAGGAATCACTGACCGACTACTTTTCTTCGATCAGTATGGGCTCGATGGGGGCGGACTTCGCCGATCTCGACAACGATGGGATCGCCGAACTTTTTGTCACGGAAATGTTGCCCGATTCGCTCAACCGGCGGAAAACAAAAACCATCTATGAAAACTGGGATAAGTATCAACTGAACGTCCGCAACGGTTACTACCACCAATTCCCGAGAAACGTCCTGCAGAAGCAAATCGGCAACGGGAACTTTGTGGAAGTCGGACGGTTCGCGGGAATCTCCGCTTCCGAGTGGAGTTGGGGAGCGCTACTCTTCGACATGGACAACGATGGACTAAAGGATGTGTTCATCGCCAATGGCATTTACAAGGACCTTCTGGATCGGGATTATCTCGCCTACTCTGCCGACCGTGAAAACATCCGCCGGATCATCCGCGACGAGAAGGATGCCATGCTGAAGCTGATCGACCTGATGCCTTCTTCTCAATTCCCAAATTATGCGTTCCTCAACAAAGGCAATCTTTCCTTTCAAAATTCAGCCTCCGAGCTGGGACTGGGAACACCGATGTATTCGAGTGGCAGCGCATACGGTGACCTTGACAACGATGGCGACCTGGATTTAATAGTGAGCAATATCAATGCCCCTGCGGTCATATACAGAAACAATACAGACACGACACGGAACAAGAGTATCAGCATTGCCCTGACACAACCAGGCGGCAATCGTCTGGCGGTAGGCAGCCAGGTAACAGTGCATTGCGGAAGCAAGCGGATCACGGCCGACAATTTTGTTACACGGGGCTTCCAAAGCAACGTGGACCCGGTAATCACGATTGGGCTGGGCGCAGATACGCGTGCGATCGACTCGCTCGTCATTCAATGGCCGGAGGGCGGATGCAGCGTTTTGTATGATGTCGCCTTGAACCAGCGGCTGCATGTCGACCGCGGGGAGGTGAAGGTTCTTCCAAAAGAGCCAGTAGCAACGATGAAAGCGCTTTCTTTCGGGTTGAAGAAGGTTGCGCTGCCAGGCGTCGGGCACAAAGCCAGTGGACTGGTCGACTTCAACCGCGACAGGCTTTTGCCCATGATGTATGGGAATGAGTCGCCCGCGCTTTTGAAAGGCGATGTCGATGGGGATGGAAAACCTGACGTATACCTGGGGGGTGGTAAGGACCAGCCCAGCATGGTGATTTCCTTTAAAGGAAATAAGACGGTGGCAAGGTCTCCTCGTTCTATTGAGGCCTACCGCCTCGCAGAGGAAACAAAAGGCGCTCTTATGGACGTGGATGGCGACGGCGACCTTGATGTGTACATGGCGACGGGTGGGCGATTCTTTCCCGAGACTTCCGAGGTTTTGAATGATCGGATCTTCCTGAACGACGGCCGCGGTTCGTTTACTGAATCACCGTATCCATTACCATTCAAACACTACTTCTCAACCAGCGTCGTGAAAGAACTGGATTTTGACCGCGACGGTGATAATGACCTCGTGGTGGCCGAGCGATACGACCCTTTCTCTTACGGCACCGGCGGAAAAGCGTTCCTGCTTGAGAACAATGGAACAGGTATGTTCGCAGATGTTACTGCCGACATTGCCGGCACGCTGATGCAGGCCGGCATGATCACCGATATTGAAGTGCAGGACTACAACGGCGATGGTTGGCCAGACATCCTGCTGGCAGGTGACTGGGCGCCCATCACAATGCTGCGAAATGACCAGGGAAAATTCGTCGATGCTTCGAAGGAGCTCGGGCTCGAAGGGACAAGAGGATGGTGGCACGATATCGAAAGCGCCGATCTTAACAACGACGGTAAAGCTGATTTCCTGCTTGGCAACCATGGGTTGAACACTTTCTTTAAGGCTGGCGACAGGATGTATGTCAATGACTTTGACAGCAATGGCTCGGTGGAGCAAATATACTGTACCAAACGCAATGGAAAATATTATCCCATCGTAGACAAGGATGAATTCCTGTCACAATTACCATCGCTCAAGAAAACTATTTTATATTACAGGGATTACGGCAAGAAAAGTATTGAAGATTTGCTTGCAACAGAGACGTTGGCAAACGCAAGTGTCTATGAGGTCGATATACTTTCTTCTGTGGTTCTGTTGTCTAATCCCTCCGGTTATACACGGATGGACCTTCCACAGGAGGCGCAATATTCGTCGATTTACAGCCTTCATGCGACTGATATCGACGGGGATGGAGTTATTGACGTGCTCGCAGGAGGAAATCAATACGAGATCAAACCGCAGTTCGGGAGGCTGGATGCATCCAATGGATGGTTCTTCAAAGGATCGCTCGTGAATGGTGTTTATTCGCTTGAGCCCGGAATCGACCTGAATGTAGGCGGCCAAATCCGCGATATAGAAGTTCTGGAAGAAAACGGAACTACATACATTTTATTTGCGAAATATGATGATGACCTGGAAATCTTTGAAATTGCCCGTTAGCATCGCCGCCATTGCGATCGTCTGTACGGCCTGCTTTCAATCCGACTACACCAAAATGGTCAAGGAGGAGCTCGAGAAAGGGGTACGTAAGGATTCGCTGCTGTTTTCTATCAAGTTCGGCGATACGCGAAATGAATTCTACGGGAAATGTTTTGATCTTAACAAGCAGCGGCTGGTAACGCAGGGACCGGGGAACACATCCGTACAATATTTGTTTACGGATTCCGCGGTCCACAAGAAGCCAACGGGAATGCGATTGCTGTTTTACCCCCTCTATGATGAAAAGGAGGCTATCATTGAAATGGATATGGAACTTAGCTACCCCGGCTGGGCACCGTGGAACCGTGCGCTGCAGTCGGATAGCCTGAAGGTTAAAGCCATGCAATTGCTCATGCATTGGTATAATGGTAATGAATTCGTAACGGCTAACGTAAACGACCAGCCCATGTCAGTGAAAGTCGATGGTAACAGGCGAGTGCTGGTATATGTTAAAGATGCACAAAGTGTTGCTATTAAAGTTCAGGACATTCTGCATCCCAAGTTCAAACATTCGATCTAGAAATGGCAGACAAAAGAAATCAGACGCGGACGAAGCTTAATGCGCTGATAGCGCTTCTGTGCTCAGCAGCAGTTGCGGTGTCTTGCTCGACGTCGGAATCAGAATCAACGGATTCTCTCTTCACGTTGCTTCCGACGGACTCTACGGGCATCGACTTCGTTAACAAGCTTTCGTTCGATCAGGATTTCAACATCTACACATATCGCAATTTTTACAATGGTGGAGGAGTAGGTCTTGGCGACATAAACAACGACGGACTGATCGACATTTATCTTACAGGAAACCTGGTTCCGAACAAACTGTTTCTCAACAAGGGAAACTTTCGTTTTGAAGACATTACCGAAAAAGCAGGCGTAGCCGGAACTCAGACCTGGTCGACAGGAGTGTCGCTTGCAGACGTCAACGGCGATGGCCTGCTGGATATTTATGTCTGCAATTCCGGCAATGTGAAAGGCGGTCTTAATAAACGCAACGAATTGTTTATCAATCGCGGTGATCTCACGTTCGAAGACCAGGCCTCGCAGTATGGCGTCGCCGACGAAGGATACTCCACGCACGCCGCTTTTTTCGACTACGACCGGGACGGTGATCTCGATCTGTACATCCTGAACAATTCCTATCAGGCAATCGGCAGCTTCAACCTGCGCAAGAATGAGCGTGAAAAGCGCGACCCGCTGGGAGGCGACAAACTCTTGCGGAATGACGGAGACCATTTCACAGATGTCAGCGTAGAAGCCGGCATTTATGGGAGTGTTATTGGATTCGGATTGGGAGTCTCGGTAGGGGATATCAACAACGACCAATGGCCGGATATCTTCGTGTCAAACGATTTCTTCGAGCGCGACTACCTGTATATCAATAATCGGGACGGGACCTTCCGGGAGCGTCTGACGAGGGAGATCAGCAGCATCAGCGCGGCATCCATGGGCGCAGACATGGCCGACATAAACAATGACACGTGGCCGGACTTGTTTGTGACAGACATGCTTCCACGACAAAACGCAAGGCTGAAGACTGTCACTACATTCGATGACTGGAATCGCTATCAATACAATGTTGAGAACGACTACCATCATCAGTTTACACGAAACATGCTCCAGATCAACAACGGCGATAACACATTCAGTGAAGTCGGCAGGCTTGCAGGAGTTGAGGCCACCGACTGGAGTTGGGGAGCGCTGATCTTCGATATGGACAACGATGGTCTGAAGGATATTTTCGTGGCGAATGGAATTTACCAGGACCTTACCAATCAGGATTTTCTACAGTTTGCGAGTAATGAGGAGTTCGTCAGATCGGTTTTGGCTAAGAATTCGGTCGACTATAAAAAACTCACCGAGATCATTCCCTCGACGCCGGTTTCCAACTTTGCATTCCGCAACTCCGGCAACCTTCAGTTTCAGGATTCTGCCGCGGAATGGGGGCTTGCAACGCCTGGCTTTTCCAATGGCGCCGCATACGGTGACCTGGATAATGACGGTGACCTGGATCTCGTGGTCAACAACGTGAACATGCAGAGTTTTGTTTACAGAAATCAAACGGACCGGTTTTATCCGGACCATCATTACCTGAAGATTCACCTTATCGGGAGCGATCGGAATCCATTCGCGATAGGAGCCAAAGTCATTGTCGAGGCCGGAAGTGAAAAGTTTGCCATTGAGCAAATGCCCATTCGCGGTTTTGAGTCGACTGTGGATTCAAGACCGAATATCGGTATCGGAAAAAATAAAATGGCGGACCGGGTAACCGTAGTCTGGCCGGACGGAAAAACGACAGTTATCGATTCCGTGGAAGCTGATCAAACCCTGACCCTGCGTCAGTCGGAGAGAGTGTTTCACACAACTCGCACGACCCGCGAGCTGCCAGCGGAAAAACCGATCCTGCGGGAGCTTTCCGCCACTGGTCGCCTGGATTTCGTGCATCAAGAGAATGATTTTGTCGACTTTGATCGCGATCATCTGATCTTCCACATGCTCAGCACAGAGAGTCCTAAAATGTCTAAAGGGGATGTCAACAATGACGGCCTCGATGATTTTTTCATTGGTGGTGCCAAGGATCAGGCGGGGGCTCTTTTTCAGCAGCTGCCAAATGGAAAGTTCGTGCGAACAAATGAAGCACTGTTTATGGCGGACAAGGTGTCCGAAGATATGGGCAGTATCTTTTTCGATGCAGACGGCGACAACGACATGGATCTTTACGTCTGCAGCGGTGGCAATGAATTTCCGTCCAGCTCAACGGCATTGATCGACCGATTGTACATCAACGATGGCCATGGCAATTTCAGCAAGTCTTCTCAGATACTACCTACGACCAGGTTTGAGAGCACTTCCACGGTAGAAGCCGCCGACTACGACGGAGACGGGGACCTGGATCTGTTTGTCGGAGGCCGCGTTCAGGCCTTCAATTACGGCAAGCCCATGAATGGTTATATCCTTCAAAACGATGGATCGGGTCAATTCACGAACGTGACCGAAACAGTAGCGGCTGGGTTGCTAAACGTGGGGATGATCACCGATGCGGAGTGGGCGGACATCGACGGAGATGGCGATCACGATCTTCTGGTGGTGGGAGAGTACATGCCCATCAAGGTGTTCTCAAACACCGGAGGTGTCCTCCAGGATATCTCTGAGGCAGCGGGTACGAAAGGGACAAGCGGATGGTGGAACGCCGTGGAGGCTGCAGATCTCGACAACGATGGTGATATCGATTTTGTCGTCGGAAACCACGGATTGAATTCACGGTTCAAAGCATCGCCGGATAAGCCAATCTGTATGTACGTTAATGACTTCGACCAGAATGGTACGATTGAACAAGTGATATGCACACACAATGGAGACACCAGCTATCCATTTATCCTGAGACACGACCTGGTCTCCCAGATTCCTGCCCTCAAGAAAAAATACCTGAAGTACGAGTCGTATAAGAATGAAACCGTTAGCGATATTTTCACTCCTGAGCAGTTAAAAGGAGCTCTTGAACTGAAAGCGTTCGAGTTGAGATCCGGTATTCTCCTCAACGATGGTACGGGGAAGTTCTCATGGAGGGCGCTGCCTTTGGAAGTTCAGTATTCACCCGTTTTCGGGATTGAGGTCTTCGATTTCGACAAGGATGGATTCCCGGACATTCTCACAGGCGGCAACCTGTATAATGTAAAACCAGAAGTAGGCCGTTACGATGCGAATTTTGTCAGCTACCTGAAAGGAGATGGAACCGGTAATTTCCATTTACTGCCCGCCTCCCGTTCCGGTATTAAGATTGGGGGCCAGATACGCGACATAATTAATGTCCGCGGCTTGCATGGACCCGTGTTTATCTTTTCCCGAAATGACGATGCGGCGCTAATGTATACTACTGAGTCGTTGCCGTGAAAAAGTTCCTGTTTATCCGGTATGCTTTTGCTTTTACTTTTTTCGTGCCGTTGTTGACCGCATGCAGGCAAGAGAAGGCGACCTCGTTGTTCACTTCGCTTCCCGAAAGCCAAACAGGTGTCTCATTCATAAATACTCTGACTCAGACGGGTCACTTCAACATCATCGAGTACCTGTACTTTTACAATGGCGGGGGCGTTTCAGCCGGCGACGTCAACAACGACGGTTTAGTGGATCTATACTTCACTGCAAATCAGCTGCAAAACAGGCTGTACATAAATAAAGGCAATTTCGTTTTCGAAGATGTAACGGAGACCGCGGGCGTTGCCGGAGTTGGCAACTGGAAAACCGGAACCACAATGGCCGACGTGAATGGCGATGGATTTCTGGATATTTTCGTTTGCGGCGTTGGCAACTACAAGGATTTTAGCGGAAGGAATCAACTGTACATCAACAACGGTGACTTGACGTTCTCGGATAAGACGGATGCCTACGGGTTAACGTTTCAGGGTCTGTCGACCCACGCCAGCTTCTTCGACTACGACAACGATGGTGACCTCGATATGTATCTTGTCAACCACTCTGTTCATTCGGTCCGGTCTTATGGCAACGCAAGTCTGCGGCATCAACGAGACTCGCTTGCAGGCGACCGGTTATACCGGAATGAACTGATACCCCATGGGGTCAATCGTTTTACGGATGTTACAGAGGCAGCTGGAATTTACAACGGCCCCGTTGCATACGGCCTTAGCGTAGGAATCTCCGACGTCAACCTGGATGGCTATATGGATATCTACGTCGCAAATGATTTCCATGAAAACGACTATTTGTACATAAATCAGGGCGACGGCAGATTTGTCGAACAATTGGCGGCGTCGTTTCCGCATACGAGCCGGTTCTCCATGGGCAATGATATCGCGGATATCAACAATGACGGATATCCCGAGATTATTACGCTCGATATGCTGCCGTCAAACGAGGAGGTTATCAAGACAACCGCAGGCGAAGATTCCTACGACATATACTCTTACAAGCTTAGCTTTGGATATCACCATCAATTCGCCCGGAACGCTCTACAACTAAACCGCGGATTTGATTCCAAGGGAACGGTACTATTCAGCGACATCGGCGCCCTCGCCGGCGTTGAGGCGACTGACTGGAGCTGGGCACCACTGTTGGCCGATTTCGACAATGATGGACGCCGCGACCTTTTTGTGGCGAACGGAATTTTGTCGCGACCAAACGACCTCGACTATATAAATTTCATATCATCCGATTCGGCCCAGTATTACTATGGCTATGAAGAGTTTGTCAAGCATATGCCGTCCGGGAAGGTGCCAAACTTCATTTTCAGAAACGAGGGCAATCTCAGTTTCCGGGATGTTTCGAATGAATGGATGGGAGAGAATGCAACGCTGTCGAACGGCGCAACCTATGCAGATCTCGACAACGACGGCGATCTCGATTTGATCATCAACAACATTGACAGACCCGCATCTATCTTCCGGAACGATATCGGAACAAACGGGGGTGAATGGCTTCAGGTCGAGCTCGAGGGCGAAGGGGCAAACCGTTTTGGAATTGGTGCCAAAATAAAAGTGTATGCAGGTGGGGAGACTTTTTACGCGGAGCAAATATTATCTCGCGGATGGGAGTCCTCGGTGAGCCCGGTGATCCATTTCGGCCTGGGCAATGTCAAGTCTATCGATTCATTACTGGTCGTCTGGCCGGATCAGAAAGCACAGACACTTACAGAAGTCCAAGCGAAGAAGCGAATAAAGCTTTTACAACGCGATGCAGATGATAAATGGAATTACGCCGTCGACAGAGGTGGGGCAGTTAAGTCGCTGCTTGAAGCACAAACCTTTCCATTCACTCACCGCGGGGATAATTTCAACGCGTTTAATAGCGAGAAACTCATACCGCACATGGTATCGACACTTGGCCCTGCCATCACAACCGGCGATCTGAACAGGGATGGACTTGACGATCTCTTCATCGGGGGAGGTGAGGGTCAGGCTGCCTGCGTGTTTTTCCAGGATGCCAGTGGCAATTTCAAACGCTCGGTACAACATTCACTCGATGCAGATTCATCCTACGCTGATACAGGCGCTGCTATCTTCGATGCGAATGGCGATGGCTTGCCGGACCTGGTGGTAGTAAGCGGTGGACAACAATTCAGCGGACAAGAACTGCGTCCCCGACTATACCTCAATAATGGTTCGGGGGCATTGGTTCGCGCGGCAAAAAATCTTCCGGATATCCTGGTGAACGCGTCATGTGTAAGACCGGGCGACTTCGACGGTGATGGCGACACCGACATCTTTATTGGCGGGCGAGTTATATCCGGTCACTATGGAAAGAGTCCCAGGAGTTATCTGCTTGCCAATGGGGGTGATGGCGTGTTCGCCGATGAATCGTGGCGATTAAGCGGTGCACCAAATAACGGTGAATTGGGAATGGTTTCGGATGGAATATGGAGCGATCTCAATAACGATGGTAGAAATGATTTGCTGCTCGTGGGCGAGTGGATGCCGATCACAGTTTTGATTCAAGACCGCAGCGGCCGTTTTGCGGACAGCACAATAGCCTACGGGTTGAAACAAACCACCGGATGGTGGAACACCCTGCACGCCGGTGATTTTGATAATGATGGTGATACCGATTTCGTGGCGGGAAATCTCGGGCTCAATTCAAGGCTTCGGGCAACGGTGGAGCACCCGGTTTCTCTTTTTGTGGGTGATCTTGACGACAACGGGGGAACCGATCATCTGCTTACCTATTTTAATAACGACGCGATACATCCTTTCATTTCGCGGGATCAACTCGTGAAACAGGTGCCCGGGCTGAGGAGAAAGTTCTTGCGATACAAGAATTTCAGGAACGTCAAGCGAGAAGATATCATTTCAGGAAGTGAACTGAAGAAATTTGAAGTGAAGGAGGCGTGCAACTTCTCCAGCGTACTGCTGGAGAACCGGCAGGGCCGGCTCGTAATGAAGGCGCTGCCAGTAGAGGCACAAATGTTTCCTGTGTATGCCTGGGCGTCCGGGGATTTTAACAGGGACGGCAAGCCAGACCTTCTCGGCGCCGGCAACCTTTACGCCGTTCAACCTGATTTCGGCCGCTACGATGCCGGCTATGGCCTGATGCTTCTCGGTGATGGGAAAGGCACTTTCGAAGCTGTTTCGCTCTCTAAATCGGGGTTCATCGCACCGGGAGAAGTTCGTGCCATCGCACCTTTGACACAGGCAACGGGTGAATCTGTATATGTCGTGGGGCGATATGGAGACTCTGTACTTCTGTTCAGGTAATAAGCTCCGGCATCCACGATGCGGTTTGACTAAGTCAAAGCAAATCTTTATTTTTACTTCTCACACAAAATGTCTTACCCCTGACAACTGAGGCGATGAAAAAGAGACTGGCAAGGTTCTGGCTGGCTGCAATTATAGGCGCGCTATTTGGATGTTCCGTATCCACTCCTATGGAAAATTACCGCCTGAATGTCAACAATCCCGACTTCCTGCACCGCTCAGTGAAACAGGTTACCGACGTAATCGTCCACGATATTTTCTCGCCTCCCGTCTCGAGCCGCATCTATGCCTATATGACCATCGCGGGATACGAAGTCGCGATTCATGACAATCCGAAATACGTAAGCCTCGCGGGACAGGTCAACGGATTAGAGGAAGTGCCTAAACCACAAGCCGGAGTTGAATACTCTTTTCCGCTTGCATCCGTTGAGGCGATGCTGACAGTCGGCCAGGCGCTTGTATTCTCCGAGGATAAGATGGAAGTGTTCCATACTCAGATCATGAAGGAATTCAAAGACGCTGGTGTACCGAATGAAGTCTTTGAACGTTCCATTGCCTATGGACAGCAGGTTGCAAAGCACATCCTCGCGTGGTCAGCCGGAGACAACTACAAGCAGTCGCGTTCCTTTCCAAAGTATTCGATCGAAGACTCTCCTGCGACCTGGAAGCCTACGCCTCCCGCTTACATGGACGCGATTGAACCGCACTGGGCGAAGATCCGAACTTTTGCCATTGATTCCGCCGCGCAGTTCAAACCGAAAGGACCTCCCGAATTCTCTCTGGATAAAAACAGCCATTTCTACAAGGAAGCATACGAAGTTTATACCGCAGGAGTCAATCTGACGGAAGAACAACGGGAGATCGCGTCATTCTGGGATTGCAATCCGTTTGTGATGAATGTGAAGGGCCATGTGATGTTCGCAACAAAAAAAATATCTCCGGGTGGCCATTGGATGAATATAACACATGTAGCGTGCAAGAAAGTGAATGCGGATTTTGTCCAATCGGCCGAAGCGTACGCGCTCACTTCGATTTCCCTTATCGATGGGTTCATTAGTTGCTGGGATGAGAAGTATCGTTCCAAACTTGTCAGACCGGAGACATACATTAACGAACATATCGATGAGGACTGGGTGCCACTGCTACAGACACCACCTTTTCCCGAATACACGAGCGGACACAGCGTGATCTCCACAGCTTCCGCCGTCACACTCACGAAGTTGTTTGGTGATAATTTCTCGTTCCTGGATTCAACGGAGGTTGAGTTCGGACTTACGTCGCGGAGTTTCGACTCTTTCATGCATGCATCCCAGGAGGCGGCGATCAGCAGGTTGTACGGTGGTATTCACTACCGCGCTGCAATCGAGGATGGTGCGATTGAAGGTCGTGCAATCGGAGAGTATGTAGTTGAAAATATCAGGACGCGCAGAGAAGATCTCGCAGCCAAATAACGCGCATTGGCGTCTAACGGAACCCTGTTATTTCTGTTTTGAAGTTTTGCATTCGTGCAAAACTCTCTATCTGCACATTTCTGTCGGCCATCTCGTATCAAGACCATGCGTTCATGCGCATCGCATCAGGGCGTCGTTTCTCTTTAAATTTTTGCGCGCCTTATTCGTACATCAGGAAAATAGTATTATGTTTAAACCCTCCCGGCATGGATGAGCTCATAACGAGTTCTCCTTGCCCGGATGAAGGTTGATTTTTTGCTCACGAACAACATTTTATTCGAAACCCCTAACCTAACTATCCACCACATGTCACCTTATGTTGCAGAATTTCTGGGCACTATGCTGCTCACCCTGCTGGGCAACGGCGTAGTTGCCGGCGTGCTACTGAAGGATTCAAAAGCCGAAAACGCGGGATGGCTCACAATTGTCATCGGCTGGGGTCTGGCAGTAACGCTTGCCATATACGCGGTTGGACGCATCAGCGGCGCCCATATCAATCCCGCTGTCACGTTGGCCCTGTTCGCCTACGGCGACTTTCCCGGAGACATGGTACTCGGATACATGCTCGCCCAGTTTGCCGGCGCATTTGCCGGGTCAATACTGATGTGGATACACTACCGCGCGCACTGGAGCCGAACAGAAGGCGCCGCTTTAAAGCTTGGAATATTCTGTACCGGGCCCGCAGTCCGTGCAACACTGCCTAACCTGCTCAGCGAGATTATCGCAACAACGGTGCTGGTACTCGCGCTGCTCTTTATCGGCGCAAATAAATATTATGAAGGTCTGAACCCTATCCTCGTCGGCGCATTGATCGTTGCCATCGGCTTGAGCCTGGGAGGCACGACAGGATTTGCCATTAACCCCGCGCGTGATCTGGGTCCGCGCCTCGCTCACTTTCTTTTGCCGATCCCCGGCAAAGGGTCCTCGGACTGGTCTTATAGCTGGATTCCGGTAGTAGGGCCCCTGATCGGTGGTGTTTTCGGCGCATGGTTGTTTAAAGTTTTGTTTGTTTAGTATGGCCTCAAAATTCATTATCGCCCTCGACCAGGGCACCACAAGTTCCCGGTCTGTCCTTTTTGACGAGCAAGGTAATATCAAGGGAATCGCACAGCAGGAATTCCGTCAGATCTTTCCGCAACCCGGTTGGGTAGAACACGATCCAAAGGAGATCCTCAACAGCCAGCTTGGAACACTGTACAAGCTCATTGATGAACAGCGGATTGATGTTTCTTCCATCGCGGCAATTGGTATTACCAATCAGCGCGAGACGGCAATCGTCTGGGATCGCAAAACGGGCGAACCTGTTTACAACGCCATCGTGTGGCAGGACAAAAGAACCGCGCCTATCTGCGAATCGCTGAAGAAGCAGGGACTCGAGCCATACGTTCGTCAGAACACAGGTCTTGTAATCGACTCCTATTTTTCAGGAACAAAGGTCAAGTGGATCCTCGACAATGTCTCCGGCGCCCGCGAGAAGGCGAACAGGGGAGAGCTGGCATTCGGAACGGTGGACTCCTGGCTCATTTATAACCTGACCGGTGGAAAAGTACATGTGACGGACTATACGAATGCGTCCCGCACATTGTTCTACAACATTCGCGACCTGAAGTGGGATCAAAAGATGCTGGACGCGCTCGAGATACCTCAATCGATGTTGCCCGAAGTACGGCCATCAGCCAGCCATTTTGCAGACATCAAGATCAAAGACAAGACTATTCCCATCACCGGTATCGCCGGTGACCAACAGGCCGCCCTATTTGGCCAGGCATGCTTTAGCCCGGGAATGGCCAAAAACACCTATGGCACGGGTTGCTTCATGCTCATGAATACGGGTGAGAAAATCCAATTGTCCGACCACGGTCTCGTGACGACAATCGCATGGGGATTGGACAACAAAGTCGAATATGCCCTTGAAGGTAGCGTGTTCATCGCCGGTGCTGCCGTGCAATGGCTGCGCGATGGTCTTAAGATTATCGATCAATCGAAAGACTCCGAATACTTTGCTACCAAGGCGCTGGGATCAAACGATGTGTACGTTGTTCCGGCATTTGCCGGTCTGGGCGCACCCTATTGGGACATGTATGCCCGCGGCGCCATCTTCGGACTCACGCGTGACACAGGGAAGGATCACATCATCAAGGCAACACTGGAGTCATTGGCCTACCAAACCAAGGATGTGCTGAACGCAATGCAGGAAGACTCAGGATTGAAACTGAAAAGCCTCAAAGTTGACGGCGGTGCATGTGCAAACAATATCCTGATGCAGTTTCAGGCCGACATCCTTGGTACGGAAGTAGACCGTCCCGAGGTTATTGAGTCAACTGCAATGGGAGCCGCGTACCTGGCAGCTATCCAGATCGGGCTGTGGAAGAAAGAGGATATCCAAAAGAACAGAAGAATCGAGAAGTGCTTCAAGCCACAAATGGACGAAGCCACCCGCAAGAAACTCTTCGACGGATGGACAAAGGCAGTGAAAAGAACTATGGGGTGGCTTGAATAGATTGCAAATTTGGACCTGAAAAATCTAATCATGCTTGGGCCAGAACTCGGATCTTGGTCTGTGCTCAACTATGAATTTTTATTTGGATTTCAGAGAATCGTTTAGATCTCGTGTGAGCAGATGAATGATGACCCATGCGAAGAGATACGTACATCCGCAAAGGGTAAACAATACATTATAACCACCCGTGAGATTGCCGGCCTCCTTGTAGGAATCCAGGAGAAATCCTACGAGCAATGGAAACAGAATGCCTCCCAGGGCACCCATCATCCCTCCAATTCCAACAACGGAACTGACCGCTTCTTTCGGGAACATGTCGGATGCAGCAGTGAACATGTTCGTGGCCCAGGCCTGGTGCACCGCAACGGCCAGGCTAATGAGCGCAACCGCCAGCCACATGTCAGTGATAAATTGAGCTAGAATAATGGAGAGCTCCAACGTCGCAAATAAAAAGAGCGCAGTTTTCCTTGCCTTGAGAGCCGGCCAGCCGCGTGCGACAAGCCAGGAAGAAAAATATCCCCCCATTATGCTTCCCACAGTTGTCGCGGCGTAAATAATCATCAGCTCAACACTGGGCTTGCTCAGATCCAGGTCGAAGGTGGAAGAAAAATAGGACGGAAGCCAGAAGAGAAAGAACCAGTAGATGGGATCAATCAGAAATTTCCCCGTGACATAAGCCCAGGTCTGACGGTATGTAAATAGCTGCCGCCATTTGATGCCTGAACTTGTCCGCATGGCCTCGGCGACAGCGGAATATTCACCGATATACTTCAGCTCTTCGACGGTGATTTTTTTTTGCCGCGAGGGAAGATCGTAAAGCACTAACCAGAGTGCGAGCCATATAAACCCGAGTGCGCCTGTGATCCAAAACACTTCCTGCCATCCGTAGGTCACCAGTATCCAGGGTGCAATCAGCAATGCCATCACGACACCCACGCTTGTGCCGGCGTTGAAAATACCGGTGGCAAGAGCGCGCTCTTTGGTCGGGAACCACTCGGCAACAGCTTTCATGGCCGCAGGGAAATTTCCCGCTTCTCCGATACCGAGGCCAATGCGGGCAAGACTGAAGCCGGAAACACTACGCGCCACCGCATGGGCCATGGCGGAAATACTCCATATGATCACCGACCAGGAGTAACCCGCCTTCGTGCCGATCTTGTCGATGAGCCAACCAAAAAATAAAAGACCGGCGGCATAGGCCGCGGTAAAGGCCATGACGATATAAGCGAAATCAGTTTCGGTCCATGAGAACTCCTGCTCGAGTGTCGGTTTGAGCAGCCCGATAACCTGGCGGTCCAGGTAGTTGATCGTTGTTGCAAAAAAAAGCAAGACCACCACGATCCAACGGTAGTTTCGAAATTTCCGGCTCACAGGCTAAGGAATTTTCATTACCTGCCGAGTAATTAATAGCCACTTGCCTTTTTGCATTTGACACATCAGACGGACGGTGGCAATAAATGCTGATGATAGTCTCGTCATACAGGTTAGGTAAGAATGGAAAGAGAGATTCACTTCTTAACACTTAAACCAAGATAATAATAGGAAACTTTGAGCGATTTGTCATGACGCTGGAAGGGAAAAAACTCATGAAAGGCAGAACGGACTACCGCAAAAAATGGGAATCCATAAGTATACTACAGTCAGAGCAGTAATGTCAACATGCGTCCGCCGAAGCTATAACGACAGTATGAGCGGTGTCGCGAAAATCTGCGCGCGTCTTCGCTGTAGAATATCGAGATCATCGGCCGTTTATTACATATACGACCATATTCCAGGCCCACGGTATATATTTTTTCTATTCAACGGAGAACGAACATATCATGTACATAATCAAAAATCCCGACTGGGTGGACGCCCGGTTGCTTTCTGGAAAAACGTTAGACGAAATTCCACGGTCGGTCTATGGCGAGATCAATGCGCGACTCACTGTGTTGCGCGGCGGAGCTTTGCCACCGCTGGTATCTGTTGTCATTCCAGCGTATAACGAGGAGCTAAGCATCCTGAGAACATTATATTCGATTTCGCAGAATATTACGACGTTTCCCACTGAGATTATTGTTGTCAATAACAACTCCACCGACCGTACGCAGGAAGTCCTCGACCGTCTGAATGTCCGTACTTATTTTCAACCAAAGCAGGGGTGGGGCCCTGCGCGGCAGATGGGACAGGAACAGGCGAGGGGCAAGTACATCCTGATGGCAGACGCCGATTGCTTTTATCCAAAGCGCTGGATCCAGCGTATGGCCGCTGAGTTGATGAAAGAAGGCGTCACATGTGTGTACGGGGGATACTCATTCCTCGGTTATCCCGGGAAACCGCGTTGGAAATTTTTTGTGTACGAAGCACTGCGAAACGTCATAGCCGAGATCCGACATCTAAACCGACCGTGGATCAACTGCGTCGGGATGTGCATGGGATATGTGAGGGAACTCGGTCTGAAAGTTGGATTCGTTGATCGCATGATCCGCGGTGAAGATGGCCGAATGTGCTATGAACTCGCTCAGCTCGGAAACATCGTTCGCGTCAGGTCGAAAGAGGTTGTGGTCTGGACAATGCCCAGGGCGTTTCAGCAAGATCGCAGTCTCTTATATTCTATTCTTGACCGCGCACTCATCGAGTTCTCACGCTTCGGTTCTTACTTTCAGAAACAACCCGCTCACGACACGCATACTTCCGCCAATTTTTCACCTCCCAACTTAAAGTATTTCAAGAAGAGCAGGCAGTGAACGTTCTCAGAAACGCACAGACTGCACGGACCCGTTAAGCTGATTAGCCCAAGCGTTGGACGGGAACCGCTGGCACAATACATCCACCTTTGATCATGTCTACGATGGACACTCCATTCACGGCCAGTCGCCTAATTGGAAAATATTGCCGTTTATGCTAGATTGAAATTTCATCTAATCATCAGGTATTGTGCATAGGAAATTCGAAGATTCGTTATGGGGTATCGACCTCGGAGGTACGAAAATAGAAGGAGTAATTTTGAAGTCATCTCATGAACCGGAAGTGTTATTTCGCCACCGGGTGCCAACGGAAGCGGACCAGGGTTATGAGCATATAATACAACAGGTAAGGAAGCTGGTCGAGGGAATGCGAGAGTTTGCCGGCGCCGACCCGCCGGGTATCGGTATTGGCACACCTGGCGTGTTGGATCCGAAGCTCGGGACCATGAAAAATTGCAATACGGTAGCCATGAATGGCAGGCCAATGAAAAAGGACCTTGAGAAAGCACTCGGGTTGCCATTGGAGATGGCAAACGACGCGGATTGCTTTGCCCTTGCCGAAACGAGGCTTGGCGTGGTAAAGGAAAAATTTCCGGACGCACGCGTAGTGTTTGGCGTCATCTTGGGCACCGGGGTCGGGGGAGGAGTAGTGATCGACGGAAGGCCCATTGTCGGCTTACATGGCATCGCCGGCGAGTGGGGCCACAATTTCCTCCATGAGTCGGGTGGACCGTGCTACTGTGGCAAAACAGGCTGCGTCGAAACCGTCATCTCCGGTCCGGCCCTTGAGCGATATTATTTCAATGAAACAGGCAACAAGAAGAACCTCAAGGATATTGTTGCACTCGCCGACTCAAAAGTTGATCCCACTGCACAGCGGACCATGATGCGGCTGACGGAATACTTTGGATTGTCACTGAGCGCAATCATCAATATTCTCGACCCGGATGTAATCGTAATTGGTGGAGGTGTCGGTAACATCGATTTGCTTTATGACCGGGGCATTGATTCAGTGAGAAAGTATATATTTAACAACAGTCTCGAAACTCCCATCGTAAAGCCGTCGCTGGGTGACAGCGCCGGCGTCTTTGGGGCCGCGTTTCTTGTAAACAGTCAAAATTGACATGAAGAAAATCGCCATCACCGGCCCCATACCACGGGACCACATCGTCACCCACACGGGTGACCTCATCCAAAAATGGGGATGTGTGGCCCATCCGGTGATTGCGCTTTCAACAATGGTTGGCGACGCTATCGAGATCATTCCGGTTTCCCATGTGCGAATAACCGATCAGGATAACGTGAAGGAAGTATTTAAGGGCTACAAAGGGATTAACCTCAATCACATCACTTGCAAGAATGACCAGGGAGATGTTATCAGTCTGAGATTTCTGGATGTAAACAACCGCATCGAACGGCAGACTGGCTTTATGGACCCCATTGTACCCGAAGACTTCGAGCACCTGCTCGATTGTGACGTATTTATCTTCATACCGATCAGCGACTACGAAATTTCGCTGCACACACTTCAGTACCTGAAGAAAAACGGGAAAAAAAATAACATCATCATCTTCGACGCGCATGGCCCGACGACTGCCTGTTTGTTCAGGGGAGAAAGGCAGCGGAAATTCTGGCTTGACCGCGATCTCTGGCTTCCATATATCGACGTGCTGAAGATGAACCTGGAAGAGGCCCATGCGTCGTGGTTCAAAAAGGAATATGAAAGCTCCGACTTTGACAAGGAAATCAGCAATGAAGACATGCGCGCTTTTGCGGCCCATTGCATCGATGCGGGAGTAAAGTGCGTTTGCATTACAATGGACTCGAGAGGCTGTGTGGTATTTTATAAATCAGGAGGAAAACTCCAGGAGGTGGCCGTGCCTGCGGTCCCCGTAGACCATGTGATCGACACGACCGGATGCGGTGACTCCTTCGCTGGAGGAATCGGATTCGGCCTGCTGCAAGATCCCGGCGACTACCGGCGTGCAGTACAATATGGAAATGCGCTCGGAGCACTGCGCACGCAGGGGAAAACATTCGCCGTCTTTAAATCCCTTGAAGAGACCAACCGGATCATGGACCGCACGTATGGCACGCCGGCATGACGGTACGCCGTTTTATGAGACTTCCGGGTGATTGAACAGCCACCCGGACAAGAACTTAACCTACAAGAGTGATCAGAGCCTGTATTTTTGACCTGGACGGAGTAATAGTTGACACAGCACATTATCATTATCTCGCATGGAGGCGGTTGGCGCACGAACTGGGCCACGACCTGACAGAACTCGAAAATGAGCAGCTCAAAGGTGTGAGCCGCATGCAATCACTCGATATCGTTCTTGACCTGGCGGGTGTCTCCCTCAATCAGGCGCATCGGGAGCTTCTGGCGGACAGGAAAAATGCCTGGTTCAAGGAGTACATTGAGCGCATGGCTCCGGAGGAAATATTTCCCGGCGTGCTTCCGCTCATCCGCGAGCTGAAGCAAAACGGTATGAAGGTCGGGCTCGCTTCGAGCAGCAAGAACGCGGGAACCGTCCTGCGGCGTCTCGGAATCGAGGGGGAGTTCGACACCGTGGTCGATGGCAGCATGATCACGCGCACAAAACCTGATCCGGAAATTTTCCTCATCACGGCCGCGCGCCTGGATATTCCTCCATCCGATTGCTTAGTAGTCGAAGATGCAGAAGCAGGTGTTGAGGCGGCAATCGCCGCCGGAATGAAATGCATTGGCATCGGATCACCCGTGCAGTTGAAACGTGCAAACATGGTTTTTTCAAAGACCTCCGACATCAGGTTATCTACCGTGCGCACGCTCCAAACGGCAGACCGATAAGCGGAAATTCCATTTGAAGTGAACTGAGTACAACTATGAAGAATTATCTCAAACATCACGAATGGCAGATCATAGAGGAGGGCTTTAACCCTCATTTCAACAAGATCTCCGAAAGTGTGTTCAGTATTGGAAACGGGCGCATGGGACAGCGCGCCAACTTCGAAGAGGATTACTCCGGAGATACGCTTCGCGGCAGCTACGTGGCCGGTGTCTACTACCCCGACAAGACAAGGGTAGGGTGGTGGAAAAACGGATACCCGGAATACTTCGCAAAAGTGCTCAACGCACCGAACTGGATCGGCATTCACGTCAGCATCGACAATCAAAAGCTGGATATCGCCCGTTGCCCCGTGGAAGACTTTAAACGCATCCTCGATATGCGTACCGGTCTTCTCTCGCGGACATTCGCCGCGACACTTCCGGATGGAAAGAAGATTCGGGTTGAGTCCAAACGATTCTGCAGCATGGCCCATGGAGAGATCGGCGCCATCCGCTATTCCATCACGCCGCTAAACTTTTCTTCAAAAGCTACTTTTTCAATATACACCGACGCGGATGTGGTCAACATGGACGCGAACTACGACGAAAAATTCTGGGAGGAGGTCTACAAAGACGCGTCGGAGGGCAGGGCGATTGTGACGGCTCAAACAAAAAAGACTTTATTCCATGTCACGACTGGAATTCATTACGTGATTGAAACAGGGGGCAAGAGAGCGGTCTTTGATCGCATCAACGTGGAGAAACGAGAGAAATACGCCGGCAACGTCGTACAGCTGAGCCTCGAAGAAGGAACGGAGACGGTGATCTACAAATATGCCGCGATACTATCTTCCGAGAATCACCCAAAGGCTCAACTCGCGGACGATTGCCGGAAAGTACTCGATGAGGCATTGTCAAAAGGATTCGAAAAACTTTTCGCCGAACATGCAAAAGTGTGGGAACGCAAGTGGGAAGAGTGCGATATTACCATAGAGGGCGACGTCGCTGCGCAACAGGGTATTCGGTTTAACATCTTTCAGCTGACGCAAACGTATACCGGCGAAGACGAGCGCCTCAACATCGGCCCCAAAGGGTTTACAGGGGAGAAGTACGGCGGAAGTACCTACTGGGATACAGAGGCGTACTGCCTCCCTTTTTACCTCGGCACCGCCGAACCCAAAGTTGCCCGCAACCTCCTTGTTTACCGGTATAAGCACCTCGAAAAAGCTATCGAGAACGCGGAAAAACTAGGCTTCACCGGAGGCGCTGCACTCTATCCCATGGTGACGATGAACGGAGAAGAATCTCATAACGAATGGGAAATCACATTTGAAGAGATTCACCGGAACGGAGCAATCGCGTATGCGATATTCGACTACATCCGCTACACCGGAGACGAACAGTATCTGACGGAATATGGACTGGAAGTATTGATCGCCATCGCGCGCTTTTGGGCACAGCGAATTAACTGGTCGAGCCATCGGAACAAATACGTAATGCTTGGCGTGACGGGCCCGAACGAATACGAGAACAATGTGAATAACAACTGGTACACGAATACCATTGCGGTATGGACGCTCAAGTACGCGCAACATGCTATCGACTTCGTGAAAAAGGACAACGCCGCGCGGTTTCAGGAGATCTCAAAAAAGACATCCTTTTCCGAAGAAGCTGAAGTGGCGAAGTGGAAAGAAATTGTCGAGAAGATGTACTTTCCGGAAGCAAAGGAGAGAGGTATTTTTCTTCAACAGGATGGTTTCCTGGACAAGGAACTCCTGACGGTAAACGACCTCCGCCCTGCGGATCGTCCAATCAATCAGAAATGGTCCTGGGACCGGATCCTGCGTTCCTGTTTCATCAAGCAGGCAGATGTCTTACAGGGTCTGTATTTCTTCGAGGAGGATTTTGAATTAGCGGTGATCCGCGAGAATTTTGATTTTTACGAGCCGATGACCGTTCACGAATCATCCCTTTCACCGTGTGTTCATGTTATTCTGGCCTCAGCGCTGGGCTACAAGCAAAAGGCCTACGAAATGTACCTGAGGACCGCGCGCCTTGATCTGGATGATTACAACAATGATACGGAGGATGGCTGCCACATCACGAGTATGGCGGGAACCTGGCTTAGCGTGACAAAAGGCTTCGGCGGAATGCGCGTTAAGAACGGTCGGCTTTCCTTCAATCCGTTCCTCCCTGAACAATGGAAATCCTATTCCTTTCGACTGGAGTTCAGGAAAAGAGTGATCAAGGTGAGAGTGACACGGGATAAGACAGAAACGATACTGGAATCCGGTGAACCGATGGAAATATATCTAAAGGATGATATTCTGAAATTGCAGCCGGGCACCTGAAGCAAATCAACGGGAAATAACAATTTCTTCTCCTCTATCGTTGAACTTCCGCCACAGTACGAAAATCCTTTCAATAACATTCGATGCCGGAACAGACGGGCTTTTCCCTTCCGCCCGCGGCGGCCAGGACCAAATCGGGAACCGGCCGACCGGCACAGTTTTTTATTTATTTGTTCTTTGTGAAACGCTGGCTCGATGGTCGGATTTCACCCAAACAATAATAAAAAAACTATGAAACACATTTTGATCGGAACCAAATTTATCACGAGCCTGATGATCGTGCTGTGCTTGTTTTTGGGTGCCTGCAAGAATATGAGCAAATCGCAAAAAGGTACGTACATCGGCGCAGGGGCAGGAGCGGCCGCGGGTGCGGCAATTGGCAAGGCTGCGGGTAATACTGCCATGGGCGCCATCCTCGGCGCCGCAGTGGGTGGTGCCGCCGGCTACGGCATTGGTCGCTATATGGACAAACAAGCGGAAGAGCTCGAAAAGGATCTCGAAGGCGCCGAGATCGAACGCGTCGGAGAAGGTATTAAGATCACATTTCGCGATGGCATTCAGTTCGCTCTGAATTCCGCCGAACTATCCGAGACCTCCAAGACGAATCTGTCCGAACTGGCGGAAACTCTTAAGAAATATGACGACACAAACATCCTCGTGGAAGGTCACACGGACATTACAGGGACACGCGAGTACAACATGGTCCTTTCCGACAAACGCGCGCAATCAGTAGCCGACTATCTGAAAAGTCTGGGCGTCGCCGGCAAGCGCCTGACAACGGAAGGATATGGCCCTGACCAACCGGTGGCAAACAACGAGAGCGATTACGGGCGTCAGCAAAACCGCCGCGTCGAGGTGGCCATTTTTGCAAATGAAAAGTTGAAAAAGAAAGCGGAGAAAGGTGACCTCGGAGAAGTAACGGCCGAGGAGACCGACAAGGCTCAAAACTGACAAAGAGCTGAGAAGGAAAAAGCAAAGCGCGGGAAACCGCGCTTTTTTTATAGCTCGAAGTTGAAACCGCTTTCGGTTAATTTCTTATAGATTTTCTTATCAAACCGGTAGTAGTTTGCCGCCCGGTGAGAAACCATTTGCTGTTTCTCGTCACAGGGGACAAGGAGGTTCATTTTCAAGAGCTTCCTTCGGAAGTTGGGTTTGTCCAATTCTGTTTCCAGTATAGCCTCGTATAATTTCTGAATCTCGTGTAATGTGAATTTCTTCGGAAGCAGGTTGAATCCCAACGGCTCGTGACGAACCTTGTGCCGGAGGTGCTGATAACCGGTCTTCAGAATCTTATTGTGGTCATAAGGAAGCCGGGGTACCCGATGAATGGGGAACCACTCGGCCTCGGAAGCGGTAAAACCCGCACTGAGCGAATAGTTCTCCGCATTGATCAACGCGTAGTAGGCAAGTGTAATGACCCGCTTACCCGGATAACGGTCAACTTCCCCGAATGCTCTTAACTGTTCCAGATAAATTCTTGAAACTCCTGTGAGGGAGGTAAGCAGTCTGTTCGCCGCATCGTCAATACTTTCATTGTACCGGATCCACCCGCCGGGCAGCGCCCACTTGCCGCGGCTGATCCCTTCTGCGTGTTTGATCAGCAACACATCGAGTGCACTGTGGCGGAAGCCGAAAATCAGGCAGTCTATTGATAGTGCGTCAATGGTGTGGTCGGAAAAGTGCGCGGAAGACATCGACAATTTTCTTGCTTCAAAGGTTAAGGTATAAAATATCTTTGTAAATTATGGTCAAATTGACTATTTGTAAATATTATTGTTTGAAAATCAAGTTATGAGACAACTCCTTCTGGGTCTTGACATCGGAAGTTCTTCCATAAAAGCGTCGGTGGTCGACGCGGCAACGGGGGTATCACTGGCCACCGCCCAGTCACCCGCCGAAGAAATGGAGATGCTTTCCAAACAGGCGGGCTGGGCAGAACAGGACCCGGAAATGTGGTGGCAGAATACCGTGCTAAGCGTCAGGAGTGCTTTGAAAAAGTCTTCCGCCACTGCGGACGAGATAAGTGCGATCGGAATTTCTTACCAGATGCACGGACTCGTTGTCGTCGACAGCGATCGGAAAGTGCTTCGACCTTCGATCATTTGGTGCGACAGCCGTGCCGTGAAGGCCGGCGAGGAAGCACGTCAGGCGCTCGGACCGGAATATTGCCTTGAACACTTCCTGAATTCTCCGGGCAACTTTACGGCCTCAAAGCTCAAATGGGTCAAAGACAATGAACCTGCGATCTATGAAAAGATCGACAAGATCATGCTGCCGGGAGATTATATCGCGATGCGCCTGTCGGGCGATATCGCGACCACGGATACCGGTTTATCGGAAGGAATCTTTTGGGATTATACAACCGGCTCCGTTTCGGACAGGTTGCTGCAGCAGTTTGGATTTCACCGCGATCTTTTGCCGGATCTTGTCCCCGTATTTGGCAGCCAGGGCATCGTCAGCCGTAAGGCGGCGGAAGAGTTGGGTATAAAGCCAGGCGCAGTGATCGGGTATCGGGCAGGCGACCAACCCAACAACGCATTTTCATTGAATGTTCTGAAGCCGGGAGAAACGGCGGCGACGGCAGGAACATCGGGCGTGATCTACAGTGTGACCGAAAAGAACGCGTTCGATCCGAGATCCCGGGTAAACACCTTCGTGCATGTAAATAATCGCCGCGACGCCCCGTCAAACGGCGTACTGCTGTGCGTCAACGGTACGGGTATCCTCAACAGTTGGCTGCGGAAAAACACGGGCGATGGCGTCACCATCGGCTATGATCAAATGAATACACTGGCCGCACGGGTACCCATCGGCTCCGATGGCCTGAATATTCTGCCGTTCGGGAATGGTGCGGAGCGCATTCTGGAGAACCGGAGTGTGAACGCATCTATTCTCGGCCTGGATTTCAATCATCACACGCAGGCACATGTTTTCAGAGCGGCGCAGGAAGGAATCGTATTTGCCCTGAAATACGGCTTCGAAGTGCTGCAGGAAATGGGCCTGACGACGGATGTCATACGCGCGGGGCATGCCAACATGTTCCTCAGTGGCGTCTTCCGCGAGGCGTTCGTCAATACCATCGGGGCTCCCCTTGAGCTTTACAACACCGACGGGGCTACGGGCGCGGCAATCGGCGCCGGGGTCGGATCCGGAATCTTCGCCTCGCGCGAAGCCGCATTCAAAGGTCTTAAAACAATCAGCGTCCTGGAGCCACGGAAGGACCTTTCGGAGGCTTATGAGGGCGCATACTCAAAGTGGAAATCACAACTCAAACAAATTCTATGAAGTTAACAGCAGGCGACAAAGAGTATTTCAAAGGCATAGGCCAGGTAAAATACGAAGGCAAAGGCTCGGACAATCCGTTCGCCTTTAAGTATTACGATGCGGGTAAGAAGGTTGGTAAGAAGACAATGGAAGAGCATTTCCGCTTTGCCATTGCTTACTGGCATACCTTCTGCGGAACTGGCGGCGACCCCTTCGGGCCCGGCACCAAAGTATTTCCATGGTCTGTGGCACCGGATCCGATGCAGCGGGCCTATGACAAGATGGATGCGGCCTTCGAGTTCATCACCAAGATCGGGGCACCGTTCTATTGCTTTCATGACTATGACCTCGTCGAAGAAGGGGCAACTTTGAAAGAATCAGAGGAACGGTTGCGAAAAATCGTTGACTATGCAAAGAAGAAACAAAGGGCCTCTGGCGTGAAGTTATTGTGGGGAACAGCCAACCTCTTTTCAAATCCACGCTACATGAACGGCGCGGCGACCAACCCGGATTTTGAAGTCGTCTGCCACGCCGGAGCACAAGTGAAGCATGCTCTGGATGCAACGATCGAACTCGGCGGCGCTAACTATGTTTTCTGGGGAGGACGCGAGGGCTATAACTCGCTGTTGAACACGAATATGAAGCGCGAGCAGGAACACCTTGCGCGATTCCTTCACATGGCTAAAGACTACGCGAGAGCCAACGGTTTCAAGGGAACATTCTTCATCGAACCCAAACCCATGGAGCCCACGAAACACCAATACGATTTCGATGCAGCCACCGTTATCGCATTCCTGCGCGAGCACGACCTCATGAATGACTTCAAGCTGAACATCGAGGTAAACCACGCAACGCTGGCGCACCATACATTTCAACATGAGTTGCAGGTTGCGGCGGACGCGGGACTCCTAGGCAGCATGGACGCAAATCGCGGCGACTATCAAAACGGCTGGGACACCGACCAGTTCCCGAACAACCTCTACGAGCTGACGGAAGCGATGCTGGTCATTCTCGAGGCGGGAGGCTTCAAGACAGGAGGAATAAACTTCGACGCAAAAACGAGGAGAAACTCCACAGACCTGGAAGACATTTTCTATGCTCATATCGGCGGAATGGATACTTTTGCCCGTGCGCTGCTGACAGCCCAGGCGATTCTCGAGGATGGAGAATACACAAGACTGCGCAAGGAACGCTACGCGAGCTTCGACAGCGGCAAGGGTAAACACTTTGAGCAGGGAAAGGTCGGAATCGAGGAACTGCGCACGCTCGCGTTGAAGAACGGTGAACCAAAGCAGCTCAGCGGCAAGCAAGAGTATTACGAAAACATCATCAGTAAATTTATTTAAGCTTCCGGATTGAATAAAATCTCCGGATACCTATAAATTTACCGGCGGCAAGCTGATCCGCCTGAATCTTGAAACTTATCAACGAGGGGATTTCGCGGCGCCGGAGACATTCGGTCCGCGTGTCCACATCGTTCTAAACTTAAAACTATTAACAGATGAAAAGAAAATTGCGCATGGGCATGGTAGGCGGTGGACCTACTTCTTTTATAGGCCCCGTCCACAGGAAGGCAGCGGGGATCGACGGACAGATCGAGATTGTCTGCGGTGCATTCAGCATCGTACCGGGCGAGTCGGAACAGACCGGCGCCGAATTGAATCTCGATCCGAAGAGGGTGTATAAGAACTACGAAGAAATGTTCGCGCGGGAAAAGGAAATGCCGGCCGATCAGCGGATGGATTTCGTCTCGATTGTCACCCCGAACCATGTGCACTTTGGTCCGTCGAAAATGGCGCTGGAAAGTGGTTTCCACGTCATCGTTGAAAAGCCCATCGCTTTCTCGCTGGAAGAAGCAAAAGCGCTGAAGAAGACCGTTGAAAAGACCGGAAGGATCCTGGCGCTGACGCACACGTACACGGGCTACCCGCTTGTCAAGCACGCGCGCCAGATGGTTTCAACGGGCCAGCTGGGAAAAATCCGCAAGGTTTTTGTCGAATATCCCCAGGGCTGGCTGTCGACACTCCTTGAAGGAACAGGCAATCAACAGGCCTCATGGCGTACCGACCCCAAGCAATCCGGAATGGGCGGTGCCATCGGCGATATTGGAACGCATGCCGCCAACCTGGCGGAGTACATAACAGGCTCGAACATCACGGAGATATGCGCGATGCTGAACGCAGTTGTAAAAGGGCGAAAGATCGATGACGATGCTTCCATGCTCCTGAAGTTCGACAACGGCGCATCGGGCATCCTGATGGCGACACAGGTCGCAGCAGGGGAGGAGAATAACCTGAACATCCGCGTGTACGGAGAGAAGGGCGGTCTTGAATGGAGACAACAGGAACCCAACACCCTCATCGCGAAGTGGCTCGACCGTCCGATGGAAGTTCTGCGTACAGGCCAACCGTATCTTTCCGACCAGGCGAAGGCATTTACCCGCACACCGGCCGGCCACCCCGAAGGATACCTCGAAGCGTTTGCAAATATTTACCGCGCGTTTTCCAGGGCTGTTCACGATTACAAACCCGGCAAGAAAATAAATCCGGCCAAATATGATTTCCCGGATGTTGAAGATGGCGTGCGCGGAATGAACTTCGTCAAGACGGCGGTGAAATCTGCGATGTCGAACAGGAAATGGACCACGCTGAAATAAGTTGTAAGTTGTAAGTTGTAAGTTGTAAGTGGTGCGTGATAATGTGAAGTAGCCGGTAACCAGTAACCAGTATCCAGCAACCAGCAACCCAGCAACCAGTAACCAGTAACCAGTAACCAGTAACCACATCTAGTGAATCCCC
>JBIQIY010000055.1:0-5729 GCA_044507775.1 Flammeovirgaceae bacterium | reverse complement strand
CGGGGTACCAGGATTCGAACCTGGGACCCCCTGGTCCCAAACCAGGTGCGCTACCCCGACTCAATTGCTCCTACGTCGCATTTCGTCGGGGCAAGCCGGACTTTCTAAAAAATATTCCCTGTATTTAGTCTTGATGTATGTCTTCCGCCTAAGTTTCTTGAGATGAAATTCAAACTCTCTCGCTTGTTCCATGCTGTCAAACGATCTGATAAAGATGTACTTCCAGGGTCCTCGTCCTTTCGTGGAGCGATTCCATCCATTGTTGTGATATTTCAGCCTATTAGCAAGATCTCCACTCGAACCGTAGTACCATTTGCCATTGGACAATGACTCAAGGATGTAAGTAAAGTACACCGGGAAAGGTTTGATATAACCAGAACACTCTTAACAAGGGGTCAGCTGGGCTGATGAAACCACAACATCCAATTGTGGACAGTCGGGGCCTGCCCCGACGAGCTCGCCTCCAAAACATGAACGAAAACCGAATCGTCCAACTTATAGCTCACCAAGTTTAGATATCAGCGAGCGAGTCGGGGTACCAGGATTCGAACCTGGGACCCCCTGGTCCCAAACCAGGTGCGCTACCGGACTGCGCTACACCCCGAAACATTACCCCTTATCCGTGAAAAGGGACGCGAAGATATAAAACGTCTTTAAACTCACCAAGTTTCCCTGTTCTCTGACAACTTTTTTATTCCAGGCTATGTGAATTTCTTTCTGGCGCCGCAATCTGCCGCTCATGGACACCATACTTCGCGCATCCCAAAAGCTACCCCTCCCACTTAAATATATTAACTTCGTTCATAGACCTTATTGTTATGAACAATCAAAATAAAAAGATCATTTCACTCTCGCGTCGCCAGTTTATCGGCAGGACAGCGGCAGTAGTAGGCGGTTTCGCTCTTACTTCCCGTAAGGTGCTTGGCGCGCCCGCGATCATCCGCAATCTCGGCAAGCCAAATTCCCGGTTCAACGGTGTCCAGGTGGGCGCGATTACTTACTCCTGGAGGAGTCTGCCATCCAACGCGGAGCAGGTGCTGAAGTATTGCATAGACTGCAATGTCAGCGCGCTCGAATTGATGGGGCCCACCGCAGAAGCATTCGCAGGCGCTCCTCATACATCCACAGAACCCATGGTGAGGGGATCAGGATGGCAGCGACCTTCAGATGAAGAGCGCACTGCCCGTGCTAAGGCGATCGCTGAATGGCGATCTTCCGTATCGATGGACAAATTCGAACAACTGCGGAAAATATACAAGGATGCGGGCGTCAGCATTTACGCATTCAAGCCAAGCGCCCTCGGGGAGGACAATTCCGATGCAGAGATCGACTATGCGCTTCGGGCTGCGAAGGCGTTGGGCGCAAGCCACGTGACCGTGGAGTTGCCCAAAAATTCTGCACACAGCAAACGCCTGGGCGATCTCGCTGCAAAACACAAAATCTTCGTGGCGTATCACGGGCATACACAGCAAACGATAACCTCATGGGACGAAGCGTTATCGCAGTCAAAATACAATGCGGCTAATTGCGACGTCGGACATTATGTAGCAGCGGGTTTTGATCCTATTCAGCTTCTGAAAAGCAAGCATGAACATATTCTAAGCATGCACCTCAAGGATCGCAAATCGAAAGAGAACGGCGGTGACAACTTGCCGTGGGGCGAAGGGGATACGCCGATCGTCGACATCCTGCAGCTGATGAAAAAAGAGAAATACAAATTCCCTGCAACGGTTGAGCTGGAGTATAAAATTCCCGAAGGCTCCGATGCCATCAAAGAAACCGCGAAATGCGTCGAATACTGCCGGAAGGCGCTCGAGAAAAATTCCTGATGTCAACAAAAAGCCCGATTATGAAGATCGGGCTTTTACTTACTTATTCTTCTCTAAATATCTATGTGATCCGACAGGGACTCGAACCCCGAACCGTCAGCTTAGAAGGCTGATGCTCTATCCAGTTGAGCTATCGGACCTCAGACTGCGCTCGCCAGCGCACTTTCCTTCGCTAGCTTCGTCTGGCGGGCCAAATATCACACAAACCGCCGGCTAGAAAAGCCTGGCAATTCCATCACATTAGATCCTGCTCTCACCAAGCCTGCTTAACGAAGCTCGGAATTGCCCTCGGGCAATTCACCGAGCGTAGTTAAGCGGAGAGGGGGGGATTCGAACCCCCGGTACGGTTTGACCCGTACGACAGTTTAGCAAACTGCTGGTTTAAGCCTCTCACCCACCTCTCCGTACCGTTTATAATTCCCTGCTTTGCTAAGCTTTCCGTTCAAATCATGAACGGGTCGCAGGATTCCTTTTTAAGGAAGTGCAAATATAAAGGATGTAAACATTCTGCCTAAAAAATCGGCCTAAATTCTAAATTTAGGCCATGTTTAAGATTTCAGAGGCCAAAGAAGATGATATTCCGGCAATTATTGATATCGCGGAGGAAACCTGGTGGCCGACTTATTCTAATATCCTCTCCCGGGAACAAATCCGATACATGCTCGACGCCATCTACGACCCCGCCGTGCTCCGATCTCAAATGGGCGCGACGGAAACTTACCTGGTCCTGTCCGACGACGGAAAAGTAAAGGGCTTCGTTTCCTATGCCGTGCGATCTGACGACGCAAACGTCTACAAGATTGTTAAACTCTACGTGCTGCCCAATAACCAAAAGAAAGGTTACGGCGCTGCGCTCGTCGAAGAGGTCAAACAACGCGTACTGAAAATGAATATCCGGACACTCGACCTGAATGTAAACCGCTTCAACCCTTCCATCCGCTTTTATGAAAGGATCGGCTTCAAAATCCTTCGCGAAGAAGATGTTCCCGTCGGACCCTACTGGATGAACGACTATGTGATGAGGCTAAAGTTCTGACACATCCATGACAAGACCTTTGTGCCTTACGCCCTGGATGACAAAACAAAATCCTTCGTGTCTTTGTGCCTTCGTGTCTTTGTGTCCGTGACCAGCATGGTCGCCGCGAAGCGAACTCAACTCAATGCCCCACAATCATCCCATCCCTGATCTCCACTCTCCTGTCTGCCATCATCGAAAGATCGGTGTTGTGCGTAACAATGATGAATGTCTGGTTCAATTCTTTCCGCAACTGGAAAAAAAGATTGTGCAGCTCGATAGCATTCCTGGAATCCAGGTTGCCGCTGGGCTCGTCAGCGAGGATGAGGTCCGGCGAATTGATCAGCGCCCGGGCCACCGCCGTGCGCTGCTGCTCACCACCCGACAATTCGGAAGGCTTGTGGTCTTTCCGATGCGCAATTCCCAGCATCTCCAGCAAACCCGTTGCGCGTGTGCGCACGTCCTTCGCATCTCTGCCGCCAATTAATCCGGGGATCATGACGTTTTCCAATGCGCTGAATTCCGGAAGAAGATTGTGAAATTGAAATACAAAACCGATGGAGTGATTCCTGAACAGCGACAAATTGCGCGAGGTCTGCGCGAAGACATCCTTGTCGTGAATGAAAACTTTGCCCGCATCCGGGGTGTCCAACGTGCCGAGAATGTGAAGCAAGGTACTCTTCCCAGCCCCGGAAGCGCCGACGATCGCCACGATCTCGCCCTTTGCAACCTGCAGATCGATGCTCTTCAACACTTGCAGCGGACCGTACGATTTCTGAATTCCCGACGCCTTTAACATGCAGCTGGATTTATGTGAACTTAGCGGCTACTAGATAAGGAATTCAACCGAATCCGACAACTTGTCCATCAGTTCCTGTTCCAGTAGATCTTCAGATTCTTCGTCGCTCTTCCCGCTGCAATGATGTCAACCTTGCCATCGCCGTTGAGGTCCGCTACCTGCAGATCCTCACACGCCATATCATTATCATCAATCCAGTAGTCGCTCCACTCCGATCCACTACCGCGGACGAATAACTTAATCCCCACTTTGTTTTCCTTGTTGGGCTCGCGCCATCCGGCGACGACCTGTTCGTTCCCGCGGGCGAGCAAATCCGCTACAGCGAGCGCATGCCCCTGTGCCAGATCCGATGTCAACACGGTTCTTACCAGATTGCGAGAGCCTGCTGACGACACTGCCTTCCCATCCGGAGATGTATATACTGTAAGTTCGTTGCCGTGCATAGGTTCAATACCGGCGATGAAGTTGCCAGCATTTGCGGAGCGGATCTCTCCGAAACTTCTGCCCTCCACTACCCATGAGCCTGTCTTCGGAGCTGACCACGATCCTCCCTGGAACATAAATGCCTTTACGCCTTCCTTTCCGCCGATGTAAAGGATATCCGAAGTTCGCCCTTGAACAACCTCCAGGTTATGCGTTAAATGCATACTCTCGTCAATGAGCGCCAGCTTCCAGGGCTGCTTTTCCGGATCGGCAGGCATCTCGTAGCCAAATACTCTTACTCCCTTACCCTCGCCGCCCTTGTTGCCTCTTCCATGCAAGGGCAATACCACGAGTTGATACTTGTTGCCGGAGGCCCTGACCCATCGCATCCGGTGTGTGACGGGCTCGTGATGCAATTGCACGGGCTTCCACATCGCCGTCGGATCCTTGGGACGAATAAGATAGTACACCGCCCCCGACTTCACGGTGTCCGACGTTTCTGAAGGGTTCCACTGCGCACCGACGGCAACCTCTACCCTGCCATCACCGTCGATGTCGCGCGCCGCAATGCAAACATTATCGGAAGACGTCAGATTATCCACCATCACGAACCGCTTCCAGTCGCCGTTGCGGTACCACACAAATTGCTTCTTGTCAGCGAGAAGAATGTCGGGCTTCCCGTCCCCGTCTACGTCTCCAATAGCGAGACCGTAGCCGATCGACACGCTATCATCGATCAACTGTTGTTCGAACTTCGGCGGATCAGGAGCATAGAAGTTCTGAAGAGCGAGAACAAGTAATATCGCATAGATCATAGCCTGAGTGTTTTCGAATCATGAAGGTAGGAAATTTTCAGGCGATTCTCTCCGGGGGAAGCGAGCGAAAGCTCTTTAGGACGGAATCCGCACCATGAAGGTCGTGCCTGTGCCCAGGCTGGACTCGACCTGTATGGAGCCGTTGATCTTGCCGAGCGTTTCCTTGACGATGTAAAGTCCCAGACCCGAACCCTTCGAACTCTCGGAAGCGCGAAAAAACATCTGAAATATCTTGTCGAGATAAACCTGGTCAATACCGACGCCATTGTCCTTGACGATAATGAGCTTCACATCATCGCGTTCCGTGGCTTCGATCCGGATGAAGGGCTTTTCCTTCTGTTCATCGCGATACTTCAGGGAGTTGTCAATGAGGTTCGACAAGACGATCTTCAATCGCATGCTGTCGGTGTGAAGAACCATATCTTCCGATACGAGGTTGTCGATACGAATGTCGGGATTGCCTACGGAAAAGGTTAACGCCTCCGTCACTTCATCCACTATGTGTTTCAGATTCACGGGCTGCCTCTTCACTTCTACCCGCGTGTTGCGGGAGTACGAAATAATTTCCTTGATGAACTCCTCCAGGTCGTGGATCTTCGCCCGCATCATATCCAGGTAGTGATCGACACCGCCGTGATCAAGTTTGGCCACCTCGATGAGGCCCAGCAGCGAACTCAGTGGCGCACGGAGGTCGTGTGATGCGCTGTATACAAACCGGTCGAGTTCCGTGTTTGCTTTCTGAAGCTGCTCGTTTTTTTCGAGCATCGCTTTCTGCGAATGATGGTGCAGGTCCATCAAGAAGTAGATGATGGCAATGCTGCAGATCAGCGTCACCAGGAAGTTGATGG
>JBIQIY010000037.1:0-40168 GCA_044507775.1 Flammeovirgaceae bacterium | reverse complement strand
CCGCTGTAGAAGCTTTTGCAGAGCTCTGCCTAGCCACTCGGCCACGAGACCTTATTCAGTATTCAGTAACCAGTATTCAGTAACCAGTAACCACCGGGTCCAAAATTAGAAAAAACCACTGGCTTTACAATCAGCAAAAATTAGAAAGGTGACCATCTGATCACCTTTCTATTTCTGAGGTTATTCGGATTCTTTCTTCTCGTCTCCGGACATCTTTTCCTTCAACGCACTCAACGCCTCGATATCTCCCAGCGTCGATTTCTCCGACTGCTGATTGATGTTCTGGATAGACTTGCCCTTCGTCTGCGGCGTCCGCTTCTTCGCGGCGGCCACTTCCTCTTCTACTGACCACATCGCCTTGTGAGACAACACGATCCGACGGTCATCCTTCGAAAACTCGAGAACCTTGAAGTCCAGCGAATCGCCGACCTCGGCCTTCGAACCGTCTTCCTTCTGCAGGTTCTTCGCCGACACAAATCCCTCGATGCCGTAAGGCAACTCCAGGACTGCACCCTTATCGTTCTTGTTGATAATGGTAGCCTTGTGAACGGATCCAATCGTAAAGACGGTCTCGAATGTATCCCACGGGTTCTCTTCCATGTGCTTGTGACTCAACGCCAGCCTGCGGTTAGCAGCATCCAGCTCGAGTACCTGCACTTCCATTGTATCTCCTACCTTCACAAACTCGGAAGGATGCTTGATCTTCTTGGTCCAGCTCAAATCTGAAACGTGTACAAGGCCGTCTATTCCTTCCTCCAGCTCGATGAACAAGCCGAAGTTCGTCAGGTTCCGAACGATACCCTTGTGGCGTGTACCCACCGCGTACTTGGTGAGAACATCCTGCCGTGTCCATGGGTCTTCGGTGAGTTGCTTGATGCCCAGCGACATCTTGCGCTCTTCGCGATCCAGTGTCAGCACAACTGCTTCCACTTCGTCGCCAACTTTCAGGAAGTCCTGAGGATTGCGCAAGTGCTGTGACCAGCTCATCTCGCTTACGTGGATAAGACCTTCCACGCCGGACTGCAATTCGAGGAATGCTCCATAGTCCGCCACGTTGACGATCCGTCCTTTGACTTTCGATCCAACCTGGATCTCGGCCGGCAGCGAATCCCACGGATGTGGAGTGAGCTGCTTCATGCCCAGGGAAATACGCTTCTTGTCTCCGTCGAAGTCCAGCACGACGACCTTTACGGTCTGGTCGAGCTTCAGCACTTCTTCCGGATGGTTGATGCGTCCCCATGAAATATCGGTGATGTGAAGGAGTCCGTCTACACCGCCAAGGTCGATGAACACACCGAAGTTGGTCATGTTCTTGATCACGCCTTCCAGTACCTGTCCTTTTTCCAGGTTGTTCAGGATGGCGGCCTTCTGCTGCTCGAGATCTTTCTCGATCAGGACCTTGTGCGAAACCACAACGTTGTCGTTGCTGTAGTTGATCTTCACAACTTTCACTTCGATCGCCTTATTTACATAGATATCGAAGTCGCGGATCGGTTTCACGTCGATCTGTGATCCCGGGAGGAAAGCTTCGATGCCGAATACATCGACGATCAAACCACCTTTCGTTCTGCGCTTCACAAATCCTTCTATTACTTCGTCGTTGTCCAAAGCCTTCTGCACATACTCCCAGCCCTTCACCAGCTTCGCTTTCCTGCGGCTGAGAACAAGCTGGCCCATGGCATCCTCGCGCTCTTCAATGAAGAGATCGACGACATCGCCTTGCTTCAGGTTGGGCATATCCTTGAATTCCGCCAGCGGAACCAGTCCGTCTGACTTGAACCCGATGTTCAGAATCACATCGCGGTCGTTGACGCCCACAACGATACCTTCGACGACAGTTCCGGAGTCAACCGTGGTAACAGTGCCCGAGTACATGTTCTGCATCTCGTCACGCTTCTCTTTCGAGTAGCCTTCGCCGAAACCCTTGCTCTCAAATGCCTCCCAGTCAAATTCGCCGGGAACCTGCTTTGCGTAAAGGGATTTTCTCAATTCCTGAACCGGGATCGCTTCGGTGGTAATTTCTTCATCCTCGCGATTGCGGTTCTTCGCGGCTTCGATCGGATCCTCATCCTCATCTACCTTCAAAGTTTTCTTTGCGGGAGTTGCGGTGCCGGATGATCCTGCTGCGCGTCTGGGCCGGGGTGTGTCCGACCCTCTTGGTGCTTTTGCCATAAAATAAAAATCGCCCTAAATTACATGCAGCGGCCGGGCTTACGGCTGCAAATTGGTTTAACATTGCCTCCTGAAACCAATCAGAAAGCCCCGCGGATTTAGCAGGGCTGCAAAGGTAAGGAAAAATTCTTAGAAAACGCCTGTCCTGAGCCGCGCGTAAAGCATTTCGTGCGCTGGCTAAAGGCGAAGGATCTCGCAAACGCCAGGGCGAGTACCGTTTTGAACTCCTCACCAAGGCCCCTCCAAAGAAAGTCCACTTGCGGGGCCGAGATCCTTCGCTTCCGCGCGTGCCGGCACCAGGCCTTGCGGCCGCCCGCTCAGGACAGGCGGTTTTGGTGGATTACTCAAAAGCGTCAACACGCAGCGTTCCTAGCGCATACTCCATCAGCATCTGCTGGAAAAGCAGCGTCACCTCGGCCTGGGCCTTGGAAGCGGCCGCTTGTACGTAGGTCTGATTGGCCTGCGCCAACTCGACCTGGCTGTTTACCCCCAGGAGAAAGCCCTCCTGCTGGGTGCGACGCGCGAGCTCGCCGGCGCGGTACTGCACCTGACTCGCCTCATAGGATTCAACCGCCGTGATGTAATTATTGTACATCTGCTTGACGTCGATCTTAATGGTCTTTTCGATGTTATCCCGCTGAAGGACGGAATTCTCGTAAGTCACTTTGTTAAACACCCGGTTCGTGCGCGTGGTCATGCGATCAAAAATCGGAATGTTGATGCTTAATCCGTACGACAAATTCGGGAACACGCTCTTGAACTGGTTCGCGAACGAGCCATACACTGCCTGATCTTTAAGGGTGGAGATGTATTGAGACCCGTAAGATGCGAATAACGACAGGCTCGGCATGTAACCGCTAACGGATGCCTTGTACGCATAGAGGTTGGCTTTCGCCTGAAAGTCGGCCTGCTTCAGGTCGGCCCTATTTGCCAGCGCCACATCATACAAGCTGTCGAGACTCAGGGAACGGATAGTCGTAGTATTCTCGATGGTGGGAAATTCAAGATCTACAGGAATGCTGGGATCGAGCTGCAGGGTTTGTGCGAGCAACGCGATGTCGTTTTCGAGTGTCACGCGCGATTGCAGGGCTGTTACCTGCAGATTGCGGACTTGTGCATCCTGGGTGTAAAGGTCGGCTTCGGCACGTGCGCCGAGGTTTACCTGTGCCCGCAGCTGTTCGAGCACAACGCTTTGGACGCGATGCGCTTCCTGCGCGATACGCAACAGTTCCTGATCCAGTAACACCTGGAGATACTGAGTCGTCACATTATAAACAACGTCCTGCTCCGTGCGTTTCACGAATGCGGTCTGCGCCCGGAACTGGTTGCTGTATTGCTTTAAACTGTTTATGCGATTGAATCCGTTGAACAACGGCATACTTGCCTGGATGTTAGCGCTGACGTTGTCAACACTCAGATCCTCGAGGTCTCCGTTTTCGGGATTCGGCTGCTGCCCGTCTGTGTGAGACAACTGGCCATTGACCGAGATGCCGGGCAGAAACGCGGCAATGCTCGCATTTTTCTGAACCTGCCGCACGACCAGGTTGTTCTTTTGCTGATTGAGTGTGAGATTGTTCTCAAGGGCGATCTTTACTGCTTCGCGGTAGGTGAGCCGAACGGTATCGCGCTGTTCCTGGGCAATCGAATCGTGTGCGCTGCCGCTCAGAAGGGCAACGGCGATTATCAAATTTCTCATGTCAGTGTGTTAAACTCTTTCCAATACCTCCGTATCTTCCACTACTGCACCGTCCGCGACGCGAACGATGCGTTTTCCGTAACGCGCATTTTCCTCCGAGTGAGTGACCTGTATAATGGTGATGCCCTCATCATTCAGCTTCTGAAATATCTCCATGATCTGCTTTCCCTGGTCGGAATGAAGGTTGCCCGTCGGCTCGTCCGCGAGCAATAACTTCGGCTGTCCAACGATCGCCCGAGCAACGCCAACAAGCTGCTGCTGTCCCCCGCTGAGCTGTTCGGGAAAAAGGTCTTTCTTCGCCACCATATTGAACCGATCCAGCAGTTCGGCGACCATGCTTTTGCGCTGGCTCCCGCCGACTCCTTTATACAAGAGCGGTGTTTCAATGTTTTCGTATACCGTCAATTCGTCGATCAGGTGATAGGCCTGGAAGATAAACCCAATGTAATTCTTATGCATTTCGGACTTCTGCTTCTCCTTCATGCGGTGAACGGGCTCGTCGAAAAAGAAATATTCCCCTGCAGATGGCTCGTCCAGCATGCCGATAATATTCATGAGCGTGGATTTTCCCGCACCGCTGGGACCCATGATGGTCAAAAATTCACCCTGCTTGACATCGAGGTTGACACCCTTTAGGATAAATGTTCGCTGGAAGCGTGAATCGATGTATTTGTCGACGTCCCGTAGTTTAATCATGAGCGTTTTAAGTGGTAAGTTGTAAGTTCAAAGCTTAAAGCTCAAAGCAAAAAGCAAAAAGCAGAAAGTTGACGCGGAGCCAAAAGCCAATTTGGTGCCAAGGGGGTTTTACCCCTTCGGGGCGATTTAAAGGGGTCTTCCGGGTGGTTTAGTCGTTCGGTTATGAAATTAGGTGTCCGTTTTCGAACCCTTTGGGCCGTCCTATCCGTGAGACGGCTGCGCCATCCCTTCCTGCATCTCTTGAGCCGGCTGCGCCCGCGCTTTCCCCCGTTATCTGCCCGTCCTTCATGGCCGCCTGTCCTGAGCCTTCGGGGGCTTTGCGAGGCGGCGAAGGCGACGAACTCCTATGGACAGGACCGGCATCAGAAAATAATAGGGTACAAAATCACATCCACCCGCCGGTTCAGTTTCATGCCGTTGTAGGTGTCGTTGCGATAAACGGCATTGTCAAGTCCCCAGTCTTTAATAGAGATCTTGTGTTTGGGAATCGGCTTGTGAATCAGCAGCTCCTGAACCGCGTGACTTCGCATTTTTGATAGCCACTCGTTGTATTCCTTTCCGCCAATGGGATCTGTGTGACTGATAAGCTGGATGTCGTATTTCTCGAGGAGGTTGGGAATGGAATCGAGCCAGTGATACAGGTCAGTCGCCTGGTCTTCACTGATAATATAACTCCCACCACCGAAGAAAATGCTCTTCCGGATTTCATCCACTTGCTGCTGCGATAGCGACATGAGGGGACTGAAAATCAATATGATCAGAAGCAGTGGCTGCATATGATAAAGTTAGTGAATATTTTGGTTATTGGTTGCTGGTTGCTGGTAATGCAGCTGGGTATTGACTATTGGCTTCGGAAAGTCAGTTGGCAAGAGCTCAGGTACCCTCGACCATCGTTAGTAATGCGTTCAGATCGCTGATGGTGTTTGCCTCTTCGGCTTTCTTGTCTTTCCGCCATCGGGACATCCGCGGAAATCGCAGCGCAATACCGGACTTATGTCTTGTAGAACGCTGAATTCCTTCGAAGTGGATCTCGAATACGAGCTCGGGCTTCACGCTGCGCACGGGACCGAATCGTTCCAGCGTGTTTTGTTTTACCCACCGGTCGACTTCCCGAATTTCATCATCGGTGAGTCCGCTATACGCTTTTGTAAAGGGCACGAGTTGTGGTCCGTCCCACACCGCGAAGGTATAATCGGTGTAGAGGTTAGCTCTCCGTCCATGGCCACGCATGGCGTAGATCAACACAGCGTCAACGCTAAAGGGATCGATTTTCCACTTCCACCAGTCTCCGCGCCGACGGCCGTTGCGGTAGATCGAATTTCGTCGCTTTAACATAATCCCTTCGCTGAGAAATTCGCGGGACTTCCGGCGCTCGTCCGCCAGCTGATCCCAGGTGGTGTAATCCACTTCCGGCGAAAGCCGCAACACGTTGCTCGCAGGAGGACAAAGTTCCTCCAGCTTTTTCCGCCGGGCGTCCATCGGCCACTGGCGTATATCCTCTCCGTTATACTCGAGCACGTCGTACGCGATGAATGCGACGGGAACCTCCGCAAGAAGTTTTTGCGACAATGACTTTCGTCCGATGCGCGTTTGCAAATGATTAAAAGACATCGGCTGGCCGTTCCGGAATGGCATGATCTCGCCATCGACGACGGTGCCGTCCGGTAGCAGGGTCAGCATCGCCCGGAACTCCGGGTATTTGTCAGTGACGAGCTCCTCTCCGCGCGACCACACAAACAGTTGTCCTTTCCGCACGATGACCTGGCCGCGGATGCCATCCCACTTGCGCTCCGCCATCCATTCGGACGGATTGCCCAATTCTTCAACAGGCACCTCTAGCGCGTAAGCCAGATAAAAAGGATATGGCCGCGAAATATCGGCTTCATCGGTCGTGTAGACGAGTTCGTCAAAGACATTGATGTCCGGTGACCAGTTCCCCATCAGCCGATGGGCCACAGTACTTTCTTTGACGTTGGCGTACCGGGCGAGGGCTTTCACCATCAGTTGCTGGCTGACGCCGATCCGAAAACCGCCGGTGATTAACTTGTTAAAGACAAAACGCTCTTGTTCATTCAGGCGCTGCCACGCCCACGTGATCTGTTGTTTCTTCTCTTCGACATCTTTGTTTTCCAGGGCCTTGATAAAGTCCATCCAGTACGTCAGAGAAAAATCGGATGGCTCATATTCCGAAGGAAGCACGAGTGTAATCGTCTCCGCGAGGTCGCCCACGATATGGTAACATTCTTCGAATAGCCATGCTGGCAACTCCGAGCGTTCATTCGCCCATTGCGCAAGGTACGTGGTGTTCACCGTCCGCTTCGGCCTCCGATGCGAAAGCAACGCTATCGCCCACAGCTTATCCTGATCCGAGGCCTTCCCGAAGTAGTCGATCAATGCCTTGATCTTCGCCAGCGTTTTGGTGGTCTGGTCGAGGTCGGTGAAGAGGGTGGTGAAGTGTTTCATTTTGTCTATTAGAATGTGTGCTAGCCGCGGGCCTCTCCTTTTTTGAAATGCCCGCCCTGAGCCGCGAGCCTCCCCTCCTTAAAATACCAGTCCTGAGCGCGGGTGGGACTGAGTGTCGGCTAAAGGCGAAGGATCCCGACCTCGCAAGAGCCGACTCTCCTTAGATCTCCACACCACATTCTCACTTGAAGAAGTTTCCGCTCTTGCGTTTGCGGGATCCTTCGCCGAAGCCTGCGCACAAAACCCACCCGCGGCTCAGGACTGGTATTTCGAGAGAGAGAGAGAGAGAGAGAGCGAAACAGCCGCGCGCTCACGACAGGCCCTCGCTGAGATTTGAAACTCCTTCAGCCATCTCCCCCAATTCCCCTTCAAACATCGTCTTCACCTCCTCCGCTTCGATGCCTTTGCTGTTCAGCCAGTGGGCGAAGATCTCGGAATAGCCATGAGTTACGAAAACCTTCTCAGCACCTGTCGCGGTAATTGCTTTGTTGAGGTCATTCCAATCGGCGTGGTCGGACAGCACGAATCCGCGGTCCGCTCCTCGCCGTCGTCGCGTGCCGCGAAGTTTCATCCACCCGGACGCTACGCCCAGGGAATAGGGATAAAATCGCCGTACCCACGGCGATCCCACTGCGGACGGCGGACAAATTATCAATGCTCCCTTCAAGTCCGCTTTCGGTATCGCATCGCTCACACGTGGAGCGTCCGGCAAAACGATCCCCTGACTGCGCATCACCTGGTTAATTGAGTCGACCGCGCCGTGCGTGAATATCCTGCCTATGGAAGCGTCGACATTCATCAGGATCCGCTGGCTCTTTCCCAGCGTGTAACCGGTGATAACCGACGTCTTTCCCTCGCGTTGGTTCTTCATCCACCATTCGTTGATTTCGCCGAACACCTCACGGGCCGCCTTCCACTTGTAGACCGGTAGCCCAAACGTGGACTCCGTGATAAACACATGGCAATTGATTGGCTCGAACGGCGTGGAGATCCCGTCGTTCTGCAACTTGTAATCGCCGGAGAAGACCCAGACCTCGCCGTTGTATTCCACGCGCACTTGCGCTGACCCCGGAATGTGGCCGGCGGGATGAAAAGAGAAATCGACTCCGTTGATGGAAATATGTTCTCCGTAGTCCAAAGCCTGGATCGACCGCTCCTCCAGGTAAAGCCTGTGCCTGATCACGGGCATTGCTCCTGTCGTGCAGAGGTAATGGTGATGGCCCGCATACGCATGGTCGGAATGGCCATGACTGATCACAGCCCGCTCCACCGGTTTCCACGGGTCTATATAAACACCTGCCCGCGCGCAGTAGATTCCTTTGTCCGTGAATGTGAGAAGCTGCATATTTTTTAGTTAAGCCTGTCCTGAGCCGCGCGGTGGGTTTGAGGTGGGCTAAAGGCGAAGGATCCCGACCTCGCAAGAGCCGACTCCCCTTTGAACTACTCTTCCACACCTCCACGAACGAAACTCTTCTCTTGCGTTCGCGGGCTCCTTCGCCCTTTCCCACCGCTCAAACCCAACCCTGGGCTCAGGACAGCCAAGCGGTTGTCAATCCGCAAATAGTCACTAACTTGTAAAACACTTCTGAGCCTGTACCGTTATGACCCCAAAGCTCGTTCTCGCTTTAATAATAGCATGTTCGCCGCTATTTTATAGTCCCGTTTATTCTCAAAACACGGACAGCCTCGAGGCCCTGCTGGACACCGTCCAGGGCGATGCCAAAGTAAAAACCTACAATGAACTTTTCCGCGGCCACTTGCGCTCGGATCCCGTGAAAGCGGTGTCGTACGCAAGCGAGGCCCTGTTACTCGCCAGAGAAATCGACGACAAGCGCGGAATGGCGGCTTCATATAACAACCTGGGCGTCGCTTACCGCAACCAGGGCGCACTCGACAAGGCGCTCGAATACTATATCACTTCACTATCCTTATACGATTCCCTGGGTAACAAGGAAGGAGTGGCTACGACGAAAAATAACATCGCCAATATTTACTCTATCAAAAAAGACTACGCGCAGGCGATGCGCTATCTTGAGGAATCGTACAAGATGTTCCAGGAATTGAACGACCCCTTCCGCCTCATCGGATCCCTTAATAACCTCGGCAACCTGTATCAGGACATCGATCTCTACGACAAAGCCCTCGACTACTACACGCAGGCCTACTCCCTGAGCGAAAAGAATGGCGTGCGATTCGGAGATCCGTTGAGCAACGTCGGAAACATCTATTTCAACCAGGGCAATTACCAGGTGGCTGTCGGGTATTATCAGAAGGCGCTCGACATCGAGCGCGAGCACAACAACAAACTCGGTATCCTCAATACCCTGACAAACATGGGTATTACCTATACAAAAGCGCGCCAACCCCAAAATGCCGAGCGATACCTGGTCGAGGCACAGAAAACGAGCGAAGAACTCCAGGCTCTTTCCGCACTTCCCGCCATCTACAAGGCCAGCGCGGAAAATTTTTCAATTCAAAACAAATGGAAGGAGGCTTACGAGATGCAGCTAAAATACGACGAGATGCGTGAAAAGATCTATAGTGAGGAAAGCAGCCGCAACATCGCCCAAATGGAAATGGTCGTCGACTTCCAGGAGGCGCAACGCCAGCTTGAGATCCTGCGGAAGGAAGACGAGATCAAAACGCTCGTCCTCCGCAACACGCGGCTCTACATCACCCTCGGAATACTCGGCGTCATCGTCATCATCGGTTGCGTGAACTTCTTCTTTCTGGATCGGAGGAGGAAGTTGGTTTAATTCCTCCTGAGCCGCGCTGGCTTGGCGCCCCTCCATTATTCCCATCCTGAGCAGCGCTGGCCGTGCGCCGGACGCGCGAAGGACCCAGCCAACGCAAGAGAAGCAACTCTTCGAAGGGGTTCTTCTCTTAGTATGAAGCGCAGCCTTCTGCCAGGTCGCAGTAACTTGAACGGGGGTCCTTCGCCCCCCGCGAAAGCCGGCGCCGCTCAGGATGGGAAGTTGGGTGATAGCAAGTAACTCGCCTCCATCCCCGGCCGGAGATCAGTTACGGGTTTTGCTGCGGTGTACAATTTTGCGACGCCGTCGCCGCCGATGCGCAGGATATCACCATTCCTCCGTGCGAACATCCCCTCCGGCAGCCCGAGCACGGTACTATCGGGATTTAGCAGGAGAAACTCCTCTAATCTCTGCTTGCGCGTCTCACCACCCTGGTTTTGAAACCTCAGCTCGTGGTAATGCGGATTAATCTGAAACGGCACCAAACCCAGCGCTTCGAATGATGGGGGCATGACAATAGGCATGTCGTTGGTTGTCTTCAGAGTGGGACTCGCGAGATTTGCGCCGGCACTCCACCCGATATAAGGCGAATTAGCCGCGACGCGGCTTCGCACGGCATCCAACAGGTCGTGTTCATACATCCTGGTCAACAACGCAAAAGTGTTTCCACCGCCAACGACTATCGCCTGTGCATCGCGGATCAAGGATTTTTTATCGGCTACGCTATGTATGGAATTGACTTTGTACCCCATCGCCTCAAAAGCACGCGAAACAGTTTCCGCGTAAGCGTCGAACGACAATGTAACCGCTGCGAACGGGATAAATACGACCTCGGAAACTTCCGTGCCCAAAAAATCTTTGACATGGATTTGCGGCCAGGTAAAGAAACTGGTACCGGGCATGGTCGAGTTGCTCAATAATAACAGGTTGGACATAGTCGTCGTTAAATCGTTAATCAAGGTCGTTAATCGTGAGACGTGAGACGTCAAACGCCAATCAATGTCATCACCGGGTATAGCGCCCAAGTAATGAATTTGCAAGGGCAGCTATCGCCCGGCTGATGTCGCGAAACATTTGCAAACGTATGCGCAATTTTAACCTAAATTTCCCTTCGAAATTCCCGTAAATCAACTAGATTTGTGGTGAAACACAACAGACTATGTTTGAACAATATATCGGAGACGGAGCAAGTACATTTATCACCATCATCGCGGTGCTGATCGGTTTCGCCACAGCGCTCGGCTATCTTGATTTCCTCAGAGTCAGGAAAGAGCAGAAAAAGGATAACAACTGATTTTTTTCAGAATAAAATACCTGGAAAGCCACGTTTTACGTGGCTTTTGTTTTTTAGAACGGCGACCGGTACTGCAATTCCCATTCATCCGTGCGCTTGGTCTTGTAATAGTCAGCGCTGTAATAATCTGCAAGCTTGTGGAAGTCCGGTGCCTGCGTATAGCCCTTCTGTATGTGCATGATGGCGAAATCCTCATTCAGGAAGACAACAGATGGGTAACTCAACTGATTTTGAAGAAGCGACGCCGCCAACTGATGTGTGCCTTTTGACCCGTACGGTACAAACCGAAAAGTCGTTCCCCTGAAAGTCACATCTTCGCGCTGCTCAGCATTGAATTTCACAGGATAATATTTCTCATTCAGCAACTTCGCCACCGCGGGCTCGCTAAAGGTCTTCTTGTCCATAACCTTGCACCACCCACACCAGTCCGTGTAGACGTCGATGAATATCTTTCTTTTCTCAGTCTTCGACTTTTCGACAGCCTCCTCAAAGGTCAACCACTGCACGGCACTAGCCTCCTGGGCAAGCGCCGTCAGGCTCGTCAGCAACAACAGGCCGGTGATCGCTAACCCTGCGAAAAGAAACTTTCTCATGTTCATCATCTTGTACACAAGGGCGAAATTACGGAGAAAATGACTGCCGCCCATTAATCTTTTTCACGAGCTGCGTGTAACCGCCGGGCCTGGACGAGGTATCCATTGTACGAAACAAAACCGGACCTGTTCAGAATTGAACAGGAAACAAGGCACCAAATGGTCAAAACAGCCCTCAAAACGGATTATTTTAACACTGGCACAACATTGGCAAACTCAAAACGCGTGAAGCAGCCCATAACCCTTCGAGCCATTTCCGTAGCCATCGGCATCCTCGTCGCCCTGGTGATTGCGTTCACGCTGTGGATTCACAAGCCTGACAGCGAGGGCCTTACCGGATTGCGAGCAAAACCCCAGACTTCCCTACCCATCGCTGTGAAGAATCTGTTCAAGGGCGCTTTCCAGGTGCTCAGTGCTACCCTCGCAGTAAAATAGTGGACAGCCACTTACTTCGCCCGACTGCGCTTTGGAGCCTCCTTCAAATTGAAATAATCACGGTTGAGATTGAAGACGAGTGAAAATCTGTTCTTGTCGACAAATCCGAACTGAAAATCCGACAGCCCGATGTTCCTCCCGTAAAACAAATCAACAAACCCCATGATGCTGATGCCCGCGCGTGGTGTGAACACAAACGCGCTCCGGTCAAAATCCGAATAACAAGTGAAATCCGCCGCGACGCCGAAGAGGCCCGCCGTGACCTCATATCCGAGCTTCGGTCCGATGACGACGTTGTCGTCGCGAATCATGCCGTCGATGGTAAGATAGGGCCCGGCTGATGCGAGACTCAACGGGTGAATGTAGATTTGCTGCCATGCAACACCCGCCTCGACGAACGCCGTCTCCTGGATACCAAGTCCAATCTTCGGCACGAGCCGGGGTTTGGTCCAGTATCGCTCGAACGGCTTGGTATTGAGGGTATCCGCTTGCTGGCCATGGGCCGCAGTCGAGAACAGCCATGCCAGAACGATCGGGGCGATGATGGCCCTAGCCTTCATATGCGTGGTGATGAATAACGATTTCAATAGCGCGTTTGATAGCTTCATTGATGGGGAAAAACTGCCTGCCCAGATCCGGGTCGATCGCGAACAGTCGCATGTAGTACTGATTCATGACCGGCACGGTATTGCCTCCAAGAATCAGACCAACCGTGGCCGAATAGTTTTCAGCTTGCTCGGTCTTGATCGTCAGACAGCTTACAAACTCGCGCTTCGCATATTTGTTCGTGCGGGCGGAAAATCCGAACAGCCTGCAAATCAGCCCCCTGTAGGCATATTGTGTGCATAAGTCGGATCCCCCCTCCGACGCCTTGAACAGGATACAGTATGCGCCGGAATTCTCCTGAAGTTTTTGCAGCCATTCCTCTGCAGTCCCGGATTTGTAAAAGCTATATGCGAGAGGAAGAAATTCAAGAACAGTTGCTTCAATGTCGGGCTTTCGACAACACTTGCCACATCCTGATTTACAGTGAAGTCCCGACCATCCCTGAAACGTTGACATTTCCTGGTGAAGGAGTTGAAACGCCTCCTCGACTGCCTGAACTTTTTGGCCGAGTAACAATGTTAGAATTTCAGCAAATGTAAGCTAATAAAGATAATTTCAATCATTCGCGCATTCAACCGATTGAAAATCGAAGAGAGGAAGAACGATCTGCAGAGCACTGACCCGAACATGGTCAATACGAGCCGCGACCGACGGGAAAATCCACTGTTTCCAAGCGAATTTCAACAAACTCGGCAGTTATTTGTTGCTGAGAAATGTGAGAATATTGGCGCTAATAATATTTTCTACTGAAAATAAGAATTAATTTTGGCCGCCTGTAAACCAGTGTTGTTATGAGTGATGCAAGTTTGCTGAATTATGCGCCGATCGCCCTGATGTTTCTCCTTGCTGCGGGCTTTATCGGTCTTACGATGGTGGCCACGCACTGGCTGGGGCCGAAGCGGAAAACGGATATCAAACTGGAGTCTTTTGAATCCGGACTGGAGTCGAAAGGAAACGCGCGAGCGCCTTTTCCCATCCGGTATTTTCTGGTGGCGATCCTTTTCGTGCTCTTCGACGTGGAAGTGATCTTCATGTATCCCTGGGCGGTGAATTTTAAGGAATTTGGCGTTACGGGCCTCCTCCAGATGCTGGTTTTTATTTCTCTGCTGCTGGTAGGATTCGTGTACATCATCAAAAAGAAGGCGCTGGAGTGGAAGGATTAAAATGATCGAACATGGAATCAACGACGATAAAAACATCTGATATAAAACTGGTTGAAAAACCCGACGGCTACGAAGGCGCGGGATTCTTCGCGACCAGCCTCGACAAAGTTGTGGGTATGGCGCGCAAGAACTCGATCTGGCCTTTACCCTTCGCCACCTCGTGTTGCGGAATTGAATTTATGGCAACAATGGGCGCTCACTACGACCTCGCCCGATTCGGATCCGAAAGACTGAGCTTCTCACCGCGGCAGGCCGACCTGCTGATGGTCATGGGCACCATCGCCAAGAAAATGGGGCCGGTACTGCGCCGGGTGTACGAACAGATGGCCGAACCCAGGTGGGTCCTTAGCGTCGGCGCATGCGCCTGCAGCGGCGGCATCTTCGACACATACAGCGTGTTGCAAGGAATTGACAGGATCATTCCCGTGGATGTATACGTTCCTGGTTGCCCCCCACGTCCCGAACAGATCATTAACGGCATTATGAGAATTCAGCACCTGGTGGAAAATGAATCCAGGCGGAGACGTGACTCTCCCGAATACAAAGCCATGCTGAACAAATATGGCATCGAATAAGACGCAAAATGGATAATACGATTCAGGAACAGATTGTTGATATCATCCGGGAGAAATTTGAAAGCGATATTCTTTCCATCGAAACCAACTATGATTTCCTGACTGTTCATTTCAGGAAAGAAAGTATTATCGACCTGATCCGGCATCTGTACGATCATCCCGTGGCGAAATTCCGGTACCTCACCACCCTCTGTGCAATCCACTATCCCGAGAACAAACAGATCGCAGTGATGTATCAGCTCCACAGCCTGGTGAACAACTGGCGGGTGAGAATCAAAATATTTCTGCCCGAGGAAGATCCGGTAGCGCCCACAGTGACGAATATCTTCGCCGGCGCCAACTGGATGGAACGGGAGGCCTACGACTTCTTCGGAGTAAAATTTACAGGACATCCCGACCTGAGAAGGATCCTCAATGTGGAAGATATGATCATATTCCCCCTGCGGAAGGAATATCCGCTGGAAGATCAGACACGCGAGGATAAAAGCGACATTATGTTTGGACGATAAATCATGGCTGACGAAAGCATTATTCATACATCCACAGGCGTCGAGGAGAAAAAATATTCTACGCTGAACCTGGGCCCTACACACCCGGCCACGCACGGTATTTTTCAGAATGTGCTCACGGTCGACGGAGAAGTGATCATCAACTCGGAGCCAACGATCGGCTACATACACCGCGCCTTTGAAAAGCTCGCAGAGCGGAGACCATTTTATCAGGTCACGCCGCTCACCGACCGCATGAACTACTGCTCGGCTCCCATCAACAACATAGGATGGCACATGACGGTAGAAAAGCTGATCGGTGCTGAAATTCCAAAGCGCGTTCAGTACCTGCGGGTAATCATCATGGAGCTCGCGCGCATTTCCGATCACCTGATCTGCAATACCGTTATTGCCGTCGATACCGGAGCCCTTACGGGATTCGTGTACCTGTTCCAGTTCCGGGAACTCATATACGAGATATACGAAGAGATCTGCGGAGCACGACTTACGACAAACATTGGCCGCATCGGCGGATTTGAGCGCGACTTTTCAGACAAGGCGTGGGCGAAGCTCGAGAAGTTTCTGAAAGAATATCCGATAGCGCTGAAAGAGTTCGAAGACCTGGTGATGCGCAATCGCATTTTCATGGACCGCACAATTGGGACAGGCGCAATTAGCGCCGAGCGCGCCCTGAACTACAGTTTCGCAGGTCCTAACCTGCGGGCTACGGGTGTCGATTACGACGTTCGCGTCATGAATCCGTATAGCAGTTATGAGGACTTCGACTTTATCATCCCGGTCGGATTGAACGGCGATACCTACGACCGGTTCATGGTTCGCCAGGAGGAGATGTGGCAAAGTTTGAAAATTATTCGCCAGGCGGTCGACAAAATGCCGGAAGGTCCCTACTTCTCTCCAAACGTTCCTGATTTTTACCTTCCCCCAAAAGAGGAAGTATACAATAACATGGAAGCACTCATCTATCACTTCAAAATCGTGATGGGCGAGACGGATGTTCCCAAAGGGGAAGTCTACCACTGCGTGGAAGGTGGAAATGGAGAACTTGGTTTCTACCTGATCAGCGACGGGGGGCGTACACCCTTCCGCCTGCATTTCAGGAGACCTTGTTATATATATTACCAGGCATACGCGGAGATGATCAGGGGCGCGAATATTTCCGACGCGATCATCACCCTCAGTAGCATGAATGTGATTGCTGGTGAGCTGGATGCATAGTGAATAGTTAACACTTGAAAGTTAACAGTTGACAAAAATGGAATCTGATACGGATGCCGCATTTGGAAGAATGTAGCTCTCTTCAGAGTTCGGTATAGATAATAACCAATAGGCGTGGGAATTTTGTAGCCGCGCTCGACGAATGCAAGATGAGTAACTCAAAACCCCAATTTTCAACAGACGCAATGGCGCTGGTGCAGAAGATCATCCGGCGTTATCCGGAGGGCAGACAGAAGTCGGCGTTGTTACCCGTGCTGCATATTGCACAGGCGGAGTTTGGCGGATGGCTCAGTCCTGAGACGATGGACTACGTTGCTTCAATTCTCGGCCTCGAGCCGATCGAAGTATATGAAGTGGCCTCCTTCTATACGATGTATAACCTGAGGCCGGTCGGCAAGTGTGTTCTGGAAGTTTGCCGAACAGGTACGTGTATGTTAAGAGGGGCCGACGATATCGTGGAATACCTCGAAGACAAGCTCGGCATCAAAGACGGCGAAACCACGCCGGACGGAATGTTCACCCTGAAAACAGTCGAGTGCCTTGCATCCTGCGGAACAGCGCCCATGATGCAGGTCGGCGAGCACTACATCGAAAACCTGTCGTGCGAAAAGCTGGACGGCATTCTGTCGGATCTTCAAAACGCGCATTTAAACAAGTGACATGGGAAGGAAGTTATTGTTAAGAGATATTGATGTGCCCGGGATAAAAACCTTCGAAGTCTATCGCCGACAGGGAGGATATGCATCCGTGGAGAAAGCGTTGAAAACCATGACTCCGGATCAGGTGATCGACGAAGTGAAGAAATCGGGACTGCGCGGACGAGGAGGCGCAGGATTCCCGACAGGCATGAAGTGGAGTTTTCTGGACCGCAAGTCAAACAAACCGCGATACCTCATCTGCAACGCAGACGAAAGCGAGCCCGGAACCTTCAAGGATCGCTATCTGATGGAATACATCCCGCACGCACTCATCGAAGGGATGATCGTGTCCAGCTACGCGCTGGGAGCTAATACTTCCTACATCTATATGCGCGGTGAATTCAAGTGGATATTCCCAATCCTGGAACAGGCGATTGAAGAAGCGCGCGCCGCAGGGTTTATCGGCCAGAACATTCTCGGCACCGATTATTCCCTCGAAGTATACGTTCATCCGGGCGCCGGCGCCTATATCTGCGGTGAGGAAACCGCGCAGATTGAATCCCTGGAGGGCAAGCGCGGAAACCCGCGTAACAAGCCGCCGTTCCCGGCGGTCGTCGGTTTGTACGGTTGCCCCACCGTTGTAAACAATGTGGAGTCCATCGCGACAGTTCCCCACATCCTCAACATGGGTGGTGACGAATACACGAAGATCGGCGTGGGCAAGAGCACGGGCACGAAGCTGATCTCCGCCTCAGGTCATATCAACAAACCGGGCGTTTACGAAATTGAACTCGGCCTTCCCGTAGAAGAGTTCATTTACTCTGACGAATACTGCGGAGGCATATGGAAAGGTCGCAAGATGAAAGCGGTTATCGCCGGCGGGTCATCGGTCCCGATCCTGCCGACCGAACTCATACTGAAGACAGCGAAGGGCGAACCACGGCTGATGTCGTACGAGTCTCTCGCCGACGGCGGCTTCCAGACCGGAACTATGCTCGGCTCGGGTGGCTTTATCGTAATGGACGACACTACGTGCATCGTGCGAAACCTCTGGACGTTCGCACGCTTCTATCACCACGAATCCTGCGGACAATGCAGTCCCTGCCGCGAAGGAACGGGCTGGATGGAAAAAGTCCTGCATCGACTTGAGCACGGCCACGGCCACATGCGCGATATCGACCTGCTGGTCAGCGTCGCGGGAAATATAGAAGGTAACACGATCTGTCCCCTCGGTGACGCCGCCGCCTGGCCCGTAGCCAGCGCCATCCGCCACTTCAGGGAAGAATTCGAATACCACGTAAAGTATCCGGAGAAGGTGAAGGACCGGAATCATTTTGAAAAGGAGCCTTTTGTGTCAGAGAAGACTCCGGTGGAAATGGTGAGCTAGTGAGTGGTGAGTAGTGAGTGGTGAGTAGTGAGAGGGTGCGTGCGATGCAGTGGTTTAGGCACAAAGACACGAAGGCACCAAGACACGAAGGCACTATAAAAGTTAAAAGAAGAAATAATTGAGACATAAAGCGCATCAGGATGTGACGCTACAATCAGAGTCACGAAAAAAGGCCTTAGTGTCTTAGCGTCTTTGTGTCTTAGTGTCAAAAAAAACGAACATGTTAAAAGTAACCATAGATGGAATAGAGACTGAGGTCGCCGAAGGCACGACAATCCTTCAGGCCGCCCGGCAGATCGGTGGAGAGATCGTTCCTCCTGCGATGTGTTATTATTCAACATTAAAGAACAGCGGAGGCAAGTGCAGAGCGTGTCTGGTAAAAGTTGCCGCCGGCTCTGCCAAGGATCCGCGTCCGATGCCTAAGCTGGTGCCCTCGTGCATCACGAGCGTGCAAGATGGCATGGTGGTCGAAAACATCACCAACCCTGCCGTGTTAGAAGCGCGCAAGGGTGTGGTGGAATTTCTGCTTATAAACCATCCGCTGGATTGCCCGATCTGTGACCAGGCCGGCGAGTGCGATTTGCAGAACTTCTCTTATGCGCACGGTATGGCCAACACGCGGTATGAAGAAGAGCGGCGCACCTTTGAGCCGCACGAGATCGGCAACAAGATCAAACTGCACATGACGCGCTGCATACTGTGCTATCGCTGCGTCTATGTCGCCGACCAGATCACCGATAACCGCGTTCATGGCGTGCTCAATCGCGGGGATCGTGCTGAGATCAGTACTTACATTGAAAAGGCGGTTGATAACGACTTCTCCGGAAATATGATCGATGTTTGTCCCGTAGGCGCGTTGACCGACAAAACATTCCGGTTCAAGAGCCGCGTGTGGTTCACCAAACCCCTGGATGCGCACCGCGACTGCCCGAAATGCTGCGGCAAGGTTGTATTGTGGGCAAAGGGCGAAGAAGTGTTGCGTGTCACCGCACGCAAGGATGAATTCGGGGAAGTGAAAGAATTTATCTGCAACGAGTGCCGGTATGACCATAAGAACCTCAACGACTGGGTGGTGGAAGGTCCACGCCACATCAAGCGCAGCTCCGTCATCGCGCAGAACCATTACGAGCGAGTCGACCTTCAGAAGCTGAAGCTCGATGTTGAACGCCAATTGAAGTTTCAGCGAGGTAAGACATTAAGCGAATCCAATAACACACCTTCATGAGCGATTTCCTGATCTACAAGTTGATTCTTGTCTCCGTCATTTTCGGAGTCACATTGTTGATCGCCATGTATTCTACTTATTTCGAGAGAAAGGTGGCAGCATTCATGCAGGACCGCATCGGCCCGGACCGCGCGGGACCCTTCGGGATACTGCAGCCCCTGGCGGATGGTATCAAGTTCTTCATGAAGGAGGAGATCATCCCGAACGTGTCGAACAAGACGTTGTTTATCCTCGGCCCGTGCATCGCAATGATGACGGCGCTGATGGCAGGAGTCGTAATCCCCTGGGGCGGGTCGCTTGAGATCAACGGCGTAACTTACAGCCTGCAGATTGCCGACATAGACATCGGCATCTTGTACGTCTTCGCGGTCGTCTCGATCGGCGTTTATGGCATCATGATCGGGGGATGGGCATCCAACAACAAGTTCTCGCTGCTCGGCGCGATCCGCGCATCGGCGCAAATGATTAGCTACGAACTGGCCATGGGCTTATCCATCATCGCGCTCATCCTGGTTACCGGCACCCTGAGTATGAAGGAGATCACGGTGATGCAGGGCGGCGGTGTTGGCAGCGACTGGAACATGTGGAACATCGTCTATCAGCCGCTGGGATTCCTGATCTTTATTATCTGCGCTTTCGCGGAATGTAACCGCATGCCCTTTGACCTTCCCGAAACGGAGACCGAATTGGTTGGCGGTTATCACACCGAATACAGCAGTATGAAGCTGGGCTTTTACTTGTTCGCCGAGTACATCAACATGTTTATCTCGTCGGCTGTGATGGCCACATTGTATTTCGGAGGCTACAACTTCCCGTTCATGAACGACCTGGGACTTAGCGAAAATGCTATTACCATTATCGGGACCATCGGGCTGTTCGCCAAGATATTTTTCTTCATTTTCTTTTTCATGTGGATACGCTGGACACTGCCCCGCTTCCGCTATGATCAGTTAATGAATCTCGGATGGAAAGGACTCATCCCCCTCGCGATCGCCAACCTGTTAGTGACGGCCGTCGTGATCATATTGGCAGACTAGACAAAGGACTTATGGAATCACTTAGTGGAAGATCGAAAGTTGTGGTGAAAAAGGAGATGACCTTTGCGGAAAGGATCTATTTGCCGGCTATTCTCACTGGCGTGAAGATCACTTTGCGACACCTGTTCAAAAGGAAAGCGACGGTGCGATATCCGGAAACCAAGCGCGAGTTCAGCGACGTATGGCGTGGCCAGCACGTGCTGAAACGCGACGACCAGGGACGGGAGCGGTGTACTGCGTGCGGCCTGTGCGCGGTGTCGTGCCCGGCGGAAGCCATCACCATGCAGGCAGCTGAGCGCAAGAAGGGCGAGGAACACCTGTATCGCGAAGAGCGCTATGCAGCCACCTATGAGATCAACATGCTGCGATGCATTTTCTGCGGCCTGTGCGAAGAGGCGTGTCCCAAGGAGGCGATATTCCTTACAGACCGCCTGGTGCCGACAGAATTTCAGAGGGAGGACTTTATTTATGGGAAGGATAAACTCGTGGAACCGGTAGTCGAGCGGATCGACGTTTCCAAGCGCCAGACCAAGGCGGTGCTGGAATTCAAGAAAAACCCACGATTTGCCCATAATAAGTGATCTATTGCAGAAACTTTCGGGAAGTTTTTTAAAATAATATAGGTTTGCAGTCGAATTGAGCTAATCCTCCGGTAGCGTGACTTTATACGTCTTTTATTTTCTTTCTTTTCTCGCGATTCTAAGCGCGCTGATGCTGGTGTTTTCCAAAAATCCTGTCTACAGCGTCCTGTATCTGATTATCACCTTCTTTTGTGTCGGGGGGCACTATCTGATCCTTAGCGCGGAATTTCTCTTTGCCGTCCATATTATCGTGTATGCCGGCGCTATCATGGTGCTGTTCCTCTACGTTATCATGCTGCTGAACCTGAACAAGGAAACTGAACCGCATAAGAAAACTATCGTCAAGTTCGCCGCCGTCATTTCCGGCGGACTGCTCATGCTGGTAATAGTGAGTGCCCTCAAAGGAGCAGAAACCGCGAACGTTCAGCTGGGGACCACCTCGGAAATAGGCCTGGTGAGAAACCTCGGGAAAATGCTCTTCAATGAGTTCTTACTCCCTTTTGAAATCGTCTCAATCCTCCTGCTCGCCGCCATGGTAGGCGCCGTTATGCTGGGAAAAACACCCGTCAGCGCGGCCCGCAAGGCGGTGAATAATTCTAAAGGAAGGTCGCCCGGCAATGAACCGGCAAGCATCTCCAATGTAAAACAGTTGACCAATGAATGATTCGGTAAGCCAGGCCATCCAGGGCGTTCCACTCAACTATTATGTCTGGCTCAGCACCGCGCTCTTCGTTATCGGCGTCCTGGGGGTACTCTATAGAAGAAACGCCATCATCATTTTCATGTGCATAGAACTGATGCTGAATGCCGTCAACCTGCTGATGGTCGCCTTGTCAGGCTACCACCAACACAGCGATGGACAGGTGTTCGTGTTCTTTGTCATGGCCGTAGCCGCCGCGGAAGTCGCCGTTGGACTCGCGATCCTTGTCGTGATCTATCACAACACGCGCAGCACGGATATTAATGTATTGAACAAACTTAAATGGTAATGGATCTGATCGTTGGCTTAATCCCACTCGCACCGCTTTCAGGATTTTTACTCATAGCCCTGCTCAACAAACAACTGCGCAACTGGCTGGCTGCGCTCATCGCATGTTCTTCCGTCCTGTTCTCCTTCCTGTTTTCCGTCGTATTATTCTTCAGCCTGAGCGATGACCAGACCTCTATCTCGGCAACCGCATTCGAATGGATTACAGCAGGCGACCTTACCGTCTCAATCTCATTCCTCGTAGATCCATTAAGCATCCTGATGATGCTGATCATTACCGGTGTGGGATTTTTGATTCACGTCTATTCAACGGGATATATGCACGGTGATGAAGGATTCAATCGCTTCTTCGCCTACCTGAACCTCTTTATCTTCTTCATGCTGCTCCTCGTGATGAGCTCGAACTACCTCCTGATGTTTGCAGGATGGGAAGGCGTGGGTCTTTGTTCTTACCTGCTGATTGGATTCTGGTTCAAGAACACGGAATACAACAACGCCGCCAAGAAAGCTTTTATCATGAACCGCATTGGAGATCTGGCGCTCATACTTGGCGTCATCCTCATCTTCATGCACTTTGGTTCGTTGTCCTACCCGGAAGTTTTCGCGAAAGCGACCGAGTTTGCAACGGGTTCGGGCGTCATCACTGCCATCACGATTCTCCTTTTCGTCGGGGCCATCGGGAAAAGTGCGCAGATCCCGCTGTACACGTGGCTCCCGGACGCCATGGCGGGACCCACGCCCGTATCCGCACTCATTCACGCCGCCACCATGGTTACGGCAGGTATCTATATGGTTGCGCGGAACAACATCCTGTATACGCTTTCACCTCTCACGCTCAACCTTATCATAATCATTGGCCTGGCAACGGCCGTGCTGGCGGCTACCATCGCCGTCGCCCAGAACGACATCAAGAAGGTGCTCGCTTACTCGACGGTCAGCCAACTCGGACTGATGTTCCTGGCACTGGGACTGGGCGCTTACACAAGCGGCCTGTTTCACATGACCACACACGCATTCTTCAAAGCATTGCTGTTCCTCGGCGCGGGAAGCGTAATCCACGGTATGTCGGGAGAACAGGACATCCGCGCCATGGGTGGATTGAAAAAATACCTTCCCATCACTTATGCGACTTTCCTCATCGCAACGCTTGCTATTTCAGGCTTACCTCCTTTTGCGGGATTCTTTTCCAAGGACGAGATCCTGGCAAGCGCCTTCGCAGGCAACAAGATCGTGTGGGCACTGGCACTGTTCGCCTCCCTGCTCACGGCATTCTACATGTTCCGATTGCTATTCCTGACTTTTTCAGGAACAAGCCGCGCCACCGATGAGGTACAACACCACGTTCACGAGTCTCCTTCGTCGATGACGACTCCATTGATCGTATTGGCGGTACTTTCAGCACTGGGCGGGTTCCTCGGAATTCCCGCAGCTCTGGGAGGCAGCCACGCTCTGAACAATTTCCTCGCTCCGGTCTTTCAGGCATCGGCAAAGCTTCAGCAACCGCATCACCTGTCGCACGCGACCGAGTACTTCCTGATCGCCCTGGTGGTCGCGCTCACGCTTGTGGTGATATTCGTGGCCTACAAACTTTACATAAAAGATAAAAAGATTCCCACGCCGGAAGGTGTTGCGCTTAGCTCATTTCACCGAGTGGTATATCACAAGTATTATGTGGATGAAATTTACGAGAGCCTCATCCTGAAACCTTTGCACTTCCTGGCAAAGGCAATGGACGCGCTGATCGAACGACTCCTGATCGACAGGATTGTGAATGGCGCGGGCCGGGTTATCACCTGGGGAGGCAAGACGCTGCGCCTGGCACAAACAGGAAACACAGGGTTTTACATTTTTGCCATGGTGATCAGCATCATTATTTTGATGCTCGTGAGAAGTTACACATAAACGCAATTAGAGTTGTCATTGAACCATAAGAGATGTTGACGCTATTACTGATTTTCTGGCCCCTGGTCGCCACGCTGGTTTTCTTCGCGCTCAAGACAGGCGAAGCAAAAAAATGGGCGCTGACGGCCTCCGTCATTGAACTCGCCATCTCCCTGGTTATGCTGATGCTGTTCAACAATGCGGAAAGCACACAGTTTGCAGTAGACTATTCGTGGATCCCCTCGCTGGGTATTCGCTTTCAGCTGGGAGTCGACGGCATTAGCCTGATGCTCGTTCTGCTGACCACGGTGCTAACGCCATTGATCATTCTTTCATCCTTTAAACACCAATACGAGAATGCACCGTCATTCTATGGGTTGGTCCTTTTTATGGAGATGGCACTCGTCGGTGTCTTCTGCGCGCTGGACGGTTTCCTGTTCTACATTTTCTGGGAAATGGCGCTCATTCCGATTTACTTTATCTGCCTGCGATGGGGCGGTGTCAACCGCGGACCGGTGACACTGAAGTTCTTCATCTATACGCTGGCGGGAAGTCTCATGATGCTCGTAGGCCTGCTCTACATATATTTCCAGACCCCGGGTAGTCACAGCTTTGACATTCAGGCGCTCTACGCCGCAGGCCAGGGTCTTCCGGCATCTACACAAGGAATTTTATTCTGGGCGTTGTTCGTCGCCTTCGCGGTAAAAATGCCTGTATTCCCTTTTCACACCTGGCAACCCGACACCTATCACACAGCGCCGTCGCCGGGAACAATGCTGCTGTCCGGAATCATGCTGAAGATGGGAGTTTATGGACTTATCCGCTGGCTTATTCCATTGGTACCGGCTGGCGTGGACAAATGGGGAACCACCGCCCTGACCCTCTCAGTGATCGGCATCGTTTATGCGTCATTCCTCGCAGTCATTCAGAAGGATCTCAAGCGACTGGTGGCATATTCTTCCATTGCACACGTCGGCCTCATCGCCGCGGGAATTTTTACGCTCGACCGGATCGGGATGCAGGGAGCCATGATACAGATGATCAGCCACGGCGTCGTGATTGTGGGGTTGTTCTATGTAATCGATATAATCATCGCACGCACGTCCACCCAGGAGATCCCGAGCCTCGGAGGGATACGGAACAGTGCGCCGATCTTCACCAGCACCTTTATCGTTCTGGTTCTTGGAAGCATAGCCCTGCCGTTAACGAGCGGGTTTGTAGGCGAGTTTCTTTTGATCAACGCCGTGTTCCAGTTCGATGCCTACCACGGCGCATTCGCGGGGCTGACGATGATCTTCAGTTCGGTCTACATGCTGCGTACCTTCCAGTTCACCGCGTTGGGAGAACCCAGCCCGGCAACAAGGGTATTCGCAGATCTCGACAGGCAGGAAAAGTGGGTGCTGTATCCGATCGTTGTAATGGTAATCCTGATCGGTGTGTATCCCGCGCCCCTGCTGAAGCTGTCAGAAACAGCGGTTGATAATTTACTGACAATCCTGTCGACGTACCAGGCGGGAAGATAAACGCATTATTGAACGCATAAAAACCATCGAAACGTGAATTCAGTTTTTGTCATTACAGGATTAGGCATCATCTCCCTGCTCGCGGAGGTCTTCAATCTGAAGAGATATCTCTTCCCGGTAGTGATCCTCGGATTGGTCGCTTCTGCAGTTCTGCTTGTATTTGACTGGAACCAGGGAACAGCGTTCTACAGCAACATGCTGACCTTTGACAATTATGCGGTGGCCTTCAGCATAGCTCTCTCCCTGATTGCCGTACTCTGGTTCCTGATGTCGAAAGATTTTTTCGAAAGCCACAGCAATGTCACAGCTCACTTTGCCCTGATCCTTTTCACGCTCGTCGGCGCGGTGTTCATGGTATCCTATACGAACCTCGCCATGCTCTTCCTGGGAATCGAGGTCCTTTCCATCAGCCTCTATGTACTGGCGGGAAGTAATTTCGGGAATATCTTTTCCAACGAAGCGTCGTTCAAATATTTTCTCATGGGTTCCTTCGCAACAGGTTTCTTGTTGTTCGGGATTGCCCTCATCTACGGCGTTGCGGGTTCATTCGACATCAATGTAATCGCTTCTGCGATCGCAGCCGGCACGGATAAGACTGCGTGGCTGTATGCTGGTCTTGTGATGCTGATCGTCGGACTTGGCTTCAAGATGTCTGCGGTCCCTTTCCATTTCTGGGCCCCCGACGTTTACGAAGGTTCTCCTACTGTCATCACCGCCTTCATGGCGACGATCGTAAAAATCGGCGCCTTCGCCGCTTTCTTCAGATTGTTCTCTACCTGCTTCGCGCCCGTGTACAGCGAATGGGTAAACATCGTGCAGGTGATCACCGTGCTCACGCTCGTGGTCAGCAACATTACCGCCGTGCACCAGCACAGCGTCAAGAGACTCCTGGCCTACTCCAGCGTTTCGCACGCCGGGTACTTGCTCATCTCCCTGGTCGCGATGAATGATATTTCCTCCAGCGCCATTCTGTATTATGTCGTCGCCTATTCAGTGGCGACGATCACCGCGTTTGCCGTACTGCACAACGTCGAAGGGGAAGATCAAAACGCCGTTATCGACAGCTTCAACGGGCTTGCTAAGCGCAATCCCTATCTCGCGTTTTGCATGGGCATCTCGCTTCTCTCCCTGGCAGGTATCCCTCCCCTGGCGGGATTCTTCGGGAAGTATTATCTCTTCACCGTCGCGTTCCAAAGTGGTTATGTGTGGCTGGTGCTCGTCGCTGTGGTCGCATCGCTGGTGGGTATCTACTACTATTTCCGAATTATTGTGGCCATGTACCTGAAGTCCACGGAAAAAGGCGTCATCATCGAGGTCCCTATCCGCCACACCGTCATCCTCGCAGCCAGCGTGCTGCTGACCATCCTGTTAGGCGTGTTCCCGAATGTGTTGGTGGGATTGATTTGATCAGGCGAAGCGCCGTCCTGAGCCGCGCGGTGGAGTTCTGAGCTGTAGCGACGGCGAAGGATCTCCCAAACGCAGCGCGTGCTCGTTTTGAGATCCTGCCCTTGCGCTGTCGGGATCCTTCGCCTCTGTCATCCCGCGGAATCCACCGCGCGGCTCAGGACGGGGAGAACGTTTTACCAGAACACCGTATACAACACAATCAGTATTGCGCAGACAACCACTGCGCCGACGGTGAACGCGGGGTGTGCTTTGAACATACTCGAATCAATCTCAAGACCTTTCGGATTATTCCTGCTCTTCGGATCGGCCAGGCTTATCACTACCATGACGGCAACCACAATGAGAAAGACAAATCCCATCCGGTCGAGAAACGGAATTTCAAAAATCGCCGACTCAGGATTTCGCGCGCTGAACCCGTATTTCGAAAGAAGCGAAAGGTCAACAAAATCGGGCATAAACTTGAAGAACAGCGACAGCGGGAAGGTAATGATGGCCGCCACGAGTGCCGCGCGCGCCGTCGTCCGCTTCCAGAAAAATCCGAGAATGAAAATCGCAAAGATACCCGGCGAAACGAACCCCGTGTATTCCTGGATGTACTGGAAACCTCCCTTCTTGTCGATTCCCATGAACGGCGCAATCAACCCTGCGAGGAACATCGAAACGATGATCGCAATGCGACCTACCGCCACCAGGTGCTTCTCGGTAGCATCCTTATTGATGAATTTCTTGTAAATATCCAGCGTGTAGATCGTGGAGATACTGTTCGCCTTTCCCGCAAGCGAGGCCACGATCGCTGCAGTAAGGGCCGCAAACGACAACCCTTTCAACCCGACGGGTAACAGGTTTAGCAGCACCGGATACGCGCGGTCAGGATTGATACTCTGCGATTCATCCAGCATTTCACTCTGGAACAAACCCTCCTGGTACAACACGTAAGCCGCGATACCGGGCAACACGACAATCACAGGCATAAGCAACTTCAGGAACGCGGCGAAGAGAATACCGTTGCGCGCCGTTGGCAGATCCGCGCCCAGCGCGCGCTGCGTGATGTACTGATTGCAACCCCAGTAATTCAGGTTTACGATCCACATACCGCCGAGCAGGATTGTCAACCCGGGAAGGTCGAGGTAGTTGGGATTTTCCTGGTCGAACACCATTGTGAAGTGATCGCTGGCGCGGTCCATCATGATGGAAAATCCTTTCACTACACCCGTGGTATTGTAGTGATCCGAAACGAGCTCGAGTGCGAGATAAGTAGTCGCCAACCCTCCCAGCGTCAGGAAGAATACCTGAATAACATCGGTGTAGCCGATAACTTTCATCCCCCCGAGTGTAATGATGATGGCGAACACACCCAGGCCGACCATACATGCCATCAATGGCAACCCGGAGATTGTACTGATCGCCAGCGCACCAAGAAAAAGAATAGACGTAAGATTGACTATGACGTACAGCAACAACCAGAACACAGCCATCGTCGTGCTGACCGTTGTATTGTACCGCTGCGTCAGGAATTGCGGCATCGTATAAATGCGGTTCTTCAGGTAAATCGGCATGAAGAAGATCGCAACGACCAACAACGTTGCGGCAGCCATCCACTCGTAGGTCGCGATCGCGAGTCCCATCTTGAATCCGGATCCCGACATGCCTATAAATTGTTCAGCCGAAATGTTCGAGGCAATAAGCGAGGCGCCGATAGCCCACCAGGTCAGTGCACCTTCCGCCAGAAAGAAATCTTTGGAGTCCGCTTTGGCTTTCTTCTTTCTGTTATAAATCCAATACCCGTAAACGGCTACAATAAGGAAGTAAACGAGAAAAACAATGTAATCCCAGAACTGTAATTGGTGCATGATCTCCGTGGTGGTTTTATTCAGTTGATGGTTGACGCTGTCCTGTCACCGGGGAAACAATAATAATTGCTCACCCTTGACAGAAGACCGGCAAGCGCGGGGCGTCACGCCGCACTCGCCAAAGCCAATCATTAAAAATGATGCTTTTTTTGAAAGAAGCAAAACTTTATTGAAGCGTATCGTGGAAAACCGTGAAAACAAAAAAGCCCCACGTCGGAAACATGGGGCTCCAGTTGCTTTTGTCATCGGTCAGCCCAGGCGCTCCAGTACATCCATTACTTCCTTCACCGCCTTGCGACTCGCTTCCATTAATGCCTTTTCATCCTTGTTGAGATCCAGTTCGATGATCTTTTCGATACCATTCTTACCGAGCACAACCGGCACGCCGAGATAGCAGTCATTGATTCCATACTCGCCTTCCAGTTTGATACAGACTGGGAAAATCCGGCGCTGATCACGGACGATGGCTTCTACCATTTGCGCAGCCGCGGATCCGGGTGCGTACCATGCCGAAGTACCCATCAGTTTGACGAGTTCGCCACCGCCGACTTTTGTCCGCTCCAGAATAGCATTGAGTTTGTCTCCGTCTATCAATTCCGTTACAGGAATTCCGGCAACGGTGGTGTAACGTGGAAGGGGAACCATTGTATCGCCGTGCCCGCCGAGCAATACTGCCTGGATATCCTTTGGTGAGACGTTCAATGCTTCCGCGAGAAATGCCCTGTAGCGCGCCGTGTCAAGTATGCCCGCCATACCCATTACACGGGTGCGCGGAAATTTGGACGTCAGGTGGGCCTGGTAGGTCATCACGTCCAGCGGATTGGAAACCACAATGATGATAGCTTCCGGCGAGTGGCGAACAACATTTTCAGTGACCGTCTTGACAATGCCCGCGTTGGTGCCGATGAGATCATCGCGGCTCATTCCCGGCTTGCGCGGAAGGCCGGAAGTGATCACAATTACATCGGACCCCGCGGTCTTCGCGTAATCGTTGGTTGACCCGATGGTCCTTGTATCGTAAAGATTGATGGGCGCCTTTTGCCAGATGTCCAGAGATTTTCCTTCTGCCAAGCCCTCTTTGATATCAACGAGCACGACCTGATTCGCGATCTCCCGGTATGCGAGCACATCGGCACACGTCGCGCCAACATTGCCGGCGCCAACTACAGTAACTTTCATAATTTATAGATTTTAAGTTTTAGACATCAGAAGGGGCACCATCGCGCACGGCACCCGGTTGTGCACGACCGCCGCCATGTAACCGTACAGTGACGGATGGCCTTTTATAACGGGGGCCAATTTATCAATTACAGTGGATTTGTGAAATAATAAAGCCGTTTATATGCGGTGATCCAATACGGCTCAGGCACATGGTCAGTCAGTCGTTTCCTGAGCCTCGATCACCAACACGCGATTCGTCCCGGGCGTAACTTTATAGCGGTCACTGATCCTGTGGCCGACAATCCACACAATTTCACCAGCGGACTCCAGGAGCGTGATATCCGCTTTGCTGTTGAACGGAACTTTCAGATCGATGAGAAAATCGCTCACTTTTTTTTCCGCCCGCATTCCAAGGGGAACAAAATAATCACCCGCCTGCCACTTCCTCCACAACAGTGGATATGTCAATCGGTCGGCGTCCAGTTGTGCGACAGCCGCATCTTTCAGAAGGGTGAAGTCCTGCGATAATACCTCCCGCATCACGAGCATTACTACTCCATTTCCGGCAAGACGCTGCCCCTGCTCGATCGCCTGCGTAACGATGTCATTCTCGTGTTTCCGATCAATGATATAATACTTCCGATCGACCAGCAACTGATGGTCATCGGAAAAGAAAACCTTCCCGGGTTGGTGATCACTTGTGATCTTCCTGCACTGATCGAATTTGAAACCGATTTCTTTGATCAGTTCCCAAAGGAGAACAGCAGGCGACGGCGATTCCCGGATTCTAGCGATGTCGAGCGTCATACTCGTATCGTCGCGCGCCACGATAATCCGTGAGCGGAGGTCGGCGATCCATGCCTGCGCAAACTCGCGCGCGCCGAGGAGGCGTTCATGCGTTTGCCGGAAACCTTCCTCAAAGGCGGGATTCATTTCCTTCAGCCTGGGTATCACGTGGTGACGAAGAAAATTCCGCTGATAGTCGTCGGAAGCGTTGCTCGCATCTTCACGCCAGGCAATACTTTTTGATAAAGCGTATTCGCGGATCATCTCCCGAGTAGCGAACAACATCGGGCGGATGACATATTGCTTGCTCACGGCGATACCCCGCAATCCGTCCATTCCGGTGCCACGTACGAGGTTGATGAAGACGCTCTCAATCGTGTCGCTGAAATGATGCGCCGTTGCCATGCGATCAAATCCATGATCCTTGACCAGTTCATCGAAGTATTGATAACGCAACTCGCGCGCGGCCATTTGAACGGATATCCCGCGCGTTGTTGCGTGCTCTTCTGTTTGAAATCGCTTGACAAAGCAGGGAATCTTTAACTGCCGGCAGGTGTCGCTGACGAAGGTCTCATCTCCGTTCGAATCACTCCCGCGCAGTTGAAAATTGCAGTGCGCAACAGCCAGGCGGTAGCCCGCTTCTTTCAGCAGGTGCAGCAAGACCATGGAATCCAGTCCGCCGCTCACGGCCACAAGGATTTTATCCGTAGTTTTGCACAGCGTATGGCGATGTATATGGTTTAATAATTGCTCTACCACGGCCAAATTTACTATTTACGATGAACGTTTCCCGGATCCCGGCCACTATTCAGAGGCTTTTCGCCGTCACCATGCTCCTGGCGATCGTCACAGGCGCTCAGGCCCAGAAGCGCGTTCGGCTAAAGGATGCCGATGTATTGCGCTCCGGAAAAAAAGGTGACCTGCGGTATCAGCGCCTCATCGGCAACGTTGTCTTCACGCAAAATGAGACCACGATCTACTGCGACTCGGCCCACTTTTACCGTCAGGAAAATTCCCTGGAAGCATTCGGAAACGTCAGAATCCTCGAGGGTGACTCCATTACCATAACAGGGTCGCGCCTCATTTACAACGGCGACAACAAGACGGCAAAATTCCGGCGCAACGTTGTGTTCACCAAGCTGAAGACTGCCACCCTCTATACGCACTACCTCGACTACGCACGCGGGCCCAACCTGGCCTACTACTTCAATGGCGGACGCCTGGTGGACAGCATCAACGTGCTCACAAGCAAGAAGGGTTACTACGAAGCGAACACGAACCTCGCCTCGTTTAAAGACAATGTCAAGGTGACTAACCCGGACTACACGATGTATGCCGACAGCATGCAGTATAACTCACGCACAAAGGATATCTATTTTGTTTCGGAAACAACCGTGATCAACAAAGACAGTAGCCGTGCCGTTTACCAGGGTGGAGTGTACAATACAATCACCAAAGTTTCAGATCTCAGGGAAGGTACTGGCGAAAACGACGATTACACCATCAAAGGTGACGAGTATGACCTGGACGCCATCCGAAACATCGCGCGCGTCCGCGGAAACGTCGTGATGACTTCCAAGAAAGAGAATCTGATCATCTACGGCCAGTCATCGGATTACTTCCGCGACAAAGGAATTACAAAGGTCTATGACAAGGCTTTTATCGCCAAGATCACCGAAGATAAAGACACGCTCTTTATGACGGCGGATACACTGGTCTCCATTGACAGCAACGACCCTGAGAAAAAGCGGATCCTCGCCTATCACGGGGTCAAGATCTACAAGAAAGATCTGCAGGGACTCGCCGATTCCCTGGAATACCGCGCCATCGATTCCATGATCTACTTCTACAACGACCCGGTGCTCTGGACACAAGGGAATCAACTCACCGCGGACTCCATCAGCATGCTCATCGAGAACAATACCATCAGCAGAATGTTCCTCCTGGACAACGCATTTGTGATCTCCCAGGACACCTTGAAGAACTTCAATCAGATCAAGGGACGTGAAATGACAGCGGAATTTTCGGGCCAGAACATCAGTCGCGTCATCGTTGAAGGTAACGGCGAAAGTCTGTACTTCGCATTGAATGATGATGACCAGTCCTTTATGGGAATGAACAAGATCATCTGCAGCAACATCACCATCCGGTTCAAGGAGGGAAAGGTGAACAACCTGAGTTTCTATGTAAGACCTGAAGCCAGCTTCATCCCTCCGCATGAGTTGAAGAAAGAGCAAAAGACTCTTAAGGGATTTGAATGGAGGGCAGATAACAGGCCCGGCCGTGATGAGGTGGTCAGAAGCAAAATCAAACCGCCGCCAGTGGAGGACTCCTCCCCGTCGGTGAGTCAACCCCTGGAGTGAGGACAAAAAAAATAGAGACGTTTTCCGTCTCTATTTTTTTATGGGGTTTAAGCAGGAGGATTAGTTCTTACCTCCGCCGATGAAGGCACCGATACGGATACCCAAATAGCTGGTCTTCTGCTCATACTCGCTAGTGATGGTTTGACCGCCGAAGCTAACTGAATAGCTTTCCTTGATCGCAGGAATGATGTTGTAATCCAACGAAAACTGGAAATGGCCAGCATCGAAACCAATTCTGGGGTAGAAGCCGAATTTTGAAGCATCCGCGCCCACTGATAAGTTTTGACCGTCAACAGATGCGCTGGCAGCCGCAACTGAATAGATTCCAAGACCCAGTCCGACGAAAGGACGGAAAGTGTTGTTGCTCAGATAATACTGACCGTTCACTGTATACGAACCGGCTGCAGATACGTCAAAGTCAGCAGATTCATCCGCGCCTTCGATTCCTCTTGCCATTGCCGCCCATTCCAGACGCAGATTCACGAGGAGTTGATCGCTTACCCTGTAACCAGGCTCAAGATAGAAGAGTGCTCCCGCTTTGGCGCCGTCACCACTCGGGCTCGCATAGCCAAGTCCAATACCAACGCGGAAAGGTTTAAATTCCTGCGCAACAGCCGAAGCCGCCGTAATAGCGACTAACATCAAAACAGTTGAAATTCTTTTCATAGTGTAGTTTAGTTTTTGTTTGACACAAAGCTGCCGCTACGGCCGTTTATAAAAAAATCAATCAAGCTGGCAAACTTACGCGTCGAAAGAGATGACGGGAGGTCGAAAAAAACAGCCGTACGCAATTAAACCGGCCGTGATGAGAACTTTTGATACTGCGGCCGCTTAAATCCTTACCCTTGTAAGACTGTGATTTTCGAAAAAAAAGCGCCCTGACCGCCGGTATAACGAGGGCTTGCGCAACGGAAGAGGCCATTTTATATTGCCCTCAACTCCAAAAAAAGTCTGAAAAAACTATGAGGAGTGGCTAAAAACCCTAAATTTTGTGAAATCCGTGAACACATATAAATGAGGCGACTTCTCTGGACGGTTTTTTTATTCGCGATGGCCTTCGAGCTGAGTGCCCAATCCTTTGAGATTGGGAACATTCAGGACGTATACAAGGGTCATATCGGCGAAACCGTCAAGGTCCCGCTCAAGATCACAAACACCTCGGATAAACAGCTTACCCTTGTTATCCGGAGAATAAACGCAAACCTCGGAGGCACGCAAAAAAACTACTTTTGCCCCAATAACAACTGCCTGGATCAACGCGTTGAAGAATTTCTCATACGCCTGGACCCGCGCGAAACACTCGCAAACTTCGAAATCGCGCTGGATGCCGGCCTGGCAAACGGCATCAGCTCCGCCCGGTATATGGTTTTCAACCGCAGCAATACGCTGGAGAACATTGAATTTGACCTGAACTTCGCGGTGGAGGAACGATCCTATAAACAGGATATCTTCACCCACCCGCAGATCATCCTTCACGATGTCTACCCTAATCCCGTTGTCGACTATGCGTTCGTGGATTACAACATCATCAACGACGATGTCGAGGCCAAGATCATCATTCACAATATCCTCGGAAACGCCATTGAGGAATACGACCTGCCGGCCGCCGAAAACAAGGTAAAGATCCGCGCGGAATCAATGAATGCGGGCATATATTTTTATACGCTATATCTTGACAATGAGGGAGTTGTAACAAGAAAGCTCATCGTCAAGAAATAAATCCCCCTTCTTTACGCCTAAATCCTGTTTTTTTCCATCCTCATTATTATTATGAGGGATCTGAACGCGTTTCTCTGTTCATCCTGTTTATACTATATTTGCGGGCTTATGCGGAAAGTATCAATACCAGTCAGCTTCATTCTTATTCTCCTTTTTTGTTTTGCCTGCAGCAATTTCAGGAAAATCGAAAAAAGCCAGGATTGGCGGGTGAAGTACGAAGCGGGCCTCAATTATTATGGAAAGAAGGACTATTATCGGGCATCCGTCCTTTTTGAACAGATCCTTCCGATCGTACGGGGATTGCCCGAAGGTGAAAAAGTGCAGTTTTACCTGGCCTACTGTCAGTTTTATGACAAGCTGTATTTGCTGGCTTCCGAGCAGTTTAAGACCTTCTACGAGACCTATGGCCGAAGCTCGCTAGCCGAAGAAGCACGCTACATGCACGCTTACTCCCTGTATCAATCTTCGCCGAACCCTAACCTGGACCAGAGCAGCAGCATCGACGCAATGGCCGCCATGCAGCAATTCATCAACCGGTATCCGAACAGTAAATTCCGGGAGCAGGCCGTCCAGGTGATTCTGACTACCCAGCAAAAACTGGAGAAAAAGGGATTTGAGAATGCGCGGCAATACTACAAGATGAAGTATTACAAGGCCGCAATCGTCGCTCTGAACAACTTCAAAGATAATTTCCCGGACTCGAAATATATCGAGGAAGCCTACTACCTCGTAATCCTATCCGAGTTCAAACTTGCAGAACAAAGCCTTGTCTCGAAGCAAGCCGAGCGATATAAAGCGGTTGTGGACCATTATCTGGAGTTCCTTGACCGTTATCCGGAGAGCAGCTTCCTGAAGGATGCGGAGAAACTTTATGCAGAGAGCCTGGAAAAAGTAAATTCATCCAAGACCACAAATTCGTAAATATATGGCAGTACAATCATCAGTAATCACACGCGACCTTGATAAGATCGCAGCCCAGACCGGCAATGTGTACGAGTCCGTTGTGATCATTTCCAAACGCGCTCGTCAGATCGCGGTGAATATCAAGGAAGAGCTCAATAATAAACTTGCGGAGTTCGCGACCACCGTTGACAATCTTGAGGAAGTTTTCGAAAACCGCGAGCAGATCGAGATCTCGAAGTTTTATGAGCGCTTGCCCAAGCCCACTACGACCGCTACGGAAGAATTTTTGGAAGAAAAACTGAACTACCGCCTGCGGAGCGAGCTTGAAGAAAAGCTGGATTAGCATCAGCCGCAGGGCGTACGGTCAATCCTTGTAGTTAGCCTTGTTCCTGCGTATTTCGTCATCCGTAATTCCCGCGCGTGTTCAAAGACAAGAAAATCATTCTCGGAGTTTGCGGCAGTATCGCAGCATACAAGACCGCGCTTCTCGCGCGACTGCTGGTCAAGGCAGGAGCGCAGGTCAGGATTGTTATGACTCCGGCTGCCCTTGATTTCATCACGCCGCTCACGCTGTCGACTCTTTCAAAAAATCCGGTCCTTACGGAATTCACCCGGGACAAGACTGGTCAGTGGAACAATCATGTCGAACTGGGCCTTTGGGCTGACGCGCTTGTCATCGCCCCCCTTAGCGCCAACACGTTGGCGAAGATGGCAAACGGGCTCTGCGACAATCTGCTCCTGGCAGTATACCTGTCGGCGCGTTGTCCGGTTTTCCTGGCGCCTGCGATGGACCTCGACATGCTGCAGCATCCGGCCACGCAGAACAATCTTCAAACCCTGCTCAAGTACGGTAACCATCTCATTCAGCCGGGCTATGGCGAGCTGGCCAGCGGGTTAACCGGGCTGGGGCGGATGGCGGAGCCGGAAGATATTGTTCGGCAACTGTCGTCTTTCCTTTCGTCAAATCAGAAATTACAGGGAAAAAAAGCGCTGGTAACAGCGGGGCCAACACAGGAGCCACTGGACCCTGTGCGGTATATCAGCAACCACTCTAGCGGGAAAATGGGTTTCGCAATAGCCGAAGCGTTGGCCGACCTCGGGGCAGAGGTGAACTTGATCGCCGGACCGACGAACCAACATACGGCACACCCCCGTATTCACGTTAAGAATGTAACGACTGCCAGGGAGATGCTCGATTCATGCACTGAAGTCTTCGACGATACAGACATTGCCGTGTTTTCGGCTGCGGTGGTGGACTACAGACCGCGGGAAGTCGCGGTTCAGAAAATCAAGAAAAAGGATGCAGATCTCACTCTCGAGCTTGCGAAGACGGATGATATCGCCGCCGCACTGGGCAAGCGCAAACGCGATGGTCAGCTAATGGTGGGATTCGCCCTTGAAACCGAAAATGAAGAAGTGAACGCCCTGGGAAAACTGAAATCCAAGAACTTCGACCTCATTGTCCTGAACTCCCTGAACGACGACGGAGCCGGCTTCGGCCATGATACCAACAAAGTGACCATCCTGGATGGCAACAAAAAGGCGACCTTTGAACTCAAGACGAAAAAACAGGTAGCCGCCGACATTGTCCAGGCTATAATTGAGAAGATCCATGCGTAAAATAATCTGGTCCCTCCTCTTTGCGCTTCCACTGGCCGGCTATAGCCAGGAACTTAACTGTGCAGTCTCCATCAACGCCTCGCAGATCCAGACTTCGGATGCGGGTATCTTCAAAGACATGGAGAATGCAATAGAACAATTCATGAACGGGCGCAAGTGGACGAACGATACCTATAAGAATCACGAAAAGATCCTCTGCAATTTCCTGATCACCATCACCAAGATGCCGGCGATCGGCAGCTTTTCCGCGTCCGTTCAGGTGCAATCCGCGCGACCGGTGTTCAACAGCACGTACACAAGCCTGCTGTTCAATTTTGCGGATCGTGAATGGGAGTTCGAATACATCGAATCGATGCCCCTCGAATATAACGACAACACGTTTACGAGCAACCTGACCTCCATGCTCGCCTTTTACGCCTACGTGATCATCGGGCTCGACTACGATTCCTATAGTGAACTGGGGGGGACACCCTATTTTCAGCGCGCGCTTGCCGTGGTCAACAATGCGCAACAGTCGGGTAACATCGGATGGCAGGCGCTGGGCAGCAATCGCAACCGGTACTGGGTGGTTGAAAACCTCAACAACCCGCAAATGACAGATCTGCGAAAAGCAATCTACCACTATCACAGGGAAGGCCTCGATACATTTGAATCGAATCCCGACCAAAGCAGGGAGGTCATCCTCAACGGCCTGCGCGAGATCAAGAAGGTGAGAGATATCAATCCAAACGCAATCCTGGTGGTGAGCTTTTTCGATGCGAAAGGCAAAGAACTCGCCAACATATTCTCGGACGGCAACATACAGGTGCGACGCCAGGCGTATGATATCATCACCGCAATCGATCCGTCCAATCGCAGCGCATACGAAAAAATCATCCGGAATTAGGTTGTAAGTTATGAGTTGTAAGTTGTAAGTAAAAGGAACGACTCATAACTTAGAACTTACTTACAACTTAGAACTCACAACTTACAACTCTATGGTCAGTCGCCAGCTCAGGCTGAATACTCTCGAACAAATGCGAAACCGGCTAAAAGAATTCATCGGTAGAAAAATCAGTATTGTACTCTCGAACCGCACCGTCCTGTTTGGCGAACTGAAATCGATCACCGATGCGGAACTCAAGTTCGTGAACATGCGACTGGATCCGGTTAACCTGTCCCTGGAAGATATTGCGGAGGTTTACGTTGATTTTAAAGAGTAGAGCGTGTTACGGCATCTGACCATAAGAAACTATGCGTTGATCCACTCCCTGGAGATGGAACCCTCCTCCCATCTGAATGTAATCACAGGGGAAACCGGGGCGGGAAAGTCCATCATGCTGGGAGCGATCGGCCTGTTGATGGGCAACCGCGCCGATACGAAAGTCCTGTGGAACGACAATGAGAAGTGTGTGATTGAGGGAGTGTTCGACATCAAGGCTTATAGGCTCAAGACTTTCTTTCAGGAGCGGGACCTCGACTACGAGCACGAAACCGTTTTACGCCGGGAAATAAGTCCGGGTGGAAAATCGCGGGCGTTCATCAACGACACCCCGGTGACGTTGGACACACTGCGACAGCTGGGAAGCCGGCTTATGGATATACATTCGCAGCACGAAACGCTGGAACTCGGCAACCAGTCGTTCCAGCTCAGGCTTATCGACTCTTACGCGGAGAATCAGGAAATCCGTGAGCGTTACGGTAAGGCGTGGATTGTATTCCAGGAAGCAAAAAAGAATTATGAGCAGCTGACGGCGGAAGCTACTACCCTTCGCGAGGAAGCGGACTACATTCATTTTCAACTGGAAGAGCTGACAAAAGCGGCCTTCGAAGCGAACGAACAGGAGCCCCTGGAAAATGAGCTGAAGATCATGGAGCACGCGGAAGAGATCAAGAGTCGTTTTCACGCGATTCTCCGGACACTCAACGACTCGGAATTTTCCGCGCAGAACTCGCTTGCTGAAATCCGGAACCATCTGCAGGCAATCGCGTCGTGGTCGCCTTCATACGAGGCACTGTTTCAGCGGATGGAAAGTATCAGACTTGAACTCGACGATATTGCAGGCGAAATAGAAAGAGAAGAAGCCCACGTCGATTTCGATCCGGAACGCGCGGAGTTTGTCAAGGAACGGCTGAGTACGCTGTACCGCTTGCTGAAGAAGCATCGGGTAAATGATGTCCGTGAGTTGCTGGTCCTGCAGGATGGCTTGGAGAAAAAAGCAGCGATCACCGGCAACCTCGACGCGGCGCTGGCGCAGTCGAAGAAAACGCTCGATGCTGCCGAGGATGAGGTGAAGTCGATCGCACAAAAATTGCGCGAAACACGAGTGAAGGCCTGCCAGCCTTTGCGGCGCCAGATTGTCAAACTCTTGCACGAACTGGGTATTCCGGAAGCGAACCTCGTCATCGAATCAACGGAGACTCTACCCGGTCCTTCAGGAGCAGACCGGGTCGATATTCTTTTCAGCGCCAACAAGGGTATTCCCCCGGGTCCCCTGGCGCAGGTCGCTTCCGGGGGCGAATTCTCCCGACTCATGTTCTGCATCAAATACGTGATGGCGGAGAAATCAGCTATGCCCACGCTGGTGCTCGATGAAATAGACAACGGCGTGTCCGGAGAAATTGCCATCAAGCTGGGAAATCTGATGAAAGAGATGGCGACTTCGCACCAGCTCATCGCTATCAGCCACCTTCCGCAGATTGCCGCCCGCGGGCAAACGCATTACTTCGTTTACAAAGACAATTCCGCCAGGAAAACCGTGAGCAACGTCAAGCTTCTCAACGACAACGACCGGGTAGAAGAGATTGCCAAAATGCTCGGCGGAGATAATCCATCAAAAGTCGCGCGTGAAAATGCACGCGAGTTGCTGTCCGGCGTACGCGGATAGGTTTGTGTTTGGTCCGGAACCCAGGGCTTGCATTCTGCCATACGCACACCCACCCACCCACC
>JBIQIY010000013.1:125406-147877 GCA_044507775.1 Flammeovirgaceae bacterium | reverse complement strand
TCCTACGTCCATGATAGTCGATACGTTCAACTTTCAGGAAGTTGCAGCGCCGGCCCGCGCGCGGATGCCACGTCTACTCTCCGGGACGAGGGACGCGCGAGGAAAAACTTCCTGAAAGTTTTTGGAGCGCCTCCTTCCAAAGCAGACGCGTGCCAAGTGCTCCTAAGTCCATGATAGTTGATATAGTCGACTTTCAGGAAGTTGCAGCGCCGGCCCGCGCGGATGCCACGTCTACTCTCCGGGGCGAGGGACGCGCGAGGAAAAACTTCCTGAAAGTTTTTGGAGCGCTTCCTTCCAAAGCAGGCACGTGCCAGGAGCCCCTACGTCCATTATAGTCGATACGTTCAACTTTCAGGAAGTTGCAGCGCCGGCCTGCGCGAAGCAATGCGCATCATTACTCTTTCAAAACTCTCATTGGGTTGGCCACTGAACTTTTTATAGTCGAATAAGAGACCGTAAAGAAGAAAACTGCCGACAGAGTTGCGAGCGCCAAAGCCACAATCCCGAATTCGATTTCAATCCGATAGGCGTAATTTTGAAGCCATCGCTCCATCATCAGATATGCCACGGGGGCGCCGAGGACAAACGAAACTGCAAGGGGAGCAAGATATCCTTTTAAGAAGATTGTTAGAATCGCAGCAGAAGATGCACCAAAAGTTTTCCTGATAGCAACTTCTTTCTGCCTTTGCGTGGAAATCAGGAGCGACAACCCGAATAATCCGAGGCAGGAAATAATCACAGAGAGCACAGTAAAGCACTTGAAGAGGCTGCCAAAATGCCGGTCTTGACTATCCTGCGCTGCGAACTTGTCGCGAAGAAAAAAATGATCAAATGCTGCGTCAGGATAACTTTCTTGCCAGATTTTCTTTACTGCCGCCGCGCTTTCAGCGAGTCCGAATCCATTTAATGACGCAGCATTGATTTTTAATGAACTATGACCTCTCAGTTCGTTGAATTTATAAGCCATCGGGCGCACCTCATATTTCATTGAAGTCTTGTGGTAATCCTTAATGATCCCTATTATATAATAGGGGTCATCCGGTTCTTCGTGATCGACGACTTTGGCATCAATGAGTTCCGTGTAATCTGAAATACCCATGGACTTTGCGGCAGTCTCATTCAGGATGATACTCCGCCTGTTCTTCGCTCTTGCGTCCGGAATAAAGTCGCGCCCGGCAACAAACTCTATTTCGTAGAACGAAAAAAACTGGTCATCAACTCCATTCTGATGAACGAGCGTTTTGCTAGTGCTTCCCTGACGCGTGAGATAAGCTTCATTGCGATACTCCTCTCCCGGTATTGTGGTTGATGATGTTACCCTTGACACAAATGGCAATTCCCTGCATCGCTGCTTGAATGCTTCCAGTACTTTTCTTCTTGCAATCCAGGTAGTATCCCTTGTCATGGGCGCTTTGATGACGAGGACATTATCCATATTCATACCCTTGTCGTGCGTGTCCAGATAGTCGAGCTGATTGCCGATTACGAAGATGCTGATGATCAGTATGGCCGAAATCGAAAACTGCACCACAACCAACACCTTTCGCAGGCCCATATTTCCTACCTTGGAACTATAAGCATTTTGCAGGCTTTTGCCGAAGTCCTGTGAAAAATGAACAACGGCCTGTGCTACCATCGAAACGGCTATCCCGATGGCAAAAATTCCAAGAAATGCAGGATTGATGACTGTGGGATCGTCTAATAATGGAAGTAGATGCCCATTCGTGAAAGTTCGCAGCGCCTGTTCAAAACCGATATAAAGCCCGAGAACGAGGAAAAGAGATATCAAGCCGACAAGACAGGATTCAACCAGAAACTGGACATTCAAATTGCTTCTCGTCGCACCCATAATTCTGAAAACGCCAATTTGCTTGATCCGCCAGTACGATTGCGCGATGATCTGGTTGATATAATTTGTCCAGGATATCAGCACGATAAAAATCGCCACGGTAACCAGTAAGTACTCCTCCGTGGATAACTGCGGTGCTGCAATTGACGAAAGTGATATGATTACTTTCCGGTTTGTCGAGTTCAATTGCGGTACCTGCTTTACAGTATTTGTTAGCTTTTCAGCCAAAGCATCTGCGTTCGCGTTTTGTTGCAGCAGAAGAAATAGCGAGCACTGCGGAATATTCCAAAGGGCATCGGCATTGACAGTGCCTTGAGGGATAAGAAAGTCAAATCCAAATCGGGAAAGTTTGGTAATGTCGCGTGCGACTGCTGTCACCTGATAAGTCGTCTCTCGCCCCCAGGACACTCGTATTGTGACAGTTTCCCCGATCGGGTTTCTGTCACCAAAATACTTTTTGGAAGTTGATTCAGTAAGGACGATCGAATTCTCGCGGGATAAAGCCGTCTCCCGATCCCCGTGAACTAACGGGAATGAAAAAATCTTCAGGAAATTGGAATCGGCGACAAAAATATTTTGCTCCGTGAACGACAACTGGTTGCCATCCCTCTCTGCGATTGCCAGAGACTCAACATGCTGTGAATACCTCGTAAGATATACTACGTCGGGAAAACGAGAGACAAGGTCCGCCATACCCAGGTAGGTGCCAGCCTGCTCTCCGTTCGAGTTGCCGTCGATAAACTGTTCCTGCGCAATGGAGTAGATCCTATCTTTATGTTGGTGAAAACTGTCCATTTCGGCGGAAGCGCCCACATATTTTGCAATGATTAAGACCGACAGCATTCCACAGACGAGGCCGAACACATTTACGAACGTGTAATATTTATGTCTGATTAAGGCTTTCCTTGCGAGTTTTAAATGGTGGGCAATCATAGGCAGCGATTTGGTTTTGAGGGAGCCCGACTTCAATAGAATTAGGACTGCAGGCGAAAAAGCTAAACGAATATAATAAACAATAGGGTTTTGTTTTCTAATCTCACCCCGGCATCCACGCGCGGACCAGCGCTGCAACTTCCTGAAAGTTGGACGTATCGACTATCATGGACGTAGGAGCACCTGGCACGTGTCTGCTTTGGAAGGAGAGGCTCCAAAAACTTTCAGGAAGTTTTTCCACGCGCGTCCTGCCCTTCGTCGCGAGTGCTGAAAAGCTGCGGTAGCATCTGCGCGCGGGCCGGCGCTGCAACTTCCTGAAAGTCGAACGTATCTACTATCATGGAGGTAGGAGCACCTGGCACGTGTCAGCTTTGGAAGGAGGCGCTCCAAAAACTTTCAGGAAGTTTTTCCACGCGCGCCCTGCCCTTTGCGCCCGTATTTGGAGAGTTGTCGTGGCGTGAGGTTTTTCTGCGCGCGGGGTTCCATTAATTGGCGGCAAATGTGGCGGGAAGATTGAACTTGCCTTTGTCCAGGTGCGCTTTTTGAAACTCTTGCAAATTACCGAACCAGTTGATGACCTTCTGCCTGGCGAGGAATGTCTTTTCCTGTGAACAAAGAATATTATAAGATGAATATCCCCATGTTCGAAAGTCCGGGACAAAACCATGTTGTTGGGGGTTTCGGTGGATGTATCTGATAACGTTTGTAATGTATTCATCCGAATCAACCAGGTCGCGGCGAAATCGGCTTCTAAATAGATTTCCCTTGCGGTGGTTTTCCTTATTAAATGCCTGGGCGTATGAATTGAACAAATTCGAGAACTGCTTGCTGATGTATTGACCCTCCGTGTATACGGAACCTAACGGCATGGTAATCCGTGTCTTGATTTCCGTAAAAAGTGCAGATGATTCGGCATCAAACAGTAGCAATATGTATCTGCTATCGGACTAATAAATGCATCATACCGCCTTAGGAAATAGTAATAATTATCAGGCTTCAGAAAAAGATCGTCATTCCCGACTGCGTGGTTGTAAATATGATACATACAACCGGGTTGTAAGGGCTGGAGGGTCATAGCGAAAGATATAGGTTTTGTATAAAATTTCCAGCGCGGGGAAAATTTTTATGTTGATTGTAGATTCTTCATGCGCGGTCTTCCCTTTGCACTCGTGCTGGAGCGCTACGGTGGCATCCACGCGCCAGGCCGGCGCTGCAACTTCCTGAAAGTTGAACGTATCGACTATCATGGACGTAGGAGCACCTGGCACGTGTCTGCTTTGGAAGGAGGTGGTCCAAAAACTTTCAGGAAGTTTTTCCACGCGCGTCCTGCCCTTTGCGCCCCGTGCTGGAGAGTAGTCGTGGTGTCCGCGCGCAGGCCGGCGCTGCAACTTCCTGAAAGTTGAACGTATCGACTATCATGGACGTAGGAGCACCTGGCACGTGTCTGCTTTGGAAGGAGGAGCTCCACAAGCTTTCAGGAAGTTTTTCCACGTGCGTCCTGCCATTTGCACTCGTACTGGAAAGCTGCGATGGCATCCACGCGCGGACCAGCGCTGCAACTTCCTGAAAGTTGGACGTGGCAACTATCATGGAAGTAGGAGCACCTGGCACTTGTCTGCTTTGGAAGAAGATGGTCCAAAAACTTTCAGGAAGTTTTTCCACGCGCGTCCTGCCCTTCATGCCCGTGCTGGAGGGGGTCCGGTGGAATTTGAGCGTTTAGGAAGCTTCTACCGCAACGCAGAGGAAGCTGTACCCTTAGGGGAGTCAAATGCTCCCTTGCAGCAGACATTTGATATGCATCCTTAAAATTAAGCTGGTGATTGAATGTAAGTTACAAGAAATGTCACTGCGTTGCCCTTCATGTTGATGCGGAACTATTAAATTGTTCCTTTCGATACCCTCTTAGTTCCAAATCTACATTCAATCATGCGTGCATCTTCATCTATTCTTTATCCTTTCATCCAGTTGCTCACCTTGTGTACATTGCTGGCGAGTTGCGACAGTGATGACAATACCATCGATCCCTACGATGTAATTGCATACGGCAGTTACGACGGCAACGCTGCGTATTGGCACAATGGGAAGCTGATAGATCTTGGCGCTAAGCCCGGGTCTAAAACATTTGTTCGCGATGGGGTTCAGCTTGGCACTGATCTTTATTTAACTGGATATAATTACACCGAAGATGGCCAGGCAAACGGCGTGGTTGTTTGGAAGAATGGGACGCCAACCAAACTTCCTTTGGGATACCACACCTGGCAAATCATAGCCTCCGGATCCGATATTTATGTTGCCGGCAGCGGCGAGACAGGGAAAACAGACATCCCCGACATAGCCATGTACTGGAAGAATGGCGAGCCCGTCGAACTTGGTACTTTTATTGGTGACGCAAGGGGAATTGCAATATCCGGATCGGATGTCCACGTGGTAGGCTGGGAAGCGAAGGACGATTCTGTCTGCGCGCGGTACTGGAAAAATGGGAAACTCATTAAGCTTCCCATCGACATGAAATATACTTACCTCCATACCATTGCCATTGACGGACCGGATGTATACATCGGAGGCTATGCGTCGGCAAATAACGATAACGATCAATGGGTAAAAATATGGAAAAATCAAGTTGACCAATCTCCAGGCAACCACGGACAAGTCACAAAGATTGTCGTTTCAGATGGAGATGTGTACACACTGGGGAACCTGATCGGCGGGAGTTACAAGAAAAATGGCGAGCCGGTCTACAAAGAAGGCCAGATCGGCGCTGTGGATATAGCACCGTATGAAAATGTTTTTGTTGTTACACAATCATATGACGACGACAACCAACTACAGTACACGCTGTTTAAGGATCAATCGGTCGTGAAACCTTTTGATGGTACGGATGCTCGTATTGATGTGATGGGGATTATCGTTGGTAAGAAGTAGAAGAATTGACTCCTACATCTCCCGCACCTTCATTTCCTCTAAATCAATCAGCGAAAGATATTTCCTGATGATGTCTTCATCGTACGTTTCTTCGCGATTGAGTTTGTGCAGAACCTTGCGTTGCTCTTCGAGTAAAGCCAAATAGATATGCTGATACCGGGAAAGTAATACCCTGCTCGTAGTGTTGAAGTCTTCGGCGGCGGGCTGGAAGACATTCAGATCAATCCGAAGTTTATCCGCCAGGTTCTTCAAATAATCGTTGATCTCTTTCTCGCCATCGCTCGCAGCTTCGAGAAATCTCAGTGAAGCTTGCGAGATGGCTTTGCGGATGGTGAGTTCCTGGTCCTGCTCCCGGACGTTCGCCGACTCATCCCGGATCTTCGCTTTCCGGATTACCCACGGCAGTGTCAGACCCTGAAATACAAGCGTGACCAGAATTACAACAAACGTAATGACAAGGATCAGGTTGCGATAGGGGAAGGCCAGGCCTTCGTCAATGTACGCCGGTATCGACAACGCGGCAGCCAGGGAAACCACGCCGCGCATTCCTGCCCAGCCAAAAACGAGCGGAACCTTCCAGCCCGGATTGCGGTCTGCCACGGTAATGAATCTTCCGGCTATGCGCGTGAAGACTGAGGCCCCTAACGTACAACAGATCCTTGTCACAATCAGAACGAGCGATATCACGACTCCATATATGATCGCCTGCTCAAGTGTCACCTCTTCCACCTGGCTTGTGATGTAGGGTAATTGTAATCCGATCAGCATGAAGACTACACCGTTCAAAAGAAATCCAACAGTAGACCAGACGTTGGTTCCCTGCACGCGCCCCTGATAAGTAAGCATGGTGTGGCGCTTGCTGGAGAGGAAGAGTCCGCCGGCAACCACTGAAAGTACTCCGGAAAAATGGAAATGTTCGGCGAAGTAGTACATGCAATAGGGCGCGAGGAAACTCAGTACGATCTCGATGCTGGGGGTAGTTGGAAACCATTGGTAGATCGCATAAAAGATCAGCCCGGTCGCGAGCCCGATCAAGGTTCCCATAATGATCAGTGTGAAGAACGTGCCGACTGCCTCGGAAAAATAAAACTGGCCCGTGACGATCGCAGCAAGCGCGAAACGAAATACGATGAGCGACGAAGCGTCGTTCAACAAACTTTCGCCCTCGGCAATGCTCACCAATGACTTCGGCGCATTTACCTGTCGCATAATCGTGGTTGCGGAAATTGCATCGGGAGGCGAGACGATCCCTCCCAGAAGAAAGCCAAATGCCAGGGTAAATCCGGGGATCAGCATATTCGAGGCAAAAGCAACTACGCATGACGTGAGTATGACAATCAGAAACGCAAAGCTGGTGATTACTCGCCGCCACTTCCAGAAATCCTTCCAGGAAGTCTGCCAGGCCGCCTCGTACAGCAGCGGAGGAAGAAAGATGAGGAAAATTAGATCCGGATCGATCGTGATATGCGAATACAACTTGACGAAGCTCAACCCGAGGCCGCCCAGAACCAGAACAATCGGATAGGGTACCCGCAGTTTATTAGCCAGCATCACCAGGGCGATGATGATGATTATGAGAGACAGGTATTCGAAGAAGACACCTTCCATAGGCAAATTGCGGGCAATAAAGTTAAAAAAAGCGCTCGGGCATTAACAACCTCCCGGGGTTATTTGCCGTATATACGCCCATTTGATCTTATGATAGACTATAGCACAGCATACAAACGCCTCTGGGAGCACTACAACCGTATCGTCCCTTTTTCCAAGGAGGAATTTGACATGATCATGAACGTGGGCGACGTGCGAATGTTGCGAAAGGGCGAACTGGTATACAAGCAGGGCCGGATTCCCACTTACGGCGGCTACGTTTATCAGGGAGCGCTTCGCCATTTTCATACCGACCCCCTTACGAAGGTAGAGACAACGGTCGGCTTCGAGTTCGAGGACTCCTGCATCGGCGACCTTCGGAGCATATTTTACAATGAACCAACTACGACTTCTCTCCAGGCCGTTGAAGATACCATCCTGGGAACGCTCGAAAAAAAGCACTACCTCTATCTCGTTGATCATTGCCGGCCCTTTGCCAAGATGATGCTCCTGGCTATGGAACATCGGTATGACTCCCTGGTTCGCGACTCGATCAGGAATCGCAATCAGGAAGCCGAGCAGGCATACCTCACCATGCTGAAGAACTATCCACAGATCCTCCGTCGCGTGCCCCAACATTACATCGCATCTTACCTTGGCATCAAACCTCAATCCCTCAGCCGCATCCGCCGCCAGATCGCCGAACAAAAATACGCACTACCCTACTAACCCCTACCTCACCCCTATCCCCCTTATACCCTTACACCCCTACACCCCTTATACCCTTATACCCTTATACCCTTATACCCCCTACACCCCTATCCCCCTTACCCCCTTTTCTTAACATATGTGAACGACGGCGAAAACCCTTTCCCGTTTAACCCAACAACAACCGGACCTGGCTCCGGCCGCGAATCAATCACATAACAACATCAACATTTCATGAAACCTCTGAAGATTCTTTTTGCGAGTATTCCCTTTGACGGGCATTTCAATCCCCTGACCGGTCTGGCCGCTCATCTGAAAAATGCCGGCCATGACGTGCGATGGTATACGCAGGATGTGTATGCCGACAAACTCTCGCAGCTCGGTGTTCACCATTATCCATTTAAGAAAGCCGTGCAGCTCAATCAGTTCAACCTGGACTCCGTTTTTGCGGAGCGATTGAAACACAAAGGACAGATCAAACGACTCAACCTGGACCTGCAAAATGTTTTTGTGTTACGTGCTCCGGAATTTTTCGAAGACATATCGGCTATCAATCAAAAGTTTGACTTCGATGTGCTGATAGCCGATGTGATGTTCACGGCCATTCCCCTTGTCAAGCATATCATGCGCAAACCTGTCATTGCGGTGGGAGTTGTTCCACTCGTTGAAAACTCGGTGGATGTAGCGCCTCCGGGATTGGGAATGACACCGGACTATTCTCTGTTCGGAAAGCCGAAGCAACGTTTGCTAAGGTGGATCACAGATACTCTATTGTTCGGTAAGACACATCGACTTTACCGCAACATCATGGCTGCGTACGGCGTGGAAGCGCGCGGTAACACAATGGATTTCCTCGTAAAGAGCGCGAGTTTGTTTCTGCAGAGCGGAACGCCAGGATTCGAGTACCGCCGAAGCGACCTGGGTGCAAACATCCGTTACATCGGTGCGTTGTTGCCCTTGCGAACAAAGCGAACCTCGCAAACCGAACTTCACTTGAAAGCACACCGTTTCAAAAAAGTAATTCTTGTCACGCAAGGAACTGTTGAAAAAGATCCTTCAAAACTTATTGTTCCGACACTTGAGGCATTCAAGAACACGGAGTATCTCGTGATTGCCACGACAGGCGGGTCGGGAACAGAAACTCTACGTGCGAAATATAACTGCGTAAATATCGTGATCGAGGATTTTATCCCTTTCGAAGATGTGTTGTCCTTCACGGATGTGTACGTTACGAATGGGGGCTACGGAGGAGTAATGCTAAGTATCATGCACAACGTTCCGATGGTCGTCGCGGGTATTCACGAGGGGAAGAATGAGATCAATGCGCGGGTTGGATATTTCCGCCTCGGGCTTAATTTGAACACCGAGGTGCCGACAACGGCGCTGGTTGCACGCAGTGTGAGGAAAGTTTTGTCAACACCTCAGTATCGGACGAATACTGCTGTGTTGGGCGAGGAATTCCGGACGTATCATCCGGAGCAACTTTGTGAAGAGTACATCAGGCAGGTGTTACCAGCCACCGCCTCCGCCTCCACCACCTCCTCCTCCCGAAGAACCGCCGCCGCTGCTGCCGCTGCTTGAAGAGGGAGGCGTACTACTGGATGAAATCGTGGAAGAAAGTGAGCTGTTGAGTGACGATGAAAAGGATCCCAGTGTGTGGGTTGGTGACATTCCCCTGTACCAGTGAATGTGTGTATGTTCTCCCTGCGGTCCGGGCGCGCTGAGTTGATTTTCAAAGTGGCGCGCCCACTCTGTTTCCAGATCAAGCGCGAGGGCAAAAGGGAGATATTGCTGGAACAATCGAAGATCCATTTCAGGAGTTCGCGACAAACTCTGCATCCTTGGAATTTCCGCCGCACGCAAGAACTGGGCGAAACCTTCGATTTCATCCAGCAATTGCCGGCCATGCAAGGTCGGCGCTTTCAAGAGGTTAAAGAAAACGATGTTCACCAACGCCATCAGGATAATCGAGGCAAACGTAAAAAAATTGAGAAGTCCCGCCAGGAAAACTAAACCAAAGACTTCGCCGGCAAGGAACGGGATTGTGAAAAAAAGTCCGCCGATGCCCTGCGCGGTTTTTCCTCTCCGGAACGCCTGGATTACATTCCTGACAAGTGCATAACAGGCAAACGTCCACCCCGATGTCCAGACAAAAAGAAACAGGCCTGGAATGCTGGCGTCCGCCGGATGTTGGATTGCGCTGATGACTACAGTCGCAACGCTCATTAGGATACCGATCACAATCCAGGGTCGGTTAAGCCGGAAGGCGGAGTTCTGAAAATTCTTTTTCAGATGGTCTCGCAGATTGCTTACTGCTTGCGTAAAGGCGGGGTTGTAAGTTTTATTTAATGTAATCGATTTCCCTCCTGAAAACATGGAGGCGAGCATTGTTTTTTCAACGTCACGAGGAGGGTGCCCGGCATCTTTTTTTCGCTCGAGTGTGTAGCTGTCTTTTCCTGTTTCTTGTATAGTCAGATGTCCGTTTTGAGCCATCCACACCAGAGAAGCTACCATCACCTGGTTATCGAACTTCATATTCCGCACGTACCGGAGTTCATAAGGTGCCAAATCTCGGGGTGGCTCGAACCGCGGGATAATCGACCTTCCTTTTGGATCCTTGCCCACCAGCAGCCACGCAATCATATAATAGATCAATACAACGCAAAGCCCGCCTAGTGCGATCACGGACGGGTAGTTGTCAGCGATCAGGCGATCCATAATTTCATCCTGCGAGGGCGGAGTCAGCAGGCCCTTTTTGAATGGCGCGGCCACCGTGAAACCTTCATATGCGTACAGGGGCTCGGTGGTATAGAAAGAGACAGATCTTTCAGAAAGCGGGGTGACCTTACACTTGCACTCCGTTTCCCCGGAGGCACCGCTATACGCCGAAAGCTTTTCCGTCAGGATGGATCCGCCTACCGGGAGATTGACAATGGCGTAAACCGAATCGATTTTGAAGTCCCATCCCGATCCGGTGACGTTCCAGTAGAGTTCGTCGTAGTCGTCAAAGAAGCCGATCTGATGATCAACCGTATAGGTAATGGTGTAGGTGTAGTCGCCGGCAGGCAGTTCCCGGTTCTCGTCTCCGATCAGGATCCTGATGCCGTTCTGTTCCCGAAGAACGCTGAAAGGCTCGGAAGCGCCGTCGCGCATGACCGAGATAACGTTCAGGTGGATTTTCACAGTCTCGAGAAAGCGCCCCTGATAGATGGTGGGGATGGAGCGATAGATCCCGTGCTTGATATTCTGTGCCAGAGAGCGTACGCGAATCGTCTCGGTAACCTGTACGAGGCCGGAGGTGTCAACGTCGATCTGGCTGGCGTAGTAGAGAATTTTTTCCTCGCGGTTTGAATCCTGGCAGAATGTATCCGGCGCGAAAAGGATAAGGATGTAGAGCGCGAAGTAGAAGATCCCGCGTTGTTGATGCCCGCGTCGGAAAGAATAATGCGTCATAGATTCGGTCACTTTCGTGGATGGCGCTGTCTCAGAACTTGACCTCCGGTACGATGTCGCGCTGCGGCTCGTCGATTTCAAAGAATTCTCGTTTCTCGAAGTCAAACAGTTTAGCGATGACGTTGGACGGAAAGGTATCTACAAGGATGTTACTGTCGCGCACTGTTCCATTGTAGTAGCGCCGCGCGAGTTGAAGCTCTTGTTCTATTTTGTCAAGCTGTTCCTGAAAAGTAACAAAGTTCTGACTGGCTTTCAGGTCGGGATAATTTTCGGCCACAGCGATGACGGAGCGCAGGGCGTTGCCAAATTCTCTTTCGACCTGTGACTGTTGGGACACGGTATTGCCGGCGATGCTCCGCGTTCGAAGTTCGGTCAATTCAGTGAGGAGTTTCGTTTCGTGGCCTGCATAACCTTTTACGGTGTTGATGAGGTTAGGAACGAGATCGGCTCTTCGCTTCAATTGAACGTCGATGCCGCTCCATCCCTCATTTACATGGACGCGCGCTTTCACCAGGCGGTTGTAGAAAGATACTGCCAGAATGAAGCAGAGAGCGAAGAATGCGAAAACAACATAGAGTGACATGCCAGGGGGTTTATTTACAACTATCTAAAAGTAAGAAAAGTCCGGCAGAGATGTAAGTTGTCATGTGGTAAATTACCGGTTCACGAAATCTGGTATCTTGCATAGCCAGTCCGGTAGGTCGTCTTTATGGTTGTCGGTTAGCGAGCAGACCGGCATAGATCCCTCGCCTGGAGAGTCTTTTTTTGGTGCTATGCAACATTCCGGCACTTTTCAACGTCTTTCTCACAAATCCTTCAACCTATGATCCGGAACTACCTCAAAGTCGCTATCCGTAACCTCCTCCGTCAGAAAGGCTTTTCGTTTATCAATATTTTCGGCCTGGCGCTGGGAATAACCTGCACAGCACTGATCGGAATGTGGGTGAATGATGAATTGAGCTACGACAAGTTCCACAATGACTACGATCGTATCTACCGTCTCACGGCCACGCTACCCGAGTTGAAGGTACACGCCGCCGTGTCATCCGCCCCGCTGGCACTGGCGATGAAAAATGAAATCCCGGAAGTGGACGATGCGGTGCGCGTCTCGGGTCTCCATCGCGACCTGATCCAGGTAGGAGACATCAAGTTCGAGGAAGAGGGAATTATTTATGCAGATTCAAACTTCTTCCGGTTCTTCACGTTTCCCTTGATCAAGGGCGATCCCATTCGAGCGCTCGAAAACCCGGAAGGCATTGTCATTACCGAAGAAATGGCGATGAAGTATTTTGGCTCTACTGATGTCCTTCAAAAGACGATCCGGAAAAACAACACCGAGGACTTCACCGTCACGGGGGTCATGGCCAATATCCCGCATAACTCTCACCTGCAATTTGATTTTGTTCAGCCCATGCGTTTCCTGGCGCGAACAAACGAAGACCTCAAGAACAATGTATGGGATAATTTCAACTACTATACGTATTTCAAGTTCAACAAGACCAGCCTTTTGCCGTCGTCTATCGCGGACGTTGAAGCGAAGATGCAGACGATCTACAGGAATAATGAGCCCGTGTTAAAAGTCGGCTTCGTGCTGCAGCCTCTCAGCCGGGTTCATCTGTATTCTGATTTTCTCGCCGACATAGCGGGCCACGGGAATGCGCAGAACGTGTACATCTTTATGGTGGTTGCCGTTTTTATTCTGGTAGTTGCCTGCCTTAACTTCATGAACCTCGCCACCGCCCGCGCCGCAAGGAGAGCGAAGGAAGTAGGACTGAGAAAAGTGGTCGGTGCAGTGAGGCCTCACCTCGTGGGCCAGTTTCTCGCCGAGTCGTTGGTCGTTGCACTACTCTCACTTGTCCTGGCCATCCTGTTCATTTATCTCGTGCTTCCTTATTTCAATACGCTTGGAGGAAAAGATCTAGCGCTTGATTTTACGAATGCGAAGATCATCGTCGGACTACTGGGCATAACGGTTCTTACAGGGTTACTGGCGGGCAGCTATCCCGCGCTTTATCTGTCCGGATTTGTTCCTGCAAAAGTCTTGAAGGGAAATTTTACCGCGGGTGCGTCCGGCAGCTTGTTTCGAAACACGATGGTCGTAATCCAGTTCGCTGTGTCGATATCCCTGATCGTCGGCACTGCGATTGTCTACCGGCAGCTAAAATACATTCAGCATCTCAACCTGGGCTACGACAAGGAGAATCTCCTCTACGTCCCGATGACGGGAGAGATGTGGTCGAAGTACGATGCGCTGAGAGCCAGCCTGGAGAACAACCGGCTTACCGCTGAGTATTCGTTCATATCCGACCTTCCGACGAACCCGTCAAATGCAACTATCAGCGTTTCCTGGTCGGGGAAAAATCCGGATACTCAACCTTTGTTTTACAATCTTGCGATCGACGAAAATTTTGAGGAGGTTTTCAAAGCCACCATACTCGAAGGGCATGGCTATGGTGAAAATGCGAAGGCGGATTCCGTCAATATTATTGTAAATGAAATGGCGTTGAAGACCATGGATATGCCGCTGGAGTCCGCGGTTGGAACGAAGATCACAGTGTGGGACCGTGAACTGACAATAATCGGAGTCGTGAAGGATTTCAACTTCAAACCTGTTCAGCAAACGATCGGGCCGATGTTTCTCAATCGGAACACCTGGGGAGGTTATGCGATCGTTCGTACACTACCCGGTGAGACCGAAAACACCATCAAGGCGTTGGAACAAATCTGCAAAGACATTAATCCTGCTTATCCCTTTAACTACAATTTCCTCGACCAGGATATTGCCAACCTGTACAAAGCCGAACAACGTCTGGGCAATTTGTTCAATGTGTTTGCCGTCCTGGCCGTGCTCATCTCGTGCCTGGGACTTTATGGCCTGTCAGCGTACCTGGCTGAGCGTCGTACCCGCGAGTTGGGGATTCGCAAGGTGCTGGGAGCTTCCGGTTTTCAGCTTGTTTACCTCCTGTCGGCGACATTCACGCGTCCTATACTGATCGCAACAGCGATTGCCGTGCCGCTCGCGTGGTATGGAATGAGCAAATGGCTGAATGGCTTTGCGTATCATGTAGCCATCGACTGGACGATTTTCGCGGTTGCATTCCTCTCGGCTCTTGTCATTGCCTGGCTGACGGTGAGCTTCGAATCAATCAAAGCTGCGACAGCCAACCCGGTGAAGTCGCTGCGGTCCGAGTAGGAGGGAGACTTTTCCGTCTTTTACTCGTAGAACCGTCGTATGTAGTTGACCTGGCCCAGGTGGTAAGAAAGATGAGCGAGCAGGTGTAGCAAAAAGAAACCGTTGGACATCTTGTAGCCAAACACGTCTTCGACATAAGTTTCTTCCAGTTGAGAAGGGCGCAATTTTGCCAACGCGGCGCCAACAACTTCTTTAGTCTCTTCAATCTTCTGCAGCAAAATCTCTTTTGGAATATTTTTCAGGGCGAATTCTGCGTCCCGGTCCCTGACATATCCTGTGCCTCCGATATTTTTTCCAACGTAGTTGTTGAGGTTTCCAACGAGATGCAAACACAAGTTTCCCGCAGGGTTCTTGATGCTTCCGGTTGTACGCCAGAGGTCGCCTTCCTCGCGGAATGATTGTACTTCTTTCTTCAGGGTATCGAGGTCGCGTTGAAATAGTTTGATTAATTCGGGTAACATATTGCTAAGTTATAATGATTCACTTTTTACCGTCGCAGGTATGTGCTCTGCTGCCAAATGTTTTTGCAGAAAGTCGTCCATGATTGGAAGGCAGTAGTCATACACCCGTTGTACGAGGATCATCGCATGAGGCCACAAGGGAAAGCGGTAATCAACACAGGGAACGCCCGCGCTATCCAGTTTGTGCTTGAGCTGATCTGCCTGGCTGTTCGGAACAAGCTCGTCTGATGTCCCCTGGATGGTCATCGTCGGAGGCGAAGACGCGTCGATGAACCGGATAGGGGAGGCTCCCTCGTACAACCTGGGCGCCTCCTGATAAGACTTCCCGATGAAGCGCTTGACCATCGGACGGTTTATTGCATAGTCAGTCGTGAGGTCGACCGGACCGAAGATGTTTATTACGGCCCGGATATGCGGTGTGTTGCGTCCACTATCTAATGCGATCTTATCTTCCTGATAGGCGGCCAGCATCACCAGGTGTGCTCCCGCGGATGCGCCTATCAGTGCGATGCGGTCAGCGTCATAGCCAAATTCCTCACCGTGGGTAAAGAACCATTTGACTGCATCATAGATATCTTCCGCGCCCTGCGGATTAGGGCCGAGGCGGTATGACACGGTTGCGGTGACGTATCCGCGTTCTGCAAAATCAATGAGCAGTGGAAGCATGTCACCGCGCTTGCCTTTTATCCACGAGCCGCCATGAACAAAGATGAGTAGCGGTGCTCCCTCTCCAACGCCTTTCCGCCTGTAGAGGTCAAGTTGTAGCGAGCTTCCGTCGACGTTCTTGTATTCGATGTTCATGGTCGCCTCTACACTGTCGGGAATTTCCGGAGTTGTGTTGATGAGATCCTCCAGTCCGGCCCAGATAGCGAGGTAGTTACTCCAGAGAAAATGGTAACCCATGGGAGGCTTTTCAGGGAACAGCGCCCCATGCGTGCGTGGCACCAACATGAGCAGAATAGCCAGCCCGACCATCGAAATCACCGCATAAAGACTGCGCCTGAGTATTTTTTTTGCCCTCATGTGTTTTTGACTGAAAGATTCCCGCACAGATCCATCCATACGCCGCCTTCAAGATACTGAAATTCCACCCTCCCAAAAATCCCTTATAACCCCTATTCCCCCTATTCCCCTTATACCCGTATTCCCCCTACACCCAAATCCCGTCCCCCATATCCCCCGATGCGCAAATCAACCACCCACGCTTGCCCATGCGTCCTCAAATTTCGATTTTGCATGGCTGTGTGGATTTTCCGACGACCTTTATCATACGAATCCGCGCCGCGTCATCGACTGTTAACGACGAACAAATAGCTTATGAACGAATCAAGAAGGGACTTTTTGAAAAAAGCAGCGCTCCTGACGGGTGGCGCAGGTGCGTTGAGCGCATTGCCTGAATCGATTCAGAAAGCGTTTGCAATTTCCCCGGATCAAGGGACGACCTTTTACGATGCCGAACACATCGTCCTGCTCATGCAGGAGAACCGGTCGTTTGACCATTGCTTCGGAACGCTGAGAGGCGTGCGCGGATTTAATGATCCATTTCCTGTTGCGTTACCGGATAAAAATCCCGTATGGTTTCAGCCCGATCGTTCCGGCAACCGGTTTCTTCCTTTCCGGCTCAACATAAAAGATACTCGCGCGACGTGGATGGGTGGGGTGGCGCACTCGTGGACTGACCAGGTCGACGCTCGCAACAATGGAAAATTCGACGGGTGGATAGAAGCGAAGAGGCCGGGAAACAAAGAGTTCAGCGATATGCCGTTGACCATGGGTTATTACACGCGAGAGGACATACCCTTCTATTATTCCCTTGCGGATGCGTTCACGGTATGCGACCAGCACTTCTGCGCTGCCCTCACAGGTACGACTACGAACAGAAGTTATTTTTGGACCGGAAAAACACACGGCCCTGCCGGCGAAAAGGCCCGAGTCAGAAATAGCGAGTTAACCTATTCGAAAGAAGGTAAATGGGCAACTTTTCCTGAACGACTGGAGGACCACGGCATTTCGTGGAAAGTGTATCAGAACGAAGTGAGCCTGCCAACGAAGGTCGAGGACGAATCCCTTCTCGCTAATTTTACCGATAACAACCTGGAGTGGTTTTCTCAGTATCACGTGGGCTTCAGCGCCGGGTTTTACGAGTACCTCACTATTCGGGAAAAAGAACTTCCCGACGAGATACGGGAAATTGAAACGCAGCTCAACAACGCGGACGCCGACAAGGATAAGCTTGGTGAACAGCTGGCCGAAAAGCAGCAGCAGCTTTCAGAAGTGAGACAACGCCTCGAGACGTGGCACCCCGATCTCTTCGCAAACCTTCCCGAACGCGAACAGAACCTGCACCGGAAAGCCTTCACGACGAACGTTGGCGACGGCGACTACTACAAGGTGGAGGATATGGAGTACACGGACAACGGCGAGCAGCGTGTGACAAAGGTTCCAAAGGGAGATGTCCTCTATCAGTTCCGCAAGGATGTAAAGGAGGGAACGTTGCCAACAGTGTCGTGGCTTGTTGCCCCCCAAAAATTTTCCGATCACCCGAGCGCCCCGTGGTATGGCGCGTGGTATGTGTCAGAAGTACTCGATATTCTCACGCAGAATCCGGCGGTATGGAAGAAGACAATTTTCATCCTGAACTACGACGAGAATGATGGCTACTTTGATCACATTCCGCCTTTCGTCGCGCCCGATCCACACGACGCGGATAGTGGTAAGGTCTCACCCGGATTGGATGTGACGGGCGAGTTTGTCAGCATGGAAGAGGAGCTGAAAGCTGGCTTCAAGGCGGAGGCATCTAGAACAAGCCCTGTCGGACTCGGATACAGAGTTCCCCTCATCGTCGCCTCGCCTTGGTCGCGCGGCGGTTGGGTAAATTCGGAAGTTTGCGATATCACTTCCACCATACAGTTTATGGAGAAGTTTCTATCCAGGAAGTTTGGAAAGAAAGTAGAGGAGCCCAACATCAGCTCATGGCGACGAACGGTTAGCGGCGATCTCACTTCAGTATTCAGGCCTTACAACGGTGAAGCTGTTCGTTTGCCCAAGTGGCTGGACCGGAACAAGCACATGCAGGAGATCTACAATGCGCGATTCAAAGCGTTGCCCAACAACTATGAGCGGCTGTCCGCCGACAAAGCACGCGAATTGGCCGCTGCACCTGGACGCGCATTGCCCCGCCAGGAGTCAGGCACGAAACCTTCCAACGCGCTGAAGTACGATCTTTCGGTTGATGGCAGGTTAAGCGATAACGCCAAAAGCTTCGTTATACGATTCAAGTCGGGCAAGAATTTTTTTGGAGAAGGGTCCCTGGGCGCTGGCTTTAACGTTTACGCGCCGGGTAATTACCGAGATAAAGAGACCGGAAAGTTCGAGCCCGTAAAGACCTGGGCGTTCGCCGTGAAGGCGGGCAGTGAACTTGGATACGAGTGGCCAGTCGAGTCGTTTGAAGGTGAACAATACCATCTGAGAGTCTATGGGCCGAATGGTTTCTTCCGCGAGTTCAGAGGAAAAAATGAAACGCCTGTATCCGTGGCGGTTGAGCAGGTTGAGAAAAACTCGCAAAAGTTAAACGTAACAGTAAGAAACCAGGGCACGCAAACGGTGAGCTTGCGAATAGTAGAAGAGAAATACAACAAGAAAGACAGTGCGTTCACCGTGAAGCCGGGCTCAGAGAAGCGCATTGTCGTCAATACAGCTTCAGCTCGGGGGTGGTACGATCTTTCGATTCTGCCACAGGGATCCGTAGATTTTCTCGTGCGTTATGCGGGCAGACTGGAGACAGGAGCTGACAGTATATCCGATCCTTATATGGGAGCGGGGTGAAGATAGTAGTGTCGTGACTTTACTCGACGCGTGGCTCGTCCAATTATTCTTGAAGGTAATCATTACGATAGCAGGAGCGTCACTCTTCCGACTTCTCAGTGAAGACGTCAAATATAAATAGTCTTCTCTTTCTGACGCCGTTGATTTCTTACGAGTTGTGTCAATCACGGGTTTCCCACCTAGTATTTGACGGTCATCACCGCATTGAGTGTCGAAGGAACGACAGTCCATTCTCCGAAGCTGGTTTTTCGTTCGAACATGATGAGATTTTCCGTTTCCGCGTGTTTTCCGGTTTCGATCATCAGTCCCGTAAAGGGCGGAAGCAGTCTGAAGCCAGGCCAATCCATCATGTTTCCACGGTATTTATAGTATCCTGACTTTCCGTCGGATAGATATTCTACTTTCTCGTTTCCTTTCGCGAACTCCGATCTTTTCCAGGTGTCCCAATCCCTCAGACCTTCCAGCATTTTGATACGCGTCTGCCGATCGTCGATCCACTCAAAGCCGATGCACACCTTTCTGCGGTCGATCACGATGCTTTTGTCGGAGAGATCAAACCTCATCCATCCGAATTTCTTGTCGTCTTTCAACAGGACTTCCGTCGTAAGCAAATCCGTTCCGGGCTTTCCGGTAATGGAATCGAATTCATAAATATGAAATCTAAGTGTAGCGATGTCTCGCGAATTATACATCAGGCGGAGCTGGAGTTTGTCGACATAAAATGGTGCGTGAGGAGCTTCTACCATGAGAGCCACGGCGCCGCCACCCATTACTGTGTCCAGGGGAAGGATGCCATCTTTGCCACCCATCCAGCCGAGCCGCGCCACTTTCCCCCTGAGCTTCTTGGCACTGATAGTGACCGGCTTGAGTGTTGTCGTACTTCGAGCCAGGTTTATCCTGACTGGAGATTTTTGATTTGCAAGTATGGTCAAGGGTCGTTTTTCCGTGGAGAATCCGATTGATGAGACGAGCAGCGAATCGTTTATCGCTGAACCAGGCAAAACGATTTCGAAAGAGCCATCCGGGTCGGAAAGCGTGCCGAGATTTTTGTTGAACAGTCCAATGTTCGCGTAAGGGATTGGATCACCGGTTTCTCTGTCCACAATGGTTCCCCGGATTGTCAGGATGTTACCGGGTGCGCAGGCGCTGAAGCCCGAGTGATTGCCAGCCAGGTCTTTAAGCAACAGCATGCAGTCTCCATATTTAAAGAAGTCGGGTAGCGTTGTGACGATGGCGTCGTCGAAATTTCGCTCGTGGTAGGTGTAAATTGTTTTGTTTTTGAGGTCATAGAGGTTTGAGTAGACAGTCAGCGAATCCTGATGTGTTTTTTTCAGGATCGTGCGGACGGTTTCAAGATTCGACGCGGGCGACATTGAAAGGAGTTGTTCTGCCGCCTGATAGCGCGGGCACACCAGCTCTTCGCTTAATTCGGGTTGCCATGCGTTAAAGTTCGACTGCATCAGGTATTGGCCAGCAATCCGTCGGATGTCTAGTTTATGATTATGGACACCGATGATCGCCGCGTCACCCGTCTCATCTGCCAGCACGACGGTAGTTTCGCTTAGTTCGGGAATGGAATACTGTTCCAGGAATTCGATAGCATCTTGAACCGTTGAAAACCGGTCCAGGATTTCCTGCCACATATAAAAGGAGGGTGTGCTTTTTTCGGAATCGAACTCTATTTCCTGAAACGGTGTCTGGGCGGCGTCAAAAAAGAGACCCCGTTCATTCATTCCTCCCTGCGGCCAACCTTCGCTGGCGAAAGTAAACAGGATTGATCCATACCTTCCGGGTTGAGGAGTTCGGATCCTGACCGCAGCGTCCCTGGCAAACCAGTCCTCATGATTACCCACCAGCACAGTGCTGTCATTCCGGCACACAATGATAAAGCATGCGTGCGTGCCGGGGGCGAACGCCAGAGATCCCCATAGGGTCAGGATGAGCTGGATTTTCTTCATGACAGATCGCAGTTGACTGATAGATGCAAAGTCCCGGTTATTGGTTGCATTACAAAACGTGCAAATGCCGGACTCTTTCGTCAGTTAGGGTGAACCAACTGTTGTGATCCGGTGTACTAGATGTAAATTCACGCGTATGAAACCTGAAATATTTATTAGCATGGCTATTAAGGCCTGGGACGTTCAGATCGGGCGGGCAACAAAATTTTTTGACTCGATCGATGATAAATCCCTGGACAAGGAGATTGCCCCGGGAAAGAACCGCATTGTGTACTTGCTTGGCCACCTTGTTGCGGTGAACGACCGGATGCTGGAGTTGTTCTCAATGGGCCCGCGCTCCTACGCCCACCTGGACGAAGCCTTTGTCAAGAATCCGGATCGTTCCGACCTTGTAAGTCCGGATGGCAAAGCGTTGCGTGCTGCATGGGCGTCGTCAAATGCGCAACTGTCCGCAGTTTTTTCGAAGATGACCCCGGAACAGTGGTTCGCCAGGCATACGGCGATGACCGATGAAGATCTCGTGAAGGAGCCCACGCGAAACAAGCTCAGCGTTCTTCTCAACCGAACAAGCCATGTTGCGTACCACCTCGGACAACTCGCGCTGGTAAAGAGCGGGACAGAGTAGCGAAGGCAAAGCGGAGCGAAACGCGGGTCAATCGAATTGACGAACCCATGAATGGCCCGGCTATCATGGTGTATCGATATCGATTATCCGGAGCTGGTACCATGAACGCCTTTGCTTCGAGGTGTATTGCGCCCTTTCAGGGCTTCCGAATTCTAACCCATTGACCCAGGGCTCCTCGCTGACGCTCGTCACCCTGGGCTAGAGTATGGCGCCCTTTCAGGGCTTCAATCGCTCAAGCGTCACAGTGCATCAACGAGAGGATCGAATCGTTGCTTAATTATGCGTTGCAGTCCGACGTCTATGCGCAAGCACTCAATAAATTGGCATTGCAACCCCAGTCTATGCGCAAATCCTTAATGAATTGAGACAACTCACCCCAAGCCCTGAAAGGGCGTCATATAACAGCCCAGGGTGACGAGCGTCAGCGAGGAGCCCTGGGTTACCGACGTCGAGCATCCGAAGCCCTGAAAGGGCGAAAGACAAACCGGGTCTGCATCCGGATATGTTTTTCAAATAAAATTTGTCGCCTATCGCATCCCGCCAAGCGTCACAGTGCATCAACGAGAGGATGGAGTCGTTGCGTAATTATGCGTTGCAATCCGACGTCTATGTGCAAGCACTCAATAAATTGGCATTGCAACCCCGGTCTATGCGCAAACCGCCTGATAACATAACAACTCACCCCGAAGCCCTGAAAGGGTGAAAGACAAACCGGGTCTGCATCCGGATATGTTTTTCAAATAAAATATATTGTCAACCGCATCCCGTCAAGCATCACAGTGCATCAACGAGAGGATCGAATCATTGTTTTTAATTATGCGTTGCAATCCGACGTCTATGCGCAAGCACTCAATAAATTGGCGTTGCAACCCCGGTCTATGCGCAAACCGCCTGATAACATAACAACTCACCCCAAGCCCTGAAAGGGCGTCATATAACAGCCCAGGGTGACGAGCG
>JBIQIY010000013.1:15359-125306 GCA_044507775.1 Flammeovirgaceae bacterium | reverse complement strand
ACAACTCACCCCAAGCCCTGAAAGGGCGTCATATAACAGCCCAGGGTGACGAGCGTCAGCGAGGAGCCCTGGGTTACGGACGTCGAGCATCCGAAGCCCTGAAAGGGCGAAAGACAAACCGCGTCTGCGCCCGGATATGTTTTTCAAATAAAATTTATCGCCGACCGCAATCCGTCAAGCGTCACAGTGCATCAACGAGAAGATCCAATCGTTGTTTAATTATGCGTTGCAATCCGGCGTCTATGCGCAAGCACTCAATAAATTGGCATTGCAACCCCGAGTCTAGGCGCAATCATTGACGAATTGACAACTCACCCCAAGCCCTGAAAGGGCGTAAGGCAAAACCCGGCCTCCAGCCGGAGAACATTCCGCACCCGAACGTCGCCATCTTTCAACGCGGGCACTACCACTTCATCAAAAATATTTCTAAATTTATTCCATGAAAATCTGCCGGTTTTTTCCCTTGCTTTTTTTGGTGTTCTTCGCATGCAAAAATGCCGAACATGTGCCATCCGCCTACACCGCTTTTACGGGCGCAACCATCATCGATGGAACGGGAAGCAATCCCGTTGAAGACGGTGTGTTGCTTATCCGGGATGGCCGAATCGCGGCGGTAGGCACGCGTGAAGAAGTTGACATCCCGGAAGGCGCTTCGGTTCAGGATGTGTCCGGAATGTACATCATGCCGGGTATCATCAATGGACATGGACACGTTGGAAATACGAAGGGAATTGAAGGTGGTCATTATTCGCGTGAAAATGTGATCGATAACCTCTCCATCTTCGCGCGTTACGGAATCACAACCGTTGTCAGCCTCGGAGACGATGGAAAACAGGCCGTCCCCCTGCGGCACGTGAATGATAGCACCGCCACTGGCCGCGCGCGACTATTCATCGCCGGCAAGGTAATTTCCGGAAAGACGCCGGAGGAAGCGCTTGCCGTGGTAGACAGCAATCATCACATGGGTGTCGACTTCATGAAGATCCGGGTTGATGATAACCTCGGTACCGGTTCAAAGCTGGCTGAAGATGTCTATCGCGCCGTGATTAACCGCTCACATGAATTGGGTTACCGCATTGCCACACACATGTATTACCTGGAAGATACGCGCAAGTTGCTGGACGCCGGGTCAGACCTCATCGCCCACAGCGTAAGAGATCTCCCCGTGGACGCCGATTTCATCCAACAGATAAAGCAGCGCAGGGTCGGTTATTGTCCGACGCTTACGCGCGAAGTATCGACATTTATCTACGGCGACACGGCCGAGTTTTTCACCGACCCGTTTTTCACACGTGAGTACGACGCCGCAACGGTAGAACCGCTCATGGATGCTGCCCGGCAGTCGCGTGTGAGTAACAGTGTGAGCGCGCAGACTTACAAAAAACAGTTGCCGCTGGCCATGGCCAACCTGAAGACACTTTCGGATGCCGGAGTACCCATTGTGTTTGGGACTGATAGCGGCGTACCCACGCGTTTCATGGGTTACTTCGAACACATGGAACTGAAAATGATGGCGGACGCAGGACTCACTCCCATGCAGATACTCGTCTCGGCGACGAAGAATGCCGCTGAATATATGGGACTAAAAGATCTCGGTACGCTATCGCGCGGCCACTGGGCGGACTTCCTCGTGCTCGAGTCAGATCCCCTTGCCGACATCACCAATACCCGGACGCTTTCAGCTGTTTATATTGGAGGAGTTTCGGTACCACTATCCCGCTAGCGCTAACTCCCTGAAAAGCTGTTCCCGGGTCCCCGTTCGTGGACGCAAGAACACGTTGGTTCATGTTGTTATAGAAGGAGAGCATTTACAGGCTTTCAGGGGTTTTTCCACCCACACTCCTGCCGGCTAAGTTTTTAGTCAAATTTCCCTATATTGAAAATTCGGACCCTGTGTTCGTGTCATGTAGTATTTATCATAGACCAAATGCATGAATATGAAACGTTTCAACGCATCACTTTCGGTGAATTACGCTGCAATTGTCAGTCGGCCCGTCAACCGCTTGAAGAATTTTTCCTTCCTCATATTGCTCGCAGTGGCGGCATGTAATGCGCCGGGCGAAGCTCCGGAAGTTGAAGGCGATGATATCGGCGGGGTTGTAACAGGACCCAACGGCCCCGAGGCCGGTGTATGGGTCATCGCTGAGACCTTCGACCTGCCGACGCGCTATGCCAAGATCGTCGTGACGAATGACAAGGGTCAATATCTCATCCCGGATTTGCCCGAAGCAAATTTTTCGGTGTGGGTTCGCGGATACGGTCTCGTCGACTCTGAAAAGCAAACGGCGAAACCGGGTACTGTCCTGAATCTCAACGCGACAGTCGCACCCAATCCGCATGCCGCGGCTCAGTACTATCCCGCGGGCTATTGGTTTTCGCTCCTTAAGGTTCCGGAGAACAAAAACTTTCCCGGCACCGGAGCGCAAGGCAATGGCATCTCGACTCAGATCGTGAATCAGGCGCAACTGTTGAGGAATCTGAAATCCGGAACATGTCTTGCCTGTCACCAGTTGGGAAGCAAAGGCACACGCGAGTTTCAGGAATCAATGGGTGAATTTGAATCTTCTGTTGATGCATGGGAGCGCCGTTTGCAGTCCGGTCAGGCGGGGCCCACGATGATCACTTCGGTGTCTCAGATGGGTCAGGAAGCTGTGCTGAAGATGCTGGCTGACTGGACTGACCGCATTGCGGAGGGCGAGGTGCCCGAGGCTCCTCCGAGACCGGAAGGTATCGAGCGAAACGTGGTGATCACACAGTGGGACTGGGCGGATCCAAAAGCGTACTTGCACGATGTCGTTTCTACCGACCGGAGAAATCCGACGGTGAATGCCAACGGTCTCCTCTATGGAGCACTGGAAGCAAGCGCGGATTATCTTCCCGTTCTTGATCCTATCAATCACGATACAACCCGTGTTCCTCTTACTGTACGGGATCCGAATACGCCGGCGGCCGATCCGCACATGCCGCAACCCTCTCCCTACTGGGGTGACGAGCCGATCTGGCACAGCAAGGCGAACGTCCACAATCCCATGATCGATGGTAAGGGCGGTGTCTGGATTACCGCCGCAATCCGTCCGGCGGATAACCCTGCCTTTTGCAAAGCGGGGTCTGATCACCCTTCCGCGAAAGTTTTTCCTGTTGATCGATCGTACCGCCAGCTCGGATATTACAATCCTGACACGAAGCAGTACAATCACATCAATACCTGTTTCAGTACCCACCACCTGATGTTCGCTGAAGACGAAAACAACACACTGTGGACCAGTGGTGGCGGGCAGGTGGTCGGGTGGCTCGACACGAAAAAGTATGAAGAGACGGGCGACGAGGAGGCATCGCAGGGTTGGACTCCGCTGATCCTGGATACGAATGGAAATGGCAAGCGCGACAAATACGTCGAGCCCAATCAACCTGTGGATCCGTCAATGGATAAGCGTATAGCGCGCGGGTTATACGCCGTCTCTCCTGCTGCGGATGGATCCGTCTGGGGTTCTTCACTGGGATACCCCGGCGCATTGATCCGGCTGAATCCGGGTGCAGATCCGACTCACACTGCGTTGGTCGAATATTACGAGCTGCCGTTGAAAGAGAACGGAGAACCTGTCGAAGGATTTTCGCCGCGGGGCATGGACGTCGATCGGAATGGTGTTGCGTGGACTGCTCTTGCGAGCGGTCACATGGCCAGCTTTGACCGCCGAAAGTGCAAGGGACCGCTGAACGGACCCGAGGCAACAGGACAACATTGTCCCGAAGGATGGACGTTTTACACCGAGCCTCTCCCTCAGATGAAAGGCGTCGAGACTTCCGGGAGCGCGGAAGGAAGTTATTACACATGGGTAGACCAGTTCAACACATTCGGCCTCGGTGAAAACATCCCCATCAACACAGGAAATGAATCGGAAGCATTACTGGCGCTGAAAGACGGCAAGTGGGTGAAACTGCGTGTGCCCTATCCGATGGGATTTTATACCAAATGGATGGATGGCCGCATCGATGATCCCGATGCCGGCTGGAAGGGCAGAGGCCTGTGGGCGACCATCAGCACCCGTGCGCCATTCCATATGGAAGGAGGAAAAGGAACCACAAGCAAGGTTTACAAGTTTCAGCTCCGGCCCGACCCGCTGGCAAAATAATAAGATAGTTTGGCCGGTCTTTACTACTTTGTAAGCCCGAAATGCTAACCCTCAGCCATGGAGTATCTTGAAAAATTTGTAGCCGGCGCAAACGCCATTATCTGGAGCGATGTTCTTATCTTTTTTCTCATGGCGGTGGGAACGTATTTCTCCATCCGCATGAGATTCTTCCAGGTGCGTATGATCGGTGAGATGGTTCGTCTGCTCATAGGAGGAAAAAAATCTTCGGAAGGCATCTCGTCGTATCAGGCCCTTGCCGTTTCGCTGTCGGGTCGGGTCGGTACCGGAAACATCGCTGGCGTTGCCACGGCGATCTTTCTCGGCGGCCCCGGCGCAGTCTTCTGGATGTGGCTGGTGGCATTCCTCGGCGCGAGTTCGGCCTTCATTGAATCGACACTTGCTCAGATCTATAAGAGAAATGAAGGGGGACAATATCGCGGTGGCCCCGCATTCTACATCGAAAAAGGTTTCAGGAATAGAAAGGCCGGAAAGATATACGCCATCGTTTTTGCCTGCGCGACCATTGTCGCAACGGGACTCTTGCTGCCCAGCGTCCAGTCAAATAGTATAGCGGCTGCCGTTAACAACGCTTTCCGTATCGACCACACCTGGACTGCAATAGCCCTTGTGGTAATGTTGGGCCTGATAATCTTCGGCGGGATCAAAACAATTGCACGGGTGGCAGAGTACGTTGTACCCTTTATGGCGATCGCGTATGTGCTCATCGCTATCGCTGTCGCCATCATGAATTATGAGCAGCTGCCCAGCGTCTTTGGATTGATATTCTCGAGCGCGTTTGGTTTGAATGCTACTTTTGGTGGATTGATCGGATCAACTATTTCCATGGGCGTGAAGCGTGGCGTTTTTTCAAATGAAGCAGGTCAGGGCACGGGTCCTCATCCTGCCGCGGCAGCGGAAGTGAGTCATCCGGCCAACCAGGGGCTGGTACAGGCCTTTTCTGTTTATATCGATACGCTGTTTGTCTGTACGGCTACTGCGTTTATCATTTTAAGCACGGGCATGTACAACGTCAAAGGCCCTGCCGACGACCTGATCATCAACAACGGCGTCTATTATTTCCAGGACGGCGTCAAGCATTTCGATGGGAGCGCAATTTATACACAGGCTGCAGTTGATAAGGCCTTCAGCGGACGGGAACAGTTCGATCCAACTTACAACGGTGTGGGAAGTTTTACAGTAGCAATCGCGTTATTCTTTTTCGCGTTTACAACCTTGATGGCCTACTATTACATTGCGGAAACGAACGTTGCTTACCTTACACGACGGGGAGGAGGCCGCCTGATGATGCTCATACTAAAAGTCTGCATCCTGGCATCGGTATTTGTCGGATGTGTGAAGACCGCAAAGCTTGCGTGGGATCTCGGGGATCTGGGCGTAGGATTGATGGCATGGCTGAACATCATCTCCATTATTATTCTTCACAAGCCCGCGATGAAGTGCCTGAAAGACTACGAGCGCCAAAAGCGGCAGAATCGCGAGCCCGTCTTCAATCCAAAAGCACTCGGTATTGAAAATGCGGATTTCTGGGAGCATCAAACCAAGACTAATCTCGTTAAGAAGTCCTGACAAGGCTGCTTCCGTGTAATACTGTAAATTCTTTCCAGGGCTTTTTGGCGCCGGTTGGCTGAAAATTCGAATTTTGCAAACGCAACGAATACAGTATATGTCCACAACACTTCATATAAAGAACATGGTATGCGACCGGTGCAAGCTGGTCGTGGGGCAGGAACTGGAAAAGCTGGGATTGAAACCCGAAAAGATAGCATTGGGGGAAGTTACTGTTGAAGGAGATATCTCCGAGGAGACGCAGAAAAAGCTTGACGATGCATTGATGAGCGTCGGGTTTGAGCGCATCGACGACCGGAAGGCACGGCTTATCGAGAACATCAAGAAGACAGTCATCGAGCTTATTCATCATGACAGCCCGCAGACGAGAAAGCTCAATTGGTCCGATATCCTCGCAGATCGACTCAATTACGAATACAACTATCTGAGCAGCCTGTTCTCTTCCGTTGAAGGTATCACCCTGGAACAGTACATCATCCGGCAAAGGATTGAGAAAGTGAAAGAGCTTTTGTTTTATGATGAGCTGACGTTGAGCGAGATCGCCGATAAGCTGGGATACAGCAGTGTGGCTCATCTCTCGGGCCAGTTTAAGAAAATAACGGGGTTGACACCGTCCGAATTGAAGCGGTCTCGGGAGATCGACCGGAACCGGAAGCCCCTCGACAGTATCCATTAAGCCCATCAGGATCGGTTTTCGACGAATCTTGTAAAGGGTTCTTACTTTAATGTAACAGGCCCCGCTCTCCCGAGCCGTACTTTTGTAATATGAAAACAAAAGCAACGGCTTTGCGTGTCAGGACTATCCTTTTGTTACTCGGAGTACTGGTAGCCGCCGTTTGCGCAATTCTTTTCTTCAGCGTTGACTCGCCTGCAGGTTTATCGAACCGGAATACCGGTGATATTTTCAACGCACTTTCCTCGTATACAGGAACAGTGTTCAAGTCGAAAACGTTGACCATGGGAGGCGACCACGCTCTTGTTCAAATTAAATAAAGTAAGATGAGTACATTGAAAAAAGAATCGTATCTGGTAGAAGGGATGACTTGTTCGGGATGTGAGCGGGCGATCCAAAGGGTCGTTTCGAATCTCGAAGGGGTTGCATCTGCCACAGCAGATCTGAATACATCAACTGTTTCAGTGGAATTTGATCCTGCCAAAGTCACTATTGGTGAGATCAGTTCGGCCGTCAACAAGATCGGATATAAATTCGTCGGCGAGCGTCCGGCTCATGGTAGCAGGGAAGGCAGGGACGACGCGATTTCATAGGATCAATTGTATGGCAGAAAAAAGCCTGAACAGATCCTGGCATAAAACCACTTTCTGTTCAGGCTTGATGTATGTGACTTCCTACGAGGCGGAGCCCGGTATCAGCCTTCTTTAATCACTCCACAGCTAACTCTTCCCCCAGCATTTCCCGAAGGTTGTGATGTGAAATCGTCGGCTTTCTCGTGAATAATAACCGACTTGCCAACAACATTTGTGCTGTCAGCCCCTCCGATTGACCATCCTTCAACGGTCAAGCTCATCGTTCCTTTGCCGTCAGCTCCTACGGTCATGTTGCCGACATCGCCTTTGTGGTAGGACGTACCATCGCCTCTCTTACCGTGCGGCTTCATCGTCGGATTCCAGTGACCTCCTGCGGAGGACGCGTCTTCGGCGCTGCAGTCACCCTTCTCGTGAAGGTGAACGGCGTGCTCACCCGGGGTCAGATTCTCCACGGTTAGTTCGAAGCGCACACTGCCTTCGCCCTCTGCGGTGAAGGTGGCCTCACCTTTCACCTGGCTTCCGCTCGCCGGGTCCATCATTGCTTTTGCAGTTGCAGGTGTGTCCTGCTGTTCCGGCTGATCGCTGGATTCGGTTTGTGCTTCATCGCCTTGTTTATTGCCAGTGTTACAGGCAGACAGGAACAGGAATAATGCCATTGCTATAAATCCGGTTAAGGTCGCACGCTTGCTGACGCGAAGCTGCTGATCCCTCCAGTTGTCATGATCGCCTGTCATTAGTTTTTTCATGGTTGATATTTATTTATGTGAAAAAAAGAGTTTCGTTGACGGCTTTAAAGGTAGCAGGTAAATGCTTATAAATACAGGTGGCGGCTGCCTTTTTGGGCGATAAAAAGTCATGCCGCCGACATTTTAGCGCCTCATACGGACGCAGGATTGTATTTGGTGCGATATTGTATCGGAGAAATGCCTGTTAGCTTTTTGAACGTAGTTCTGAACGCCTTCGTATCGGTGTAGCCAACCTTGTACATCACTTCATTGACATTTTCGCGTGACGATTCAAGACTCATCTTTGCGGCTTCGATCTTCACGCGCTGAATGTATTCAACCACCGTGTTAGAAGTGGCTTTCTTGAATCGGCGCTCAAGATTCCTTCTGCTCAACGAGAACATGGAGGCCAGCTCATCCACTGTGATCTTCTGGTGAAAGTGGTCTTCGATGTAGTTCTGCGCTTTCTTGATTGCATCGTCTTCGTGATCTTTCTGTCCGCTGAACATCATGAACGGCGACTGGCTTTCGCGATCAATGTCGATCGCAAAAATCTTCGCACAGAAGACGGCGGCTGCTCGTCCGGCATATTTTTCTATGAGATAAAGCACAAGAGTGAGGTAGGAGTAGGCTCCGCCGCTGGTGTAAATGCCATTTTCGTCTGTGACAACGCGTTCAGTCACCAGGTTGACATCCGGAAACATTCTTCGGAACTCGTTTGCCGCCACCCAATGTGTAGCACATTTTTTATTTGTTACCAACCCCGTGGACGCGAGCAGGAATGCGCCGACACAAAGGCTCGCTACCTCGGCTCCCGCCTTATATTGATTGGTTATCCACGGAATGAAGTCCTTGTTTTCTTCCAGACCCTTGCGGAGATCTCCGTCGATGGCCGGAATGATGATCAGGTCTGTTTTTGTAACATCACTTATCACCCGGTCTGTGCGGATGGTATATATTCCACGCACGAGGGGAGTCTCGCGATGTAGTCCCACAAGTTCAATGTGGAAGAGGGGAGGCTTACCCATGCTCGCCAGGTACGAATTCACTCCCTGCAGCAACTGCCGCGGACCTTCTATGCTACCGAGAATTGCTCCTTTAGGAACCAGGATCGTTACAGTTTTCATCAGGTTTGCTTTTTTGATTTCGTTTGTAAGATGTCAAAGGTATAGATTCAAATTGTCGCAATCAACCCCTGGTAATGTAGTATTTACACTCTTATGATCCGCCCCTTATTGCCCGCTAGCTCTTATATATAATTGTATATAACCGGCGCCGGTCGAGTTGCCAGTCCATGTCGTTTACTTAAGCCCTTTTTTCTACCTCACCTCAATCCTCTCCTAAAGGAGAAGAAGTCAGCGGAGCTTAAGTAAACGACATGGAGTTACCAGTCGCGATTCATGAGCTGCGGCAAGTATCCCTCACAACCCGTATTGTTATGGTTGTAACCGCCAAAGATGTCGCGAACAACCCCAATAATGGCGCAGTCATACCGGTAGCGAGACCCCCATCTCTGGTATGTTTACATCGGCAATGGAAGTTCGGCGCTTTGTGGCAACAATAGCAAGCATGAAGGTCGGACAACCCGATAATTCAAACAATGAGAAGCGTAATTTTTGAGTCTTCCGTTTCGCTGGACGGATTCATAGAGGGGCCGAATGGGGAGCTGGATTGGCTGATCGTCAGCGATGATGAGACATGCGGACCGTCTCGGTTTCTTTCTGCATTTGATACTATCTTCTATGGAAGGAAGGCATACGAACGGCTCGGGCTTCCAAATGTTGCAAGCGGAATCATGCAACCCGATGAAATGGAATGGTACTGCGCGCTCCATGGAATCCGGAAATATGTTTTTTCGCGCACGGAAAAACATGTGGGTGGGAACGGAATGGTCATTTCCGGGAACATCGAGGAGGAAGTCAAGCGCATCAGGCAGGAGGACGGAAAAAACATCTGGTTCTGTGGAGGACCCGACATCCTGCGCACATTCGTGGATCTCGACCTCGTCGATGAATACATTCTTTCAGTGCATCCCGTGTTTCTGAAAACAGGGAAACCTTTGTTCGCGGGCAACGAGAAGGCGCTGAGTCTGCAGTTAACAGAGAAGAAGAGACTGGAATCGGGTGTGGTTATTCTTCATTACAAACCTGAAAGCCGACTAAAAAATGTCTAAGATGGAAATAGAAGTGTTCAAGACGAATGTAACGAATGTTGCGCAGGCGGAATTAATTGTGGGTCATATACAGTCTGCTTTCAGAGATCACACTGCAAATTTCGATCTCGACGACTGCGACAGAATTCTGCGAGTGGTCTCCTGGGGAGTGGCGATCGATGTCATTGCGTTGATTCAGCTGTTGAAGCATTTCGGGTTTGAAGCCGAAGTTCTCTCCGATGATGTTCCGCAAATCCATCAATCGCAAGATTGATTGCACCTCGATACATCGCGCGGCTGACAACATAGTTTGATATTCATGCGCGTGTAAATTACAACACTACTCACCTTCACGCATCGATTGTCTTCACTGCACATCTTGTTGATTAAGCAAGAATATTTCGAAATTTTTTTTATTTCTTAAACCTAGTAAGTATATTTACAGCTAAGTTCACGCAATTTTCAACGTGAACGATTTTAGTAGTTTAATTTTTAACCTTAAAACAAAAAACGCTATGGCAAAGAAAGCGAAAAAGGCTGCGAAAAAGACAGCTAAGAAAGCAGCTAAGAAATCAGCTAAAAAAACAGCTAAGAAAGCAGCGAAGAAGTCTGCAAAGAAAGGCGCAAAAAAAGCAGCCAAGAAAAGAAAGAAGTAATCAACGCTCCGCAGTTAGTTAGTAACCGCGGAATCTACAAACAACCTGAGTACAACGTACTCAGGTTTTTTTTTTGTCATCCCTTCATCAAGTGACGCGTCCTTGCAATCCGGATGCTAATTCGCCTGGGTGATTGTTGTCATTTGCAGTACTTTCCTGATCACAAGGGCGTCCCTCTCATTGCCGGCGGAGTCCGTGTTCCGAATCGAAAACCCAATGGCCTTCATGTATGTGAATTCAAACTTCCGCGTCGTCAGCTGATGGTATTGACCGATCGCTTTGCTGTAGCCACCGTACTTGGAAACCGTCCAGTTCTCTCCGGTGTTGAGCTCGCGGAAGTCCGCTGAGAAGCCGTTGTGCCGGAAATATCCCTCGACGGTGAAGAGCCTGGATGTTCGTCGGACCAGGTTGGCTTCGGACTCCGTACTCACGGCTTGGAGCGAGTGATCCAGAACGATCAGCTTATTCTTATCGTCCGCGCGCACTGCAAGGTCTGTCGCGCGGAACGGTTCCTCGTGTATCATCGGCAGGCGTGAGTCAGTAATATTCCCGACGAACCCAGGTGCCAGGTAGGTTCTCCTAAAACCTTTGGGTCGCGCGGAATTATGAAACTGGACGATTCTTTCGTCGGGTGTTTCTCCCAGTAAAGTGGAATATTTTCCCTCGAGGAACGATGGTTCCGGGTCGGCCCTTTCTCCTTCGACGAACTCCTGAAGTCGGTACGAACCTTCCCCCATGGAATTGGAAGGTAACATAGACACCTCGATGTACAGACTGGTGCTATCGTTGAGCGGTACCCGTCCTTCATACCAGATCCGGCTGTCGGAGGCCAAATCAAGCGCGGGAAACTCCTCGTTTGCCTTCGGTCGATTTTCACAGGAGGCAAGCATAATAAGAATGAAATAAACGAGTCTTTTCATAGTGCGTGAGTCTGGAAAAGCTGTTTTTCCCCTTGGGAATCCAGGCGTTCTATGGGGAGCTAAGGTGATTTGCGTCCTTTGTGAAGGTAACATTTCCCCCCGTAAAACACGCTTGCCTTAAGGTACTAAGCGCATGTTTTCAGAGGGAAATACCGTCTGCTCCACCTCGGGAAACGCTTCGTTCAGAGGGGAATTCTACTTTTTTCCAAGGGAAAACACCTGGGCGGGAATGGTCTTTTAGGAAGTGAACGAGGTAAAAGATGATTTGCTCATTAGGATATCTTGAGCAACCCGTGTAATTTAGGGAAAGGTTTTTCCCTTTTACATTTGGAAAAGTGATACAGGGAATGCCGAAGGATGTTATATTCGCACTTGATTTTTATCATTACATATCACTTTAAACTTTAATTAATCAACTCTTAAATTAAAAACGCTATGGCAAAAAAAGCGAAGAAGGCTGCTAAGAAAGCAGCAAAGAAGAGCCCTAAGAAGGCTGCTAAGAAGTCCGCCAAAAAGTCGGCTAAGAAATCAGCTAAGAAGGTCGCCAAGAAGGCACCCAAGAAAAAAGCTGCCAAGAAGAAGTCGGCCAGAAAACCTAACGCAGCCTTCATGGCTCCCCTGAACCTCAGCCCGGCCCTCGCTGATGTAGTAGGAAGCAAACCTCTTCCCAGAACAGAGATCATCAAGAAGATCTGGGGTTACATCAAGAAAAACGGACTCCAGGATTCAAAGAACAGGAGAATGATCAACGCCGATGCAAAGCTGAAACCGCTCTTCGGTGGCAAGAACCAGATCTCCATGTTCGAACTGGCCAAAGTCGTGAACAACAATGTGAAGTAACTTTATCGCGGGCTGTTGATAGGCTCGCGTTTATTTTTACAGGTAATTCCAAAATCCATCAGAGTCATTCGTCTTCGCGAATGACTCTTTTGCTTTCTGACGGCAGAACTTGTGTGCCACGGGAGGAAATGACCAATGGTCAGGATTCAGCTATTTTCTTTAGCAGAGACTCAAGCGAGTCACACAAACCTCTGAAGTCATTGTGCTTGTTCAGGAATTGATTGGCGCCCAGCGCCGCATACTCTTCAATTTCCTCCGGATTGATCCGGGTCGAATACATTACCACGGGAACAGTCTCCAGCTTCTTGTTCTGTCGAAGTTCCGCCAGGACGGTTTTTCCATCCATCATCGGCATGTGTATGTCGAGGAAAATATAATCCGGAACGATGGCATCCCTGAGAATATTCAGGGCTTCCTTTGCATCCCTCGCGAGCAAACACTTCGCCAGCGGGTTGACTGTCTTCACGGCTTTATAGAATATTTCCAGGTCTTCGGGATCGTCATCGATATTCAGCACAACCATCCCCTCATTTTTCAAAATCGATTTCTTACTGGCCATAGCGATGTTGTTTTTAACCAGAGCTAATGCGATCAATTTATTGCCACCGGCGATTTTATGAAAGATGTTTGCAGATTATTGGTTGAAATGAATTTAAACCAGTTGAGTGGAGGTGCGCCAGCGGCAGTCGCTTCGGCGAAACCAGCCGTAGTGAAGGGACCTGATCTTTGCTAAGCGGCCGCAGGTGTCGGGATCATTTCGCGGGATAGTGCAGCTGCACGTGCTTGTGCATCGTGTACATTCGGAACTGTGTGCCGTCGTCCACAAGTATACCGCTGGACTTGTTTTCTTTCAGCACCGGATTGCCCTCGAATTTTTTCCAGTGATTGAGATCTTTTGATATGGCCACGTTGGTATTCCAGTCACTCCAGTCTTCCACTGGCGTGCCGTGATAATATCCGTAATAGTATTCTCCAAAACGAATGATCTGATTCATCGCCACGCCGAATTTGTCGTATGATTCGGGACCCATGGTGATGACCGGTTCGTCCTGTACATTTTTCCACTCTTTCAGGTCCGCAGAGGTCGCATGCCAGATACCCTGATCGTTTCGCTCATAAAACAAATGCCACGTGTCTCCGTCTACGATAACGGTTGGAGTACCGTACGGTCCCGGTGTGATTGGTTCGCCATTGGTTTGGCGGATAACCAGCGAGCCGTGGTCGTCCCACTTTATCTTGTTGCGAGATGTGAGGAGGTGGGCGATGTCATCGCGGCCTTCAGCGAACATGTAATACACGCCGTCGTGATGGATGACCATCATATCCTCGACCCAGCTTTCTGTAAAGATTGGATTCGCTGCATAGCGAGTCCAGGCGATTCCGTCGGGACTTGTCGCATAACCCAGCTTCATCACGGGTTCGTCTTCATCCCCATGGCCTGTATACCAAAGATGATATCCGTCGCTTTCTTTCAGGATGTAACCCCGCTCCCGGATATTATTGTCCCACGTCCCTGTGCCTGTTCCGGAGAACACGGGATTGTTGGCGTATGGTATGAAACTCACCAGCTCTTCGGGGAATTCATCATCTGCTCCGCCGGAGTCGGCTTCGCGGACAGTAGCCGGCCTGTTGCAGGACACAGCGGTCACGGCAAGGGCACAGGACAAAATCAAAAGCCGGGTGTGGCGAGAAATGGAGGCCATAGGATAAGGATGTGGGTTCTTAGCACAATCTAGCGAAATAAACTCACCCGGGCGCGGGTATGATTTTAGCAGCCTGGCTTCTGTCATGTATAATCGACAATCAATCGACCGGATCAGGGAGCATCTGATCTCACGGAATCACACCCTGTGCGTTGCCGAAAGTGTAACATCGGGGCACTTGCAGGCTGCGTTTTCACAGGCTGACGAAGCATCCGCTTTTTTCCAGGGCGGCATCACCGCCTACAACCTTGGACAAAAGGCGCGACATCTCCATGTGAATCCCATCCATGCAATGTCGTGCAATAGTGTTTCTCCTACCATCGCAGATCAGATGGCACTGAATGCGATCAGGCTTTTTTCCAGCGATTGGTCTGTGGGAATTACGGGGTACGCGTCTCCTCTTCCGGAAGCCGGGATACATGAGTTGTTTGCATTTTATGCCATCGCGTTTCGGGAAACGATCGTCCATCGGGGCAGGCTTGATAGTGAAGATGACGGCATTCTCAATGTTCAGGTGTCTTTTACCAATGCGGTGCTGGAGCACTTCGGGCGTCATCTGACTGGTTTATCGAAGGCCAACAACACGGCCTGACCGCTTATCTTACTATATTTTCCTCGTTCCCGACGCGCTAACACCATGATTATTGACCATTTTTTGCTATCCTTACCGCCTGAAAATCTCCCGTCCAAATAGTGTACCGGGAGACCCGCTAACCAAATTAGCCTTGTCTGTGTTACAGCTACAGTCTATCTTTCTGGAATTGTCTGAATTCAATCCTATATGAAAAAAATTCTTGTTCTATTTATTGTCACCACGGCTATCCTTGTTGTGGGATGCAGCAAGAAACGCGAGGGAAAACCGCGCGTGCTGCTCTTTAGCAAAACGGCCGGATTTGTGCACGGTTCAATCCCTGCGGGAATTGCTGCTGTGCAAAAGCTTGGCCAGGAGAATGGCTTTGACGTCGACACCACAAAGAACGCCGCTTATTTTCAGGAAGACTCCCTGAAAAAATACTCTGCGGTGATCTTCCTCAATACAACAGGTAATGTCCTCGACTACCGGCAGGAAGCTGCTTTTGAGCGCTACATTCAAGCAGGCGGAGGTTTCGTGGGTGTACACGCCGCAACGGATACGGAATACGACTGGAGGTGGTATGGCAAACTCGTTGGCGCATATTTTAAAAGTCACCCGAAAACACAGGAGGCCCGGTTTATCATTAAGGATCGAAATTTTCCGGCTACTGAATTCTTTACGGACACGGTGTGGCAACGCACTGATGAGCTTTACAATTACAAGTACATCAATCCCGATGTCAACGTATTGATCACGATTGACGAGTCGTCCTACGAGGGCGGCGCGAATGGCTCGTTTCATCCTATGAGCTGGTACCACGAATATGATGGAGGCCGCGCTTTCTACACGGAACTGGGGCATACGAATGAAAGCTACAGCGAGGAGAATTACCTCAGGCATTTGCTCGGGGGAATTCAGTATGCCATCGGCGAAAATAAAGAGCTCGACTACCGGCAGGCGAAATCCCAGCTTCCTCCTGATGAAGACCGTTTCACGAAAACGCAGTTGTCGTACGGAAAATTCTTCGAGCCCACAGAAATGACTATCCTGCCAAACCTGGATATTCTCATTACACAACGCCGCGGAGAAGTGATGTTGTACAAGAACGCCTCGCAGGAATTGAAACAGGTCGGCTTCCTGAATGTGTACTGGAAAACAAGCGTACCAAGAGTCAACGCTGAAGAGGGCGTTATGGGCATTGCAAAGGATCCGGATTTTGCAAAAAACAAATGGATCTACATCTACTATAGCCCGGTCGACAGCTCGGTGAACCGCCTTTCGCGCTTCACCTTCCAGAATGACACACTCGATCTCGCGTCCGAGAAAGTAATACTGGATGTCAAGTCGCAGCGCGAAATTTGCTGTCACACGGGTGGCTCCATTGCCTTTGGCCCGGACGGCCTGCTCTATCTTTCTACCGGCGACAACTCGACTCCGTTCAACGAGCCCGGGGCGCGGTACGTAAACAATGGTTTCGCACCGCTCAACGATCTCCCGGGACGTCAACAGTATGATGCGCGCCGGTCCGCGGGCAACACCAACGACCTAAGAGGAAAAATTCTTCGCATTCGCGTAAACGCCGATGCCACGTACGATATTCCCAAGGGCAATCTTTTTGCTGAGAACGAGGACAAGGCAAGACCCGAGATCTATGTGATGGGAAATCGAAATCCCTACCGGATATCGGTCGATCAGAAAAACAGTTTCCTCTATTGGGGAGAGGTTGGTCCCGATGCTAACAACGACAGTCTTGCTACACGGGGCCCTCGCGGATATGACGAAGTGAACCAGGCCCGCGAGGCTGGATATTTCGGGTGGCCGTTGTTCGTAGGTGACAATTACGCTTATCGCGACTTTGATTACGCGACCGGTCAGAGCGGAGAAGCGTTCGATCCGCAAAGACCCATCAACGATTCTGAAAACAACACGGGGCTTAGGGAACTACCTCCGGCTCACCCAGCTTTCATCTGGTATCCATATGCCGTGTCACCTGACTTTCCGCAACTTGGCACGGGCGGACGCAACGCCATGGCTGGGCCGGTTTATTACACGGATATGTTTCCGAAGGAAACGCGCCTGCCCGACTATTACAATGGCAAGCTTTTCATTTATGACTGGATAAGAGGATGGATTAAGGTTGTGACATTGTTTCCCAATGGCGATTTCATGAAGATGGAGCCCTTCTTCCCGGCGATGGATGTCAATTCATTGATCGATATGGAGGTTGGTCCCGACGGGAAGCTCTACCTCCTTGAGTACGGCAGCGGATGGTTCAGCAAGAACACTGATTCCGGTTTGGCCCGCGTCGACTACAATGCGGGCAACAGGCCGCCGAAAATCCTTGCGTTTAACGTGAACAAAACTTCGGGTGTGTTGCCACTGCAGATTCGGGCGTCGGCGAAAGCAACGGATCCGGAGAACGACAAGATCACCTACATCTGGCACCTCGGCGATGGATCGACGAAGGAGACCTCAACACCTCAGCTTGAATACACTTATAACACAGTGGGTGATTACAGTCTGTCACTGGAAGTAAAAGACGGCCAGGGTGCGTCTGCAACGAGCACCGCGATCCCGCTATACGCAGGCAACGAGGCGCCGCGGGTTTCGATCGAAGTGACCGGCGGAAACAAGTCGTTTTTCCTCGAAGGGGAGCCGGTGCAGTATCGGGTTACCGTATCTGACGACAGCGATACGGCTGAGTTCGATCCGGCTAACCTGTTTGTTTCAGTCGACTACGCCGAAGGGGGTTACGACAAGGCAGCCACTACCATGGGTCATCAACAGGGAGAAGTGAACATCATCGGCAAAGGCCTGGTTATGTCGCTCGATTGCAAGAGCTGCCATAAGGAAACAGAAAAATCGATCGGTCCTTCTTACCTGCAGATCGCACAGAAGTACGGCAGCGACGCTGATGCGACCAACTACCTGACTGGCAAGATACTGAAGGGTAGCCAGGGCGTTTGGGGCGAAACTCAGATGCCGGCGCATCCGACGCTTCCCGAGAGCGACGCTCATCGAATCGTCAGCTGGATCCTTTCGCTCGCAGGTAACGGTTCAGTTGCCAAATCACTTCCCGCCTCAGGCACCATTACACCGCCCCGGAACCTCGAGGCAAATACGGCATTGGTGTTGTCGGCCACCTACACCGACAAGGGCGGTAATAACATCAAAGCACTGACAGCGAGCAATTCTCTTGCGTTGCCCGGTAGCAATATGGTGTTCTCCGGAAAGGAAAAAGTGAGTGGTTTCATGCCTTTCAAAGTGAATAATAGCAATGTGCTGGTAGTCCCCGAGGCAGAAGGATGGTTTGCGCTCGACAGCATCGATCTGACCGGGGTTCGGCGGGCGACTATTCTTACGGGCTGGCAACAACCGCCTTCAACGTCCTTTGATTTCGAAGTAAGACTCGATGCACCCGCCGGAAGACTTCTTGGCAAGGGAACAATGCCGGCTCCGAAAAAGGGTGACAGGACAGGCGCCGCTCAAGTGCGGATCAACCCGGTGACTGATGGCAAGTTTCACACGGTCTATTTTATTCACAAACCTGGTAAGACAAAGTCCGAGACTCCGATCGGTGTCTCGGGAGTAAAATTTGACGCACGATAATCTGCGGCACGTTATTCAGGAAGGATCCGGAAAGCCGGATCCTTTTTTTTTGTCTGAGCATGTCGGCTGGAACATATTTTTTACCTGTCTGATCAGGTAATTAATAAGGAAGATCAGTCGCTCTGATCCGGCTGTTCATTGTCAATCTCTCCGGACCAGGACGTCGCTGAAATAGTGGTCCGGATCCGAAAAGAATCTTTCGATCTTCAATCCCGTGATCGACATCATCTTCTCGATCATTGCCACGTCATACTTTTGTGATACCTCTGTTTGTAACGGCTCCCATTCCTGAAATCGGAACGTCTTTTCAAGAGCCTCGAAATGGACGTCGTGATTTGTCAGGCTGATGAGAAAGCTCTTCATCGCGCCCGTAACCGGATCGTAGGTGGGGTAGTGCGTGAAGTTCCCGATCTCGAAGTTTGCACCGAGATCGCGGTTCAGTCTGGCCAGGAGATTCAAATTGAACGCGGCCGTGTGCCCATGGGGATCATCATAGGCCTCAAGAATGATGCGGGGATCTTTCTTGAGATCGAACCCGATTAGCATCAGATCGTTCCTGCGCATGGGAACGGCAAGTCTTCGGAGGAAATGCACGGCTTCACCCAGGGTGAAATTGCCGATGTTCGCGCCCATGAAAAGGATTACTTTTTTTTCGTCGGTATTGCGGAGACTCGCAAGCGCTTCGTCGTAGCTTTTATGGAGCGGATTTATTTTGAGTTCAGGCATTCGCGACGTCAGTCGTTCAGTCAAAGATGTCAGAGCGTTGGAGGAGATGTCTACGGGGCAATACGTAAAATCGGCGCCTGATTCACTCATGTGTTGCAGCAGTATTTCCGTTTTGAGACCATCGCCTGCACCGAGTTCGATCAGATGGAATGATTTTGCATCAGCCCTGAAGGTAGAAAACAGGTCGCTTTTGTATTGCTGAATGATGTCATACTCACAACGGGTGGGGTAATACTCCGCCATGCGCATGATCTGTTGGAAAATGCGATCACCTTCCTCGTCGTAGAACAGCCAGCTCGGCAGCGCCTTAACGGGAGAGGATAATCCCTGCAGGACCGCGTCAGCAACGGCCTGGTTGAGTGTGCTTCTTGAATTGGCCATGGTTTAAAGCTGACACAATCTGTGCCAGCAAGCGGTCACCGGTGATTTTCGGACAAAGAAATTCCGGGTGCGCGGCGAAAGGGAATGCGCAAAAAGAAAATGAGGACAACCTTCTACAAGCTGCCGCTGATGCTACGACCGTATATAGTCGATGATGCCATCGCGAATCGCCTGAAATGTTTTGGCAAGTGTTGCTTCATCTTCTTCCAGGAGCGTTACCCGGAAGCCTTCCAGCTCAGAACAAAACGATGAGATCGGTACAACGCAAACGCCCTTAGCTGCGAGGAGATAATAGACGAACCTCTTATCCAGCGGAAGTGTTTCAGCGGTCCACTTTTCAACAAGAGACCGGATTGCTGGGTTGCTGATGGCGATCTTTTGATGCGGTTTCAGTACTCCCTTCCGGAAGATGATCGTGTTGTAAAAGGCGCCGAATGTTTCATTGAAAGTCAGTTCCGGCACCGTGTGCAGGATGTCAGCGATGATCTTGCTTCTGCGCCCAATCCTGCCATTGATCTGTTCGCGGTACTCGCGAAACCTCGGATCGCCAAAGATCTTTGGGATGGCAACCTGCGGTAGTTTTGTGGAGCAAACCTCGATCATCTTTGCGTTGTCCAGTGCATGGCAAAACCGGTCGAAGTCGTCGTCTTTGTCGCGATTGTAATACTCCACCCATCCGCATCGCGCTCCCGGCCAGGGAAGCTCCTTGGATATTCCTTTCATGGAAATGCCGGGAACCTCGCCGATAATCTCCGCGAGCGACCATGCGCGGGCGCCGTTGTAGGTGATGTTGATGTAGATCTCATCGGCGATGAGAAACAGGTTGAACTCACGTGCAATCTCTACAATGCGCTGCAGGGTATCGAGCGGATATACCATCCCCGTGGGATTATCGGGATTGATAATGAGGATTCCAACGATATTCGGATTGTATTTGACTTTGTTGTACAGATCGTCAAGATCCGGGAACCAGTGATTGTCGGGATCCAGTCTGTAGGTCAGTGGCTCATTGTTTGCATGCGCCGCCTCCGCGCTCGAGTGAGTGGAATACGCGGGCGACGGACCGATAACGCGCGAAGTGCTGTTGATATATTGATACACCTTTGCGATTGCGTCGCCGAGGCCATTAAAAAAACAAATGTCCTCGGAAGTGATCTGCACCCCGCCCATAGCGTTCGTCTGTCGGGCGAGAAATTCACGGGTTTCAACCATGCCCTTCGAAGGGCAGTAGCTGTAAACATCGTCCTGCTTCACAAGGTCGGCCACGATGTCTGTTATCCAGGATGGTAGCCTGTGGTTCTTTTGAATGGGGTCGCCGATGTTTTCCCAGGAGATATCGAGGCCGAGTTTCTTGAGTTGTTCGGCTTTCTTCACGATCTCGCGGATCTCATAACTCAGTTCCTTGGCGCCTTCGCTTAGTAATTTCTGTCGCATGTTCACATTTTCAGCCAGCGATGTTGGGATTTTTGTTCAAACCATTCAAGCAGATGGGCAAATATTTTTTATTATATTACCACATAACAAGACCTCCAACATGAAAAAGTATCTTTTGCTACTCTCATTTGTCCTTCTGGTGCTCTCCGGTCCTGTGAAAGCCCAGACGGAAATCGGCCTCCAATTGTACAGCCTGCGAAATCAGTTCAAGACAGAGGTGCCCGGCACGCTGGACCTGGTGGAAAAATGGGGCATCCGGGAGATTGAAGGAGGCGATACCTACGGACTGCCAATTGACGAATTCAAACGGTTGCTAAAGGAAAACAAGCTGAAAATGGTAAGCGTGGGAGCGGACTACAACCAGCTGAAAGACAATCCACAAGCTGCTGTTGACAATGCCAAAGCCTTTGGCGCGAAGTACGTCGTATGTTTCTGGATTCCGCATGCAGACGATAACGTATTCACCATCGATCATATGAAAGAGGCGGTCGACGTATTTAACAAGGCGGGAAAGCTGCTGGCTGAAAATGGCCTCTCCCTCTGTTATCATCCCCACGGCTATGAATTTCGTCCCTACGAAGGCGGAACGTTGTTCGACTACCTGGTGAAACAGACAAATCCGCAATACCTTAATTTCGAAATGGACGTCTTCTGGGTCAAGCACCCAGGCCAGGACCCCGTCGCACTTCTGAAAAAGTATCCGAAAAGATTTCTGTTGATGCACCTGAAAGACCGGGCGCATGGCACCGAAGGAAACCAGAACGGCCGCGCGGATGTTGAATCAAACGTTGTGCTGGGAACCGGCGATGTAGATATCGCGGCGATCATGCGCGAAGCGAAAAAGGCGGGAGTAAAGCATTACTTTATCGAGGATGAATCCTCCCGATCGGTGACCCAGATACCGCAAAGCCTTGCTTACCTCAAAGGTCTGGAAAAAAAGAAGTAGTGTGTATAATGACCGTTGACACAGGGCATGTCATTTGTCAACTCGAATACGGTGCAATCAAGCGATGGAGGAAGGTTACCAGACGTTCAACGTTTCAAGTTTCAAAGAATATCAGGACATCATCCTGAGTATCCCGGACGACCAGTTCATTCTCTACCGGGGGCAGAACCAGGATAAAACGCTTTTGCCCAAGATCGCGCGCTATGACGTTCCGCACGTTGAACATCTCGAACGCGAAATGCTCGAGGACTTCCAGCGGCGAAGCGTTCACCTGATCGATCATCATCCCGGAAATTCGTGGGATTGGCTGGCGCTGGCCCAGCATCATGGAATGGCTACGCGGCTCCTCGACTGGACCGAAAACCCGCTCATCGCCCTCTGGTTTTCAATGACACCCGCGGTGGATGGAGCTATTTCGGACTATTCTGTCGTCTGGGGATTTAATGTTCCAAAGCAGGATATCATCAATTCCACGGAGGATAAAGACCCGTTCAGCGGCGCCGGAAACAAGGTGTTCAAACCAAATCACATCACGAAAAGAATTTCGGCGCAGTTCGGGTGGTTCACGATACACAAGTCAAGTCCGGGCAAAAAATTTATCGCCTTTGAACACAACAAGGATTACCGCGATCGGCTGTTCAAGATAAAGATCGATGCGCGATGTTTTGACGAATGCAAACGGAGACTTCACAATTTCGGTATCAATTCGGCGTCGATGTATCCGGACATAGATGGACTCGCGAAACATGTCGAATGGATTTTCCTGGAACAACATAGGAGGAAATAAGTTGACAATTGGCAAATTGACAGTTGACAACGGGCGTGGGGCTCGACGTGCGTGGTCCTGGTTAAAGTGCACCACTTGCACGCTACCTCATGTTGATCATCTGGTATCAGGGCTGTTCTGACCGCCAAGGATCTTGGTCTTAAATCTTAATTTGGCAACAGGAGGAAATAAGTTGACAATTGGGCAATTGCACAGTTGACAACGGGCGTAGGGTCCGACGTGCGTGGTCTTGCTTGAAGAGCAGCGCTTGCACGCTGCTCTTTGTAATCATCTGGGATCTTAAGTTCGAACTAAAGCGTCTTCCAAAGATACAATGTGGCGTAGGCTTCCCAGCCTTTGTATTTCTTGAAGAGTTTTGTTACTTCCTTGATCGTAGGCTTGCGCTCCATTTTTTTTAAATTCCTGATCGCATTGTGGAGCCCGGCATCTTCGAGGGGAAAGGCATCGGGATGGTGAAATGTTTTCATCAGCGCGTAATTGGCAGTCCAGTTTCCAATGCCTTTGATTTTCATAAGCTCATGCCGGGCGTCGGCCAGTGAAAGATCTTTCAGTTTTTCTTTGGACAGCGTTCCATTGGCGAATGCTTCCGCTATCAAAATAGTATAACGGCTTTTCTGACTGGAAAACTGAAGGGGAACCAACTGTTCAGGTAGTATGACGGCCACGGTTTCGGGCGATGGAAAGAGAAAATATTCATCCTGGTTGACGGCTACCCGTTCGCCAAACGCCTGCACAAAGCGCTGCTTCAATGTGTAGGCAAACCCCAGGTTGATCTGCTGACCCAGCACCGCCCAAATGAGCGACTCAAAAAGATCGGGTTGGCCGACGATTCGGTATCCATAAAAACGCTTGACGGGATCTTTTAAAACCTTGTCTTTTTCCGCCAACCGATAGAAAGGTTTAAGATCTGTATCAAGGTCAAACCACTCGCGCACATAGCCGGAAACTTTGCGCTTTACTTCATTGCCGGGTTCGGGCGTCAGGAAGGCGATGTTCAAGCCGTCCTTCTCGTCCGTGACTGAAAAGACAACGACTTCATCGCCCGCGTTAATCGCCTTTACAACCCGGTCATCGATGATCTTGTGCAACAATTCTCTCGGCGACCGCCTGAGGAAGTCGAGGCAAAGTCCAAATGAAAATTCGGGAGGTGCAGGTATGTGCATGGAAGATCTCGTGTTGGGCCGCTTTATTGTCGCATGGCAAGATTACGAAAACATCTTTTAAAGTTTCGATGCGATGTCGCAACTTTCGGGTTGATTGATGTGAAAAGCCTGAAGAGTTTTGCCAAAAGCGAAAACAAAATGAAAAACTTCAGCGAAATAGAATGGCGTGCAGTGCAACGTTCACTGGATGCACGCGGCTTTGCCACCGTCGAATCCTTGCTAACGCCTGATGAATGTAGATCGATCAGCACGCTCTATGATCAGCCCGGCCTTTTCAGGAGTACGATCAACATGCAGCGCTACCGTTTCGGGGTGGGAGAATACAAGTATTTTGAATATCCGCTACCGGATACTATCAGAGTCTCACGCGAACTGTTTTATCCGGCTCTCGCTCCGGTGGCGAACGAATGGATGGAACGTCTGCGTCTTGACCTGAAGTATCCTGAGGACCTTGAAACGTTCCTTTCGCAATGTCACCGGAAGGGCCAGCAAAAACCGACTCCGCTTGTATTGCATTATGAGGCTGGTGGCTATAACACGTTGCACCAGGACATTTATGGCGAAATATTCTTCCCATTCCAGGTAGTAGTGATGTTGACGCAGCAGGGAAGGGATTACGATGGTGGCGAACTGGTTTTTGTGGAGCAGGTGCCCAGGGCGCAATCGCGCGTTGAAGTGCTCACCCCATCGCTGGGTGACGCAGTTGTGTTTACCACGAATTTCCGACCTGTTAAAGGTTCGAAAGGATACTACCGTGCCCGAATGAAGCACGGCGTTAGCCCGGTGAAACGCGGACTGCGCTTTACCACCGGCATTATTTTTCACGATGCGAAGTAGGCACGTATGATTCAGCACAACCAGACCTCTGGCGAACTTATGCGACTCGTTCACGCCGGGAAAATCAAATTCGCGGGAAATAAGAAACTGCGCATTTACGGCAAGCTGAACTGCGCGTCGGGCAGACGTATGAAGAGGGGTAATCGCGTATTTTTCTCCTCTCAGGAGGAAGCTGAGTTGCTGGGTTACCGCCCTTGCCGCAAATGCATGCGCCATGAATATACCCAGGCTACCCCGGAGTCCCCGCTCCCGCGTGTCAGCCTGCTAACCAAGGACCAGTGACTAGTGGCCACTCCATGTCGTTTACTTAAGCCCTTTTTTTCTTCCTCACCTCAATCCTCTCCTAAAGGAGAAGAAGTCAGCGGAGCTTAAGTAAACGACATGGAGTGATCAATAACCAGCAACCAGCAACCAAATTGAGCAAGTTTCAGGTTGAGATTCGTGTGAAAGCAGAGCAACTTTGAAACATAAAATCATACTTTTATGAATCTGGCAATCGAACAAGACCATATCAATTATCAGCGTATAGAGCGGGCTATTGATTACCTGCAGCGCAATTTTCAGCAGCAGCCTGAGTTGGATGAAGTGGCGGAAGAAGTCCACCTGAGTCCGTTTCATTTTCAGCGGATTTTCACCGAATGGGCCGGTATTAGTCCGAAGCGGTTTCTGCAATTCCTGACCACGGGATACCTCAAGGAGCGCTTGCGCGATTCACGCAATATCGGCGAAGCGGCTATGGACGCCGGGCTTTCAAGCCAGTCCCGCGTCTACGACCTGTTCACAACGCTTGAAGCCGTGACGCCGGCCGAGTACAAGACGCGTGGAACGGGCATCAACATCGAGTTTGGTTTTCATCCAACGCCTTTCGGTCAGTGTCTTATCGGGGTGACGGACAGGGGCATTTGCTGGCTGTCATTCCTCCTTCCCGATCACGAGCAGCGCCTGGCACTCGACGAAATGAAGAGTTTCTGGTACAACTCCGTCTTCCATCAGGATCAGGAGTTGACGCGCGATTTTGTGAGCCGGATCTTTCAAACACTCGGTAAGGAACGGTTGCATCTCTTTGTAAAGGGCACCAATTTTCAGGTAAAGGTTTGGGAGGCGTTGCTGCGTATACCGCCGGGAGCGTTGACCACCTACCAGGACGTAGCCGGACTTATCCGCAACCCCAAGGCATTGCAAGCCGTCGGTTCCGCCGTGGGATCGAACACGATTGCTTACCTGATTCCGTGCCATCGCGTCATCCGCAAGGATGGGATCCTCGGCGATTACAGATGGAGTGCCGCGCGAAAAAAGTCGATGATCGGATGGGAGTTGGCGCGCCACGATGCCCCTAACAGTCATTAGTTTATGCGAAATATTTATGGAAAGGTTTGGACGATGTTTGGAAGTGAGGACAAAAACTTTTTATCTTAGCGGCACAGAAGACGAAATGAAAAGCGGCAACACATTCTTTTATTTTTACTACTACTTTAAGACCCAGGCGGGACTTTAAGAGTAGCGTGTTGTTGTAAAGAAATAACAGATAAACTCAGGAAGTCCCGGAAAACCGGGACTTTTTTTGTGCCTGTACTTTTCAGGCTTCGTCCGCTGAAAACTGGATTCCTTGAATAAAGAGTTCGCATGGAAAAGGTAAAGAAGAAAAAGTTGAAAGCTGTAAGAGTCAACGGGGCGCCGGCGTCAGCGGGTGCCCGCTCAAATGCAAAGTTACGCGTAGCGATACAGGGAATCGCGGCGAGCTTTCACGAAGTGGCAGCCCTGACCTTCTTCGGCGAGTCGCGGGTGGAGACGATCGAGTGCCTGTCCTTCCATGACCTTTGTGAAAGCCTGGATACGGGAGATGCGAACTACGCGGTGATGGCGATCGAGAATTCAATCGCGGGAAGCATCCTTCCCAACTACTTCCTCCTGCAGAGTTATCACTTCAGCATCATCGGCGAACTCTACCTGCCGATACACATGCATTTGCTTGCCCTGCCTGGCGTAAAGAAAGAAGATATTCGTTCGATCGAATCTCACCCGATGGCTATCCGCCAGTGCGCTGAGTTCATTTACTCCCTGAAGAATGTAGAAGTGCGGGAAAGCGATGATACGGCCCTTTCCGCAAAGAAAGTACGAGACCTTAAACTGAGAGATACCGCGGCCATTGCGAATGAATTTGCCGCAAAGAAATTCGGGCTTGAGATCATCGAAAAGAGAATCGAAACGCACAAGAAGAATTTCACGCGTTTCCTTATACTGGCCAAGCGAAATAACGGCCAGGCCGACAGCAACAAGGCTTCACTGAGTTTTGAAGTCGCGCACGAAGTCGGAAGCCTTGCCGAGGCCCTGATGATCTTTAAGAACAACAGCATCAACCTGACGAAAATCCAATCCATACCCATCATTGGGAAACCGAACGAGTATTCGATACACGTTGACGTGGAATGGAAAAAGCGAAAGAGTTACGATGATGCCATTCGTCAGATACTGCATCAGGTCAAGAACCTGAACATACTCGGTGAATACAAGAAGGCGAAGATCGAGTATCTGTAAGAATATTGAAAAGAGAAGGAAATTCGAGGTAAATGTCGGAATCATGATAACAACGGCGAAACGGATTGCGAGCGTAGAGGAGTACTACTTCAGCAGGAAGCTGGCGGAAGTCCGCAAGCTTGATGGAGGCAAAGGTCGCGTGATCAACCTGGGAATAGGCAGCCCGGACCAGGCCCCGTCTTCGAATGCCATTGACGCGCTCATCACATCGGCACAGAATCCGGCAAATCACGGATACCAGAACTATAAAGGTATACCGGCTTTCCGCAAGGCGATTGCGGATTTTTATAAGAGAACCTATGACGTGGCGCTGGACCCTGAATCCATGATCCTCCCGCTGATGGGATCGAAGGAGGGCATCTTCCATATCGCCATGGCATTTGTTGATGAGGGGGAAGAAGTTCTAATACCCAACCCCGGATACCCGACTTACTCCTCGGTGGCAAACCTGGTCGGCGCGAAGCTTAGGCCTTACGACCTGAAGGAAGAACTGGATTGGGGCATCGACGTGGAGGAGTTGCGCCGAAGTGACCTCTCGAAGGTCAAATTGATGTGGGTGAACTTTCCGCACATGCCGACAGGACGCACTGCATCGCGACAGGAACTGAAAGCGCTTGTTGATCTGGCTCGTGAAAAGAATTTTCTGATTGTAAATGATAATCCGTACAGCCTGATCCTGAATGATCAGCCGTTAAGTCTGCTTTCGATCGAGGGCGCTGATGAAGTCGCGCTTGAATTGAACTCGCTATCGAAATCGCACAATATGGCAGGCTGGCGTCTCGGATGGGTTGCCGGAAAAAAGGAATTCATCGAAGCGGTGCTGAAAGTAAAAAGTAACATGGATTCGGGGATGTTCCTCGGACTCCAGCATGCGGCAACAGAGGCGCTCAATAGCAATGGCGGCGAATGGTTCAGATCTCTGAACAAAATGTACGGTGACCGCAAGAAGATTGCAGCCGGCATACTCGATGTCTTGGGATGCCGGTATGCGGAGAAGCAATCCGGATTGTTCGTCTGGGCCAAGGCACCGGACGAAATTGCCGACGTTGAAAAATGGATCGACGAGATCCTCTACGGAGCTCACGTGTTCATCACCCCGGGATTTATTTTCGGTGACGCGGGAAAAAGATTTATCCGCATCTCGTTGTGTTGCACGGAGACGAAATTGAATGAAGCACTCGGGCGCATCCGCGACTTCATTGCAGGAAAGGCGAAAAATGGTCAGCAAAAACAAGCAATGAGGACGGTAGAATGAAAACTGCAATTATCGGATTGGGTCTCATCGGCGGAAGCATGGCAATCGACCTGCGTAAAACAGGCGTTGCCGGTCGCGTTGCGGGTGTGGACAAGAATGCGGCACACGCGCAGACAGCGCTGGAACTGGGGTTCGTCGATGATATCGAAGAGTTGGAAAGCGCCGTCGCGGGCGCAGACCTCGTCATCACGGCGATTCCGGTAAATGCGATCAAGACAGTTGTTTTGAAAGTGCTCGATCACATTTCCGCCGACGCCGTCGTCGTAGATACGGGGTCGACAAAATCGATGATATGCAAGGCGATCGAAGATCATCCGCGGCGCAGTCAGTTTGTTGCGGCGCATCCGCTGGCGGGCACTGAGAATTCCGGCCCGAACGCGGCGCACAGCGGGCTGTTCGCGCAGAAGACGAACATCATCTGTGAGCGCGATCGGTCTTCAGCGCATGCCCTGGAAGTCGCAGAGCGGATATTTTCCATGCTCGAAATGCGAACGATTTTCATGAACCCGGTCGAACACGACAAGCATGTCGCGTATGTGTCGCACCTGTCGCACGTAAGCGCTTTTCTGCTTGGCCAGACCGTGCTGGATATGGAAAAGGATGAAAAGAATATCTTCAACCTGGCAGGCAGTGGTTTCGCATCGACAGTGCGATTGGCAAAGAGTTCGCCGGATATGTGGGCGCCGATCTTTGAGCAAAACGCCGAATACCTGAGCCAGGCCTTGCTGGAGTACATCATGCACCTGCAGAAATTTCAATACCATCTCATGAAGAGGGATGTCAAGGAATTGCATCGGATCATGACCAACGCCAACCACATCCGCAAGGTGCTGGAAGGTCTGGACGTTAAACAAAAACCCAATCAATTAGTAGAAAATAAATCTTAAACCCTGATTCACGGCCGACCGGAGGAATGACAGACGATGGGCGGTTAAATCCACCAAAACAATTAATAAAATGAAAAAGGTATTGCAACACGACTCAATCTCCAGCTGGTTTCCCGCGAAGAACAAGCCGTTTATCATAAGCGGACCTTGCAGCGCTGAGACCGAAGAACAAATGGTAGCAACGGCGAAACAAATCGCTGCGACCGGAAAGGTTCACGCCCTTCGGGCCGGCATCTGGAAGCCCCGCACAAGACCAGGACAATACGAGGGCGCTGGCGCCGAGGGACTGGCATGGCTGATCCAGGCGAAAAAAGAAACCGGCCTCCCCGTGACAACTGAGGTTGCCAATGCGGCACACGTAGAGGCGTGCCTCAAAGCGGGTGTTGACATTCTTTGGGTCGGCGCACGCACAACTGTTAATCCGTTCTCCGTTCAGGAAGTCGCCGACGCACTTAAAGGCGTTGACATTCCGGTCATGGTTAAGAATCCTGTCAACCCCGACCTGGAGTTGTGGATCGGGGCGCTCGAACGCATCAACAAGGCGGGTATTACCAAGCTTGCTGCCATTCACCGGGGATTCTCTTCTTCCGAGAAAGGACCCTTCCGCAATGCGCCTATGTGGGATATGCCCATCGAATTGAAAACGCGCATCCCTGAACTGGATATCATCTGCGACCCGAGCCACATCGCGGGAAACCGCGACCTCATTGCGTTGATTTCCCAGAAAGCCCTCGATTTGGACATGGTGGGACTGATGATCGAAAGTCACATCAACCCCGATGCGGCGTGGAGCGATGCGAAACAACAGGTAACGCCCGCGGCGCTTTCGAAAATCGTTGACGGACTTGTCGCAAGAACGCCGTCTTCCGACAACAAAACGTTCAAGGACACACTGAGTATTCTCCGCGAGCAAATCGACGTACTCGACGATGAGATCATGCAGAAACTCGCAGCGCGGATGAAGATCAGCGAGAAGATAGGACAATACAAAAAAGAAAACAACGTGACGATTCTTCAGGTCACGCGCTGGGAAGAGATCATTCAGACCCGGATTGCGCTCGGCAAGGCGATGGGACTGGAATCCACATTTACCAACGATCTCCTGAAACTCATTCACCAGGAGTCAATCCAGGTTCAAACCCGGATCATGAACAAAGTGGAGGAACGAGTTTAAGGAAACCGGAACTGGCGGACAGTTAATGTCCGCCATTTTTTTTTATGCGAACTTTTCTAGGAATCGAGATTGGTGGTACCAAACTCCAGCTTGTCCTCGGCGATGACGAGGCCAGGATATTGGAGCGCTTCCGTCTTACCGTGGACCCGGAGCAAGGTGCCCGCGGTATCAAGAAACAAATTCGCGAGACTTTAGATAAGATCCGGCTTCATTCCGTCAGCTCGATCGGTATTGGCTTTGGCGGACCGGTCGACCACCAGACCGGTAAGATCCTGACGTCTTATCAGGTGAGTGGCTGGGGAGACTTTGTTCTCCAGGAGTGGCTGGAGAAGTTAACACGGATTCCTGTTTGGATCGACAACGATGCGAACGTCGCTGCACTGGGCGAATCCCTGTTTGGCGCCGGCGCTGACTGCGAGCAGGTTTTTTATGTCACGATCGGAAGCGGCGTAGGTGCCGGCCTGGTAGTGAACAAGCGCATCTACCACGGCGCAAAAAACAGCGAGCAGGAATTCGGCCACATCCGCCTGGATAAGAGCGGAAGGACAGTCGAGCAGGCCTGCGCGGGTTGGGCGGTTGATGAGAAGATACGCAAGCATGCCCATGAATATCCTGACAGCATCCTCGCCGAACTGACACGCGGGCTTACACGCGGCGAGGCACGCGTCTTGCTGAAGGCCCTCGAACGCGATGACTCCGCCGCGCGGGACATACTCGAAAAGACGACGGATGATTTGTCGTTCGGTCTTTCTCACGTCGTGCACCTCATGAATCCGCAGACTATCATCCTGGGTGGTGGCCTTTCACTCATCGGCGAACCGTTACGCGCAATGATTGCGCAGAAATTGCCCTCGTACCTGATGGATGTATTGCGGCCCGGCCCGAGCATTCAGCTGTCAGCACTGAAAGAAGACGCCGTTCCCGTCGGCGCGCTCGCATTGGCTATCAACAAAATTATTTCAGCATGAAAGATTTTCTCTCCTCCTACATCGCGCATCAAAAGAATACACTCGACACCATTCCGCTCGAAAAGGTGTCGGAGATCATTCGTATTTTTCGCGAGGCTCTTGTGAAAGACCAACAGATATTTGTGTTCGGCAATGGTGGGAGCGCCGCTAACGCCTCACATTTTGTCACCGATCTCGGAAAAGGGTCTTCGGATAAAACCTGGAGGAGATTTCGATGCATGTCTCTTAACGACAACACACCCTGGATGACTGCGTTGGGCAACGACTACGCTTACGATGAGATATTCTCGCGTCAGCTGATGAACTTTGCGAGAAAGGGTGACATTGTTTTTGTCATGAGCGTGAGCGGTAACTCCCCTAATCTTGTAAAGGCTTGCAACTGGGCAAAGGACAATGGCATATATGTAATTGCCCTTGTGGGCGGGAAGAAAGGTGATCTCGCCAGCATCGCCGATGTTGTCGTCGCGGTGGAGGATACGCATTACGGAAGGGTTGAAGACGCGCATATGGGCATCTGCCACATGATCGCCTATGCCTTTATGGAAATCCCTTCGCTTCAGACCCGGAGCTAGGCTTTAAATTCGGCGTTTTTCTTACCTCAAGGCAGCAAGGTCTGTGTCTTTTTCTAATTTGAGGGAAAATCCGCCCTGATATGCGCTCTAACCTATTCCTGGTCTGCTTGCTGGCTGTTATTTCCACGAGCTCTTTTTCTCAAAAAATACCGTTAATAAATTCCGGTGAAGTGATTGAAGCTGGAAAGGTCCTGTATGACTCGGGAAAATATGCCGAGTCTATGAAGGTCTTTGCCACTGTCCCCAGGCGCGATACGAACTACTTTCTGATGCTCACCGAGGCAGCCCTCACACAAGTTGGCGCCGAGCAATACGACGACGTACTGGCACTTTGCGAAAAAGGTCTGGCCGAACCCACGCGGTACGCTCCTTATTTTCTGCGATACCAGGCTATCGCAGAGGACAAGAAGGGAAACTTCGATCGATCGGTAGAGTTATTCCTGCAAGCAATCGCCCGATACCCAACTGACTACGGTCTGCTCTATAATCTGGGAATAACTTATTACAACAATAAGCAACACGAAAAAGCTGCGAACGTTTTCTTTGATGTCCTGGCTCTTAACCCATTCCACGCGGGAAGTCATCTGAACCTGGGACGCATAGCAATCGGGCAAGGTAGAAAAGTGCACGGCATGCTAGCGATGGGAATGTATCTCGCGATCAGCAACTCGGACAATGGCAAGCTCGTGCTTCTGAATAATTTTCTCGACAATCAGGTGACTGACGAGGGCATCGTGCCGTTGTTTGGAGCGAACGAACCCGAAAAGCTCGATCAGATCATTCGGGCTAAGATCGCCATGGATAAGAATTTCAAGTCGAAGATCGCTATGGATGCTCCGGTCGTCCGGCAATTCGAAATGCTTTTCCAGCAGCTGGGTACCATCAACAACAACCCGGAAGATCGATGGATTGAATATTATCTCCCGATCTACCAGGCGATGGCAGGCCGCAACGTATCCGACGCTTTTATTTATCACATCCTGACGTCTTCCCCCAATACCTCCGTCAAGAAATGGTTGTCGAAAAATGAAAAGACGCTCACTGTTTTTTATGAAACCGTCAACTCCGCCCTGAAGAAACATCGCGAGGTCATTTCACTCGATGTACTGGGTTTTGACGGGCCAATCCAGGCGTGGCATAACGACAACAATACCATCGCTGCCCTGGGCGAATATGCGCCGACCGAACTCCGCCGGGGACCGTGGAAGTTCTTTTACTCGAATTATCAGCTTTCCGCCGAGGGGAATTACAGTGATGAGGGAAAAAAAGCCGGCATCTGGAAATACTACAACGACGATGGAACGCTGAAGAGTGTTGAAGATCACGGCACAGGAGAAGTTACTGCCTACTATCGCGATGGCGCAAAGCGCGAACATTTCTATTTGAAGGATGATAACATCAACGGCGAAGTAGAGCTATTCTATTGGTGCGGGGCTTTGAAGGAAAAGCTTCTGTATTCGAATGACCAGCGCCAGGGGAAAGGGCAAGCTTATCATACGACCGGTGAAGTGCAAATGACGTACGAGTACAAAGACGACAAGGCCAACGGTGAGTTCAGAAGTTATTACCCGGATGGATCTCTCAGGCAGCTGGAAGTCTACAAAAATGGAGTGCTCGAAGGAAAATATGAGAGCTACTTTGCAAACGGCAAGCCGGAAGCGAAAGGAGGCTACCTGGACGGGAAAAATGTTGGCGAATGGACGCACTACTACAGCAATGGCCGGGTATCGCGCACCGGAAAATATACGAACGAGGGATTGCCCTTAGGGGAATGGTTGTATTACGATGAAGAGGGAAACCTCACGGAAAAAAGAAGTTTCGACGAAGCGGGAAGACTCCAGGGGTCTAATCCACACTATTTCGAAAACAAACTTCATTACACGGACACCTACAAGAAGGATGTACTCATTCAATCCGTTTTTGTCGATCCTTCTGGAAAAGAGCTTGCGCGAAACGGAAGTTCGGACGGGACCTTTGCCGCAAGGAATTACTTTACAACGGGACAACTGCAGTCAGAGGGCAACTACCGGAAAGGCAAAATGCACGGGCCGTGGAAGACGTACAACCGCTTCGGAAAACTACTCAGCGAATTCACCTACGCCGACGGCCAGTTGCAGGGCAAGGGAATCGAATACTTCCCCTCGGGAGAGAAAAAGTATGGAATGGAATACAAGGATAACGAACTGCACGGTTATTTTACCGAGTACTACCGGCACGGACAGGTAAAGCAGGAAGGTTGGTTTCAAAATGGAAACCGTGAGCAGCAATGGCTGACCTGGTTTCCAGATGGTACGTTGGAAACAGACAGCTATTACCGGCGGAACAACCTCACGGGAACTTACTACACATACTTCCAGGATGGCGTGCTTTATTCGCAAGCCGAATACGAAAACAACATTCTCAAAGACATACAGAATTTTGACAGCAGAGGGAGGCTCCTGACAGTGAAGAAAGTCGTTGACCACGTGCAGAAGTACGAAGAACGCTTCCCGAACAACAAAGTAAAAAGCGAATACAGTCTGATCTGTGGTGAATACACAGGTAAGATCGTCAAACACTACCCGGATGGCAAAATCTACTACGCATACGACTTCCGGAACGGCAAGAAGCAGGGTCGCTATATATACAACGACGCCCACGGCAAGATGATGATGGAAGGTTCTTTCTTGAACGATGAAGAAGAGGGGCTCTGGAAAAACTACTATTCCAACGGAAAGATAAGCAAGGAAGGACCGTATCGAAACGGGCTTCGCGACAGTGTGTGGACATACTACTTCAGCGATGGGACAATCAGCTCAGTGGTCCGGTATCGCAAGGACGAACCGCATGGAATTTCGCGTTATTATTCACCTGAAGGCGCTCCTCTGATTGAAAAGATGTATCTGAACGGTGACCTTCTGGCCTGGCGTCCCATTAATACGGACGAGGAAAACAGTACATGGATCCCGTTTTCAGGTACGGCCGCGATTGCGGTGAAGAATGCCGATGGAACGGTGGTTTATGAGGAAACTTACAAGGACGGTTTGCGCGACGGTCACAAAAGGCTGTATTTTAATAACGGCAAGTTGCACGAGGAATATCAGTATAGCCGGGGTGATTTTGAAGGCCCCTTTATCGTCAACTACGCCAACGGCAAAGTCAGGGAAAGAGGCGTCTTCAAGAATGATGAATTACAGGGAAAAGTAGAGACATTTAATCCCGATGGCACTCCCCTGGCCGTCGAACAATATAACATGGGCACTCGTCACGGTAAGGCTACTTATTTCTCAAAGGGTGCAAAAAAAGAATACACATACTGGGACGGAATCCTGGAATAGCATGAAAAAATCGATTCTCCTCTGGCTGAAGGTAACCTTGATCGCGATTCCTTCAGCGTACGCGCAGGACGCCGAACTCTGGCAGTCATTGAAAAGCCGGTACCCTGACGAACCAGCAGTATTCATCGAGCGCTCTGAAGTGCTGAGTCTCTCTGTAGAAGGCGATTCATTGCGCATCGTCAACGACGTGAAGGAGGACATGATGCACCTGAAAGAACAGACGGAGGCTTATTCAGGCAGGAAAGTATATGGATCCCACTTTTCACACGTCGCCGACATAAAGGCAAAGACGCTGGTGTGGGACAAGAACCGGTACCGGGAAGTTGGCGTATCGGACTTCAAGAAGAACAGCGATCGGGACCGGGGAATATTTTACGATGACTCCTACTATTACACCTTTGACTTCCCTTCGGTGGCCTCCCGAAACAGGACGCAGCTAACCTATCGCGAATTGCAGACAGACCCACGGTTTCTCTCGGGATTTATGTTTGTGACGTATCTGCCACAGGCGAGGACCAGCTACACCATAAAGACGACGCGGGACGTGGACCTGGTCTTCCGGGTTTTGAATGATCCGGATAAAAAAATCAAATTCAGGAAGACGGAGAAGGGAAAGAATATAACGTATGAATGGACAGCAGAAAATCTTCCCGCGGTGAAAACGGAAGATGAGGCACCATCCTTCCGCTACTTTGCTCCACACCTTGTCTGTTACGTGAAATCTTATCAGGCCAACGGCAAAAAGATCAACGTTCTGTCCGATATCAATGACCTCTATAAGTGGTATTACGGATTTGTTAAAGACTTGAACCAGGAGGCATCTCCACAACTGACCGCCATCGTTGACCAGCTTCAAAAGGATAGTAAGAATGAGCTCGAGCTTGTCAGGAACGTGTTCTATTGGGTTCAGGATCATATCCAGTATATCGCATTTGAGCAGGGAATGCGCGGGCTAATTCCTCACAACGGAGCGTATACCTGCGACAAGCGCTATGGCGACTGCAAGGATATGGCAAACCTGATCGTAAATATGCTTCAGATCGCAGGCGTGAAATCCTATCACACATGGATCGGCACCCGCGACTTGCCTTATAAATACAGCGAAATCCCCACCCCGCTGGTCGATAACCATATGATCGCTACGTACATCGCCGCGAACGGTGATTATTATTTTCTCGATGCCACGAGCGATTATACTCCCTTTGGCTTCCCTTCATCCATGATTCAGGGAAAGGAAGCGCTGATATCAAAAGGACCGGATGCGGTTGAGATCAGGCAGGTGCCGGTACTTGGACGTGAACAGAACGTTATGACCGATTCCATGACGATCGTCCTGGAGGGAAACGCTCTGTCGGGATACGGTGCCAGCACACTGAAGGGTTATCCAAAGGTATTCGGAGGATATGAACTCGACCGCGCAGAAAAAGATGATATAACCCGTTATGTGACGAAACTCGTCGGCAAGGGAAGCAACAAGTTTTTCCTGGATGACTACGAAGTGTCGAACCTGCATGTCCGCGACAGCGCGACAACTGTAAAATACAAGTTCAGGGTGCTTGATTATTTTCAGAAGATCGATGACGAGATCTACCTGAACATGAATCTCAACAAGGATTATTACAACACTTTCATCAACCTGCAAACAAGGAAGGCCCCACGTGAATCGGATTACCGGTACGTCAAGTATGAAACGATTTCTCTGCAGGTGCCGGATGGCTACGAGGTTGAGTACCTGCCAGAGAGTGCGCACTACGACGGCGATCAGCTGGGCTATGACATCCGCTATGAAGCGAAGGACGGTAAGGTCCTCTATTCCAAAACATTCTACCTGAATTTTCTCTTGCTGCGTCCCGAACAGTTTGCTTCCTGGAACGAGTCGGTCAAACGCGTGAGCGAAGCATACAAAGAAGCCATTATCCTTAAAAAGAAATCCTAATGAAGATCAAACGATATTTTTTCCTGTTGCTTATTCTCCCGGTGAGCGTATTTGGGGCGGATTTTGTCCCGTATGAGTGGGATGCGAACCGAAGCCGTACGAAACTGACTCCCGAGGAGGCATCGTTGACCGAGCTCATGATCAAGAATCATATTCAGTATGATTATGTGCTGGAGAATAACGATTTCCTTATGTACTCGACTATTCACAGGATTATTTTCGTAAACAACAATGAGGCGATTCAGAAGCACAACCGCATCGTTATTTCCATGACCAATACAATTGACCTGGTCGAAATAAAGGCGCGGTCGATCAATAAGGATGGGAAAATCGTGCGTTTTGACAAGAGCAATATCAAGGAATTAAAGAACGAGGAAAGCGGGAACGCATATCGCATTTTTGCGATCGAAGGGATTGAACTGGGTAGCGAGGTCGAGTATTATTTCATTCGGAAAATGCGCTCAAACCTGTTTCAGCGTGCCGTCATGCAGATGGATGTACTGGTGAAGTCCGCTTCGTTCACTCTCACGTGCCCCAAACATTTGAAATTCGATTTCAAAAGTTATTTCGGATTTCCTGATGTGAAAGAGCAGACGGGCGAAGTAAATACTTACACGGCGTCGATGGTGAACGTTCCCGCTATGAAAAAGGAGGATTTCTCCTACTATGATGCAAACCTGAAGCGGATTGAGTTCAAGCTTGCCTACAACACCGCACGCTCACAGGCGCGGTTGTATACATGGGACGACGCCGCAAAGACATTTTATGGCATTTTGAGTCATACTGAAAAGGACGATGTGAAGGCTCTCGATCGGTATGTAAAGACGCTGGATGACAAGTCCTCTCTTTCGATGGATGCGAGAATCAAGAACGTGGAGAAAAAGATCAAGACGACCGTCCAGGTAAACCGGGAGAGCGCTGATCCGGCGATTGATGAGATCGCGTCCATTATAAAGCTGAAAGTGGCATCCCGACAGGGCATCACAAAGCTTTTTGTCGCCGTGTATGACAGGCTGGGCATTGAATGCCATCCTGTCGTTACATGCAGTCGCAAAGGTTCCAGGTTCGATGGTGAGTTCGATAGCTGGTCGTACCTGGATGAGTATCTTCTCTACTTCCCACAGACCAAGGGTTATGTTGCCCCTTACATCCTGGAAACCCGGTATCCTCTCGTTCCCGCGGAATTTACAGGCCAGGACGGCTTGTTCATCGAGCCTTTTGTCGTCGGCGAGCTGAAGTCAGGTTTGGCATCGGTGAAACACATCCCGGCGGTTGAGTATGTGCACAACATCGACAATCTCGACATTGATGTCGCATTTGACGCTGATCTGAGCTCGAACCAGGTCCGGATCAAGCGCATTTTCGGCGGGTATAACGCGTCTTTCTTCGCACCTTACTACCACTTGATGACGGAAGAGCAACGGCATTCAATGGTGGAGGAACTCACCAAACAGACCGCCCCGGACCCAAGTATCAAGGACTGGACCGCGAAGCCACTCGAAGACGGGCCTGTCGACCGGTTCCTGATCGATGTCGACTTTGAATCAGCCCATTTCATTGAGAAGGCCGGACCGCGCGTGCTCTTCAAAATTGGCGAACTGATCGGCCCGCAGGTGGAAATGTATCGCGAGGATGCGCGTGTAACAGACGTAGAAAACGACTATAACCGCGGATATGATCGAATCATCAAAATAAAATTACCGGACGGTTATACCATTCGTAATCCGCAGGAACTGAAATTCGACGTAACCTACAAGGACAAGGACGAGACTCCCTTCCTGTTTCAATCAGACTACACGCTAAAAGACCAGTTGCTCACGGTGACCATCTACGAATACTACAAGGAGCTCTATGCGCCTGTCGAGCGCTATGAGGACTACCGGAAAGTCGTGAATGCAGCTGCCGATTTCAACAAGGTCACACTCGTGCTCGAAAAAATGAAATAGCGGCCATCAGGAAGGCGTGGTAGCGCCTGCCTCGTTCTTGATAAACATCGATCTTGCCGGAATAGCGAACTTCACGTTGTTCTCCTTAAACGCTTTGTAGATATCGAAGTTTATTTTTTGCTGAATGTCCATGTAGATGTTGTAATCCGCGCTGAGCGCATAGTATACCACCTCGAATCTCAGACTCCATTCTTTATAGGCGGCGAAATGCGCCCGGTCGAATCGCGCAGACTGCTTGCTTTCGACAATGCTTCTCAGGATGCCTGGAATTTTCTCCAATGTTTCGAGCGGTGTTCCATATTCAACGTCGATCGTAAATACAACCCGACGCTGAACCATGCGTTTGTAGTTATGAATGCGCGAATTGGTAAGATTGGAATTGCCAATGATAATCTGCTCACCCCCCAGTGAGCGAATGTGTGTAGTTTTGATGCCTACATATTCTATGGTACCCAATTTGTCATCAACAATGATAAAATCTCCCGCCTGGAACGGGCGGTCAAAAAAGATAACGAAGTAATTGAAAAGGTCACCGAGAATATTTTGGGCCGCAAGTGCAACGGCGATTCCACCAATGCCGAGCCCTGCAATGAGTGGCGTTACTTCGATACCCCAGTTGCTCAGAAGAAAGACAAATCCGAGAAACCAAATGATGATGTTGATCGTCATGATCAGGCCGCCGAGCTGCTTGATCATCTCCTCGCCCTGGTTGCGCTGTCTGATCATCGACTTCAATAATACCAGGACCACTGCAGAAACCAGGCGCAGCACATAATACGTTACGACAAGCGACGTTGCAATTTCAATGAAACGCTCGGTTCGGGCGGAAATCTTCAGCAGATGTATGGCCCAGTAGACAATGACCCACCGTGCTATCGGAAGTCCGAATCGCCCGATGCTGTTCACAATGAAATTATCCCATGCTCCGGATGTCTTTCCCGCCCATGCCTCGAGACGCTTGATGATCAATTTCTTGAATGCCTGCACCACGATGATACCGCCCAAAATGACGCCGATGGCGATCAGGTATTCCCGGACTGTATTGTTGTAGTAGATCTGATCGAGAAATTCGTTCATAGCTTCTGTTTACGTTCTTACCAAAACTTTGTGCAAATGTTGGAAAGTTTTTTGCTAAAAACCCATAAAAACGGAATGAATTGGCGGTATATTTTACCTTGCTTTGATCTCCTGAAAACCCCGAAACCATGAAAGGTCCAACCTGGAAAAAAATCGCGGTCGCCGCCGTAGCCGTTGCCGCTGCCATCGCAGGTATTTTTTATTTCACACCCTCCACAGGAAAGAAGAAACAATCATTCTTTGTAAATCCAGCATTTGCCGAGTACATAAATTCCTATACCACCGGCGTGATTCCGTCTGCGAGCGTCCTCAATATTGTCTTTACGCGGGAAATGGTGGATTCATCGCACGTAGGCAAAGAGGCGGAAACAAAGCTTTTCGAATTTGACCCTTCGGTCAAGGGAACGGCGAGATGGCTGGACAGGCGCACCATTCAGTTCCGCCCCGAGAAGCGGATGGCTTCGGGCCAGATGCACAACGCAAGATTTCTTCTATCCCGACTCATCGACGATCTGCCTAAAGATCTTCAGAATTTTGAATTCTCATTTCAGATCATACCCCAGAATTATGAAGTCACCATTGTCAACGTCAAGCCGGTCAACAAAACAGAGCTCGGTCGTGAAGTGATCGAGGGAAGGATCAACACGGCTGACTTCGCCGAAGGATCTTCCGTGGAAAAGTCGGTCTCAGCATTGCAGGAAAGTGAACCACTGAAAATTTCCTGGACACACGCCGCGGATGGCAAAGTTCATCAGTTTGTTGTACAGGACGTCACGCGCAAGGCTGAGGGAGGAAAGGTCGAGCTCAGTATTAACGGAAGCCCGATCGGCGTCGATCGCAAAGAAGAAGTGCCCGTGGAAATTCCGGCTCTCGGTCAATTCGGGTTGATGAACATTCGCGTGGTCCAGAGTCCGAATCAATACGTCGTCCTGCAATTTTCAGATCCAATAAAGGAAAACCAGAATCTCAAAGGATTGATAACGATGAGCGATCTGCCGGACCTGGACTTTGATATCCACAACAACGAAATATGGGTTTATCCGCCTGTTGCACAGAATGGCACGCGAACAATTTCCATTGCGAGCGGAATCCGGAATGTCCTGGACGTGAAACTGAAAAATGCCCGAACGGAGGAAGTACATTTCGAACAGCTCAAACCTGAAGTCCGGTTTACGGGAAAGGGATCCATTCTGCCTAGCACCCAGGGACTCGTCGTTCCATTTGAGGCGGTAAGTCTTCGCGCGGTTGATGTACAGATCATCAAGGTCTTTGAAGACAATGTTCTGCAATTTTTTCAGACCAATAACTTCGAAGGACGCGACGAACTGAGACGCGTAGGACGGAGGATCTTGCGCAAGACCATTCCGCTTGAATCGACAGGTGTCACCGATCAAGGCAAATGGAATCGCTACACCCTGGATATTTCACGTCTCATTCAAACCGAGCCCGGCGCCATCTACGAAATCCGGCTGAGCTTCAGGAAATCCTATTCAACCTTCCCATGCGACTCTCCCGATGGTGACGCTGCCGGCCCGCTGGAGTTTGAAGCGGAGGAAGAGTTCGAGGACGGATATGCGGGCGAGTACAACTTCGGATACTACGACAACTACTATGATGAATACTATTACGGGGAAGATTACGACTGGGATCAGCGTGATAACCCATGCAATTCATCGTACTACACTTCGAACCGGGCAGTCGCCCGGAACGTGCTCGCCTCCGATCTTGGATTGACTGTAAAAAGGGGAGAAGATGGCAACACCATCGCGTTTGTCAGCGATCTGAAGTCGGCCAGGCCGGTCTCCGGTGTCGAGGTGTCGCTATACAATTTTCAACTACAGCAAATCGCATCGGCAAAGACCGACGCCGATGGCAAGATCTCCGTAAGCACCCGTGACGTTCCTTTTGCTGTCGTCGCCCGGAACGGTTCGCAGCGAGGCTATTTGAGGCTCGTAAATGGTGAAGCGCTCCTGGTGAGCAATTTCGATGTTTCCGGCGAGGTCGTTCAAAAAGGTTTGAAAGGATTTCTCTATGGCGAGCGGGGTGTGTGGAGGCCAGGCGACTCGCTTTACCTGACCTTCATCCTCGAAGACAAGCGCGCTTTGCTTCCGGATAACCATCCCGTTGTCTTTGAGCTGGTCAATCCCCAGGGCCAGCTGATGAACCGGATTGTTCGTTCATCTGCAGAAAACGGGTTCTACAAGTTTGCAACAGCTACCAGTGCCGATGCGCCGACGGGCAACTGGCTGGGGCGTGCTAAAGTTGGAGGCACGGTGTTTTCCCAGACTCTCAAGATTGAAACAGTAAAGCCAAATCGACTCAAGATCGATCTGGATTTTGGCACTGAAAAGCTTACGTCGCCCGATATCAGTGGCGTGCTCAATGTGAAGTGGCTTCACGGCGCTCCGGGCCGGAATCTGAAAGCTGAGTACGAAGTCATGCTCTCAAGACAGCAAACTGCCTTTCAATCATTTCCGGGTTTTAACTTCGATGATCCTTCCAGGGAATTTTTCAGTGAATCCCAACTCATTTTCGAAGGGGCCACGGATGCCGAGGGAAATGCGAATGTGAATGCGACGATTGAACACACCGGGTCCTCGCCATCAGGATTGCTCAATGCCGTGTTTCGGGGAAAGGTTTTTGAAGAAGGTGGAAACTTCAGCGTTGACCGCTTTAGTATTCCGTATTATCCCTATAAATCGTTTGTCGGCCTTCGTGTTCCGGAGGGTGAAAAGTACAGCGGCATTCTCTACACCGATGCGGATCACACGATCGCCATCGCAACAGTGGATGTTGATGGTAAAGCAATTTCGCGGCAGGGCCTCGACGTGAATCTTTACAAGCTCGACTGGCGCTGGTGGTGGGACAACTCGAATGAAAGGCTGGCAAATTTTATGGAGAGCTCCTACACGCAGCTGATGCGAAGCGGTACCATCAACACGACCAACGGAAAAGGCGAATGGAAATTCAACCTGCAGCCCGCGGAGTATGGAAGATATTTCCTGCGTGTCTGTGACCCGGTCTCGGGACATTGTGCAGGACAGATCATCTATGTAGACGAACCGGGTTGGTACAGCCGCGCGCGAGCAACGGATGCACGTGGAGGAGCGAACCTGCTGTCGTTTTCGACCGATAAGACAGAATATAATATAGGCGACAAGATTCAGCTTACTATCCCGGGCATGGCGAATGGCCGGGCGCTGGTCAGCATTGAAAATGGAAGCAAAGTTTTGCAGACGCATTGGGTGGAAACGCAGCAGGGTGACACAAAATTTTCCATCGACGCCACGGCCGAAATGGCACCGAACGTATACGTCCACGTGTCACTCATGCAGCCGCACGATCAAACCGTGAACGACATGCCTATGCGGCTTTATGGGGTAACATCCATTCAGGTGGAGGACCCTGCCACACACCTTCAGCCCATCATTGAAATGGCGGACAAACTGGTGCCCGGAGAACCCGTTTCTGTTCGTGTGTCCGAAAAAAATAATCGCAAGATGACCTTTACACTCGCCGTCGTGGATGAAGGGCTTCTGGACCTGACCCGATTCAGAACGCCTGATGCATGGAGAACTTTCTATGCGAAAGAAGCGCTGGGAGTTCGCACGTGGGATCTGTTCGACTATGTCATGGGAGCCTTTGGGGCAAACCTCGAAAGGTTTATCACCATCGGAGGTGATGATGCAATTTCCCCGAACGAAGTGGATCCGCTGGTGAACAGGTTTCAGCCTGTCGTAAAGTATTTCGGTCCTTATACCCTCGAGCGCGGCTCGCGTGAGATCCGGTTCACGATGCCCCAGTATGTCGGATCAGTAAAAGCAATGGTCGTCGCCGGATATGAAGGCGCGTATGGCAAAGCTGAAAAAGTGAGTACGGTTAAGAAACCACTCATGGTTCTTGCGACGCTACCCCGCGTGCTTGGGACAGGGGAAGTTGTAACACTGCCCATCACACTCTTTACCGGCGACACTAACCAGGAAAATGTTCGGGTAGATGTCAATGTGAAGGGTCCCGTCGCTACTCGTGGAGAGCGATCAAGGACTGTCAACCTGAAGTCCAACTCCGACATGACAATTGACTTTGAGCTGGAGGTGAAACCGGAAACCGGCGCGGCATCGATAGAAGTGAGTGCAACATCCGGCAACCTGAACGCCAGTGATATTATCCAAATACAGGTGCGCAATCCGAATATTCCCGTAACAAGGGTAGAGGAATACGTGCTGGAAGAGAACAAGTCGCTCGCGACCTCCCTTACTCCCTTCGGCATGACGGGTACAAATTCCGCCGTGCTGGAGGTATCCAGTCTTCCGCCGATCAACCTCGGCTCACGGATGCGCTATCTGCTTCAATATCCACACGGTTGTGTCGAGCAAACGACGTCGGCCGTGTTTCCACAACTATATCTCGACCAGGTAAAAGCACTAACTGACGCCGAGCGCGATGCGATTCAGAGAAACGTGAAAGCAGGAATCGAGCGGTTAAGATCCTTTACGCAGTCCAATGGTGGATTTGCTTATTGGCCCGGCGTATCGGAGTCAACCGATAGCTGGGGAACTAGTTATGCGGGTCACTTCCTGATTGAAGCGCAGTCGAAAGGATACTATGTGCCGGCGGACGTATTGAGCCGATGGAAAACATTTCAGCGCAACATGGCGAATGCCTGGCGGAAGAGCGACGGGTATTACAATTCCGATCTGTTACAAGCTTACCGATTGTACACCCTCGCCGTTGCCGGCGCGCCGGAATCCGGCGCCATGAACAGGATGCGAGAAGAGGGTAATCTAGTGCCTGCCGCTGCCTGGGTGCTGGCCTCCGCGTACGCAATCGCCGGCCAGACTGAGGCTGCGCAGAAACTCATCGCTGGTCTTCCTCTTGCCGTAAAGCCGTATCGCGAGCAGGCATATACCTATGGTTCGAATATTCGCGATCAGGCTTTCATTCTTGAAACACTCGTTTTGCTGGGCGACCGGGTGAAGGCCTTTGAAGTTGTGAAGGAAATTTCCGCATCGCTCGGCAATCAGGGCTACTGGATGAGCACGCAGGAAACTGCGATGTGCCTGCGCGCGGTTTCTCTCTTTACGGGAAAACAAAAAGGAGGCGAACTCAAATTCGACTACAGCTTAGGGGGAGGAAGGAAAATTACTGCGAGTACGGGCCTGCCTCTCGCCCAGATATCCATTCCGGTTTCAGGTGTGACAGAATACAACGTGACCATCGATAATAAAAGCCAGGGGATGGTATTCGCCCGCGTGATCGCCACCGGAACTCCGGCGCGCGGAGATGACACCGATGAGTCAAATAATCTTGCCCTGTCTATACGCTATACCGATGGCGCGGGAAATGCTATCGATCCATCGAATTTGCAACAGGGTACTCAGTTCGTCGTGGAAGTATCCGTGCGACATCCGGGGTACCGCCAGGCGTACGAGAACCTCGCGCTTTCGCAGGTGTTTCCGTCGGGATGGGAGATCAACAACCTTCGGCTCAACGACGACGAATCGTTCCTGAAAAATAGTTCATTCGCTTACCAGGATATTCGCGACGACCGTGTGTTCACTTACTTTGATCTCGCGCCACAGGAAGAAAAAACATTCCGGATATCACTCACGGCGAGTTTCGCAGGAAGCTACTACCTGCCGGGCGCCAGCTGCCAAACGATGTATGACCCTGGAATCTACGCCCGAAAGAAGGGGCAGGAAGTAGCAGTCACCAAGGGAACACCCTAACCACCAGATCCACTTTCATGAAGGCATGGACGAAGCGCATAGTGCACATGCGGCGGCGAAAAAAAATCAGCATCGCGTTGATCGTATGCGTGTTGATTGCCTATGCGTTCTCGCTTCCCCGCCAAATATTCGACAAGCCATATTCTACTGTGCTGGAGGCAAGGAACGGACAGTTGCTCAGCGCATCTATTGCGGCAGACGGCCAATGGCGATTTCCCCAGGACGATTCCATCCCCGAACGTTTCGCGCAAGCGCTCATCACTTTTGAAGACAAGAGATTCTATTATCACCCGGGTGTAGACCCTTTGTCGCTGGGACGAGCGATGATCCAGAACGTCCGTGCGGGCAAGATTGTCAGTGGCGGCAGCACCATTACGATGCAGGTTATTCGCTTGTCCAGAGATGGTGAGCCGCGAAATCTTTTTCAAAAGTGCATTGAAATAATCCTCGCCACACGGCTTGAGTTATCTTACAGCAAGAACGAGATCCTTTCATTGTACGCTTCTCACGCACCCTTTGGCGGCAATGTGGTCGGCCTGGACGCTGCCTGCTGGCGATACTTTGGTCGCGACCCGGAAAATTTATCGTGGGGTGAGGCTGCGCTGCTCGCGGTGTTGCCGAATGCGCCCTCCCTCATTCATCCCGGTAAGAACCGCGAAGTGCTGAAAGCCAAACGCGATAAACTCCTTGATAAATTGAATGTGCAAGGCAAGATTGACTCGCTTACGTGCGCCCTCGGTAAACAGGAGCCAATCCCGGAAAATCCTCAGCCCCTTCCACGGCTGTCGCGCCATCTTCTTGAGCGCATCAAAAAGGAAGGGTTCGGCGAAAAGAAACTGACATCTACCATCGACTATGCACTTCAACAGCGCGTGGAAGAGAGCTTGCAAAGACACCATGAACGGTTGAAGGCAAATCAAATTTACAACGGAGCTGTTCTCGTGCTCGAAGTGCAAACCGGAGAGGTAGTCGCGTACGCGGGGAATGTAGCATCGTCGGGCGGACAACGAGGTGAAGAAGTCGACATCATTACCGCACCGCGCAGCACGGGCAGTATCCTGAAGCCATTCCTCTATGCTGCGTCCCTCGACGAGGGACTCATCCTGCCCCGCACATTGTTGCCGGATATTCCCATACTCATGAATGGATTTTCACCACAGAATTTTTCCAGGGAGTATGATGGCGCTGTGCCCGCGAGCGAAGCCTTGATCCGCTCGCTCAATGTACCTTCCGTTTTTCTGCTGAAGGATTATCGCTATGAAAAATTTTATACGCTGCTGAAGAACATGGGACTGACAACGCTTCGGAACGGCCCCGAGCACTATGGTTTGTCACTGATTCTCGGTGGCGCGGAGGGTACCTTGTGGGATATTACCGGAATGTACGCCTCCATGGCGCGGACCCTGAACAACTACTTCGAGCACCCCGGCCGAAACCGGTATGTCCGCCAGGATTTTCACGCGCCTCTCTATGTTCCGGTACAAGCTTCCGCGACTTATCCGGAAAGAGAGCAAACATCCTGGTTAAGTGCTTCTTCTGTTTATCTCACCTTTGAAACACTAAAGGAACTCTACCGCCCTGCCGAAGAGACGGGCTGGCGATTTTTTAACACCTCGAAGAAGATCGCCTGGAAAACCGGCACCAGCTTCGGATTCCGGGATGGCTGGGCCGTCGGGGTGAACGGGGATTATGCGGTGGGAGTCTGGGTCGGAAATGCCGATGGCGAAGGAAGACCAGGACTGACGGGAACCAGTGCGGCTGCACCGCTGCTTTTCGATATCTTCTCACTGTTGAAGACCCGCCAGTGGTTCGAGGCGCCCCTCTCTGAGATGGAGAAGATCGCCATTTGCAGAAAGAGTGGCCACAGGATCTCCATTCATTGCGAGCAGGCAGATACCGTATGGGTTGCGCGTCGGGGACTGGAGACCCGCGCCTGCCAGCACCACAAGACGATCCATCTTTCAAAGGATGGAAGGTACCAGGTTCACAGTGCATGCTCGGACCTTGCTTCCGTATCAAATGTGAAATGGTTCGTGTTGCCTCCGGTTCAGGAGCATTACTTCAAGGAGAAGAACATTTCCTATCGACCGCTGCCCCCTTTCCGAACGGACTGCCAGAACACCACGGTGGTTGCGTCGATGGATCTCGTGTACCCTGAGCCGAACGCGCGGATACTCATCCCCCGTGATTTCTCCGGAAGTCCGGGCAGTACAATTTTTGAGCTCGCTCACCGGCAGCCCGGCGCATCTGTGTTCTGGCACCTCGACGGAGTGTTCATTGGAACCACCCGCGGCACGCACCGCCTTGCCCTGGCGCCCGAAGAAGGTGCCCATGTGCTCACCATCGTCGACGAGAACGGCCTATCCCTGGAGGAGCGCTTCACTGTCATTTCGAACCTGTAAGAGCCTCTAATGCTATAGGTTACAAGAATATTGTTATATTCGTGGTATACTTACCTTATACCCGTAGTGCCATGAAGAAATTCATATTTTTTGCACGCGTTAGTACGTGGTTGTCATTGGTTCTACCCCTTGCCGCTGCGGCGCAAGATAGCCTGGGCACTTATCCGAACTATGTTGTCATAGGTGCTTTCGCCAGCCATACAAATGCCATCCATTTCACTGATGATGCTAACAAAAATCGTTTCCCTGCAAAATTTCAAATGAATCCAAACCGCAACCTGTACTATGTGTACGTCATCACGACCGATGATCGCGAGTACGCTTTTGCGGAGGCGCTCAAGCTGAGAACCGACACCAAGTACTTTGATACGTGGGTGTATTCCGGCGCATTGGGCAATCTCGGATCCGTCTCGGGAAGCAATCAGGATTTTGATCCCGTCACAGGACGGCGACTTGGAGCGGTTGGCAATTCCGATTTTGGGCAGCCTTCGAGCCAGCAGCGATCGTCAACCAGTTCTGCACGGAACCCGGCGAATGCACAGCAGGAGCTGAATTCCGGAACGACACAAGGCAGTGCGCGAAGGCCCGGTACCTCATCGCAGCTGCAAGCCAGTAACCTCAATGGAAGCGCTCTTTCGTCGCATCCGAACAACGGCCAGGCTGGTGATCGCTCGCAGATTCCGAATACGGATCAGCAGTCCGGCGCACTCAACACGTCAAAGAGTGGCTCCACATCTGTTAATGGAACAACTGCAAGAAACAGCACAACGGGGAACGATGGATCGGTCGCAAATAACGAGGGCACGGCCCGCGACGGGTCAATAGCACAGAACGGATCACCATCCAGCAATCTTGCCGACCGAAGGAACTCCTCCGGCATGAACAGCGAACTAGCGGCGAACGGATTAACTGGGAATAACGGATCAACCACGACAAACGGATTGACTACGAATAACGGCTTAACCGCGAATAACGGGTCGACTACCAATAGCGGATCGACCGCGAATAACGGATCAACTACGCAGAACGGATTAACCACACCGAACGGATCAGCGCAGGATGATGGCTCAGGCCTGAATGATTCCTCAGTGCCGGAGAATGGCGTCGTTTCGCGCAATGGTTCGACTGACAACACCGAGTCGGGCGTAAAAACCGCGACCACCGGGGCGAAGGGCATAGACCGCGACAGGAGGCCACTGCCGGGTCCTCCGCCCGTAAGGGCGACAACTGAGCCGCTGGTCGAAGAAGATGTCGTGGGGAAGGATTTTTACTTTTACCTTTTCCGCGCTGACAACCACAACATGGTCGCGGGCGATGTTGATGCGATCGATTTTGAAAAATCGCGGCGAATGGCAACCTATGAGGCGAATGTACCGGTTAAGGTGATCATGCCGTCTGGAAAGAGCAAGCAGATATCGTTTGTCTGCCAGGTCTTCGGCTACCGCAAGCTGCAACGGGAATTTATCCCGGATGGACCCGAGAAAGATCTGTACCTCGATAACAAGGGCAACGTGGTTGTGCCATTCGAATTGATGCGCTTGCAGAAAGGTGACATTGCCATCATGTACAATGTATTCTTTTTCAAGGATGCTGCCATCATGAGGCCGGAATCACGTTTTGAAGTAAACAACCTGCTGGACCTTCTCCTCGAGAACCCCTCTTACAAGATTCGTATACACGGTCACACCAACGGGAACGCTGCAGGCAAGATCATCAGGATGGGATCGCCCACTAACTTTTACTCGCTGTCAGATACCAAGCAGGGTTTTGGTTCCGCGAAACAGCTTTCCGAAGATCGCGCCATGGTCATCCGCGACTTCCTGATCAGCAGTGGCATTAGCGCTGATCGCATGGATGTCAAGGCATGGGGTGGCAAGAAGCCTATTCACCCCAAGAACTCCGTGCGTGCAAATGAAAATGTTCGCGTGGAAATTGAAATTTTATCTGACTAAGCACTATCCTCTCTTATATGAAATTCAGGTTTACTTTTGTCGTCCTGCTCGCGGTATTGCTCTCGCATTCGGCTCTGGCACAGGACGCGTTCTCTCCCTTTTATGTTGTGATCGGTGGTTTCAAGAGCGAAGAGAATGCTCAGAAGTATTGCACCTATGCACACGAGCAGAATTTCCCTGCCGTGTATGCCTTCAATGAAGAAAGACAGCTGTACTATGTGTATGTCAGAGCTACCCAGACAAAAGATATCGCCGATGAAATTCTCGCGAGGCTGAAGGAAGATTCTATCTTCAAAGATGCGTGGGTATTCAACGGTGTCTTATCGGGAAGTACCCTTACCCGGCGGCCCCGGCCTGCGCCGGCTGAATCAACCGCGCCAACGCCAGCACCGGTCATCGAGAAGCCGGTCGAAAAGTCGCAGCCGAAAGAACCGAAGCCGCAGGAACCGAACCCGGAGCCGCAGGAGCAGGTCGCTGCCGAGGTGCCCAGACCGGTAGGCCGACCGTTCATTTTCAAACTTCTCAACGGTGAGACGGGTAGTCCGCTGAATGGTTTGGTACGACTGCAGGAAAGTGATCGCGCATCGCAGTTTCGCGGCTACAATGGAAACGAGAAGGTCTATGTTCCGGCACCATCAAACCGGACGGGAAAGTGGTACATCGTATGCCAGGTGCTGGGTTTCCGGCAACTGAAAAAACCCATCGTTTATGGGAAAGCCGGTGAAATGGAAGGAGCTTCTATTGGGCCGGATCAGGAAGTCGTCATACCTCTGGAGCTCGAAAGGGTTCGACGCGGCGATTATATCGAAATGGAGAATGTAAAATTCTATAACAATACTGCCTTGTTTGCGCCCGGGTCGGAACGCGAGCTCGACGAACTGGTTGCGATGATGGAAGAAAACCCGGACTACCAGATCAAGTTACACGGACACACGAACGGCAAACAGGCTCGTGATATCGTCAGCATCGGTACGAGCAACGATTTCTTTACGCCCAGTGTCCTCAATGCGAAGACCCATGCATCTGCGCAGCAGCTTTCGCTGTTGCGGGCGGAGCTGATAAAATCGTATCTCCAAAGCAAGGGAATTGACCCATCGCGCGTTTCAACGAAAGGGGAGGGCGGCACACAGATGATCTTCGACCCAAGCGGAACGCTAGCCGGACTGAATGACCGTGTGGAAGTCGAGATCCGCAAACACTGATCCCTTCCCGGATTAACTCATCGTCATCGCCTTCAGCACATCGTGCTGCGTGATGATGTGAACGTTATCCTCGACATCCCGGACCAGGAGCGCTTTGTTGTTCTTGTTAAGCAGCGATGATAGAACATCCAGTGTACTATCGGGCGCAACAAATAACATGGGCTTATCCATTACCTCGGCAACCTGCTTTTTCTGTAGCTGCGGATCCTGAATGATTTTTTCCAGCAAACTCGAAGAGCTGATACTGCCTACGAACTGGCCATTGTCTACGACGGGTACCTGGTCGATGCCTTCGCGGTTGAATACAAGTATCGCCTCACTGACCTTTGCAGATTTGCTTACCGTAATGAGGCTGTCTTTCCCGTTCCGTTGTTCCAGGATGTCGCGCGCTGACCCGAATGTCCGGGTTTCCAGGAATCCGTGATCCTGCATCCATTGATCGTTGTAAACTTTTGCGAGGTATCGCGTCCCGTGGTCGGGCAGCAGCATCACCATCATATCGTCTTTCTTCATGTGCTCCCGCGCGTACTCGATCGCGCCGTGCACGGCCGAACCACTGGACCATCCTACGAAAAGTCCTTCTTCGCGCGAGAGTTTTCGGGCCATGATCGCGCCGTCCTTATCGGTAACTTTGATGAACAAATCGATCACGTCGAAGTCCACATTCTTCGGGAGGATGTCTTCGCCAAAACCCTCTGTCATATAGGGGTAGATCTCGTTTTCATCGAAAATACCAGTCTCCTTGTATTTCTTGAATACAGACCCGTACGTATCAATTCCCACGGTGACTACTGAGGAATTTTGCTCTTTCAAAAATTTTGCGGTACCGCACATCGATCCACCGGTCCCGACCGTTGCGACGTAATGTGTGATCTTTCCACCGGTTTGTTTCCAGATCTCCGGCCCGGTCGTTTCGTAGTGTGCCTTCGAATTCGAAAGGTTGTCGTACTGATTGGGATATATGGAATTCGGAATTTCCTTGTTCAGTTTTCTGGCGATCGAGTAGTAGGAACGCGGGTCTTCCGGTGCAACATTCGTGGGGCAGACGATCACTTCAGCGCCGACAGCACGTAGGATATTGATTTTCTCCTGCGATTGTTTATCCGCCATCGTGAAGATACATTTATATCCCTTCGCGATTGCCGTCAAGGCGAGTCCCATCCCCGTGTTTCCCGATGTTCCTTCGATGATGGTTCCGCCGGGTTTCAGCGCACCTGACTTCTCCGCATCCTCAATCATCTTTAAGGCCATCCTGTCCTTGGTGCTGTTGCCAGGGTTGAAATATTCGACTTTCGCGAGGTATGTCCCGGGAATTCCCTTAAAAAGCTTGTTCAGCTTTACCATGGGCGTATTACCTATCGTTTCGATAATGGAGTTGTGGATCATGAAAGCAAGGATTGATGAATGGCAAAACTACGAAAAATGAGCGAATGTGTCAGCCTTTCAGGCCGTTGCTGCGGCTAACAGGTACAACACCGCCATTCGAATGGCAACGCCGTTCTCCACCTGGTCGAGGATAATGGAGTGATTCGAGTCAGCGGCATCGCTGCTCAGTTCGACGCCGCGGTTGATGGGCCCCGGATGCATAATGACAATGGGCCGGGCCAGGTCGTCGAGCATTTTTTTCGTGATGCCGTAATAAATCGAATACTCGCGTAGCGACGGAAAATACCGGATTTGCTGTCGCTCCAGCTGTATCCGGAGGACATTCGCCACATCGCACCACTGCAGCGCTTTCTTTACGTCAAGTTCAACCTGGACGCCCAGCTGCCCGATAAATTTGGGCAGCAGCGTTGGCGGTCCGCAAACCATCACCTTGGCTCCGAGCTTTTGCAGGGCAAAGATGTTTGAGAGTGCAACGCGGGAATGAAGTATGTCGCCAATAATGGCGATCTTCTTGCCGGAAACATTTCCGAGCTTTTCGCGAATGGAAAAAGCGTCCAGTAGCGCCTGCGTCGGATGTTCGTGGGTTCCATCACCTGCATTGACAATGTTGGCGTTTATGTGCCTTGAAAGATAGTGAGCCGCGCCCGGACTGGCATGTCGCATGACTACCATGTCCACCTTCATGGCGAGGATATTGTTTACCGTGTCCAGGAGGGTTTCGCCTTTCTTGACTGAACTGTTGGACGCGGAAAAATTCACAACGTCGGCAGATAATCTTTTCTCCGCCAGCTCGAAGGAGAGGCGTGTGCGGGTCGAGTTTTCAAAAAAGACATTCGCGATGGTGACGTCGCGCAACGAGGGGACTTTCTTGATCGGGCGGTTGATGATTTCCTTGAAGTTGTCGGCAGTCTCAAAAATAAGTTCTATGTCGTCTTTGTTGATGTCTTTGATTCCAAGAAGGTGTTTCTGACTCAGTTTAGACATAGTTCAATCCTTATTGATCAACCAGATTTTGTTTTGCTTGTGACCTTGTGCCTGAAGCTCAACCAATACCCGCTGCGAGGCCATTGTTGTGACCGTTTTTCCGACGTAATCCGGGGCGATGGGCAACTCCCGATTGTATTTCCGGTCGATCATAACCAGGAGCTCTACTTTCGCGGGCCTGCCGAAGGCGATCATGGCGTCCATTGCCGCACGGATTGTTCGTCCCGTGAATAACACATCGTCCACCAGGACTACCTTTTTTCCCTCGATAATAAAATCGATGCGGCTTTCGCTCGCCTTGATCGGCTCATCGCGGCGCCGGAAATCATCGCGGTGAAACGTTGCATCCAGATAGCCCAGCGGAATTTTTCCCTTGATGTTTTTTTCGAGGTTTTTGTGAATGAGTTCGGCAAGGAAGATGCCCCTCGGCTGCATGCCGATAATTACGGTATCAGAAAACGTGTCGTGATTTTCAATTAATTGCTGGCAAAGCCGGCTGACCGTAATGTCGAGAAGGTCAGAATCAAGGATAAGTTTTTTCTGCATACTTGCCGGGGCAAATATAAGAAAGTTTTCAAACACTCTAGTCCTGATCCCCGTCATCCGGGTAATAGAGCTTGTTGATGAAGAATACACGGCGCTTGGATGACCCGCGGGCGCCCGGGGTTTCAATGTCCTGAATCCCGTAAGCGTACATATAGCGGTTGTACCAGTACTCCAGCTTGTTTTTTTGGTCGTCGTCCCGGACGATATCTTCAGCGCGGAAGGTGAGGATCGGATCGCTGGTCTTGCCCTCCAGCACCATGTCGTCCTTGATGATTTTTGTCCGGATTTGGTTTTCAAACACATACATCAGCGCTAGCCGGTCGGGGAGGACCTCAAGCTTTACAAATTGCTCGAGCGTGTACGTTTTCACATCGTTGATTTCAAAGCTATTGTCCCACAAGAGTGAACCGTTGGCGTCAAATCCCATGACAACCGCGTGGGTGTAGTAGTAGCCGTCAAAGATCCTTCCGTTCTGTACGAAGCCTCCCGGTACGGCGCCGTATGGTCCGAAGAAACGGTATTGTGCATGGTCGGTTGAAACGTAACGAGGGTAGAATGCCTCCCCCAGCAGGACGAACTGGTCGCCGTAGGGTACCAGCTCGTGCACGAGAAAGCGGTAGTTAAACCGGATTTTTTTCCCTTTGATTTTTTTTCGCTCGATCCTGTCCTTGATTCGCTTCTCGCGCTTCGCTTTCATGTAGTGAAAGAAGTTCTTAAGGTCGCCAAAGTTATAATAGCGGATTTGCTCGTATCCCGATGGCTCGATCGTGGCAATGAACAGACCGCGCGAGAACTCCGACGACCGATTTCCATAGACGCCCGCGACGATCTGCTTTTCCCCCGGAATCTTTATTGACCTGCCGAAGATGAGGTGCTTGTTTTCTTCCGGTTGGAGTGCGAGGTTTCTCAACAGGTCTCCTTCGGCATCGTAGCTTTTTATCCAGATCGTCCTTTGCCTGTCCAGGTTTCGGGCACTGATTAGTACGTCAAAGGAGCCATCGTCATGCGTATTGATCTGCGTAAGTTCTCCGGCTTCGGTAAAGAGGCCGGGCAGGACTTTAGATCGGAACGTGGTGAGGGAATAATGCAGGACAACCGGTATCCGATTATAGTACCCGCCGATAATGGCCGCGTCGTCTGTTACCTCGAATGCGGTAGGTGCGAAAGGTATGTACCCGCGGATGTCGTACTTCACAAACCGTCCGTCACTTTCGTCGACGACATACAACATCAGATTGTTCCTGGTGAAATCGCGGTACCGCAGGAGCATGTAGAGATGTTTGCCGAATGCTTGCGTTCCCATCACTCGAAAATTTTTCTCAACAGGAATAAACCCGCCCCACTCTTGCTGAAACGCCGTGTCAAGTTTGATGAGTTGGATCTGATCTTCGCGAGGGCCGATGAGTTGCCTTTGCAGGTAGAGTCCTTGTTCGAAGGAGGGTATGATCTCGTAGCGTTCGTTCCGGCCCTCAACGGGCACTTCAAACCTGCCCGTTTGCATTACTTGCGCACTGGTCATGACGCTGAAGAAGACCAGGAAGACGCAGCAGGCGGTAAATGCTCTAGTTAACCACGACTTTGTTGATATAAAATACATCCCTTACCCGGTTCTCTCTGTTTTCAGGATTCCGGACGCTGTGATAACCCCAGACGTAAAAAGCATTTCCATACCAGAATCGCACACCATCTTCGAATTCTTTCTCCGAACGGATATCCTCGGAAGGCTCCAGTAGTTTGATCGTCTCGGTCGTTTCAACGGCCGTTCCTTCTTCCAGTGAAATGCTTTTTATCCTGAGCTCGGATTCTTTTTTGTAGAGGAAATGAAGACTCTCATCATCGCTGTAGAAGTCAGAAACCTGCTCCAGCACAGGCCGTTTTGTTTCCTCGAGTACAAGGCTATGGTCCCAGATGACCTTTCCCTGCGGGTCAAATGCCACCGCCACACTCTCGGAATACTTGAAATTCTCACTGTTGCGCATAGGGTCGCCGTAGCCATAGGGGCGATACATGCGCATGCCGGGAAAATAGCCGGGCCAGAACGGATTGTAGTAGTATGGATTCCCGTAATACGGTCTGCCATAAGGGCTGTTGTAATACGAGTTCATGCTGTTGGTCGGATTGTATACCTCTGCGAGAACGATAAATCCTTCCGAGGTTTCCTCGATCCTGAACGGCATCACATACGTGCTGAAAGACGGCTTGCGCCCATTCTTAATGGCGTCACGGGTACTTTCCTTGATTTTGTTCGCTCGCTTGGGGTTGAGATAGTCGACAAAGTGGTCCATTTCTCCGAAGTGGAAGTACTTGATCTTTTGCTGGGAAAAAGGATCTACCGCAAGGGAGAAGAATCCCATTGATTGCTTCCCCTGCCTGTCACCCCACGTTCCCAGCAGCATGAGCTCCTCGCGTTTTAGCGTAGTGCTCAGACTGTTTTGCAGAGCGTAGTCTTCATCTGCGTCGACGACGTCTTCCAGGAGCAGGTTGCCCATCGCATCGAATGTCTTGAATACAAGTTTGCGTTCACTGCGTTGACTGCGATCGATCAGCACAACATTGAACGTACTGTTTTCATTGACACGCAGGTCGACAAGCTCATTGTCTTTCTGGAAGAAGCCGGGAAGGACTTTTATGGAATTGTTTGCCGGTTCGTATAACAGGATAGTTGGTTCATTGGTGACGTAGCCTCCCAGGATAATGTTCGGTCCCACCTTGTTGAAGTGAGAGATCTTGAAATCCAGTTCCGGGCTGATCTCATGCCTTGAGGTCTCGCGTCCTTCGGCCGTGCTGACTTCGACAAGTTCCAGGCTGTTGCGCGTCGTCTCCCCCGTTCTGTAAAGAAGGTACAGATAATTGCGGGCAATTTCGTATCCGACCAGGTTATACCGCTGGTTGATCTCAATGTCCACTTTGCTTTGTTCCTTCAGACTGGTGTCCAATACGATGATCTCCCACAGTTTTCGATTGCCCTCCCATTTGTTCTTTTCCCGCACGAGCGCGATCCCTTCTTCCTCCAGCGAGATCACTGTGAAATAGTCGTCAGACCCCTTTTGAATGAGTTCGAATCGTTCCGCTTGCTGTACTTGCGCGCGAGTGGCCTGGCCGAAAGTCATGACCGACACCAACAGCAATCCCGGAAGGTACCTCATCCCCGAACTTATCGATAGAAAGTGATTTGTCATTGTTGCTATTTTCCTTCGCTTAATCCTGTAATGAGCGTGTACTCGGCGGGCTTGACGGGCTGAACAGACAATCGCGATGCCCTCACCAGTACCATATCTGTTAAACGCTTATCCGATTTGATTTGTGCGAGCGACACAGGTTTTTTCAGTGGCTTGTCCGGCGCCAGTTCCACCACGACCCATTCTGCATCTTTCGGGTCGGGATAGGCGGAACGCGTGACATGTGCTTGGCCGACCACGGCTTTTTCAGTTCCGGTATGGTATATGAGCACGATGTCGCCCTTCTCCATTTTTTTCAGGTTGCTCCGCGCCTGGAAATTCCGGACACCATCCCACACTGTTTTCTTGTCTTTCACGAGGTCGGCCCATGAGTAGGAATCGGGCTCCGTTTTTAACAGCCAGTAATTCATAAGACGATAAGGATTAGTCGTCTAAAGTAAGAAATATCAACAATTAAGGCTATTCAGGAGCAGTGTTTTAGGCTCCGGGCGAAAGGGTGACGAATGGAATGAAATGGGGTTTGTCAGTACGCGCGTACCAGGCGCCCTTCCATGTAGTTGACATAGGAGCGGTTGACCACTTTATTACCGCCCGGGGTAGGGTAGTTGCCGGTAAAATACCAGTCACCCAAATGCTTCGGACATGCTTTATGCAGGTTCTCCACCGTCTGAAAAACGACTGTCACATCGGCCTTCATGCCGGCGGGTTTGACGATCTCCGATATTTTTCGACACATCTCCTCTTCTGTGAACTGGTCATAGAGTGATTTTACAAAATTGTGGTTGTTGGAATGCGACCGGGTATTCAGGCACTTTTCATAGACCTCACCGAGCAGATAATCTTTTCCCTGGTCTTTTAGCAGGCCGATCATGGCTCTGAATGCAAGGAAGTCGCCCATCTTGCTCATGTCAATGCCATAACAATCCGGGAATCGGATCTGTGGCGCGGAAGAGACAACGACGATTTTCTTGGGACCCAACCGATCCAGCATTTTCAAAATGCTTTTTTCAAGGGTAGTTCCCCGCACAATCGAATCATCGATGACCACCAGCGTGTCCTTGTTTTTCTGGATGACTTCGTAGGTGGTGTCATAGACGTGAGCCACCATATCGTCGCGGTGGTCGTCATCGGTGATGAACGTGCGCAGCTTTACATCTTTTAAGACGAGCTTCTCGATGCGCGGTCTGAAGGAGATAATATCATCGATGGAATCGACCGTGGGTTTTCCTTCCAGGATTATTTCCTTTTGTTTCTTGATGAGATAATCTTCAATCCCGGCCATCATACCGTAAAATGCCGTCTCAGCCGTATTCGGGATGTAGGAGAAAACGGTATTCTTCAGATCGAAGTTGATCGCTTTCAGCACCTGCGGCACCAGCAAACGACCGAGTTCTTTTCTTTCTTTGTAGATGTCTGGATCGTTGCCCCTGGAAAAATAAATTCGCTCGAAGCTGCACGATTTTTTCTCGCCTGATTTGACGATGGGATGCTGCGTGAACTCACCGCTCTTGGAAATGATCAGGGCATGTCCCGGCTTGATTTCCTCGATCTGGTTATAGTTGACGTTAAATGCTGTTTTGATTGCAGGTTTTTCAGAAGCCACCACCACTACTTCGTCATCAGCATAGAAATAAGCCGGCCGGATGCCGTTGGGGTCGCGAACGACAAACGCCGAGCCGGATCCCGTTAACCCGGCCATCGTATATCCGCCGTCAAAGTCCTTGCAGGCGCGCTTGAGCACCCGCTGAAGATTCAACTCATCTTCGATGATCTCGGATATTTCGCGGTTGGTGTATTTGTCCTTATACTTTTCAAAAATGCCCTGTACTTCTTCGTCGAGAAAGTGCCCGATCTTTTCCATGACGGTCACGGTGTCTACTTTCTCTTTCGGGTGCTGACCCAGGTTGACCAGGATATCGAAAAGCTCTTCAACATTTGTCATGTTGAAGTTTCCCGCCATCACGAGGTTCCGGCTTCTCCAGTTATTCTGACGCAGAAAGGGATGAACGTTCTCGATGCTGTTGAGGCCATGCGTTCCGTAGCGCAAGTGACCGAGCCAGAGCTCGCCGGTGAAGGCGACATTTGCTTTCAGCCAGTGCTCATCGCGGAACTTGTCTTTTCCGACTTTCTGGGCCTTCCTGAATTTTTTTCCGATTTTCTTGAAGAGGTGGGCGACGGGTTGAGTTTTGATTGAGCGATATCGGCTGATGTAGCGGTGGCCAGGTTCGACGTCGATCTTGATGTTGGCGACTCCCGCTCCATCCTGACCCCGGTTGTGCTGTTTTTCCATGAGGATGTACATCCGGTTCATGGCATACATGGGGCCGTATTTTTCGATGTAGTAGGAGAGAGGCTTTCGCAAGCGGATCAGGGCAATCCCGCATTCGTGAAGAATCTGGTCGCTCATTGTATCAGGTTAAAGCACCTTTTAGTAACAGCATATCGACAAACAGAAAACCTAAAGCACAAAGTTAATTCTATTAATTAATCCCATCAACAATCCCGGAAGGAAGAAAATGGCAACAATCAATAGAACCAAAATGAACCCTAAAAAATTTTCAAATCGCGGTTTTTTTTGCGGTTTTAAGCGCTCTCCTCCCTTTATGAATGCGTAATACGGTATCCGCATATAAAAGAAGAGCGAAATCACAGTATTGAGCAGGCCAATAACCAGTAGCCAGAGCAGCAAGGGCTTATCTGTAGTGGAATAAGATTCCCACAGCCCGGAAAAGATGAACAGTTTGGCCGTGAATCCGGAGGTTGGCGGCAAACCGGTAAGCGCCACCAGTCCGATCGTTATTCCCACCGCCGCCCATGCATCGCTTCGCCCCTTGCCCGAGAAGGCATTCATGGAAATGACCTCCTGCTTTTCAAAGTACATAAGGTAAATGAAGACACTGAAATTCATCAGCAGGTATATCGCTGAGTAAAAGAGCATGAATTGTAGGCCTTCCGGAAGAAAGGCGGCTACGCCCACCAGCAGATATCCGGAATGTGCGATCGATGAGTACGCCATCATTCGCTTTGGATTTTTCTGCCACAGCGCCGCGAGATTTCCCACTGAAATTGTCAACATGGCAACGATTGAAATTATCAACTGCCAATCGAACTGTCCCTGTCCAAAAAAATGCAACGCCAGCGTGAACTTCGCCAGTATTCCCAATGCGGCAAGCTTGGGTGCAACCGATAGATAGGCGATCACAGGCATGGGCGCTGCTTCGTACACGTCCGGTGCCCATGGCTGCATCGGCACGGCGGCCATTTTGAATAGAAACCCCGCCAGGCCCATCAGACCCGCTGTCAACAAAAGCGGTGAAGGCTCGGTCACGAGCCGATCAAAAAACTCGCGCGAAGTGTAATCGAGGGTGCCGGTAAAGCCATACAGAATTGTGAAGCCGTAGAGCATGATCGCAGAAGCAATGGCGCCAAACAGGAAATACTTCAGCGCTCCCTCGCTCCCAGTCCTGTTAAAGAGGTACCCGGCAAGCACATAGGAAGAAATCGAGATTAATTCGAGCGACAGAAATATCATGATGAGGTTGTTGCTCATCAACAGAAGATGCCCGCCGAGCGAAATAGCGAGGATCAATGCATAGTATTCGGAACGGTGACGGTTTTCGCTCGGGCGAAAGGACATGAGGCACGTAAGTATTACACTTATATCAACAAGTGTCATCAAAAAGTCTTCAAACCCTCCCCGGTGCAGCATTCCATTGAAGAAGTCGCCGCTCGCGAGCAGGCGATCAGACATGATGATGAACAGCGAGATAAGGGATGCTGCGACCGCGATCACATTGAACAAGAGGTTATTTGTCCGCGAGAAGAGGCCGGCGAAGAGGATGACAATCAGCGCGCCGGAGAGTACGATTTCGGGAATGATGAACGTGAAGCTTTCCCGGGTCCCTGTTAGAAGTTCATTCAGGCTCTGCACTTGCTTCAGCGGTTAAGCGTAAGTTGTTTCCCTGTCTCCAGGATCGTTTCCACAAAATGCTGCGTAAAGGGGTTAACCCAGTCCATGATCGGCTGGGGATAAACGCCGAACACCAATGCCGCCACACAAAGGGGAATCATCGTCATGTATTCCACCCGCGCAAGAGGTGTAAGCTGTTCGATTTTCGCTTCACCTTTTACATGTAGCACGCCGAAGAACATGCGCTGAATTGTCCAGAGATAATAACCGGCGCCGAGGATAAGTCCGAGTGTGCTGATCACGGCAAGGCTTTCGTGAAGCAGGCCGTTGACGGTGTTTGACTTGAATGCTCCCAGGAACACGAGTATCTCAGCGATGAAGCCGGAAAATGCGGGCAACCCCATCGACGCAAAAAAACCGATCAGCACGATCGTGAAGTACGCGGGCATCCGCGAAGCCAAACCGGAATAGTGGTCGATGGTCCGGTCATGGGTGCGGTCGGATAAGACGCCGGCAATGAGAAAGAGCAATGCCGAAATAATACCGTGGCTGAACATCTGGTAGATGGATCCTGTGACCCCTTCTGTTGTCATGGAGGCCAGCCCCAGCAGCACAAACCCCATATGGGAAACGGACGAGTAGGCGATAAGTCTTTTCAGGTCCTTGCTCGCCATCGCGTTCAGGGCGCCATACACAATAGAGATCACGCCGAGCAAGCCTACCAGCCAGCTGAATGTGAGCGCCGCCTCCGGAAATATCGGCCAGGCTATACGCATGAATCCGTAGCCGCCTATTTTCAAAAGCAAGGCGGCGAGGACAACGGAAACGGGCGTGGGTGCTTCCACGTGCGCATCCGGCAGCCAGGTGTGCACCGGCACCATTGGCAACTTGATCGCAAAGCCGATGAAGAGTAACAGAAACCCCCATTCACGCGCGTTCAAAAAACCCAGCGACCAGGGATTCAGCGGATTGAAGATGGAGTCCTTCGCATAATTGGCGGGGTCGCTCATGTGCAACAGGCTGAATGTATGCACAGCTCCGGAGGAACCTGGCTCCAATACCGACAGATACAGCCCGATCAGCGCGATAAGAATGAATATCGAACCCAACAGTGTGTAGAGAAAAAACTTGATGGAGGCGTACTCGCGCCGCGGCCCACCCCAGATGCCGATGAGAAAGAACATCGGCAGAAGCATAAACTCGAAGAAGATATAGAACAAAAGGAAATCGAGCGCGCAAAATGTTCCGATGATCGCCGCGTTAAGCACCAGTAGCAACACAAAATATCCCTTGACGTGTTTCTTGATCCCGGATGACGCCAGGACGACGATGAGCATGACCACAACGCCAAGACAAACCAACAGGATGTTCAAGCCATCAACGGCAACAAAATACTGGGCCTTCAGTGTACCCCAGCTTCCAAGATCCAGCGTGATCCAGGGTCTTTGTTCAACAAACTGAAGTGATTCGGACGGGCTGTACTGCGTGATTAGTTGTATCAGGACCAAGAGTTGGATGATACCCGATATCAGTGCTACGATGCGAAATACTCTTTCGGAGCCCGAGGGTATGCAAAGCGCAACAAATGCTCCAGCCAGCGGAGTCAGGATCAACAAGGAAAGTAGGTACTCCTGCATCTGTCTGAAATGATCTCTGTGTGTTTCGTAAAGGGTGGCTCAGTGTGATTGCCTTAAGCCGCCCAAATTATAAAAATTATGATTGCAAAAACTGACCAAAAAATATAAAGCTGGATATTGCCACCCTGAAATGAGCGGCTCACCTTCCCCCCGAGGCCCGTCATGCGTGCCGTGGCATTCACGGCCCCATCCACAAATGCGCGGTCTATCCATCCGGTCACATGGGCCAGGATTACCTGGAAGTAAGCAAATGCATGAAGTCCCCTGTCTATGATTTTTCGCTCAATGAAAGTAACGAATTCCGACGTCAGGGCGATACCTCTTGTTGTGATACGCTCATATAGTCCATCGATGAAAAAAGCATTCCGGAATAGCGTGTTGGTTCTTGCGCCTCCGCGTCGAAGCGAATACCAGCCCACGGCGAGCGCCGCCATCACCCAGAGAATCGAGAACATCGTGATCCACAAGGAATAGGACGACTGTGGACCTGGCGGAAACATCCAGCTCCGGAAATCAAATGGGTTCCAGGAAACGAGAAACCAGAGTGAGCAAAGTGCCAGCAGCGCGACCGGGAGACGCATGACCCAGCCGGGCTCAGAGATTGTGAGTGTCCGTATCGTTCTCTCCTCACCCAAAAACACAAACCAGATCAACCTGAACGTGTACAGGACCGTGAGAAAAGAAACGCTCATGATCACTGCGATCATCAGCCAGGACAATACGTTGGTGTGCATGAATAGTGCTGTAATGATCGCCTCTTTGGAAAGAAACCCGGAGAAGAACGGAACACCGGCGAGCGAGGCGCCACTCAACAGAAACGCGAGAAATGTAAATGGCATGGCCTTCCTCAGGCCACCCATGTTGCGGATATCCTGAACATCAAAATGTCCTTCGGCGCCTTGTGCATCATGCAACGCGTGGATGACCATTCCCGCGGACAGGAACAAGCAGGCTTTGAAGAAGGCGTGAGTCAGCAAGTGCAGAAACGCAGCATTGACTGCGCCCATCCCAAGGGCGAGGATCATCAGGCCTAACTGGGACATGGTTGAATACGCAAGGATCTTTTTGATGTCCTGCTGGGACAGCGCGGCCAGCGCTCCCGTAAGTGTCGTGATCATACCCGCGATCGCAACGACGAGAAGCGCGTCGGCTGTGAAGAGGCCAAAAACCCTGACGAGGAGGTAGACACCTGCGGCCACCATCGTTGCTGCGTGGATCAGGGCCGATACGGGCGTTGGGCCCTCCATGGCATCAGGCAGCCAGGTGAACAACGGAAACTGCGCCGACTTGCCAATGATTCCGCAGAAAATGCACAACGAGGCTGCCGTCTGCCACGGCGTGTTACCGGCAGTCTGCAAGATCTCCGTGAGGCCAAAGGTGTTGTGAGTAGCCCATACAATCATCAGTCCCACAAGGAAGCCTGCGTCGCCGATCCGATTCATGATAAAAGCCTTTGACGCCGCGCGTCCTGCTTCGGGCTTTTGAGTCCAGTGCCCGATCAACATATAGGATGAAAACCCGACCAGTTCCCAGAAGATGAACAGGAACAAGAGATTATCACTCAATACAATCCCCTGCATGGAGAAGGTAAAGAAGCCAAGCATGGCGAAATATTTTTTCCAGCCTCCGTCCTTTTGCATGTAAAGGGTCGAGTAGAGGTGTACCAGGAATGAAATCAGGGAAACGACCGCTAACATCAGCAGGGTGGTGTTTGACAACGCCAGGTCTGCGTGGAATGAGTTGTTGCCGACCGTGAACCAGTGAAGGGGAATACCGCGGGGCGACTCGTTCCAGTAGTTTGCGAGAAGGATGGCGGCGCTTAGAAACCCGATGAACATCCAGAAAAGCGCGAGCGCCGAAATGATCTGCCTGTATGCTCGCGCCACCAGGCATACCGTTAGGAACGACAACAGCGGCGCGAGGAGGGTCAGGAGAACGAGGATGTGATCCGGTGTTTCCACACTCTATCCCTTTAGTTCTGTGATTTGATCCGGAATTGATGTCTGGTAGTAGCGATATACCCGCAGGATGATTGCCAGCCCGACAGCGGCCTCGCAAACCGCCACGATGATGACAAACAAGGCGAAAATCTGGCCCTCCAACGCAGGCCCGTGCTGCTGATTCAACGCCACCAGGTTCATATTGGATGCGTTTAACATTAACTCGATCCCCAACAATACCATGATGGTGTTGCGTTTGATGATGACGATTACCAGCCCGATGCAAAAAAGGAAGGCGCCAAGGTAAAGCAGATGGTAGAAAGGCTGCATCACTCTTTGGTTTTCAGTTGAGTGGTAATAACCGCTGCGCCGATAAGGGCGACGAGAAGCAATATTCCCGCAAGTTCGAAGGGCAACGAATAGGCGCTGAATATTTGCAGTGCAATGGCATTCACCGGCTTCGGAGCGAGGGTCTTATCCATTGCGGCCAGGGCCGGAAGATACCGGATCAACAAAACAAAAAGCGAGACACCGGCTATTGCTCCGCTGAGGATATGCCGGTTCGTAGCGACGAGCGGACGACCCGACATTCGCGTAGTTAGCATAATGCCGAAAATTATGATTACGGTAATGCCTCCCGCATACACCAGGATCTGTGCGATCGCAAGAAACTCCGCATAGGACAAGGCGAAGAGCGCAGATACCGAGAGAAGCGTTACAAGGAGGTACAGCGCGCTCTTAAAAACATTCTTCGACAACAATATTCCAACGGCTCCGAGAGCCGACAGGAACATGAAGAAGTAAAAGAGAATAATTAACACGCTCATGTGCTTGGGGGCTTGGATCCCGGCGGCTTTATCTTTGGCCTGAAAACGGGTCGGGCAGGCGAGGGGGCCTGGGGTGCGGGCTCTCCTGATTTTTGTTCAGCCGGGGGCGTGCCCTCTGACCGCGGCGCAGGTGGCGGTGCAGCCTTGCTCTTCTGATAGGCTTCCCATGTATTTTTCTTTTCTGCGATTTCGGCAGCCGACATCTCGGCAAATGCAAACGTGTGCTCCGCAATATCGGTGACACTGAAGTCAAATACCTTGGTCATGGTCAGACATTCGGTAGGACAAACCGTAGTGCAGAGTCCGCAGAAACAACACTTTGCCATGTCGATATCGAATCGGGCAGCGTAGATCCTCTTTGGCGTGCCGTCGGAAGTCTTGCCGATCTCTTCCGTCGACCGGATCGGCTCGATCTCGATGCAATCGACCGGGCAGATCTTGGCGCATTTGTCGCAGACAATGCAATCGTCAATCTCGTTGTGAAGACGGTAACGACCATTGTCGGGCACCGTTATCATTTCATGCGGGTATTGAATGGTAGCGATTCCGCCCGTGTGGTTGAAGTAGTCGTCGTCCATGATGGGAACGATGCGGCGCTTCTTTGCAGCGCCCACCAGGTGGGCAAACGTTACCCTCAGCCCATCCGCAAGCGAACGCCAGGCCGTAACGATCCTGCTTCCATATGACTGATGGTGACGATTCATAGATGGAAATCCTCGCAAAAATAAGAAAGAAACCTAGTAGGGTGAAGGTATCGAAGGGATTATTCCGGCTTGGGAAGAGTAAATAAGAATTTACTGCCTTTTCCTTCACGGCTCTCAACGAAGATCCGTCCACCGTTTTTCTCGACAAACTCCTTGCACAAAATGAGGCCCAGGCCCGTTCCTTTTTCGTTTGCAGTGCCGCGGGTGGTGTAGGGGGCTGTTTTGTCGAACAGTATCTTCAGCACATCGTCATTCATGCCCACGCCATTGTCTGTAACGCTGATGAGCCACTCGCTTCCCTGATCTTCGGCGCCGATGGAGACGTCACCGCCGTCCTTGGTGAACTTGAGGGCGTTGGTCATCAGGTTTCGCAATACGAGGTTGACGGTATTCGAATCGGCAAAGGCGATCGTATCCGCCGGTATATTATTATGCAGGGTGATCTGCTTGCTTGGTATCGCACCGAGTAACTGGATATTCTCGTCCGCCATTTTCCGAAGATCGATGCGTGTAGGCTGGAGGTTAAGCTTGTCCATTTGTAGCAATGTCCAGTCAAGCAAGTTGTTTAGCAGTGTACGCGTGTGGTTGAACCGCGACTTCAATTCATGAATGTGTTTAGAAAGCTCTTCGGGCTTCACCGCTCCCTTGTCGAGCAGGTCGAGGAGGCCGGCAAGCGCATTGATGGGCGACCGCAGATCGTGTGAAATGATGGAGAAAAACTTGTCCTTTACCTGGTTGAGACGCTCGAGTTCTTCGCTTCTGGTTTCCATCTCCTGCTGGTGGCGTAGGAGCAGTGTGTTGATCTGCCTTCTTCGCTGTCCGCTGCGGTAGACCGTCGCGAGCAAAATGACACTCAGGGCCATGACCACTACGAGGATGTTCCTGATAAATTCCTGCTTCTTGATAGTATCATCCCGAAGGTCGCGCTGTTGGTTAAGAGCGGCGATCTCCGTGTCTTTCTCTTCTGTCTCAAACTGGATCTGGTCGCGGAGGAGTTTCTCCTGCATGTCCTGGCTAAACAAGCTGTCTTCGAGTTGCTTGAACTGCTTGAAGTATTCCAGCGATTTACCGAAGTCCTTGCGCTGCTCATAAAGTCCGGAGAGGGCCTGATATCCGCGGATCTCAAGGGTTCGGGCATTGGTCTGCTTGGCAAGCGCCAGGCTGCGATTGATGGATTGCATGGCCTCGTCATACTTTCCCTGCGCGATGAAGACCTGCCCCCGGCCGAGTTCGACTTCTGCGATACCGAATTCATTGCCGGTTCGCTGGTGCAGAAGGTAGGTTGTATCGTAGTATGCCAGGGCGTTGCCATAATCGCCTGCATGCGAATGAACCATCGCCAGTTTCGACAGCGTCTTGGGTTCGAGAATAAAGACTTTCTGCTCGCGGGTCAGATTCAACGAACGGAGCAGGATACTCAAGGCTGAATCGTACTGGCCCGTGCGGATCATGACGTCGCCGATCTCATCAAGGGAGTAAGGGATGCCTTCGATATCGTTGATCTTGCGGCTCATATCCATTGAAAGATTGAGGTGGTCGAGCGCCCGCTCGTACTGGCCGAGTTCCTTGAAGACGCGGCCGACGTTATGCAACGCAATAGCCATGCGCAGGGAATCATTCGTCGCCCGCGCGATCCGGTACGATTGCGTGAAGTAAGAATACGCCTCATCGTATTCGCCGAGGTCGTAGTAGTCGCTGGCAACGTTGTTGTAATCGACGCTGAGATTTGCACTATCCCGGTTGTCTACGCTGCTCTGAAGGGCCATGTTGTCATAGCGAAGAGCGCTGATGTAATCGCCACTTATTGCATAGAGACCGGCGAGGTTGTGATACGCGCGGATCTTGTGGCTGTGAATATTTTTTGCTTCCGCTATCTTCAGCGCGTTCTCCGCGTACTCCCGGCTCTTGTTGATGTTCGTGTATTGGTATTCACGCGAAAGACTGATCAGCAGGCCGACCTTGCTCGTGTCCGCCATTTTCCCTGACAGTGCCGCCTCGAGGCTGTCAACAGGGGTTTGTCCCCGGGTGACGACGGAACCCAGCAGCATGAATGCGATATATAAACAATTTCTACTCACGTAATCTTCAAATGAACAGGATCTTCCAAAAAGCAAAAACAACGATCAGGAGCAATGCAACGGGGGTCAGGTATTTCCAGCTCAGCGTCATCAGTTGATCCACCCTCAGCCGGGGATATGTCCATCGCACCCACATCTGAATTGCAACAAAGATCAGTGACTTGCTCATCAACCAGAAAATGCCCCATAATGCCGAAGTCAATGTGCCCGCCTCGCCGGTCGTCCAGGATGCCAGCGTGAATGAACCAATGTTGGGCAGCGGTGTGTTCCAGCTTCCGAAAAAGAGCACAGTTCCCAATATACTCACCAGCAACATCATCGCATACTCCCCGAGCATGATCACGGCAAATCGAAAGCCGGAGTATTCGGTGTGGAACCCGGCGACAAGTTCCGATTCAGCTTCGGGCAGATCGAAAGGAGCGCGATTGCACTCGGCCAGGGAAGCAATAAAAAATACTACCCATGTAAAAAAGAGCAATGGCATTCTGAAAATATTCCACGCCGGAAAACCACCCAGTTGATCAACGCGAATGTTCAGCGATGATACGTCGAAAAGGTACTGCGGCTCGCGCGACAAAATACCCTGTTGATACGAGATCTCCTGGAGATCCAGTGTCTGGCAAAAAATGCAAACGCTCACCACGGCCAGTCCAAGCGGTACTTCGTATGAGATCAATTGAGCCGCCGAGCGCATGGTTCCGAGCATGCTGTACTTGTTGTTCGAGCTCCATCCCGCCATGATTATTCCAATGACGTCCAGGGAAATGATCGCAATCAGGAAGAAGAGACCGGTTGAGAGCGGTGCGCCTGCCCACGAGGGGGTCAGGGGTAAGACCGCAAAACCTGCAAATACCGAGACAAATATTACAAGGGGTGCAATTTTGAATAAACCCTTCTGGGCGCCGGATGGGACGATGTCCTCCTTTTGCAGGAGCTTTACCAGATCGGCTACCGTTTGGGCGATGCCGTAGTAGCCGACTTCCATAGGGCCAAGCCTGTCCTGGATAAAAGCCGAAATTTTTCGCTCCGCATAGATTGCGATAATAGCGTAAGCGAGAAGGAACGGCAAAATAAAAATGATAGTCGTCAATCCTCTGATTTTATACCTAAGATGCTAAAATTTATCCGGCGGGCGGCAAATTTTCCTGCCAGAATTCAGTCCGCGTTCGCATTGCGTGTAATACGGGGTCAGTTCCACAGCGAATGTTTTTCAAGTTTGACGGATTCGTGAAAAAACATACGTGCTGATGACTCAAAGGATTCTGTGAAATCGGAAACCAGAAATTGCGGTTCGCCATGTGCGGCGGTGTTTAACAGGTCTTCGTCCTGCAGATATTTTTGCAACGCCTGTGCCACTACTTCGGAGGAATCCAGGATGGTCATTCCGCCTCCGTAAAACCGATCGATTTCTTTTTTTATCAGTGGATAGTGCGTGCAGGCAAGGATCAGCGCTTCGATTCCCTGGAGCTCGGGATCAGAAAGATACTGCGCAATGATCTCGTGGCTGATCTGATTATTGAAAAAGCCCTCTTCGATCATGGGGGCGAGCAGCGGTGTGGCAAGGGAATGCAACCGGATATTGCGGTTCGCTTCATTTATCTTTCTGACGTAAACGCCCGACTGAACCGTGCGCTTGGTGCCGATCAACCCAACGTCGCTGTTTGCAAATTTTTGGGTGACCAGTTCCACCATCGGATCGATGACGTTGATTACGTGCGTATCCGTGCGAACGTACTCTTTGAGAAGTTCGTAGGAAGCCGAGCTTGCGGAATTGCAGGCGATAACGATCACCTTGCAGCCTTTTTTCAGGAGAATGTCAGCGATCTTGATCGAGTAGACCTGGATGGCCGCCTCTGATTTGTCTCCATAGGGCAGGTGTGCGGTGTCACCGAAATAGATGAGGTCTTCTCCCGGAAGAAGTTTCCGGATCGCATGGGCAACCGTGAGTCCGCCGATTCCGCTGTCGAAAATACCGATCGGCTGTTTACTTTTACGCGTCATTTAACTACCCACAGTCCGAGTGTCCTGTGGGTGGCAAATTGTAAATATTACACATTACCCGGAAGGAAACCGCGAAATTTTATCGTCGTCTAAACCACGTTTTCCGAAAGCCTGGCGATGACTGACTCCCGGACTTCGCGATGGCTGCAATAGGAGCAGCGATAGTGCTTCAATAGTAAACCGGGATTGTCTTCGGTGGGTTGCTCGGCAATTTCTTCCTTCCGCAGACGGAAGGTGACATACCCGCACTCCGGACATTCCTCCGTGTGCTGATAGTTGTAGTACTTTTCAACCTTTGTAAATCCGGTTTTTTCGTCCAGCCATACATCGTAGTCGACCGAGTGCACCTCGCTTTGTTCCTTGAAGAGGGCGGGCTCGAGGTGAGCCTCCTCTTCTTTTTCACGCAATTTCCGCATGACGTTGCCATCCGGAGAGATTCTCGGCTTGTGGCGCAGCTTGGTCAGTCGTTTTTCAACATAACGCGGATAATAGATGCGCACCAGACTGTAAAATATGAAATAGGCAATCACGGCGAAGCTCGCAGTCATGAAGATCCGCACGTAGAACCAGATGGTCACATCGGAAAAGATCATTTTCGTGCCGACCGAGTTAGCGTAAAACGCCGCCCCGGTGATAAGAGCAATCACGGCATACCAGAAAAAACGGATCTCGTTCAGATTGACATAGTCGTATTTTTCCTTGTAATCGGTAATGAGGAGGATGCGCACTTCGTGATACAGCAGGATCAGAATGGCGGCACCTACGCACACGTAGGCACCCAGCGTCATATATCGATCCCACGACATGATGAATTCGGCATGACTTTCCATAGGATTAAAGGGGTTAAGGTGATAGTAATGTACTGATTTTCACCGATTTTTTAGTACAAACCCGCTTGAAATTGTTTGGCGTATTTCCGGCTTACCCGACTATTTGTAATATTGCGACCTAATTTGAAAGCCTTACGATATGGGATATAACCTGCTAAAAGGAAAACGCGGAATAATTTTCGGCGCACTGGATGAAAATTCGATCGCATGGAAAACAGCGCTGAAAGTGAAAGAGGAAGGAGGATCATTCACACTTACGAACGCCCCCATCGCGATGCGGATGGGCAAGATCAACGAGCTGGCCAAGACATGCAATGCTGAGATCATACCCGCCGATGCAACCTCTGAAGCGGATCTGAACACCTTGTTCACGCGTTCAATGGAGATCCTCGGTGGTAAGCTGGACTTCGTGTTGCACTCAATCGGGATGAGTCCGAACGTAAGAAAAAACAAGGAATACGGCGACCTGAACTACGATTGGTTTCTCAAGACGCTGGACATCTCTGGTTTGTCTTTCCATAAAGTACTGCAGACCGCCGAAAAGACCGATGCAATGAATGAGTACGGATCGATCGTTGCGCTTTCCTACATCGCCGCGCAGCGTTCTTTTCCCGACTACTCGGATATGGCGCAGGCCAAGGCAGTGCTGGAATCAATCGCGCGCAGTTACGGCGCACGTTTCGGCAAGCTCAGGAAAGTAAGGGTGAACACGATCTCTCAATCGCCGACAAAGACCACGGCTGGTACCGGCATCGCTGGCTTTGATGTATTTTTCGATTACGCGAATATGATGTCGCCCCTCGGAAATGCCTCTGCCGACGACTGCGCGGCATTCATCACCGTGATGTTCTCGGACTTCACCCGTTTTGTCACCATGCAGAACCTCATGCACGATGGCGGATTCTCGACGTCGGGCATCACGGAGGATCTGATCGAACGCCTCACCAAACAGGCAGGCTGACAGTCGACCACACTAACAAACAGCCATGGTTTCTTTTCCACCGTGCAAGATCAACCTCGGGTTGAACGTCGTGAGGAAGAGAGCGGATGGTTTTCACGATCTCGCGACCTGTTTTTATCCGGTTCCATGGACGGACATGCTCGAGATCGTTCCTGCGAAACGTTTTTCATTTGCCACCTCTGGTACCCCGGTGCCGGGTGCGGCGGAAGACAATTTATGTATACGTGCGTATGAACTCCTGAAAACGGAATTCGCACTCGAGCCGGTCGCCATTCACCTTCACAAGACGATACCCATAGGGGCTGGGTTGGGAGGCGGCTCCGCCGACGGAGCGTATACGCTGAATGTACTCAATGAACTTTTTGAACTGGATCTTCCGGTTGCCAGGCTTCGCGAGTATGCTGCCCGCCTGGGAAGTGATTGCGCTTTCTTCGTCGAGAGCAAACCGGCGATCGCAACAGGGAGAGGCGAGCTGCTCGCGGAAACCAGCCTAAGTCTCAAGGGAAAATTTATTGTAATTGTCAAACCAGAGGTACATATCTCAACCGCGGAGGCCTTTTCAGAGATTGCACCGGAATCTCCTTCTCACGATCTCCGGACGATATTGGAAAACCAACCCATCGAAAGCTGGAAAGATGTGGTGCGAAATGATTTTGAAGGGCACATCTTCAAACGGTTTCCCGTCATTGATGCCATTCACAAGAAAATGTACGCGCTGGGGGCCGACTATGCCAGCATGAGCGGCTCGGGCTCTGCTGTCTTCGGGATTTTTACAGGTCCTATGGACCTGCAGCAGCAGTTCGACAGCGATCTGACATACTGGTCGGGCTATCTGGATTAGTCGATCAGCACGGTGCGGTCGAACCGCTTCCTGATCACGGGATAGGTGAGCACGGCTGAAAGTATGATCAGCGTGCCGATGTAGAAATTCAGATTCATTTTTTCCTGCTGTCCGAAAATGATAACGGCCATGATGATCCCGTAAACGGGCTCGAGGTTGAGGGTGAGTTGTATCATGAAAACCGATATGCGCTTCATTAGCTCAACCGCGACAGCATAGGCGTAAACCGAGCAGGCGCCCGCCAATATAGCGATGTACATCAGGTCCATCGCCGACGGTAATTCAGGCAGGGTGATTTCAATTCCAAACGCTCCGACAAACGGAAGGAAGAGACCCGTCGTGATGGCGACGCCGATCATTTCGTAAAACGTTATTGCCCGTGCGGAATTGCGCTGCACCATCCTCGCATTGAACACGGAAAAAAACGCCGAAGTAAATCCGGCGAAGACGCCCAGAAAAAGCCCGAGCTTGTATTGGAAATCGAAAGAGAAGATGACGTAAAGTCCTGTGATTACAACAAGTCCCAGGAGGAGCTCATATTTCTTGATGCGCGTCCGGTTAAACCACGGCTCCAGCAAAGCCGCCCAGAGTGAGTTTGTGGCAAAGCCGACAAGGCTGACCGACACATTTGAAACGCGCGCGGATCCAAAGAAGGCGATCCAGTGTATAGCTACGATCCCGCCGATCGCAAGAAGTTTAAACAGGTCGGATCTTCCGACTTTGAAACTTCCCCGGGTAAAATAAATGACGGCGCCCATTCCAAGCGCGGAGAAAATGGCACGGTACCAAACCATCTCGACAGCCGGAATGGTGATGAGCTTTCCGAGAATAGCAGAGAAGCCCCAAAGGAAAACAATGAAATGGAGCTTCAGGTAATCCTTGGAGGAGGCCATTAACGCGGAACGTATTTATACATGCCCAGTGAAATAATCCCGAAAATTATGTTGGGAATCCATACCGAGATCTCCGGCGGCGTAGATCCGGCCTCGGCAAAAGTGCGGAACAGCGTGAAGAACAGGATGAAGATGAAGGAGAGAAAGAATCCGACCGCAATCTGCAGGCCGGTTCCCCCGCGGCTCTTGCGCGACGACACGATCACTCCCATAAATACGAGAATGATGATGGTAAAAGGAGCGGAGTATCGCGTGTATTTCTCCACTTCATAAACTTCGACGCCTGTAGATCCTCTCGCCCGAAGTGTTCTGATATATTCATTCAGTTCACGGAGGGTCATGCCGTCGTACTTGCGGTAATCGCTTTCAAATTCTTTCGGATGGATGACCAGCGCGGTGTCAAGGCTTTCACCTTCTATGAGGCTGTCGCGGCTCAGCACCATTTTAGTTTTCTCAAAACCCGCCACGGCTTCAGGGCGGGTCGTGGATTCAAAGATGCGATCGATCTTGCGGATCTTGTAGTCGCGCAACGTCCACTTCTGTTTCGCCGTATCCCATTCAATCCGGCTTGCCGTCAGCTTTTCGATGAGGCGGTTCTCGTGAAATCGCTCGATCGAAAAATGATATCCTGTGTTGGAGTTGTTGTTATAGCTCTGCAGGTAGAGATAGATATCAGGAGCCACCTGGATGTGGATATTGCGTTTGTCGAAGTAGTATTTGTTCTTGATATACTGTACCTCGAACTCCAGACGCGATTTATTTGAATTAGGAATGATCCAGCCATTCAGAAAGAAGCTGATGCCTCCGACGATTACGGCCCCTGCGAGGAAGGGCATTAGAAAGCGTTTGAAGCTGATTCCACTGCTGAGAGCGGCGATCACCTCGGTGTGCCCGGCCATTCGGGCGCATACATACACCGTGGCGATGAACATGGTGATCGGCGCGATAAAGCTTCCGATCCACGAAATATAATCGAGATAATAAACGGCAATCTGCCCGGCCGAGACACCCGCCTTGGCAAATTTGTCCATCTTCTCTGTGAGGTCGATCACCGTAATGACCGCGAGGAGGATGACCACCACGAAGAAGAATGTGCTCAGAAGCGTCTTGAGAATATATTTATCGAGAATCTTCATTTCTTAATTCGTCGCATCGGTGGCGATCACAACCGCTGCGCCACTTTTTTTACCATGGCATTCTTCCAGCTCGCAAATGTACCGGCCCGGATGTGATTTCGCGCTTCCTTAACCAGCCAAAGGTAAAAGGTAAGGTTCTGAAGGGTAGCAATTTGTGCGCCTAATATTTCCTTATTGATAATAAGATGCCTCAAATAAGCCTTGGAGTAGAACGTGGAGGCATATCCCCCCAGTTCCTCGTCGATCGGTGAAAGGTCATCCTTCCATTTTTCGTTGCGGATATTGATGATCCCTTGCGAGGTGAACAGCATCCCGTTGCGGGCGTTGCGCGTGGGCATCACACAATCGAACATGTCAATGCCCAGGGCAATGCATTCGAGAATATTCTCGGGGGTACCGACCCCCATCAGGTACCGGGGTTTGTCCCCCGGGAGTATGCTGCAAACCAGTGCCGTCATCGCGTACATGTCTTCATGTGGCTCGCCTACTGACAGGCCACCGATGGCATTGCCCGGTTGATCCTGTGCGGCGATGAATTCCGCAGACTGCCGGCGGAGGTCGGGGTAGGTGCTGCCCTGGACGATAGGAAATAGCGCCTGCTCGTATCCATAAGCGGGTGAAGTTTCCTTCATCCTCGTCACACAGCGTGCAAGCCACCGATGCGTAAGGTCCATGGATTTTCTCGCGTAATCATACTCACATGGATAGGGCGTGCACTCATCGAAGGCCATGACGATGTCTGCGCCGATCGAGCGTTGAATGTCGATGACACCTTCCGGCGAGAAAGTGTGGGGCGAACCGTCGATGTGTGATCTGAAAGCGAAGCCTTCATTTGAAATCTTTCGGTTATCCGCCAGGGAATACACCTGGTATCCGCCGCTGTCGGTCAGGATGGGTTTGCTCCAGCCGTTGAACTTGTGCAGGCCACCCGCCTTTTCCAGCAACGGTATTCCCGGACGCAGGTAGAGATGATAGGTGTTTCCAAGTATGATCTGTGCCTGTACATCATTCTCGAGTTCGCGCTGATGTACGGCCTTGACCGAACCAGCTGTGCCCACGGGCATAAAAATCGGCGTTTCAATGTCGCCGTGAGCTGTCGAAAGGATACCGGCCCTCGCTGAAGATGCCGGGTCTCTCGAAATCAGGTTGAATTTCATAAACGCGCAAAAATAGGAATAACGCGGCAATATATGGTCGGTCAGCGTTCAATTGCACCTCCGCTGTCAAACGGCGACGCTGGAATCTCTGTTCACCGGATTCAGATAAGAGTTGATGTTTTCGGGCGAGATGATCTCCAGCGGAAGAAGTTCCTGGGGCGGCGCCTGCTTTCGCAGGATCAAGTGACCGACAAGATGGTTGATACCGAGGAAAGCCTGGCGCTGTGGGTTCTGATGGATGAGGAAATTGATGATTCCCTTCTGCATATACCGGATGTTCTCCTCCAGCATGTCATATCCGATAAGTTTGAGCCCGTGTTGGTTCCGTCGCTCAAGAAAGGAGGCAAGACCATACGTGCCTTTGGAGGTGCTGACGAAAATTCCTTTCAGTGACTTTTCCTCCAACAAAGAATTCAGCTGCTCCTCGAGCGTCACCTTTGAGGGGTTATAAAGATTGAATGTCCGGATATCGAAGTTGCACTCGCTTTTGCATTTGAAGTAGTCCCTGAAGCCGCGCTCTTTTTCAGCGAGGTGGACCGAGTTGCCCAGGTCTTCATTTATGTGCAGCATGGCGAGAATGCCTGACTCGGTCCGGGTGGCGAGGTGCATTAGCTCGCCGCCAACCTTGCCGCTTTGATAGAGATCTTGTCCTATGAAACTCAGCGACGACGCTTCCTCAATGTTGGTGTTGAACAACACGTAGGGTATCCCGATTTCCTGAAAACGTTTGAAGAAGGGCAGCGTCTCGTGATAAAAGATGGGTGCGATGAGCAGGCCATCGGGAGGATCATTCGCCACGGTCTCGGCTACGGCACGAAAGGATTCTTTTTCGTAGAGGTCGAAGCAGTAGGGGACGATGTTTACTCCGTAGCGAAGCCATTCGGTTTGTGCCTGATCGATGCCAGCCTTCGACGAAGCCCAGTAGGGGTCCTGCGCGGGGTCCGGAATCAACGCAGCAATGCGATAGGTCTTGTTCGAGCCGAGTGTCCGCGCAATGACGTTGGGTTTGTATTCGATCTGATCCAGTACGGTTAGCACTTTTTTCAGCGCCTGCTCGGAAACCCTGCCGCGGTTGTGGAGTACACGGTCAACGGTTCCAACTGACACCCCTGACAACTGAGCTATATCTTTGATCCGTACATTCTTTGCATTCATGCGAGCAACGTGAGGTCTGCGGTGTAATGGAATTCGTTCCCGTACGAAATATAATTGTGGGCGTACACAATTCGTACTTTTTTCTCGCTTTTCAATCGAAATCTCACTATATTATTACATCCGGCACAGAATTTCTGTTAGCGGTGCTGTAAGTTTTTTTGTTTTGGCCCACGCAAAAATCCTTTTCCGCTCACCTTCAAAAGCTATCTTTGTGCTCAAATCCGAGTAGCCGTTGCAGATCCTGATGATTGTTTTTCTGATAGCCGCTGGCATTCAGCTGGTCTATCTTTTTACTTTTTTGTTTGCCTTCAGACGAACACCATCTGATGGTGCCACGTCACCTGCGCCCGTTTCAGTCATAGTCTGTGCGCACGATGAGGCTGAAAACCTCCGGGAGTTGGTCCCCCAGTTGCTGTCGCAGGATTATCCCGACTTCGAGGTAATCGTAGTGAATGACCGCTCCAACGACAGCACTTTTGATTATCTTCTCCAGGAATCAAAGAGGGACCCCCGGCTGAGGATGGTGAATGTCAAAGAGACTCCGCAGCGCGTCAATGGAAAGAAATACGGTATCACTCTGGGAATCAAAGCGGCTGCGCACGAGTGGATCCTGCTCACGGATGCCGACTGTCGCCCGCTTACTACAAAATGGATTCAAACTATGAGTCGGCATTTTACCGACGACACAAAATTTGTACTCGGGTTCTCGCCATACATGCGAAAATCCGGTATACTCAATCTTTTCATTCGCTTTGAAACGATCCTGACGGCCATCCAGTATTTTTCTTTCGGATGGCTGAAAAATCCGTACATGGGTGTAGGGAGGAACCTCGCTTACCGGAAGTCCATGTTTCTGGAAGAAAAAGGATTTAATAATTTTCTTCATGTGACTGGTGGCGACGACGATCTCTTTGTGAATATCCACGCGCGCGGTAATAACACGCGACTGGAACTCGCGGCGGAAAGTCAGATGCAATCCCTGCCGGAGACTACCTGGCGATCTTTCTATCAACAGAAAGTCCGGCATCTGTCCGTCGGCAAGCGCTATCGCTTCTCGCACCGCTTTCTGCTGGGGCTGTTCAGCGCTAGCTGGATCGTTACCTGGGCTGCCTGGCTGCCACTGATGGTCTGGCTGATGACGTTTCCCGCTTCCTCGATTCCCTCCTTGACCGAATCATATTTGATCGTGGTGCCTTTCGCGCTACGGTGGATCGTGTTACTTTTACTGGTCAGGGCGATGCTGAAAAGGGCATCCCTGCGTTTTTCGCTGTGGGCCTTGCCGGTTTTAGATTTTATATACGCGATTTATTATCTTTCAACGGGTCTCGTGGCGTTAACTACTAAAAAGATTCGATGGAGGAACTGAAACGCGATTTTTCGGATAAGGCTGTGGAGGACTTTCGCCTGATCGACGAGGCCGTCGGGGGTGAGGACAAGGCTTATGCAAAATTGCTGCAGCGCTACAAGAGACCTGTCTACCACATGATCCTCAAGATGGTTCGCAATGTGGATGATGCGGAAGACCTGACGATCGAATCGTTCGCCAAGGCTTTCCGAAGCCTCCATCGCTTCAAAAAGGATTTTACTTTCAGTACCTGGCTGTTTCGCATCGCCACCAATAATACCATCGACTTCATCCGGAAGAAGAAGCTGAATACCCTTAGTATCGAGAATACTTTTACCGATGACGATGGCCAGTCGGTTTCAATCGATGTCGAAGACGAGAACCTGGATCCCCAGGAAGAAACGATCAAGGCGCAGAAGGCCGAGCTCATCCAGGTTTTTGTCGATAAGCTGCCGCCCAAGTATCAGAAGCTTGTGCGCCTGCGCTATTTCCATGAGCTGTCTTACGAAGAAATCGCGGCAGAACTCGATGCACCGTTGGGAACTGTAAAAGCACAACTCCACCGCGCCCGCGAGCTCATGTTCGAGATGGTCAAGAATAAACGCGATCATATCTGATCTGACTGAGCGTGCAAGGAGCTGACTTGATATTTTCTTATTTTCCGGATCTTACAACTGTTCAGAAGGATCAATTCTCCCGGCTCTTGCCGCTTTATCGGGAATGGAATGCGAAGATAAACGTTATCTCCCGTAAGGATATTGATAACCTTTATCTCAATCACGTGCTGCACTCCCTCGGGATCGCGAAACTGGCAACGTTCAACAAGGGAGCCAGTATCCTTGACGTTGGAACAGGCGGGGGCTTTCCAGGTATACCCCTTGCCATCCTTTTTCCCGAAACACAGTTTCACCTGGTGGATTCCATCGGAAAAAAAATCACGGTGGTGAGAAACGTGGCGGACGGGATCGGACTTAGAAACGTTCGCGCGGAACAGATCCGCGCGGAGCAGATAAAAGGCGAATATGATTTTATCGTCAGTCGTGCCGTCACACGCCTGAAAGAATTTTACGGCTGGGTCCACCGCAAGGTGAAAAAACAATCCACGCATACACTATACAATGGCATCCTCTACCTGAAAGGGGGTGACCTGGACGAAGAACTGGCCGAATTGAAAAAGTCACATCAGTTGTTTGACCTCAGCCAGGTATTTAAGGAAGAGTTTTTTGAGACCAAGAAGGTGGTTTACGTACCGTTGTAATTGTTGTCAATCATTGAATACAGCGTTCATCAACGCTTGAACATCGAAGTTGATTCAACAATACTCTCAAAAAGTAGTGCGCGTGCAAATGCGCTGTCCATCTTGAGAAGACCGGGAAAAACCATAAGAAGGTCGTGGCGCTGCTACTCCAAGGGAATTACAAAAATTTCGCGGCCTTCCGTTTCGTTCCTACGCTTTCTGCAAGCGTGCGCGGCTATCTCAACATTTAGACATCCCCTAGGGGTGCCTTAAAATTGTTAAGATCCTTTGAAATAGTTACAGCTTGTGACACAGGATGGTTTTTGTTTCTTTATTTCAACGTAACCCGCACGCAGGTAATTTTTCACCGCTAAGGTTCCTGATGGTACCGTGTATTGGGGGATGTATTTAGCGCATATTTCTTCAAGAAGTTCGGATTAGGGGTGTGTTTTCGGGAAGAGCGACTTCGGTTTTAGCAGTATCAGGCAAGTTCTCTTGAAATTTTCAAAAATCAAAGGTGGAAACTTACACGCTGGAGGCGAGCAAAAAGTTTTTGAGGGTGTAAATATTTTTTGACGCGACAAGTAATTATTTAGGTTTGGCTACGGAAACAGCCGTTGGTGTCGCGAGTCAGGTAATCATGTTGAGGTCACGCATTTGGCGATTCTCATCTTGACCCGTATTTCTTGTCTGAGATTCAAGACCACACCCTACTTAGGAAAGGGGCTCGTTGGTGAAAGCGGATTTTAAGGATCGTTAATGGTGGTTAGCGTAGTTTGCCTTGGCTTTCTCATTGCACAATTGTAATTACATGCCTATGCCTCTCATAATGTCAGTATCAAATGGATGCTTTATTTGTCTTCTTTTTGCCAAGATGATACGCTTTAGTGTTACTCTAATGATTCTTGTGTTTATACCAACGCTTTCAAATGTTGGTCTCGCGCAACAACCTGATGTTAATCATGTCACGGGTGCTATGCGGTTCACCATTCCTATCTGGAATATTAATGATCGGGAGTTGTCCTTCCCACACTGGTAACGACCGTAGATTATATTGAAGATTTCGTGTATGAAAACGGCACTTTGGCATTCTTTGGTGCCCCCGAGGGTAGGGTCATACGAAACTATTCGGGAGATCTAGAGCACCAGTATGCGATACCCGACCAGCAAGGAAATACCAGAGTGGTATTTTCTTCATCGATTCCACAGGCCGATGCTGCCACAGCAAACTTTGAAAGCGCTACCACTTCCGAATTCCAAAATTATCCCACAGGCGCGAACAGGAATAGTCTTCCGATATTCAACCGGACGACCAGTGGCACTTATTCATACCTTCTCACCGGCGGGACTAATTCTCAGACCGGGCTTGCCAAAAGTTACAAGGTATATCCGGGTGACAAAATAAAGATAGAGGCTTATGCGAAGTATTATGTCCCTTCCGAGACCCCAAGTAATCTTGGCGGTTTTGCTTCTGCGCTGCTATACGCATTCAGTCTGCCATCCCCAGCCCCAGGCGAATCACAAACGCCCTCGTCGGGTTTAAATACGTGGGGTTCTGAAGTAGCTGCAGGAAATGGACCCGGCGATAACATATATCCAAAGGCATTTGTTAACATCATCCTGCTAGATAAGGACTACAATTTTCTTGACATTACTTATGAGCAAATAGATGGAGGTGCACAGACTGAAGATCTTGAGGCAAACGTCCCACATGATTATATGATGGCGGAATATACTGTGAAAGCGGAAGGATATGCTTATGTATATTTTTCCAATGAAAATGAAACGGAGCTTCCGGTTTACTTCGATGACGTTTCGATGACATATACACCTACCAATATTATTCAGTACAATGAATATTATCCGTTTGGCCTGCAAGCAACTACGAGCTGGACCAGGGACAATAATGTCAATGATTTTAAGTATAATGCGGCGTCGGAATTAAACAATACTTCGGGCTATTATGATTTATTTTATAGGAATTACGATCCAACTATAGGAAGATTCCATCAGGTAGATCCATTAGCCCTCATGCATGGGAATATGTCTGCCTACAATTATTCCGGTAATAATCCGGTAATGTTCAACGACCCTAACGGGGATACATGGTCAGATTGGTATGACCCTTATGATGGCGGTCCGGGAGCGCAACCTGGGGCAACTAGTGCCGAAATAATTTCAGCATGGAACAATTATTTCGCTAAGGAGCAATATATGCAAGACCTGCAGGCGGCAAGTTATGGCAATGCGGCGTCAGCACGGAGGTTGGGAGGGGTCAGCGCGAGCGGATATGCCGTTGCCTATCGTCGACCCGATGGCTCGATGAGTGATTGGAAAATTACAATTGATGAGGTCAATATCTACACTAGTGCCCAGCAAGGAGGGCCGGGTTGTCCGACATGTCTTGATCCTTCAACAGTAGGTAATTGGTTCTACATCTATGGAGGGCCGAATAATCCTAAATCAAATAATGGGGAATACAATTATGATCTGAGTCCAAAAAATATCAGTGATAAACAAGCTTATATACATGACAAGGATTATGATGGAAAGGGTGCTGTAGGTGGATTGGATTTAGTATTAAATTTTTCAGTTATACAAGCTGATATGAAATTTGTAAGGAGTCAGCTTGCAATAAGTGGCTTATATGCTAGTCAATTGAGACCTATCACAGGAAACATCTGGATATATACCCCCGCGATTGATCCCGTCACGAACAAGCCAATAAGTTTTGGTACGGCAGTCAATGCATTAATTCAGGGAGTAGGGCTAGGAATAATTACCGCACCTAAAATGTTAATTCATGAATTCTTGACTACGCCACCTCCTTTAATAGGCAAATAGTTATGAATAAAGTTTGTTATAAGTTTCACCTAGATAGCCCTGGTAATTGTTCCAAAAATATTTGGTTATCGTTTTTAGCGGTTTTGATTATAATAAGCATTAACTATCGGGCACTCGTAATGCCTATTTGGCTTATTATTGTTTTGTCAATTGGGATAGTAGCTTTTTCGTTTGTATCCCTTGTTGGTTTCATTTACTGGATCGCTATGTTATGGAATGATTATTCAATAGGAGTTAGGATACAAAAAGTTTTGTATCTACTTGTTCTTGGAATAATTAACCTGATGAGTTTTTACATACTTCTTAAAGTAACGTCTCATCCAGGTTAAGAAATATTACTACTAATGGAGAAGCCGGCTCATCACCGCGTTCTATTTTTTTAGGAAGCGTAAGTCTTACGAGTCCGCGTATCTATTCTAAAGCGAATGCAAGGGTCAGGATCTCTGGGGCAAAAGGCCTTGGTGCGGGGTTGACCCTATGGAGCATCGACAGCACTCAGCAGCAGTTTCGGGAAGGATCTATTAATGAATATCGAAGAACTGAAAGCTTCCCTTAGTTAGTAGCATTCAAAACTATAGATTTCCAACATGTTGAGGTCCTTCCATTTTTAGGACAACTCTAAAGTAGAGTTTCGGGCTTGTTTTTCGTACGTTTCTTCGAACTCCTCAGGGGTCAAATCATCCAAAGAACTATGTGGTCTGTATTCGTTGTACTCAACTCGCCAGCATTCAATTTTTTCCTGGGCATCTTCCAAAGACAGGAACCAGTGGATGTTTAGACACTCATCCCGGAACTTGCCATTAAACGATTCAATATACGGATTATCAGTAGGTTTTCCTGGGCGGGAGTAGTCCAGGGTCACGCCGTGATCATATGCCCACTTGTCAAGGTCCTTTGAGATAAACTCACTTCCATTGTCAACTTGAATTCTTACCGGAAGTGAAGTACGCTGTCGCTTGATTCGGTTCATCACATTTACCACATCGGTTCCTTTCAGGGATTGCCCGGCCTCGATCGCCAGGCATTTATGACTAAAGTTATCAACTACAGTTAAGGCGCGGAATTTATTGCCGTTGAACATCTGATCTGCTACGAAGTCCATGCTCCACGTTTGATTGATTCCCAACAACTCAATGCGGTCAAGACGATGTGCGGATGATCTACTACGTCTTGGCCGCTTACTGCGCAAATTAAGCCCCTCATTGCAATAAACTCTGTGAACACGTTTATGATTATCCCTAAATCCTTCCCGCCTTAGAAGCGTGAATATCCTCCAGAAGCCATATCGCACGCGAACCTCGGCGATCTCTCTCATCCTTTTTCTGAGTAAGTTGTCATCGCGTTTGTGCGGAACGTAGTACCAGACGGAAGTGCTAATCATTATCAATGAACAGGCTTTACGCACCGAAATCCTATAGTTCTCGATGGCGCTTGAGGCCAGCCCCCTCAATAGGGCTGGCCTCAAAGCTTTTTTTTAAGAACGTCCTGAAGTATTTGTTTGTCCAGGCTGAGATCAGATACAAGCTTTCGCAGCTGTGCATTCTCTTCTTCGAGCTGACGAAGTTTCCGTAGGTCTGAAACGCCTAGTCCGCCAAACTTCTTTTTCCAATTGAAAAACGTAGCCTGGCTAATTCCGAGCTTTCTACAGACTTCATCAACCGATGTGCCCGTCTCGGCCTGGCGCAGTGCAAAGACAATTTGCGCTTCTGTGAACTTCGATTTTTTCATAGCAACTATTGTTTTAAGTTATCAATAATTGCCCGTTTTCTCTACTTTTAAACTATCCAGTTTTGTGGGGGGACGTCACATGAGTTTGATAGATATTATTTTTTGGGGTTGGTACCAAATTCTCGACAAAACAATTTACCTGTTTAGAACGGAAAAAGGAGCGTTTGGTGCGAAGGAGCACTCATTTTTTATCACGTTCCTATTTCATGGAATTAATTTCTGGACGATTCTTAGTTACTTGGTAGCAACGTACTTCAATGGGAGAATTCCCCTTTACTGTAGTATAGCTTTGAGTATACTGATCTTCGCAATTGGTTACCTGATTTATTTCAGGCGAAAAAGGGTGGACAAGGTAGTTAGTTATCAAGCCACCAATACGAAAGGAATTTTGTTTTTGATCGTATCAGTCGTTTATGCTATAATTTCAGTTTATTTCATGTTTGGGGTAGGCGACTATCTTCGGACAAAGGTAGCGTTATAAGTTTTGTGAGCTGTATGGACCAATTGCGAACCGGTTGATTGCCTTCGTGTAGGCAAGAATAGTCAGCCACCATTGAAACCTCCCTCCTGAAGTGCCTTATTATTGTTTTGTCAATGGGAATAGTAGCTTTTTCATTTGTATCTCTTATTGGCTTTATTTACTGGTTCGCGGTGTTATAAAATGATTATTCAATAGGAGTTAGGATACAAAAAGTCTTGTATCTACTTGTTCTTGGAATAATTAACCTGATGATTTTTTACATGCTTCTTAAAGTAACATCTCATCCAGGTTAAGAAATATTACTCTTAATGGAGAACCCGGCTTATCACCGAATTTTACCGCGGGCCTTTTTAGAAATATGTCTCTACCGCAAACCTCACTTGCTCAATGAACAATTTCTTGAACGCTGTAATGTTGTTCTGTTCGTAAAACAATAGCATGGCCTTTTTGTACGTGATAGGATCTACCGTTCGAAAGGAAAGCGGGCAATAACGGTAATGGATGAGTATCGCATTGCTGACTATTCGCGCCGTGCGTTTATTTCCATCATTGAATGCCTGGGTGTATGACAATAGCACCAATTCCAGCAAGGCTTTTGAAAATACATTTTCCTGCGAGCTGATGAGATCACACATCGCTTCCAATGCTTCGCGGATCTGGAACTCAATGAGCTTAATCTGAATTGGCTCATTTTATAGCTTGATATAGCTCATTTTTAGCCGAAATCAGCCACATAAGACGCCAGATTGAGCTACAAATGTGCGGTGGAAAGGTATCTTTTTGAGCAAGGCACCGGATCATATAACCGAAAAGGAAGGCATCTTTATGAATGGTATAAAAGAATTCATCGGGCTGTTGGGCCGTACCGCCCTCCGCATGTAGCTTGTTTTGCTTGTTCTTTTTCCTTTACTTCGACACCCGATCGAATTTGAAAAAGGTCATCTCCATATTCCTCGTGGTTCTGCTCATGCTTAATGTCATGGGCTATTATGGCCTTTTTGTGGGCTTGAAATACAAAAATACGGTCCGCGTTACACATCTTATTAATTCAGAGGACTACAGTCAATCCGAGACCATCACCCTTAAGATTCCCCTTTCTGTTCCATATTTCGGAGATACCGAGTTCGAAAGAGTGGATGGCGAGATCGAACACCAGGGACAATATTATCGGCTCGTCAAACAAAAACTGGAGAAGGATACGCTGCATGTGGTTTGTATCCGGGATACCCGTGCCGATGTGATCCATGAAGCCATTGCCGATTACGTAGACACGTTCGCGACACAGTCGACAGACCGGTCAAATTCAAAAAGCATTCAGTCCTTTATCAAGGATTATTGTGCGTCAACGTTCGGCCTCGACGCCGATGCCGCAGGCTGGGCAGCAGAACAGCCTTCCACTTCTTTTTCGATTGCCGTAGTAGAGGCAGTTAAAAAGTCTCCGTCTCCACCTCCCAAGATCTGACACTCATCTGTTCCGCGCGGCGATGATTGCTTCGCTCGCCGGAAAACCCAGTACGAAATTTCTTCATAGTCGTTTTGTGCTGTTGCGTGTGCATTTATCCGGCACATGTCCTTCTGTCTTTCTTTAGTATCAATCACCGGACTATGCTTTTCAGGCAGGGTAACCGACCCTGCGCGGATTGCCTGGCTCCGGCCAATTACAAACGCATGAAAAAACATTTACTTAATTTCTTATTCGTCTCGGTGTTATCGGGGACTCTGCTCGCGCAGACCCCATCCGATGCGATCATGATGAAACAGCGCGAGTCCTGTTTCGCTCTTGTTTACGACCAGGGTTCCTGGGATCACTATTGGGAAGGTGAGACTCTTCGCACCCATAGCGCGGTCGGTACTTTCAGGCGGACGACGGTCATGCCGATGCTTGCAATAGGTCTGCACGACAAACTCAACCTGATCCTATCGCTTCCCTACGTCAGGACGAAATCCGATGAGCCGAACGGAGGATTCCTGGCGGGAGTGAGCGGACTTCAGGATTTTGGATTTAACCTGAAGGCAAAGATTTTCGAAAAGGAGATCGGCACCAGTAAGTTGAGACTACTGACCAATGTCGGTTACTCCATGCCCGCGACGAACTATCTCTCTGACTATATGCCTTATAGTCTGGGTCTGGGTGCGAACGAATTTTCGCTTCGTGCAATCGGAGCGTTCAGAATGCACAATGGCTTGTATGCCATGGTCGGCGCGGCTCACCTGTGGAGAGGTCTGACAGAGGTCGAACGAGATTACTACTACAACAACGGAAGCTATTATACGACTAAGATGGATGTTCCGAACGCGTGGAACTTCAATGGCGCGATTGGAATGTGGCTGTTCGAAGACGCTTTTCGTCTGGAAGTAAATTACGTCGCTCTTCAATCGACGAGTGGCGACGATATCCGGAAGTATAATCCGGGACAGCCAACGAACAAGATAGAATTCGGACAGCTGGGTTTCTTCACGCAGTATTACATCAGGAAGATGAAAGGACTGGGCGTGTTGGCATACTACAACACGGTTATCAGTGGCAGGAATTGGGGGCAATCTTCCAATCTGGGCCTGGGCCTCACTTACCAGTTTAAGATCTAAGAAACCTGAAATCCGAAATCACTATGAAAAAGAATATACTTATTTACATACTGACATGTTTCTGTGTCATCGCAGTCGTGTCGTGTGAAGAAGATCTGCCGCGGTACGCACAATTTACCGCGTATGAATACTCCGGCCTGGACGAAAATGGCGGAAGCTGGACACCGGTGTTGCTCACTTCAGGAAGCCAGATCGTGATCGACGCGCCCGCGGATGTGACCTCGGCCGAATATCAGGATGAACTCGCGGACGTAAAGGAGGCAACTACAAATTTATCGGAAGATGAGAAAAAAATGATTGAATATTGGACGAACAATCCGATCATCCGGTGGAGTGAGATCGCCTCTGAGCTTACAACCAAATACAACCTGATCCCCGGCCCGAATGATGATAACACCTACACACTTCCCAATCCGGCTAACCCGGACGGACCGCCGCCGTTTCCTTTTGCACACCCTGCTTATGGTTGCCGGGCGCTTGCTTACCTGACGGTCGCACAGTTTGATGCGCTGATCACTGCCTGGAACTACAAGTATACATTCAACAGGCCGGCGCCTTATGTCAACGATACATCAATTCCTTCCGTCTATAGCAAATCCACGCTGCCTTCCTATCCCTCCGATGGAGCGGTGATAGCGGCGGCTTCGCAAGCGATCCTGACCGCATTGTTCCCTCGCGAGAAGGATTACATCGCGAAGAGAGCTGAAGAGCACAAGGCCAGCTTGATATGGGCGGGTGTAAACGTACAAAGTGATATCGAGGCAGGAGCTTTTATCGGGGCCGAGGTCGCCAAGATAGCATTGGCACGCGCGGCTGGCGATGGCATGAGCAAATCGCAAACCCCCAAGGCGGTATCGGATTCAATTAAGGCGTCGGCATTCGAGCGCTTTGGATGGCAGTGGGAAAATCTCGAGATACCTGCGAGACCCGTCGGCCTTGCTCCGTTTTTTGGCAAGGTGAAATTATGGAATGTTCCCAATGTTGAAGCCGTAAGGCCCGGACCACCACCCGCACCTGGTTCTCCTCAGTTCCTGAAAGATGCTAAGGAACTACAGGACTATGCAAAGAATATGACGGAGGAGAGAAGAAAGATCGCTAACTGGTGGAGCGACGGCCTGGGAACCTACACGCCTCCCGGCCATTGGAACAGGCTGGCAAACGATCTTGTGATAAGCTACAAGCTCAATCCACTGCGCTCGGCAAGGACGCTCGCTTATATGAATATGGCGATCATGGATGCCGGAATAAGCTGCTGGGACACAAAATATTTCTACCATTACCCGCGGCCCATTCAAACGATAAAAGGGTTCAAGACAATTCTTGGAACTCCGAATTTTCCGAGTTACACCTCCGGTCACAGCACTTTTTCCGCAGCAGCGGCGGAGGTATTGGGATACGTCTTTCCAAACGATGCAGACCAGTGCCGCGCATGGGCCCTGGAAGCTGCGGAATCAAGAATATACGGAGGCATCCATTACAGGTTTGATTCCGAAATGGGCCTCGTTCAAGGCAAGGCCGTAGCGAGTTATACAATTGACAAAGCAAAAACTGATGGGGCGGATTAGGTACTACTTTCTTATTCCACTGTTGACAGCGACAACGTTTGCCGTTCAGGCACAAGACGCTGACTCCCTGCGCACGACGCGACTGGATGAAGTCGTGGTGCAGGGAGAAAAATTATTTACAATTGAACGCCTGCCGAAAGTAAAGGCAACCTACTTATGGTCGGGCAAGAAGAACGAAGTGATCAACGTACAGAAGCTCGATGCAAACATTACCGAAAAGACGCCGCGTCAGATTTTTTCGAAGGTGCCGGGCGTGTTTGTGTACGACATGGATGGATCAGGAAACCAGATGAATATTTCCACGCGCGGACTCGATCCTCACCGCGGATGGGAGTTTAACATTCGCAAGAATGGCATCATCACGAACTCCGATATGTATGGCTATCCGGCCAGCCACTACAGCATGCCCATGGAAGCGGTCGAGCGCATAGAGATGGTGCGCGGTGCGGGCTCACTCCAGTACGGCGCCCAGTTCGGCGGAATGATCAACTACGTCTCGAAGAAGCCTGACACAACCCGCACTGTAGCGTTCGAAAGCATCAATGCGGTCGGTTCCTTCAATACTCTAAGTACATACCAGGCTGTCGGCGGAAAGGTCGGAAAGTTCCGGTACTACGCCTATTACAACAAGCGTACATCGGACGGATATCGCGAGAACAGTCATTCCGATTTTGATGCGCAATCACTGATGTTAACCTACGCGCCGTCGAAAGCTGTCCAGATCACCGCCGAAATCGCCCGGTCAAAGTTTGCGTACAGGATGCCCGGACCCTTGACCGACAGCATGTTTTACGCTGACCCGCGTCAGTCGTCGCGATCGCGCAACTATTATAGCCCCGACATTTTCGTGCCGTCACTTTCACTTGACTGGTCAATCAGTCACCGCACGCGCCTGTCGCTGGTCGTCTCCGGTTTGCTCGGCGTACGCAAGAGCGTCATGTTCAATCAGCCCGCCACCGTCGAGGATGCTGTCGACCCTGTGACTCTTCAGCAAGCTCCGCGCCTAGTGGATGTCGATCACTACAACAGCTACACCATGGAGGCGAGGATGCTTCATGTGTATGATCTCGGAAAGATTTCAGGCGTGATCAGCGGCGGCGTGCAGCTGATGAATAATGATCAGCATCGGCAGCAGCTTGGAACCGGAACCACCGGATCGGATTTCGACATCACCCGCGTTGATGGGCTTTGGGGAAGGGACTTGCATTTCAGGACGCGGAACGTCGCCCTTTTTCTGGAGAATGGATTCTGGATAACGCCGTCTCTTGTGGTTTCGCCGGGGATGCGAATAGAACTTGGAGCAACGGATATGACCGGAACGATCAACTACTACGATCCCGGCGAGGTGCCCCAGACAATAGAGCATCAATTTCCTTTATTCGGCGTCAATGCAGAATACACCTTCAACAGCGGAAACAGTTTGTACGGCGGATGGGCGCAGGCGTACAGGCCGGTAATTTTCCAGGATGTCATCCCGGCGACGACGTTCGAACGGTCGGACGACAATCTCCGCGATGCCCGCGGTTACAACGTGGACTTCGGATACCGCGGGACATTCAGCGCGATACGCTGGGATGTCAGCGCCTTCGCGATGCGGTATGACAACCGAACGGGAACACTCCAGGGCGACGCCAGTGGAGGCGAGTTTTCGGTGCTGCGAACGAATATTGGTGATGCGGTGACATCGGGACTTGAGATCTTTGCCGAGTATCCCCTCTACCAACGCGGTGGCCGATCGGTGACAATCTTCACATCGACCGCACTTTTCAAGTCGAAGTATGTAAATGCATTTGCGCGGTCTGGAGAAGAAAACATTGACATCAGTGGAAATGAAATCGAATCCGTGCCCGATGTCATTTCACGGAATGGCATCTCTTTTCGCGTGGAAGATGTGAGCGTGTCGGCGCTCTACAGTTACACCGGTGAATCATTCGCCGATCCATTGAATACTGTCGAGCCTTCAAAAAGCGGGTCGGTGGGAATCGTCCCGGAGTACGGCCTGCTGGATGTCAACGCGTCTTGGCGGATCATGGACAACTTGCTCCTTCGGGTGAACGTGAGCAACGTGACCGATAAACAATACTTTACAAAGCGCCCCGAGTTCTATCCAGGACCGGGCGTCTGGAGTTCAGACGGGCGATCGTTCAATTGTTCGATCGCGCTGACTCTTTAAGATTTTTTGGGTGGGTTAGATCCGGTTCAGGCGCGCGTCATCGTCTGGCCGGATTTTTTTATTGATTCCGGCGGATCATTTCTTCCATTATCCGGAAGGTCTTTTCTTTCAGGCCTTTTACCTCTTGCGTTGCAAGGCCAGTCGTGGGAATTTCCTCTCCTACATAAATGCGGATGAGACCCGGTTTGAGATTAATTGTTCCCGGGGGCATCAGCGGACCTGCCCCAAGAACAACAATTGGGAGGATGGGTTGTTGCGTATCAATGGCAATTCTAAAAGCGCCGTCTTTGAAGGGCTGAAGAAGTTCTTTAGTGCGGTTCTGCGTCCCTTCGACGAAGATGAGAATGGAGATCCCGCGATTCAAAAACGCCTTCAGTCGATCGATGCTCTTCTTGCGACTTTCGGGGCTTGAGCGATCGACAATGATGGCCGCAGTCTGCGCGATCCACCCGAAGATGGGAATTTTGAGCAGTTCTTTTTTCGCGAGCGGGCGAAACTGACCGGGTATGAGCATCGTCAGCCCAGGAATGTCGAGAAACGATGTGTGATTACTCACGTAAATGCAGGCCTTTCCTTTCCGGAAATTTTCGGCGCCGTAGAATTTGTAACGAATAAAAGTGAGTTTGCTGAAGATCCAGCTCCAGAGCCAGAGAAAGGCATAACCGATAGAACCGAAGCGTTGTCCGAGCAGGAATGGAATCGTAATCCCCGGCAGGAGTAAGATCATGAAGACCGTGAAAACAAGGCCTACCCAGATCTTGTATAAAAGACTCGCCACAGCGTGTAGTATCTTCAAGGGAGGAGGACGTTTTATTCCAGGACTTTGGGCACGCGGAAATAGTCAGCGTCTTTCTTGGGAGCATGGAGCAAGGCGCGCTCATGGTCGAGGTGTTCTCCCACTTCATCGTTGCGCAGTGCATTGATTTCATGCGACATTGTAGTCAGGGGCTCGACGCCTTCCGTGTCGACTTCGTTGAGCTTCTCGACCCATTCAACGATCTCCGTCATGTCCTGCATCATTTTTTCGGCGTCTTTTTCGTCAAATTCAAGCCGCGAAAGATGGGCGATCTTGTCCAGAAGTTCCCGGTTAATTTTCATTCCTGCCTAAATGATTATACAATTCGTTTTCTATTGTGTTTTTCACCCTGTCCTTTAAAATATGCAGCTCCTTCAGGGTGTAAATCGAAGGATCAATGGGTTCATGAAAGATCACTTTCATGGGTTTCCAGTGCAAAAGGAACCGATCAGGTGGCAAAATTATCCAATTATAGGGAATGGTGACAGGAACGATGGGAATTTGTTTCTCGATCGCAGCGCGGAAAGCGCCATCCTTGAACTCGCCCATCACCGGCGGATATTTCGTTACGATGCCACCCTCCGGGAATATTACCAGGCTCTTTCCCTGATCGATCGCCTTCAGCGACTTCACCAGCGTGATGTAGCGGCTTTTCAGTTTCGCGCGGTCTACCGTGATGTGAAGCTTGCTGTACATGAATCCGAAAAGGGGAATATTCTTCAGGTCGTTTTTTCCGACAAACACCGCATCGTGTTTGTTCAGTCCGAGCGTAACAATGTCCATGTAGGAGCAGTGGTTAGGACAAAAGATAAACTGTCTGCGCCGATTTAGCGGCTCCCGGTACTCTACGCTGAACGGAATTCCCACCAGGATCAGCAACAGCCTCGCCCACCACCGGTTGAACTTGCCGACCAGCTTGAACTTCTTTGGAAAAATGATCGGAATCAGTAGTAAAAAGAAGAAAACTGCGAAGAGAAGACAAAATATGATCAGGCCGTAAAGCGTGTGCAGGCCTCTGAGCAATTTCATGTGTTCCTAAATTTTGACGGCGCTACCAAGTGCGAAGCGCAGCGCCGTTCCGGTCATAAGCTACGTAATTTGACCGCATGAAAAAATTATTTTTGACCCGTCGACTGCTGGCACAGGAGAGAGTGAAGGAAATGTCGAAGGTGTTCGAAGTAGATTTTCCAGGAGCTTTCAGGAAGTTTTTCCGGGGTGCACCGCTCCGGAATCTGCTAATTGTTGACTATAATGCAATAGATTTTACAGATCGATACCTCCTGATAAAACCCTTACTCCCATGACTAGAATCAAAAATATCTTTTTCGTTTCATTGTGTTTTCTGATTTCCCTGACGGCAACCGCGCAAAACTTCCAGGGAAAGATCGTATATCAAAACACATATAAGAGCAAAATCCCCAACGTGCCGGATGCGCAGTTTACCGCTATGATGGGACAACAACAGGAATACCTGATCAAGGGATCCAATTACAAGTCGACGATGAATGGCACGATGATGCAGTGGCAGATCTACCGTGGCGACGACAATAAGCTCTATATAAAAACTGCCAACTCCCCTGTCATCTACTGGAAGGATGGATCCGAGAACCCCGACGAGGTGCAAAAGGCGGAGATCAACAAGGGCGTTGTGACCATCGCCGGATACCTGTGCGATGAGTTGGTACTCACGTGCAAGAGTGGCGTTCAAAAATATTATTTTAACTCAAAAATTAAAGTTGATCCTTCTCAGTTCGCGAACCACAAATTCGGAAACTGGAGCGAGGTCGTCTCGCGCACAAAGGCTCTTCCTTTGAAGATTGTCGTCGACACTCCGCAAGTGACGATCGAAAGCGAAGCGACGGAGGTCAGCGAAGCGAAGATCGATGACAAGGAGTTTGTCCTGCCGCCCGACAGCCAGTTGCAGAAGAGCCCCTATTAGAAATCAGTTGCCAATCGACTCAAAGAATGAACAAGTCCATTGATCGGGACACGGCGTCCTCGACAAGAATTTTCGACCAACGTTCACTTGAACGAGACTACGCCACACTCGTTCCTCTTCTCAAGCCAGGTATGCGCGTTCTTGATGTAGGATGTGGAACAGGGGCCATTACGCAAGGCGTTGCAAAAATCGTCGGAACGCAGGGTCGTGTTACGGGGATCGACAACACGGCATCATTTATCAACAGCGCAAAGGAATCGTCTCAAGATGTTCCAAACCTCGAGTTCATCGCCATGGACCTGTTCAACTTTGAGCCGGCGGAAAAGTTTGATCTTGTTATTGCCGCCCGGGTGCTCCAGTGGCTCAGCACTCCCGCACAAGCTGTGCGCAAAATGGCTTCCTTTCTAAAACCCGGCGGGCAATTGTCTATACTCGATTATAACCATGAGGCGTTGGAGTGGATGCCACAACCTCCGGACAGCATGAAGGAATTTTACGGAGCGTTTCTCAGATGGCGGGCAGCTGCGGGTATGGACAACAGGATGGCGGAAAACCTCGCGCGGCATCTTGAAGATACCGGCCTCACCAACGTCACAGTACATAACGCTGATGAAATCTACCAGAGAGACCAGCCTGACTTTGTTTCGCGCGCTGGAATATGGTCGAAGGTCGCGGAGTTGAAGCAAATCGTTGCAGAGGGGTTCATCAGCGAAGATGTACGCGTGAAAGCCATCGCAGACTACGACCGCTGGCTCCAAACCGACGCCGAATGCATGATCATGAAGCTAAACGAAGTGCGCGGCAAATTTTAAATCTTGAATTTTCGATTTTAGATCTTAAATCTCCTGGCCACCTTCAGTATCCCCATAATACTCATACTATCCGTAATATTCCCGTCCAACACCATATCGAGCGCTTGCCTTAGCGGAAGTTTCCACACTTTCAGATCTGCTTCCGTTTCTTCAAGCGCGCTTGCCCCCTGCTCGAGATCCTCGGCAAGGAAAACGTATCCCTCTTCATCTGTCACGGAGTTGGAGGTGTGAAGGTGAATGATTTCCGTCCATCGGTGTGCAATCATCCCCGTTTCTTCGCGTAGTTCCCGCTGAGCACTCGCGAGTGGTTCCTGGTCCATCGGCCCGCCTCCTTCGGGAATTTCCCAATGCCAGGCGTTCAACGTATAACGATACTGTCCTACCAGCCACGTATTCAGATCCTTGTCGATCGGAACGATGCCGATCGCTCTGTTCTTGAAATGCACTTTGCCGTAAATTCCACGGCCACCCGAGGGATTGATCACCTGAAATTCCGTCACTGTAATCCATGGGTTGTCATATTTTACTTCCCCCGACAATGTCGTCCATGGATTTTTTACCTCTCCTTCGATCATGATATAAATGTTTAACTGATAGCTGATAGAGTGCTGGCTGTGAATAGCCTACTAAATTTCCGCGCCACTTGTTGGTCGTCGACTTTCTCAAAACTATCAAAATGTCTTTTGACTACTGGGTTTATCAAATTATTTTTAATCCGCGATAGGGCTATGCTGCGATCATCTTTTACAAAAAATCTGACGGAGGCGGGCTGTGATGAAGCAGGACGTGGTTGTCTGGCAGGGCCAGTGGTCGCTGCCGCGGTGATCTTGCCTAAAAAATACCGCCACAAACGTCTGAACGACTCGAAGCAATTGTGCCGCGAGGAACGCGAAGAATTGCGGTATCGCATTGAAAAGGATGCTGTTGCGTGGGCTGTGGCAGAAGTCGACCACGAGGAGATCGACCGGATCAATATTCTCAACGCCTCCTTTAAGGCAATGCACCTGGCCCTGGACAAGCTATCCATTCAACCCGAGTTGCTGCTCATCGATGGCAATCGGTTTAATCCTTATCGGGACTTCCGGCATGAATGCATTGTCAAAGGCGATGCAAAATATCTTTCTATTGCCGCGGCATCCATCCTGGCGAAAACGTATCGCGATGAATTGATGACAAAGCTCGCCAAAGAATTTTGCGGCTATGGATGGGAAACCAACGTAGGCTATCCTACTCCGGAACACCGCGATGGCATCCGCCAGCTCGGAATCACACCCTATCACCGGAAATCGTTCACGCTGCTGCCAGAACAATTGGAACTCTTCGATGAGGAGTTATGAATTGTTTTGTTTTCCTTTACCGGAGTCATGTGTCTGATATTTGTTGCCGTACGAAGTCATCTGAAGTATAAGCTCGTTGTAGCCGCGAACCGCGATGAGTTTTACCATCGTCCTACGGCACCGGCGGCGTTCTGGAAAGATCACCCCGAGATCCTGGGGGGTAGAGATCTTGAAGCAATGGGAACGTGGCTAGGCATGACACGAAGCGGCCGTATCTGCATGGTGACCAACTTTCGCGATCTGAGAAATATCCGGACGAACGCACCGTCGCGCGGTAAGCTGGTGACGGATTTTCTCCTCGACAAGACGTCGGAAGAAGCGTATCTTGAAAAACTTGAACCCCATGCATCCGAGTACAATGGCTTCAGTCTCATCGCCGGGACAGTCGACGCGCTTTACTACCTCTCAAATTATAAAGCCGGATTGATTCAGCTCAATTCAGGATTATTTGGTTTGAGCAATCATCTGCTGGAAACGCCGTGGCCAAAGGTGGAGAAGGGGAAATTGCAGATTCAGAAGTTGCTGAAATCGCCAACGGTGAAAAAGGAAGATTTATTTGAGGTCCTCTCCGACAGCACGATTGCACCTGATAATCGTCTACCGGACACGGGCGTTGGCCTCGAACTCGAACGGGAGTTGTCGCCTGCTTTTATCAAGAGCCCCGGGTACGGAACGCGCTCCTCTACCGTGATCCTGGTGGATTACGCGAACAACGTTGCGTTCCATGAACGCGTATACATACCCGAGACGGATAGCTTTGCTCTGCAATCTTTTCAATACAGCGTTTCCTGATCGCGAATGGCTCGAAAAAAAAATAAGCTCCCACTTCTGCTGAGATTGGTACAATGGGCGTTCCCCATTCTTGAGCAATATTTTCCGCCGCTGGCCCGACGGCTTTTCATCACCATATTTTTCTCGCCCCTGAATTATTCGGTTCCGGAAAAAGAAAAAGCGACGGAAAAGGAAGCCGAAAAATTTACCGTTCGCATCCATGGGAAGAAGATCCAGTGCTATGCATGGGGCAGTGGACCGACGGTGCTGCTAGTCCACGGCTGGGCCGGACGCGCTACTCAATTTCGCTCGATAATTCCTGCGCTTGTTCGTGAAAAATACCGCGTCATCGGTTTTGACGGACCGGCGCACGGCAATTCCGATGGCCGGTCTACGAGCATCCTCGAGTTCGAAGAAACATTCAGGGAGATCTACGCGGCCACGGGTACGCCGGTCGCGATCATCGCCCACTCATTCGGCGGCAGCGCGGTCCTCTATGCAGCGATGAACGGTCTGGAAGTAAAAAAGCTCATCAACATTGCTTCGCCAACTATCGGCGACGAGATAATCGCAACCTATTTAAGAAGGATTAACGGTTCGCCCGCCACTGGAGAATATTTTAAGAAATATATCCTGGAAACCACAGGGCGGTCATTCGACGAGTTCGCGGCACTCTATTCGGTCCGCAATCTCCCCGAACCCCTGGATTTACTGCTGGTGCACGATGAAAATGATCCGGAAGTCTCGATAAGCCATGCCTATGAAATGATCAAGGTTTATCCGCGGGCGATGCTTTACCAAACCCAGGGCCTGGGTCACACGCGCATCCTCCGGGACGAAGGGGTTGTCCGTAAATGCCTCTCGTTCATAAAAACCTGAACCAGGAGCTGGAATTTTCGTTTTACCTTAGAATGAGCGCTGTGGGCTGTATTTGCCTTTTACATGGCCGGGAGGTTTTCCATATAATGGAGGGAAAACTATTTAAGTTTTTAGCCCATCTTTGTAATTAGACTGCCGGCCCGTTAACTAATAAGTTCAATGAAAATAATAGAAACCCGTGAGATTTCGAAGGTATACAGGATGGGAAACCAGACCGTGAACGCCCTTCAGTCGATCTCTATTGCAATTGACCGCGGCGAATACGTCGCCTTCATGGGCCCTTCAGGTTCCGGGAAGTCGACGCTGATGAACATCGTTGGATGTCTCGATACTCCATCGTCGGGCACCTACATGTTGAATAACAAGCTTGTCAGCGAGATGACTGAAAATGAGCTGGCGGACACGCGCAATAAGGAAATCGGATTTGTATTTCAGACTTTTAACCTGTTGCCGCGGGCATCGGCCCTTGAGAATGTGGCGCTTCCGCTCATCTACGCCGGATTCAGTAAGTCGGAGCGGAATGAGATGGCGCTTCAGGCGCTGGATAACGTCGGCCTCGCCGAGCGCTCGCATCACCGGCCCAACGAATTGTCAGGCGGTCAACGCCAGCGTGTAGCCATTGCGCGGGCACTTGTCAACAATCCTTCCATCATCCTCGCCGACGAACCCACGGGTAACCTGGACACCAAGACATCATACGATATCATGAACCTCTTCCAGGAGTTGCATGATAAAGGTAACACGATCATCATGGTTACGCACGAAGATGATATCGCCCATTATGCTCATCGCATCATCCGTCTGCGCGATGGACTCATAGAATGGGATCGTCGGAACGACAACGTGAATCGCGCGAGCCAGGCCGCGTCCGCAGCGCACTAACAACTTTCGTCCATGAAGATTTACACCAAAACCGGCGATCAGGGAACGACTTCCCTGTTTGGAGGGAAACGTGTCTCTAAGGCGGATATCCGGATTGACAGCTATGGTACGGTCGATGAATTGAATTCCTGGATCGGGCTGCTGCGCGATCAGGAAGTTAACGGTCCCCGAAAGGACGTGCTGCTTGACATTCAGGACAGGCTTTTCACCATCGGATCCATGCTGGCCACTGAGCCGGGAAATACAAAAGTCAAGATCCCCACTTTGCAGGCAGATGATATCACGGTGCTGGAGAAAGAGATTGATTCGATGGACGCAAAGCTTCCTCCCATGCGCTCGTTTGTCCTTCCGGGCGGCCATCCCTCAGTATCTTATACTCACATCGCGCGAACGGTTTGCCGAAGGGCAGAGAGACTCGTCATAGCACTTCACCAGCACGAGCCCGTGGATGGGATCATCATCCGGTATTTGAATCGCCTTTCGGACTACCTTTTTGTATTGGCGCGCCTGACCGGCCAGGAATTGGCGATAGAAGAGTCGCCGTGGAAGGCGCGGATGTGATGTGGACTGTGCGCGTTCGCGCCGTCTAATGCCACGAAGACACGAAGGCACGAAGACACGAAGGCACGAAGACACGAAGGCACGAAGACACGAAGAATGGTTTAAATGCAGAAATACACATTGCATCGATAGGCAGAACGGATGCATTGCGCTGAGAAGACAGCGCCTTTGTGTCTTCGAGCTCTTTGTGGCAAAATAACCATTGAGCCCTGTTGTACCCCGCCCACCACCAAACGGCGATCTTTCGATAACAATTCGAACCTACCGATCGTTAGGGTAATCGAGTAAGAAATGGTATCTTTGGGCCAGAAAAAGGGATAAGGTATGGTGGATTCATTGAAAATCGAATTGCAAAAGGTAAAAAAATCGCGGCTTTCGGAGGTGGATTTTAGCGATTTGCCTTTTGGCATGGTGTACTCCGACCACATGTTCATCGCCGATTTTTCGAACGGGGAATGGAAAAACTTCCGGATTGTTCCATTCGGCAAGATAGAGGTAAGCCCTGCTACGCCGGCCATCCATTACGGTCAATCGATCTTTGAGGGATTGAAAGCGCATCGGGGTCCGGGCGGTGAAGCGCTTGTGTTTCGGCCCTTCGACAACCTGAGACGTATGAATTTTTCAGCCGCGCGCATGTGCATGCCGGTTATTCCGGATGACCTCTTCATGGACAGCATAAGCGAGTTGGTCAATGTCGACCGTGGCTGGATTCCAACCGCCAAAGGTGCATCGCTTTATATTCGGCCTTTCCTGTTTTCTGCGGATGAGTACATAGGTATCAGGCCGTCGCTTTCATTCACTTTTATGGTCATTCTCAGTCCGGTAGGTGCTTACTACTCGGATCCGGTGAAAGTTGATATTGAAACGCACTATACCCGGGCCCCTCAGGGTGGTACGGGGTATGCGAAGGCAGGAGGCAATTACGGCGGCGCACTTTATCCGGCGAAGCTGGCGCAAGAGAAGGGCTACCACCAGCTCATCTGGACAGACGGTAAAACGCACGAGTATATAGAGGAATCGGGAACGATGAACGTGATGTTCGTTATTAATGACGTCGTGATAACCCCCGCCCTAAGCGATTCCATCCTCTCAGGGATAACGCGGGACAGCGTATTGCGTCTCGCCCGGGAGTGGGGCGTGCGCACGGAGGAACGGAAGGTCTCCGTAGCGGAGATAGTTGAAGCGCTTGAAGCAGGAACCCTGCAGGAAGCCTTTGGCGTCGGCACGGCCGCAACCATTGCCCGCATTGATTTGATTGGATACAAGGGCAAGGATTACAGGCTGCCGGCAGCAGGACCGGAACAATTTTCAGCACGGGTTTACGATGCGCTCGAGGGCATCAAGCACGGAACACTACCCGACCCATTCGGTTGGGTTGTCAGGATGTAGTCTCGTAGTTTATGGTTATATGTTGGATTGGCGGACAACACTGTTCGCCAATTTTTTTACTTTTAATGCGCACGACAATCCGATGCCATTGAAGATATTCAAGCGAATACTCGTTTTACTGCTGATGTTTTGCGCCGGGACGGGGTTCTGCCAGAAGCAACTGGTCCTGCTCAAGAAGGAAAATGTGTTGCTGAGATTGTATCCCGGAGATGAGTTCATATACAGGTTGAAGGGAAGCAATACAATTCGCACCACGTACGTCAATAACCTCTCCGATACGGCGGTGGTTACGCATCGGGATACGGTTGCGTTTCACAGGATAGACCGCGTCTACTTTCGCCAGCATAAATTCTACAATACAGTAGGGACAGCGCTAGTGATCTTCGGGGGAGCCTTGTTCGTCATAGACCAGCTGAATACCGGAGTGATTCAGAACCAGCCACTGAGTCTTGATGACGGAGTGACTGCACTGAGCGCGGCGTCAGTTGCGGCGGGGCTACCCATGATGCTAATCAGGAAAAAATTCCAGAAGATCCGCTTCCGCACTCGCTTGATGACAGTGGATAAAGGATCAGCCTTCTTCCGCCCCGATACCCGGGAGCAGATAAATTAATCCTATATTTGCCAACTAAATTCGGAAACCATGACAATAGACAAGTTGAAAGACTTGAAGGCCCGTGTGAGCGCCTTGAGGAGGTATCTTTGACTACGATCGCAAGACGGTTGAAATAAAGGACGAAGAACTGATTACCCAGCAGGCGGACTTCTGGAACAATCCCAAGCAGGCGGAGGTGATCCTGAAAAATATTCGGTCGAGAAAAATCTGGACTGATGCCTTCGAAAAGGTCAACAAGCTTGTCGAAGACCTCGAAGTGCTCAACGAGTTTCACGAAGCCGGAGAAGTAGACGAAGAGGAGGTCGATCGTGAATACGAGAAGACCGCCAAAGCCGTCGAAGAGCTGGAGTTTAAGAAAATGCTGAGCGGAGAAGAAGATCAACTCAGCGCCATGGTCGAAATCAATCCCGGCGCCGGCGGAACGGAAAGTCAGGATTGGGCTGATATGCTTAACCGCATGTACATCATGTGGGGCGAGAAGAACGGCTACAAAGTAACACAGGTGGATTATCAGGCTGGTGAGGTCGCCGGGGTCAAGTCGGCGACGCTCGAGATCGACGGTCCATTCGCCTACGGAAAGTTGAAGTCGGAGATTGGCGTTCATCGCCTGGTTCGGATTTCACCCTTCGATTCTAATGGTCGCCGTCACACTTCCTTTGCCTCCATATTTGTCTACCCTGTTATTGATGACACGATCAACATCGAGATCAGTCCGGCAGACATCGAGATCCAGACGTCGCGGTCTGGCGGCGCCGGTGGCCAGAACGTTAACAAGGTCGAGACGAAAGTTCAGCTGACGCACAAACCCACCGGCATCGTGATCGTCTGCCAGGTAGAGCGATCACAGCATGCCAACCGCGAGAAGGCCATGCAGATGCTGAAGTCGCGGCTCTATCAACTTGAGATGGAGAAACGCAATGCCGCGCGCGACAAAGTAGAGGCCGGCAAGATGAGAATCGATTTCGGATCCCAGATTCGCAACTATGTGCTTCATCCGTATAAGCTCGTGAAGGACGCGCGAACCGGTGTGGAGCGGACAGATGCCAATACCGTGCTCGACGGTGATCTCGATGATTTTATCAAGGCCTTTCTATTGGGTGCGCAGGAGGCACAGGCGAAACCAAATTGATCCCCGCACGCGCGTCGTCTGCCGTTTACACCAAGCAGTTCTGGCTCGTTTGTCTCAGCTCCCTGCTCTTTTTTGCGAGTTTTAATATGATCATCCCCGAGCTGCCAGGATACCTCACGGACCTCGGCGGCGAGGAATACAAAGGGCTGATCATCTCGTTGTTTGCTGTAACCGCGATGCTCAGCCGACCGTTCAGCGGCAAGTTGTCCGACACGATCGGCCGTGTTCCTGTGATGATGTCGGGGTCCATCGTTTGCCTCATCTGCAGTTTCATTTATCCGGTGCTTACCTCCGTTGCGGGCTTCCTGCTTCTCCGCCTTATTCATGGTTTTTCAACGGGGTTCACACCGACAGGTCAAACTGCATACATCTCGGACATAATTCCCGTCGAGAGGCGGGGCGAGGCAATGGGATTGCTGGGCACCGCCGGGGCGGTTGGCATGGCGGCGGGTCCGGCCATAGGTGGCATGCTCGCCAACCGCGCGGGGCTGGACGTCATGTTTTATTGCTCATCCGCCTTCGGACTGATTTCCGTTGCCATCATCTCGGGCATGAAAGAGACGCTGTCTGTTAAACACAAGTTTTCAGTCACCCATCTGAAGATGAAACGCGGTGATCTTTTCGAGCCACGTGTATGGGTACCGTGCCTCGTCATGGCTTTGTGCGCCTACTCCTACGGCGCATTGTTTACAGTTATCCCCGACTTTGGAGAGTATGTGGGAATCAGAAACAAGGGACTGCTGTTCACCTGCCTGACCGTTGCTTCGCTCCTGGTTCGCCTTCTTGGCGGAAAGGCTTCCGATCGCTACGGGCGACAAGCGGTGTTGCGCATTTCAACGCTTCTGATGGTCGCAGCCATGATCACAATTGCAACTTCGACCACCGCTCTGCAGCTCATCACCGGCATCGCAGTTTACGGAGTCGCACAGGGAGTCACGTCGCCCACACTCCTCGCGTGGGCCACGGACCTGAGTCCGTTTGACCGCAAGGGAAGGGGCGTCTCCTCGCTGTACATTCTTATGGAATTCGGAATCGGAACGGGAGCGTTTTTTTCCGGAATAGTCTACGGAAATGATACCGACCACTTTGACAAGACCTTTCTGTTATGCGCCCTGCTCGCGGGAATTGCTTTTGTTTTCCTGGTATTCCGGCGAGCGCCGCGGCGTCAGACGGCCTAGATCTTTCTGACTGTACCACTGCCGGAGGCGTGGCTGTTGACCTTCCGGGGATTGCCGCGATAGGATACGCTTCCGCTTCCGGAAATATTCGCGTCCAGTTCGTCGGTGACATTGATCTCAACATCGCCTGAACCCGAGATCCTTACATCGCAGCGATTGGTGGTCAGATCGGCTGCGAGAACTTTCCCCGACCCGCTGATATTTGCCTTCACGAGATTCGCCTTACCCGATGCTTCAATCTTTCCGGAACCGGAGATGCCGAAGTCGGCGGTGTTGTCGATGGTGGCTGCAAGGATAACTTTGCCCGAACCGCTGATGTCGCTTTCGAAGTCTGCGAAATGCCCTTTGAGCTCCATGTCTCCCGCTCCTGAAACATCCGCTTCGACGTCGCCGCGCGCTTCAACGTTGAGACTTAGAGAACCGCTGCCACTGACGTTGAGATCGATGTCATTCGTCCGGATGGTGGTTTGGCCGATAACATTGCCCGATCCGCTGACACTGACACCCTCGATATCCGGTACGGTGATATACACGGTAATCTTTTTGTTGCCGAAATTCCAATCAAACCATTTACCTTCTTTACCGATTTTCAACCGGCCGTTTTCAACCCGCGTTTCAACTTCATCTAGCACGTCCTGATCTCCTTCAAGTTCCACTTTCTGCGGGCTGCCCTGCTTCAGATAAAGCTTGCCAGGGAATCCAAAGTTTATTTTCGTAAAAGTATCGACATTGCGGACTTCCCGTTTTTGGGCGATGGTGAAGTAAGGGGTGAGCGCAAAAGTCAGGATGATGAGATAAACGTATTTTTTCATAGATGATGGGTTTAAAGCATAAAGCGTAAAGCATAAAGCATAAAGCATAAAGCACAAAGCTTAGAGCTTAAAGACTGGGTCTTTGGGGAAAGGGTTGCACATCGGTTCCTGTATTGTTTTCTTTGAGACGTATAATTTGTCTGAAACGTTGCACGAGGACTACTTTTCATATCGCACCATTACGGGTGCTTCCGAGGGGACGTACCGGGAGAAGGGAAGCCGTTTTCATGCTTTTGCGTTCCCTGTGGTGACGGAAACGGACATTCACAACCACCTTACCCTGCTCAAAAAGAAGTATTTTGATGCACGCCACCATTGCTACGCCTGGGTGCTGGGCGCGGACAAGAAGTTATTTCGTGCTTTCGACGACGGTGAGCCCAATCACTCCGCGGGTGATCCGATTTTAGGGCAGATCAGGTCGCGCGATCTGACCAATGTGCTGGTCGTAGTAGTGCGGTATTTCGGCGGAATAAAACTCGGAGTAGGGGGTCTCGTCACTGCCTATAAAATGGCGGCGGCGGAAGCTCTTGACAACGCCGGTATCATCGAGCGGGAAGTGCTCAAAGAGATCCATATTCAATATGACTACTCCGCCACAACGGACGTGATGAGACTTGTTAAGGAGTATGCCCTCGAGATAAAATCGCAGTCATTTGAAAGCGAATGTGCACTGATCGCAAACTTCAGACTGCGCGACGAAGCGCGACTATATGAGAAGCTGAATCTCATGCAGGCCACGGGCGTCAGGTTGCGGCACACGTCCGTCCAGAATTCCCCCGACCTTAATCAGCGCTGACAAGCGAAAGATTTTTTTTCAGGCTTTTCCTCGCCAACACTGCGCTGATGATTGTAAGCAGCGCGCCCAGCAGCATCGGTGCCCCTGGTAGGTACACCGGCGCATCCGGCTTTGTAAAGTAAGCAAACAGGACGCTGTTCATCAGCAACGGACCAATGATAGAGGTTATGCTCATGAGGCTGGTGAATCCGCCCTGCAACTCGCCTTGTTCCGTAGGAGGAATGGCGTTCGACATTATTCCCTGTAACGCCGGGCCAGCGATAGCACCCAGGCAATAAATAATCGTGAATGCGTACATCATCCATCCTTCCGTTGCCAGCGCGTACAAAAGGAAACCCGCCGCGTATAACGCGAGGCCTATGTAGACACTGCGCTGTTGTCCGAGTTTCGGGATGAGTATGCGTATCAGCCATCCCTGAACAACGGCGTACATCAGGCCCACCACACCGAGTGACAGGCCGATGGCGGTTTCATCCCAACCAAATTTTTCTATGGTGTAATACGACCAGTTGCTCTGGATCGCATGTGCAGCGATGTAAAGGCATGCCAGCGATACAAACAGTCCGGCGATTACGGGATAGCGGAACAGGCTCTTGAGGGTGCCGATGGGATTGGCTCGCTTCCAGTCGAAGGCCCTTCGGTTTTCCGGTTTCAACGATTCAGGAAGGATGAAGTAACCATAAAGCCAGTTTATCAGCGTGAGTCCTGCTGTGACGAGGAAAGGTATTCGCAATCCGAGGCCGCCCAGCAATCCGCCGATGACGGGGCCAATGATAAAGCCGAGGCCAAAGGCGACGCCGATAATTCCGAAATTTTGTGCGCGTTTTTCCGGCGGACTGATGTCTGCGATATAGGCACCCGCCGTTGTGAAGCTCGCGCCCATTATCCCCGCGATGATCCTCCCCGCAAACAGCCAGGCGAGGGTGGGAGCAAAAGCTGTAAAGATATAGTCCAGGCCGAATCCGAAGAGCGAAGCGAGCAAGACCGGCCTTCGTCCAAAGCGGTCGCTCAGCGCACCCATGATCGGGGCGCAGATGAATTGCATGATGGCATAAGCCGCGATCAGCCATCCCCCGTGGCTGGAGGCATCGCTGATTGTTCCTCCGGAGACCTCCATAATGAGGCCCGGCACGACTGGGATGATGATACCCCAGCCTGTGATGTCAATAAGCAGGGTGACAAATATGAATCCGAGGGCAGGTTTTTTTGCGGACATAAAAAAAATTTCGCGAAGGTAGCGGAACTAGTGGAAAAACGAAACATCCCGTTCGGACGATTCCCGGCACTCAAAGCCCCAGAACGGATTTCAGTTTCGGATAGCCGGTCTTACTCAACGGTATCATAGCTCCGCTCTTCAAACGCGCAACGTGCGTATCCTTTTCCAGTGGTTCAATGCGTGTGATCTGCGACAGCTGCACGATATATGAACGATGCACTCTGACAAACTGGGAAACGTCCAGCATGTTCTCGTAGAAGCTCATGGTCTTCTTTTTCAGGAACATTTCCTTCGCGGTGAATATCTTCACATAGTCGTCGTATGCCTCGATATACTGGATATCGCTCACCGGAACGATCCGGATGTTTGCGCCCTCCTTCACGACGATACGGTTGCGTTCTTCAGGTTGCCGGATATCACCCGGGATGACGGAGGTCTTTCCATCCGGGCGTTGTGAAAACCATTTCTGCATCGCCTTGTCAAACCGGTCTTTGCTAAAAGGTTTCAGCAGGTAATCAACGGCGTGGGCTTCGAAAGCCTTGATGGCATACTCATCAAAAGCCGTCGTGAAAATAACCGACGGAGGTTCCTCAATAAGCTCGAGCATCTCGAAGCCGTTGATCTTGGGCATTTGAATATCGAGGAAGATCAGTGCGGGCTTGTGCTGACCAATCGCCTTTACTCCTTCAAAGCCGTCATTGCATTCCTGTACAATTTCGATCTCGGGATACGATCGCGCGTATTCCAATATAATACTTCTCGCCAGGGGTTCATCGTCTATAACAACAGTTTTGATCATGCGGTCTGTGGAATTTTTATCGATGTGGTAAAAGTATTTTCATTTTGCGAAGTAGTGAGGAGGTCGTTGCGCGCATAGAGGAGGTACAACCTTCTTTCGATGGAGTTAAGTCCGAAGCCTGTACCCCGCCGCGGCGGCGCGGAGGTCGGATCGAACGGATTCTTCACCGTAATTCGAAGATAACCAGGTTCCCCGCTCGCCTGAATGGTGATGGCGGTCTCTCCCAGGGTGTCGTACAACCCGAACTTGATGGCGTTTTCAACAACGGGTTGAAGGAGGAGGGAGGGAAGCTTCAACGTCAAGGCTCGGTCCTCACAATCAATAGACGTTTGAAGCCGGTGACCAAAGCGCACCTTCTCGATCTCGAGATAAAGCCTGAGATGTTCCAGTTCCTCGGACAAGGGAATCAGCTGCTGGTCATCCTTTTTCAAAGTTCCCCGGAAGAAATCGGACAGTTGATGTATCATGCGCCGCGCTTCTTCCGGTTTCGATCCCGCCAGTGCGCTGATCGAATTCAGGCTGTTAAAGAGAAAATGCGGTTGCAATTGCTGCCGAAGTCTGGATAGTTCAGCTTCCCGTGCCATTTTCTCTGCGGCGAGTGTGCGGTTATCCGTTTCCTGATGTTCAAGCATGGAAAACCACAGACCGGTCAGCGCACTCACCAGGGCTATCATCAACCAAACATACAACGCCCGAATGAAAAGCGACTTGTCGAGGAAGGCGAGGTACTCTTCCGTTTCCTCGACCAGCAGAAGTGTGATATGATGGATCGCAAACACGCAGATGACTGCGAGTCCGATACTCATGAGAACGCGCACCGTCTGCCCGGGGCGGTAGTACTTGGCCACCAGGATCATGTCGTATCCTGCAAAGGCAATCACCAGGTTTGTGACCGCAGCATCCGCGAAGCTCGTATGCCAGTCGAAGCCAAACGTATATTCGAGCGCGATGGTCTGGAGTATAACCCAACACGTACACCACAACAGGAAAAAGAACGTTAGTTTCCGATATGAAAAATTCTTCGCTGGCAATTGAAGGGCTTTAGATCATTTTGAATGCGTTCTGAGAAATATCGCCTTCTGATGGACACAATGAATATAAGACCGCGCTTCATCCGTTTCGTGGATCTGCGAATAGATCTCCATTCCGTCTTCGAGCGTTCGCAGTGCAATAACTTCAGATACATTGATGAATTCCCACTTCACGGTGTTATTCCTGTTGTTGAGAAAAGAATCTTCTTCGCTGATACCGATCATGCGCGCCTTGAGGAATGCCTCGCCCTCCGAATCCGCGGCGATTAACCGGAGTTGCTCGTCGAATTGCGGTTTGTGCTGAGTATTCTCAGCGGAAATTCTGAACACTATTTTTGAGATGTACCAGTTCATACTGTGAAATTTCTTTGCCTTAGAGGCCTGAGACTATACAAAATTCTGTTGTGAATGCGACTCAATAACTTCTGATCTCAATGCCTCCCAGCATGCACGTGCCTTTGAGAATAAGCGTTTTGTTCGCGTCTTCCGCCGCGGCATTTGCCATCAGCGGCCTCTTGTCATCGATCCCGCCAAGGACCGCAACCATATCCTTCGACCAGATCTTCCAGTGGGGAGGGACGATCAGCTTCGTGCCGCCGAAAACCTGGGTTAAATCGAGAACAACTGAGCCCTGAAGGTCCGCCTGCATAAGGTTGATCTCTGTTCCGCCAAACACGGTCACCACTTCTCCGCCCTTGAAGTTCTTGGAGATGATATTCTTCTTGGCGCCTCCGAACACAACCGTTGAGTCGAGATAATCTTCCGCGGTATTTTGTTCAAAGGCGTGGCGTTGATCCCATTTTTTCCAGTCATTTTTTTTTCCTGCCCGCAGCATGATGAACAACCCGAATCCGATCACGAGTAGTGGCCATGTAAAGTTTTCGATGTCGTATTGCGGGAAGACGTCGTCGATGAGAAGGAATCCGCCGATCGCCATCGGAATCGCCCACGCGATACCGCGGAAGGAATGGCGTATGCCGATGTACAAGCCCACTGCGATCAGTATGGCCTCGAAGGAGAAGATCCACCGCGGAATATCCACTCCGGTCTGACGAGCCAGCAGGAGAACGCCGATCACAACGATAAAGAGACCACTGAGGACCCTCCCTGTGCGGTTGGCTTCGCAACCTTTCCTGACCGGTCGCTGACCCGAGACATCTGTATTCTTGTTAACCGTTTCCATTTCTTTTCTGATTGTTTCCCAAATATACGGGCCTCAGGCCTTGCAAGGCCATTTCAGATAGGCAGGCGAGGGCGACTAGTAGGTGAATGGCGGAATGGCGGCGGCGAAAAAAGCCCACCGCCGTTAATCGTGAGACGGGAGTGGTGAGTGGTGAGTGGTGAGTAGTGAGTGGTGAATGGATGAAGCCGACCTGTCACGACTTTCAGGAAGTTGAGCGGAGGCACGTGCGTGAGACGTCAGACGTGAATCGTGAGACGTGAGACGGCCTGCTCTTCGCGGGTAGTGCGTTCTCGTCGCGCCATGTTGACC
>JBIQIY010000013.1:0-15259 GCA_044507775.1 Flammeovirgaceae bacterium | reverse complement strand
AGACGGCCTGCTCTTCCCGGGTAGTGCGTTCTCGTCGCGCCATGTTGACCAATCTGCGGGCCCTCGGCGGAGAGAGTTTGCTCACCATTCAAAGTTCAGCTTCGCGTACTGCAGGAGCATGATGGTTTTCGCATCGCGAATTTCGCTGGCGCCGATCATGTCCCACGCCTTGTCAAATGCCAGCTCCAGGACTTCGATATTCTCCTGCTCATCATCGACACCTCCGCCTTCGTTCACCTTTTGTTCTTTGGAATATTCGCCAACAAAGAAGTGCAGGACTTCCGTGACAGACCCCGGTGACATATACGCTTCATAGATCTTTTGAACGCGTTCGATCCTGTAACCGGTCTCTTCTTCCGTTTCCCGGCGGATGCAGTCCTCGGGGTTATCCTGGTCGAGGAGGCCGGCGCATGCCTCGATCATCATACCGTCGGGATTGCCATTGACAAAAGTAGGAAGCCTGAACTGCCGGGTGAGGAGGACGGTTTTATTGGGCTTGTTGTAGAGGAGGATTACAGCGCCATTGCCGCGGTCGTATGATTCCCGTGTCTGACGACGGGTCTCGCCCTTGCCATCGGTGATGTCGAATGTGTATTTGTATAACTTGTACCAGTTATCGGACAGAAGTTTTTTCTCTACAATCTTGACGGCATGTGTCATCGTTCGGCTTCAATCGCGTGGTGGTGCGATTTGGTTATAGGATGGTTTCGTTCTTGGGCCTCAGCTTGTGAAACAACTCCAGGCACACCCACGCATCCGTCGCGGCGTATTCGATTTGCTTTTGTGTGAAAGTTGGCACCTCCCAGTTGGAGGTTTGCGCGCTCTTTGAGATCCGGAAGCCCAGGAGGAGCGCTGTCAGTTTCTTCACGCTCTCGACCTGAAGTCCTGCTTGCTTCGCAAGGGTAGACAGATCGTAACAACTTGCAGGGTGAAACATTTTTAACTTCTGCAAGGCTTTGATATCGTCGCGGATCCCTACCCCGGCTTTGATGATCCCGGCATTTGCAAAGAGTCCTGCGAGTTCGTCGGTTACTCCGGTGTGATTCAACCGGATGAGAAACACCTTGTCGGGAATTGCCAGTTGCAGCAGCGATACCTGGAAGATCTGTCCCTTCTTGAAACTCGGCCGGGTCTCGGTATCAAAACCTACTATGTCGTGTTGTTCGATTTCGAGAACTATTTTGCCGAGTTGATCGGCACTGCTGATAACGCGCGTCTTCCCTGGGAATGTCCTGAGCGGCAGACTGTTAATTTCCTCAGCAGTGATGCTGATCCTCAGCTCGTCGATGCCATGAAGCTGATCTTTATGATCGTTAAGTCCAACGTCCATGAAAAAAAATACAATTTAAGTACCCAAAAAATTTACCTAGAGGCAGATAAAGGTGCCATAAGATAGCGGAAAAATCCCGAACTGTCACGCGCTTAGGGGCCAAGTTCGTTCAAGCGCTTAATTTTCTTATTTTGGCTGCCTAAACCGACGAATTGATGGCCAACCCGCTTTTCCGAAAGAAGTCCGTAACCAGAATCTTACAGGAAGTCAGCCAGGAGTCCGAAGACCATCGAAGCGGGTTAAAGAAGGTGCTGGGTGTGCGTGATCTGGTATCCATGGGCATCGCAGCGGTCGTCGGCGCCGGGATATTTTCGACCATCGGATCGGCTGCTTATAACGGAGGCCCGGGAATATCGCTGCTGTTTATCATTACCGCCGTCACGTGCGGCTTTTCCGCGCTTTGCTATGCGGAGTTTGCCAGCCGGGTGCCCATTGCCGGCAGCGCCTATACCTACGCTTACGTCTCCTTCGGCGAGCTGGTGGCCTGGATCATCGGATGGGCCCTTATACTCGAATATGCCATCGGAAACATCGTCGTCGCAATTTCGTGGAGCGGATATTTCAACAACCTGCTGGAAGGTTTCGGCTTACACTTACCAGGCTGGCTCACGACAGATCCGGGTACGGCCAAGCTTGCCTACGCCGAGGTCGAGAAAACTCTCGCGCAGGGGCAGCCGCTCAGTGCCAGCCTGAAATACGTTCAGGAGGCATGGCACTCCGCCCCGATAATTATGGGTAAACATATCTTTGTGAACCTGCCGGCGTTTGTCATCGTGGTGCTGATCAGTGTCCTTACTTACGTGGGGATAAAAGAAAGCAAGAAGACCACCAACTTTCTCGTGATCTTTAAGATTGTCGTCATACTGTTTGTTATCGTAATCGGATTCTTCTACGTCGAGCCATCGAACTGGAGCCCCTTCATGCCCAACGGTTTTGAAGGTGTGCTACGAGGCGTTTCCGCTGTCTTTTATGCCTATATCGGATTCGACGCAATTTCGACCACGGCTGAGGAGTGCAGAAACCCGCAGCGCGATCTGCCGCGGGGAATGATATATTCACTGGTGATCTGCACGGTGCTCTATATTCTGATCTCGTTTGTCCTGACAGGAATGGTTCCTTTCACCGAATTGCGTGTAACCGACCCGTTGGCATTTGTCTTTGACCGCGTGGGCCAGAAGTGGATCGGCTACATCGTCTCGATCAGCGCCGTGGTTGCCACAACAAGTGTACTCCTCGTGTTTCAGTTGGGACAGCCGCGGATATGGATGAGCATGAGCCGTGACGGACTGCTGCCCAAGGCCTTCGCAAAGATCCATCCGCGTTATCAGACGCCGTGGTTCTCTACTATTATGACAGGTATCATTGTGGCGATCCCTTCCCTGTTCATGGCGAGTGAGCTTATGACGGATCTCACAAGCATTGGGACGCTTTTCGCTTTTGTGCTCGTATCGGGAGGGGTATTGATGCTGCCGCGTGTGGCGAAGACGGCGCGCGACGACAGGGGGCAAACGGTTGATCAACGGGGTGATCCGCTTCCTGCATCGCAACCGGGAAGATTTCGCCTTCCGTATATCAACGGAAAATTTATCGTCCCTGCGTTCTTCCTTCTTTACCTGTATTTCTTCCGCGACAAGGTATCCGCGAGCGTGGCGAATGTCGGCAGCGCGGATCTGGAAACCATTCTCTATCTGATCTTCCTGGCGCTGGGAACAACCCTGAGTGTCCTCACTTTCGCGCGGAATTTTTCCCTCATACCGATCATGGGTGTGCTGTTCTGTTCGTATCTGCTTGTTGAAATTCCTGCCGTCTCGTGGGTGTACTTCCTCGTTTGGCTTACGATCGGACTGACCATTTATTTCAGTTACGGCTATTGGAAGAGCCGTCTACGGAATCAGTAGATAGCCGCTGTCTCGCCTTCGATCCTTACTCTGCCACCACCCGGTAATGAACACCTCGGGCCTTCAGGTATTCCATGATGCTGCGAAAATTGTCCGCGTCTTCTCCCAGGAATTCCGGGGCAGAAATTCCGGTGCGCGAAAATTTCCCCGTCAGGACAAGGTCGGCTGCTGCGGTACAGGTATAGCCGGTCGTCCGCGCCATGGACAACGTCCCGGTGGACTTGTCCGTATGATCCAGCACGCTGTATTCGTAACTTTTTTTCTTGCCGTTTTCACTGCCCGTGATGCGGATGCGCATGACCGTGAATTCCTGCTCTCCCGGTTTAAGTTTCCATTTCGGGAACAAGAGTTTGGCCGTTACGTCAATTGGGCGTATAGGAACCCCGTTAACTTCGACAGCCTCATACGAGAAAAATCCCGACTCGCGCAATACGCGCAGGTATTCAATGCAGCCCGGATACCGCAGGGTCTTCTCTATCATGTTGGGAACATCGGGCATCGTTCGGATCAGCGACCGGAGGCCATCGGAGTTCCAGGACTCCAGCGTGCCGATTTCTTCAAAATGAACGAGTTCGGGATCGGACAGCGCTTCTTTTATGATCAGGGCGCCGTTCGCTACATAGCGCGCGGGCCGGGTATATTCCTCGATGACATCGATCGGAGAAAAAACCGCCTTGTACTCGTAAGGCCATTCACGTACAACGGGTAGTCCTCCCACGAGGCATTCGTATGAGTCAACTTTCATGTTCGCATGATGGTAGCCCAGAATGATGTTGCCCATACCGGGCGCCACACCACAGTCCATCACAACAGTGACATTTTTCTCGCGGGCAAGCGCATCCAGTTCGAAGGGATCTTCCGGAAAAAATGAAATATCCACCATGTTCTTTCCCGCTTCTATGACGGTCCGTACTGTGCGGAAACCCATGAATCCCGGGACTGCGCCGACAACAAGATCAAAGGGTTGAAGCGATTCTTTTAGCTTGTCAAGGTCGCCGAGATCGGTTTCCAGAACTTCGATTCCATGAGGACGCAAGGCGTTGAGTGCTTCTGGGTTGATATCGAGGGAAGTTACATCCCAGTTTTTCGCCAGGTCCAGTGCGATCGTTTTCCCGACAAGTCCGGCCCCTAATACCGCTATTTTCTTTTTCATGTTTTTCAAAGGTTATACGACAATATTAAACAGGAGGAGTGAATAATAGGAGCCTGTTTCCCGATTTCCTACCTTGATACTCAAATCCCTTTGCGACTATGATCGATCCCGCCAGGATTATTGAAAAAGCAAAACGGTCGCCGTTCTATCTCGGCATACTGAACTGGTCCGTCAACCGGATGGTACCCTTCAATAAACCGCATGGGTTCCGGGTCATTGAGGTTGGTGACCATTCCCTGAAGACATTGATTCCGTATTCAAAACGAAACTTCAACCATATTCGCGGTTTGCATGCGTGCGCGCTCGCAACGCTATCGGAGTTCACAACGGGTTTTCTGCTTGTGACAAAACTCGACGGAAAAAAGTACCGGCTTATTATGCAGAAACTGGAAATGGAATACCACTATCAGGGCAAGATGGATGCCACGGCGGAGTTTGCGGCGTCGGACTCCTGGTTGAGTGAAAATATTTATGGTCCGCTACAATCGCAGGATTCTGTCGTCGTGCCGTGCGAAGTAAAGGTTCACGATACCGCGGGAAATCATCTTACAACGGGCAGGGTCTACTGGCAGATCAAAAACTGGAGCAAGGTTCGAACGAAGGTGTCATAGGCAAGGATACTTTGCCCTTTTACTTCAACTGGTTAAATTGTCCTCAAACAAATTGATTGGAAACGTACTCCTTCCACGAAGGCACGCTGCCCTCCGGTTTCTCGCTGGATTTCGAGCCGGCCGTATTTAATACCCCGGGATTTCTTGCTCTCCAAAGTGCAACGGCTCCCGTGACTTTCCACGCGCTTCATCACAAGCGCAGGAAATCCGTAGCCGCCGTTCACTTTTTCCTGCAAAATGAAAGTGCAATAAGCCCCGCGCGTGCGCCCTTCGGATCGTTTGAGTTTTCTGCCGCGGTTAGCCCTCGACTGCTGTTTGATTTTGTTGCGTATGTTGATCGGCAGCTCATCCACAGGGGAGTAAAAGAAATCTTTATCAAGAATCCGCCGCGCGATTACTGTCCGGCAAACATTTCACTCCTTGAGACGATACTGGTGAATCACGGATATGCGGTTGCGGATGCGGAAGTGAGCGCGATAATACCGGTCTCGCAAAAACCATTTACTGACATCATCCGCCACTCGGAGGGCCTGCGATTGCGGCAGGCTATTGGCGCGCAACTGCAAGTGAGAAGACTGCCGTCGGGCGAGCAAATGCAACTTTTCCATTTCATCGAGATGTGGCATGCAGCAAAAGGATATCCTCTGTCGATCACGAAGGAACAGTTTCAGCAAACCATCCGGCAGTTTCCCGATGACTATCTTCTCTTGGTAGTGACGGAAGGGGAGAAGATAATCGCAGGTTCTGTATCAGTCTGTGTCCACCAACGCATTCTCTACAATTTCCTGGTCAATCACGACAAGGCTTACGACCAATTGAGTCCGGGCTTGTTGCTGATGCAGGGAGCCTACGACCATTGTGCTGAAAATGGTATAGACTTGCTTGATCTTGGTACGTCCGCCCTGGACGGAAGGCCCAACTTTTCGCTTCTTGACTTTAAGTTGCGCATTGGCGGAGTAACAGCATCGAAGTTTTCATTTCATAAACGGACAGGCTGATGGTCAAACCGAAGGTTACCGTCATCTGTATCTGTTATAACCAGGCGCGGTTTGTCCGGGAGGCTATCGAATCAGTTATCGCTCAATCTCATCCCCATGTCCAGCTCCTGGTTGTCGATGATGCCAGCACCGATGAGAGCGTGGAGGTGATCCGGCATTGCCTGGAAAATTTCCCGCAGGTGCGGTTCTTCCCGCTGTCGCAGAATTCCGGCAATTGTCGTGCATTCAACTATGCGCTGCGGCACGCGGAGGGGGACTTTGTAATTGATCTCGCTGCGGATGATGTGCTGATGCCTGACCGGGTTGCGGAAGGTGTGCGGGCGCTGACGGAGGCCGGCCCGGACTACGGTGTCGATTTTTGCGATGCATACTGGACTGCGGAAGATGGAAACATCCTCTACCGCCACTCGGACCGGTTTCCACATTCAACCATTCCACAAGGTGATATCTATGCGTCGCTAATCGAGCGTTTTTTTATTTGTTCCCCTGCGATGATTTTTCGGATGGAAGTAATTCGCGAACTGGAGGGTTACGATGAAACGCTGGCCTACGAGGATTTTGATTTCTGGATCCGCTCATCCCGGCGTTGGTTGTATCACTACACTCCCGATGTGCTCATCCGAAAAAGGGTAGTCAGGGACTCGATGTCTCAAAAACAGTTCTCCTTCTTCAGCCGCCAGCTGGATTCCACCTATCGCGTCTGTGAAAAAATATTGGCGCTGAATCGAACGCGTGGTGAGCAAAAGGCGCTCGCCCGACGAATACGGTATGAGATGCGTGTATGCCTTAAGTTACTCCGGGTACCGCTTCTTCTGCGGTATGCGCGATTGCTGATTCGGAATTCGCGAATGGAGTATCCGGGTCTTTAGAGGCCTTCGCCTTATTTCCGGTTGTCTTTCGCCTCGAGCATGCTCACATAACTCTCATAGCGGCTGGATGATATTTCACCCGCCTCGACGGCATCCAGAATGGCACACGCGGGTTCGTTGATGTGAATGCAACGCGCGCCAAATCTGCAATTAAGGCGGCGTTCGCGCATTTCAGGAAAGTAGTCCGATAGTTCCTGGTCGCTCATATCAACCGGCGCCCATTCCTTGATGCCTGGCGTATCAATGACGAATGTACTGTCGCCGAGATCGAACATCTCAGCAAAGGTCGTGGTGTGTGTGCCTTTCGAGGAAAAGTCGGAGATGTCGCCAACCTTCTGGTCGATGGTGGGATCGATCCTGTTCAGGATGGTGGACTTTCCCACTCCGGAGTGGCCGGCGAAGAGTGTCGTTTTACCTTTCAGACGTGCGCGGATGGCGGATATGTCGTCTTCTGTCGCGGAAACAGAAACAACGTCGATGCGGATCTGTTGATACAGTTCCATCACCGCTTCCTGTAATTTCAAAGCATCGGCGTCAAGCAGATCTCGTTTGTTGAATACGAGCGTCTGTGGTATCCGGAAGGATTCGGCGGATACAAGGAAGCGATCGATGAACCCCAGGGAGGTTCGTGGTAGTACCATCGTGACCACCAGAAATGCCTGGTCGATGTTGGCCGCGAGCACGTGCGCGTGGGCTGTCTTTTTTACCGACTGCCGCAAAATATGGTTGGTTCTGGGAAGAATTTCTGTTATGGTGCCAACGTCGTGCTCGGAGTCGAAGATAACGCGGTCGCCAACAGCCACGGGGTTGGATTCTTTGATGTCGTCCAGGCGGAATCTCCCGCGGACCCTGCACACCACTCTCGAGCCGTCGCTGGCAAGCACGTCGTAGAAAGAACCTGTCGACCGCAGAACAATTCCCTCCATACTTTCAGGGTCACTTTATTAGTTTTCTTTCGAGTACTCCGGAGCAGTATTCCATGATCCGTTCAGTTGCACCTGTGTTTTCGGCCACGTACTGTCGGCACACCTCGCATGCGAGCAGAAACGTCTCAGGAGTGTTCAGTAGTTCGTACTTTTTCTTGAGATCAGGATAATCCTGGACGGTAAACGCCCCGCCACGGTTGATAAGATCAACGGCCTCCTGAAATTTTTCATAGTTCTTATTGCCAAACAGGACTGGGATCCCGTAACACGCTGCTTCGAGAATGTTATGGAGTCCCTTTCCTAATCCTCCGCCCACATAAGCGAACTCCCCATAGCGGTAAAGCGATGAAAGCATTCCCACGTTGTCGATGATGAGAACATTGGCATCTTCCAGGTTCGCGTCCTCCGCTTGTGAGTACAAGACTGACTTTACGACGAGAGACCGCTGCAGTGCCGCCACCTGTTGTTCGTGAATCTCATGCGGAGCGATGATGAATTTGAGCCTCGCCTCGTTGATGAACGGTCGCAGGACGTCGATATCTTCCGGCCACGCGCTCCCCACGACAAATACTTTTTCGTCTCCTTTAAATTTTCGGGCGATCTCAATTTCGACACCACGATCCACAATCTCCTTGACGCGATCGAAGCGTGTATCGCCGGAAACCGTCGCGTTGTAAAAATTTATCGACCGAAGCAATTCCACCGATTGCTGATTCTGCACAAAAAAGTGCGTTACACTTTTCAGGATCCTTCGATTAAAATTTCCTGCCTTGCGGAAAAAGAACTGATCTTTCCTGAATATTGATGAAACTGATATAAGTGGAATCTTTCTTTTCTTGAGTGTGCGGAAATAATGATACCAGAACTCATACTTGATAAAGACCGCGAGCCGCGGATTTATCAGCGCCACAAATTTCTTCGCATTCCGCTTGGTGTCCAACGGGAGATAGAACACGAAATCAGCGCTGGTGTAATTCTTCCGCACCCGGTAGCCGCTGGGGGAAAAAAATGTCAAAAAGATCTTGTGGTCGGGAAACTTCCGCTTGAGCGCCTCTATTACCGGGCGACCCTGCTCAAACTCGCCCAGGGACGCGCAGTGCACCCACACGATCGGCGACTGATTATTTGTCAGCACCTCGCTAATTTTCCGGAAAATATCTTTTCGGCCAGTCACAAAGTCACGGGCCTTGGTATTAAATAAACTTGATACGCGAAGCCCGAGACCTAGAAAAAAAATGGAAATGTTGTACAAAACTTTCATGAGTGAACAAAAATACAAACGTTGGGGCACCCGCGAATTTTTTTCGAGCTTTAAAAAGCGTTATTTTGAATTCATTACCTAACCCCTGCATTGTATGAACTTTGTTTACCGGACACTTTGTATCACTCTCCTCGCGTTGGTCGCCGCCCCCGCAATTGCCCAGGATGATCTGAATGAGCTTCTAACAGAAAGCATGGAAGACGGCGAAAAGCTTGTCCAGGCGTATGTCAGTCCATTTATGAAGAGCGTCAGCCTGGGATTGAACCAGGGATGGTATAATACAGCAGCGCCTCACAAGATCGCGGGGGTAGACCTCACAATTACCGTGAACGCGATGACCATTCCGAAAAGCGATCTCTTCTATGATGTTTCGAAACTGAATCTTGACGTGCTGGAACTCGATGGAGATTCTCCCGATTATCCGCTTGCGCCAACAATTCTCGGTCCCGATCGGGCGCCGATTTTCAGCTTCACCGAGGAAGGCACAGGCCTGACGCAAACACAAACCGGTCCGGGCGGTATTGACCTCGAAGAGGAATTGGGAAAGAACTGGGTACCCCTGCCAATGGCGCACCTGGGTATTGGCCTGCCCAAAGGAACCGACTTAAAACTCCGGTTTACCCCAACCATTGATGCCGGTGACGACACTACCCTGAAATTGTTCGGTATCGGTGTCATGCACGATATCAAACAATGGATTCCGGGAATCAAGCTGCTGCCCTTTGACCTTTCAGGGTTTGTCGGGTACACAAAGTTCAAAATGGAATCATACTTTGATCCTGAGTCGAACCCGGACCAGCGCGGTTTGTTCGAAATGAATGCGACGACGATCCAGGGACTTATCTCAAAAAAGTTTTCAATACTCACTCTTTACGGCGGCGTGGGCTACAATATCGCGAATTCCACCCTGGCCATGAAAGGGACCTACGATATCAATGAAGACGGGCAGGCGAGCCCGACGGAGGTTGATCCCATCGACCTGAAGTTCGCGGCTTCCGGATTCAGGACGACCGCCGGCATGAGGTTAAAGCTTGCAGTCTTTACTTTGCACGCAGACTATACCATTCAAAAGTACAAGTGTCTTACGGTCGGCTTCGGAATAAGCGTGCGCTAATTGATAAATTCCGATTTTCGACTTGAAGTTTACTTTCCGCTGAACAGTGGTTTTCGCTTTTCGATAAATGCTTTCATGCCTTCCTTCTGATCTTCGGAGGAGAAGCAGAGGTAAAAGTTTTTTCGCTCGAAGTGAAGGCCTTCGTCGAGATGTGTCTCGAAAGCCCGGTTGACCGATTCCTTGGCAAGCTGAATGGCAACGGGTGACATATGCGCTATCTCGGATGCGAGGCTGACTGCTTCGCGAAGGTACATCTCCACCGGAACGACCTTGTTAATAAGCCCTGCGGTAAAGGCCTCTTCGGCTGAAATAAATCTGCCCGTGAGTACCATCTCCATGGTTTTCGCTTTGCCGATCGCCCGCGCGAGCCGTTGTGTTCCGCCGGCTCCCGGCATGACGCCGATCTTGATTTCAGGCTGACCGAAGCGGGCTGTCTCCGACGCAAGGATCATGTCGCAGGTCATCGCCAGTTCGCATCCGCCGCCAAGGCAGAACCCTGAAACCGCTGCGATCAGAGGCTTCCTCGTTTTGCGGATCTGATCCCAGGTGCTGAACTGATCTATCATCAACATATCAACGGTCGATTTATCCGCCATTTGCTTGATATCGGCCCCGGCCGCGAATGCCTGGTCGTTTCCTGTTATAATGATGACGCGAACCCGGTCATTCTGGTCCAGTTCGCGAAGACTGTCGCGGATCTCCTGCATGAGTTTCGTATTGAGCGCGTTCAATTCACGCGGCCTGTTCAGCTGGATCAGCGCTATATAAGGCTCATATTGCTCATTGACGATAATGTGTTCCATGGCGATGGCGTTTTGGACAAAAGTAGGAAGAATTAGGGCATGGTCCGTGCAGAGGTACCGACACCAAATGCAGGAACTTTAATTTCATCATTTAAGTCTTAGTTTTGCGCTCTATGGAAAAAGTACGCGTTTTATTCGTCTGCCTCGGCAATATCTGCCGGTCTCCACTCGGAGCAGCGATCCTCAAAAAGAAAGTGACTGATAAGGGCATGGAAAACCTTGTCGAAGTCGATTCGTGCGGAACATCTAACTACCACATCGGCGACAACGCGGATCCTCGCACCCTCGCGAGCGCTGCCAAACACGGAGTGCCGATGGATCACTGTGCACGCCAGCTTACGGAAGGCGATCTCGAGTCTTTCGACTTCATCTTCGCGATGGATAAAAGCAATTACCAGAATATTATGCGGCTTGGAAATGGTCGCGACCTCTCGGGGAAGGTAAGAATGATGCGGGAATTCGATCCCCATTCAAAGGGAGGCGAGGTGCCCGATCCCTACCACGGAGGGGAAAAAGATTTTCAGCTGGTATACGACATACTGGACCGGAGTGCGGACAATTTTCTGGAGTATTTGCAAAAGACCAGGAGCTGACGCGTGTACATTTTACATTCGCAACAGTATCTGTAGCGTGGAACGCGAAGACTGTTCGAGCAAGACACCCGGCTGGGTACGATACACCTCGGAGATGGCGGCATCGTAATTCTTCACGGTTACTAGCGTGAGGCCCGTGTTGTAATAAACTTCGAAGGCCGGTTGCAATCGCGTCAAAAGGGCCGTGAGTTTGCTTTGCCGGAAATCAAAACAGAATGAAAACGAGATGGCAGAATTCTGCATCACGTTAATGCCGATATTCAATTCGCTGAGCACGGAAAAGATCTCGCGCAATTGATCTTCCGTAATAAAGGTATAGTCCGTGACCTTGCAAGATACCAGGCATTGATTGTCCTTGAACACAATTAACGGAGGCAACTCATCCACATGGCATTCGTGGATCTTTGTCCCGGGCAACGCGGGGTCATCGAAATTTTTGACGTACAAAGGAATCCCGAGGGTGGCGAGCGGTTTGATTGTCTTGGGATGGATGACCGATGCGCCGTAATAGGTCATCTCGGCCGCCTCCCGGAACGGGAGTTCCGCGAATACCGTCACCGTTGTGATCCTTTTGGGATCGGCGTTCATGACTCCGGGCACGTCCTTCCAGATCGTGACCGACTCGGCGCGGAGACACGCTGCAAAGATCGCTGCCGAAAAATCCGACCCGTCCCTTCCCAGCGTGGTGGTACGACCGTCGGGACCCCTGCCGATGAAACCCTGTGTGATTATAAAATTGTTGATCGGCAAATCGCTCTTCAGGCGCCCTATAGCTGCGCTCGTCTTCTCCCAGTTAACCTTGCCTTCGCGGAATGTGTTGTCGGTGGCAATAAAATCGCGGGCGTCGATCCATTGGGCTGGCAGCTTTTGGTCGACGAGGTAGTGATGGACGATGACCGTGGAAATGAGCTCACCATAAGATATCACCTGATCATACACCTCGTCATAGTTTCCCCCTTTTATGAGGCCGGCTTCAAGTTCTTCGAACAACCCGGCAATTCGTTGGAAGACCGCGTGCGAGGAGGGGAAGAGATCCTGCATAATGCTGGCATGGAAATGCTTTATTGCGGTTAGTTCGGCTTTATAGTCGCCCCCGTCCCGAAACGCGTTGAGAAGTCTTTCCAGTGCGTTGGTGGTTTTACCCATGGCGGAGACCACTATGAGTATGGGAATGTCGGTATAGGACTGTAGAATTACCGCAACATTTTCGACACCGGGAACGTCTTTGACGGAGGCGCCGCCGAACTTAAAAACCTTCATTTTTGATAGGACTAAAACGATTGCATTGTAATTTTGACCTTTATTTACCCATGCAAAGATCACTCAATAAAGCTTACACCACAATTGAAAGTTCGCGTATTGCCCACTCCATCGGCACGGCCCTGGACCGGTTCATCAAGAACAACCAGGATCAGTTCCAGTACGCCAGCGGGGAGCTTTCCCAGTTGCTGCGCGACATCGCCCTCGCATCCAAGGTTGTCAATCGGGAAGTCAACAAAGCGGGCCTGATCGACATCATGGGAGCCGTCGGATCGACGAACCTCGCCGGCGATCAGCAGCAGAAGCTCGACGTGCTGGCAAACATCCGTTTTACCCGTGCGCTGGCCAAGGGAGGCGAAGTCTGCGCCCTGGTGTCGGAAGAATCGGATGACTTTGTCGATCTGAACAACAATGGCAAGTACGTTATTGCTATCGATCCCCTGGACGGCAGCTCCAATATTGACGTGAATGTTTCGATCGGAACGATATTCTCCATCTATCGTCGCAAGAGTGCTCCCGGTACCCCTATCAGCCAGGCGGATATCATGCAAAAAGGGTCGGAGCAGGTAGCGGCCGGCTACATCCTTTATGGTTCTTCTACCATGCTCGTGTATACAACTGGCCATGGCGTTCATGGATTCACATATGAAACCAGCCTGGGCGAATATTTCCTCTCCCATCCGGACATGCAGATTCCGGAACACGGGAAGACATATTCGGTAAATGAAGGGCTCTCCAATCTGTTTGACGAGCCGACGAAGCAATACCTTCAACATTGCAAAGACTCCTCATACACCGCGCGATATATCGGATCGCTGGTGGCGGACTTCCATCGCAACCTGCTAAAGGGCGGGATTTACATCTATCCGGCAACGCGGAATAATTCCAACGGTAAGCTGCGATTGATCTATGAATGCAATGCTCTCGCCTTTCTCGCGGAACAAGCGGGGGGCAAAGCCACGGACGGACATCGCAGGATCATGGATATTGCGCCCGAATCGTTGCATCAACGCACGCCGTTGTATGTGGGATCAAAGGAGATGGTCGAGAAAGCCGAAAGCCTGAGAATGCTGTCGATTCCAAAATCCGATGCAAATAGCCTCTCCGTCGTCAGCCCTGACTAAGGGGTGATCAGGATTCGTCCGACGTCGGATCGGCTTCTTTCTTTTCCGCTGGCGCTTCTTCGAGAACCTCCGGAGCATGTTTCCGGATCAATCCATACCAACGGACCAGTTTCTTGATGTCCGACGTATAAACGCGGCCTTCGTCATATTCAGGAAGAACGGATTTCATGAAGGCTTTCAGCTCATCGGAATCCGAGTTCGGATCGACACCCGGATCGTCGCCAAAATCTTGCTGTATTTTCTTAAGCACATCTTCCAGCGGTGTGTTTCCTTCTCGCGTAGTCGTGTAGATGGAAATTTCATTCAGCAGCGACAGCCGGTGATTGGTCGTCGCCACCATCCTGGTTTTGGCGTCGTCGAGGGATTCGAGAATGACGCCTGATTTTGTTGGAGCGAGAACCTTGAACAAGCCCCCCTTTCCCGATACGGTCGCTAGATCTGCTATGGTCATGTCTTATTGTTAGCCGGCAAAACTAATCATTTTCAGTCCGACCCTCCCAATGCTTTCGCGATAATTGAGAGGACATCTTCTTTGCCGGACTTATCAGTCGAAGATGTCACGGCGATCGGCGGCAATTCCTCCCACGTTTTGTGAAGAGTTTCCCTGTAGTTGGTGATGTTTCTCTTCAGTTGGTTCTTGGTCAGCTTGTCGGCCTTTGTGAATATGAGCCCCAGCGGGATCTCCTTCTCTCCGGCCCACTGAATAAATTCAAGATCGATTTTCTGCGGTTCGAGCCGTGAGTCGAGAAGAATGAACAGGCAGTTGAGATTCTCCCGTTTCAGGACGTAACTCTCAATGATTTTACCAAAGCCCGCGCGCTTCTCCTTACTGACACTGGCATACCCGTAACCGGGCAGGTCGACGAGATACCACTGGTCGTTGACGATAAAATGGTTAATCGTCTGGGTCTTGCCCGGTTTGTTGGAAGTCTTCGCCAGATTTTTCCGGCTCGTCAGCATATTCAGCAGCGAGCTCTTGCCAACGTTCGACCGGCCGATGAATGCAAACTCGGGTTTGTCAGAGGGTGGGCACTTCCTCACATCTGCAACACTGGATACAAACTCGGATTTAGTGATTTCCATTCTGTAAAGTTAGGGATAATGGTGGATAGGGGTGTAGGGGGTGTAGGGATATAGGGATCTAGGGATATAAGGGTATGGGGATATAAGGGCATAAGTATAGTGGCGTGGAGATCAGGCAGTAGAAGAAACTTACTCTCACATCCCTATCTCCTTACACTTATCCCCCCTATACCTTACACCCCTATCCCCCCTATCCCCCCTATATCCCCTACATCCCTCTACCTTATACTCCCTAT
>JBIQIY010000054.1:0-6268 GCA_044507775.1 Flammeovirgaceae bacterium | reverse complement strand
TACGTTCTTCGCGGCAAACTATCCGCAGTACGAGCTTGAGATTGACAACAAGGCTGTCATGCAGAAAGGAGTTTCCATCGGCAAGGCAATGGATAATCTTTCGATCCTTATTGGTAGTTCCTATGAACTTGGGTTTATCCGCTTCGGGACTTTCTACAAGGTGTTCGTGCAGGCCGCCCCTGGCTACAGAAGACTGCCGGACGACCTGATGAAGCTTTACGTGAAAAACGATCACGATCAAATGGTCCCTTATTCTGCGTTCATGAAAATCAGGAAGACACAAGGGCTGAATGAGATCACGCGTTACAATATGTACACGGCATCATCCATCAATGGGTCTCCCGCCGCGGGATATAGCAGCGGTCAGGCAATCGCGGCTATTCAGGAGGTTGCTGCCACAACATTGCCGAGAGGCTACGATATAGACTGGGCAGGACTCGCTAAAGATGAGGTCGCCCGCGGAAACGAATCGCTCTATATCTTCCTGATTGTACTTGCGTTTGTTTACCTCGTGCTCGCCGCGCAGTACGAAAGCTTCGTACTTCCGCTTGCGGTTATCCTGTCCTTGCCGGCAGGCGTTTTTGGATCTTTTTTTCTTTTAAAGTTAATGGGACTCGCGAACGACATTTATGCGCAGGTTGGACTGGTCATGCTCGTGGGCCTGCTGGGTAAGAATGCTATCCTGATCGTCGAGTTCGCCGTGCAGAAACATCGGCAGGGGATGGCCGTACTCGACGCGGCAATTGAGGGAGCCCGCGTGCGCTTCCGTCCGATCCTGATGACGTCATTTGCATTCATTGCAGGATTGATCCCGCTCGTAGTGGCAACAGGTCCCGGAGCGATTGGCAACCGAACGATCGGCGCCTCCTCATTGGGTGGTATGCTTTTCGGCACGGTGTTCGGCGTGATTCTGGTGCCGGGGTTGTACTACATGTCCGGCAAGGTGATCGAAAACCGCTCACTGATCCGATTGGAAGACGAGAATCCTTTAAGTGAGGAATTCGCCCCGGACGAAGAAGAAGAGGTTTTAACTGATGAATTGAAAAAAGATGCGTAAGAGAATCCTATATTACTGGTCCGGACTAGCCGTTATTGCACTGAGCTTTTCTGCCTGTGCGCCATCCCTGGTTGGAAAAACAGAAAGCAGCGCCGTGCCTGCACGTTATTCTAACTCCGGGGACACCACCAACACCGCCGAGATCCGCTGGCGGGATTTCTTCACAGACCCGATGCTGGTCGCGCTGATCGATACCGCGCTTGTCAACAACCAGGAGTTGAACATTATGTTGCAGGAGATTGAGATTGCCCGCAATGAGATTCGCGCGCGGAAGGGCGAGTACCTCCCGTTTGTCGACCTGGGTGCAGGTGTAGGTGTTGAAAAGGTTGGAAGATACACGCATCAGGGGGTCAGTGATGCCACCATCGAATATGAGCCGGGAAAGGAGATGCCGGAGCCACTGCAGGACTACTTTGTCGGGGCGCTGGCATCCTGGGAAGTCGACATCTGGCATAGGCTGCGCAACGCGAAGAAGTCCGCCATATTTCGATACCTCTCCACAACGGAAGGGAAGAACTTTATGGTTACTCACCTTATATCAGAGATAGCGAATTCGTATTATGAACTGGTTGCTCTCGATAATCAGCTTGGGATACTGAAGCGGAACATCGACATACAGAAGGATGCTTTGGCGATCGTGCGAATGCAGAAAGCTGCAGCCAGAGTGACCGAGCTTCCCGTCCGTAAGTTTGAGGCGGAGGTCCTGAAGAACCGAAGTCATCAATATTATATTCAGCAGCGCATCATTGAAACCGAGAACCGCATCAATTTTCTCGTGGGGCGATATCCGCAACCGGTGGTGCGCAATAGCGATGGCTTCAACAGCCTGCTTCCTGTAGCGATTCAGGAAGGTATTCCCTCGCAATTGCTGGCGAACCGGACGGACATCAGACAGGCCGAGCTGGACCTTGAAGCTGCAAAACTCGATGTGAAAGTGGCGAAAGCGAATTTTTATCCGTCATTGGACATTTCCGCCGCCATTGGTTTGCAGGCGTTCAAGCCATCTTTTCTTGTAAAGGCCCCGGAATCGGTGCTCTACTCTCTTGCGGGCGACGTCGCTGCTCCGTTGATCAATCGCAATGCGATCAAGGCAGCTTATTACAGCGCCAATGCAAAGCAGGTACAGGCTGTGTTTAATTACGAGCGGACCATTCTGAGCGCATACATCGAAGTCCAGAACCAGTTGTCGCGAATCGACAACCTGGAAAAGAGCTACGATCTCAAGGCGCAGGAGGTAGAAGCCCTCACACAATCAATTACGATATCGAATAATCTTTTCAAGTCGGCCAGGGCGGATTACATGGAGGTGCTGATGACTCAGCGCGATGCCCTTGAATCGAGATTCGAGCTCATCGAAACGAAAAAGGAACAGATGAATGCGATGGTTGATGTTTATCAGGCGCTGGGGGGAGGATGGGAATGAGTTGTAAGTTGTAAGTTATAAGTTGTCTACCGTTAACGTCGTCCTGAGCTGCGCGGTTGGTACTTGTGCGTTGGAAAAGGGCGAAGGATCTCGAAACGGAAGTCCTACCGTGAGGGAGCAGGGATCTTATTCGCGAGGGCCTGTAATTGAAGAAGGGATGCTGCATTGCAGCATCCCTTTGTTATGCAGATTACAGCACGCCGAATTGTTTCAGGAATTTTTCTGAATTAGCCCTGACGTTAGCCGGGGGATTGAGGCTCAGGGATTTCTTAAACGCCTTTATCGCATTGGTTTTGTCGCCCTTTGTTGCGTAGCCTTCGCCCAGACTGTCCCACGCGTTGGCGCTCTTCGGGTGGCGCTCGGTATTTACGATAAACACCTCAATTGCTTTGTCGTGGTCTTCCTGGCCAAGCAGTTGGTATCCGTATAGATTGAGCTCAACCTCCGTTGCGATGGCCATCGCCTCTTTGAGAAGTTTTTCACTTTCCTCCGCTTTCCCTGCCTGTTTCAGTAGCCCGGCTTTGATTCGCTTTGTTGTGAATGTGTTGTTCTGGACCATTGCCGCGTCGATCCACGTCAAAGCCTTTTCCAGGTTGACGTTGTTTTGCAGTGCGTAGTTGGCGGCGCTGGTAAATCCTTGCGGCGTGAAGCCAGCAGGTCCCCGCAATTCCTCTTCCGCATTTGCCATGACGATCTCGTCGACGGCAAACTGGATTTTTATCGGGAACTGTTTCTTCTCCCAGTTCAGCACAAGTTCGGCGGAATTCTTGGTGAGATTGATGAACTCGTACGTGAGCAATTCGGCGTGCGGAATGTCACGGATCTTGATCTTTGCTTTCATTTGGTCTTTCGCCGGGTCGTAAAAGAAACTTCCCCATGAACGATAGTCTTTCGACAGCACGACCTCTCCGGTGTTGTCCGGGTTAATGGTGAAGAAGAGGCCGTAAGATCCGGCTGGAACCCGAGTACCCTCGATGGTTGCAGGGTGTGAAAGCGTGATGACGGTATTTTCATTTGCGCCTGCGCGCCAGGGTGCTTCGCGCTGGTCGCCAAATGCCTGCACGTTCCATCCGTAAGGCACCAAGGCACCCCAAATCTCGCGTCCTTTTACGGCCGGCCGTGAGTAGTCGACGCGGACGGTCGAAATACCAATGGTTTGTATAACGGACGAAGCGGGACTGGGCGTCCGCGGCGTTGTGATCGGCTGGCCGGTCGCGGGCTCGGACAGGAGCACCAGTTGGCATACCAGAGCGGTTGCTACAGCAACAAAAAATTTGGTTGGATTCGGTGAAGCTTTCATATGAGTTTCAGGTTAATGAGCCGTGCAAGTGCACTACTCAATTTGCGAATAAAAAGGATGAAACCATCCCTCGTTTTCGGATTTGTTTCGCTGAATCGAATATTTCCCACAGGATGGGGGAGATAGCATTATCCGCATGATTGCATCGCTGGACCTAAGAAAAATGATGGGATGAACATGGCGCCCGGAATATTTTTGTTGAACGGTTGAGTGATTCCTGAAACTTTAGAATTATCTTAGTTAACTGAATTGGTGTCTCTTCGTTTCTTGCTTGGTCTTAAAGGTTAAGCTAACCCCATGAACTTCATTCTGAACATCGTCGTCAGACGGTCTCTCAAAGGGTCGATCGCCCTCTTGTTTTCATTTATCTGCTGCAATGCGTTGTCCCAACCCCTGACAGGGACATTTACGGTCGGGCCGGGGGGGACTTATTCCACCCTGGCGAGCGCCGTCTCTGATATGACCACGAAGGGAATTAGTGGCCCTGTAACCTTCCGGCTTAAGAATGGGACCTTTACGGAACAGGTAACGCTGGGACCGATCAGTGGCGCCTCCGCTGCCAATACCATTGTCTTTGAGTCGGAGTCCGGAAATGCAACGGATGCTATTATTGCCTTCGCGCCCACGGCCGCGGACAACTACGTAATCAAACTCGATAATGCAAGTTTTGTCACCATCCGCAATCTCAGTATCCAGACATCAGGCACCACCTATACGCGCGCCATCTACGGCGTAAATAACCTGAACGGGATAACCCTCATGGGTCTCCGGATTACTATTCCCTCTACTACGTCCATCGCAGAAGATCGCGCCGCCATTATTCTGCGGCCGGCATTTTCTTCCAACATCCGCATTCTTAACAACAGTGTTACCGGAGGGACTTTCGGGGTTGTTCATGTTGGTAATTCCTCCTCCCACTCGCCAGGCACTGTCTTTTCAGGCAACACGATTACGGATGTGTACTACAGACCTGCATATTTTGAATATATGCAGGGGATTGTGTTCAATGACAATACTATCTCCTTCTCAGGCAACGCTTATAGTGACTACTACGGCGCGGCGATCATGAACACTTCGGGATATATCGAGATGCTGCGCAACCGGATCACCGGAACGGTAGGCCATGCGCTTCGACTTGCTTACTGCTCCGGTCTTTCCGCTCAGCCTTCGCTCATCGCCAACAACTTCTTCCATTCGAATTCGGCCTACAGCACTGTTTATATTTACTACAGCCTGAACTATACTTACTTCTACCACAACAGCATTCACAACACTGCGACCGGTGAGGCATTTTATTTTAACCGGGGCCAATCGACGGGCAACCGCATCGTGAATAACATCTTCCGGGCGAACGGCGGATACGCAATAAATTTCCAGAGCTCTTCAACCGCCAACTCGATCGTGGAATCCGACTACAATAATCTTTTTACTTCGGGCTCCTTCATCGGTGTGGATGGATCAAATTCTTACGGCAGCCTGCAGCAATGGAGAACCGCGTCGGGGTTTGAAGCGAACTCGGTTTCTTATGATCCGCAATTTCAATCTAATACAGACCTGCATGCTGCGGGGCCCGGAATCGCGTCGGCCGGCAAGAATTTGTTGTCGGTGGTGGCCTCAGACATTGACGGTGTTGCGAGGACAGCGAGCCCCAGTTTGGGTGCTACGCAATTCAGCACCGCCGCACTCAGTCCTCTATCAGGTAGTTATACGATCGGAACAGGTGCTTTTGATTTTACGAGCATCGGAGCAGCCATCGATGCCATGAAGGCGAATGGCATTAACGGACCGGTTACGTTCCGACTCAATTCACAGACCTTTGCTGAGCGGTTTATCTTGCCGGCGATATCGGGTATGTCGGCGGGGAACCCAATTGTCTTCGAGTCGCAATCCGGTAACCCGGAGGATGTGATCATTACGCCTTCGGCAGCCACGGATGCCGCCTCCAACTACGTGGCGCGTCTTTCAAATGCAGCCTTTGTCACATTCCGGAATATGACGTTCCAACCTGCGGGCGGAACGGGCCTCGATCGTGCGATCGTTGTAGAAAACCGCGCCGACGATCTCACGTTTCAGAATTTGCGGATAACCCTGCCCGCTACCACCTCGCCGACGGAAGACCGCACCGCCATCCTCGCCCGAACCACACTGTCGTCCAATCTTCGCTTTATTGACAACATCATCATCGGTGGTGCAGTGGGCATTCTCCTTGTCGGTAATAACAGCTCCCGCTCGCCGGGCACTGTCTTTTCAGGCAACACGATTACGGATGTGTACTACAGACCTGCATATTTTGAATACCTGCAGGGGATGGTGATCAATGACAATACCATCTCCTTCTCAGGCAACGCTTATAGTGACTACTACGGCGCGGCAATCATGAACACTTCGGGATATATCGAGATGCTGCGCAACCGGATCACCGGATCCGTAGGCCACGCGTTGCGACTTGCTTACTGCTCGGCGACGGAAGCACAGCCTTCGCTCATCG
>JBIQIY010000036.1:16597-41987 GCA_044507775.1 Flammeovirgaceae bacterium | reverse complement strand
GCTAGGGACGATCTTATGGTAGGGCGGGGTGAAGCTTGCGAAACCCCGCCCCGAAGGTGCCATCAAAGTCAAGTCCCGTAGGGACGACCGTATATGACGCACTCGCTATCTGTACAAGGTAATTTTTCTGAATCTGATGATCTATCACGCTCCTGGCGCGCAGTGGTTAACCGATAAGGTCATCCCTACGGGATTCAATAAATGTATGGCGTAATTATTTTTCTACCATACGGTCATCCCTAGCGGGATTCAGTCTCGGCTAACTTCGACATTTTGATTACTGAATTTGCATGAGAGATGACACCGTTGTAGTCAAAGTCGCATTGCAGTCGGGAAGGAACACGCTCATGTAGTCCTGAAAGAAACCTGTAATTGTCATCTCGAAAGAACGATCTCATTGTAGTACAATCGTCTTTTAGTACATGAAGGAACACGTTTAAAGTCCCGAAGGGAGCATCTAATTGTAGCTTCGAAGAAATTGAAGCCCTTGTTATAGAAAGCCACCCGCTACCAACTCCAACATTTTGATTACTGAATCAAGTGAAGGATGATCCTTTGTGGTCAGAACCGCATTCTAGTTATCAAGGATGCTTATTGTAGCCAGAAGAAACATCTAATTGTCATCTCGAAAGACCGATCTTATTGTAGTCCCGCTAGGGACGAGCATTGTAGCTCCAGAGGGGTAACTCATCGTGTCGCGTGGATGCAACCATTGGAGTGCGTTAAGGAGACCAACTCATAGTCCCGCTAGGGGCGAGCCTATTGCAGTCCCGTTAGGGACGGGCCTATTGTAGTCCCGTTAGGGACGATCTTATGGTAGGGCGGGGTGAAGCTTGCGAAACCCCGCCCCGAAAGTGTCATCATAATCAAGTCCCGTAGGGACGACCGTATATGACGCACTCGCCATCTGTAGCAACGATTTAATTGTGGTCCCGCTAGCGACGGGCCTTTTATAGTCCCGTAGGGACGGCCCTATGGTAGGTTAGTGCAATTATGTTTTCGCCACGGTGGAGTTATTTCCAAGAAACACTTTCAGCCACCCGAAACCAATGACCCCCGCACAGAAAGATGCAAGGAGCACCGACAACTTGGAGACATCGATCATACCCGGGTCATTAAAGGCGAGCAATGCAATAAAGATGGACATCGTAAACCCGATGCCCGCGAGAATCCCGGCACCAACGATATGCTTCCATTTTATCTCCGATGGAAGATTGGCAATTCGCAACAATGTCGTCAGATAAGAGAAAAGAAGTATCCCGACAGGTTTTCCCAGCAGCAACCCTGCCATAATCCCGAGACTGACTGCGCTTCCCATCGTAGACATCGCATCGCCATCAATGAGGATACAGGTGTTGGCCAGTGCGAACAGCGGGAGAATGATCCAGGCCACAGGCTTGTGGAGGATATCCTGAAGAATATAAGAGGGACTTTTCTCATCGCCACTGCCAAAAGGGATGGCAAATGCCAGCAACACCCCTGTGATCGTCGCGTGGATACCCGACGACAACATAAAAAACCACATCACGACTCCGCCGATCAGATACGGAATGAGATTGCTAATCCGAAGCCGGTTCAGAATAATAAGAACCGCAAAAATACCAAGCGCGATAGCCAGAGACTGCACGTCCAGCGAACCCGTGTAAAAAATCGCAATGACCATGATTGCGCCCAGATCATCGATCACCGCCAATGCCGTGAGAAAAACTTTCAAAGAAGCCGGAACGCGTTTTCCCAGCATCGACAATACTCCTAGTGCGAACGCGATATCCGTTGCCATCGGAATGCCCGCCCCGCTCCAATCGCCGCTCCAATTGATTGCGAGGTAAATTGCCGCCGGCACCAGCATGCCACCCATCGCTGCAAACAGGGGCAGCATGGCATTGCGAACATCCGACAGTTCACCGATGTAAATTTCACGCTCCAGCTCCAGGCCGATGAGCAGGAAGAAAATTGTCATCAGTCCGTCGTTGATCCAATGAACCAGCGAATGGCCGGCCAGCGATATTTCCCAGAAATGCAGATAAGGCTCCACTCCAGCATTGGTGAGCACCAGTGATAGCGCCGTGCAAAAAATTAGCACGATGCCACCCGACTTTTCGCTGTTAAAGAAGCCGGTAAAGAGTCTGGATAATGTCTGTGAAGTCAATTCTAATAAGTTAGTCGCCTAAAATAGTGTCAATCCTCAGGCCAGTGCGCCTCATAAGCCGGCAAGTTATGAAAACGATCGCGTATGGTATCACTTATACTTTCTCTTTTGCCGGATACTTGCCATATTTACAGGGCAAAAACTGACATGAATACGATAGAACGGCACCAGGCAATCATTAATAAGATAAAAAAAGAGGGCCAGGTGAAAGTGCTGACATTGTGCGACGAGCTAAAGGTTTCGTCCGTCACAATCCGGAAAGATCTCAAGTTCCTGGAAGACAAGGGCCTGCTTTTCCGCGCCCACGGAGGCGCGACTCTTCACAACCCTTATACCGTCGACCGGCCCGTCAATGAAAAGGAAAAACTCCATCTTTCTGAAAAAATGAGGATTGGCGCAGCGGCGGCAAAACTTGTGCTGCCCAACGATTCTATACTCATCGCTTCTGGAACCACCGTACAGGCCCTGGCCAAGAACATCCAGCCTCACCAGAATATCACAGTGATAACGTCTGCGTTGAATGTGGCGCTCGAACTGATTCATCACCCTGAGATCGAAGTAGTGCAACTCGGAGGCCTGTTGCGAAAGAGCTCATCGTCGGTTACCGGCCCCTACGCAAAAAATATCCTCTCTGATTTCTCGTGCAGCAAACTGTTTCTCGGCGTCGACGGCATCGACCTCGATTACGGACTGACGACTGCCAACGTAATGGAAGCCCATCTCAACCGGGAAATGATCCGAGTCTCGCAAAAAACTATCGTGCTGGCCGACTCTACAAAATTCGGAAGACGCGGCTTCGGAAAGATATGTGAGTTCGAAGACATTGACGAAATCATCACCGACAAAGGCATCTCCGACTACAACACAAAAACCCTGGAAGAAATGGGTATCAAGGTGACAGTTGTCTGAAGGGTATAGGGATATAGGGATATAGGGATATAGGGGTGTAGGGGTATAGGGGTAAGAGCGGCGAGGAAAAGATTTGGTACGCGGTGTTTCGCATTCAATAAACAAAAATTTTTCTTCGGAATACATCCCTCCCTCTGTGTATCAACAGCGTGTAGAGGCCCGAAGACAGCGCGTAATTCATTTGAATGAGAGATTCGTTCGGATCAGCCACGGCGTCGTAGATCACCGCTCCCCTTGCATTCACGATTTCGATCCGATGACACCCTCCTCCCGGGATTTTCACGCGAAGGTTGTTGCCGGAGGGATTCGGATACACTTCGATTCCCTGCTCTTTCCCTTCAAGATGTGTGATGATGTTGTCACCTTTCTCGATAAGTATGTATTGAACCGATCGTCCGGGACAATTTAACTTGACGCCGCCTGCAATCTTGCTGGCACGTGCCTTGACGGCAGCCGGATCGGTCGGACCCCCGGCGGTAAATGGAGATTGTTCACCATTGACCAAAACGTTCAAGGAGAACAGCCCGTTATCCGTGCCTCCGGTGAGTGAGTGAAAGTAGAACCGCTCGCCATAGCCGAAATGATCGACATTGATGGAAACAACTTTTGAGGTTGCACTTTTGTTGACGACGACAAGGCCGATTTCGCCGGACGAAAATTTTGACGCATAGGCGAGCACGTCCGTTCCCTGCGACGCTGTCGCCTTCACCATCGTGTCACCAAAATATTTTTGGAAGTAATACAGGTAGTAGTAAGCGGGTCGCGGGTACCACTTCGGAACACCGGGCTGGTCTCCCTGGCTGAATATGCCGTGATCGTTTCCATCGCTCCATCCATTCGCAAGGTCCCATCGGCAGGCGAGCGCGTATTGGTTTCCAATGAGTTCACCTACGACGATAGCGGCGTGCATCCCATTGATATATGACGCTTGTTGTTTGGATCCTTCTGCGAAGATATTCCATTCTGTCAGGGCGAGAGGCCGCGGTGGAAGTCCCGCCGCGGATACCGATGTGGTGACATAATCCTTCATCGCTCGGGTGACAGTCGTCGCCGTTCCCAGTATCTCATCGGGTGATGAATTCGCCTGATACGGCGTATAATAACTATGGATGATATAAAAATCCGGGGATGTCGCCGCCTTGGAAAAAACACCCGCATTCCATGTCCGGTCAGTGTTGTTCCACCAGTTCGCAGGTGCTTCCGCCAGGAGTTGGGCGCCGATGTAGATTTCATGTTGGATCTCTTCCGCGGCCTTGCGCATCGAATCTGCAAAGACCCTGAAGTGTTTGCCGTATAGGTCACCCGTGATGATTTGCGGCTGTCCATCCTGGTTTGCCGCAGTGTTGATCCGGTATCCGGCCTGCCATGTGCCGTTACTCTCGTTGCCTATTTCCCAAAACTTTGTTCGTCCGTTGTCATACCGCACCCATTCCGCGGCGAGATGCGCGGCAGCGGCAACAGGATCTGGAGCCGTACTGTATCGCGCATAACCGTAGTTAACGGTAATGATACCGGTGCTGCCAGTCTTTTCCAGCATCTTGTAGTAATTGTCGACCGAAAGTGTCCATTCAGCCGAATTCTTCCCGTACCAATAGCCGGGATCCATGGTGTTTCCATTGGCATCGACAAGTTGGGAGGGCGCATCCGCGGGTGGCTGATTGACCGCCGCATTCCAGAAAAAAACGCTGCTGAGATTGCCTCCGGGAAACCGGATGATATTCGGCGACAACGTTGTAATCCTGTCGAGGAGGTCGGGCTGATCCACCATCTGCGTCATGTAGACGTTGGCGTTGTTTCCGAACAGATAGCGGGGCACACGCGTCTTAACATCCGCGGCGTCAACCTGTATCTCTATCGTTGACGATCCGGACGGTTTTTCAACGTCCGAGTAGTTCTCCGGAATAGCCGCTGTCCGGGGCTCAAAATCACTCGGGAAAAAAATAGTTGAGGAAGCATCCTCGTCTTCCTCCTTCCGCTCTTTCGCGAGCATGGCGAGAATGTCATCAATCCGGTCAATTTCATCCAGCGTGATAACATAGTCGTGATTGTAAACGTGACTGATATGCGCCTGTGGATTGCTTACACCGTCTGTGATAAAGCCGCCCGACCACGTGCTGAACCAACTCCATCCGGCTCCCTCAACAAACATTTTTTCCGGGTCGGGGATCGGTCCGTTCTCCGAGAGCGCAATGATCTTTTTCCCGCCGTACAGCGATGCTATGTTATCGAACGTCATCAGGTTACTTCCATAGTTTCCGGCGGGCAGATAAATATCCGCGCCGATGACATCTACGTAATCATCTCCCGGATACCAGTTCAATGCATCTACGGTACCGGTGGATGTCCACACCCAGATAAGGTTGTTCAGTCCGTGCGTGTTGACCAGCCTATCAAACAATAGTTTCCACAGCCACTTGCAAGGTGCGGCTCCCTTAGCGCCCCACCAGAACCACTTCCCTTCCGCTTCGTGAAGCGGTCTCCACAAGACCGGTACATCCGCGTCAGCCAGTTTTTTCAGCTGGACAGCAATGGCATCGATATCACGAAGAATCAATGTGTACTCCTCGCTGCCAGGGTCATTCATCGCTTTGGTCACATCGAAGGTCGTTGCCTCGGTATAGAATCCTCTCCACCATTCTTTCCCGGGCTGATCAATCAGATCTTTCGGCGCATTCCAGTGCCAGCAAAAAGTTACCATTCCTCTTTGCGCATCCCACGCTATAGCCTTATCGGTTTCCGTGGAACTGGCGCCATGCTCTACGCGGCTCGGCGAATAGTCCATAAGATCAAACCCGCGAATGACAGGTGTCCTTCCGGAAATGTTTTTGATGCGATCGAATTCTGTCGATCCGCCATACTGGCCTGCCAGGACCGCGTTGCCATAGATCTTTGACAGTAGTTGATAGACGCTGTCAGCTCGTTTGGAGGGCTGCGGCGTAACGAGCTGTTCCGCAATGTGATTTGTCTCCGAAAGGATTGAAGGCGACAATCGAACGTTATCGACGTCAAAGTATCCCCAGTCCTTGACAATTGCCAGTGTGTTGTTGCCATCCTGAAGATACACCTTACCGATTTTGGTTTCCTTGAAAGTTGGCGAAGCCGGAAATGAAGCGCTACCCAGGTTTTCGCCGTTGACATAAATAAAATTAAACTTGTCACCGGAGGGTGATGCGTATCGGACATACAGATCGTACGTGCCTTTAGTTGCGTTGAATGTCATGGTAACTTTGTCGCCTGCCGCGTCAAAACCAGTAACGTACCCGGAACCCGAGTAACCTGCTATAGCCGTGGCGATCTCAGTTCCCACCCGCTCTCCGGATTCGGCTTCGATCGTCTGTGCCCACGCTGGGCTACTCAACAAGGTTGTCATCAGTAGACACCATCCAAAAAATGAATTCAAAATTACGTGCGATTTCAAGGCCCGATAAAGACTGCAAAAACTATTCACATTCGTCATTACTTCCATTTATCAATAAGTCCAAAAACCTTCCCCGTTCACCTGAGCCGGAACACCCGCAGAGAGTCGTTGTTACAACCGACGATCAGGTCAGAATCGCGAACACTCATTTTGCGCACATCCCCTGACAAGCGCAGACCGCTCTTCGCAGCCGGTAAAAACCGAAAATTATTATTGCCATCTCCAAGGAAAATAAACCCGTTGTTTCCCGTAAGCGAGCCGGTCCGCGCACGCGTTGCCGTAAGGTTTCCGCCCGTCACCAAATCATCGTGGCCGTCGCGATTGACATCCATGGAAGTCATTGCAAAGACCGGAGCAAACTGGATCTCAATCGGCATTTTCACGAAGGTTAATTTTCCCCCGTCGTTGCGGAGATAAGATGTTTCCATTCGATATGCCGACAGCATTTTCGCTATGCTCGCCTCCTCGCTTGTGAGAACACCCTTGTCCAGGGTAGCCGTGGAGTACGACTTATAGTCCGTGAACCGCTTCTTAAAGGAAGGCAGCTGCTCCGTTAACTCGTCTCGCGTGGCATAGGGATAGCTCACACCCTGGATAAAGTACGTCATCAGAGGATCCACGGAATTGTTGTTGTCAAAATCGGAGTATGTCAGTGAAACGGGCTGTTCACGGCCGACATGCATCTGGTGATTCAGTCCATTATTGCCGATAATAAAATCCGGATCACCATCTTTATCAAAGTCATGGGCCAGAATACAGTTCCACCAGCCTTCCGAAGGCTCTGTTATATATCTTCCGGAGTGGTCGACAAGTTTCCCGTTCTCATTCAAAAAAATTTTCACCGGCATCCACTCCCCTACTGCGATCAGATCAGGGAGGCTATCCTCGTTAAGATCAACCCATAGGGCATCCGATATCATGCCCGCCTCGGTCAGTTCACTGCTTTGGCCTTTGTCAACAGAAAAATTTCCCTTTCCGTCATTGACGAGCAGATCACTTCGGGGCGTCTCCGGATACCGGCCCGGCGCAATTCGCGATCCGATGAACAGATCCAGGTCTCCGTCACCATCAAAATCCGCGGGGCGAACACATGAACCGCTTGACAAGATCTCAGGAAAATTCCTTTCGCTGAAAATGCCACGCCCGTTGTTTTCAAACAGACGATCGACAAGCGAAGGGTCACCCGCAGCGAATTCATAACCACCGGTGACCACCAGCAGGTCCAGATCACCGTCGTTGTCCATATCAAAAAAAGTGGCATCGACTTCTTCAGAGTTTCGAAGTGATTCAAAAGGGCGGCTACTGACTGCCACGTACTCGCCTTTGTCCGATTGTATAAACAATTGGCCCAATTGCCCCTTGGCGCCTCCCGCATAGAGGTCGATCAAGCCGTCGCCATTAACATCGCCATCGGCCAGGGCGGGACCCATGGTCGAATACATCCGCGGGAGCAACGGCTGAACTCTGAAATCAATAAAATCATTTTCAACGTGCCTGAATGAAGCCGCTCGCAATTGTCTGAAAAAAGGCATGGCGTCATCCGGAATGCCGACGTCCGAATTGGGAGCCTGGCTTGCTTTGACCTCAAGAGTTTGATTTGCAGTTACATTCCTGAGACGCGAAAATCTTCCATCCGGCCAGCGCACTTCAAGTGAGTCGATGGTGGAATAGGCGCCCAATCCGAAGTGTAGAATAGGGTCGACAGAAGATTGAAATCCCCTTACGGGAAGCATCTCCTTCGACAGGACCTTGCCATCAAACCGGAGTGTGACTTTCGCCCCTAGAGCAAATTTGTTTTGTCCTTCCCCCGTCAACTGAACTCTCAAATAGGAGTTTTTAGAAGACGATGTAGTATTGTTCCGGTAAATTCCTGCCGGGTCGTTGATATTGTTTGTTACGATGTCCAGATCGCCGTCGTTATCGAGGTCGCCATACGCGACACCGTTCGTAAGCGAAGGCTCGTCAAAACCCCAATCTACATTCCGGTTTGTGAAAGTGAGGTCCCCATTGCCCTGGAAAATGTAATTGGGTATTTTATTTTCCGACATCTTATCGACAACATCGAATACGCTTCCCTTATTTTCGGCACGCATTCGCATCAATTCCTTCTGAGCCTCAAACTTTGAAAAGTCGTTGTCGGTCAGATCGCGTTTGAACCCATTGGAAACAAACAGGTCCTGGATCCCATCGTTATTGAAATCCGCAATCAGCGTACCCCAACTCCAGTCGGTGTTCGCGACTCCGGAAAGCTGCCCGATCTCGCTGAACGATCCATCGCCATTATTCAGATGTAACATGTTTCGCATGTACTGCTTGTGCAATCCATTTTTTACCATGTTGAGAAATACATCGTACCGGTCAGCGCCAAAGAGTTGTTTTTGTCTCTTGTTGTCTTCCGGGAGCATATCCGCGGTAAAGATGTCCATCCACCCATCGCCGTTGATGTCGGCGATATCCGTTCCCATAGTAAACTTTGAAATGTGGCTCAGACTATTCGTGGTATCAATAAAATGCAGGCCCCCCTTGTTTAACAGCAATTTGTCGCGGCCCGTATAGTCACACCCTGTATACATATCAATCCAGCCGTCATTGTTCACGTCCGCAAGGCTTACACCAAGACCATAATTGGACGCTGGGCCGAACACCCCAATAGAGTCACTGATGTCGACAAACTTGCCGTCGTCATTCCTGAGGAATCTGTTTCCAACATGCGGATATCGGACGGTGGAATTGCGGAGGTTGATGAGAAATGAATTCGAAATTTTTAGGATCGAATGATTGAGCAGCACGACATCGAGGTCGTTGTCGCGATCAAAGTCAAAGAAAGCTGCCTGGGTAGAATAGGATGGGTCGTCGAGATTGTAATCTTTGGCCTTGTCGGTAAATGTGTTGTCGCCGTTGTTGATCAGGAGAATATTCCGTCTTCGTTCAGGGTCCGGACTTGCCGACCTGCACACATAGATATCGAGGAACCCATCGGCGTTAACATCAACCATACTCACTCCCGTCTTCCATCCCATCTCACAGGCAGTTCCCGACGACTCAGTGATGTCCTTGAATTTGAAATCACCTTGGTTGAGGTAAAGCCTGTTGCTGAAAAGGTTGGAAGAAAAATAAATATCCGTAAGGCCATCGTTGTTGATATCTCCCAATGCTACTCCGCCGCCGTTGTAAAAATACTCATACGTGAGGATGTTGCTGCGCTCGGTTTCATGGTTATCGTTTACGAAGTCAATGCCTGTGCGACTTGGCGGAAGCTTTGAAAAAAGCGTCTCATTCCCGGGTGAACAGGCTGTCAGCAGTGAAAAAACCGAAGCTATAATGGCAAGTCGGCGCATCATCTCGTGAAAATATTTTTTGAAAAGCAAGGCCGCCTCAATTTGCGGTGAGGCGGCCTTTGCATACACTACTAACTAACTACTAACTAACTACTACTTAAGACCGATTTGGTCAATATACACGGTGCCAGACCATCCCCGATCCTGGAACCATACTTCATTTATTCCCGTGGGGCTGTCAAAGTCCGCGAGTGGAATCTGAACGTCTTTCCATTTTCCTTCTTCAACGGTAACTTCAACCACTTTTCCAGCTACGTTCGCGTTGATGTTTTTTCCGCCGGTGCCCGTGCCGCCATATATAGAGAAGGCGTAATAGGAGGCGCCCGTTGTTGATAAAACAAGACCATCCCAGTTCCCAAACTGCGCGCCCCCGCCCCAGTCTCCACCAAAGGTGACTTTAACTGAAACGGTGCCTGCCCGGGTCTTTTCTGTATTCGCGGCATCGGTCGTGGCCCCGCCCCATCCACCTCCTGCTTTGAGAGGTGCATGTACAGCGTCATCAAATATTACAGTTGCAAGTTTCAACTGGTCACCAAAAGGTACCGCGACAGGAACCGCGAATCCGTGGATCGTCGTGATCACCAGTGTGCCGCCTTCAGCATCGTCCGGAATGACCACCTGGATCTCAGTTGGAGACTGGCTGAGGAATGTTTCGACCGGAGTTTCAACATTTGGGAACGTGAGCGTCTTGACATAGTCCATATCCGTGCCTGTAATTGTCAGCGTAACACCGGGCTGTTGATCTATCGGATCGGACGGCGAAAAGGCCGTAACGACAGGCAAGATGATTGACAGCTCATTTGACGCCGCAACTTTCACACCTGAGGCCACCGTCATGGAAACCACGCCGTCCTTCGCCGTTACTGGCACTTGCACGACAATCTCGGTTTCGGTACCACTGACAAAATCGCCTTTCAGGACAGAGGCGCCTCCTGGAAAATTAACTTGATCGACAAGATCCAGATCTGTTCCAACAATCGTAAGTTCCTCGGTGTGCCGGAGCGACGGTGTTGTAACTTCGCCAACCGGCAGCGTTACTACGAAGAGATCTTCCGATTCGATTGCGAGCGGCTCCGTTCCTCCCGTATTGAAAGTTACAAACCCTGTCTGCGCTTCCATGGGCACTGTGAGGACCAGTTCCGTTCGCGACTGACTGATGAACGCTGATTTCTCTACGATCACGTCTCTTGTAAAGACAACGCTCTCGATCCAATTGATTCTGTCTCCAGTAACCGTAATGTTAAGTCCCGGCTTGGATCCTGCGGGAACCGACGTGATGGTTACCGGAACTTCAAGACTGAAAACCGATTTGGACTGAATATCACCTTCCGGCGTTTTCAGAATCACTCTGCCGGTCTCAACCTCATCCGGAATCACAACCGTGATTATTTCTTTTGTAACGGTAGTGAATTCGGTGCTGGGAATTTCAACTGACGGTGCGAACACGATGGACGTGACCTTATCGAGGTTCCGGCCAATAAACTTGATCTCCTGGCCATGAAGGACGCCGGACGGGCCGAAGCTCAGCAACTCCGTCTGAGCACTGCTATTATCGTCGTCATCATCATCACACGAGATAAATATGACTGCGGGCAGTAACAGACAGAGGATGCAAACGGTCCGAATGATTTTATGCTTTTCCATAATTTTTTTTCAAGAATGGTTTACTTGTTTGTATTTGGAACCACGCGCATGTTGTCAAGCCCAAAATTGTGATCTACGGCATTTGGGCCGTGAAAATAAATGAACATGCTGTACCGCTCGGCATAGGAAAATCCTTTGTAGACATCTGCCCAGGGGATCGTAACCGTTTCCCACTCGCCGCCCGTGTCAAGATTAACTTTCCATTCGTAGTACTTGGACTCTCTGGCAGCACCCAATCCGTCGTTATTGGCATTGCCCAAATGCAAGCGCATGATTGCGCCGGTGAGTGATTTCAGCGTATTGATCTCAAACTTGAGGCTGTAGGCATCGGGATCGATGAGGGCTCCCTCGGGAATTTTTCCAGCTTCCAGACCGATGTCGCCCTCGGCAGGGCCACCATATAATTCGAAATAAGGCCATGCGCCAAGAGACTTGTTCACGCGGACAAATTTTCCGTTGATCGCGTTTATGGCAGGGTCAACGGACACGATGTAGTCCGTCCCTTTCCAAATACCACTGACGAGCGGGACGTCGAAGCTGGCGAAGATATTCCGGTTATCGCGAAACAAAAGGTTCGTTTCCGACTCACCGTAAAAGGAGGTGATAGTAACGGGTCCGCGCTGTGCTCCGGCGGGAACTATCACCTGGATCATCTGGTCTTCCACTGTAACAACCTCCGCTTCAACACCACCCGCGAAGGTGACCTTTACCGGCTCGTAAAAGAAGTCTCCATAAAAAGTAGCAACGTCTCCTTCCTCTACATATTCGCTTTTCATCCGATCGACGCGAGGGTCGCTGATATCCAATGAGAAATCGTAAGTCAGCGACTTTCCATTCGCAAAGATCAGCGAGAGCTCATGTGTGTTGACCTCCGGGATTTGACTAGGGACACGCACGATGACAGTATTCTTAGTGATAAGCGTAGCAGTCAACGTCGCCTTCTGGTCGTTGAACCACACTTCCCGTGTGTCCTGGAGGTTCTCGCCCATAATAGCAACCATTTGCCCCTGACCGGCCCTTACAAGAAGAGAATCAGCTGCAGATGGTTTGGTCACCCGCACATAAATAATCCGTGGCTCACCACCTTCTGACTCATCATCGCAGCTCGTAAATACTCCCATCATTGCGATTGCCGCAAGGAGGAGTAATGAATATTTATATATGGCTTTCATATTCTTCGTTCTCATCATGAATGACAGTTAGTCTTTGAACTCATAGCTTACCGGTTCCTCGTTCAGGCTGGGTGCGTTGCTCACTTCTGACGCCGGAAGTGGCAGCAGGAAATTACCGGATGAAGCCGTCGCAAAACGCGGCGACGACCAGGAAGTCTTGGTAAAAGTCCATGCAGTTGGGTCGGGCCATTGATTTGGCTTGACCACAAAGAGGCCGCGATCCTGAGCGTTGATGATGTCATAAGCTTTCGTCGGATTGTAATAGTGCAGTCTCACCAGATCGTACCAGGCCATACTCTCCATGGCAAACTCTTTGGTGCGTTCCTCGAAGATGTCATCCCAGGTAAGGGGTCCGTCCAGGTCCACGTCCCACGGCGGCAGCCCTGCGCGCACGTGCACTGCGTCGAAGTGCTCGAGAATCGTTCCGTCGGTCGTCGAGGGGCTGTTACCCAAAGCTGCCTCCGCATAGATCAGGTACATTTCGGCGAGGCGCAGCATATATGTGTCGTTTGGATATCGCTGGCGATCCGCTTGTCCGCCCAGGTCATTCGCATTCCCAACCACGTACTTTTTAATGCTTGCAAAGCTATTGTCCGCTGTGCTTGCAGGCGCGGCAAATATCAGCGGCTCATAATTAACCTTTCCTGTCGGGTCCGCTACGGGCCTGGTGATCTCGGGATACTTGAAACCGGGCAGCATGAACGTTGCCTTAAGTCGTTTGTCAAGCGTAAAGCCCGGCGGTGTAGCAGTAGTTCCATCACCGAGAACAAGTCCGTCGTAGAGATTCAATATCCACCAGGTAGCGCTCAGATCGCCTCCCCATCCGTCGCCGTTAGCAGCGATGTCGTTGCTGTAGGTGATCTGCGAGACCATCGTGTTGGCAGCCTCGTATCCATTTGGCGCCGTCGTAAAAACCCATTGCAGTTCGAAGAGCGACTCTTTATTGTTGTCATACGGATAGCGGAACAGGGCTTCATAATCTTCAAGAAGTGATTTTCCGCTCATCGTAATAACTCGCTCCGCATATTCTTTTGCTTTGTCGAGGTGCTCCTGGTTTCTGGTATCCGGACCCGCACCTAAACCCGCGAGTGTTAAGTGCGTTCTGGCGAGCATCCCTTCGGCCGACCATTTGGTGACCCGGCCCGTTTGAACCGCTTGTTCGGGCAGGTTGGCCGCGGCAAACTCATAGTCGCGTTTGATGAATTCCCACACGCTCTCGATGGTGTTCCGACGCAGGCCAGGACTGAAGAGGTGCTCAATATTATTCTCGATAATGGGCACAGGTCCGTAGTTCATTACGAGGTGGGTATATGCAGTGGCCCTCATGAAACGCGCTTCCGCTATCGCGTGGTTTTTGATTTCCTGGGATACTTCTTCTCCCGCGTAGGTGTTGATGTTGTTGATCGCCAGGTTGGCTTGCCCTACGACAACGAAGAACGCCTGATAAGCCTGCTCGTTGGGCTCCGATACATCCGTAATATTAAATTCGACTGCATCGCGATCTCCCCACGCGCGGAAGACTGTTCCGCCGCGGATATCACCCAACTTGAAGTTCGCTTTATCGACATACGATTTCCACGCTGCGCTGTACAAAGGCGCCGTGCTGGCCAACACCTGTTCATCGGTCTTGTAAAAATTCGCATCTACGAGCCTGTCTTGCGGAGGCTTGTTTAGAAACTCGTCGGAACAGCCACCCAGCAGAAGGAACGCTGCGAGTGCCGGTAGTAAGATATCTTTCATTTTCATGCTGCTTCTCATTTAAGATTAGAAATCAACGCCTACGCTGAACGTGTAGACAGGCGTTAGTGGATACCGCCCGTAATCGATGCCCACAAATCCCTGGGCAACATTCGCGTTAGGTCCGACGTACGATCCAATTTCCGGGTCGTATCCCGTGTATCCGGTAAGTGTCAACACATTTTGAACACCGGCTCCAACGCGAACTCCACGTACAACCTTCTGGTTACCCAGTAAGGACATCGGAATATTATAATTGACCGTAATATTCTTGACGCGCAGGTAGGATCCGTCTTCCAGGTATTTATCCGTCACCCGGTCATAGTTGCCATTCAGGCTGGAACTTGATATTCTGTTCACTCTTGTTCCGGGATTTAAGAGATACGGTTGATTGTTTTCATCCATGGCGACCTTGGCGTAATCAAACGCTTCAATCAACATGTTTCTACCAAGGTTGATATTGTTCGGGTTGTTGTTTTGATAGCGCAGGTAATTGTAGACCTGGTTGCCATAGCTGGCAGTGATCAGTATACTCACATCAAAACCTTTGAACGAGAAGCTGTTCGTAAATCCGCCAAACCATTTTGGCCAGGGGCTACCGATCAACGTTCTGTCGTCTGCGGTGATCTTGCCATCGGGGACTCCGTCCGGACCGCTGACGTCTCTGTATTTTACATCGCCTACCCAGATGCCGTTTTCAGCGATAGGACGTTCGTCGCCATTGTTGTCAACTGGCAGGGCACTCGCTTCCAGTTCCTCTACGCTTTGGAAGATTCCGTCCTCAAAATAACCGTAGAAAAGCCAAGGCGCCTCTCCAACCAGGGAGCGTTGCGCGAAGTTTGGAAGAAACCAGTCGGGTGCTTCCCGGGTGATGTGTGATGACCCGGTGGTCAGTGCGGTAATCTTAGTCCTGAATCCCGACACATTCAAATTGGACGTCCAGGTCAGTCCGTTGCTGTTGAGGTTTACCGTATTGATTGAGATACCCCACCCCTTGTTCTCGAGTGATCCAACGTTGACGGTAGGAGCCGTAACCGCGGCATCGCCCCGGGTACCCATGTACCAGGGCAATTCACTTTGGAGGATCAGGTTATCAGTATTCTTAATGTAGTAGTCCGCATCCAGCGTAATACGATTGTTAAACAATCCCAGCGTGAGTCCAAAATTGTTGGTCGCCGTCTCTTCCCATTTATAGTTGGGGTTGGGATAGTTTGCCGGCCGGAAGCCCGGTCCCCATTGCGTCGGTAGTGCATCCGCGAAAGCACCATAGATGGCACCGCCGTTGCCCTGATTACCGGTTAGACCGGTCTCGTAACGCAACCTCAGATCGCTGACAAAATCCGCTTTGAAAAACGATTCTTCAGACACTCTCCACGCAGCTGACACCGATGGAAAATAACCCCATTTATTTTGTGGGCCAAAGTTCACAGAGCCATCGGCGCGGAATGCCGCGGTGACAATGTACCGGTCGCTGAAATTATAGTTCAAACGACCCAGGTAAGACTCCATGGCCCAGGTTCCTTGCCCGCCGGCGTTGCCTGCCTGGTCGCCGTCGCCTGCATTGAGGTCAATGACTTCATTTGTCAGAAATCCTTTTCTCGTGCCACGCAGGTTTTTCCATTCGGACTCCTGTGCTTCGTGCGTTACCATCGCATTGATGTGATGTTTGCCCACCTGCTTGACATACTGCAAAGTCTGGCTCCAACCCCAATAAGTATTCAGGTTGTGATTGTTCTCGAGCGACGCGTTCAGGTTTTTTTGATAACCGAATTCGTATGTTGGCAGGTAGTAAGTAGAGTTTGAAAAGCCGATGTCGGTATTAAAGTTCGAGCGAAGTTCAAGGCCATCGATGATCTTGATGCCTGCGTTTAGTCCGCCGAGCAATCTCCGGCGAGTCAATTCGTTGGTTGAAATGTCGGCAATACCGACGGGGTTAGGAGGAGCAAACTGTTCAGCCCCACTATTGGTAAGATTACCTCCGCCGTAGGTACCATCGAAATTCTTGACGGGTATCTGAGGCCCCAACTGGATTGCGCTAACGATGAGGTTATTTTCGTTGAGGTTGTTAGACGCAAGGTTCTCATCTGTTTGAGAGTAGTTGATGTTCGCGCCGATCGAAAACCAGTCGCGCGGCTTGTTGTCGATATTCAGTCTTACGGAAGTTCTCTTGAATCCCGAACCCAGGGCGATCCCATCCTGGATCATTCGCTCTCCGGACAAATAATACGTCGTCTTGTCCGTGCCACCGCTCAAACTGAGCTGATGTTTTTGCATCGCCGCTGATTTGAATAGCTCATCCTGCCAGTTGGTTCCGACGCCCAGTATCGATGGATCCAGGAAATCCTCCCGCACATCACCGCCTGCGATTTCCTTGTACTCGTTTTCCATTTGCGCATACTGGCGGAGGTTCATGACCGTCAGGTCTTCGGGCGACGTCTGGATACTGTAGGTCACGCCGTATGAGATCTTGATATCGCCCGACTTGCCGCGCTTGGTATTGATCAGCACCACCCCATTGGTCGCCCGGGATCCGTAGATCGCAGTTGCGGACGGACCCTGGAGGATTTCCATGCTCTCAATATCGGCCGGGTTGAGCGACGAAAGCGGGTTGTCACCCCCCACCGAGGTCGAGCCTTGTATCTGAACGCCGTCCACTACATAAAGGGGCTCGTTGCTTCCACTGATCGAGTTGATACCGCGTATGTTCACCGAAATTCCGCCCCCGGGCGCGCCTGTATTTTGAGTGACATACACACCTGCGGATCTGCCCTGTATCGCCTGCTCGATGGTAGTGTTAAAGGTTCGCTGGATGTCTTCCGAGGAAATAGAAGTTTGGGCGGTGGTGAGATCCGCCCTCCTCATCTCGCCATAACCGACGATCACCACTTCTTGCAAGGTGGCGACATCCTCTTCCATTCGGATATCGATCCGCGTACGGTTGCCAACCTGAGCTTCAGTGGGCGAAAATCCGATAAATGAAAACTGGAGTACGTCGCTCTCGGATGCTTCGATTGTAAAATCTCCCCCCGCATCGGTGGTGGTACCCGTGGTGGTACCTTTGATGATCACGTTAACGCCAGGGATCGGGCTGCCCTGCGGATCCGTCACATTGCCCGTGACCACTTTCTTCTGAGCGATGGCAGAAAAGGCTACCATCACCATCGTCAAAACAGTGGCGGATCGGATCAGACATCTGTAGAATTTTCTCATATGCATATAGGTGTTGTTAGGTTCCGGATTGTGAGCGTTTGCCGCAAAAGCACAAACCCTTCCGCAATCGGTTTCGGTAAAGGTAGGCTGCCGGCTGCGTTTTCAGGGTATGGAATGTTCAGGAGATGTGTCGCTGGCGTTAACAGGAGGTACTAAAATGTTTCAAATGAGGGGTCCTTTTGTTAACGAACGGCCAGAAATAGCGTCCCGAGGCTTCGGAACACGCAGAAATGAGCTAGAGGATAATCGCCAAGGCAACGGTTATTGCGATCACAAAATAGAGCGCAATCTCCAGGGCGAACATCAGTTTACTTTTCCTTTTCAGTTTATCCATCTCCGGTATCACATTTCTAAAGGCAAATGTATACCGGTGATCGTGCGGCACGGGGTATGAAATCGTTATGATTACGGGCCGATTTGTTGCTTATATGAAATTGTTTTCTGCGAAACGGGTTCCAAATGTTGCCTGAAGGGATTCATTTGTTTCCACTCGCATACGCGGAAGGCAAGATGTTGAACTCATCCTTGAAATATTTGCTGAAATATTTAGGGTTGTTAAATCCCACCTGGTAAGCGATTTCGGAAACCGAAAGCTGACTCTTCTGCAGCAGCTGGGCCGCCCGTTGCAAGCGGATCGTGCGGATAAATTCGATCGGCGATTTTCCGGTCAGTGATAGGAGCTTCTTGTATAGATGAACACGACTCATGCCCAACTCGCGGCTGAATTTTTCTACGGAAAAGTCGGGCTCTCCCATGTTTTCCTCTACGATTTGGATCGCCTTCCGGATCAGTTTCTCATCCAGCGAAGTGATTGCCACGTCAGCTGTTTTTATATCGACATGCTTGTGGAAAACCTTCCGAAACGCTTCGCGCTGAGCAATAAGATTTCTGATTCTGGACTGAAGGATCTCGAAGTTAAAGGGCTTGCTGATATAGTCGTTGGCACCGGATTCAAAACCTTCGATCTTTTGCTCCTCCGCCGTTCGGGCCGTGAGCATCACTACCGGGATATGTGACGTCCGCGGATCGGTCTTGATCTTCCTGCATAGTTCGATGCCATTCATCTCCGGCATCATAATGTCACTAACGATCAGGTCGGGCATGGATGCAACAGCCTTGTCCAGTCCCTCGCGGCCGTTTCTTGCTTCCAGGATGGAATACTGCAATTGCAGGTTGTCTTTCAGGTAGAAACGGAAATCTTCATTGTCTTCCACCAACAGCAGGACGGGCTTGTGCTGCGATTCTATCACGGAATCTTCATCGAATTTCGTCGTCACCGTTTTCACGGGGGCCAACTCTGCTACCTCCTCGTAAAGCGGTTGGCTCACCTCCGCTAAAGGTAGCCTCACCGTGAAGCAACTTCCTCTGCCCGGCTCGCTTTCCACCTCGATCTCTCCCCCATGGATCTTGACAAATTCACGGGTGATAGACAAACCAATGCCACTGCCCTGGTTTACCATGCTCCGCGGAAGATCATCCTGGAAGAAGCGCTCAAAGATCTTTTCCTGCTTGTCCGCCGGGATTCCGATACCGCTATCCCTGACCTTTATTTCGAGAAAGTGGGTGTCTCCTTCCTTTATTGAATTCAGGCTTAATGAAACCGAACCGTGCGCGGGAGTAAACTTGAAGGCATTCGACAGGAGGTTAAACAATATCTTTTCCAGCTTGTCCTGGTCAAATAAAGTTTCGAGCTGGGCAATGGTTGTTTCGAAGGTGAAGTTAATGTCGTTCTTTTCAGAAAGGTCGGAGAAAGAGTAGAAGAGGTCGCGGACGAACCTGACGATGTCGCCTTCCGATGGATTGTACCGGAACTCCTGCACTTCCATCTTGCGGAAATCCAGCAGCTGATTGACAAGGTTCAGCAGCCGCCGCGCATTGCGATGAATAAGCTGGAACTGCTTCTTTTGCTCTACATCGGTGGCGCTTCTCAACATCTTCTCCATCGGCGTGAGGATGAGGGTCAAGGGAGTTCTGAATTCATGGCTGATGTTCGTAAAAAATTTGATTTTGATCATATCGAGCTCGTGCAGCCTGTGCGCATTCTCGCGCTCCTGCTGGATCTGGAAATTGATCCGCTCATTATAGAGGATAAGCCACCGGGCGACAAGTAACGCGGCCAACGTAGCGAGTGCGTAGATAACAAATGCAGCGGGCGACTTCCAGAATGGCGGCAATACTTTTATATGGAGTTCGGTTGGATGTTCGTTCCAGATGCCGTCGTTGTTGGCGGCTTTCACTCTGAATATGTAGGCTCCCGGGTCGAGGTTGGTGTAGGTGACTTTTCGCTGTGACGCCTCGGTGGTGGTCCATTCCTCGTTGAATCCTTCCAGCATGTATTGGTACTGGCTTTTCTCAGGATGAAACTGGCTCAGCGTTGCAAACTCGAGAGAAAACACGTTGTCGCTGTACTCGAGGATGATGCTTTCGGATTCGCTGATCGACTCCTTCAAAATTACCTTCCCGTTTCTTTCTTCACCGATGCCGACTGAACGGTTAAAAATCTGAAAATCGGTCAGAATCACATTCGGAACCCGTGTGTTGGTTCCGATGGTTTCCGGCTTGAATATGTTAAAACCGTCCGCGCCGGCGAAGATCAACTCACCATCGGCCGTTTTGCAAGCCGCATTTTCATTGAACTGAATTCCTTGTAAACCATCTTTCTCGTCGTAATTCTTGAAAGTCAGGCTCAGCGAATCTTCCGCCTGGCCTGCACGAATCTTCACGTTCGAGATACCGTGCGGCGTACTTACCCACAGATCGTGGTTGTTGTCTTCCAGGATGGTCAGGATGGAATTGTGCGGGAGTCCATCCGTTTTGGTATATGCAGAAAACGTCTTTGTTTGTCGGTCAAAAAGATTCAGACCACCGTGGGTTCCAATCCAGATCAGTCCGCGACTGTCTTCATACATCGAGAGCACACTGTTGTTGCTGACCGTAGTGAGGTCGCCTGTCCGATTCAGGTAGTGAGTAAACTTTCCTGAACTGTGGTCGAGTACTTCGATGCCGTAGCCGGTCCCGATCCAAAGATTACCTTCCCGATCTTCCATGAATGCCGGCACGTAGCTGGCATGAATGGAATTGGCATCACCCACATTGTATCGAACGAACTTATTAGCAGCCCGGTCAAACATATTGGCTCCTTGCGTCAGCGTGCCGATCCATAGGTTGCCGCGCGAGTCTTCAAATATTTCCCAGATGCTATTGTCACTGATACTGCCTGGGTCGTCGGGCCGGTACTTGTACGTGACAAATCGCTGTCCGTCGAAAGACTGAAGTCCGCCGAAGTATGTTCCGATCCACAATTTTCCACGGCGATCGAGACACAGGCTCACGATCACATCTGTGCTGAGACTGTTCGGGTTGCCGGGGTCATGCAAATATTGTGTGTATGAGTTTTTCCTGCGATCAAAGTAGATGAGGCCTCCTCCGTTGGTGCCTATCCAGATATTGCGATGCTTATCCTCCACCAGTGTGTTGATGTCATTGAAAGGAAGACTGTTCGGATTGGATACCTGGTTGCGGAAAAGCTTGAACCGGTTGATATTGGGGTGGTAATACGACACTCCGTTCTTGAACGTACCCGCCCAAATGATATCGTTCTTATCCTTGTACAACACGTTGATGCTGTTCTGACTCAAACTTTTCTCGTCCTCAGGATTACTCAGAATGTAACTCGTGGACATATCTTTTTTATCGAGGAGATTGATTCCCCCGTGGTCCGTTGCGATCCAGAGCACGCCCGACTGGTCTTCGACGATCCCTCGCACGATGCTGGAGTTCAAGCGCGGCTCGCTTGTCTGATCAAAGTGACTCCATTCCTCGTCCGACGGACGAAACCGGAAGACTCCGGTGTTATGATTGTTGATGTAGAACCAGAGGTCACCATCGCGATCGGCCATGAACTGATACTCCAACGTCTGGTTCCGGAAAGACTTTTGTAGCGCGCGATTGCGGTATTCTACCTTCAATGTCGCCGGGTTGATTTTCTCCAGGATGCCATTCGTATGCAGGACCCAGATATTTCCAGTGGCATCCTGATTCCACGCAGCGATGCGCTTCGTGGCTGTCAGCGTGCTGTCATTTTCTGCAAAGCCAATCTTGACGGTCTCCTTGTCCGTCGGAGAATATCGGAAAAGTCCTTCGGTAGAATGGAGAAACCAGAAATTCCCCACTGCGTCCTGCTTGATATCATTGATCACTCCAGCCGGGATTGACAGGGTCGCCAGACTTCGATCGGCGTTGCGATCAAAGGTTTCTGTCAGGGGATCGTAAATATTTATTCCGGACCACGTGTGGATCCAGAGTTTTCCACCCGGGCCTTCGAATATTCTGTTGATATCACTGCTGATGAGTGAAGTGCTGTCGCCGGGGTCACTGATGAACGTCCGGAAGTTGTAGCCATCGTAGCGGTTCAACCCGGAAATTGTGCCAATCCATAAGAATCCACGGCGGTCTTTGAAGATGGTTTTTATCTGGTTATTGGAGAGTCCATGATTTACGTTTATGCGGCTAAAGCGGTATTCATCGGTTTGAGCATCTGCCGTAAACCACCGCGAGACCAACGCAAGCATAATTAAGATGACGTTCCTTTTCATACTCCTCCTTCTAGCATGAATTTAGAAAATTGTCCGCCGAAATCGGTGCGTTTTTGGACTTAAAAGAGAAAATAATTGTATCAAAGGGCGAAATCCATTCGCAGTGCCCTCACCTCAAGACGACTGAAAAGGGCTACTTTTTCAGGAAGTCTTCGCGAATGGGATTAAAGGTGTCAATCAACTTCGCCGTGCGCGTTAACAGCTGGATGCCGTGCTTCTTGTTGGATGGAACTGAAAAGATATCGCCAGCCTGAAGACGTTCTTCGGGTTCCCCTTCGCAAAAGAAGATGATCTCCCCTTCCGCAACGTAGGTGACCTGTTCGTGCACGTGATTTTGAAGGGGTTCAGGCTCCGCCCAGGGGCCATCGGCGAAGTCGATCACGGCCATCATCAAGTGATCGGTGTGGGCGAGCCTCCGGGAGAGGCCTGGCCGGACGTGGGTTGTTGGGGATGACTCAGCTTTGTGTACCATGGTAAGTTGTAAGTTGTAAGTTATGAGTTGTAAGTTATAAGTTATTGGGGGAAGTTGTTTCTGATAATGACATCCGGCTGTTCTGGGCGTATAAGGACGCGCGGGCCCGAAAGGAAAAATTCCACTATATTGGGCAATCGATTACGCATCCGCATAGATTCAATGTTAAAGCATTACGCTGTCCACCCAGAGGACTTCAAACGGTATGGCACTCAACAGCTCAGGGACGAATTCCTTCTCACTTCGCTTTTTGCGAATGACGCCATCACGCACCATTACATACACTATGACCGCCTCATCGCCGGTGGGGTGAAACCTGTAACAGGACCTGTCTCCCTTGAAACCAGCGAAGAGTTGAAAGCGGATTTTTTCCTTCAACGCCGTGAAATCGGGATCATCAATGTTGGTGAAACCGGCGTCGTTTCGGTTGATGGAGTGGATTTCGAACTTGAAAAAAAGGAGGCGCTCTATGTTGGAAGAGGTACAAAAAAAGTCGTCTTTCAGGCGTCTGCAAACAGTCAGCCGCTGTTTTATTACAACAGCGCGCCGGCGCATGCCGTCTACCCCACCCGCAAGATCGGCCACGGCGATGCGGAAGTGGCGGAAGTGGGTTCGCCGGAAACATCCAACGCCCGGACTATCCGCAAGCTCATCGTCAACAGCATCCTTCCCACCTGCCAGTTGCAGATGGGACTCACCGAACTAAAAAGCGGAAGCGTATGGAACACGATGCCGGCCCACACGCACGACCGGCGGATGGAAGTGTATTTTTATTTTGACATCGCTGGTGACAACCGGGTGTGCCATTTCCTGGGGACACCAGGCGAAACACGCCACATCTGGGTGAACAATCAGGAAGCAGTCCTTTCGCCGCCATGGTCCATCCACTGCGGCGCCGGTACTTCCTCCTACGCTTTCATCTGGGGTATGGCCGGCGAAAATCTCGACTACTCGGACATGGATGCCGTCAAAATCCAGGAGTTAACATGAACAAAACGTCCGCGCGTCCTCTCTGATATTAAAGCAACCCGAAAAGAACTCCGATCAGAACACCCGTGCGCTGCTGAAACTGATATGCTGAAACAACTCAATCGCTCGAACGCTTTACTGCCCCAGGATAAACCTGTCAAAGTCCTTCAGTTCGGAAAGGGAAACTTCCTTCGCGGATTTGCCGACTGGATGGTGGATATCCTCAATGAGAAAGCGGGATTTAACGGTGCGGTTCAGATCGTTCAATCCAATTCAACGGAAACAGACGTGCGGTTTGAAGCCCAGGACGGCCTATATCACGTGGTGCTCAATGGTATTCACAACGGCACAGCTATGCGTGAAATACGCCTCGTGCAAGCCGTCTCCGGAGTGATCAACCCATTCCTGAGTTACAGGGACTTCCTGACAGCCGGAGAAAATCCGGATCTGTCTTTCATCATCTCGAATACCACCGAGGCGGGCATTCGATTCGACCCCACCGATTCGGGCCCCGATGTTGTTGCACAATCCTTTCCCGGCAAACTGACCGCATTGCTGCTGCACCGGTATCGGTTCTTTCGCGGCGATAAACAAAAAGGGGTCACCGTGCTGCCGTGCGAACTCATTGAAGGAAACGGTGCAACGCTGCGGGACACGATCGATCAATACATCAGACACTGGAAACTCGACGATGGATTCCGCACCTGGGTTCACGAGCACATATTGTTTTGCAATACACTGGTTGATCGCATCGTTCCAGGTTTTCCGAAGGACGACGCTCCGGAAATATGGAGGCAAACAGGCTATATGGATCCTCTACTCGTCGCCGCCGAGCCTTATCACCTGTGGGTGATCCAGCCTCTCGGGACCCCGGGCGCTGTGGAGAAACTTCAAAGAGAGCTTCCGCTTGCAGAGGTGGGTTTAAACGCGAAGTTCGTTGCCGACCTCACCCCATTCCGGATCAGCAAAGTTCGCATCCTGAACGGTGCCCATACGTGTATGGTCCCCGTTGCGTGGCTGCGAGGCTTGCGAACCGTTAAGGACGCAATCGATGACCCGGCGACGGGAAAATTCATTCAGGAAGCCATTAGTGAAGAGATTATTCCTACGCTCGACCTGCCCGAAGATGAACTTCGTCAGTTCGCGAGGGATGTTATGGACCGGTTCAGGAATCCGTTTATCCGCCACGAATTGAAGTCAATTGCTCTGAATAGTGTCTCGAAGTTCCAGGTGCGGGTTTTACCATCGATCCTGGAATATCAAAAACGCAGGAATGAACTTCCCGTCCGGTTGCTGCGCGCACTCGCCGCGTTAATCGTCTTCTATAAAGGCGAATGGAAGGGCGAACCTATTCCCGTTCATGACACCCCCGAGATTTTGGAAGTCTTCAAAATGGCATGGAGCAGGTCATCTCCTGGTGACGTAGTCCGGCAGGTATTGTCAAACACGGCGCTGTGGAAAATGGATATGACAAAAGTCCCTGGCCTGCTATCCGCCGTTGAAAGACACGTCCTTGAGTTGTTGGACGAGGAAGGTTCCTGAGACTGACTCTACCTCGCGATGGAGCATCCCGTCTTTCGCCCTTTCAGGGCTTTCATTTGACAACGCATCAACCCAGGCCTCCTCGCTGGCGCTCGTCAACCTGGGCTGATATCTAGCGCCCTTTCAGGGCTTTGGTAACGTGCATCATCGCGAAGTTCGTTGCCGACCTCACCCCATTCCGGTGACGTAGTCCGGCAGGTATTGTCAAACACGGCGCTGTGGAAAATGGATATGA
>JBIQIY010000036.1:0-16497 GCA_044507775.1 Flammeovirgaceae bacterium | reverse complement strand
GACTCTACCTCGCGATGGAGCATCCCGTCTTTCGCCCTTTCAGGGCTTTCATTTGTCAACGCATCAACCCAGGCCTCCTCGCTGGCGCTCGTCAACCTGGGCTAGAGTCTTGCGCCCTTTCAGGGCTATTGGACGCAGCAGGCTCCTCAGCTCGTTCTGCCTTGTCAAAAGTATAAAATCCTGGCGTCGGAGTTCTTCGAGTTGCGGCAACAAGGATGGGAAGTTGAAGTTTTCAATAAGGTGGAGTATTTGAAGGTCAGAGTCACCAGTGGCCAGTTAAACTTTTTATTGGTTATGAAGTATTCAAAATACATGCATAAAACACTCGAATTCGATGGTCCACACGCTTGAAAATCCGAAACCGGCAACCAACTCCTCACGGTCAAAATTCAAGTGTTTTCCCTATGAAAGTTGACCGGACAACATGTTTTTTACTGGCCACTAGTGGTGATTCATTAGACTATTTCACTGGCGACGTTCCAGCGGAAGATTTAGACACGGTATTTTTTGCCAGTATGGACCACGCTTCGCTGAAACTGACGCGGCGATCCGGAACAAGTCTAAGCGGCCGCGCTTGTCCTGAATAACTTTTCCAATTCGGGCCGGCATCCAGTGTATGCGATTGTCCTTCGCAGAGGATCACAGATTCGCCGAGGTCGAGTGTCGGTTCACACCAGAATATACGCCGGGGATTGAATTCATGCCTGTTGACTTGTTGCGAACTAAGAGTTCTGCCGACATGATGCACGTTACCGAAGCCCTGAAAGGGCGCTAGATACCAGCCCAGGTTGACGAGCGCCAGCGAGGAGGCCTGGGTTGATGCGTTTTCGAATGAAAGCCCTGAAAGGGCGCAATACAATTCGGAGCACTGTATCGTCCAAGCAATCGACACAATCAAGCCAGGCCAATGGCTGGATATGTCTCTTTGGTCTCAAGGATCACTTGGTGGAGGGCTTTTTTTGATTTGAATCTTTAGCTCCGCCTCTGCCTTCTCAATAATTCTCAAATAAAGTTCCGAGCGCAGTTTCTCATCCTCAAGCTGCCGCTCCAACTGCTGAATCTTCTTTTGAAGATCATGCATGTTTTGGTTATCACTGGGCATTGGTACGTGGGTTACAATGGGCAACACAAATTTAAGCTTTTGCCTTCGCTTTCGCTTCTTAATGAGGATCATCATAACCATCTAGGCACATCCATAGCTGAATTGCACCTTTTCCTGCAATCCCATGCTTTGCTAACAAATCCTTTTTTTGACATCTAGTGGCCAAGTATTCCTCAATCACCATCCGTCTGAACGGCTCCTCATAAACCGGTACTAATTTGATTTTTTGATTCATATAATCCTGTTCTAAGTTTACAATCCTGTAAACCTATTTCAGGACTAGACAAGGCCTGGTGAAATTGATTCACATCGAAGCCCTAAAAGGGCAATAGATACCAGCCCAGGTTGACGAGCGCCAGCGAGTAGGCCTGGGTTATATTGATGCCGCTACAAAAGCCCTGAAAGGGCGGGAGACAATTCGAAGCACAGTTGTTCCAATTACCAACCGGGTTCCAAGTCCCAGGCATTTAGATTTTAGATTCTTAAATTTTGAATCTCTCCCAACGCTGAGGATACACGTTTTGTAAGAAGCTCCCAATTTCGCGTTTGAAGAATTTCCTTTGTGAACAATTGCGAGCCCATGCCCACACACATCGCGCCCGCCTTAAACCAGGCAGAGAGACTTTCCTTCGTGGGCTCCACACCACCGGTGATCATGAGTTTCAGGTCGGGCACGACAGGCATAATAGCAGAGACAAAACCAGGGCCCAGCACACTTCCAGGGAAGACCTTGATAACTGCTGCCCCATTTTCCTTCGCCGTTACAATCTCCGTCAGCGTTGCGCATCCGGGTATCCAGGGCACATTGCGCGTGCGGCATACCTCCGCCATCTCGAGCTTCAGGATCGGCGAAATGATAAAATCCGCGCCTGCATCGATGAATTTTTCCGTCGTCGCGCCGTCCATGACCGTTCCAATGCCGAGCATCAGGTCGGGAAATTTCGCCCGTTCCCGCACGAGATGGGAAAATATCTCGAACGAATTTGCACGCCGGTTCGTGAATTCAAAAGCGCGGACGCCGCCACGATACGCGGCTTCGACCACCTGTTGCGCTTCGTCGGCATTGTCGTGCGTAAAAAGAGGAACCATGCCTGTGTCGCGCATCACGCCAACAATTTCTTCTTTACTGAAAGCCATCTGTTCTATCTTAAAAGTTTTCCGACATTCTGCCCTTTCACCAGTCCGTCAACTTCTTCTACCGTTGAAAGATTTACGTCTCCTTCGATGGAGTGCTTAAGTGCGGACGCCGCCGTTGCAAATTCGAGGGCGTCCTGATCGTCGCGCCCGTTCAAAATCGCATATACGAGTCCCGCCATGAAGGCGTCGCCAGAGCCTACGCGGTCGACGATGTGGGTCAGATCATATTCCTGCGACCGCAGCAGTTTACCGTTCCAAAGCAGGGCGGATATCCGGTTGTGCGATGAACTGATCGACACGCGCTCGGTGGTCGCAATCCTTTTCGCGTTGGGGAATCTTTTATTGAAACTATCGCAGGCCTTTTCATAGGACGAGCCCGATACCGATGCACAGTTTTCCATGTCGGTAATTCCGGCAATCACGACGTCGCAGTGTTCAATCAATCCAGGCATAACCTGGCCCGCCGTCTTTCCATACTGCCATAAATTTCTTCGGTAGTTGATGTCGCCTGAAATCACAATACCTTTTTTTCGCGCAGTGTTCAGCGCCTCGAGGCAAACATCGGCGGCTCCCTGGGAAATTGCGGGTGTTATCCCTGTCCAATGAAACCAGGACGCTCCCTCCAGCGCTCGGTCCCAGTCGATCATCCCGGGTGCGATGCTGGCGAATGCTGAATCAAACCGGTCGTAGATGATTCGTGACGCGCGCTGCATGGCGCCATTTTCCAGGAAGTACAAGCCCATGCGCTCTTCTCCGTATATAATGGAGCTGGTGTCGACGCCGTGTTTCCTCAGGGCTTCCGTTGCCGCCATTCCCAGGTCATTTGCCGGAAAGCGCGTCACATGTGCAGCCTGCATTTCAAACCGCGCGGCTGACGCCGCCACGTTGGCCTCCGCGCCGGCGTAGGTAACATCAAAAGCAGTGGCTTGTGTAAATCGGGAAAACGCCTGCGTGGAAAAACGCAGCATGACTTCGCCAAAAGTGACGACTTTTCCTTTACTCATGACTTTTCAATAACAAAATTCAAGCGTTGAAGGTAAGGGTATTCCGGCAAAATATCCCACACTGAAACTATCTTTGAGAATCCTTCCTTATAAATAATAAAAAGAGCGAAAAACTGTAAATTGGTCCCGTTTCAATTCTGTTGCTGACCATGTCAACGCAATTTCTCAAGATACACCCGTCGGACAATGTATTTGTTGCCCTGACTGACCTGAAGGCCGGTGAAAAGGTGTCCTTCAACGGCAGCTCGGCCACGCTGGCGGAAAATATTCCCGCCAAGCACAAATTTGTCATGAATCCGTTGTCACCGGATTCCGAAATCATCATGTATGGAGTTCTGGTGGGAAAGGCCGTAAAACCGATCGGGGCCGGCGGCTCGGTGAACACGCAGAATGTCAAGCACACCGCCTCTGCTTTCTCGGGAAGGAATAAAACTTTTATCTGGAATGCTCCGGACGTGTCGCGCTGGAAAGACAAGACTTTTCTCGGTTATCACCGGAAAGATGGCCAGGTAGGCACCGCGAACTATTGGGTTGTTCTGCCACTGGTCTTTTGTGAAAACAGGAACGTGCTCGCCATCCGGCACGCGTTCGAGGAGGCTCTGGGCTTTTCAAAACCTCAGGTGTATAAGTCCTATGTCAGCGAGTTGGTTCAAATGTACCAACAGGGAAAAACGGAGGAGATCAGCTCTCACCCGTTTTCACCTGACGAGGAGGGAAAGAAATCACGCGTCTTCAAAAATATCGATGGCATAAAGTTCCTCACCCATGACGGGGGCTGCGGTGGCACGAGGCAGGACTCTGAAGCATTGTGCGCGTTGCTGGCGGGATACATCAATAATCCGAATGTCGCGGGTGCAACTGTACTCAGCCTGGGTTGTCAGAACGCACAGGTCGATATCCTCATGGAGAAGCTACGCAAACACAATCCTTCTTTTTCCAAGCCACTCGTCGTGCTGGAGCAACAAAAGGAAGGAACGGAGCAGGCATTACTCGTCAATGCCATCAGGCAGACCTTCCTCCATCTCGCGGAGCTCGACAAGGAAGAGCGCAAACCCGCGCCGCTCAGTAAACTCGTCGTCGGGCTTGAGTGTGGTGGGTCGGACGGTTTCTCCGGGATTTCGGCAAACCCGGCCATCGGTCACACGTCGGACCTCGTGGCTGCGCTGGGCGGAACTTCCATCTTATCCGAATTTCCGGAACTCTGCGGAGTTGAACAGGAGTTGATCAATCGTTGTGTCGACGACAAGGCCGCAAGTCGTTTCATCGAACTGATGCGCGCATACTCGCGTGCGGCGGAAGCTGTCGGCTCAGGCTTCGACATGAATCCCTCTCCGGGTAACATCAAGGACGGGCTGATCACCGATGCCATGAAATCAGCAGGGGCGGCCAAGAAAGGTGGCACCTCACCTGTGTCCGACGTACTCGACTACACGGAGTACGTTCGGCGTCCGGGACTCAATCTTCTCTGCACGCCCGGTAACGACGTCGAGAGCACCACCGCGATGGCGGGATCCGGCGCAAACATCATGTTGTTTACAACGGGACTCGGAACACCGACGGGCAATCCCATTGTACCCGTAATCAAGGTGTCGTCCAACACTCCGCTGGCGAAAAGAATGCCGGACATCATCGACGTCGACTGCGGCGAAGTGATTTCCGGAAACAAAACTATCGAGCGGTGCGGAGAAGAAATTCTCGACCTGATCATAGAAGTTGCCAGCGGTCGCAAGAAAGCAAAAGCAACCCAGCTCAACCAGGACGATTTCATTCCCTGGAAACGCGGGGTGTCGCTGTAATGCAACACGCATTCACATTAAAAGAGCTGACGGCTCGCTAATACACTTCAACATTTGAAATCACCGGGCAAGCCTTGGAGTCGGTGATGCTGATCCGCAGGCGGTCAGTCCGGACGGGTTCGAACTTCAGGATTCTCTTATACCCGATGGTTGTCGCTGATGCGAGTGGTTGCCAGGAGTCGTTCTGCCAGCTGTCGACGCTGAATTTTTTGACGCGCTGTCCCAAACGAATATATTCCTGGATCAACAGATACTTAACCTCCTTCGTTTCGCCGAGATCAACTTCGAGATAATTAGCAGTCGTTCCATCGTTCGTTGTCCAATACGTTTCCTTATCGCCGTCCGTCGTGTTGGAAGGACTGTAACGCGAATTTTCTCCGCGATATTCTCCGGCGGTTACCGCCGCACGTGCAGCCAGATTATCGCCCAGCTCGGTGTCGATCATTTTCCTCCACTCCTGGAGCGCGCTGACATCATTCTCGTGAAGGAGACCGCGCTTGTCAGGAGGAACGTTCAGCAAAAGCGTCGAGCCACGACCCACGGAGGTAAGGTAAATTTCGAAAAGTTTTTCCGGTGACTTGACAAGCGAGTCTTCCCGTTCGTGGTAGAACCAGCCCGGACGGATGGAAACGTCAACCTCTGCGGGTATCCAATGCGTGCCTTCCGGATGGCCGGTGTTCAGCAGGTCGGTAATTCCGGGTTGGCCAGCGTACAACGTATCCGGTGAAATCGTGTTCCAGTTCGTCTCCCCGGCGACGCCGCGTTCATTTCCCACCCACCGCACACCGGGCCCGGCATCACTAAAAAAGATGACCTCCGGTTCCATTTCCCGCACAAGCTGAAGTGTCTGTGGCCATTGATAGTAGGTCGATCCCTGGATAGTGCGTCTTTCATCCGCGCCACCATAGTACCCTGTCCCCCCGTTGGCGCCGTCGAACCACATTTCAAATATCGGTCCGTACGTGTTAAAGATCTCTTTAAGCTGATTGCGATAGTAGTCGATGTAGGGTGGTCGTCCGTACTCCGCGTGATTCCGGTCCCACGGTGACAGATAGACGCCAAACTTCAGGCCGTGCTTCCGGCATGCATCTGCGACTTCACGGACAACATCGCCGTTGCCCTCCTTCCAGGGGCTTTTTTCCACGTCGTGTTCCGTGTATTTACTCGGCCAGAGACAAAACCCGTCGTGGTGCTTGCACGTGAGGATGGCGCCTTTAAATCCGGTGTCCTTGAAAGTCTTTATCCACTGGTCCGCGTCTACCTGCGCGGGATTGAATATGGCAGGGTCCTCGTCCCCGTAACCCCACTCCTTGTCCGTAAACGTATTGGTGGTAAAATGAATAAACGCGTTCATTTCCATCTCATGCCAGCGCATCTGCGCCGCAGACGGAAGTGGCAGAACAGGCTCGGGAGGTGGAATTTCCTTTTCGCCGCAGGCAGCAAGAGTCAATAAGGTGAGAAGGGCGTAGCGGATCGTCATTGTCAAAAGTATTTAATAGTTGACACTTGGAAAAGTTGACAGTTGACGAAGTTGACAGTTGACAATGGCTGTCTAATAAGAGCGTAAGTACGAGCGCGTCCCGGAATTTTCTTATTTTTTCGCTAATAACAAGGAAAACCCATGCTCCTGCCCACAATCCGTTCAGCACTACACCCCGTTGTCAACTGTCCAATTGCCCAATTGTCAACTGTTTAGTTAGTCTCACCGATTCGGGGTCCTTCGCCTTCCACCGCGCATTCCCGGCTAAGGCTCAGGATGACGGGATTTGGGGAGGGGACGACGCACGACAAGCCCTACTCCCGTTGTCAACTGTCCAATTGCCCAATTGTCAACTTTTTAAGTTGGAGTGCATTCCGTATAGCCTCCACGTGGATGTCATTGTTAAAGTAACAATAAACATCGGTTACACCGCGAAAGGCATTGATCCGGTTGGTGATCTCCCTCATTTTCGCGAGCGTGTAAGGAGAGGCATAAAGCTGGGGAACGCCGTGAAATCGGTAGTACAGGACAGGCACCGAGCGGATTACCTGGTCCGGCAGCGAGGGATAGCTGATGCCACAAAATGTAATGTTGTGTTGTTTTAGCGTCTGAAAGACGTGCGTGTTCCACCAGCTCTCATGCCTGAATTCGACGACGTTTGTGAACGCCGGATCCAGCGTGGTGAGGATGTTGTCAAGGTTGGCCTCGGAGTAGACAAGGTTGGGTGGAAGCTGAAAGAGCACGCAACCCAGCTTGTCCGCGAGACCATTCGCAGCCAAGTCGTAAAAATCCCGTGCTTCCCGGGCCGCGTTGTTAAACTTCTTATAATGAGTGATCAGCCGGGGAGCCTTTACCGTGAACCGGAAATCATCCGGACTCCGGCCATACCATCCCTTGAGCGCATCCGGTTTTGGATACCGGTAGAAGGTGACGTTAAGTTCCACCGTGTCGAATGACTCGCAATAGAACTCAAACCACCTGCGCTGCGGCACGCCCTTCGGATAGAATTTGTCTCTCCAATGTTTATAATAGAATCCCGAGCAACCAATCCACCACTTTTTCATAGCTTGCGACCGAAAATCGGAAACATTATTATGCCATGGCTGCCCATAGGCATAACTTTTATACGGAACAATACATTATGGATAAAATAAGAAACGGAGACCCCGTGTTATACAAGAATCTGAAGGGTACCATTTATGGGAAACCCCGTGAGAACAAGTACAAAGGCCTGTTGTATACAGTGAAAATCGGAGACGAGTATTTCAAAGCCTCAGCCAGCGAATTGACGATCGTAAACCTCAATCCCGACGAAGCGCCCGCCGACGAATTCCAGCTTTTTGCCTCCCACGAAAGACATTAAGGAAGGAAGAAATTGCTTATGTTTGCCCGGAAACGTAAAGCAAGCTTCCATTGTACATAACTTACATCATCATTGGTATAACCACGGTCCTGAGCCTGTATGCGTTTCAGGCACCGGCGCTGTTATCATCCCTGATGATGAACCCGTACTATACTAACACCCACCGGCAGTATTACCGGTTTGTGTCTTCGGGCTTTGTTCATAAAGATCATGTGCACCTTCTATGGAACATGTTCTCTTTTTATTTTTTCGGCACGGCGATCGAAAGGCAGTTTCAGGTGACCTTCGGACAGAGTGGAGGCCTGTATTTCATCGCGCTGTATATCCTGGCGATCATCGTATCGGATATCCCAACCTACTTCAAGCACCGGAATAATCCGGGATACAATTCACTTGGCGCCTCCGGTGGCGTCTCGGCTATCATTTTCGCCTTCATTATCTTTCAACCCCTATCGGACATCTGCATTTACTTCGCGCTTTGCATGCCGGGATTTATTCTCGGTGGGCTGTATATTCTTTTCTCCTGGTATCAGGGAAGAAGGTCGAATGACAACATCAATCACGATGCTCACCTCTACGGGGCGCTTTTCGGATTGATTTTTTGCATAGTCGTTGCTCCCTCATCTATCGGGAGTTTTTTTGAACAAATTACCAACTGGAGATTATTTGAGTAACATGAATTTGTCTAACACCCTGGGTCGTCTGCGTGTGACCGGAATTATTGAAGGACTTTCTTTTATCATTTTACTGGCGGTGGCAATGCCTCTTAAGTACCTCGCCGGAAAGCCCGCTATGGTCAGCGTCGTGGGCATGGCGCATGGTGTTCTCTTCGTGCTATATATCGCACTTACGATCGTCGCCAAGTTCCAGTATCCCTGGAGTTGGAAAAGAATGTTCTTGTTGTGGGGAGCGAGCGTTGTTCCGTTCGGAACCTTCTATGTCGATTATAAATTGCTGCGTCACGAGCGCGCGGAGGTGTTGACGGGCGATTAGTTTCCGACCAGCACTTCCTCATCGACCGAGGCCTTTTCGCGCTCCGCTGCCGCACGCTTCTTTTCAGCGGCAACCTTTCCCGGATCACCAAAAATGTAAAATAGTTTTTTTGAGATACTTTTTGTGCTCTTCACATCGCGGATCATGTCCGCGTATTCGTGAAAGTTGATGTGGAAAGGATTTGCCTTGTGCTCAATGTTGTGTGTAAGGCCGTACTGAACCTGCTCTTCTTCCTCCTGGTATGTTCCAAAGATGCGGTCCCAGATAATGAATGTAGCGCCGTAGTTCTTGTTGATATACTTTTCCTGGGAGCCGTGATGAACACGGTGATTTGAAGGAGTCGCCAGAACGTATTCGATAATGGGATGAAGTTTGCGAATGTATTCCGTATGTACCCAAAACTGAAACAGCACCGCGATCTGATTCGTCACGAAGACTATCACCGGATGAAACCCGAGGAAGGAAACCGGCAGAAAGAAAATGATCTTGATATACTGCACCCAGCTGAGGCGGAAGGACACCGTGAGATTGTAGTACTCGCCAGAGTGATGCGCAACATGGGTCGCCCACCAGAAGCGTTGGCGGTGCGAGATATTGTGTGCCCAGTAGCTGCAGAGATCAAACAGGATGTAACAGGGAATAAACGTCCACCAGTTCAATGCCATTCTCCAGGGGATCAGGTTATATACCCAGACCAGGATACCGAAGATGACAAGTTTCAGTGCGGCGCCAATCGCAACATTTCCAATGCCCACCCAGATGGAGCCAAACGTTTCTTTTTTGTCGTAGTACTTTCTGTTCTGATACCACGAGATGCCATACTCAATCAGAACGAAAAAGAACATCACGGGCGCGGCCCAAATGATGATGTCCGGTGTATTACTCTGTATTTTATCGATGTCGTGCAGCAGGATTTTTTCTGCGCCAAAAAGAGTCGTTAGATCCACTATAATTTCTTTGGGGTGATGGTGTATTCAAGTGGGCGGACGAAGCGAACGTCACGAAATTCGCCGCCACCTTGCCCACAAAATAGCAAACTTACGAGAATGTTCAGTTACCAACCAAAAAAACGTGGCAGAATGTCCCGCTTTCGCGGGAATCGGGCGCGAATAGGGTCATCGACCCGTAAACGGTTGCGATTGCGCATGACGTGACCGTGATCGATGCAACCTAACTTTCCAGTCCCACCTTCTCGGCCGAAGTCGCAGGAATGGTGATGTCCTCGAGAGAAATATGATACTTTGATACCAGCGCCGTAACAACGGCGATTGCCTCTTGCTTTCCAAAATACTCATTCATATACCGCACGTAGTCAATTGCCTTTGACACGTCTTGGTCTGTCCAGTTGGCGCGGGGTGACAGGGCCGTAGAGTCGCGCTGAAAGTTACCAACAAATGCCTCACAACCACCTTTGCACATGAGATCAATGAGCTCGTTAATCAGAACCTGTTCCCTCGTCATATCTTTATCCCTCACTGTGAAATCCGCTCTATCAGTTCGTCAATCTGGATATTGTATGTATCCATGAGCCACTGCACCTGGTTCAGCGCCTCACTCTTCTCGTACCGCGCATTCCGGTTCTTTAAGTTGATCAGGGTAGTCTCTATAAAATCATCCTGATGCTCCGTCAAAGGCGGCACTACGGGAATTACATCGTCCAGGCCGGTTCTCTCCAGAAGTCTCGACATCTCGAGAAGTATCTCATGTTCCATTGTTATTTGCAATTAGTGTTTGGATTGCGATCAAGTCCCCGCCTACCGGACCCCGCTGAACAAAAAAATACCACTACCGAATGAAGCATCGGTAAACCAAGCCCGCCACATCCGGCGATGCGACGGGCCTTCAGAAGTGTTCCACGCCGGCTGAATACCAAGCCTTACCGCCGTGATTTGTCCTGTTTGTCGTGACCATCCTGTTTCACGAGCTTGTTGTAAATTCCAAACAGCAGGAAGGGTGCGGGCCATTGGCCGATGAATAATGACATGTGATCATTTTTGAGAAGCTTTAATGTCAGCGAACAAGTCATGGCGCCAATGGCCGCCCACAAAAATACGTCCGAAGGGAGCTTCGCTGTTTGTTCTTCGATTGTCCGTGCGACCTTTCCCTCTTTATGCTCAGGGTTAACTTTAGCGGCCATCTCCTGAATCTTCGTTGCAGTTGCCATAGAATATTAATTTTGGTTGTTAAGAAATGTTGCGGATTGACACCGCGTTGCATCACCTGATATAAATTCTATACCGCCACAAAAAAATGTGTGATGTCCTGCCGCCCGATTCGCACCCGTAGCAGAGCGGCATGGTTTTGTTGAAACATTGGGCAACTAACCGCGTCAATTATGAAAAACGAAAACAAAAAAATACGCGAGCCATACGAGCCAAAAGATACGCCGAAGCCGCCTCAGGTTATCGAGCCCAACAGCAAGCAACAGCGCGAAAATCCCGTGGAAGGGGAAGCGGAATCCCGGGAGAAGCCCGGAGAAAAGGCGGATGAGAAACAGCATCTATTGTCGGACGATGCCGACATCGATGACGAAACGACAATTTGATTCACCATAAAAAAACGTTTACCCTCCCAGGTAAACGTTTTTTGTGATTCCCCATTTTCAGTGCCCGGATCAATCCAGCACTTCCACACTTAGCACATTGTTATTGCCGGCGGGAGCGGTTACAAATCCGCGTGTAATGATCGTGTAATATCGCCCCGGACGAATCTCCACATCCTCGGCTTTGATGATGACATCGGATGAACCGGCATTCTTTACCTCGAAGGTGTAGGTATCAGCATCCACCTCCGAGAAAGCAGTCGCCTGCTTGAAAGCAGTTTGGGCAAACGCCAGCGCACTGGCGCCTTCTGCAGCCGATACTTCAAATGCAGAAGCGTCGGGCGAAAGATTCACAAAACGGACCATCGCTTTACCCGAGGCCGGCGCCGCAGCGGAGTCAACTACGAGTAAAGCCTCGACATCGGGCAGAACATTTACAGCAAACAGTGAATACGCCTTCCCGTTCTCCAGGTTAAAAGTGGTATCCACAAGCGCGCTATTCGCATTGACAGCGCTGAATTTGATGTCCCGGGTGCCGGTAAAGAAATTGAGGTATCCGGAATAGGAAGTGTAGTCAAACGGATTCCGATTGATCACCCGACCATCGACGATAATATCGAGATCCGGTGCATCAGGGGCTGCGTTGTAAATAGACACGTACGCCACTTCGACCGGTTCGGTTACTAATCCGTCGTCATCATCCATACACGACGCCAACAAGACCAGCAGGGTCATGCAAAAAAACAGGGTTCTAAACTTTGTAACAAAATGAATTCGATCGGTCTTCATACTTAAACACTTTTTTTGGTTGACAATTGAGTTACAACATTAACTTCGGGAAGATTCAAAAATTGTACAGAAGTTGGGCGGAGAAGTTGTCTTCCTCTGAAAACGCAGGAAAGAAATCAAATCACTATATTTCGGAAGCTTACATTGCCGGGGATGATCGATTTACTGCATGATCTAATCAAGAAACCAATCCTGTATCTTGCGTCCAAGCTATCGGCCCGGCAGTTTCTCATCCTGTCGAGTATCCTGGTAGGACTCACGTCTGGTGTCGCCGCCGTAGCGGTAAAGTACGTGGTGCACACGATCGGTCAACTCGTCAGCTTCTACTCCACCAACTATGAAGAGTTCTTTCTCTTCGCGCTTTTTCCAACGGTTGGTCTTCTGTTAACGGTATTTTATGTCCGTTATTTTCTCAATGGCAAACTCCCCAAGGGAAATCCCGAAATTGTTTATGCCATCGCAAAGAAATCGAGCAAAATTCCTGCCGAACAGACCTATGCGCACACGATCACAAGCGCATTGACCGTAGGCTTCGGGGGATCGATGGGTCTCGAATCTCCCATGGTAAGTACGGGTTCCGCAATCGGATCGAATTACGGACTCACCTACAAACGGAGTTATAAAGAGCGAACTATCCTCCTGGCATGCGGCGCATCGGCCGGCATTGCGGCGGCCTTCAATTCACCCATTGCTGGTGTTCTGTTTGCGATCGAAGTCTTGCTCGCAGACGTCAGCTCCGCTGCCTTTATACCGCTGATCATCGCCGCAGCTTCAGGCGCGCTCGTTTCGAAAATCATCCTTCAGGAGGGTATTACACTGTCGTTTTCCTTGCAGCAGCCTTTCGATTATCACAACGTTCCATTTTACATTCTGCTGGGCATAGCGGCCGGACTTGTTTCGCTCTATTACACGCGCGTCTACACGTGGACGGAAAATCGCATCCATCAGGTCGGAAACGGCTGGACACGAGCCATTACGGGTGGTCTATTGCTTTTTGTCATGATTGTCATCCTGCCACCGCTGTTTGGCGAAGGATACGGGACGATCAAGCAACTCGCTTCCCTCGCGCCACAAACGCTTTTTCACAACAGCATCCTTTTTCCGATTTTTGGAGGCGACGGCGAGCATATCGTGCTGCTCGCCCTGGTAATCCTGGCTAAACCGATGGCCGCGGCGGTTACCATCGGCAGCGGAGGCAATGGGGGCAATTTTGCTCCTGCACTATTCGTGGGCGCCTACCTTGGATATGTGTTTGCGCGCGTAGTGAAGTTACTCGGTTTTACAGACGTGCCCGAGAGCAATTTCACGCTCGTGGCAATGGCGGGAATCCTCAGTGGAATCTTCTACGCCCCGCTCACCGCAATCTTCCTTATCGCCGAGATCACCGGCGGATATGAACTGATGATCCCGCTGATGATTGTTTCTGCGCTCAGCCTGACAGTCACTCACCTCTTCGAAACCCTGTCGATGGATTCACGGAAACTGGCGGCTATGCTACAGGGCAGCATTGACACCCGCGACAAATTCCTGCTCAGCAAGCTCAATATCAGTGAACTGATCGAGACAAATTTTTCCGCTGTGAAACCCGACGACAACCTGGAAGCGCTCATCCGTGTCATTGCACAATCCAACCGCAACATATTCCCGGTCGTTGACGACGATAAGAAGCTGATCGGGATTGTACACCTCGACAAAATACGGAGTGTGATCTTCAGCGCGAACCGCAGCAGCGAAACAAGAGTACGCGATCTCATGACTGCGCCTGCAGCGGTCATCCAGGCACACGAGAATTTGCACCAGGTGCTGACAAAATTCGAGGAGACGAAAGCCTGGAATCTTCCGGTCGTGGACCGCGACCAGTACGTCGGGTTCCTGTCGAAATCCACAATCCTTACCCGATACCGGAACGAACTGCTGGAGTCGGCATGACGTCAGGGCAGCTGAACGGTTTCAAACCAGTATTTGACAAAAGACTTGATCTTTTCGTTGAGCTCGGCCTCCGTAGAGGGCTTCCTGATAAAAGAATTTGCGCCCATGGAATAACAGCGGTCGACAATATCCCGGCTCATGGTACCGGACAAAACAACGACCGGGATATGCGCGTACTTCGGGTTGGACTTCAGATTTTCAAGGATCTGCACAGCGTTGAGCGGCGCCGCATAGTGATTCAGCAGTATTAATCCCGGGAACGGAATGATTTCCTTTTCGCAGGAAATCAGAAAAGCGAAGAGATCGTTGCTATTGTCGACGAAGTGAAGTTTCACGGGGTAGTGGTTCTCGTCAAAGACCGCCTGGGTAACATAACGATCATCTTCGTCATGCTCAAGCATTAGAATTGAGCGTTTCATCTATATTTCTTGTTTCAAAACCGGATCGTAGCCGAACGACTCTGGCAAAGGAGTTAAACGCGTCCCTGTCTTAGAGTTTATCAGACGAAGAGCTGAAGATAACCGAACTGATGCCAATATCGGCAACGGCTGCTGAAAATTGTTTATAGTCCACCGGCTTAATCATATAACCGTCTGCTTTAAGATCGAACGATTCCAGGTAACTCCTTCCTTCTTTCGAGGAAATCAGGGCCAGCACGGGAATATGGCGCCGCTCAGGATCATTCTTCAATCTGCGCAGGATCTGGATTCCGTCCACCCGCGGCAACTTGAGATCGAGCAGAATGAGTGAAGGTTTCTCATCCGACTCGAAAAGGAAATCCAACGCCTTCTCACCGTCATCAATATGAATGATGGGATTTGCGAGATTATGCTTTCTCAACGCGTATATGGTCAGCTCCGCATCGTCGGCATCGTCTTCAATAAGCAGGATTTGAAACGAATTATCAGTCATTTTCCTTTACGTGGGTTACAAACTAAGGGCGAATGAATTGAAAAAACAAGCGCAGGGTGTTATATACAGCTGGTCGACATCCTCTATTTGCTACTGGCCGATGCGCAGCCATTCAGTTCGCAAATATAGGTCCAAAGAGTCACCGGCCATTAACGTATCATTTCACGGCACAATTTTTTGCCATTCACATCCTTCAACGAATCACACAACTCATGAATAAAAAAACGAGAGAACAACGCGAAACTCCCATTATTGATGGTGATGCACGTCCCGACATGCCTGTAGATACGGAAAAACTTAAAGAAAAGAAGGATCGCGATCAATCATCCGCGGACGACAAGTTTGAACCGGAAAGGCACGGAGATATCAATACGCTTGAGGACTATAAAGACGCGAAGGAGTAATTAAACCGGACTATTCCCTGGCAGAACGGCGGCATGGGATTTTTACAGCCGCGTACTTGAATTAACCTAAGTTCAAGCGCATGAAAACCAGTAATATGAAGAACGCCATCGCGATCGCATTACTTTTAACGATCGCTTCACCCGTAATGTCGGCAGACCTCACGGACCCGAAAATCACCACCGAAAATGCCGAGAGCCGCGCGGCGCAATTGCAAACGCGCCTCGAGGAGATCCAATCGATGGACAAGGAAGGGCTTTCACGTGCTGAGAAAAAGAACCTTCGACATGAAGTGCGTGAAATAAAAAAGGAGCTGGCTTCAATCAGCGGAGGTGTCTATCTCAGCATTGGCGCCATCATTCTTATTGCTTTATTGCTCATCCTGCTGTTGTAAGAGCGGATAACTCATGTCCGGTTCGCGCCTGCGAGAGGACACTTCTGAAAGCAGGCGCCGATCTTCTCAGTGAAGCCTGTTCGTAGGCGTAAGCAATCGCCAACAACTTGTCTTCCTGATACGCACCGGCCAGGAAGAGGGGGAATGGAATTCCGTGCAAAGGTCCACGTATTGTTCCGTTCCTTCTCTCTGCATCCAACGCTTCGGCTATCTCATCGCGTCCGGGTTCAACTCGATCACCGCCGAAAGCGCGACACCGTGTCATCGATCGCCACTCTGCATTTTTTCCTGTAGATCGCGGAACGATAATTCATTCAGTGGAAAACCGTCGTCCGCCGTTAGATCCGGATTTTGGGAAGGCTTATCGGAGGATGGAGGGGACTGACACGCGTTGAAAAGGAAAGATGGCAGCAGAATGCCCGACATCAGAGTTCCTTGAAGAAATTCGCGGCGTCTCATTCAAAAAGGTACGCAAAGCGGTAGACAATCACTTCGTCGGGATTTAAAGCACTTCCCGGAAAATTTCGTTTTTCCGGGAAGGCGAAAAGAATCCTCAGTTCTTGTTTTCTTTTTTGGCGCGTTTCTCCGCACGTTTTTCCTTCAAGGTCTTGGTGGGCTTCTTTTTCGTTTCCTTGCGGGCGTCTTGTGATTTTG
>JBIQIY010000035.1:0-42110 GCA_044507775.1 Flammeovirgaceae bacterium | reverse complement strand
TACCTTATCCCCCCTATTCCCCTCCTCCATATCCCCAAAAAATCTAGCTTTATGCCATGAACTTCAACCCCGAAACCTTCCTCCGGAAACTTGCTCCCACATCTCCCTATCCTTTCCTCATCCCCATTGAAAAAGCCGAGGGTCTTTACCTGTACGGGCCGGATGGCAAGCGCTATGCGGATCTTATTTCCGGTATTGGGGTCAGCGTAATCGGTCACCGCCATCCCCGGGTGGTTAGTGCGATCAAGGAGCAGGTCGACAAGCACCTGCACGTGATGGTCTATGGCGAATACATTCAGTCGCCTGTCAACGACCTTGCAGAGAAGATTACATCGCTACTTCCGCCGAAACTAAACTGTTGCTACTTTGTTAATTCGGGCGCTGAAGCAAACGAAGGTGCGCTCAAGCTCGCCAAGCGATATACGAGGAGAACAGAGATCATCTCTTGCCGCGGATCTTATCACGGCAGTACCCACGGCGCCTTGAGCGTCTCGGGAAACGAGGTGAAGAAGCGCGCCTTTCGGCCGTTGCTCCCTGACGTTCGGTTCATTGAATTTGGAAACCGGGATCATCTTTCTCACATAACCGCGGAGACGGCGTGCGTCATCATGGAAACAATCCAGGGCGACGCCGGTGTACGGATTCCCTCGTCCGAATATATGCAGGCGGTGCGGGCGCGATGTACCGAGACGGGCACGATTCTTATCCTCGATGAGATCCAGTGCGGGATGGGTCGGACCGGCAAACTTTTTGCGTTCGAGCACTTCGGAATCACACCCGATATCCTTACCGTGGCGAAAGCTTTCGGCGGAGGTCTCCCCATCGGCGCATTTATTTCCGATCGTAAAATAATGGATACCCTGACTCATGACCCGATGCTGGGTCACATCACCACATTCGGAGGCAACCCGGTCTGTTGCGCTTCAGCCTTGGCAACATTGTCGGTTATCCAGGACGAGGGGTTGATGGTCGGCGTGGAGGAAAAGGGAAAGCTTTTTGAAGAATATTTGCGCCATCCTGCCATCCGGGAAATACGGCGGATGGGGTTATTGTTTGCGGTCGATTTTGAATCTGCGGAAAGGGTTTCCTCGATCGTCAACCGGTGCAAGGAAAATGGCGTCATCTGTTACTGGTTCCTTTCTCATCCGTACAGCTTCAGACTTGCCCCTCCCCTGACCATTACACCGGAGGAAATAAAAGAATGCTGCGACGTTATTCTCGACGCAATAGAAAAAAGCTAACTTACCTGTATGTCAATTCCCACCTGGAACCGCCTGGATTACATTTTCAAAGTGATGGTCATCACCGCGCTGACAATCTATGCTATTATACTTTGCCGCGATATTGTGATCCCCCTGGCGTTCGCCGTTTTCCTCACAGTCGTTTCTCTACCCGCCGTCAATCGGCTGGAGCGGACCACAGGGACAATATTGGCTGTCTCGATCGTCGTCGTTGGCGGGACGATTCTATTCGCTTTTTTCCTTTGGCTCCTTATCAACCAGGTGATCAGCCTTGTCAACGACTTACCCAACCTGCAGGAGCGCGCGGACAAATTTGTCAACGATTTCAAAGGTGTCATGTGGGAGAAGCTGAATATCGGGCAGGATGAGTTGAAGCAAATGGTGCAGGACTTTCTAAAAAGTGTCAGCGTCTATCTCGGCGCCTTCCTCGTCACAACCGGGGCCACGCTGGCCACCGTGGTGCAGATTCCCGTGTACATGTTCCTTCTCCTGATCTACCGCGACAAGTTCAAAGTCTTTTTTGCCAACATGCTGCCCGCACAGGATGAAGAAGATATGAAGTGGAAACAGGAGATAGAGGCCGTCACGCAGGGCTACATAACCGGACTGCTGCTGGTCACATTGATCGTTGCAATCCTTAACACCACCGGCCTGCTCATCCTGGGGATCAAGCACGCGATCTTCTTCGGTATTTTGTCAGGAATCCTGACCATCATTCCGTACGTTGGAATTTTCATAGGAGCTTTGTTGCCGACGTTGATGGCGTTGATCACCAAGGACAGCGCCTGGTATGCCGTGGGCGTGATTGCCGTCTTCGCTGTTGTCCAGTTTCTCGAGGGAAACTTTATCACGCCGCGAATCACCGGATCAAAGGTTAGCATCAACGCACTGGCTGCGATTATTGCCCTGGTGCTGGGCGGCAAGATACTTGGCATCGCGGGAATGATCCTCGCCGTGCCGGCCATCGGGATCCTTAAGATCATGCTCGCTTATTCGCGCCGGCTGAAGCCATTTGTCATCCTGCTCGGAGATGTGGATCCGGCGTCCGAAAAGGATCCGACAGAGCACACACCCTCCGTCCGGAAGATAAAGAAAAAGTCCCGGGAGAAAGAGCGCAAAGAGTCCTGACGGATAATCCCGTCTCAGAGCTTCTCAAGAACGATGTTGTGATTGGTATAGATGCAGATGTCTGCGGCGATGTTCAGGCTTTCGCGGACGATCTCTTCCGCCGTCATGTGCGGTGCGTGTTTCTTCAGCGCGAGGGCAGCCGACTGGGCATACATCGCGCCGGAACCGATGGCGGCTATCTGGTTGTCGGGTTCCAGCACATCGCCATTGCCCGATAACACCAGGAGCTCGTCCTTGTTCACCGTGATAAGCATTGCTTCGAGCCTTCTGAGGAAGCGGTCCATGCGCCAGTCCTTCGCGAGTTCGATCGCCGCGCGCTTCATGTTCCCACCGTAGGCGTTGAGCTTCTCCTCAAATCTTTCAATGAGCGTGAAAGCGTCCGCGGTTGACCCGGCGAACCCGGCCAGCACCTTGCCCTCGTAAAGCTTTCGGATCTTTTTGACGTTGCTCTTCGCGACGTAGTTCCCCATAGTCGCCTGGCCATCACCACCGATGGCTACCTGGCCATTGTGGATGACGGCGATGATGGTCGTTGCATGTATTTTCTCCATGAATACTTTCCTGTTTGTAAACTAACACCTTCTTCCCGCGGGCTGTTCTACCCGGTCATCTGCATGACTACTGACGAAATCACGGGATCAGATCAGGATGCGGACAGGATCTTCAAGCAGACCCTTCAGTGTTTTCAAAAATGCGGAGCCTACCGCTCCGTCGACAGCGCGGTGGTCACAGGAAAGAGTTACTTTCATAACGTTGCCCGGAACGACTTGTCCGTTTTTCACGACCGGTGTCTCCTTGATGCCCCCAACGGCGAGGATACAGGCGTCGGGTGGATTGATGATTGCGGTGAATTCCTCGATGCCAAACATGCCAAGGTTGGAGATCGTAAAGGTGCTTCCCTCCCACTCGGATGGCTGCAGTTTCTTGTCATGTGCCTTCTGCGCCAGCTCTTTTACTTCCACCGCAATGTGAGACAGTGACTTATTATCAGCAAAACGCACGACGGGAACAAGCAGGCCCTCTTTAACGGCAACGGCAACGCCGATGTGGATATGGTGGTTCCTCCTCATCTTGTCGCCGAGCCATGAAACATTTACATCGGGGTGTTGTCGCAACGCCGCGGCTACTGCTTTTATCACCATGTCGTTAAATGAAATCTTGACGGGACTGACCTCGTTAATGCTCTTGCGCGCTTCGACCGCCTTGTCCATATCAATTTCCATTGTGAGGTAGAAATGCGGCGACGAGAATTTACTTTCCGACAATCGGCGGGCAATTGTTTTCCGCATCTGCGATACGTTCACCTCTTCGAAGCTTTCTTCACCCACAACCTGAGGCAACACGATCGGCGCGCCCGCCTTTCCGTCGGCACTCTTCGCGGCCTTCTGCTCGGAAGGTTTGAAGTTCTCCACGTCTCGTTTGGTGATCCTTCCATAATCTCCGGTTCCGGGAATCTGTCCAATGTCCAGTCCTTTGTCACGGGCGAGTTTCTTTGCCAGCGGCGACGCCTTTATTCTTCCGTTTGACCCCGTCTCGCTCTTTACCTCCTTAGCTTGCGGAGCCGCGGCTGCCGCCGTTTGTGTTTGCTCTGCGGCAGGTTCTTTCTTCGCTTCTCCCTGAGGAGCAGAACTTTTTGCCTCGTGCGCTTTCAGCAGGGTCTTCCAGTCCGCATCTTTCTCGCCGATGATTGCAAGTACTCCATTGACAGCAACAGCCTGGCCTGCTTCTGCCCCCTGGTATAATAAAGTCCCGGTGTTATACGATTCATACTCCATGGTGGCCTTGTCCGTTTCAACTTCGGCCAGCAGTTCCCCTGACTTCACGCTCTCACCAGGCTTCTTATGCCATGCGGCGATGACACCTTCGGACATCGTATCGCTCATCTTCGGCATCAGCACGACTTCCGCCTTGATGCCCGAAGTATCAACTGCGGTTGCAGTCTCTTTCGGTTGGGGCGCAGCTTCCGGCTTGCTACTTTCGGAATCTGACTTGCCACCGGTTTCGGCAGCCTTTCCGGCGCCAACGAGCAACGCCTGATAATCTTCACCCTTATTTCCTACGATTGCCAGCACATCATTCACAGGCACAGCTTCCCCTTCTTTGGCGCCGAGATAGAGCACCGTTCCATTGTTGAACGACTCGTAATCCATCGTTGCCTTATCCGTTTCAATCTCTGCCATCAGCTCTCCTGACTTCACAGTGTCGCCAACCTTTTTATGCCATTTCGCGATTACACCTTCGGTCATGGTATCGCTCATCTTGGGCATTCGTACTATTTCTGCCATTTGTAAATTAAAGTTTAATAAGATTTTCCGGCGCAGGAACCCGGTGATTCCCCTCTGGATTAAGCCTCCAAAAATAGGCTATTCAAAGTGATTTTCAAGGATTTTTTGAGATCGGCTCCCTTTTTAGAAATTAAAGGCGCCAATCAGCACTTCAACTTCCGTGGTAGATGGTTGCAACCCTTTCGAGAACCTCACACCAATATCAAATTGAGGCAGAAATCGCATCACGTTAAGATCAAGCCGGGCTTCGATACCGACGGATGTATATTCCCGGCCGGTATCATAATAAAACGACGGGCCATTACCGAACCCATAATCATAGAACACATTCGCCCGCAACCGTTGGAAATTGATCAGAGGCCCGATGGCAATGTCAGGATACCACAGCGGTAAAGTATAGTTTGCCGAAGCCGTGTAAAAATCCGCGAACCGGGACACTGAATGCCCGCGTGGAACCGGTATTTGATTTCTGAAGAGGTAATTGTCAGGCGTAGGCTCAAACCGGGTGTGCTGATATGCCCCGAATGCCCAGAGCGAATGATTCCGTGCCAGCCCGGGAAAGTAGAGGGTACCGGATACACTGAACTGGCGGCCGCGGTAATCTCCGCCGAAAGGTGTTTCGAAATATTGAAACTCTACCTGTTGACCCCACTTGCTGTAGATATCCCGCCGGCTCTGCTTTAATAACCGGAATGCGGAAATATTAAAGCTGTTGTAAGCCAGTACACCATTATCAACATACTCGAGAAAACGATAAACGCGATTGTCACCGGTAGGAACGAAACGCCCACCCTCGCCTATATTGTTTCTGAAGTTGGAGACCTGGGTGAGGCCGACCGAGTTGCCAAGTGTCAGACTGCCGTGGTATTTCGACGTTGTGGTGATGAGCGGCACCCGCAATCCCGCCTGTATGGTTTTCTCCTTCCAGTCAAAAATGACATCTTTTAATTCAGAGGTGACGGGATCTGCAAGCGTATCGTAGAACCTTGCCGCCCCCTCGTTGACCGACCGACGTCCGAGCGATGCCGAGATGTCGAGGATGGGGTACCATCCCTGGTAGCTAACGTTCGCGATAAGCGCCGAGGTGCGCTCATTGACATCGAAATGATAACCGATTCCCATCGCCGTTGTACTAAGGATGTCGCGGGAAATAATCCCGACACTTGCACGCGACAAATCGTTCTCTACGGCGAGACCCCAATTGTACGGATTGATCATCCCGCTGATCTTGCGATAGCGTTTGTGTTCGTATTCGTGCTGGGGTACATCGCTGAATATATCCGGATGACCTTCCTGCTCCACAAGATGACTGAAAAAAACACTGGTCGTGCGGCCGGGTGTATACCGGGTCCAGGTTGACGGATCGAATGGAATGCTTACGACGTCCAGCCCATCGCGCGACTGATCATTGTAATACAACGTTCGCCCATCGGCGGAGACGTCCGGATTGTACGCTCCCAGGCGACTACTCGTGACCTGGTAGCGTTCGCCGCTTTCCAGGTCAAGCGCATAAATATTATCAATACCCGTTACGGGCGAGTTGAATAGCAGGTATCCATTATACAAGACTGGATGACCAACGTTTTCCTGGGACACCGGAAGCAGATCGCGTTCAGCGCCTGATTCGAAATCGATCAATGAAATCGTTTTTCCGTCGTCAACTGTCTTGATGACTGCGATCGTTTTCCCGTCATCGGACCAACGCGGCATAGAAAAAAACTCTTTCCCCGGATTTGGAAATTTCCGGATGACCTGACCGCTCGATGGATCGAGTACGACGATATGTGTATTGTAGGTTACGTCAGTCTCGATGGTAACGATCTTGTCTCCCTGTCGCGTAACGGCCGCGCTTGCATAACGACTTTTGCGCGGACCAACTCTTTCGCTTTTTCCGGTTTCAAGGTTGTACGATTTGACCTGTGAATAATTTCTTACGCGCCAGCGGGGATCGAAGCCGTATTCATTCCACACCAGCAGGTCGCCCTCGGCAGATAGCATCCCGGAATCATTGATCAACCCGGGGGTGAAGACTTTTTCCTCGCCGTTGTTCAACAGTACAAATTGCTCTATACTTCCGATGCCTTTTTTCAAAGCGAGCACACCTCCATCGGGCATCGCCTGCGGGAAAAGGTAATCCGTGTAGGCTTGGTTTCTCCGCGGGTTCACCCTGACAAACGGCGTCAGCACGATGCCCTCGAGTTCCTCGCGCCAGTCCGATGCCAGTTGATCGGCCATTTCATTATAGAGATCCGTAACATATAGACCCGTCTCTTTCTTAATGGCATTGGAGAAGGCGAAGGGAATGAAAGGAACGCTCCAGGATCGCGCCGTGATCTTTCCCCAGATGTCTGCGTCGTTAGTTTTCCGCCGAAGGTAATTGACCATATAGTATCCGAGCACATAGTGGTCTGGGATATTATGTCGGTATGACCGCAGGGATTGTTTGTGGTAATTGAACTTCCTCCCTTCGAGCAAATTTGTTTTCATAACAAGTCCGAAATTCGGAATCTTTCCGCGGCCGCTCGGCGTCAGCGCCGTCTCCGTCACGACGGCGTCTCCTTCCCAAAACCAGGGTGGCGCGGCAGCCTGGGCCATACCCGCCAGTGATATGGAACCGAACAGATAGTAGATCGCCTTGTTGAAGCCGCGTGTCGCGTGGTGATACTGGACAACATGGCGATACTCGTGAACGGTAAGCAGATTCAGCCAATCGTTGGTACCGATGAAGTTATAGTCCTGCGTCGGCATCGCATAAAATTCAGAACGCCTGGGTAGAATAGAGACAAATCCGTTCGAGAACGACGACTGATTTTGAAGTATGAACGTCATGCGGGGCGGAGGTGCTCCCAGTGACTCAGAGGCTTCCCGGCGAATATGTTCCAGGGAATTAGCCAGACGCTGGGCCTGCGCTTCAAATCCATCTCCGTAAAGCACTCGGAAATTCGGCGTCAGTACCTGGTTCCACTTTATGGATGGGGGGTTGTTCTCGAGGACTTCCTGCCCTGATGCGGACAGGGCGATCAATAAAAGAAAGAATGCGAAAACCTGATTTCTCATGCGGCCGATTTTGCAACGAAACCGGGCGCAAAACCCGGACTCACCTGACGCCTCTAAAATAGAGGAAAATCAGCTGAATCCGGTAAGTTTTTAGAAGAGACCAACGTCAGTCTTCTACCAACAACTCCTCTCCTTCCTGGATGGCGCTCACCTGAAAGAAACCGAGCGCATCGTTCGTAAGGTTCGTTCGCGGCGGCGCGGGTATGGGCCCGAACATTCCTCCTCCGTCGTTGTTGAGTATCGAAGAAAGATCATTGTAATAGACATAGCCGTTGCGAGTCAGACTGTACACTTCCAAGCGAGCCTTGTCATTTATGCCGTAATAGACCGGTGAAGGAACTCCGGAGATGTTTTCGCCGAGCAGTTCGTCATCACTGTAGTAAACATCACCCGGGTTAAAGAGCATCAGTGAGTCGTTGCGATAATACTTGAATAGGTAGTAGTTCGTTTCATTCTGCGGCTCTTTCGCGTACACAAGCAGCTCGTAGATCTTACCCGGTTCCTCGGGATCTTCCTGCTGATTTTCGTTAATCTGGAAAGTCAGCGAGTCGATCGATGTAACACTCAGGAGTTTGTCAGCGGCTTCGAAAAGTTCACCGTCGGCCGTTACGTGCAGGGTATACGTTCTGCCGATCTCACCTGTAAAATTTCCTTCAGGAAGATAAATTCCCGTTGAATCGGGGTGGTTGCGCGGGTTGTGAACGAAAAGATATTCCCCGCCGGTATCATCGGTGACTTTCACGGTGGCATCTGTGATCCGGGGCGTTTTCCCGGACGAATAGAAGCCTACTGACCGGGTAACCTTCACGCTCTGTAACCCGGATTTGTTTGTGACCAGCCCTTCGATGACAATCCTGGAAGGAGTTTGTCGGAGGTCGAGGTCCGTGGGCTCATCACAGGATGCGAGGATGACCACAGCAAGAAATATATTGAAGTATCGTATCATCGGTGTCAGAATTTGAAATTATAGGTAACTGAAGGTAAAATGGGGAACAGGTAAATGAGTCGCGCCTCCTTCTCCGAACCGTCGCCGAGTATGTTGCCATCCTTATCCTGGCGCGTCCTCGTGTATATGGTGAAGGGATTTCGGTGGTTGTACACGTTATAAATAGAGAATACCCATTGTCCCTTCCACTTGCGGTGCGCATTTTTGCGCGGATTAAGCGTCGCCGAAAGGTCGAGCCTGTGGAACGCCGGCAAGCGGTAGCCGTTCCGTTCAGTGAGCACATCAGGGTTGTAATTGCCGTACTCGTACTTGCCTGCGGGGAGTGTCAACGGTCGGCCTGTACTATACGTGAACGATCCACCGAAAACCCATTTATCATTGAAATCGTAGGCCGCTTGCAGATTGAAGACATTCCTGCGATCATGATTCGACGGGAATTCGTTTCCGAGATTCACGCCCTCAACCTTGCGCATTGTCTTCGACCACGTATAGCTTGCCATACCGGTGAGTCGTCCCCGCGTTTTGTTCAGCAGGAATTCGAGTCCGTACGCCCACGCCTTGCCCTGGCGGTATTCTGTGGACAGGTTCTCATTAAAAAAAAGCTGCGCATTATCGGCGAAGTCTGTGACGTTGTCAATGTCTTTGTAATACCCTTCTACGGAGAACTCGTATTCATTGTCCTTGAAGTTTCGGAAATAACCAGCAGCAACCTGGTCTGCAACCTGGGGCTTCAGATAATAGTTGCTGGGATTCCAGGTGTTGAAGGGAACCGGGGCTGTACCCGCGGAAATCAGGTGCGTGTTCTGCACCATGCGGTTGTAAGAAACCTTGATCGACTGTTGTTCATTGAGCATATACCGGAGAGCAAACCGGGGCTCAAGATTTACGTAGGTTTTGATCGATTCCCACTTGCCGTACTGCAACGTATCAATGCGTACGATGTCAATGTTGTCTTGCGGATCCTCGTAGAGATACAGGTTGCCCGGACCGATATTTTGAAAGACAGAAAGGCGAACGCCGTAGTCCAGTGTAACACGGTCGTTGAGCCGTTGCAAATTGCTGACATACAAGGCGTGATCAAGCGCATACAGGTGTTGCATCTTCACCGTTAGAAAAATGGAGCCCATTGCGTTCGGTGAAACTTCGCCGGGCGAAAACCTCCGTCCTGTAAGGTGATAACCGAAGGATAGTTCGGTATGCGTATTCAGCGAATATGAAAGGTCGTTCTTGAAGCTGAACTCCTGGAGATCAGAGAGCCAACGGAAGCCCTGGACGGCATCCTCAAGCTCCAGCTTATAGTCGAAGTTGCTGAGGATAATGGAAGTATTCGAGAACAAGCGCTCATTGAACAAATGGTTCCAGCGGAATGTACCGGTCACATTTCCCCATGCGAACCCGAAATTATCGTCGAAGTTAAACACATCCCTGCCTGCGTAAAAGGCGGCGAAGAAACGGTTCTTATTGCCTGCCTTCCAGTTTACTTTCGCGTTGATGTCGTAGAAGTGAACAAGGTTGTCTTCATTTGCCGCCTTCAGGATAAAATCGACATAGGAGCGTCGCGCCGAAACGATGAAGGAGCTCTTGTCTTTCACGATCGGTCCTTCTACTGCAACCCGACTTGCGAGGGTTCCAATGCCACCGGTGACATCGTACTCCTTGTTGTTGCCATCCTTCGTTCGCACTTCCAGGATGGAAGACAGCCTTCCGCCAAAGCGCGCCGGGATTCCTCCTTTGTATAATTCAGAGTCTTTGATGACATCGGCGTTGAATACTGAAAACAACCCAAAAAGATGGGACGGGTCGTACACAGGCGCCTCGTCGATCAGGATGAGATTCTGGTCCGCGCTCCCACCGCGGACAAAGAAGCTGGAACTGCCTTCACCGGCGCTGATGACTCCGGGCAACATCTGGATGTTTTTGATGATGTCTATCTCACCGAACAAGGCTGGCAACTTTCTCACCTGATTCATGTTCAGCGTATTCTTGCTCATCTGCACGGCGATCACGTTTTCGTCGAGCGGTTTTTCTTCGATGACGATCTCCTGCATGACCTGCGCATCTGTTTGCATGTTTATATTCAGGGTCATGTCTGCATTCAGATCGAGTGTCTTGATCTCCTGCTTATAGCCTATATAAGTGAAATGCACTTCATACGTTCCGCGAGGCACGGTCAGTGCGTAAAAGCCGTAATCATTTGTGATTGTACCTGCTTTCAGGGAAGGGATGTAAATTGTCACTCCAAGAAGCTCTTCCCCGTTGGCGGCGTCCTTGATGTAACCGTTCAGCGTGGCCTTCTCTTGCGACCAAGCGTCAGCGGCTGTGAAAGCAAAAAATAATAAAAGTAATTTTTTAAACATTTTAATGGGATTTAACTCCGTAGAGACAACTAAATTCGCCGCCACCCTTACCCCAGGGATACATTCTCAGGGCGATACGGGAACATTGCAATCACACGGAAACCGGCGTAAATAGTTACCTTTGCGGATCAATAATCTCTTGAAACAGGGAAATGATTAAGAAAATCAAAGAATTGTATAACGAGTTCAAACCGTACGTCCGGATCGACCTTGTCATGTACGGCGTTACGCTGCTTCTGATTGCGCTCTACTTTATTGTCAGCGTCTTCTTATGATCCGATCACCCAAGTAGAATTTCGGTGCATCGCCTTAAATTTCAGAATCATTGAAGTGGCTGATTCAGTGGTGAATTCCAATCCGTCGCAATAATATGAAAGTGAAAAATCACGGGCTGGTATTTACCGATTCCTGAATTACCAGTACATTTAAGACCCGTTATCATTCTATTATGAAAAAAATTGTCGTCCTCCATATTCTTCTGGTCATTCTGCTCATGCTCATTTGGAAAGTAGCTGGCGCGCAGGATTACCTGTTAACCACGCGCGGAGATTCATTGGTTGGAGAAGTCAGGCCACTCTTCTACGGCCCGGAAAAAAAGGTGCAGCTTGTCTCCGAAGACCGCGAGAAAACCACCTACTCCATCTTACAGGTAAAAGCTTTTTCGAGCGAAGGAGATATTTATCACCCCGTAAGAGGTGAAAGCGGGTATGTCTTCATGAAGCTATTGCAACCCGGTTATCTTTCACTCTATGCGTATCAACTCGAAAACCAGACGCGGTTTGACGGGCTATTCCTGAAGAAACTCGATGGCCAGACGCTGGCAGTCCCAAACCTTGGCTTCCGCAAATACATGACCCGCTTCCTGGAAGATTGCCCGGTCGTAGCCGGCAAGATCGAGTCGGGAGAGCTCGGGAAGAAAGAGCTTGACGATATTGTGGCGCAATATAATGCCTGCATTATGAATCGCACCGTTGATCACAGACAAGTCCTGGCCGAGCGGGCGGAAAAGAAAACGAAGATCAGTGCATGGCAGTCACTGGAGGAGAAGATCCGGGGCATGGAATTCAGCGAGAAAAATAACGCACTCGAGATGATCGCAGAGATCAGGAAAAAAATCGAGCGACAGGAACAGATTCCAAATTTTCTCACAGAGGGATTAAAAAATTCACTGGAGGACACCGGACTTTCCGACGACCTTGAACAGGCCCTTAGTCAGATCAACTGATCCCGTCAAATTCCCATTTGCCGTTCGTGTCGTATGCAATTGTTCCCTGACGCACAGTCAGTGGTGATAAGAAATTGTTCGAATAAATTGCACCTGTCCCCAGTCCTTGTGGAATTCCGGGGTTGTACCGGGCGGTGAACTGACAGATAGCGTTTAATCCTACACTTGATTCGAGTGCGGACGTGATCCACCAGCCGATGTTCATAGCGTCAGCGAGATCGATCCATTCTTCGCAGCCACTGAACCCACCGTGGAGGGTCGGTTTCAGCACAATGAACCGAGGCTTCAATCTTTTCAGCAACGCTTCTTTTTCATCCCGCGAACAAACACCGATCAACTCTTCATCGAACGCGACGGGAATGGGCGACTTGCGGCAGAGTTCTTCCATCTCCGGGAGCCCTGGCATGATGGGTTGTTCTACCGAATGAATATCATACCGGGCCATTTCCTCCAGTTTGAAAAGAACTTCATCGGTTTTAAATGCGCCGTTCGCGTCAATGCGGATCTGAATATTTTCCTTGAAGTATCGACGGCGAATATAGCCCAGGATGTCGCATTCGCGATCGAAGTCAAGCCCTCCCACCTTGAGCTTCACGCACGGGAAACCTTCCGCTATCTTCTTGTTGATCTGGTCCATCATAAAATCGAGGTCGCCCATCCAGACGAGCCCGTTTATGGGAATAGGCGCTCCCTTCGTGAAGCTGTTGTCGAAAATAATCCGCTGTCCGCCATTCGCGAGGTCGAGCAGTGCTGTTTCCAGCCCAAAAGTGATGGATGGAAATTCGCGAGGGATAATTTTGGTAACCATACTCGGATCAGGAACATGAAGGCCCGCGCGGTTGAAGTCCTCGAGAAAACCGGAAAGTTTCTCTTCGTAATCGCCGGTAAACTCCGGGCTTAGGCGCGGCAATGGCCCGCACTCTCCCAGGCCAAACGTTCCCGGAGCTTGGTCCGATTCAATCCGGATAAACCAGGCGGTCTTGTCTTTCATCACGCCGCGCGACGTGCGGGCTTTGAAGTTGAATGTGAACACTTTCCGAAAAAATGTGGCGTGAAGTGACATATCAGCTCAATTATTTCCAGTTCGCGAACATCGGGAAAATTTTTGCTTTACATTTATCCGAGAAAGTGGGTACCAGCAATTATACATATAACCTTCCTCCCGAAAAGGTAGCATTTTATCCCTTGTCGAGGCGCGATGCTTCAAAACTATTGGTATACAAAGAAGAAAAAATTTCACACACCGTTTTTCGCGACCTGTCGGAACATTTACCCGAAGGTGCCTTCCTGTTTTTCAACGACACCAAAGTAATTCCTGCACGGCTTCACTTTCAAAAGCCGAGCGGCGCGATCATTGAAATCTTCCTGCTGAATCCGATTGAGCCCTCGCCCGTGATGGCCATTGCCATGTCAGCACTTGAAAGGAGTACCTGGCAGTGCACGATCGGCAACCTGAAAAAATGGCCCGCAGGCGTCTCGTTGTCCATGGCGGTTGCGGGATCGAATTTAGTCGCGCAATTGCGCGATCGCAGCGCGGGGACTGTGGAGTTTAGCTGGGATGGCGGCCAAAGCTTTGCCGAAATTGTTCACGCTGCCGGCGAAACGCCGCTGCCTCCTTATATTAAGCGCAAAGCCGAGGAAGCCGACACCACGCGATACCAAACGATCTATTCTCACTACGATGGAGCCGTCGCCGCTCCCACGGCCGGGCTACATTTCACCGAGGAAGTATTCAAAGGGCTGTCGGACAAGAACGTCGGCCACGATTTTCTCACCCTTCATGTGAGCGCCGGAACATTTCAGCCGATCAAAGCGGAAAACCCGGATGAACATGTCATGCACGAGGAACAGGTCATTGTTACGCGTGCCAACGTTGAAAACCTGCTGATTCCCGGGAGATTCGTTATCCCGGTGGGTACGACCTCCATGCGAACACTAGAGAGCTTGTATTGGTACGGCGTGAAGCTGCTGAAAGATCCGCAGAGCGAATTCCGCATCGGCCAACGCGACCCCTACACGGTCGCTGATCCGCCATCCGCTGCAGCGGCGCTTCAGGCAGTAGCCGGACACATGAAAAAGCACGGGCTCGGCGAGATTGTCGGCGAAACGTCAATTTTCATTCACCCCGGATACTCTTTCAAGGTGTGTAAAGGCCTGATCACCAATTTCCACCAACCTGCCTCCACCCTAATCCTGCTGGTCGCGGCCTTTGTCGGCGAAGATTGGCGCACCATCTATGATGAAGCCCTGAAGAACAACTATCGCTTTCTGAGCTATGGGGATAGCTCCTTGCTCATTCCCGGTTGATCCAGCTCAAAATCATGCCGCAATGCCTCCACAGGATCGTACAGCCGCTACGCGACGACGTATTTCCTGAAAATCCGTCGAACGGGGCCGAAAATTGCAAATTTTAGACCCCTGTCATACACCGGGTTACCGGCCCCTAAGAGGCCATAAGCGGCCGCTTATAGGATTTTCAAACAGTTATATCGAATTTTATAGGAACTAGGCGAAAACTATGAAGGCCAGACTGCTAGAATTGCTCGACATTGAAGCCGATGAGATAGAACGCGTCTTGTTACTTTTCATCATGGGCTTTTCGATGGGCATGTTCATCGCAACAATGAGTGTCGCCTCCCAGTCCCTCTTCCTGGAACACTTCGACGAAGGCAGGGACCTTCCCGTTGCTTTCGTGGTTTCCGGCTTTTTTGGCCTGCTGGCAACTCTGATTTACAACTTCCTTCAGAACCGCGTTCCGTTTTCAATGCTGGCAATCATCAGTTTGCTCACCATTGCTGGGATCACGGCCTTTATTGAGTTCGGCGAGGGCTTTTTCGCCAGCCCCACCGATATGTATGCCTTTGGTTTTACCCAGATCCTGCCATTTTCGTTCATCGTCTACCTGGTGTTCTGGGGTTCTTTCGGCCGTCTGTTCAACTTACGTCAGGCAAAAAGGCTGGTCGGGATCGTAGACATCGGCGCCCTGATCGCAACTTTCATTGCATTCTTCTCTATCCCGCAGATTCTGAGCCGTTTCGAACGCCCCCAGGTGCTCTACGGCTTCGCGCTGGCCAGTATTATGTTGTTTATCGCCCTCTTTATATACTTGAATACCAAGCACTTAAACAAAGTTCGTACGTTCGCTGAGGAGAAGTCGATGTACAAGAAGCTCGACTTGCGGGAATTCCTCCAGAACCGCTATATACTATACATGTCGCTCTTTGTCATATTTTCCATGATGGCGCTCACGTTTGTGGACTATTCCTTCTACAACGTGACCACCCTCCAGATGGACACCAAATCCCTGGCATACTTCATTAGTTACTTCGAAGGTATCGTTGTAGTGTTTTGCTTTCTTTTTCAAGTTCTGGCAACGGACAAGATCCAGGCTATTTATGGAATGCGCGTTTCCCTGCTCGTAAGCCCTGTTTTGATCGGTTTATTCACGCTGGCAGCCCTGGGGATGGGTTTTATCTTCGGGACGTCGGCGCTTGACAGCTACTTCGTGATCTTCTTTATGGCGATCGTGGCAAGCAAGCTCTTCGCCAAGTCTTTACGGGAGGCGCTTGATAATCCGACGCTCAAGCTTTACCTGCTTCCAATCGAAAGTAAGATCCGCATCGACGTTCAAACCAAGATCGAAGGTATTGTTACGGCGATCGCCAGTATCATCGCAGGTGCGTTCATCATTCTGATCACGCAGTTTGATATTTTCAGCCTCATTCACATTACTCTTTTTACCCTGCCCCTCATCGGCCTCTGGTACTTTGTCGTAACCAAGATGCACCAGAGTTACCGTCATACGCTGCAGAACACACTTATAAAGAATAAAGAGTCGGATGCAGTCGCGTCGACGCGGGAATACACCATCAATGAAGTGCTTGAGAATCAGGTGAGCAGTAAGGTTGAAGATCGCGTCATCTACGGCCTCAAGCTGATGGAAAAGCTCGAGCCCACGCTGTTTGAAAACTCGGTTGTCCGGCTGACAGACAGTGATAATGTCCGAATCCGCAAATTTGCAGAAGAGAAGGTTCAGGCCCTGGGGATGGAGAAGGACCCGGAAAGAAGAGAAGTCCGCTCGCTCGCTGACAAGGCTGCCTCGGATACAGAAGACAGCGATTTGCTTTCGATTTCTCCCGAGAAACTGATGAAGCTGAGTAAGTCGGCGCGGCAACAAGACCGACTCCTGGCGACAAAACTGCTGCGGAAGCTCCTTGGCCCAAAGACAATATTTATTCTGCTTGAGTTGATGCGCGACGCCGACCCGAAGGTCCGGTTCGAAGCTTTGCTAACAGCGCGAAAGACGCGTCGTATCGAGACGTGGCCAGTTCTCATTGAAATGCTAAGTTCTCCCCTGTACGGTCATCACGCGGGCGCAGCATTGAAGGCCGCAGGTGACCGTGTGCTGACGACCCTGGAAGCTGCTTTCCACAAGTCTGGGCAGTCTGACCTTGTGATGCTTCGGATTGTCCAGATCATGGGGCGCATTGGCGGCGATCAGGCATTACAGCTTTTGTGGCGCAAGGCCGACTATCCGGACAAGCGGATTGTGAAACAGATCTTGTATTCTCTTCGCTACATCAACTACCGGGCTCAGGGACGCGAAGTCCGCAACGTAATGGGACTGCTTGAGGCCGAGATTAGCAAAACTATGTGGAATCTCGCGGCGCTTGAAGAGCTTCCAAAAACGCCCGAATTCAGATTTCTTCGCGAAGCCTTGCACGAAGAAGTATCGCAGAACTACGACCAGATCAGCATGCTCCTTTCTATATTGTACGATCCGCAGTCGGTAGACCTCGTTCGCGAGAATATCGAATCTGGCGACCCCGACAATATAGCGTTTGCGATGGAGTTGCTGGACCTCTTTGTAGACCCGGAGCTGAAGCCCAAATTGCTTCCACTCCTCGACGATACCTCCACGCAGGAAAAGCTGCAACTGCTGCAGGTGCATTTTCCACGGGAAAGCTATACGCCCATCCAGGTGATCAATTACCTGCTGAACCGCGATTTTAATTTTAACAACAGATGGACGAAAGTCTGCGCCATCCACGCCAGCGCGTTTATGTCTGATTTCCGGGTCAGCAGGGGCCTCGTTGCGCAGGTTTTCAACAGCGACCGACTTCTGCAGGAGACCGCTGCATGGGTGATCTATAATAAAGACAAGCACGCTTTTTCCGAAATCCGGCAGCGACTGCCTGAGCGCGACAAGAAATTCCTGGACTCCTCCATTGAAAACAATCAACTGCTCAACGGACTGGAGGATGGATTCTTCCTGGAGATTGAAATGGTGATGTTTATTAAACAATTGCCCGTTTTCCGCGACATCCACGGGTCACTCATCGCCGATCTGGCGGATAAAATAACCCCCGTTGAATTGCAGATGGGGCAAAAGGTCAAACTTCCTTCGCAGGAGGAAAACAAGGTGATTCTCATCGTAGCGCATGGAGAGGTGAAGCTGACAGATGAGGATCGGATTCTGGCCGTGCTGAAGAAGGGGTCTGTTTATGGAGACCTGTTTCAGGAGGGGGCCTCCCTCTCCGCCAGCGAAGTCGTCGCCGCGGAGCGCACCGTCCTTTTCAGGATTAACCTCCTGGATTTCTACTTCGTGCTGGCGAACCACCACGATCTTGTCCAGGGCTTGATAAAAAATATTACAGAACAAAAAGAAGAATATACCTTAGCTAACTGAAAAATGACTTATGGCGTTTGACATTGATGTTTTGATCGTGTTTGCTGATGGCGATGACCAGTCAAACAAAAAAGGAGACCTGGGATGGGTTTCGCAATTCAAGAAGTTTCTTGGCCTGATGCTGAACCAGGTTCTGGGAGAAGACGCGAAGATCATGCTCAAGGCCGAGTACGACAACATGGTCGCACCGAACATGGATAACGTTGGCGTTCTTGTCACGATCCTATCAAAGGAATTCGTCCAGTCTTCGAAGTGCCTGGGTCATGTGGAATCTTTTTATAAACACATTCAGGATAGTCCGCGCAATAGCAACCGTGTTTTCAAGGTGTTCAAGTCACCCCTCGCGGGTCATGAGCAACCTGCGCGGCTGCGGGAACTGCTGGGATACGATATGTATCAGCTGGATCCCGATTCGGGCGAGATACGCGAGTACACAGACTACTTCAGCACGGAAGCCGAGCGTCAGTATTGGATGAAGATGGTCGACCTGGCTTATGATATCTACGATACCCTGACGGTTCTTAATAACGACGGCAGCGCGGAGATCAAGAATATCTACAAGCGAAAAACAATTTATCTGGCGGAGACCGGGCATGATTTGTCCGTTCAGCGCAATATTATCAAACGCGAGTTGCAACGTCATGGCTATGTCGTTTTGCCCAACCAGACCCTGCCGGGAAACGGGCCGGATCTCGAACGATTAGTTCGGAAAGACCTGCATGAAAGCAACCTGTCGATCCATCTGATCGGCAGCATCTATGGCACGATCCCATCGGGTTCCGAGCGGTCCGTCGTCGACTTGCAGAACAAACTCGCTGCAGAGAAAAGCGTGAAGGCAAAAGAAAATAAGGAAGAGTTCACGCGACTCATCTGGATCTCCCCCAACCTGAGCAATGCCAGCGAACGCCAGAAGAGTTTCATCGAAAACATCAAGCGCGATGTCGAGGCGCAGGAAGGAGCTGAGATACTGCAGACTCCGCTCGAAGACTTCAAAAACATCATGCGGGAAGAGCTCGTCGAAGCGGAAGAGCGAAGAAGCACGGAGGCCCCCGATGGCCGCTCAATATATTTGATGCACGACCGTGTCGACGTGCACGATGTAAAGTCCATTAAGGAAGTACTCGAGAAGTCAGGCTTCCGCGTGCTCGTCCCGGAGTTCGAAGGGGAACTTCTCGAACTGCGCAAAAAACACATTGAAAACCTAAGAAATTTCGACGCAGCCATTATCTATAAAGGAAAAGTCAACGAGCAGTGGGTGCGAATGAAAGTGCTCGATCTGCTCAAGGCGCCGGGGTTCGGTCGTAAAAAACCGATCATGGGAAAGGCCATCCTCACAGCGCCCGGATCCACTATGAACGTCGATAGCTTCCGAAGTCAGAATCTCCGGGTGATAGAAAGCGATCCCGATAGAACTGCGGCATCCATCAAATCCTTTTTGCAGGAATTTAATTCCTAGGCTATATGAGCACTTCTACCGCACAGGGATTATTGTCCGCCAATCCGTTTCCCGGGCTACGACCTTTCAAGATCGAAGAAAGCCACTTGTTCTTTGGCCGTGAAGGCCAGAGTGATGAGGTGCTCTTGAAACTCTCCAGGAACAGGTTTGTAGCGGTGATCGGTCCTTCAGGAAGTGGTAAATCATCTTTTATTTATTGCGGCGTAATGCCGATCCTGTACGGTGGATTCCTCACCGACGCCAGTCCGAACTGGGAAGTACTCGTAACTCGTCCCGGTGCCGGCCCCATCGACAACCTGGCGGAAGCCCTCCTCCGCAACGATGATGAGTATGAAGTTGCGGACGCGGAAGAAAAGAAAATAAAACGCACAATATTCTCAACCTTGCTGAAAAGCAGCTCGCTCGGACTGGTTGAAGCGATTGAACAAAGTCGCAAGAATAAGGATGTAAACTACCTGGTGTTGGTCGATCAGTTTGAAGAACTCTTTCGCTTCAAGGAGAGTCACGACGCGAATTCAGTGAATGAAACGCTGGCATTCGTCAATCTCCTGATCGAGGCAGCAAATTATCCGGATACGCCGGTGTACGTCGCGATAACCATGCGTTCCGACTTCATCGGTGACTGTGCCCAGTTTCCGGAGCTGACCCGAAAAATCAATGATAGCCACTACCTGATTCCACAACTCACTCGCGATCAGAAACGCAAGGCCATTGAGGGTCCTGTTGCCGTAGGAGGAGCCTACATTGCCCCGCGTCTAACCCAACAGTTGCTGAACGACCTGGGCGACAACCCCGACCAGTTGCCCATTCTCCAGCACGCGTTGATGCGCACCTGGTCCTACTGGACTGAATACAAGGACTACGAAGACGAACCCGTCGACCTGAAGCACTACGAAGCCATCGGCACGATGTCGGAGGCTTTGTCGCAGCACGCTAACGAAGCGTTCGACGAACTCACCGAAGACCAGAAGCGGATCTGTGAGGTGATGTTCAAAGCTATTACGGAAAAACGCGGGGAGAACTTTGGGATCCGACGGCCGACGAAGCTAAACGAGATCGCTGCAATAGCTGACGTCTCGGAAGAAGACGTCGCGGCGGTGATCGAAAAATTCAGGGAACCGGGACGCTCGCTCATTACGCCGGCGTACGGAACTCCGCTCGGGAGCAAGTCGATGGTCGACCTGTCGCACGAAAGCTTGATGCGCATCTGGGTGCGACTCAAGAACTGGGTGGACGACGAGGCAGACGCGGTCCTGATGTACACGCGCCTGGCGGAGGCCGCCGCTATGTACCAGGTAGGCAAAGCCGGCCTCTGGAGACCCCCTGACCTGCAGCTCGCGCTAAACTGGCAGGCAAAACACAAACCGACACTCGTCTGGGGCCAGCGCTATAACCCTGCCTTTGAGCGCACCATGATCTTTCTCGAGTATTCGAAGAAAGAATGGGAAACTGAACAGCGCGTAAAGGAACTCGAACAGAAAAAGAAGCTGCGACGCGTTCGCATCACGGCGCTGGTTCTCGGATCCGCAACTGTGATCTCCCTGGTATTTCTTGTATTCGCGTTATTTCAGCGGGCCGAGGCGAATAAACAGCGGGACGAAGCAGATTTGCAGCGAAGAAAGGCAGTAGAAAACTTCGACCTGGCCGAAGAACAGCGAAAACTTGCCGAACAAAAGAGGCTCGAAGCGGAAGAGGCTACTGCTCGCGCTCTCGCCGCCCAACTTGCAGAAGCCGAGCAACGGAAGCAGGCAGACCAGGCACGCCTCGATGCGGAACAGCGTAGACTTCAGGCGGAAGCAGCACAGCAGGAAGCTGAACTGCAGAAAGACCGGGCCAACCGCAATGCAGACCTCGCCCTTCGGCGCGAACAGCAAGCCAAAGAAAGTGAAGACCGCGCCGTGCAAGCCCGTGAGGTGTCACAACGGCTGCGCTACATTTCGATCGCCAAGGCGATGGCCATCAAGTCAAAGGAACTCAGCAGTGACCCCGAACAACAATCCCTACTGGCGCAGCAAGCATACAACTTCAACACAAGTCACGACGGTTATCGCTACGACAATGACGTCTACAACGGCCTCTTCTTTGCGCTGAGGTCGCAGAAACACCCGCTCACACTCAGCCTGGAAGGACACCTCAAGGGTGGCGCACGCGCACTGGATACCCGCAAAAACCATAACTTCATTTATTCGGGAGGAAGTGACGGCAAGATCATCCAATGGCGATTCAGCGGAAATCAGTGGGAGGCGCAGGAGATCATAGGTGACCGCATCCACGACAACGACCGAACCAACGACTACCTGGTGTACAGCATCGACATCAGCCCGGATGAGAAACTGCTCGCGGCCGGCGGATTGTATTCCATGAACCGCGACAAGAACTACGTCGAGTTGTACGATCTGAACAACCTGAAGGCCGCGCCCCGGAAAATAGAGGGTTACAAATCCGACATTGGAGATATTCATTTCACCCCGGACGGGAAAGGTTTTTACGCGCGAGACAACTCCGGACAAACCATCCGGTACTCGGACCTCAATACGGCACGGGAAGTTGTCGCCGTTACTGGAAAGATCACGGCGCTTGAGCTCAGCCCCGATGGAGCATGGCTCGCAGGTGCCGGCGCGGGCGGCAAACTCTTCCTGTGGAACGTAAAGAATAACTATGCGGAGTCCAGTATCGCAATACCGAATGCCTCGCTGACGGCCGTGTGCTTTTCACCGGATTCAAAGGCCATTGTAGTCGGAACAACTTCCGGGCAGGTATTTATTATTGAGAATGGAAGGATCAGCCGGACCCTTTCAGGACATACGGCAGCAATTACCAACATCCGTTTCAATTTCAAGGGATCGTTTATGGCGACTGCCAGCAAGGACTGGACAGTTCGCTTGTGGAACTACCAGGAACTGAACAGACAACCAATCGTTCTAAGCGATCACGACTGGGTGTGGAATCTCGCCTTTACCCCGGACGATGAACAACTCATTGCCGGGATTCAAAGTGTGAAGGAGACCAAGATCGGACAGGTCGACCAAACGATTCACGCGTGGCCCACCCGGATCGAAACGATGTCGGGATTCCTGTGCGGGTTTCTACAGCGCAATATGAACAAGGATGAGTGGGATAGCTATGTGGCGGACGACCTGCCATACGAAAAGACGTGCCCGCAACTGCCTGAAAATTACAAATAGTTAGTTTCAGTTAGTGTTTAGTGGTTGGAGTGGCTTTGTTATACCTGAACCGGCGCGAGCCGGATATTGAAGTTTGACTGTTATCCTATGAGGAGACTTTTACTGCTTGTCCTTGTTGTCATGCTTGCCGCGGCGAATGCCGTTCATGCGCAATCGACTTGTGCACAAACCCTTCGCCTGGCGCAATCAATCTACGACCAGGGCAGGTTGCACGAGCTGCCCGCGCTTCTCCATAAATGTCTGTCGGAAAATGGCTTCAACGATGAAGAAAAGGTAAGCGCCTACAAACTTCTAACGCTGACATACATATACCTTGAAGAGCCGGCGAAAGCCGACGAGATGATGCTCGCTCTTCTACGCGCCGATACGGAATTCAAAGTGAACGATGCTGTGGACCCTGCGGAATTCGTAGCGCTCTATAAAACATTTCGCACCCACCCCATCTACAGGATCGGTGGAAAAATCGGCGCGGTTGCCACGGCACCCTCCATCATAAGCGCCGATTTTGTCGATGACGGTACCAACGAATACACCTACAACTTTGGTTTCAGCGCAACCGTAGCCGCGGAGATTCCCCTGGGCAAGCTTTCCAGGAAATTCACACTTAACCCCGAGCTCGCCTTCCAGGTACTCTCCTTTGACGCCACCAATTCAGGCGCCGATCCCGTCAAGGTAACAGAGGCAACTGAAACCCAGGCCTGGATCTCATTGCCCGTGACAATGCAATACAGCCTTTATGAAAAAGGGATTACCAACCTGTTCGTTGGCGCCGGAGTCTCGGCAGACTACCTGATATCATCCTCCGTAAAAATATTCTCCGATCGCGGCGACGAAAATTCCACCGTCTCTGAAAACACATACCCTGTGATGGATCAGCGAAAGCAATTCAATTCCGGGTTGCTCTTTTCCGCAGGATACAAACGAAAGATTGGAAAAGGTTACCTCGTCCTGGAAGCGCGCTTCAAGATGGGATTACTCCCGATGCTGACGAAGGCCGATACTTATGAAAATTACACGCTCGTTTATAATTACCACTATGTTGACGGGATTTTCCGCCTCAATACACTATCGCTTTCCGTCGGTTATCTGCTCAATCGTTACAATCCCAGGAAGCTAAACATCCGATAGTCATGCACGTGAAGCGATACTTTTCCCTGGCCTTTCTCCTCTTGCTCTGCGGCTGCACTCAATTCGACGATGCCGAGATGACAGACCGCAATACATTCGTTCATTTTTTCAGCAGCGAGACCAATTACGTGGGAGTTGTCGCCGAGCTCGACTCGGATGGCGGCTACATCCTCAGCGGAGACATCCGCAAGGAGAACGGAGAATCAGACGCGATCATTATCAAGACGGATGTGCGTGGTCACAAGGTATGGGAAAAGATCGTTCCGAACGGTGTAGTTAATGCGATCAAGCCTTTCGCGAACGGTTACATCCTGGTCGGCGATAGTATTCAACTGAATACGGGCGCGCTTGACGTAGAACTGAGCGAACTATCAAACTCGTATGCCCGGTTGCTGCTCATGGATACCCAGGGAAATATCACCGGCCAACACATCACTTCCGGGAGAATAAAAATCGGCGATGACACATTAACCATCGACTATCACGGGAGCGCCTTTGCCCAGGACGCAGCGGGGCACATCATCATGCTTGGAAGTTACCGAGTTCCGGGTGGAAATGAATCGACGTTTGTTTCCGCCTTTGATCCTGCCAACATCAGCGACTCCCTATGGTACCAGGGCTATCAATCACTCGAACACGATCTGATCAACTGCCGGGTCCTGCACGTCACACCATCTTCGAGCCTGGTGTGGGCCAGCAGCATGCACACCCAGGCGCAGAATCTCTCTCGGGAATTCGTAGGGGTATCCCAGGTGAAAGCGAATTCAACCTTCAAGACCTTTACGCAATTCGGCGAGCTTGATACCCGCAACCACTCCATTGAAGATCTTCAGCGCTCCCCGGTCGGCTACTGCGCAATCGGCACCTACACGGAAACAAACGGTTCAAACGGGAATATCTACTTCTTCCGGCTCGATGCCAGCCTCAACGTCATTGAAGGCAGTGAACGATATATCGACGGCGAGGATCTGATCCGCAACGGGAGCATGCTCGACCCCGCGGCGAAGGCTACCTCGAGTAGTCTGGACGAAGGGCTGGCAATCGCTGCAAGCGACGACGGCTATCTGCTGGCCGGAACATTAACAAGTACCCCAACCGTTGGAAACGGCGGAAAGGATATACTCTTGATCAAGCTCGATGCTTTCGGCTCCCTTGTATGGACCAAACTCATCGGCGGCTCGGGAGATGAGACTGTGACTTCTGTGCGTGAGACAGCAGACAAAGGCTTTCTCATTTGCGGGAGCAACTCGATCAATGGGCTATCCACCATCATGCTCCTTAAAACTGATCGCAACGGAAATCTGGATAATTAGGCCTGGCATTGTCAACTATGAAGATATTTTTACGGCTGTCTTGTTTCGTATTTCTGGCGCTGGTCGCCCTCGAGGCCGGGGCGCAATGCAACGACAATCCGTCCGTGTCCAACGCGACGCACTCAAGCATAACCGCCACCACGGCGACGCTGGGGGGAAACGTTACGGATGAAGGAACGGGAAACTGTCACGTGATCGAGACCGGTGTGGAGTGGTCCACTACTTCCGGCGGTCCCTACACAACGGTGGTCGGGCCGGAAACCGGGGGTGGAATTTTCACGGTGAACGTTACGGGGTTACCCGCCGGCACACGCATTTATTATCGCGGGTACGGAACGAACGAGGCCAACACCAACGCCACAGACTACACGAACGAGAATAGCTTTTACACACTCGCCCTTGAACCCACGGCACACGCTGCCAGCCTCACGGCCACGCCGGTCGACAACAACGAAATATATCTGCAGTTCCCGGCCGCGGGAAGCATCACCAACGCGGACGGCTATGTCATTCTTATGAGAAGCGGCGTCGCTGCCGGCACCAACAACCTCAACGATGGAAGCGTCCCGACCGGCGCATCAGACTTCCAGCATTTACTTTCGAGCACGTCGGCAACAGATTACACAGTCACCGGGTTGAACGCAAATACGACTTACCACTTCGCAATTGTTCCCTATAATCGCGAAGGCGTCGACAACACCTACAACTATCTTGTATCCGCGGGATATCCAACTGCCTCCGCCACCACCGAGGCCGATGTTGATGTTAACTCCATCGCCGGAAACCTGGCGCCCACGGCAACACCGCTGAACAGTGCATCGACGGACCGGGCGCTGATCGGGTTTGCGCTCAACGCCAGCGGTCCCATGACATTCCAGAGCGTGGTCCTTCACCTCTCTTCTACGGTTTCAGGGAAGCTGACCAACTGGAGATTATGCGAGTCCTCTGATGGGACGTTCAACAACGTCACAACCGACCCGCCACTGGCCGGAGTCGTCTTTACCCCCGCGGCAAATTCACTGACGATCACCTTATCCACCCCTGCTCAGCTTCTCGCCACGCCTACACGCAATTTCTTCGTAGTGGCCGACGTTGAACCCGGCGTAAGTTCTTCAACGCCGTCAGTGCAGTTTTCCTACGACGAAACGGATTTCACCTTCAGCCCGAATAATCTTTCCGGTACTGGCAGCCAGTCGCGTACCTACACGTTTGCCGATGTGACTCCTCCGATACTAATGAGCACCATCCCCGCGGACAACGCAACGGGCGTTGACTTCAACCTGAATAAGCTTACGCTTAACTTCAATGAGAACGTCGACAACATTACTACCACCGCAGATGATCCCGCTGAGCAGGTCATCATCTTCAACGCAGCGACCGACGTTGCTGTATTGACGGTCGCGCGCGGCAGTGTGATCGCGAATGGAACGACACTGGTTGAAGTAACAATTCCCCCGGGTACGCTTCAGCCGAACTCGGACTATTACGTGCGGATCGGCAATGCTGTAATCGAAGATGTGCCGGCCGACAACGACTGGCCGGGAATCTCAAACAATACGACCTGGAACTTCTCGACATCCGGGGTAGTGGTCAACAATTCCATATCCAATATTTGTGGAGGCTCGTTTCAGTCGATCGGTGACATTATCATCAGCGAGGAAGCCAGCGGCGACTTCATAACTTCAGGAACGATCAATCTCGAGTTCGCAAACGCAAACTTCGGATACGACATTAGCAGCGCAACCGTCAGCGTCGGCCCCGCAGGAAACACCGATATCACTTCTATTCAGTTGAATCCCAAAACGCTTACGAGGCTTACACTTGATTATACCCTCGACGGCACGAACGATAAAGTGGATGTGATCACCATTAGCGGACTAAAGGTTTACGCCAGCGCCGCGGGCAGCACGACCATCATTAACCAGAATAGCGTGGCCGGAGTGTGGGCAACGGATCCCTTCCTCACCTTTGCTACCATCATCGTAGGGTCATCGGCGCCCGGTGCACCGGAACTGGAAACGGCCCCCACCCAGGATGTCCTGTTTTGCAAGAATGAGGATATCAGCACAACGCGTGTCGCTGTTAAGAACGATGGCGGGACGTTCACCTGGTACAACAACGCTTCCCTGTCCATACCTCTCGCAACAGGGTTTGAAGTGGATGTACAGGCGGACCTCGGCATCAATTCCGCGGTTGTGGGCTCGGTGAAGCGATACGTTGTCCGCGTCGATGGTTGCCAGAGCGCGCCCCTGGAAGTGACATTCCAGGTCGCCCCGGTACCTTTAGCAGACGCAGGACCGGCAACGGTAGAGATATGCTCAGGTTCTCCTGTCACACTCGGTGGTACGCCGACTCTGGTCGGACCATCTGTTTCGGGTTCTTACCAATATCTGTGGTCGACCAACCCTCCGGCCGGCTTTACCGATATGGGACCTAATCCTGTCGTGTCCCCCACATATCATAAAGACACCACCTTCAATTACACCGTCAAGATCATCGACGCCAACAATTGCGCCTCCGACATTCTTGACCCGAACGCTACCATTGCAGTACAAGTGGATTCAACCGATGAGGTGATCGTTTACAATAGTCCGCTGAGCACAAACTTCACCCTGAACTCCGATCCCATCGAACTAAACGCTACGCCTTCGATCAACAGCTCATATTCCGGCAGCGGTGTGTATCTATCCGCAGGGAAATACTATTTCGATCCGGATCTCGCAGGAACCGCCGGGTCCCCGCACGCCATTACCTATTTCACAGAATTGAGCAACGGATGTCCGAAGACCGATGTCAGGAATTTCGGCGTATCGAATTCATCGGGAAGTATTATCAATCTCGCCGGTTCATATTGTCAGAATGAGGCCGAGGACTTCTCCGATGTACTGGCACTGGGGACGGACTGGAGCAACTACCTGGCACAGGATAACGCTTACTATTCCACGCTCGGCTACACCTATGAGTTTTATGATTTTCAAACATATGTTGGATCAGATGTACCGGGCACAGGAGTAGAATATCCGACGCCCACGGGTACCTATCCCAATCCGCAGCACGTTGACCCAGCAACTTTGCAGCCCTATCCATTCGGCAGCGGTAATTACGCGTACATAGGAATGCGCGTGCGGCGGAAGTATCCTACGACAATCCTGGGAATTCCGACGGGTGGCTGGTCTTATGACCCTCCGATCTTCTGGATGGTGCAGTATGTCAATTTCTACCAGATCCCTCCGCTGAAAGTAAGGGGTGTCGCGGCGGGTCAGGTTGTTTGCGATGTGGACGAAAACATCGAGATCGAAGCAAACTTTGAGAGCGGCACATTTGAGATCAGCCGCGACCAGACCAACTGGGTAACGGGCCCCTCTGTAGGCATTGTGGATAATCCGGTCAATTCCGGCAAGGCGTTGTTCAATCCGCATGCGGCTTACGTCAGCACGGGATTTCCCTCCCCTCACAGTTCCCCGTCAACCGGGATCACCAACTTTTATATTCGATATACCTATGTCGTTCCAAATACAAGTGGAAGTAACAGCAGCGCCTGCGAAGGCACACTGATCATTCCTTTCAAGATCAGCAACAACCCTTCGGCGGCGTGGGTACCGCTTGGCAACACAGAATTTTGTTATGAAGCTTCGGACGTGGCCCTCAAAACAAACGGGCGCAATCCCGGAGAGTTCGATATCATTTCAGGCTACGGAGTTTTTGATAATGGAAATGGTACCGCGGTTTTCAATCCGGATGAGGGATTAAAGGCAAAAGCCTTTGCAACAAACAATCTGCCCTACACCGATTACAACTCACCCGAAGATATTATCATTTCCGCGAAGCGCACGGACGGAAATGGCTGTAGTACTACGATCACCCAGACCGTGAGTGTGCATCCTTTGTTCCCTGCAAGCTTTACGGAATCCGATCTGAGTCTTTGCTATGAAGATGGAACACAAAACATCGTCGGTGCACAACCGAACGGTAGCTTTCAGTTGCTACATCCGAATCTCACAGTGAATTTTCCCCAGACGACTCTCAACAATTTTAACCTGCGGACGTACTTCGATCAGGCGGTGGCTGCGGGTGCCGACGGGTCCGTGATGCAAACCTTTAATCTCACGTTCAGGACCTCCGACCCCACCCTGGGTTGCCAGAACTCAATTACAAAAAGCTTCTCCGTCAATCCGCCCATTCTCATGGACATCGGAGGGATGACGCAGGATATGAACGTCTGCGGAAATGGCGCGCCTTTCGAACTGACCGGTAATCAGCCAAGTGCGGGCGCGTTTGAGATCAGCACCTCTCCTACTTCCGGATTTGTAGGCAACGCCCTTGGGCTTCAGAACACGACTTCCGGCAAGGCGACATTTACTCCTTCCGGCGCGGGCTTTGCGCCTGGTACAGCCGCGAAATCCCTTTACATCCGCTACTCGTTCCTGGGCCCCGGTTGTGTGGGAACGGCCCAGACAACGGAAAGGCTGATTGTAAACCCTCAACCCGCAATCGCGTTCGCGTCTTCGATTCCCGCGGCAGGCACAGCTTATTGCTATGAACAAGGAGCATCGCCCACCACCATCAATCTTTCGGCCGTCGGAACCGCGACGCCGGAGATTAGCTTTCTCGGCTTCGGAATAACGGATAATGGCGACGGCACTTCTGTATTCAATCCGACCTCGGCATACCAGCAAAGCTCACTGGCTGACAACCTCAACCCACCCACGGACCAGACCGTACGCAATATTTTGGTCACCGTCAGAAGCAAGGACGCCCAAAGTTGCGTTAACACCGCGACCGTTAGCTATACAGTGAATCCTCTTCCAACGGCGACCTTTGCCCCTGCGCAGCAACAATTCTGCTATGAGGATGACGCGATTACGCTTTCGGGCGGTCAGTCGAACGTCTCGTATCAGTTCATCTACAAGAACACCACTGCGCCTCCAAACTATGCGCCTCCGGCTATCGTCCAGTCTTCTACACCGTTTGATCCTGCAACGTTCTTCGACGATGCAGTAAGCAAGGGAGCCAACTCACTGGCTACACTCCAATTCGACGTGATCTACACGGCCATTAACAGCACCACCGGATGCACGAACGCGAAGGATCCCGTTGTACTGACCGTGTCGCCGAGGATTCCCGTTGAAATTGCGGGTATCACCGAGGGCGAGGTGTTTTGTTCGAACATCACCGACAAAGAGCTGGTCTTCAATCCGCCGAACGGGACATTCCGGATCAATGGCAACGCGGAACCGTTCTCAAACGGTCAGTATGTTTTCAACCCTCCCATCGACGGACCCGCTGTCGGAACGGATTACACTTTCACGTATACCGTGATCACAGGAAGTAATTGCACAAACACGCAGCAAAAGACCATCAAAGTATTGCCGAGCCCGCGCGCACTGTTCGATGTGCAGCCGCAATGCGATACAGCGCTGATAGCCTACGACGCAGATCCGTCGACTAACCTCGCGACTTCGACGTACACCTGGAACTTCAGCGGCGAGATAAAGACGGGACAAAATGTCGAGCATCGCTTCCCCGGTGTGAGTACTTATTACGCGAAGCTGAAAGTTGAACACCCTCCATTTGTCATCGCCCCGGGCAAAACACTCGTCTGCTCCGACAGCCTGCAGCAGGACCAGGTGGTGGGCCCGTATCCTAAAGACATCAAGTTCAAGTATTACAATGTCTGTGAAGGCGACCCCACGAACTTTGAAGTGACGTCCACTATTCCGTTGAACCGCGTCGCCTGGAACTTCGGTGATGGCGAAAGTACCGGCATGGGTATTCTGTCTGATAACATCACAGGGTTGGCGCTGACCGAAGGCACCTATCAGTTCCCTGTCCATCGGTTTAACACCGCGGCGGATGAACTGACCGTCCGGGTTGTCGGCCGCACCTCTGATAATTTCGGCGGGTGTCCCAGCACCTTTGAAACTAACCTCGCGATTCTTAAGAAGTGGGCGCCGAGCGCGGCAGAACCATTCTATGACATGTCGCAACTCGAGAATGGAAAGGGATTCTGGGTTGCTGAAGACAAGCTTGGAAACGCCACATGGGAATTTGCAACGGCGGCGAAGCAAAGGATCGTAACCACCGAGCCGAGTTGGATAACCGGTCCGACCGATCCATACAAGGCCAATGACATTTCCTATGTAAACAGTCCATGTTTTGATTTGTCCAGTTTCTCGAGACCAGTCATCTCCATCAAGCATTGGACTGACACCGAACCGTCCGATGGCGCGGTACTGCAGTACTCCACCGATGGCGGTAACAACTGGTTCCGTCTTGGCGACGTCGCATCGGGGCTCGACTGGTATAACCGACTCACCATATCGTCGAACCCGGGTGAGCAGACTGACCTTTCCTCTGGCTGGTCGTTAAACACGCAGAACAACTGGGCCGTTGGAAAGCACACGCTGGACGTGCTACCGCCGAACCGCACTCAAGTTCGCTTCCGCGTCGCTTTTGCGAGTTTCAACAACCGCGAGTTTCGCGACGGTTTCGCATTCAACAACGTCGTGATTGAAGAGCGCAATCGCACAATCCTGGTGGAGAACTTCACGTCGCTCGCACAAAACAATACCGCGTTCAAAAATTTCCGAACCATCAACGGTATCTTCAACGAGGAGGAGCTTGTAAAACTGCAATATCACCATGCTCCCGCGCAGACGAATGCACAGCCGGACGAGTTGCACCTTGCTAACCCCGTAGATGCGAACGCGCGCGCAGCCTTTTACGGGGTAACGGACCCCTCACGCGCTTTTGTTGATGGAGGATTTGGCCAGGCTACCACAGCTTCATTCGGCTCGCCGGCCCTTGATCTGTATTTCAGCCTGCGTTCACTCGTCACTTCTCCTGTCATGCTCACACTGGACTTTGCCGATGCGCCAGACGACAGGCTGAACGTCAAGGCTACCGTTCAGGCTACCAACGATCTCGGAGGCCCCGGCCAATACAATGTGTTCATCGCGGTCGCCGAGCAGTCGATCGATAACCAGGTGTATGTGCTGCGGAAGTTCCTTCCCGATGCCGCTGGTATCCCGTTGACATCTTTGTCAGCAACGGATGCACCACAAGAAATCAATGTATCGTACGACATGCGGCATGTGACCCGACTGCCGGATGGAAGCTTCGCACCCTTTGCTGTGATCGTTTTTGTTCAGCACCTTCAGACCAAAGACGTGCTGCAGACGATCATGCGCCAGGATGGAAGCGTCTCATCCGATCTCATCACGGGCGTTGAAACACCTTACGATCAGTACATCCGCGTTTACCCCAACCCGGCTGACGAGGTAATGAACATCATCCTTCCCGCACCCGTAAGCGCAGAAACTCCACTGAAAATATTCGATACCTTTGGACGGCAGGTATACGCCAGCGCCTTCCAGCCTGGGGAACACGTAAAGACACTGGAGACTAAAACATTGTCAGGGGGCGTCTATCTGATCCAACTATGGACGCCTGAAGGATTGGTTCAAAAGAAAGCGTTGGTCGTGCATGAATGAGACTGGACTCGCATCCGCTAATAACATTTATACACCACATAATCAATTATTTTAGCCGATTTTCACCCTTGGACGATAATATTAGTTCCGCTATTTTTAGTCAGCCAAAGTTCTTCTAAACCCCTCAAATGGACATCTTCCTGCAACCGGAAGCGTGGTTAGCCTTACTCACCTTGACGTTTTTCGAAGTGGTGCTGGGCATTGATAATATCATTTTTATCTCCATCGTTTCAAATCGTCTTCCTGTAGAAATCCGTGCAAGAACCCGCAACATGGGCCTTCTCCTCGCAATGGTAGTCCGCATTCTTTTATTGCTCACCATCACATGGGTCATGCGATTTCAGGAACCACTCTTCTGGGTGCCCGGCTGGATCAGCGTTGACGAAGCAATCAGCGGACGTGATCTGATCCTGATCTTCGGAGGTATGTTTCTGATCGCGAAAAGCACACGCGAGATCAACCACGAAATGGAAGGCGACGAAGAGACGCTTGAACACATAGGGAGCAAAAAGGTAAACGTCAGCGGCGTCATCGTTCAGATTGTCCTGCTTGATATCATTTTTTCTTTCGACTCGATCCTGACAGCAGTAGGACTGACTCAACACATCATCATCATGATCATCGCCGTGATTGTCTCCATCGGCATTATGATCATCTTTTCAGGAAAGATCAGCGACTTTATTCATAAACATCCCTCTATGGAAGTACTGGCGCTTGGATTTCTCATTCTGATCGGATTCATGATCTTTCTGGAAGGCCTGGCTAAGGATATTCCAAAAGGATATATTTACTTTGCGGTCGTGTTCTCGATGCTCATCGAAATGGTAAACATCCGGGTAAGAGACCGACGAAAACGATCAGCTGCCGCCACACATGAATAATGACACCTTGCGATATCCTACGGGCAAGTTTGCCCCGCAGGATACTTACTCAAAAAAGGAAATCGACGAGTTCATCGCAAGGATGGAATCGCTCCCGGCCCGCTTTGAGGCCGTAGCGAAAGCGCTTTCTGTGAAGCAGCTGGAGACGCCTTATCGGGACGGAGGTTGGACCGCGCGCCAGGTAATCCATCACATTGCAGACAGTCACATGAACGCATATATCCGGTTCAAGTGGACGCTGACAGAAGATACGCCGATCATCAAGGCGTATGACGAGAAACTCTGGGCGCAAACTCCGGAAGTGGCGTCCGACCCGCAGATTTCAATCGCGCTTCTGAAAGCGCTGCACGTCAAGTGGACGACGCTCCTGAAGGCGCTCAAGCCAGAGGATCTCATGAGAGAGTACATTCACCCCGAAACAAAGAAACATAACCGCCTCGACCGGATCGTCGCCATGTACGCCTGGCACGGAGACCACCACCTGGGGCATCTGAAAATTGTAGCAGGCAAGTGACTTGAAGCAGAACGACACAAACAAGAACTCGCAAAACAAATCAGCGAAAGAATTAACGCAGGATTACCTCCCTCCCTTCTTTCTCTTTAACTCTCACCTGGAAACGATCTTCCCAGCGCTCCTCCGAAGAGTGGCCCTGACGGACTACACGCGAGAGCGTATAACCACGCCTGATGAGGATTTTCTCGACCTCGACTGGCTTGCACAAGACTCGGACAGCCTGGTCATAATCTCGCACGGGCTCGAAGGCAACAGCAAGCGCGCCTACATCAAAGGCATGGCCCGGGCATTGTTCAACCAGGGCCACGATGTGATCGCGTGGAACTTCCGCGGGTGCAGCGAAGAGATGAACAGACAAAGGCGGTTCTATCACAGCGGCGCAACGGATGACCTGCACACGGTAATCCGGCATGCCGCAAAAAATCAGAAGTACAAGTGGATCTTTCTCGTAGGATTCAGCCTCGGCGGAAACGTCACACTGAAATACCTCGGCGAGCAGGGTGCCGGTTGTACCATCGCCGGTGCTGTTGTCTTTTCTGTGCCTATGGATTTGGGATCCAGTTGCGAGAAGATTTCCCTCCCGGGAAACCGGGTCTACTCCCAACGATTTCTGAAGAGCCTCAAAAAGAAGATCCTGATCAAGGCAAGCCGGCGGAATGATCTCGATACCTCAAGCCTGGGCAGCATACGAACACTGGCAGAATTCGATGACTGCTATACGGCGCCTCTTCATGGCTTCCGTGATGCAACCGATTACTACCAGAAGTGTAGTTCCATCCGGTTTGTCTCCGATATAAAAATTCCGACGCTGATCATCAATACATTGAATGATCCCTTCCTCACCGACGCCTGCTTCCCCATCGCTCTTCTGGAACACCATGATTTTGTCACGCTTCAGGTTCTTCCCCGTGGAGGACACGTTGGCTTCGCGCAATTCAATAAAAATGGATTATATTGGTCGGAACAGCGAGCGGTTCAGTTCCTGGAGGAGATACGGGGTAGGAAAATAAGGGTATAAGGGAATAAAGGTATAAGGGTATAGGGTATAAGGGTATAAGGGTATAATGGAAATAGGGATTTACGAAAAAAAATAGAGACGCATAGTTGAGCGAGTTGGTATCATACAGGCAAGTACAGACACTCACCACTGACCACTCACCACTCACTACTTCACCATGATTGATCATTACAGCATTACTGCGACAGCAGCACAGGTTTCCGAGCGTTTCTCGGTGGATGTACCCGACTTCTACAAGCCGCATTACAATGCATCACCGACGAGGCTGCTTCCGGTTATTACCAGCGCAACGCCGGAGGGACTCTCCTTGTTCTATTGGGGAACGGCGCCGGGCTGGGCGAAGAACAAAACGCTCAGTGAAAAAATAATCAACTCGCATTCGGAGGATTTTGCTGAAAAGACAAGCCTGAAAAAGGCATTGAAAAAGCAGCGCTGCATTGTCCCGGCGGATGGTTTTTACGGATGGAAAAAGATCGGAAAGAAAACCAGTGTTCCTTACCGGTTCGTCTTTAAGTCGCAGGCAATTTTTTCAGTGCCTGGCTTATGGGAGGACTTCGAAGACACCGAGGGAAACCAGATACAGACTTTTTCAATCATCACTACTGCGGCAGACAAACTCGTAAGTGCGATCCAGGAGCGAATGCCTGTCATCCTGAATGCTGACTCTGAAAAGGTGTGGCTTGACAAAGATGCTAGCGAAGAGCAGTTGCTAAACATCCTGACGGAATCCGACACACGGGACCTGAACTATTATCCCGTCTCGCCGCGCATCAGCCAACCGGATGTCGATGTGCCTTCACTGATCGTTCCCACTCCCCCGTCCGATCAACACGGGAACCTTACTCTTTTCGACTAGGTGTCAAAATCCTTCTGCCGGGGCGGGTTTATCCTCCGGTGCAGGCTCATTTTCTTTAACGGCCTCTGCGTTTGCGGATCTCCTGTTCCTGTTAGCCGGGGGCACTACGGAAGGCTGGACATTATCCTGTGCCACTGACTTCTTTTTTCGGGAGGCAAAAAAGCCTTTCTTCTCCGGTGGAGGAGGCGCCACCTGGGTAATTGTATCAGCGTCTATAAAATCAAATTCCTCTTTGGGCGGCGGCGCAATCTGGGTTGAATCCGATGCCTTCGGTTTTTTCTTGAACAGGTTCTTAAAGAAACCTTTCAACCCCTTTCTCTCCTTTTTTCCCGCGGCGCGGGTGTTCGCGGATTTGTCACCCTGTTGGATGCGGGCAAGTCTTACGTCCGGAAGCACGAGGTAATCGCGCAGATACCACATGTAATTATCCTGCTCGATATTAAGACCAACGTCTTTGACATAGTACTTCGGTTTCTGCGCAACGTATTTTTCGCTTACCGGATCATACTCGAGGCTGTCAGCGCCATTGTACTTTAGCAATCGCAATTCCCTGTCGCGCGAAATGACATAGACACTGTCCTGCGGCGGCGCTGCCTGCTGCTCCGGAACATCGACGATAAAGGTGCTGTCGATCACCGAACGGGCGGCGCGGTCAAGGTCTTCCATGGAAACACTGTCCTTGCTTGTAAGCGAATCGGGGACTTGGACCGGTACGGGCTTCATCGCCACCGTCTGCATGCTGCGCACCTTCTTCCGATAGGGTGTTGGCTCGGCAATCAGGTATTTGTTCTTGCTGGCAGTCAGAATTTTAGGCGTGGAATCTTCCTGGAAGTAGCTGAATTTCTTGCGCAGGGCGTCCTTGTCGTAGATATAGGCACTCTGAAAGGCAGGGCAAATGGCGCGCTGGGTACAGGAACCCAATGCCAGAATACCGCCTGCAATAAGAAGAAATGCCCTGACCATAAATGGGGTAATTCTGTCAAAAATAGTGAAATAACCGGAAAAAATGGCAAGGTTGAACCCCTAAGTCCTTGAAGGCCAAATTCCTTGGTTCTAAACGAATTTATTGCGGTTTTAGTGGGCAGAAGGCCTTTTTTGTTCAGATCCTCCTCCAACGGCGGGATGAGACAGGCCTCAGAGCAGGTGCTTCAGGATAAGATAGATTACTCCCAGCAGGAAGACCACAATAGATATCTTGTTGATCCCGTGCATCATTTTAATGTTGATGTTCGACGGGCGCGAAGGATCCTTCTTGCGGAAAAAGTATCCGCCAACCTCGCCAAGGGAAAAGAACTGCTTCCATCCCCCTCTTTTTCGTGTATTATCTGCCTGTGGTGTTTCCATAATTATTCAGCTAAGTGGCGGTTCCGGCTCGACCCAGTTGCCATCGCTCCGGATGATCTCGATCAATTCGTCAACAGCGTTCACAGAAGGAACGTTTCGCTTCACAACCTCCTTGCCGCGGTAAAGGGTAATCCTTCCCGGCCCTGAGCCCACATAACCGTAGTCGGCATCGGCCATTTCACCCGGGCCGTTTACGATGCAACCCATGATTCCGATCTTGATGCCCTTGAGGTGAAACGTGCGAGCCCGTATTTTACCCGTTGTCTCCTGCAGGTCAAACAACGTTCGGCCGCAGGAAGGACAGGAAATATACTCGGTCTTCGAAATTCTCGTGCGTGTAGCCTGAAGGATATTGAAAGCCGTCTCGTTCAGCATCTTGTCGCCACCGGAATCGCTGGCGCGAAGAAATATTCCATCGCCCAGGCCGTCGATAAATAAGCCGCCTGCGTCGGTGGCGGCGTGCAACTGAAGTAGTCCGGGCGTGAGAGATTGGTATTTTCTTCCGATGACTACAGGATTTGTACAGGAATTGTTGATGAGTTCCGCAAAAAGCCTGCGTTCCTCTGCCATGGCGTGTTCGTTGTCGGTGTCCGCGATGAGCACTGCGTTGGGTGTATCTCTAAGTTTCGCGAGAAACTCCGGTGAAAGGTCGCGCAGCGTAACGTGAACAAAATTGACTGCTGTTGACAAGCTCGTTGTCTGAAGGAACATATCCGCATCGAGGAAAGGAAACGCGCCGTCTTTTCCTTGTTGCCCGAGCCAGGTCGCGTGATTGTAAATGACGCCGAGCGTCCCGGGTATTTCAAAATCAATCGGGTTGTCGCCCGCGTAGATGTAATCGCACGCCATGTCGGTGATATTCCACTTGTCGAGCGCTACCGCGTAATTGTACCCAACAGCAAAGAGGGATGCGGGAGTTATTTTTTCCTTCTGCGAAAAATCGGCGATGACACGCGGAACCTGCTGTCCACCCATGTTGCAGACCTCGTGTGTTTGGCGGCGTGAATATACGTACGGGTCTATCGGATAGCGCTCTATGGGAGGTATGGTAGCGTGACCTTTCCGGTGTGCGTAACGGTCTGCTAACGCAATGGCTACCGGAACCTCCGCTTCGGGTTCCTCGGTCAGGGAAACCCGGATCGTGTCACCCAGCCCGTCTTCCAGCAGCGTGCCGATTCCCACTGAAGACTTGATCCGGCCGTCTTCACCGTCGCCGGCTTCGGTGACACCGAGGTGCAGCGGGTACGGCTTGAACCCTTCTGCATCCAGCTTGTGCACCAGCAGGCGGTAGGCTTGCACCATGACCTGCGGGTTGCTCGACTTCATCGACAACACAATGTCGTAGTAGCTTTCATCTTCGCAGATGCGCAAAAACTCCAGCGCACTTTCGACCATGCCCAGTGGAGTATCGCCGTAGCGGCTCATGATGCGGTCAGAGAGCGATCCGTGATTCGTACCAATACGCATAGCGGTACCGTACTCCTTGCAGATCCGGACCAGCGGTGTAAATTTTTTTCGAATGCGGGAAAGTTCGGCTTCGTAAGACGCGTCTGTATATCCGATCTCTTCAAAGCGCTTTTTATCCGCGTAGTTGCCGGGATTGATCCTGACTTTTTCAACAATACGGGCAGCCAGCTCCGCGGCATTGGGAGTAAAATGAATGTCGGCCACCAAAGGCACGTTGTATCCGCGGTTCCGAAGCTCACGCTTGATGGCTTCGAGGTTTTGCGCTTCCTTCACACTGGGCGCGGTGATGCGAACGTACTCACAACCCGCGTCGACCATTCGGATGGCTTGTTCAACCGAGCCCTTTGTGTCCATGGTGTCGACCGTCGTCATGGATTGTATCCGGATGGGGTTATCCCCTCCCATCGGCACATCCCCGATCTTTACTTCAATAGTCTTGCGGCGGCTGTATTCTACCAGGCTGTTGCAGTACTGTTTAACGGACGCTATCTGGCTGTTCACACGGTTAGATTTTCACAAAATTAACCTTTCGGAGGCGATTTAGTTCCTTTGGACGGAGTTTTATCCACTCCGGCAAGCAAGCCGTATTGACAGGTGAAAATCCGGGTCATATGTCCCCTTGCTGGGGCCGGATGATCATTTCTTCAACGACGCCGGTGGCGGATAGTGCATTCGCGCAGAAGATGGCGTTGGCGATGTCTTCAGGGGCGATGAAACGTTCATCCGGAAGACCTGCTCCCGCCCAGCTGCGCGTTTTCGTCGCACCGGGAAGGATGGCGGTGACGCGGATTCCAAATGGCTTGAGCTCTTCCCGCAGGCACCGCGAAAAGCCGAGCAGTGCCGACTTCGAGATCGCGTATGAGCCGCCGTTCTTGTATGCCTGAATGCTGGCGATGGAGCACATATTAAAGATGTGCCCACCCTTAAGATTTTTCATGTGCGCGATGAGTCCGCGTGTCATGTGATAGGCACTGTAAAGGTTCGCTCCGATCATGCTCTCAAGGTTGCCTTGCGGCTCAGTCGCAATCTCACCGGGGACAAAATAGCCGGCATTGTTCACCAACACGCTGACGGGCCTGTTGAGGGAGAGGACAAAATCGGCAAAATCCGCGACCTGCGATGGCACCGACATATCTGTCTGCTGAAAATAAATGTTCGACGCGGGGTGGGTCTTTTCGATTTGAATTTTCAACACTTCCAGGTCGCCGGCATGACGCGCGCAAGTCGCGATGTCAAAGCCTTCAGCCGCAAATCTTGAAACAATGGCGCGTCCGATACCCTGGGATCCGCCTGTGACTACGATCAGCTTACGCATTGCAGGTGTTTTATTTTGCAGTATCTTTAGCAAGTTAATAATTGCGACGATTTAATGCATTCATGATAGGCGAGATCGGTAAATACTTCATTTTTCTGGGCCATCTGTTTACTAACCGGGAGTCATTCAAGACTTACTATCGCCTCACCCTGGATGAATGCATCGGGATAGGCATCGGATCTATTCTGCTCGTTGCGCTGGTCGCCACATTCATGGGGGCCGTTACAACGGTGCAGACAGCATTCAACATGGTCAGCCCGCTGATCCCTAATTATGTCATTTCCCAGGTAGTCCGGGAAATGACTGTGCTCGAGCTCGCTCCGACCATCATCGCCATCATCTATGCGGGCAAGGTTGGCACCGGAATGGCGGGAGGCCTCGGCACCATGCGCATCACCGAACAAATTGACGCCCTCGAGGTGATGGGTATCAACTCGATCTCCTACCTGGTACTGCCAAAGATTGTCGCGTCGATGCTCATGTACCCCTTGCTCGTGATCGTCGCAGGAGTCTGCGCCCTGCTGGGTGGATACATCGTTGGAACAATCACCGGGATCATCACGCCGAACGATTACGTTTACGGTATCCGCTATACATTCAATGAATTCACCATCACTTTTGCGTTGATCAAGTCCGTTGTATTCGCCTTCCTCGTCGCATCCATTTCTTCGTACAAGGGATACTACACTCAAGGCGGTGCCCTGGAGGTCGGGATCTCCAGTACCCAGGCCGTTACCAACAGCGTGATCGCGGTGCTGCTGGCGGATTATTTACTGGCCCAGTTACTGCTTTCAAAATGATCGAGGTAAGAAATATTTCAAAATCGTTTGGAGACAAAGTCGTTCTCACGGATGTCAGTGGTGTCTTTGAGAAGGGTAAGCCTAACCTGATCATCGGCGCCAGCGGGACGGGTAAAAGCGTGCTGCTGAAATGCATCGTGGGGCTTATCCGTCCGGATCAAGGCACCGTTACCTATGATGGCAGAAGCTTTTTCGATGGCGACCGTACAACCAAAACGGAAATACGACGCGAGATCGGCATGCTGTTTCAGGGTGGAGCGCTCTTCGATTCCAAAAACGTGGAAGAAAATGTGATGTTTCCGCTGGACATCCTCACCGAAATGCCGCGCGAGGAGCGACTCGAGCGCGTTAATTTCTGCCTTCAGCGCGTGGGACTTGAAAACGTGAATAAGAAAATGCCGTCCGAAATCAGCGGTGGCATGAAAAAACGCGTTGGCATCGCGCGGGCAATCGTCAATAATCCAAACTATCTTTTCTGCGACGAGCCCAACTCCGGCCTCGACCCGCAGACATCTATCCTTATCGACGAACTAATCCAGGATATATCTGAAGATTACAACATAACTACCATCGTCGTTACCCACGACATGAACTCAGTGATGGGGATCGGCGAGAGAATTCTCTTCATTTACAAAGGCATGAAACTTTGGGAGGGAAACAAGAATGAGATCACGCACTCGGGGGTGCAGGAGCTGGATGACTTTGTTTTTGCGAATAAGGTGATGAGCTCGCTGAGGCGGGAATCGTGAGACGTGAATCAGTCAGACGTGAGACGTCAATCGTGAGTGGTGAGTAGTGAGTGGTGAGTGGTGAGCGGGGGAAGACTTCCTGAAAGTTTTTGGAGTATCTTCATCGCAATCGAGTCTTCGTGCAAGTCCCAACAATCAACCGAAGCCGACATTGCCAACTTTCAGGAAGTTGAGCGATGGCACGCGCGTGAATCGTGAGACGTCAGACGTGAGACGTCAATCGTGAGTGGTGAGTGGGAAACGAAGCGACCCTCAATGCCACCTGCGCTTCAGCGCTGGACTTCTTTGCGATCTCATGTGATGATCTTTCAAAACCAGCCAACAAGAGGCACCCGATCATCACTCCGCATTCTTCACTCATAACTCTGCACTCAAGATCTCCGTTCTCTGAAGGTCGAACTTCAAATGTAAGAGCCCGAGCTATCTGAGTGATGAGTGAAGAGTGCAGAGTGCAGAATACGCACGCAATGGATGACCAAGATGGCTTTGCATTAATAGCGGGCTTGGCGAGCTTTGCGTGAAATTATTTCGCGACCATTCGTGCAGGGAAATCTTGATCGTGAGACGTGAATCGTGAGACGTGAGACGTCAATCGTGAGTGGTGAGTGGTGAGACAATCGTCAGCCTGGAGTCTCTGCTTCTCTCATGGTGTTCACGAATCGA
>JBIQIY010000012.1:133117-158042 GCA_044507775.1 Flammeovirgaceae bacterium | reverse complement strand
CTAATTTTGCAGCCTCATTCGCCTCCTTAGCTCAGCTGGTAGAGCAACTGACTTGTAATCAGTAGGTCGCTGGTTCGATCCCGGCAGGGGGCTCAAGCTCACTTCACATGGTAGGTCGCTTCCCGATAAGCATCGGGGCGATCCCTATGGGCCCGATACCGAGAGGGTCAATAATTTGAGACGGACTGCCTACCCACTCCGGGGCGCATGTTCTGAGCGGGTGCCTCCAGGCAGGCGGGATAAGTGGTAAGGGCCGCGTCCGACAAAGCACTCTGATCGCTCCGGAGTTTCAAGCCTCTCTAGAAACCGTCAGCTTAAGAATTGCCTATCGATGAAAAATTCTCTCGTGTTTCCAAGAAGTTTTTCAACTAGCGCAACGGAGACGTTTGGATCCGTAGTTTCATATGAATCTACATAAGTCACCTTGTCACAAAAAATTTCTGGCGTCGGCATACTTATCATTATAACATATCTCAGCACTTGGACAAAGTACGAGCTCATTTTTTTTTATGTTACAATTACTTTTATCAGTAAATACAGCCCCGCCAGCACAGCAACGATGCCCATAGTGTACTGAGATATTTTAATGGCGAACGGATCATCTTTAGTTTTTGGTGCTGAGTGTGCCCATATGATCCCGATGGTTCCGATCAAAAGAAATAGGATAGAGTAGACCAAGTTTTCAGCCATCTCTACAGAGGTTTTTTTGTCTCATCCACGATCACTTCTCCTACTTCTTTAATCACTTCCTTGTTTGCTTCCACGATGTTTCTGCCCTGCTCACCAATTTCTTGAGCCTGCGTGACATTTTTCAAAATTTTGCTAGCCTGTCGGTCAAGTAGTAGAGCTCCCGTGTCCCAAACGGCATTTGAGATATTTCCTTCTTGTATATCCAGTACAACGGAAACTGCAGTGCCAGCCGTCTCGACGACAGACCCAGCCGCGGCCACAGGAATACCTACCTCGGGGTATCCAACAACGCTTATAGCTATGCCGGCCTTCTGCGTAGCATCGCCCATTGCCTTTGCCTGCTCTGCGCCCTCTTTGGTTACTTCTTTCACCAAAGCCTTTGACTCTTGCGCGATTATGTTTGCATCATTTGCAGTACTCCCTACCTTCACGATTTCCCGAGTTTCTGAATTTACGGGTATTTGATCCGGTATCTGACCGGACGTTCCTGAAACTAAACGCGTTGCGGCATTCTCGACCTTCGTCGCGTACTCAGCTACAGTCAAGAGTAGATTGACTCCAATTGACTCTAGTCCTTCAATCTCCAAGTGAGCAACCACTTTATTTTCACTAAAAGCGTACGGCGAATTGTAATAATATTTTTCTGCTAATGGATCAATGTTGAAAAACCTTCCAATATCCGGTTGATGATTTCTCCACTTGAAGGAGTCCCAGTTGAGCCCGAGATCATCAATGTGCTCCTGCCCCTGAAATTTCCAGCGCTGCTCAACAGAATTCTCTCTCTGATACGAATTAAAAGTCAACCCAAACGGGTAATAACTACCTTGATGTCCAGATTACCTTTGGGTATTCTTCAATCGAAATTGTATAGTCCCGAAGATACGAGCTGAAAGTCAGGTACCGAAACCCGCCTTTTGTTAGCGCAATATACTTTAGATACGCCAAATGATGCGGGGGTGGTCGTTTTACTGGTATGAGTTGAAAAAATTGGATACTATCTCTGTCTAGTTTATCCCACATCAGCCCCATGGAAACTATTTTATCAATCCAGTCTGGGGAGTATGTGTAAGTAAGAGTATCGAATCGATCGGAGTTCAGTAACAGGTATGGTTTATAGCCATTCGATGGCTTATTGCGATAAAAGATGGTATCATTCTTAAATAAGAAATTTCCACAAAGAGGAAGTTTTGTACACTCATCGGACTCCAATAATATTTCATCCTTACCGATGTGTTGTATCGTTAGATTATCAAAAAAATCCTTTTCCAAAGTGAGCGAATCAGTCAAAAAGGATTCGGGCATTTCACTAAAAAAGCCCTCGTTGTCTAAATTGCAACCGATAATTGTAAGAAAGATTAGCGGCCATAGCTTGCTATTGTTGTTCATCATTTTTCTTGACCACGTTTAGTTCACGCATAACTTTTCCGGCTGGCGATTCGGCTGGCACAGTTTCAAACATTTGGTTGCCTTTGTCATCTAGTATCGGATTCCCGTGACCATCCTGTAATGGTATCTTAGAATAGAATCCATACTTCGTTTTCCCATATAACTTGTGATCCTTAATCTCGTCTCCGGTTGCATTTTCAATGTGAGCATTCATTTCATGAAATATCGCTTCTGCATTTTCATAGTCATTTCCACTTTTAAGGGTTTGCTTATCGATGGAAATTAAATGAATCTTTTTGTCCCTAGATTGGCTAAAATTTATCTTACCATAGATACTAAATGCTTCTTTAGCGTCTTTTCCAACGCGGCTGTGCACCGAAATTCCTTTGTAATTCTCATTTACGGTTATTCCATACCGATTCGCCGTGTGAGCATCTTTAACCGTCATGCCACCTGCCCCTGATACAGTTGTCATTGCGATGTAAACATCCTCCGTTTTACTCTTCGCATACTTATCATATGTTTTGCCTCCCGTAAGCGTTCGCATCAATTTCCTGCTTGCGCGCCTTAGCTCTCCTTCATCATTGATGAACCAAATTCTCTTTCCGTCGGGATCGATTGCTTTAATTGGGTTGCCGGCAACGTAGGCATAGGGGCTGTATGAAGCATACTTGGAGGACAACGGGTCCGTAATCATCCATCTAGCTATGTCACTGGAATACATTCTAGCTCCATAATCCAACCATCCAAGATTAAGCTCATCTTGCAGCTCCTTTCCGTTATAGCGGTAGTTTTGATCAACCGCGTTCTCTCTCTGATACGAGTTAAATGTTAACCCAAACGGATAATAAACTCCACCTCTTTTAAAAACCCCTAAGGAGGGCCCTGGCATCTATGTAAAAGAACGTCCGTGCAACGCCGGGAGCACTAATCTAAAGGTACGGCTTCGAGCCCGGCGCGGCAACTTTTTCTTTCAATTGAAAAAAGGGCCCTGTTCCGGTGAGTGGATCAGGGACCTCGCTTCCGCTTGCGAAGATCCATTTCAAATTTTTTTAGATTGACCTTCAGATCAACATCGTCTTTAGATTTCAGTACCTGCCAAAGGAAGACGACAAAGCCAAGTATCACGATTGTGACGGTTATTATTATTAATTCCATAATCAGTTTTCCTATAAATAGTAGCATCTCGAGCAAAAGCGCCGTTTTAAGCGATATTTTTCTTGAAAGTATTTTGTGCGTTCCATAGTCTTTAGGACAGGACTTTTCCCGAAGCTAAATCAGGTTGTTGTAATCGTTTAGGACGGGGTTTTTCGCGCTTTTTAGGACGTTTTTACCAAGGTATCACGCCATGCTGGATGCCTATGCCATTACCACCACTTTTTGGGGTAATTCCAGACTACACGATTTTGAGTCGTGCACGTTCGGGTAGTCCGACAGGGATTCGAACCCCGAACCGTCAGCTTAGAAGGCTGATGCTCTATCCCGTTGAGCTATCAGGGTGGTTATACCCCCTGACTCATAATCAGGTGCTCGCCAACATTTTTCAATTGAAAAGAAAAACAGACGCCGAGTTCCGAGGCGTACCGCAAGAGCAAATGTTTACATTTGTACATCTTGCTGATGCCCTGATCGGCATCTAACCTGGGCAAAAAAGAAAGAGAAGCGCTATGGCTTCTCCCTGATTGACTTCACTTGATCAGCAAAGACCGTTCTTACCTGGCTTTGCCGGAGCTGTGGGAACTCCTTTTTCACCGCTTCAACTTCCTGCTCTGTGAGTAACCGTGAGCATCTATTTGCATCGTTATGGATTGCTACGCCATTGGAGTACTTTCTGATGCCTGCCTGCCGGTGTTGATGGCCCGCGCGCCGGCAGGCAGGTAATACATAGTGATAAGGTTTAAAGGGTTAGTAATAGCTTCTCAAAAGAAAAAACAGAAAGAAAAGAAAGCACCCGGGACCAAGGCGGGCGGAGCGGGCGTGTCAAGATTTTTGAAGAAAAAAAGTTTTTCCCGATACTTCGACCAGAGCTCGTTACGGTTTCAGTAAGTCAACTCTTGGAACAAAGCCCGATCAAAATTTTTTCTTCAAAACCGTCAGGCTTGATCTTGACACGCCCAAGGGCCGGGTTTGTGCGGAGCCCGCCTTAACTTTGTGCTGCTTTTTTGATGTTATTTCGGTCCACTCTACTTCGAGGACCGTTCAATGCCGATCTCTTCATCGTCCACCGATCTCTTTCGGTAAGGCTCTCAGCGCGTCGGGGAGCGTCGGGTGCGCGGCTACTTAACATAATTGCCTTATATGACAGCTTGGGTTTGTGCGGCAGGATTTTTGCGCGGCTGCTCACATAAGATGCGGTTATGTTAAGTTGCTTGGGGTAAGTTTTTTCTGGCGCTGTTTTGTGCTTGGTGTGTCGGGATGCAGCTCTTGGCCTGGCTTTGGCCTCGAGCGCTGATTCGCGCGGCCTGGCCATGTGCTGCATGGAGCGTTGGCCGTGCAAAAACTGTGACAGAAAAAACTTACAGAAGGGCGGATGAGCGCGGGTGTGCGGTGGATGTCCTAATCCTGTTCACCTTTACGTTTAAATCCCACTTTGCGCATCGGCTCTGTTTTGGGATTCAGTAGTTCTTTCAGATAGGTAAATACTATCTTAAAATCGTCGTCGTGGCCACTTACTTTCTTTTCAAGCTTCTCCAGCTTTAAAAGAATATCCTTATGATCCATCAACATGCCTTTCAGCTTGGTGTATATCCTCATGATCTGGATATTGACCTGTATGGCGCGTTCGGTGTTCAGAACGCTTGACAGCATCAATACACCATGTTCGGTAAAAGCGACAGGCGCATATCGTCTCCCGCCTCTGCCTTTCTTTGAGGTCGCAATTTGCGACCTCAAAGATTTCCATTCTTCATCTGTTAGCTGGAACATAAAATCCTCCGGGAACCGGTCGGCGTTGCGTTTTACCTGTTCGTTAAGTCTCTTGGTTTCCACCTGGTAAAGCTCAGCCAGGTCAATATCCAACATTACTTTATGATTTCGGATCAGGTAAATCTTACTGATTACCACTTCATCAGGTATGGCGAGGGTTTTTGTCATGATTCAGTTGTTTGTGGTAGTCCAAAAGTATTCAAAGTTTACAGATCTCATCACCTTCTTTTAATTTTATCCCAAAGGATGGAACTTCCTGAGTTGCTCCTTCAAGTCTTCCAGATGGGTCGCCTGATACCGCTCGGTGCTGCTGACGTATTTGTGTCCGCTCATGTACTGAACGATTCTTACGTCATATCTCCTGGTCCACTCTGCAATCACACTCGCCCTGATCTGACTGGCTTGCCTGACTTTCGCATGTTTTAACCTTCTCATCATCCATGCCACTTCTCCGGCGAGTTTCGTTCCGCCTTCCATGCCGATGATCAACTGGGTGATCTTTTCCGGCGCATTTACTTTCGGCCCGTGCAGGATCCTGCTTCGCGTCTTGCTTAAGTATTCGTGCAACTCGAACACCTGGCTCGCTTCCAGCTTCAGTACTCTTTCGTTGGTTCTATCTGTGCCGATAATCCGGATCTTTCCTTTCCGGAGATTGATGTGATCGGCCTTAAGTGTTTCCAGCTCTTCAATGGTCAACGCCTGGAAGATGAGCAGTCCCAGGATCACTTTGTTTCGCTGATCGCGGATGTCCTTCACCGGATAACTTTCATACAACTTCACGAGCTCGTCATACTCGGCCAGGTCATGCGGTAATCGCCTGGCTATTCCCCGGACATAAACACCCTGCGCCGGATTGCTTTTTATCTTTCCTGCCTTCACCAGGTAATTGAAGTAATTCCGAATAGCCAGGAGCTCGTGCTGGATGTTCATTGTGCATTGCCTCTCCTCTGACTGTGTTTAATGTAGCTCATTAGGTCGGCGTAGCGGATGTTTTCTTCCTGGTAATGATGTTTGATTATCCACTCTATTAACTCCTTTACTCCGTTCTCATAGATCCTGACCGTGCTCGCTGAGAACTGTTTTTGTATCAGATATTCTTTAAAGTCTTTCATGGACGATATGGGTATAGATCTGCGTTGACTCCAGCGATTCGTGTCCAGGAACCGGGCAATGTGCTTCAGGTTCATGCCGCCTTGCAAAAGATGGGTGGCGATGCTGTGGCGGAGTGTATGCAGTCCGATCCGCTTGCCGATCCTGGCCACTCGTGCAAGCTTTCTTAGCCGGATCAAAAGACTTTGACCTTGTGCCCGGTAGCCTTTGTCGCTGATGAACAGCGCCGGGGTCTTGTCCTTCTTCTGTAAGAACGGCCTGCTGTGATCCAGGTAATCTTTGATGTGCTGCAGGACGGTGTCATTCACTGGCACGTATCGCTCTTTGTAATTTTTTCCTTTGCGCACATATAGAAGCTTTCCTTTAAAGTCTATGTCGCTTACGTCCAGATGAACACCTTCGTTTCTTCTCAAGCCACAGGGATAAAAGATGTCGAGCATCACTTTATCACGTAGTCCCAGCACATCGGCATCACAGGCGTTGTAAAGCTCTTTCACTTCTGCCGTGGTCAGGATCTCCGGGAGAGCTCGCGTTTGTTCTAATCGCTCTGTTTCTACTGTAAAACTTCCTCGGTTGGTCTGTCTCACAAACTGGCTTAGCAGGATTAAGCCCTGGTGATACTTGTTGATGTGCGCGTGGCTGAGCTTTCCACCATGCATTACATTGGGCCGGTGATTCAGATGAAAATAAAATCGTGAACATGCTCCGCATTGATCTCCCGGACTTGCCCGATATTACGTTGCTCAAGCCAGTGAAAAAATTCGTGCATGTACAGAGGCATATTGTACACGGTGTTTTCTGCGTAGCCGAGTACGGCCAGCCATTCCCTGTAATCGAGCTCCAGTTCGCGGAAGGCGTAGCTATTCAAGGGTAGGTTTTTCATGCTACTTCGATTTAGATTCAGTAAAATTCAGATTGTCCTATATACACCTTGTTTGGAACACGGAACGCCAGACACGTTTTCTGCGATTGCAGCCTGCATTCAAAGATTTTGGCCCATTCTAGCGTTCCATCTGGCGTTCGAACGATTTGGAACGCTAGATTTAAACTGCAAACGTGCTACGCTGAAGCTCAGCAGGCAAGGTCAGTTCAAGCTGATCCAGCTGGCCTTGCAGGTGACGCTTTACTCTCGCCCTGATAGCCGTGATATTATCCCAGTAGAGCACCTTGTAGCTAAAGCCTTTGTTAGCCTAGCCTCCGGCTTGCCGGATGTATTCCAGGGCCATCAGGTCGTGCAGGTAACGGTGCAGCTGCGTCTTGCTCAGGTGCATTACATGCCGGATCTCACGCTGACTAAATTCATAGCTCTGGTAGTGACTGGCGTCCTTGCTTTTGACGTATTGCTTTAACCGCTCTCGAACATGATCTCCGCGGCGACCTGCAGGTCTTCTTTCTCACTGATGAGCCTTCCTTGCGCATCGGTCCTGCGCTGGTATTGATACAACAGTGTGATCTGTTTTACGAAGGCCTGATAGAGCCCATTTAACCGCCGTATTTTGTGCGCTTCCTCCGGGAGATGTACTTTATCGGCGTATGGATTGATTACCTGGTAAGGCTTTAAAATGCGTATGCAGTGCTGTAAAAATTCGGTGATCTGTGCTTCGCGCTTCTCATCGATCAGTCCTGCCGACTTCTTGTTCTGATACTCGATGATCCGCAAGGTCTGCTCGTGGCTTTCATCAACAGCGATTAAAAAGCAGCGGCTCATGTTGTCTTCGTACACTTCGCCTTTCGTGGTGCAGGCCATGGAGGCTATCGGACCATAAACTACCCGCTCGTAAGCGTTGACATTTCCATTCTCATCTTTGCTCGAGGTTGAACTGATGATCACGCCTTTGTTCTGCAGTTCTCTAAAGGCAAGCTGGGCTTCTTCTTTCATGCCGTCGAGATCTTCAATGCAGATCAACTGATGGCTCAGGTCATACAGGCCGTAGTTGTACAGGCTGCCTTCTGTAACGCGTGTAAAACTCTTCCTCCCTTCCTTCGGTATAAAGTTTCAGTTGACTATCTGATCGGCAAAACTAAAATGGTGCTCGACCTCGACACCATGCGCAGGATGGGAGATATTTCATCACTGCCCGAGAAGAATAAAAATTTCCTGCTCAACATGATCGATATGGCGCTGAGGGATTTTAGGACGAAGAAGACTTATGCAAAATAACTCTAGATGAACTGTGCGCTACTGAAGTATCAAGCGTAATCACAGCTACAAATTACTTGCAAGTAATAAAATTATTTTAACAACACCCGTAGACCGAACACAGCGAGCCATAAGAAGTATGCACTCAACGATGCGTTGGTTCTTATCCATGTCTTGTCGTCGTAAACAAAAACACTAAGAAAACTCAGTACTAAGATCAATCCTGCCGTCAAGAGCGTGTAACATTCTAAAAGTTTGTCCTGCTCTATTCTGTAGTACTCAACACTTAGTAAAAGCAGACCAGTAAAGCTTGCTACAATGAACACAATCAGCCGAATCAGCAGTAAATGATTGGAAACATCGCTCGTAGGATTATAAGGTAACAGACCAAAAGTCAACCAAGCAACAGCACATAACATCAGTAATATTTTTCCTATTAAACTTACTGGGGAATGAGGCGTATCTCTGAAAAGTCCTATGCAGAAAATGATATTCAGCAGACCAGTTCCACCGTACACAATAACGGCTGCCTATGTTTGAGCGTTCATGCCTGATATGTTATAAGAGGCCAGGCTCAAGTTATTCAGTTCTTCATGTGCTTGTGGGTTAAGCATGAAAAGCACTGTCAACCCGATTAAAAAAAATAATCCTGCAAATACCCCCGATACAGTCGTCAGACGCAAGCTCATTGGTTCGTTGAAAACCTACTTTGAAAAAAATGACCAGACAACTAAAAATATTCCGCATCCTAATAACAAATCGGAACTCCACCCGAATTTTGCTCCCGTATAAGATTTCGTAGGATAGTCCTTCATGCTGGATTTTATGGCTACGGCTATTAGTCCCAGAGTAACCGATATAAGGCCTATTATCAAAATATCAACGTTCACTACTTATTTTCCTTTTTATCAGACTGGTATTCTATAATCATTTCAGTTACCCATACTGTGAAATTACTAAAACCAAAACTATATCCATCAACAACTCTATCAAACATGGCTTTTCCATCGTCCGATTTTTTTACCGTTGACTTTGTAGCGTTTCCTAAACCGCTAAAGGCCGCGTTTATCGTGGCTTCTACCACAAGATCAGTACCGGCTTCAGATACTGACTTTTCTTCGAACGTTACTTGCCTTGCTTCATCAAGGACGGTAGCCGTAGTGTTTATGTCAGCACCCAAAGGAGCTGCAACTCCTGTCAGCTCTAAGCCGGTGCCAACGGCTTTCGCAGCTGCTAATCCATCCTTACTCACTTCATTCGTTAGTTTCTTGGTATTCTTCGCAGTTGCATCAGTGACTACCTTGGCATCATTAAACTTTGCCATTGCTTTATTATCCGCTACCGTAACCGGACTATTCGCTCTTGCTCTGCTTTGAATTGTGCTTGAGCTATTTGTCATGAGTCTTGTTGCAGCTTGTTGTGTATTACTTGAACTCATACTGGCAATCAAGGCACTGTATTTTACTACAAGCCCGAGGCAAGGGATACAATCGCCCTCTGGATCATTATAACGAATGGGGTTATTAAAGGAATAATTGTAAGGGCTCCAAATCTCTTGACCTGCCTGATCTGACATCGGGTCGACCTGCCACCATCTGGCGATTGTAGGATCATATGCTCTGTATTTGGTAAGATCTACATTAAGCCCAAGATCGAAAACTCTTTCAGTGTTAAACTTCTTCTCACCTGAGCCTTGATTGTATAATTACCTGCTCTCAATTGAGTTCTCCCGTCGATAAGAGTTGAACGTCAACCCAAACGGATAATAATCATCAGCCTGCACCACCGGTCCGTGCAGATGCTTGATGGTCAGGTCATCAAAATAAACTTCCACAATATCCTGTTGCTCTTCGTTGGAAAAGTAAATATAAATATATCCTGGCTTGGTAACTACCGCTTGCAGGGAAAGAAAGTCAAAGGTTCCGTCGGGGTTTTCCGCGGTTGGATGCGCGTCAATATTAATCTGGTCCCAGCCCATGTCATACGGGATAAACTCTTCGTCAAACAAGATGTAGTTAAGAAATGCCTTCGGAGCATTGACGTCTTCCCAGTCATTTTCAGTCGGTACCCACCCCGCGCTGAATATTTCACTCAAGGATTGGTAAGCGGAATATTCCGGACCAATGGAGTTCGAGGAGAGTCCAAAAGCGCTTGTCATGGCCTCTGCAATAAAGGTGCCGATGCCTGCGCCAGACGGAGGGACAAAGTATTTGGCGTACACTTCCATGTCGACGGTGTCGCCCGGGACCACACGCAGACTTTTTGCCAGCCCTACCTGTTTATTCTGCGCGCCGTTCACGACTACGGAGCGGGTGGCCCCCGTTTCAACAGTGTGGTTGTAGATGCTCGCGGACGAGAATGTTACGTGATCATAATTTGGGAAGGCGGCACTCTCGTCAACATAGTGAGAGATCTCGGAGGTTGCTGTCACAATATCTTCAGCCGGTTTGGTAGTAAAGGTTAGTCTTACGTTGCCCAGGTGGTCTTTTAAGAAGTATTGATACTCGGGGTGATCCAGATCTTCCATTATGACCCGACCTTCCTCGTGGTTGATGAATTGCAGGCGTATCATTTCCTAGTGAAATTCCCCAACATAATCGACAACCTTGGGCGCTTGGCGAACCAACCACCTAAGTTGTGAGTCCCAAGCCAATAGCAGGAAGATAACTCCCCTAAGGGTGTTTCTCGTCTTGCTTAATATTCGTGAACTTCACGCGACCTACTTGTCCATCAAATTCCCTACCTTCACCCTATGAAGGCAGTCCCTCTTCTCATCCTGTTTTTCGCCTGTCTCATCCCCGGCTTTTCGCAGGGACTTGTCGACTCGCTCCAGCAGAAGACGATTCTCAATAAGCCTGTCTCAACTATTGATTCTCTCTCGCTGAGATTCGAAAATTCACCGGACAGCCTGCTTCCCGTATACGCCAAAATCGATTCGATCCATCACGACTTCAGCCTGAAAGCTGACAGCCTTAACCGCAAGTACCAGAATGCGATTTCAAAAATTGATTCGGAGCGCCACCGCCTGAGCAAGAACCTCGACAGCATCCGATCATTTGATCTGCCGACGGAACGCTATGCAAGAAAGCTGGACAGCCTACATAACCTCAGTCAAAGAACAATACGAAAATATACTGCCCGGCTTGATTCGCTAAAATCCGGATTCAGAGAGAAACTCAACGCGCTGGATGTGCCGCCGGAATACAAAGAACGCTTGCAAAAGTATGCTCATGCGGTCGACAAGCTCAGCCTGAACGATCACGTCCCGGAAATTCCGCGAATGAATATTCCAGGTTATCAATTGCCAAACATCAATAGCATGAACGCTATCCCGGAAATACCGTCTTTGGATGGCATCGGGAACCCGGCTGCGCTCGGCGACCTCCCAAATATTGAAACACCCACGGGTGAACTTGGTAATGTGACTCAACCGCTTCAGGAATACGAGCGGAAAATTCAGGATGTAACCAAGGCCAATATCTCAGCCGAGAAACTTCCGGAAGCGATCGAATCCCAAGCCTCAAAAATCGATGGCATCGACGAACTACAAAAACAATCCGGTGTGATCGATGCCCAAAAGTCGACGCTGGATGATCTAAACAATCCCGACAAGGCCAAAGCAAAAGCGGTCGACATGGCCAGGAAGGCTGCGGTGGATCACTTCGCGGGAAAACAAGAGCAGCTCAAGGCTGCTATGGAGAAGATTTCAAAATACAAGCAGAAATACTCGTCGGTGTCAAGCATCAAGGACCTCCCGAAACGTCCGCCGAACCCTATGAAAGCAAAGCCGTTTATCGAACGCCTGATCCCGGGATTGTACTTTCAGTACCAGCAAAAGAACTTCTACCTGATCGATGTCAATCCGTATATCGGATACAAACTAACAGGGAGATTCAACACAGGACTCGGGTGGAATCATCGCTTTGCGTGGGATAGCAAACGCGCCAAGTGGAACCAAAGATCAGTGATCTTCGGCCCGCGCGCTTTCGTAGACTTCAAGCTCGGCAAGGGCTTTATCGCACACGTGGAAGGTGAAAGCATGAACACATTCGTGCCCTCGGCTATTCACGGTAACCCGGACTCTGGTCATCGCGAGTGGGTGTGGAGCTGCATGACGGGACTGAAGAAAGAATATCGCATCTACAAAAATCTAAAGGGCACAGCACTGATCCAGTACAATCTATTCAACCCGCAATACAAGGCACCCTACGTCGACCGACTGAATTCGAGAATTGGATTCGAATACTCACTCAAGAAGAAGAAATCCACACCAAAGTAACCCGCTACGCCTCACAGCGCTTGCCACCCGGCTTCGTCGCCCGACTACGCCTCACTGCACATGCCCACCTTGGCTTCGTCGGGCTACACCCGACTACGCCTCACCCACGCATGCTCACCCTGGCTTCGTCGGACTATGCTTTTTTGCTTTCTGCTTTAAGCTTTCTGCTTTTTCGCTTTAAACAAGGACAAGTTGGCTAAAAAGCTTTTCCAACATCTCTCCCGGATCGTCACAGAGCCCCGGATGAACCTTCGAAGTTTGCAGAACAGTGCTACGGGTCGAAGTCAGCCAACGGAAGCGCTCGGCGATGGAGAGCTTGCCGATGGGACCGGCGTCGCTGCCGCCTTTGCTGATCCTTTCAAAGGAGGCGACATGCTCACGGAGGTCTTCAATGTCCAGGCCGTTGCAAAGACTTAGCAGTCGCTCGTGGTCCAACTCGATCTTCGCCGAAAGAAATTTGCGGCTTGCACACAGCAGCACGATGCCCACGTTGAGGAACTCTTCCCGCTCGACGTGCGGTACGACCCGGATTACGGCATACTCAAATAGGTGCTTTTCCTGCATCGCGCGCTTCATTTACAAACATATCTGAATTTTTGATCCGCTCTTTAAAAAAGGCGGCATATGCATTCCGGTGCATGGCGTGGTTGTCGAACGGCAAGCTGTCACCGAGCCAGGTGTCGGGGATCTGTGAAACAATCGCGTCGATAATATCCGGCGTTAACCGTTCGCGAAACCCCCTGTTCACTGTATCGAGTTCGGTTGCGAGGCCCACAAAGACATGATCCTTTACCTGCGGAAATGGTTTCCTGCTGTAGTCCGTGCCAGGTTGCCACGAGTGGTGAAAGTACAGCGAAGCGCCGTGATCGATCAGCCACAGCTCTTTGTGCCACCACAGCATGTTGGTGTTGCGCACGGTGCGATCGACATTCATCAGCAGCGCGTCCAGCCACACAATCTGCGAGGCGAGAAGGGGGGAGACCTTTACGGCGAGGGGATCGAACATGATGGATCCGGAGAGATAGTGAAGTCCCAGGTTCAGGCCGGTGCTGGCCTTCAGCAAATCCTGGATCTCTTCGTCGCCTTCTATTCTTCCGAACGCGCTGTCGAGTTCCGCAAAGACAATCTCGGGTACTTTGAAGCCCAGTGCACGGGCAACCTCTCCACCGATGAGCTCGGCGATCAGAGCCTTGTTTCCCTGACCCGCGCCGCGAAACTTGAGTACGTAGAGGAAGTCGTCGTCAGCCTCTACAATTGCCGGCAGCGACCCTCCTTCCCGAAGGGGTGTAACATACCGCGTTACGTTCACGGATCTGATCCTGGGCAATTCGTACGTCATAGATGGAAGAGCAATGCGCTGAGGGAGATAATAAACCGCATCAATGTAAAAAAGCCCGCGCATCAGCGCAAGCTTTGTCTATGCTCTTGTGACTTTATGCCCTCGCCCAACTACGCCTCATCGCGCCTGCCACCCTCGGCTTCGTCGGGCGATGCCCCACTACGCCTCACCGCGCCTCCACCCTCGGCTTCGTCGGGCGATGCTTTTTGCTTTTTGCTTTAAGCTTTAAGCTTTAAGCTACTCGCTCGCCCTTTCCGGAACAGCTACCAGATTTTTCAGCACCTTCATGGTCACCGGCTTCTGGAGGTATGCCTTCACATGCGGTATCGAGCGCGCCTTGTTGATGTCTTTCAGATGATCGGATGAACTAATGATGAAAATGTCGATGGGTTTCGCGAACTGCGTGACGGTGTCTGCGAAAACTTTCAGGAAAGTCCAACCGTCCATCTCGGGCATGTAGATGTCGAGGAGTATAACGTCGGGGAGATGCTCTTCCGAGCTGCGGTGGTGGAGGAGGTGGTCCATGGCACCACGCGCCTTGTCGAAGATCGTGATGATGTTTGCCAGCTCACCCAATTCGGCTAACCTTTTTATGTAAAAAGATGCCATCGGATCGTCGTCAATAATCCACAGATTTCCGATTTTCTTAAACATCCCGTCCAGGTTAGCGCCCTTCATCTTATTTCTTTGCGAAAGGTAGCTGTTAATACAGCTGGGAGCCCCGATGTGTAAGAAAATAGAATGAATTAACAAAAATGACCGTTGAACGGATATAAGTCTCGCCAGAGAGCGGAACCACCCCGAAAAAAGGCTACGTTTCGAAGACGAAAAAAGGGCATTTGTACCCGAGTTTGGTGAGCAGGGGTTTGCTCACATTAAACACGGGTACACCAGCTGGTGTATTGCCTTTCAGCGTTCCCACGTGCGCGTGACCGTGAAACGCGGCGATGACATTGCGACGGTCCAACGGCTCGGCCAGGCGAGTTGAGCCGAGGAAGGGATAGATCGGTTCCGGTTCTCCGACCACGGTCTCCCTAAGCGGCGAGTAGTGTAGTACCACGACTTTTTTTTCCACCTTGTGCTCGGCATCTAATCGGGCCAGTGCCCGGTCCAGGCGCAATGCTTCGTCGACGGCCTCCTGCACGAACGCCTTCATCGCTCCTTCGCCAAACATGGACAGCACATGACTATCGAATCCACCGCCGAAGCCCTTGACTCCGGCAAACCCAATATCCGAAATCACCACGGCCTCGCCGTCGAGGATGTGAACGTTCTCGCTGTGGATGATCTGGCGGATGAGTTTGTGTCTTCCTTTCTCAAAGTCGTGATTGCCGAGAACGCCGACGACCGGCACCGTGCACGTCCGCAATTCCTCAGCGAGCACCTGCGCTTCGGCTTCGTCGCCGGTGTCCGTCAGGTCGCCGCAGATAAGCAACACGTCCGACGATTTTGAAACTTCCTTGAAAAACTCCACCCACTTGCCTTTGTCCGACTCGCGTACGTGTATGTCGCCGACGGCTGCGATCCGGACCTTTTTATCTTCCTCCATGCTAAACCGTTTTGATTGTATAAGATTTGTAATCCCACTCCTTCACATCCACCGAATATTGCGTGTTGTCGATGACGGGGCCGCGGCACACGCGCTCTACTGCGGGCGGGAGGTCGTATTGCTCTTTCGCGCGATTGATCAGTTCATCGAAGAGCCACCGCGGGATGATGTCGTGAAAGTCCGAGGGATAGACAAATTGGAACAGGATCAGATGCGAAAGCAGTAAGTGCCAGTGGGCATCCAGTCGTTTTAGCAACCTCGGCCAATCGAGTTTCTTTCCGTGCTTGAGAATCACGTGGTTGATGTCGGCGCCGTCATAGCGCTCACGGTTCTGCACGTACGCCTTGCACCAGATCAGGTCTTCGGCTGAAAGGAATTTGACGGGCAAGCCGGCAAACTCGCCGGAGCCCGCGTATTGGAACCAGCTTTCGTCGACGATGCAGATATTGTTCACCGAGTTGAAAATGATGTCAATGAAATATTCGCCCCTGAATACTTTGGCCAGCCAGCGCACGTCGGTGAGTTGTGTTTCGTACCCTCTCTCGGAGAAGTGTTTGAGCACCTTCGTATAGTCGCATGGCTTGCAGAAGATGTCGAGGTCTTTAGTGTCGCGGAACATGCCCGTGTAGTGAAAGGCGGCAAAGCCGCCACCCAACAGAAATTCCACTCCGCTCTCTTGCAGCAGCAATATTGCTTCCTGGTAAAACTCCAGGGCTTCCAGCTTCTGTTCTTCCGTTACGATCATGAAGATGCAAGTAAAAGAGTGTGCCGGGCGGGTATAATCTTCCGTCGATGGCTTGATTTTTATGAGACTAACAAGAGGATTTATTGCATCATAAAAGATGTAGAATTATGCGGTGTAATACAAGGGGGCATTTGTCATCATCTTGTCACCGTTAAAAACCCTAAATATTTAATGTGAAAGAGGAAGCACTCAGCAACACACTCGCGCGCATTGGCGCCAAACTTACCTATCTGCGGAAGAAGAAAGGCTACAGCAGTCACGAAGATTTCGCTTACGACTTCGAACTTCCCCGCGTCCAGTATTGGCGAATCGAAAAAGGAAAAGCGAACATTACCATCAAGAGTCTCTGCAAGCTTCTGGCTATACACGACCTTTCTGTCGAGGAGTTTTTCTATCTCATGTATCGCGAGTACAAGGAGACCAAGAAAACCTAGCGAAAAACTTACTGAGCTTTCATGAAACTCTTCGCATTTGGCGAAGGCACAAACCTGGGTTCTCTTGTAGAATTATTTACACTGATACGTCTTGCGGGAAAAAGAAAGAGCTGACCGTTGGGCCAGCTCGTTCATGACATGTATCCTTCGATCAGTTTGAGAGCGATACTACGTTCTGAAGATCGAAAGAAGTATTTTCGAGGTTGTCTGTATTATCGGAGACCATGAAGATGATGTCGTTGTAATCTTTGTCGGCTTCTGCTGAATTCTTGTCTTCAAATCCGACGACTACAGCGCCGCACTGGTTCTCGCGATAGAGCACGTGCTGGACACCCTGATTCGCATTCCAGGCCGGATCCGTATAGAACGTAGGTCGTTCAAAATATACCCCATCATTTCTGTAGCCGCCCACAATGAGGAAGAAGCCTATCACGGTCCCTGCTTTCAGTTGTGTGCCGCCCAGGCGCCTGGTGTCGCCGGGAGTGAGCAGGCTGTTGTCGACGTTGGGAAAGATCAATTGCTTGTCGATGTCCTCTGACGAACCGGGGACCGAACCCGAGTCATAGATGTAATAACCGAGAACATTGCCCAACGTCGCGGCTTCTGCAACGAAGCTTACATAAACATCGGTATCCTTGGTGAGGACGATTCGTTGCTGCGTCCCATCTGCGAAAAGCTCGGAGTGTTTTTCCTCATTGTTTCGCGCCTCCGGGAAAAGCGCCGTGGCATTGGACAACAGGGTAGGGCAGAGTTCAACATTAAAAATATCTTCCGGAACGGGAGTGGTCTTCTTGAATTTATCCTCATCCTCGCACGCTAAACTTGCTAATAATAAAACGATGCACAAAATCCTGGCCTTCATAGCTTTTTTGATTAGTATTTATATTTCCGGATGGACGCTTAAAATTGAATGCCATGCCGGCTGGTTTCCCTTTATAGTCGACGAAATAATTGTACCAGCGGCTCAGGCAACCGGCAGTTGACCTATATGTCTTTGATTGCACTTCACCCGGGCAGATCATGACCCGTTCAGTTTTTCCTCTTCGTTCTTCGCCTTGATTCTTTCTTTCTTGATATCGACGCGGACAAATGCATACAAACTCATATAGAGGTTCGCGATCCATACCAGGGCGAATCCCGCAATCAAGTACCCGCGCCAATCGTCTAGCAACAGGCGATATCTCGTGATCACCAGCATGAGAATGGTAGTGTAGTGGCTGAAGCAGTACTCGCAGGTAAACAGGTAAAAGAATTTTCGGATGAAAAGCGTGCGCCCTGTCCGGCTTTTCGCGATGAAGTATTCCCGCGGCTCGCGGAAAACTTCTTCATGGGTGATTGTCCAGGAGATACAGGCAATCGGGATAGCCAGGACAAACAACCATGTGATTTGAGAACCAAGATCCATACTAGGCTGGCTTCCCATAAATTATTGAACCAGCGCAAGGGCTCTGCGGCCGGTGGGCACGATTTTTTTGTGATTACCCTTCCATTCATTAACCTAATCGCGCGCTTATGAAGACAATCACCGACTCACCTGCAGGTTACAAGGAATCACGCCAGGAAATCATTGAAATCAAACTCTGGGAAGTCTATCTCCTCTACAACCGACACAATCTGTACAATACACTGTCGACCTATTCCCTCGACAACGGTCCTGTGGAAAAAGATCATCAGGAAGAGGGGCGTCTCTCTTTCCGCTTCATGGCCTTCGACTGGGAGCGCACGATCAAACAACTTTTATATGACAACCGTATTCCGGTCGTGATGCAGTCCAACACACTGGCGGCGGTGAAGGTCCGGGGTGACCACGGCGTCGTCATGAACTTCTGAGAAAGTAGCCAGCCTGTCACTTTTTGGCGTAGATTTGCGCCTTAATTTTCAGGCTTTGAATTTCCTTTCCGCAGAATCGATATCGAAAACATTTAATGACCGTTGGTTATTCCAGGACATTTCGCTTGGGATATCCCAGGGGGAAAAGTTTGGCTTCGTGGGCAACAACGGCGTCGGCAAATCGACGTTGCTGAAGATACTGACCGGGGAAATTTCTCCTGACTCGGGTAAAGTTAGCATCCGGGAAGGTATCCGAATGGGCTATCTGACCCAAACGCCCTCGGTCGACCCTGACACGGCGGTCAAAGACCTGCTCTTCAGCGAATCCAACGAGATGGCCCGGGTGGTAAAGGAATACGAAGACTGTCTTCATCATCCCGACACCACCCCCGAGCGGATGCAAGCCGTCCTTGAGCGCATGGAGGATCTCAAAGCCTGGGACTACGAAGCAAAGGTCCAGGAGGTGATTGAAAAGCTAGGGGTACCCGACATCGACAAGAAGTTCGGCGAGCTTTCCGGTGGTCAAAAGAAGCGCATCTTCCTCGCGCAGCTCCTGCTCCTCGAACCGGATCTTATCATCATGGATGAGCCTACCAACCACCTCGATCTGTCGGCGATCGAATGGCTGGAAAACTACCTTTCGGGGAAAAACGTCACCCTCATAATGGTCACTCACGATCGCTATTTTCTCGACGCAGTGGCCACAGAGATCATCGAGCTTGATCGCGGCCAGTTGTTTCGCTACAAAGGAAACTACGCCTACTTCCTGGAGAAAAAAGCGGAGCGCGAAGAGATCCTCCGCGTGGAGGTTGGCAAAGCCCGGCAACTCCTCAAGAAAGAACTCGAGTGGATGCGGCGTCAGCCCCGTGCGCGTGGAACAAAGGCAAAATACCGGATTGATGCCTACTACGAACTTGAAAAAAAGGCATCACAAAACCTGAAAAAGGATAAGCTTGAGCTCGACTTTCGCGAAGCACGACAGGGAGGGAAGATACTGGAGGTAGAACACCTCGCGAAAAAGTATGGCGATCAGGTGATCATCGCAGACTTCTCACATGTATTCAAGAAGAAAGACCGCATCGGCGTGGTCGGGAAAAATGGGGTAGGCAAGTCCACATTCCTCGATATCCTGACGGGAAAGACTAAAGCCGACAGGGGAGAAGTGACCCCGGGCGTCACCACAAAATTCGGATACTTCACGCAGGAGTCTGTCAGTTTGAACCCCGAGAACCGCCTCATTGAAGAGGTGAAAGAGATAGCCGAATTCATTACGCTGGCGGATGGCTCCCAGATCTCGGCGTCGAAATTCCTGGACAACTTTCTCTTCCCTCCGGAAAAGCAATACAATTATATCAGCAAGCTCAGTGGCGGCGAAAAGAAACGCCTGCAATTGCTGAAACTCCTTGTCACCAATCCGAACTTCCTAATACTCGATGAGCCGACTAATGATTTCGACATCGATACGCTCAACGTGCTCGAAGACTACCTTGAACAGTTCTCGGGTTGCCTGATGCTCGTTTCCCACGACCGGTATTTCATGGATCATCTTGTTGATCAGCTGTTCGTGTTTGAGGGCGATGGAAAGATCCGGCTCTTTAACGGAAACTACAGCGATTATCGCGACTGGCTGGAAGACCAGGAAGCTCAGGCTGCTACCCGGAAAGAGACGCCGCGCACAGTGAACGAGCCGCAGCCGGAACCTGGGTCGGGTAAGAAGAAAATCTCCTTTAAGGAAAAGCAGGAGTACGAACAACTTCAATCGGAAATCGAAGCACTCGAGAAAAAGAAATCCGGGATCGAGTCCCGTTTCTCAGATGTGACAGCCGATCATCACCAGATCGCCGAGTGGTCGAAGGAAGTTGAAAAGATATCGAGAGAAATCGAAGAGAAGACCGATCGCTGGCTGGAGCTCGCCGACCTGATCGGGTGAGGGCTTATTAGCACAAAGACACGAAGACACCAGGGCACGAAGCGTTTAAAAAAAATCTTTGTGGCTTTCTGTCTTTGTGGCTTCGTGCCCAGCCATCCCACTCAGTTTTGCTAATTCGCCGGGGATTTTTAACTTACCGGAACTTCTTTAGTTTTAGGAAAACCAAATCTCACAAATGTACCTGAACATAGACTCTGTAAAACAGAACTCCTATGATGCGATCGTCGTTGGCACGGGCATCAGCGGCGGATGGGCCGCAAAGGAACTGACTGAAAAAGGCTTGAAGACACTCGTGCTCGAGCGGGGAAGAATGATCAAGCACCCGAATGACTATCCCACCGCGACGATGGACCCCTGGCAGCTCGAAAATGGCGACCGTCCCACGCAGCAGATATTAAAGGAACAGCCCAAGCAGGCGCGAACAGGTTACACGGTGAAACCATCTACCCGCCACTGGTTCGTCAACGATCTTGAGAATCCGTACACCGAAACGAACCGCTTCGACTGGATGCGCGGATATCATGTAGGCGGGCGATCCATCACCTGGGGTCGCCAGAGCTATCGGCTCAGCGACATGGATTTTGAAGCGAATGTCAGAGACGGCATTGCAATCGACTGGCCCGTGCGCTATAAGGACATCGCTCCCTGGTATGATTACGTCGAGACCTTCATTGGCGTGAGCGGCCAGGTCGAGGGGCTTCCACAACTTCCCGACGGCAAGTTTCTTCCTCCCATGGAGATGAACTGCGTGGAGCAGCACTTCAAGAAATCTACGAAAGATAAATTCAATCGTGCAGTGACTATCGGTCGGACGGCGCATATCACCGGACCGCTCATGCACGATAAGAGTCCGCAACGGGGGAGCTGTGAGTTCAGGAACCTTTGCTCGCGGGGATGCCCTTATGGCGCATACTTCAGCGCGAACTCGTCAACACTCCCGGCGGCGGAGAAGACCGGAAACATGACCCTTCGCCCTAATTCGATCGTCTATGAATTGATCTACGACGAACAAAAGGGCAGGGCGACCGGTGTCAGGGTGCTTGACGCCGAGACGGGCGCACAAGAGGAATTTTATGCGCGCGTTATCTTCCTTTGCGCATCCACCTTTGGTTCTACCTTTGTCATGCTGAACTCCATCTCGAATCGTTTCCCCAACGGGTTTGGCAACGACAGCGGCGAACTTGGCCACAACATCATGGACCATCAGTTGGGCGTTGGCGCTGCTTCGGTGGTTGAAGGCTATGAAGATCAATATTACTCGGGAAGAAGAGCGAACGGAATCTACATACCGCGCTTCCGGAATATCGGAAAGAACGATCGCGACTACATTCGCGGCTTTGGCTATCAGGGTGGTGCGAGCCGCCAGGGATGGACGAGCATGGTAGCCGAGTCGAGCATCGGCGCCCAGCTGAAGGAAGATGTGACCAAGCCGGGGCAGTGGGTGATGGGCATCATGGGCTTCGGAGAAATACTTCCCTATCACGAAAACCACGTCACGATCAACAAGGGTCTGAAAGATAAATATGGCCTGCCGACGCTGACTTTTGACGCCATATTCCGCGACAATGAATTCAAGATGCGCAAGGATATGGCGAACGATGCGGCCGAGATGTTGTCAGCGGCGGGATTCACGAAGGTCGGAACCTACGATCGGAAGAATGATCACGCCATCGGACTTGGCATTCACGAGATGGGTACAGCCCGCATGGGTAAAGATCCCAAGACTTCGGTACTGAACAAGTGGAACCAGGTGCACGCCTGCAAGAATGTGTTTGTCACGGATGGATCGTTCATGACCTCGGCGGCATGCCACAACCCTTCGCTGGGGTATATGGCCTTCACGGCCCGCGCCGCCGACTATGCAGTAAGTGAAATGAAGAAACAAAATCTTTAATAAAATTATCATGGACAGAAGAGAAGCGCTTAAACGCACGGCTTTGTTAATGGGCGGAGCCGTCTCCGCTCCCGCGATTATGGGTATCCTGAAAGGCTGCGCCCCGAAACCGGGTGTCGACTGGAAACCTGTGTTCCTGAAAGACGATCAGGCATCGATCATCTCCACGCTTTCCGATATTATCATTCCACGCACGGATACGCCCGGAGCCGTGGATGCAGGAGTACCCGGCTTCATCGACCAGATGCTGAAGGAGGTGTACACTGAAGAGGATCAGAAGTTTTTCACGGACGGGCTGGCGGCGTTCAACGAAGGCGCGAAGTCGGAGTACGGCGATGCCTACATCGACCTGGACGCAGAAGACCAGGCCGCATACGTGAAAACGGTTCACGACGCCGCAGTCGAAGCCGAAAAGACGACGGATCCCGCGCCGAAGAGGCCGTTCATTCTGATGATGAAAGAGCTCACGATGCTTGGATTCTTCACGTCGGAACCCGGAGCAACGCAGGTGCTGCAGTATGAAGCGGTACCGGGGGCGTATAAGGGGTGTATACCTCTTTCTGAGGCGGGGAATGGTAAGACGTGGGCAACTTAGAAGCGGAAAGCAGAAAGCAGAAAGCAGAAAGCAGAAAGCAGAAAGCGGAAAGTTTCGCCCGACGAAGCCAGGGTGGTATGTGCGATGAGGCGTAGTTGGGCAGAAAGTTTATTCTGAGCGGGCGCGACTTATTTTTATATTAGGAGCCTGTCCTGAGCCGCGCGGGGGCTTGGTGGGCCGGCTAAGGGCGAAGGATCTCGCAATCGCAAGAGCCAATACTACTTTAAAGTCCAATCTTGGCGATGCGTGGATAAGAGAGAACGCTTTTGCGTTCACGAGATCCTTCGCCTTCGCCACCGCTGATGGCCGGCCCTCGGTTCAGGACAGGCTGATCAATATTATAAGAAGCCCCCGCGCGGCTCAGGACAGGGTTGTACTCTTTTGCCGTCTAAAAATCTCAGCCATCACTCGATCGACCATGCCGTCGCAATAGCGCAGGTTAAACTCGAATATTTCGGAGGGAGAGTAGAGCTTTTCGATTTCCGCGCGGAGCATTTTTTTCGCGCGATTCAACCGCACTTTAACGTTGCTTTCGGTTATGCCGAGCGCTTCGGTGGTGTCCGCAACGCTCATGCCATTCAGTTCGCGAAGCGTGAAGACCACCCGGTAATCTTCGGGTATCAGGTTCAATGCCTTTTCCAGCACGTTGCCAAGTTCTTTGTTGATCATAATCCTTTCTGTGTTGGATGTTTGATGAAAAAGCGGTGAACGGTCTTCGTGAAGCGAAAATTCGCCAATAACTTCTCGTTTATACTGCAATCGCTGTTTTTTCTGATAGCAGTTGTTGAGCATGATCCGGGTCAGCCAGGTCTTGAAGGACGAACGGTTTTCAAATCCTTTCAGATGGAAAAACGCCTGCACAAACGACTCCTGCATCAGGTCCTCCGTATCGGCGTGATTGTAATGGTAAGTCCGGCCGATGCGATACAGGTAGGGATTGTACCGCCGGATAAGTATCTCAAACACGGCAGCATCTCCCTGCTTGATTTTCTCAATCACATCACTATCCGAATATTGCGCATCTGATTTTTTCATGGTCCTTATTGGCTTTCAAGCCCTACTCCGTGTTTCAGAACAAGACTTCCTCCAAGATAATTTCCGACTATCATTAATGTTACCAGGGCGCCCTTGAGGATGATCGCCGCCCATGTATCCTGCGGAAGGGCAGGATAGTTTTTATATGCGATGAAAGCCAGTACGCTGTATGCAATGATCACTGTAGCATTGATACCGCCGTGGACCAGCGCCTTTTTTAGCGCCAGGGGCTTGTTTTCCGAGACGCCGATCAAGTCGAAAGCGCCCGTAACGATGGCCAGCGCGCCGAAAACTACTCCTCCGGCCATCGCGAAAAACGAGGCATCTGTGAAGGACTGATTACCTGTGCAAAGAGCCAGGATGGCGCATACAAGATCCATCGGCAGCAAAGCTGAGGGAAAATGGATGAGCATAACGTGAAGAGGATGGCCGAATATTTTCATCACTCAGGCAAATGCAAACAATAACAGGGATACAAAGCCGGCAACCGCGAGCAGCGCGTGAATAAAAGCGATCGAATAGGGACTCATCTTGTTCTGCAGTTCGCGGAAGAACATGTAAAAGCCTCCCAGCGCCGCGATAACCAGGATGATCAGCGCTAACTGTGGGTAATTCCCCGGGTTCTGAATGGCAAAGACTATCAGCAACACGAGACCGATGGCGGCAAAGATCCCATGTCCGTAGATGACGCCCTTCGAGGCACCCTTCTTGGTGAGCCAGTTAACAAGAATGGAAATTCCTAAAACAGCGGCGATGGCAAATACAGCAACTGCCAAATAGATGAGGTTCATAGTTGTTGGATAATGTGGAACATGATGTATTAGAGTGGGGTCGGATAAAAAAGGTTACAATGTTGCGGGGTGCTGTAAATTAAGAAGAGACGTGGCGCAAGAGATTTCGCTCTTGCGTTCACGAGATCCTTCGCTTTCGCACCTGCCTGCACCACGCCTGCGGCGGCCCGCTCAGGATAAACATCTGGGAGTGGCGGTGGATAAAAAAGGTTACAATGTTGCGGGGTGCTGTAAATTAAGAAGAGACGTGGCG
>JBIQIY010000012.1:0-133017 GCA_044507775.1 Flammeovirgaceae bacterium | reverse complement strand
TTTCGCTCTTGCGTTCACGAGATCCTTCGCTTTCGCACCTGCCTGCACCACGCCTACGGAGGCCCGCTCAGGACACGCGTTTTGAAGGAGGGCGGCGCGCTCAGGATTCGGATAGTGAACTTGACCCTTACTATTTTTCTAAACATATTAGGCTATGCTTAGCATGTTAGGGGTACCGGCGTTTTGGATGTGGCAGTTTCTGGGGCGCCTTCATCCACTCATCGTCCATTTCCCTGTCAGTCTGCTCCTGGTCGCCGTTCTCCTGGAAGTACTAACCCATAGACGAAAACACGATCTGCGGCCCGGTATCCAGATCATCCTCGCGATCGGCGCCGGAAGTGCGGTGCTTGCCGCGATCTTCGGATTGCTGCTGCAGGCGCAGGACGACTACAGCGGTGATACGCTGGCATTCCATAAATGGTCGGGCCTTGCCACAGCGTTCCTGTCTCTTATAGCCTGGTCGTTGCACCGCTACATGTTTCGCAGCCATGACTGGAATCTCCTCAAGACATATCGCGCGGTTCTCGTCACGACGGTACTGGGCGTCTCCGTCGCGGGTCACCTCGGCGCCAACCTCACGCATGGATCGGATTTTCTCACGAGCGTGCTTCCCTGGAATGGCGGCGACGAAATTCCGCGCAACCCCGATTTCAATCTCGCGTCTTTGACGCAAGGCAACGAGAAATTGACCGACGCGCAAATCGCCGACCTCAACCTTGAAGTCAGATCCATCTTCGTGCATAATTGCTACAAATGCCACAGCGCCGAAAAGATCAAAGGTGAACTCCGGCTCGACAAGAAAAACTTTGTGTTCAAGGGAGGGGAGTCCGGCCCGGTGATCACACCCGGTCATCCGGATGAAAGTGAGATGATCCGACGACTTCTGCTTCCCCGTGACGACGACGACTCTATGCCTCCCAAGGGAAAGAGTCTCGCTCCTGAGGAGATTGCAACCCTGCAATTCTGGATCCAGGCAGGCGCTCCCTGGCCCGACAACGCCGATGAGAAAAGTGTTTATCGCGTGGCAACGCTGGCGCCGCGGATGCCTGAACTTCCTCCTGACAAACCCGGGCTGAACAATGCCATCGATCGTTTCGTGGACGTGTACTTTGACGAGAAAGACATCGAATGGCCCGAAGTCATCGATGATAACCTGTATATCCGCCGGGTGTACCTCGATATTATCGGATTGCTCCCCGCGCCTGCGACGGTCACTGCGTTCGCCGTGGATCCGAATCCCAACAAACGAGAGTTGCTTGTCCGGGATTTACTGGGACGCGAAAAGGATTACGCGCAGCACTGGCTGACTTTCTGGAATGACGCCCTCCGGAACGACTACACGGGCACGGGATATATCACAGGAGGGAGGTTCGCAATCACGGAATGGCTATACGATGCCCTCCGGAAGAACAAGCCATACAACGAATTTGTCCACGAGCTTATCAATCCGCCGGATGAACGCTCGGCGGGATTCATCAGAGGCATCCAGTGGCGCGGGACGGTGAACGCCAGCCAACGCATCGAGATGCAGGCCGCGCAGAATGTCTCGCAGGTGTTCCTGGGACTCAATCTCAAGTGCGCGTCGTGCCACGATAGCTTCATCAGCGATTGGAAGTTATCCGATGCCTACGCCTTCGCCAATATTTTTTCAGATACGACACTGGAGATCAACCGCTGCGACAAACCCACCGGCAGGTTTGCAGGGACGAAGATCCTTTTTGAGGAGCTCGGCGAGATTGACAGTACCCTCACCGTGGAGGGCAAGCTGAAACAGCTCGCGGACTACCTGACCGCGCCGGCGAACGGGCGCCTCTACCGTACCATCGTCAACCGGATGTGGGCGCGGCTGATGGGACGGGGCATCGTGCACCCCGTCGACCTCATGGATAACGAGCCGTGGAGCCAGGATCTCCTGGACTGGCTTGCCTCTGATTTCGTCGCCAACAACGAAAATCTGAAGTCCCTGATCTTTACGATCACTACTTCACGGGCGTACCAGCTTCCTTCCGTGGAGATCAAAAATGAAAACGACATTGCGTCGGCTGACTACACTTTTCGCGGCATGCACCGACGCCGGCTCACGGCCGAACAATTCGCGGATGCAGTCAGCTCAATTATCTATCCGGTTTACTCCGATACACTTCGGAAGTATGCGCCTGTCAAAGGACTGGATGTGAAACTGGAACACCCATTCATGCGCGCCTCGCTTGTAAAGAACGATCCATTTCTGACCGCGCTGGGCAGGCCCAACCGCGAGAATGTTTCCACGTCGCGGCCCTCGCAGGCGAATCTTCTTCAGGCGCTGGAGCTGACGAACGGCGACGCCTTTAACGCCGCCCTCGATGCAGGCGCCAGAAAATGGCGTGAGCGTTTCCCTGAAAGCGATGTGCTCATCGCCGAGCTGTACAAGCAGGCGCTGGGCCGTGAACCACACGAGAAAGAGATCGCGGCGGCGACAAAAATCCTGGGACCCAAACCTGACCAGGCCGACGTAGAAGATCTCCTGTGGTCAGTGATGTTGCTCCCCGAGTTTCAGCTGATCTTTTAGCGGTGAACGCGATTGAGAGACGAGGGGAATTTTTTAACTTGTAAGGCGAATACCCATCATGCATAGAGCCTGGAACAGAAGAGAGTTTTTGCAAAAGATAAGTGCGGCGACGCTTGCGGCACTGGCCGCGGGGATGCCCGCGAGTCTTGTGAGCTCGTGCTCCAAGGGAAAAATGAAATCATCGGCCGATACCGTTATCCTCCTGTGGATGGCGGGCGGCATGGCCCACACCGACACCTTCGATCCGAAAAAGTATACGCCCTTTGAAAAGGGTATGGAGGCCAACACTGTGCTGAGCACGTTCAAGTCACACCCGACAGCACTCGATGGCGTAAACTTCTCCGAGGGCCTTCAGTCGATCGGAAGTGTAATGAACCTGGGCACGATCATCCGCTCGTACGTTGCCGCAGACCTCGGCCACATTCTTCACTCGCGTCATCAATATCACTGGCACACGTGCTATGAGCCGCCGCAAAGCCTCGCCGCCCCGCACATCGGTGCCTGGATTGCCAAGGAGCTCGGACCCAAGAATCCTGTAATCCCTGCGTTCATCGATATCGGCCAAAGCTTTGATGTCGGGGAAGCCGAGGAGTTGAAAGCTTTCCATACTGCGGGCTTCCTCGGTAATGAGTTCGGGCCGTTCCTGATCCCCGATCCCACAACGGGGCTGGACAGCGTAAAGCCTCCTGCCGGAATGAGCTATGAAAGGTTTGAACGGCGCAACCAACTCTACAATGAGCTGATGAGCAACGGCCCGCTGGGAGAGTTTGGAAGCGATTACCAAAAGGAATCCCTTCGGCGCTCGATGGAACAGGCTTATATGCTCCTGAACTCGCCGGAAGCAAAGGCCTTTGATCTGACGCTGGAACCTAAAGCAAGCTACGATATCTACAATACTGGTAAATTCGGACTTGGCTGCCTGCTTGCGAAACGCCTGACGGAACAAGGCGCGCGGTTCATCAGTGTTACAACAGGATACGAGCCGTTCAAAGGTTGGGATACACATGAGAACGGCTACACGCGGCTCATCGATATGAAGAAGCTTATCGACGCGCCCGTTGCTCAGCTGATCCGCGATCTGAAAAAGACAGGACACCTCGACCGGACACTTGTAATTCTCGCGAGCGAATTCAGCCGCGATATGATGCTGGAAGGAAGGCCTGGCGCGAAGGTAAAGGAGCAGGTCGACCAGCCCGATATCATCCAGGAACTGAAACACTATGGCATGCATCGACACTTTACCGATGGATGTTCCATTCTGATGTTTGGCGGGGGAATACGGGAGGGCTATGCGTATGGCAAAACCGCCGATGAAAGGCCTTGCAAGACAATCGAAAAACCCATCCGCATAGAATCCATACACCAGACTATTTATCATGCGCTTGGCATTCCGGAAGATACTAATTATGTCGTGGAAAAACGCCCCTTCTACACCACGCCGGACGGAAAGGGCATGGCGGAGATGGAGCTTTTCGGTCCGCAATCTTAAACTTATGAAACGCCCATGAAATCCAGTGATTCGAGCGACGTCAACCGTCGTGCCTTCATGTCCACCGTAACAAAAGTTGTCGGATCGACGATCATCCTGTCGGGTGCAAAGGCCAGCGCGACGACACCTCCGCAGCGGGACGACTGGACAGTCGGCAAGATCATGGACCTTTTCATCCGCGAGGTTCCCGGAGCGCCGTTCAGCCAGACCGTTGACACGCTGAAATCCGGCGACCGCGATCTAAAGGTTACAGGCATTGTGACGACGATGTTCGCCACGGTCGATGTCATTCGCCGGGCTATCGCCATGAAAGCGAACTTTATCATTGCGCATGAGCCCACCTTCTACAACCACCTCGACGATACCGGCTGGCTCGAGAACGATCCGGTGTATCAATTCAAGGCGAGGCTCCTGAAGGAAAACAACATTGCAGTCTGGCGTAACCACGACTACATTCACAGCCTGGCAGCCGACGGTGTGCGCGAGGGCGTGGTGAAACAACTGGGGTGGGAAAAATACAAGGGAAGCAACGCGTACGTTTTCGACCTTCCCGTCTCGAACGTGCGTGATCTGGTAGCAGATATCAAGCAAAAGCTCGGGATCGAAAGTATTCGATATGTCGGAGGTCTGGGCGAATCGTACACGAAAGTTTTGCTGATGCCCGGTGCTTCCGGGGGAAGAAACCAGATCACGGCAATTGCGCGCGAAAAACCCGATGTCGTTATTTGCGGCGAGATTTCCGAATGGGAGACAGCGGAGTACGTCCGCGATGCGCGAAGCAAAGGCGACAAGCTATCGCTCCTCGTGCTCGGTCATGTGGCAAGCGAAGAACCCGGCTCCCAATTTCTCGCAACGTGGCTGCGCGAAAAAGTAAAAGGAATTCCCACGACCCATCTGCCTGCAGGAAATTCGCTGGGGTTTGCCTAGCGAGCCGTTTATCAAATTCGCCTTTTTAAGTTTCCCCAAAACCCTGAACATTAAACATTGAAGATTGATGACGACTCTTCCCTTACGTTTAGGAGATCCTTCGCCTCTCGCCTCCGCTCAAAATCAGCCCGCGGCTCAGGACAGGCTCTTGAAGGGGGGTACTCACTACTCACCACTCACAACTCACTACTCACAACTCACTACTCACCATGCGAACTCCCTCATCCATCATCCTCACCCTCGCCCTGCTGACCATCGGCGTCGGCGTGTCATCCGCGCAGAAGAAGAACGCTCTGTACACGGCGCCGTTCGGTGTGCAGGCATACACCTTCCGGCATGCCTTTCCAAAAGATGTAGCCGCAACGTTGGATACCATCAAAATGATGGGATTCACAGAGATCGAAGGCGGTGGAGGGCAGATGCCTCCCGAGGAGTTCCGCAAGATGTGCGAGGAGCGGGGCATCAGCATACCGTCGACCGGCGCCGGTTATGAGCAACTCGTGAAAGATCCCCAGGCGGTAGCGGACCGGGCAAAAGCGCTGGGGGCGAAATACGTGATGACGGCGTGGATACCGCACAAGACCGGTGCCTTCAACTTTGAGAATGCGAAAAAGGCGGTCGCGGATTTCAACGCAGCGGGGAAGGTGCTGAAGGAAAACGGCATCACTTTCTGTTATCACGTTCACGGCTACGAGTTCTGGCCTCATGAAAATGGGACGCTGCTCGATTACATCATCACGAATACAAACCCGGAATATGTATCCTTTGAAATGGATATCATGTGGACTCACTTCGGCGGCGGCGATCCTGTCGCATTGCTGAACAAGTATGGCAACCGCTGGAAACTCATGCACCTGAAAGATCTGCGGAAAGGCACGCCCAAAGACCGCACGGGCCTCACGCCCGATGAAAATGATGTGCCGCTGGGCACGGGCGAACTTGATATCCCCGCGATTCTAAAGGCTGCAAAGAAGGCGGGTATCGAGCACTACTTTATAGAAGACGAAAGTCCTGCGCATGAAGTCAAAGATCAGGTTCCCCAGAGCGTGGCATATCTGAAAAGTCTGAAGCGCTAACGGCGGATTGATAGAAGGTTGTCAGGTTGGAACAAAGTCACTCGTGTGACGGGGCCTTGCATGCTAAAATCACGCCGGCTCGCCGGGCAGGACACATCAGGTGAATTGTTTAAGGATCTTCATGAGAACGTTCTCCTCCTTTGTCAGGCCTGTTTTATCATCTGGCTTTTCCAGGCTGTCCAGTTCCTTCAGGTATCGCTGCAGGTTGTTTTCTTCGTAGAGACGGATCAGGCCTGGGTGGACATAATATTTTCGGCAGACCGTTCGCGTGTTGCCTAGCTTGGCGCTGACCTGGTCCAGAGCCATGATCACATTCTGTTTGCACATGGTCTGCGTGAGCGCCTGGCCCATCGACTTGAACGATCGCAGGATATTGAGCGAGCCGGCCCATAAACGGAAGTCCTTTGCGCTGAAATCCATCCCGGAAGCTTCCTTGATGTACTCATTCACCCTCCCCGAGTCGATGCTTCGCCTGGCTCCATCGTCGTCGTAGTATTGAAATAGTTCTTTGCCCGGGATATCGCGACATTCCTTCACGATCTTCGCCAGCTTCTTGTTCTTGAGGGTGATGTCGTGAAAGACTCCCTTCTTTCCCTTGAACGAGAATTTCATCTCGCCACTATTGATCGCCACGTGCTTGTCCTTCAAGGTGGTAAGACCATACGAGCCATTCATCTTTTCGTAGCCGTAGTTGCCGACGCGGATGTATGTTCGTTCCATCAGGAGGATAACAGCGGCGAGCACTTTGCGCTCACACAGATCCCGTAAGGAAATGTCTTTTTCCAGCTTTGCGCGGAGGGTAGGCAGCGCCTTTCCGAATTCAAACAGTCGATGGAATTTTGTTTCGCTTCGGACTTTGCTCCACAGCGCGTGATATCGGTACTGTTTTCGGCCACGTGCATCGAGTCCCGTTGCCTGGATATGGCCATTCGCTTTGTTGCAGATCCAGACCTCGCGCCAGGCCGGGGGAATCACAAGCTTCTTGATGCGCGCCAGGGTATCGGGATCAGTTACCTGCTTGCCGCGATAGAAGTATTCAAAGCCATTTTTGCCGCCTTGCCGGAGGATGCCCGGCGAGCTGTCGCGGACATATACCAGGTCGACAACAGCCGCTGCGCGCTCATAATCCTTGTCGATTTTGAGGAACTGCTTGTGCGAGAGATCAATTTCGACGGCCTGTGCTTTCATAGCGAAAGTTGGTTGCGAGTAGATATATGCTGTCTCTTTACGAAAGGTAATCATTATCAGCGCATTATGGTCCGGAAACGGCAATTGGCCCCCTTTCCGTGGCATTCGGCGCCGATTTTACGACCCACCGTTGTAAAATCCGTACCACCATGGCCGTTGGCATTGGTTTTATGGATACTCCCCCATAGAACCTTCAGACGTGAATTTTTTCCCGATAGGCCAGCTCCCGCACCGGGCTGCTCAGCCGATGGCGGTTCTTGCTGAAGATCCTTTCACTATGACCCTGATATTATTCTGATTCGGATGCAAAAATTTATTTCGGAAGCGATCAACAAGATCAATCGTTCCTATTGGTTGAGGTCTGGGTCGTTTACTTTCCTTACGAAGATATTCATCACCCTTTTCGCGTTCATCAATTTTTACATTTTGATCCGCGTGCTGTCGAAAGAAGATTTCGGGGCGTGGGTGCTGTTCATTTCGATCGCCAGCCTGATGGAGTTGATCAAGCACGGCTTTGTGCGGAATCCCTTGATCCGGTTTCTGGCGATGTCGCCGCTTGAAGAATCGCCGCGCATTCAGACGGCGTCCATTCTTCTAAACATTGTGGTAGGCGCCCTGGAAGTGATGGTATTGTACCTATGCTCGATCTACCTGAGTGATTTCTGGGATTCACCCCAGATGGAAAAGCTGTTCAGGATTTACATGTTCACGACGGCCCTACTGGTGCCGATCAATCATTTTGAGGTTGTCCAGCAAGCGCGGATGAAATTCAATGGTACATTCGTCAGCAACTTCGTGCGGCACTGCGGGCTTTTTCTCTTCGTCGTCACCGCGTTTGGGCTGGGGTATCCGATCAGCCTCGACGACCTGGCGTACGCACAGTTATGTTCTATCTTTATATCAGGGTTTGTCGCCTACCGGTACGCGCGGCCATTTCTCTCATTCACGAAGAAAGTCGACTGGCGGTGGTTTCATCAATTGCACAGCTACGGTTTTTTTACGCTTGGAACCAACGTCAGTTCCATGGTCAACAAAAGCATCGACAGCTGGATGCTGGGCAAGCTCATTTCCCCCGCGGCCGTCGCCCTTTTTAATCCGGCCATACGCATTTCCAATCTTGTGGAGGTTCCGGCCGACACCCTGAGCTCCATCATGTTCCCGAAACTTTCGGAGCGCATTGCCCGGGAGGGACCGGACTCCGCCCGCTATCTGTATGAGAAAGCCGTTGGAAGCATTACTGCGTTCATGCTCCCGGTAATACTTTTCTTCATTGTTTTTGCCGATCCCATCGTCTGGTTCATCGCTGGGCCGGGGTTCGAGAAGACCGTTCCCATTCTTCAGATCACGATGCTTTATGGGCTGATGATCCCGTTAAACAGGTTCATGGGAATCGCCCTGGACGCTATCGGCAAGGCCAAACTCAACTTCCTGTTCGTGTTGCGCAACGCGGGCTTCAACATGATCTCGAATTATTTCTTCATCATCAATTTCGGTGTGATCGGTGCTGCCTATGGAACCCTGACCATGTACGTCTTCGTTACCATCCTCAACCAGATCTACATGCACAACCATCTCGGCGTCCGGGTTTCGAACATCGTCCGGCATCTGGTTGATTCGTATACCAAAGTTTTTTCCACCGGCGTCAAGATCCTGAAGCAGTCGTTCGGCTAACCCACCGGCGGGAAATATTATCCCCAACCACGCGCGTGGAGGGGAGGGGCAGGACCGGAAAAACTTCCCGAAGTTTATGAAGACTAGTTCTTCAACGCGATTGCCTAAAATTGACAGGCTCGTCCACTAAAACGGATCACCAAGAACTTTCAGGAAGTTGCAGCACAAGCCTGCGCGCGGAAAGGCGGGAAGTTACAGTCCCTGACCAGTGCGAAAAAACTGATTCTAAATTACTTTACATAAATACATATAATACACTGACAGATAAAGTATTATGTATCACAAAGTAACCCATCCATCGAAGCGATGTAAGGTTTCCGAACTCCTTACACCCTTATCCCCCTATATCCCTTACATCCCTTATATCCCTTATATCCTTTTCCCCCTGTTGCCCTACCCCCCGCCCGGCGGGTTTGGAAAATAATTAGTACTTTGGTCAGCTCTGGTTACTGGTTACTGGTTACTGGTTGCTGGTAGTGGCCCCTCAATGGTAGCGTCGTATTGACAATGCGTAAACCACTATCCGCTACCTGAACCAGATCTACCAGAAACGAGTAACCAGAAACGAGTAACCAGAAACGAGTAACCAGTAACCAGAAACCAGCAACCAACAACCGATAACAATGCTCATCCTCTTCTTCGTATTGCTCGTCCTGGCACTCATCGTCATCTCCATCATCCGCTATGATATCCATCCCTTCCTGGCTTTGTTTGTGGGAGCGATCCTCTACGGGTTGCTCACCGGGATGTCGGCGGATCTGATCCTGAAGTCTATTGCGGATGGGTTCGGAGGTGTGATCGGCAAGATCGGGCTGGTGATCCTGCTCGGCGTCATTATCGGGACATTTCTGGAGAAGACAGGTGGAGCCCTGGTGATCGCCCAGAAGGTTCTCAAGTGGATCGGCGAGAAGTCAGTGATGCTCGCCATGATGATCACCGGGTGGGTACTTTCTATTCCCATCTTCGGTGACAGCGCGTTCGTGATCATGAGTCCTATCAACAAGTCGCTGTCGTCCAAGGCGGGTGTTCCCCTTGCCGCGACAACAGTGGCCCTGACGTTAGGTCTGACGGCTACGCACTCGCTGGTGCCTCCGACACCCGGCCCCATCGCAACGGCCGGGATGCTGGGAGCGGACCTGGGTCTGGTGATTCTGTGGGGAAGTATTATCAGTATCCTTGCCTTGGTACCATGCTTTTTCTTTGTGAAATACTATGTTGCGCGTTTTAACCTGGCCCACCAGGCGGGTGAAACAGAATTTGTCGGGCAGAGCCGCAAGCTTCCTTCGCTAGGGCGGTCGACATTGCCGATTCTTATACCATTAATCTTAATTGTTCTCGCTTCTATTGCAAACTATCCGACCCGCCCGATGGGCGAAGGGCCACTGGCGAGCATCCTGGTGTTCCTTGGCGCTCCAGTAATAGCCTTGCTCATCGGCACCTTCCTTTCGTTCAACCTTCCTGAGAAGTTTGAGATCAAGCTGCTTTCGTCCAACAGCTGGATTGCACATTCGGTGGCAGCCGCTGCGCCGATCATTTTGATCACCGGTGCCGGAGGCGTGTTCGGCATGATGTTGCAGAACTCCGGGATCGGAGAGCTCGTCAGCCGGAATCTTTCGGACATGAACTGGGGAATCTTCCTTCCCTTCCTCATGGCGCTGGCGCTGAAGACAGCGCAGGGCTCCTCTACAGTGGCCATGATAACAACCGCTTCCATCGTTGGTCCCTTGCTGGGCGTTCTCGGTTTGGACAGTGATGTGATGAAGGTATTTGCGACGTTGGCTATCGGCTGCGGCGCCATTGCGATATCACATGCCAACGATAGTTTCTTCTGGGTGATGACGCAAATGACCGGGATGAACATCAAGATGGGCAACCAGACCCACAGCCTGGGTACGCTTCTGTTGTCATGCACAGCCATTTTCTTGCTGTACATATTCAGCTTTGCGTTCTAGTCAGCGGGCCGTCCAGCCGCCATCCACCGTAAGCATGGATCCCACCATGTAGCTACACGCATCGCTCGCCAGGAAAATGGCGGCGCCCTGAATTTCTCTCAGTTCCGCCCATCGGCCGAGCGCAGTGGCTCCGAGTATGAACTTTTTCCCGTCGTCCGTATCCGCGATGGGGAGGTTCATCTCCGTGAGAAACGGTCCCGGGCAGAGTGCATTGACATTGATATTGTACGGAGCCAGCTCCAGTGCCAGCGCCCGCGTCATCTGCACAACGGCTCCCTTACTGGACGCATAAGGTGTGCGGTTTGGCACGCCGACAAGCCCGAGCGTGCTGGCGAGGTTGATGATCTTTCCGCTCTTGCGTTCCTTCATGTGCGGGACGACCGCGCGGCAGCAAAGCCAGGTGCCGTTCACGTTTACATCCATTACCTTGTTGAAATCCTCCGGCGTGACTTCGTCGATGGGCCCGCGGATGTTTATTCCTGCGCTGTTGATGAGGATATCGATTTGTCCAAAAGCGTCAAGGGCGACCCGGGCCATGGCTTCGACCTGTTGCCCGTCCGTTATGTCCGCTCCGAAAGACAGCGCTTTCACGCCAAAGTCTGCGGTGAGTTGCTGCGCGGCGATAATGCCCTCTTCCGCGTTGCGGTTTATGAGCATCACACCGGCGCCCGCGGACGCAAGTCCCGCGGCCATTGCCAGGCCCAGTCCTTTGGATCCTCCTGTTATGACGGCGGCCTTTCCGCTGAGATCGAATTGTTTAATGCCGGGAAGTTTCATGGTAGGTTTAAGAGATAGTGAGCGGGCGGTCAATCCATCCCGAGATCTGTTTTACTGTATTGAAGCGATGCGAGAACATTTTGTTCTTCCGCTTCCAGCCGTGCTTCGGCGTCCAAAGTCGATACCACGGGCAGCGCTGGTCTGAATGGATGCTGCCTGACAAGCCGCAGTGCGCTTGCCAGTTCCTCAGGCTCGGCTGCCGGAAAAGTTTCCCAGAAGTTGTTTTGTAAACATGGTATCTTAAGCGGGTCGCGTGTGATCATTTCGAGATTGAAATGTATATCGGGACGATGCTTCCGGCAGACTTCGAACATCTGTTTCAGATCCAGGACCCCATCACCAAGGGGAACTTCTGAGAGCAGGAAGCCTTCGTCGTACTCTCGTACGCCCATGTCCTTAACATGCGTTGAAAATGCGAAAGGGGCCAGGGTATTCACGACATCCATCGGGTCCTCAATGAGCGCGACGTTGTTTCCAAAATCCAGGGTAGCGCCGACCCACTCGCTTCCAAGTTTTCCGAGAATGTCGGCGAGCTCTGGCGCCCGCCAGTCCTTGTGATTCTCGACCGCCAACCGGATCTTATGTTTGCGCACGACGCGTTCCGCGAGTTGAAGCGAGGCTTTTGATTTCTCTGCGAAGACGAGGTATTCGTCCAGTGAGTGAAAGTTTTCATAGCGGCGTCCGTTGAGACAAACGGTCCTGACGATCGTTGCACCGGCTTCCCGCGCCGCGATAATATCTTTCTCGAATCGCGCCACATCATCCGCATCCGCGGGGAGGCTTATTGACCCCTCGAGAAACAGGTCCAGTTTCTCACGGCGGTCTCTTACTTTTTTTGCAAAGTCGGAAGTCCAGTTGCGGACAACCACCTGGATACCTCCGGCTCCGATCGAATGGCAATGGTCGAGCAGGTCCGTCGCGTCGCGGAAGCCCGGATACTTTTTACTTTCTGTTTTTGAGTTCCAGCGGCTCGCATAGGAGTGGACGACGATGCCCATACTGGTATCCTTCAGGAAATCCGGAATGTGCAGGAAGGGAGCAGCCATCGCCGCACACGAAGTTTGTTGAAGAAAATGGCGCCGGTTCATAGTGCTGAAGTTACTTCAATTCTGCGGTAATGTGAAGCTGAATACACGGGCAGCGTCCGATCATTTTCCCGGGTTGCCCGTCTTCGCCTCTTCGTCTGCTTTCATTTTCGCCACATGCTTTTCCAATTCTTCCGGAGTCCACGGAAGTACGCGGCCCTGGTTGCTGATGCGGATCCCGCCGAGGGTGCGCCCGCTGACGGCGCCGGCGCGATTGCCCCACTCATTGCGGATGTAGGTAAGTATGGCCGAGAGCGTACCGTCGTCCAGCGTTGAGTGGCCGGGCATGACGGGAAGGATATCCGGTTCAGCGTATCGCTTTCCGGCAACTTCAATAGGACCTTCCAGGCCGTGCAGAACGATGAGCGCAAGGCGGTTTTCGTCGCCGGTTACAAACTCCGATCCGCGCAACGGAGGAGCAAAGCGATTCAGTCCCGCACCGTCGTTGCCGTGACATCCCGAGCATGAGCTCAGGTAGAACTTCCTTCCCAGCGCAAAGCGCTCTTTCTCCTTTTCGTTCAGCGCGATTCCTCTCGCGGTGTCACGCGCCACGGATCCCGGCCAGTCGAAAAGCGCCGCGATGCCATCCAGCTGTGACTGGGGAAGACTGAGATCTTTCCTTTTGAGGATAGGGGGTTCCGCATTCAGCCGGAGGGGCGCAACCTTTCCGCCAAAACCCTGAATCGACATCCCGATGAGGATGGTTTTCTCCTGCCAGCCAAAAGACTGCGCGCTAACGTTGAGCTTGGCCAATAGTTTTTGAAGTTCGGCGGGGTTGCGTTTTCTCACGACGGAGCTGACAAGCGTCTCAAGGAATATTTCTCGCGCAGGTTTTTGTTGCTGCCAGGCCGGAGCGGCGAGGAGTTTCTCGAGGAAAAGAAATTCGTCGTTCTGTATGCTGCTGACGATCGCATCGCGCATCAGCGCAGAGGTATCATACCGGGTAGCTATGCGCAGAAGCAGATCTTCCGAGAAATCGCGGTCGAGGACCGCCGCCGTTAGCGCGGTTTGCAGAACTACCTGCATCGGCCCCTGTTCCCAGCGTGTGGGCAGAACATGCTGGAGTTTTCTTCGAACGTCGGCATCTGATTTCGCAAGGGGCTCCAGCAACCGCAGCGCCGTCGAAGCTACCCGTGCATCCGTGTCCTTGAGCAACGTAAACAGCATCTCACTATCGAGGGAATGAAGTCCTTCGAGTGTCCACAGCGCATGAAACCTCGCCAGATGGTTCTGACTCGTGAGCGCCAGTCGGGTGAGGGGTTGAACCGCCTTGCTGTCCTGCCGTTCTACGAGGAGGCGCTGTGCCATATCACGATACCATCCATCCGGGTTCGAGAGGATATCGACAAGTTCCTCCGAAGTCATCTGCGACAGCTTCGGTTGATTGCCCGGCTTCCATGATTTTGGTACCACGCGCCAGATCCTGCCGCGGTGGATGGGAAGAACGAGTTTCCTCGACAAGGTTTGATCGCGCAGGTAGGGAGTCACATACGCTTTGTGCTGGATGAGTCCTCGGTACATATCTACGACGTAAAGGGCGCCGTCCGGACCTTGCGCGAGATGTACGGGTCGAAAGCGTTCATCTGTCGACGCCATGAACTCTCTTCCGGGGTGAGGATCGTGTGCAGCGAGGTAGAGGCCATCGCTTGTGATCACATTTCGCTTGATAAGGTTGCCGGAAGGCTCGCACACAAACACATCCCCGTAATATTCTTTCGGCAGGGCTGTGCCGCGGTAGACGAAAGGAGAACATGCCGCCGTAAATTCTTTGAGTTTGCTTTCCTCATCCAGAATACCGGGAATATATCCCCGATTTACGGCAGGAGTGGCACGGATGGGATAAACTCGTTTCTCCAGGGTGAGTCCGACGTCGATACCGGATACCGGAGTATGATTCCTGTTGCGCGTGAGATAGTTGGGCGGTACGAGGTCGGCGTGGAGCTGCGACCAGTTGTAGTTGTAGTACAACCTGCCCGCGTCGTCATGGCTGATGCCCCATTGTCCGCGGAACTCGGTGCTGTCGCGCACCCACCCACCGTCCAGGAACCGGTAGCGCAGCCGTGATTTCGCGTTGTAGTACCAGTTGTCTACCCCGCGCCACAGGCCGTTGCCCGAATGTTCCGGCAGCGTGCTGCCTGCGTACGTGGAATCGATGAGCGTGCGGGTATCGGCGCGAAGGTCGCCGTCGAGGTCTTTGGTGAGCCAAAGTGATTCGTTTGCCACCACGAGGACACCATCGCCGACGATCGCCAGCGCGCGCGGCATCACCAGGCTGTCCATGTAGATGGAACTGACATCCATCGTCCCGTCGCCATCGCGATCTTCGAGAACGGATATCCGCCCGATTGGTTCACGCTCACCATCACCTTCCATGTTGGGCATATACGAGCGCATTTCGACAACCCACAACCGCCCATCTTCATCGAACGTGCTCACGACAGGATCTTCCACCAGAGGCTCCGAGGCGACGAGTTGAATGGTGAGCCCATCCGCTATCTGGAAAGTTTTCAGCTCATCTTCCGGTTCGAGTTCCGGCGACGGCCCGTCGGCAGCATCTGCTGATGATTCGAGGGTGTTGCAACCATATAAGAGCGCCGCCGTGAGGAGTAACGCCAGTGATAGCTTCCTGTTCAACCAATTTAATACATTCTCTTTCCAACAGCTCAATGCGCGCTCCTGGGCAACGGACCTTTCAGACATTCCTCTTACACTTTATTGACATCGGGGTGAATCCATGGATTCCGGTAATCTCGCTGCAGCAGCTTAGTGGCCTCTGCATCGTTTACTACCTGGCGGTTTTTTGGATCATAGACGAGCTGCCGGCCACCGAGTTGCATGGAAATATTTGCCAGAATGCAGCTTGCAGTGGAGATGTGACCCGCTTCAATGTCGGCGACGGGTCTTCCTTTCTCAGCGATGGCTTTCAGGAAGTCGAGCATATGCAGGCGCGTTGCAGGCGCCGCGTTCAGTTCGATCCTGTCTTCGGTGAGATCTTCCGGATATTTTTCCTTCTCATAGACGACGTCTTTATGGATCTTCGGTCCATCTCCAACGGGAGTAAAATCACATTTCATAGTGCTTCCGCGCAGGGTTCCTTTCTCGCCGTAGAGCACGAAGGCCCACGGGTATTCCGGATCGGCGGGTGTTCCCCATGTGCGGTGTTGCCAGACGCAGTTGAGATCGTCGTATTCGAAGACAACATTCTGCGTATCCGAGATATTTGATTTGCCTTCTTTCTGTACATATATCCCACCCGTTGATGTGATCCGTTTGGGCCATCCGAGGTTGAGCATCCAGCGCACTGTATCGAACATGTGGATGCACATGTCACCGGTGATCCCGTTTCCATATTCCATAAATGTTCTCCACCATCTCGTGTGGGGAAGTCCGTCGTACGCGCGCATGGGTGCTGGTCCGGTCCACATTTCCCAATCGAGAAAATCGGGAACAGGCTGCGGTGTAAGCGGACCATTGTGGCGCATGTGATAGTAACAGCACATTTCTACGTGCGAAATTTTCCCGAGCAGTCCGGCATCTACAATATTTTTCTTGGCGTCGATGAGATGCGGTGTGCTCTTGCGCTGCGTGCCTACCTGGACGACGCGGTTGTATTTGCGCGCCGCAGCAACCATAGCTTCTCCTTCCATCACGTCCACGCTTATTGGTTTCTGAACATACACGTTTGCTCCCGCCTTGAGCGCGTCTATTGTCTGCAGCGCATGCCAGTGGTCGGGCGTTCCGATGAGAACGATGTCGAGTTCATTTTCCGAAAGAAGTTTACGGTAGTCGGTGTACAACTTCGGAGTCTTTCCGGATTTCTGTCGCTGCTTAACGATGGCAGCCGCGCCTGACAACATGTTCTTGTCTACGTCGCACAGCGCGACCACTTCTACGGGAGATACCTGAATAAGTCGAAACAGGTCGCTCTTGCCATACCATCCCGCGCCAATCAATCCTACTCGTAGTGCCTTCTGCGGATAGATCATGTCCAGACCGCTGGCGCCAAAAGATGTAAGGGCAAGCGATGCGGTCGCGCCCTGAAGGAAGCGGCGCCGGTTGATGTTGAAGTCGTTCATGGGTTTTTTGATTCAGGTTTATCGCGCTGGTCTCCGCGGTCGACTAAAGTAGGTGTTATATCACTTAAGGGCAAGTGATACAGCGATTTGGTAGTTGCCTTTTTCACAGGCGGCGGAAGCCGAATCCCGCTGGTCAGGTGCGCGATTTAAAACAGCGAGAGCTGGACGCGTTGCCGGATCATCCGCATCTCTGCTTTGGATGGAACGGGCATGCGGTTTACGGCATTGCGGATATGGTACAACCGTGTTTCGCGGTCGCGCGAAGCAATGATGATCTGTGTGTTGCCCGCGACGCGTTCAAAAACATTGCGGACAATCTTCGGTGAGTTGTTCTCCCGGGAAAGGTGGGAGAGAAAGAGGTGCGTCATCTGCGGTCCGCGGTGTTGCATGAACAACGCAAGCGCCTGGTCATTTGACATGTGCCCATAGTCTCCGCGGATTCTGTTCTTCAGGTGATAGGGGTAACTTCCGTTCATCAGCATGTCTTCATCATAGTTGGCTTCCAGGAATGCGGCATGACATTGCTGAAAGTGGCGTACCACATTTTCACAGGGCCTGCCGATGTCGGTGAAGACGCCGACTTTTACGGATTGGCACTCAACCATAAAGCTCTGAGGATCACAGGCATCATGCAACTTAGGAAAACCTGTGGTTGAAATAGAGCCCACGTCAACGCGTTCATGAGGGCGAAGTGTGCGAACGAGGTCGTCGCGAATTTCTATGCGCCCGTTATTCAGCGTCTGAGGGGTGATGTATACGGGGATCTGGAATTTTTTTGAAATACCCGGCACGCCGTGGATGTGGTCGCCGTGCTCGTGGGAGACGAAGATAGCTTTCACTTTTTTCATGGAGAGCCCGACACGCTTCATGCGCTTCACGGTCTCGCGACAGGAGAGGCCTCCGTCGACCAGAATTGCTTCATCCTGATTTCCAAGATAGTAGCAATTAGCATTGCTTCCCGAGTTGAGCGAACAAACGAACATCGACATATCGGGGTCAAGGTAGGAAATATAAATAGGGGCACGAAGACACTAGGGCAGGAAGCCACTAAGTTTTTTTTTGCCACGAGCGGCATATGAGCACCAAGACACCAAGGCACGAAGCCACTAAGTTTTTTTTGCCACGAAGGGCGGATGAGCACGAAGACACCAAGGCACGAAGCCACTAAGTTTTTTTTTGCCACGAAGGGCCAGATAAGCACGAAGACACGAAGGCGCTAAGACACTAAGTTTTTTTGCCACGAGGGGCGCAAAGGCACGAAAAATATGTTTAGCGGATGAGCCGAATCCGAATGAAAATTTAGTGTCTTCGTGCCTTCGTGTCTTTGTGGCCGCTAAATTCCTAGCTCCACCTGAAAGATACCAGACCAGAAACCGCCGTCGTCTGAATCATTGCGCATGTCGGTAAAGTTCCCCCGAACCACATTCGCCTGAATTTTCACGCGATGTCCCACGAGATACTTGGTGACACCCAGCTCGATCTGACGCGTTCTTCTTTCGTTTAGTTCGGGATAGGCCGCGTTGTCATACAATTGTTCGAAAGGCTCGATCACGGAATACCGGCCTGCGAGCTCGAAGTTGTTGTGAAACAAATAACTCAACTGCGAAAGATATCCTCTTCCCGCGAAGATTGTGCGGATGCTGGCGTCATCCGGATTCTGCGTCACGGGATCGGGCGAAGTGCGTTCCATATATTCGTTATACCACGCCCATCCATTGTACTTCAAAAGGGCGTCGAACTCGAGGTTCCGGATAGAGCGCGCCGCAAACAGATCATCGCCGCGCTGACCGGCGTCGCGCACAGCCTGGTCGTTGTAACTGAACGTGCTTGCCAGTGAAAGCTTGGGCGTCGGCTCGCGCATGAGATCGCCTTCGATGTAGTCGTTGCCATCGGTGAATTTTCCAAAGGGCAGGTACTCAATCCTTCCTGTGTAGGCAAGTCCGTTATTCGAGCCCAGTGAATTGCGTCCTTCGCCGGAAGTGATCGCCCCGCGGAGGTTGATATGGTTCCCCGTGAGGTGAGCGAAAAATCCGAAATCGCGGTCAATGTTGAAGGTGGCGTTCACGAGTGACCGGTCGGCGAATTGCTGATCACCCGACGACACGACCCGTTGCCTGTTTCCGGGAAGTTTGGTCTGGCCAAAACCAAGCTTTAGATTCGGAGTTGGATTGTAATAGATGACGGCATCCCGCACGACGTTGGGGCTCACGTTGTTTATGCCATTGTCGCGAACACTCCAATCCATATCACCGCGTGAGAACGATAACTGGATGTAGTAAGTGAGTTTGGGATCGTACGCAAATCCTTCAAACTTCAGTCGGAGTCTCCTCACACGAAATTCGAACGACTCAGGGGCAAGGTCGTCGAGTCCCTTCGATACGAAGGCCGCGCGGTTCTGCATTCGGAATTGAAACTTCAGGGAATACGTGCTGTCTGCTGTCACTATGCCGAAGCCCTTTTCTTTTTTTGTAAAGAAGTTCAGGGCAGGTTTTTCCTGAGCCAATACTGCAAACGGTAGCAGTATCATGAAATAGGTAAACGCCAGTTTCCGGAGATATGTCATAGCACTTTATTAGTCTGCGAACGGTTTGAAAATCGTCGCAAAGTAAGGTCAATTTTGATTGGGGAAAACCAATCAGCTGAATAATCAGGTCGATTTAACATGGAGGTAATCCTGCCGGCCAGGACTTAACATAAACTTAACATCGGGGCTCCCGTTAATTGAGACCCTTCCTTTACATTTGTAATGAACGAATGGATCTATATGAGACTCAGTAAATTAGGACTCGCGCTGTTGGCATTGGTCGCCGCAGGCTGCGGATCGGGAAATGACGGAAGCGCGGAGGGAAGGCTTGGGGGTGAAATCCGAATCGATGGCTCGAGCACCGTGTATCCCATTACCGAGGCGATTGCAGAAGAATTCAGAATCGATCAGCCCGATGTGAAGGTTACGGTCGGAGTCTCCGGCACCGGAGGTGGCTTTAACAAGTTTGCCCGCGGTGAAACGGATATCAACAACGCGTCACGGCCGGTCAAAGCGCGGGAAGCCGAGGACTGCAAGAAAAACAATATCGGCTTTATTGAACTGAAGGTTGCATTTGACGGACTGGTTGTTGTTGTAAATAAGGAGAACAACTGGCTGAACGAAATTTCAGTTGAAGAGTTGAGGAAAATATGGGAGCCCGGTGCGCAAGAAAAGATCACGCGATGGAAGCACGTAAATCCGAAATGGCCGGACGAAGAGTTTCACTTATACGGACCCGGCATCGCGTCGGGAACATACGACTACTTTACAGAAGCCATTGTCGGAAAGAGTGGTTCTAGCCGGGGTGATTATACCGCCAGCGAAGATGACAACGTGCTGGTACAGGGAATCGCGGGTGACAAGAATGGTCTGGGATTTTTCGGACTCGCATACTACGAGGAAAACAAAAACAAGTTGAAGCTGGTGGGTGTGAACAACGGTGAGAGCGTCGTCTTTCCCAGCAATGAGACGGTGAAGAACGGAACCTATGCGCCTCTTTCGAGGCCGGTGTTTATCTATGTGTCCGACGTGTCGGCCAAACGCCCTGAGGTGGAAGCATTCGTGCGGTTCTATCTGGAGAACGCATCGTTGCTGGTACCCGATGTGGGATATATTCCTTTGACGGATGAGGAGTATTCGGAAGGTATTTCAAAACTGAACGCGATCGCGGGTGTGAATCAACAACGGGATTCTATTCAATGATCGGGCGAAACTCATTTCCAGGAACTTGAAACGGACGAGTGAAATTGTTATCGAGAAGGTACTGGCCTTCTCCGGACTGATCACGGTGCTGACGACCCTCGGGATCATTTGGGTGTTAGTATCGGAGTCATGGGGCTTTTTTGTAACGGTACCGCTGCACGACTTTTTGTTTGATACGGAATGGACTCCGTTGTTCACGCAAAAAAGATACGGCATCCTTCCTTTGCTCGCGGGCACATTCCTTACTACTGCTATTGCCGTACTAACGGCAGTACCTTTGGGTATTGTCATAGCCGTATATCTCAGCGAATACGCGACCCCTGGCTTCCGGAAGATGCTTAAGCCCGCGCTTGAGTTACTCGCTGCGGTCCCTACCGTTGTGTACGGATTCTTCGCGTTGACTGTCGTGACTCCTTTTCTTCAGTCTTTTATTCCGGGACTCGGAAGTTTCAACGCTCTGTCGGCGGGCCTGGTGATGGGGATCATGATCATCCCTGTGATCTCGTCGCTTAGCGAAGACGCGCTGTACGCAGTGCCGGGTTCTTTGCGGGAAGCATCGTACGGTATGGGCGCGACCAAATTCCAGACGGCTTTCAAAGTAGTCGTCCCGGCGGCGTCATCCGGCATTATGGTGTCGGTGATCCTGGGAATTGCGCGTGCGGTGGGAGAGACGATGGTCGTCGCGATCGCGGCGGGGCAACAGCCCAACCTGACGCTGGATCCCCGGGAATCCGTGGAAACCATCACAGCGTATATCGTGCAGGTTAGCCTCGGCGATGTTGAGCACGGCTCACTTGAATACAAGACCATCTTTGCCGCTGGCATCACATTGTTTGTGTTTACGTTCCTGCTGAACAACCTGAGTTTCTGGCTTAAGAAAAAATACCAGGAAAAATATGAGTAGCATCCGTAGAAACAGATGGATTGACAACGCGTTCCGGTATGTTGGCATAGCCTGCACTTTTCTTGGTATTGTTGTGCTGGCGATCTTTCTCGGCGACATCATCGTCCAGGGCGTCGGGCGGATCGACTGGGACTTTCTCACCAGCCTTCCTTCGAGAAGAGCGCATCGCGCCGGGATCCTCACGGCCTGGACGGGTACAGCGTGGATACTGGGCCTCACCGCCATCATCGCAATCCCATTGGGCATCTGCGCGGGCATTTACCTGGAAGAATACGGAAAGCGGAACAGGCTCGCGCACATCATCGAATTGAACATCGCCAACCTCGCAGGTGTGCCCTCCATTATCTACGGCTTGCTGGGATTGCAAATATTTGTACGCACCATGAAGATGGGTGGAAGCTTACTGGCAGGTGCGTCCACGCTCGCGTTGTTGATCCTGCCGATCATTATCGTTTCTACGCGTGAGGCACTGAAGGCGGTGCCAAACTCGTTGCGGGAAGCGTCTTACGGAATGGGCGCCACACGCTGGCAGACCATTTGGTACCAGGTGCTTCCAGCGGCATCGGGAGGTATACTCACAGGCATCATTCTCGCGCTGTCACGGGCGGTAGGAGAGACCGCACCCTTGATCGTTATCGGAGCGCTGGCCTACGTGCCGTTCGTCGCTGAGAGCCCGATGGATGAGTTCACGGTGTTGCCGATCCAGATCTTCAATTGGGTGTCGCGGCCGCAGGAAGCCTTCGTCGTCAACGCAGCTGCAGCAATCGTCGTTCTCCTGGTACTGACATTTGCGATGAATGGGATCGCGGTATACCTGCGCAACCGGTGGCAAAAGAAGGTACGGTGGTAACCCGATTTGGTAATGAGAAAGATATTGTTTGATTGTGCTAGCCATGAAAAGTAAAGAAAGACGAGTTTATTCACGAATGACCAGCGTTAATGAGACCGATTGAAGCGAGGAAGGTAAACGTGTATTATGGTGATAACCATGTTCTCAAAGATGTCTCGATGACGATCCGGGAGAATACGGTTACCGCCTTCATTGGTCCATCGGGTTGCGGCAAATCCACGTTTCTCCGCACGCTGAACCGGATGAATGACTATATTGAAAGTTTCCGTAAAGAAGGCAAGGTCATCATTGACGGGAAGGAGATATACGACAAGAAGGTGCGCGTGGAAGAGCTGCGCCGCAAAGTCGGGATGGTTTTCCAGAAGCCGAATCCGTTTCCAAAAACGATCTACGAAAACGTCGCGTATGGCTTGAGAATTCATGGGATGAACGACAAGCGCGAGATCAACGAGCGCGTGGAAAAGTCATTGAAGCAGGCTGCCCTCTGGAGCGAAGTGAAAGACAAGCTCGGAAAACCAGCCCTGTCACTTTCCGGCGGACAGCAGCAGAGGTTGTGCATTGCGCGGACCCTGGCCGTCAAGCCCATGGTCATCCTCATGGACGAGCCGGCATCGGCACTCGATCCGATTTCAACGGCGAAAATCGAAGAGCTTATACATGAGCTCAAAGAGAAATACACCATTGTCATCGTGACGCACAACATGCAGCAGGCCGCGCGCGTAAGCGATCGCACGGCTTTCTTCTATCTCGGCGAATTGATAGAATACGAAAAGACGGGCGTGCTGTTTACCAACCCGTCGAACAAGCAAACGGAAAATTATATAACGGGCAGATTCGGCTAGCGCCATCCGCCAATAACTAAACCTTATGCCAGCGATTGAACCGGAACTTCAGGCCCTGAAAGAGAATCTGCTCGATATGTTGTCCATGGTGAAGGCGCAAATGGAAAAATGCGCGGAAGCCATCCGGGAGAACGATGCTGACCTCGCGCGCGAAGTAATTGCGGATGAGCGCAAGGTCAATGTACAGGAACTCGCCATCGACCGCGACTGCGAAAATATTCTCGCGCTCTATACGCCCGTGGCCACGGACCTTCGCCTTGTACTGGCAACGCTGAAGATCGCCAACGCGCTGGAAAGAATCGGCGACAGCGCGAAGAGCCTGGCAAAAGTGGTGAAAGACGCCGACAAGGATGAACTCAAGTGGATAGACGAGATGCAGGTAGTGCCCATGATCGAGGTCCTCGTCTCCATGCTCAAGGATATCAGCAACGCTTTGAAGAAGACGCAGACCAAGCCGGCGCTCAAGGCGGTGAAAAAAGATGTGGAGGTGAACGATTACTTCAAGAAGGCATTGAAAACCGCCGCACATCTCGTCCGGAAATATCCGGATGACGCCAAATCAATTCTGACGCTGATGTTGATGGTTCGCAACCTGGAGCGCTCCGGCGATCTTACGAAAAATATTTCCGAGGAAATTGTCTTTCATATGGAGGCGCGAGTGTTGAAGCATAGGAAGGATAAGGGGGTGTAGGGGGTATAGGGTCTAGGGTATAGGGGGAATAGGGATATAAGGGGAATAGGGATATAAAGGATATAAGGTAGGCTTCTATTGACACTGTCCCATATCACCTCATTTCCCCTATATCCCCTATATCCCCTATACCCTATATCCTTATATCCTATCCCCTCACTTTGAACAAAATCACAATCCCACTTCAATATCCCCTCTCCATACCTTTAATTTGCGGCTGAATTGAAAAAGCTGCTGGATTACGACGAAAACATATCACCTCTTCAATCAGAAAGCCCGCGCAGGGTCAGGAGAACTCTTTACATTTCGGCGCTTGCCCTCATAAATGCCATCCTGATCGGTTTTCTGGCGAAAGGTCTTCTCTACCTCATCAACCTGTTTACGAGCATCTCGTTCTTCGGAAAGTTCTCAATAGCAGCCGTTTCGCCCGCGGACAATAATCTTGGATACTGGGTGATAGCCATACCGGTTGCGGGTGGCGTCGTTGTGGGCATCATGGCGCGCTTCGGATCGAAGGCGATTCGCGGCCACGGAATTCCGGAGGCGATGGAAAAAGTCATCACGAACGAGAGCAAGATCCATCCGGTCATCACCGTACTCAAGCCGTTGTCGGCGGCGGTTTCGATTGGCACGGGTGGTCCTTTTGGTGCCGAGGGCCCCATCATTTCAACGGGCGGGGCGCTTGGATCCTTTTGCGGCCAGACCCTGGATATCACCGCGCAGGAGCGGAAAGTGCTTCTCGCTGCCGGCGCCACAGCCGGGATGACCGCGATTTTCGGCACACCCTTCGCGGCAATCCTGCTGGCGATCGAACTACTGTTGTTCGAATTCTCACCGCGTTCGTTTGTCCCGGTGACGATTGCGTGCATCACGGGAGCGTGCATGCACTACATTCTCTTTGGAACCGAACCCACTTTCCCCATGCCTCGGGTGACGACAGCCAGCAGCCAGGCAGTTATCTTCTACGCGGGTACGGGCATTGTGATCGGTTTTATTTCCGTAGGCATTACGAAAATATTGTATTTGTTGGAGGACGGTTTTGAAAAATTGCCTGTCCATTGGATGTGGTATCCCGCGATCGGGGGTGTGGTTGTCGGCGTGGTCGGAACCTTCGCGCCGGAAACGCTCGGAGTCGGTTACGAAAATATTACGGCGGGACTGTCGGGAAACCTCGCTGTACCCGTGCTGGTATCACTGTGTTTCTGGAAGTTTGTTTCATGGGCGTTCGCCTTGGGAAGTGGAACATCGGGTGGAACGCTGGCGCCATTGCTGACCATTGGAAGTTCGATCGGCTGTCTCATCGGTATGGGCGGCCAGGAGTTGTTCCCGAACGCCGGAATCAATCTTTCGCTGGCAGCCCTCGTGGGCATGGCCGCGCTGTTCGCCGGATGTGCCAGGGCACTGCTCACTTCCATCGTATTCGCTCTTGAAACGACGATGGAGGAAAGCACTCTCCTTCCTTTGCTTGCGGGCTGCGTGAGTTCTTACATGGTGTCGTTTATCCTGATGCGCGGAACGATCATGACCGAGAAGATCAAACGCCGGGGCGTAATCGCGCCGGAACACTTTGTGCCGGACCTTCTTGAGATCACGCGAACAGAAGACTTTACCGTCGCGGCAAAGGATGCGGGAATAACAATCTTATCGCCATCGATGAAGATCACAGAGCTGCGGGAGTGGCTTCAACGCGAGGGGATCAACTATCCCTACAACACGCTTTTTGTGGGAGGTGCCAACGCCTCCTTCCTCAGCGGATCGATCGACCGGAAACGTTTTCTTGAAAAAGAGCATGATGAAGAGGCCGCCATTACTACCCTGATGTCGCGCAAAATATATTCAGTGTACGCCGATAATTCTCTCAAGCTCGTCGTTCAGTTTATGCTGAAGACGCGTCAGGATATTCTTCCCGTCTTCGACCGTTCTTCCAGGCACCTGACCGGGTTTATCTCGCAATTCAATGTCCTGAAAAGTTTTGAAGAGCGGTTCAGACACGACCGTCAGCAATCCCGCCATATTTCCATGTGGTCCGAGACTATCGGCATCATCAACCGGGGACGAACGATCTTCCGGAAGTGATCGCACCGCTGCGCATGGAGGCACGACCTCGATTAGTCCTTTTCCACGATCAGTGACAGGGTAATATTTCCATCTTCCCGTTTGTCGTCGATCAGGATCGGATCCGAAACGATCTTGCCTTCCATCTCTTTCCCTTCACGGGTGACCTTGATGCGATTGCCCTTGTTGTACTCCGATTTCTCCGAAGGCGGAATCATGACCCTGACCTGGATGGAGTTGCCATCTTCAAAATCCTTGATGCTGATGTTGTCCTGTGTATCAATGTTAACTGAACCCATAAGTAACGCGTTTAAACCACTTGAAGATTGACCGTTGACTAACAGACAAGAAAATAGTCATGCCAAATGCCGTCGGCCAGTCACTTCCCGGCGGCGTTCGGTGTCCGAAACCATTCGGAGGACAATTACTTTCACGGAAACTCCGGAACGTGAGCTCTTTTGCTATTTTTAAGCCGCAATGAGGGCCGGCAACGAATATCTCCAACAGGTACAAAAGTTTACTTCAAGCCAGTACTGGTATTCGGGAGCCAGGATCACGGCTGGCGTGATGCTGCCCCTAATTGCTTTCATTTTCTCAGGGCGCCTCTCCATCGCTGTGCCCTTTCTGTGGGGTTCGTTGTTCGTAAGCCTCACGGATGTGCCCGGACCGATCCATCACCGGCGCAACGGGATGGCGGCTGCGATCGTGCTCAACACCAGCGTTGTGTTGCTCACCGCGCTGACGAAAGAATACCAGGTGTTGCTCATCACGCAAATCGTTGTGCTGGGTTTTTTCCTCACCATGCTCGCGATCTACGGCGGACGTGCGGGCGCTGTTGGAACGCTTGCCCTTGTCGTCATGTTGCTGAACCTGCTATCTATCAACCGGGAGTATAACACCCTCCAGGGAAGTCTTCTCATCTGCGCCGGTGGCTGCTGGTATATGCTGTTTAGTCTTTCACTTCACAGGATAAGACCGTACCGGCCGGTGGAACAGGCACTGGGCGAGCACCTCATCGCTATAGGCGATTACGTCCGTGCACGCGCGGGCCTTTATCGCGAAGGGGCGGACTTGCAGCAGTGCTTCAACCGACTCATGAGAGAACAAAGCGAGGTGCGGAATGTACAAACGCAAACGCAGGAACTGCTCTTCAGTATGCGGCGGTTCGTCGGCGACGCGAGCCCCCGAAGCCGGAGTCTCATGATGATCTACCTGGACTCGCTGGATCTCTTTGAACAGACGATGTATTCCTACCAGAACTTCGAACATCTCCACCGCACGCTGGATAACACAGGATTGCTCAACAAGTACTATGGCTTGATTCTCGAGCTGGCAGCGGCGCTGGAATACATTGGAATCACGGTGCAGATGGGAAAGCCGGTACGCAAACAGTTGGATATCACACGCCGGCTTGACAATCTGCAGGACGCCACAAACCGCACCCTGGAACGCGCAACAGACGCGGAGCAAATCAAGAGTCTCGAAGCGCTGAACAAGATCCTGAATAATGTGCAGGAGATTTCAAACCGGATCAACAGGATTATCCTGTACACGAGGCTGGAAGGGGACGCGGAGAATTCCTTTGATGCCGTGCAGCAAATCAGCAGGACCGCCGCCACGCAACCGCTGAATGTCAAAATCCTCGTGGAGAACCTCACGATCCGGTCGGGAGCATTCCGTCACGCCATCCGGCTCACTGCAGCCATCATCATCGGCTATGCCCTTTCGCTGATGTTTTCGTTGGGACACAGTTATTGGGTGCTTCTGACCATCGTAACGATCCTCCGACCGGCGTATGTGCTGACGAAGAGGCGAAACATCGAACGCGTGGCGGGGACCCTCGCCGGCTTCGTGATTGTGTCGGCGATCCTCTGGGTCATTTCAAACACGACGGTGTTGATTGTGATCCTTGTGCTGAGTATGTTACTGGGCTACAGTATGCTGCGCGTAAATTATTTTACGTTTGTCGTATTCCTGACCATATTTCTCGTGATATCGCTGCACTTTCTGAATCCGGTGGAGTTTCAATCGCTGATACGCGAGCGCCTCATTGATACAGTCGTCGGATCGATTATCGCCTTTGGCGCCTCGCGATTTATCTTTCCCGTCTGGGGTCATCACGAGATCCGCGATTCCATGCAGAAAATGCTGGAAGCGAACAGGCAGTACTTCCTGCAGGCGTGGATCGCACTCAACACCGAGAACTCCGGGACGACAGCCTATGCGCTGGCCCGGCAAAACGCCATCGTGTCCCTCACAAATCTTTCCGATAATTTTCAGCGCATGCTGTCGGAGCCACAACAGCCGGCCAATGCGAGTTTTATCCATCAGTTTGTAATCGCCAATCACATGCTGACCGGATACATTGCCGCGCTGTCGGACGAATCGCTGTCGGGGGGAAGATCGGAAAGCAGCGAACTTGAATTGGTGTCGCGCGCCATTACCTACGAGCTTCAGTGCGCGGAGGATAACCTGCAAAATACCCACTCGAGAACAGGACTTGACCCGGCTACAGAAAACCCGCTGGCCATTCAGACGCTTACGCAATTGTCGATGATTTTTGCGCTGGCGCATGACATTCGCAGGATCGCCGCCCGTTTAGGGGAATCCCAACAGTAAGCAAAAAGCAGAAAGCGAAAAGCAGAAAGCAGAAACGAACACCCACCTTACTCTTGCTTGAAGCTTTGAGCTTTTAGCTTTGAGCTTTCTGCTTTGAGCTTTCTGCTTCTTCATGACGGATTATTCCTTTATATTTATCGACCAAAACAACAATCAACAACCATGAAGAGGTATTTCAAGTTAGTGCTTACCGTTTCAGTCGCATTGCTGGCGGTTTTTTTTCTGACGTCGCTGGACCAGAAGGCGCCGAAGAAGGGATGGGTTAAACTTTTCGATGGAAAATCCTTTGACGGGTGGAAAGTGGGAGTTAATGCGGAAACGTTCAAGATCGAAGACGGCGCCATCGTCGTGTTCGGTCCGCGCGCGCATCTCTTTTACATGGGGCCTGTGCAGAATCACAACTTCAAGAACTTTGAGTACAAGGCGACTGTCATGACACGTCCCGGAGCGAATTCGGGCATGTACATCCACACGCAGTACCAGGAAGATGGCTGGCCGGAGAAAGGCTATGAAATCCAGGTGAATAACAGCCATACGGACTGGAGAAGAACCGGAAGTGTATACGGTGTGCAGGATGTAAAGGAACCTCCGGCGAAAGACGACAAATGGTTCACGCAGCACATAATTGTTAACGGGAACCACATCACTGTCAAAGTTGATGGCAAGACTATCAATGAGTACACCGTTCCTGCTGAAGGCGGAAAGCTTTCGTCCGGAACCTTTGCCCTGCAAGGACACGATCCTAAGAGTAAAGTCTACTACAAGGATATCATGGTCAAGGTGCTTCCGGATTAATCAGATGAAACTTTTGTTTGAATGATCCGGTATCGTCCGATGGTCAAGGGCGACGTTTCCGCGGGGCTGGCGCTTTGTCGTTCGGCCGGATGGAATCAGACCGCCGACGACTGGAACCTCTTTCTGAAGCTTAGCCCGAACGGTTGCCGCGTGGCGGTGGACGACGACGGGCGTGTAAGAGGTACGGTGGCCACCGTGCAATACGAGGACCGGTTCAGCTGGATTGGAATGGTGCTCGTGGACCCGTATCATCAGCGCCAGGGCATCGGCATTCAGTTGTTGCGCGAGTCGCTTCAGATACTTTCCGAGGAGGATACGGTTAAGCTCGATGCGACACCTGCGGGCCGCAACATCTACCTGCAGCTTGATTTCATGGATGAGTACCGGATCAGTCGGATGGAGGCTACGCAACCCATCGACAGCGGCCCGCTGAGCGACGTCAGGCTTATCCTTCCGGATGACCTCACGGCGCTCTTTGAATTTGATCGAGCTGTTTTTGGTGGCCGGCGTGAACACGTGCTGCGGTCCGTGCTGGGCCGCAATCCTGAATTGGCCTGGCTGTCGGAAGACAAAGATGGAATCAACGGATATTGTTTCGGACGGATCGGCTCGCAATTTGCGCATATCGGTACCGTTGTAGCCAACAATGTCCGTGCAGCGAGGGAAGTAGTCCGTGCGGCCATCAGGAATTCTTCGGGTTTACCTGTCGTAATAGACAGCCTGCAGCACTCTGCGGAGTGGACGGAATGGCTTTCGACGATGGGATTCACCGAGCAGCGACGTCTGATTCGCATGTACCGCGGCACCAATGCCTACCCGGGCCTTCCGGAAAAGCAATTCGCTATCCTGGGCCCGGAGTTTGGGTGAGGGTTCGCTAGATTTTCACGGCATTTTTTTCCGCCTTTAACGCAAGCTCTGTGGCGAGAAAGCAGTGTTCCTGTGTCATCGCGGTTTCTGTGCGGTTGAGAATATCCTGCACAAAGGCAGGACCATAGGGAAGGTCCACATCTTTGCAGTCTATGTAACGTGTCTCTTTCTGATCGACGAGGAAAAGATGATTTCCTCCCTCGCGACCGGAGATATCGATGTTCTTGCGCAATTCCATGTAGCCGTCCGTTCCCAGGATCGTCAGCCTGCCGTCACCCCAGCTCCCCAATCCCTGGGGTGTAAACCAGTCGACGCGAAAATACCCCGAGCCGCCGTCACCGCGCACGGTGGCATCGCCGAAATCTTCAATGCCGGGATATTGTGAGTTGTGAACATTTCCCACTTGTGAGCAGAGAACCTCCGCCTTCTTGGAATTTGTAAAATACAGAAACTGCTCGCACTGGTGTGAACCGATGTCGCAGATGATCCCTCCGTAGGAGTTCCTGTCGAAGAACCACTCCGGCCGCGACTTCGGATTCATCCTGTGCGGTCCTGTTCCCAGTGTCTGCACCACTTTACCAATCGCTCCTTGCTTGATCAGGTTTCCCGCCTGAATGGAGGCCCTGTTCTCAAGGCGTTCGCTATACAGGATTGAGTAGATGCGTCCGGTTTGCTTTTGAACTCTTCGCGCTTCTTCCAATTGTTTTAGTGTGGTCATGCCGGGCTTGTCGGACATAAAATCCTTTCCGTGCTGCATGACGCGAATACCCAACGGCGCGCGCTCGACCGGTATCGAGGCACTGACGACCAGTTGGATCGACTTATCTTCCAGGATCTCCTGTTCTGACCGGGCGAGCTTCGCGTTGGGATAACGCTTTGAAAACGCTGCAACCAGGTCGGGTTCCTTCGCATAAAATGAAACCAGCTCGCCACCGCCGCGGATAACGGTTTCTACTTGTCCATAAATATGACCGTGATTTAGGCCGATGGCGGAGAAGCGAATGAGAGAGGCGCCCGGGTTTGCGATTCTTTTTGTCTCTTTTGAAAAGATGGGACGGCGATTGAGCGGTTCGCCGGATAAGTGTCCTGGTAACACCAATCCTGCAACGCCCGCCGCCGTAGTTAATGATTGCCTGAGGAACTTGCGCCTGTTGGATTCCATAGTTGTGTTTTTTAGTATTTAATGATAGAACAATCCCATAAGAAATTCAAATGGAATAATCGGGGGGAGGGGCTTTGCGCATTCCTCATGTAGACGGAAAAAAGTATGGATGAATGGCGCGAAACGCTCGACGCGGTATTTTCTCCGGCCATGCTTTACACCGCATCTTATTAATGTCGCGATTTTGTTAAATTTGCGCCTTAATTTGACTTCTAATGATTCAAACCTTCTCCACCGCACGGCCGGGCTTTTTCGTCCTCATCAGCTTATTCATTCTCGGCGCCTGCAACAGTGGTCCTGCCGACAAGCGCATTACACGTATAGATTCGGTCGCGAATGCCACCATGGCAAAGGAGATTGAGGCAAGCGTGACGCCTACCCTGGCCGAGGGTTTAAGCATGCGCATCTGGGCTGTGGATTCGTTGGTGGCTGATCCGGTTTCACTGGACATCGACGACCAGGGACGGCTCTTCTATACGCGCACCAACCGCCAGAAAAATTCGGAGTTCGATATTCGCGGACACCAGGACTGGGAGATCGGGTCTATCCAACTCAGAAACGTAGAGGAGAAGCGCGCATTTCTACATAAGGTGCTCGCACCGGAGCTGAGCGCGAAGAACGAATGGTTGAAGGACCTGAATGGAGATGGCTCCCACGACTGGCGCGACATGACCGTTGAGAAGGAACAGATCTACCGCGTGGAAGATAAGGATGGCGACGGACTGGCAGATTTTTCTCAACTCGTACTCGAAGATTTCAATACGGAGATCACGGACGTCGCCGGCGCAATCCTCGCGCACAATGGCGATCTGTTCGTGGGCGTGGCGCCTGACATGTGGAGGGTAAATGACACGGACGGCGATGGTCTTATGGACGAAAAGACGCCGATCTCCCACGGGTATGGTATCCACGTCGGCTTTGGCGGTCATGGCATGTCCGGCGCCGAGGTTGGACCGGAGGGCAAGATATACTGGCAGATCGGCGATATAGGATTCAGCGGTGAGGGACCGGACGGAAGGAAATGGGAGCATCCAAACAGTGGGGTTATTGTCCGCGCGAATCGCGATGGAAGTGATTTTGAAGTTTTCGCCTATGGCAACCGGAATACACACGAGTTTGTGTTTGATGAATATGGCAACCTGATCAGCGAAGACAATGACGGCGACCACCGCGGTGAGAAAGAGCGCATTGTTTATATCACCAACGGATCGGATACGGGTTGGCGTACGAACTGGCAGTTTGGAAAATACCGCGACCCGGATAACAATACCTATAAAGTGTGGATGGAAGAAGATATGCACAAGCCCCGGTTCGAAGGGCAGGCGGCCTATATCACACCCTGTATTGCTAATTTTGTCAGTGGGCCGACGGGTGTATTGTACAATCCCGGTACTGCGCTGGGTCCGGAGTGGAGAAATACTTTTTTTGTAGGCGAGTTCGTGGGCAATCCTTCGCGCTCCGGCATTCACGCGTTCAAGCTGATTCCGAAAGGCGCCACCTTCGAGCTCGGCGAGTCGAAGAGTGTCATGAACGGTGTGCTTGCGACAGGAGTAGACTGGGGCCCTGACGGTGCGATGTATATCGCAGACTGGATCGACGGTTGGGACACAAAGAATCATGGACGCATCTGGAGGCTTGACGTTGCCAATGGCGCGGACTCCCCGGAAAGAAAAGAAACCGAGAGTTTGCTGAAAGCGGACTTCACGAAGTACAAGACGAATGAACTCAGCGCGCTTTTGAAGCACGCCGACATGCGCGTGCGGCAGAAGTCGCAGCTTGAACTTGCGACACGCGGCCGGGACGGACTCGCCGTCTTTGAAGCGAACATCCGGCAAAGGGAGCACCAGCTTGCGCGCGTCCATGCGATCTGGGGGATCAGCCAGTTTGCGAGAAAAGACCTTAACAACGCGCGGTTGTTAATACCACTGCTTCAGGACGCCGATCCCGAGATTCGCGCGCAGGCGGCGAAGTGGCTCGGCGATGTCCGCTATAAGCGGGCAGGGGAGGCGTTGATTCCCCTTCTAAAAGATGAGTATCCCCGGGCGCGTTTTTTTGCAGCCGAGGCACTCGGACGCATCCGGCACCAGCCCGCGGTACAGCCTGTCATCGATATGCTCCGCGCGAACAACGATGAAGATGCCTATCTGCGGCATGCGGGAAGTCTCGCGCTCGCGCGTATTGGTCTGGTCGAGCCGATCGTAGCGCTCGCAAAGGATCCATCCCGGGGCGCGCGTATTGCGGCGGTAGTAGCGCTAAGGCGATTGCGCAATCCGGGCATCACGGCGTTCCTCAACGATCAGGATGAGTTTATCGTAACAGAGGCAGCCCGCGCAATCAACGATGATCTTTCCATTGAACCCGCCCTGCCGGCTCTCGGCAATGTTCTGAACGATAACAGATTTAAGAATGAAGCCCTGATACGCCGCGCGATCAGCGCCAACCTGCGCGTTGGGACTGATCAGTCGATGCAAAACCTGATCGACTACGCTTCGCGCCCAGGGCGACCGTTGGAAATGAGAGCGGAGGCGATCGACGCCTTGAGCACGTGGGCGAAACCTTCGGTGCTCGATCGTGTGGATGGGCGTTTTCGCGGCGAAATTACCCGCGACCCCGGACCGGTCCGCGATAAGGCAGCGGAGCCCCTCATCCGACTTATGTCGAACAACGAAGAATCTATTCGATTCAGCGCCGTGAAAGCCACCGGTAAACTGAAGATATCGGCGGCATCCGCACAACTGTTCGCGCGATTGAAATCCGACAACAGCCCGGATGTGCGCGCCGAAGCGCTGAAGTCGTTGGCGGTGCTTGAAGACCCGCTTATTGGTGATGCCATTAAACAAGCGTTGTCCGACAAGGAGAAAAGCGTCAGGGTGGTAGCCCTCGACTTGCTTCCAAAAACAAATATGTCTCAGGATGTCATGGTTGCGTTGTTGTCTGACGTCATCGATACGCGCACAACGGAAGAAAAACAGGCGGCGCTCATTACTTTGGGAAATCTCGGTTCTGAAAATGCCGCGAAGGTAGTAGACACGCTTTTGACCAAAATGAGCAAAGGCAAGCTTTCGAATGATATTCACCTGGAGCTCGGCGAAGCAATTGACAGCATCGGCTCTGAGCCACTGAAGGCGCGGTATGCACAGATCACCGCTCAGATCTCTCCGGACTCGCTTGCGGCCGCGTACAACAGCACACTGGCCGGCGGTAATCCCGATAAGGGGAGGAACCTATTCTTTCGGGATCAGACTGCTCAGTGTATGCGGTGCCATTCGTTTAACGATTACGGTGGGAATGCAGGACCGCGTCTGAATGGCGTCGCCGCGCGCCTTTCACCCGAGCAGATACTGCAGTCGTTGATAGAGCCGAGTGCCCGTATCGCTCCGGGTTATGGTATCGTCAACGTGGAACTCAAGAACGGAAAGAGTGTCTCAGGTCTGCTCCAGGAGGAGAAAGCCGATGCGCTGATCCTGAAGTCCGGCGAAAAGCCCGACACTGTGATTCACAAATCCGACATCGTCAAACAAACGACGGCTCCCTCGAGTATGCCGCCAATGAGATATCTTTTGACAAAAAGACAGATCAGAGATTTGATGAGTTTCCTCACCACCTTGAAAGACGAATGATATTAAGGTTGGGTGACTATCACCCGCCCTGGTACCACTAATTCTAAGCCTGGGACTTCAGGTTATTGTCCGCCTGAATAATATGCCGTTCAATGTGGTTGATGAAGAATCGAAAAGTATCGCCCAGTCGCAGCTTGATGAATTTCGCAAGGGAGATGGGGACTTTTGTCTTTGTAAGATTGGCGTTCCTCGCCTGATTCAGGAGTCGCGTTAGAATTTCCTGTTGTTCGAGAAAGCGGTCAATGGTGGCGCTCGTCAAATTCGATCCGGAAGGATTTTTGTCGGAGGGAGTCTTCATCTTGACAATTCTGCCATTCCTCACCTTCATCAGGTTCGCAAACCAGTTGCCGATTGAGCCGCTCTTGTAGATCGGTTTTCCGTGATGGCCTTTATCCGATCGAAGCGCATTTTCAATTGCCGGAAGGTAGAAGTCGCCATAGCGGTTGAGATGTTCCAGGCACTCAAGGACACTCCATCGTTCGGGGGTCTCCTTGAAGTTCAGCTGGTCTTCGGACAGGGTCTTGAATCGCCGGGCTGCCGCGGTGGAAGATTCAGTCAATGCCAGCAATTCATCAATCAGGGTGTTGTTATCGGTCTGCATAATGTTGTTTTAAGCTATTCATCCGGCAACGAAAAGGCTACGTAGGCATCGCCGGAAGGACTTCCGACTCTGCCACCGCCACCCGCTGCGATGACGACGAATTGTTTGCCGTCGACCTCGTATATCGCAGGCGTTGCGTTACCTCCTGCAGGAAGTTCATGTTCCCATAGTATATCTCCTGTCTCCTGATCGAAGGCGCGGAACATCTTGTCGCGCGTCGCTCCGATGAAGACAAGTCCCCCTGCCGTGACCGCCGGGCCGCCGAGGTTTTGAGTACCGGTGGAAGGCAGGCCCTTCGCAATCAACTCCGGATAGAATCCAAGCGGAACACTCCAAAGAATTTCTCCTTTGTTGAGATCGATGGCGTTGAGTGTCCCCCACGGTGGTTTCACACCGGGATATCCCTCGTGGTCGGTCAGTACATTCCATCCGCTGTGCGCGTACCGGTATTGGCGCTGGCCTTCATTACCTACGTTGATCGCACGCGGATTTTTCAAGTCATTTTTTTCAAACAAGAATGCCAGCAAAGCATCCATATCTTCATCCGACAAGTTGGGAAAGGCGGGCATCTGTCCTTTCCCGTCTCGGAGGAGCGCGGCGACATCTGTCTCAGTTTTTCGTTGCCGGAGATCGGTGAGCGCGGGATAGACGTTCGTTCCACTGCGGTCCGCCCCGTGGCAGGAAGTGCAGGCGTTAACGGTGTATATTCTCCTTCCGGCCGATGCCAGGTACTCCTCATGTCCCGCTGCTTCAATCTGCTTCATACTAATGAGGAGAGGAATGTTATTGGCGTTGACATACATAATCGCTTTTGCCGGGTCGATGGCGGCGCCGCCCCACTCGCCTCCGCCACGCGTTCCCGGAAACTGAACAACGCCCCGGCTATCCGGTGGAAGATAAATCGACCCGAACCGGGCATCTTTGATCTTATCCAGGACCGCCGTCCGGGATTCGGGTGAAAGGTCTGTTACTTCCTCCTCTGTAAATTTCTGCCGGGAGAAAGGAGGAGGTTTCACTGGAAAGGGCTGTGTTGCCGAGACTTCCTCGCCGAGAAGCGCTGACGCCGGGACCGGTTTTTCTTCAATTGGAAATAGGGGCTCACCGGTTTCCCGGTCGAACAGAAATACCATTCCCATCTTGGTGATTTGCGCCACAGCGTCGATCTGCTTGCCATCATGCGTTACCATCAGGAGGTTGGGCGGGGCGGGCAGGTCGTAATCCCAAAGATCGTGGTGAACAAGCTGATAGTACCAGATGAGTTTTCCGGTTGCCGCCTCCAGCGCTAGCAGACAGTTGCCGTACAGGTTGTTGCCCTTCCGGTTGCCGCCGTAAAAATCAAACGCAGGAGAGCCGGTGGGAACGTAAACAATGCCGCGGTCGTGGTCGATGCTCATTCCAGCCCAGCTGTTTACGCCACCCACTTCTTTGTAGGCATCGGGCGGCCACGTTTCATATCCCGGTTCCCCGGGTTGTGGAATGGTGTGAAATGTCCAGGCAATGCTTCCGGTTCTTGTGTCGTAGGCGCGGACAAATCCCGGCGCCGCGTCATAGCCTTCGCCCAAGGCAGTCCCCTGGATGAGAAAGTCCCCATAAATCGCCCCCGGAGAGGAAGCTCCGACGAAGAGTTTCTCCGCGGGGCGGCCAAGACCCTCGCGAAGATCTACTTTTCCGCCACTGCCAAAAGCCGTGACCAGTTTTCCGTCATCCGCGTTCAGCGCATAAAGGTAAGATCCGGCCGTGAAGAAAATGCGTTTATCACTTCCGTTTGACCAGTAGGTTACGCCGCGGTTTACGCCCGTAGCTTCCTGCCCTTCGAACGGATCGAACTTCCAGATCTCGGTCCCGGTTGCAGGATCAAGCGCGATAACCTTCAGCTTTGGCGAAGTCACGTACATCATGCCGTTTGCAATGACTGGATTGCACTGGATCGTGGATCGGTTGCCTTTTTCAGCGTCGCCTGTGTTGTAAGTCCACGCAACCCGGAGCTCTTTAACATTTTGCTTGTGGATCTCCTTAAGAGATGAGTACGCTGCGTTCCCGGCATCACCGCGGTAAACCGACCAGCCTCGATAAGGGTCTCTTTCGTCCCGGCAGGAGAGGAGGAATATCAGACAAATAGTAAGAAGGGTAATGCCATTGCGGTTCATGGTATTCTACGGTTACAACAGCCTTGCGCTTGCTTTAACCCGGCTTCTTAACCTGCCGGATGCAACCCGTTCGCTATGCGCTTTACGCAAACTTGTTGGCTGTACTTCTCCTGAGCAAGATAGTAATAAAAGGAAAGTCCGTACACACTTTTCGCGGTTCACACCGGCGTCTTTTTACTGACGGGTTATATCGGATATACTTCCCGATTTATTAACTGTGGGATGTACATCTCGGGCGATTAACTTTTGTTGCGCGGTTCGGGGTCACGACAATCTTGTCCTTCCGATTCAATTTCGACGGTGGAGTGCTGAACGTTCAGATGTTCGAGCTCGTGCTTGACAGTTCTTTTGATTTGCTCCCGCTGTTCGACCGTCTGGTTACCGTCAACCACAACGTGGAGGGTCATGACATTGTACACACCATCCATGGTCCAGAAGTGCAGATCGTGGAGGTCTTTGACGCCGGGTATGGATAAGATCTTTTTGCGTATGTTGATTTCACTCACATTGTCGGGTCGTCGCTGCAGCAGTATTACGAAGGTTGCCCGGAGGTTGCGGAACACATTATAGAGAATGTAGCCGGCGATCAACAGTGAAAGGATCGGATCCAGCACCGGAACATCAGCAAATAGCATGACGACGCTGCCGATAAGAACCGCCAGCCACCCCAATACATCCTCGACAAAATGAAGAGCGACTACCCGCTCGTTGATGCTGTTTCCCCGCCTCAGCCTGAGTAGGGCGTAGCCGTTTACCGCAACCCCGATGATTGCCAGAACCACCATTCCCGCGGCATCCGGGGGCTCGGGTTGAAAGATCCGGCCGATCGATTCGCGGATGATAAAGACGGAGCTTATGATGAGGATCAGCGAATTTATGAAAGCGCCCAGCAGTGAAAATCGCCGGTAGCCGTATGTGTATACGGCATCTCCTTTCTGCTGTGATTTTTTCTGGAAATAATACGCAAACCCAAGGGAAAGGCTGTCGCCGAGGTCATGAACAGCGTCAGAGAGGATTGCCACACTATTCGTATAGAAACCTCCCGCAATTTCGAACAGGGCAAAAAAGGTATTGATCCAGAAAGCGACGACGATATTTCCCGTCTTGCCATCGCTATCAACGTGGTGGTGATGAGAATGAGAATGGTCGTGTGCCATGGTCGTTTACTAAGCCGGTCATTTTCTTAAGCGTTTCACGCGCAATTTCCGAACGAAAGTCGCGCAACAGGTTTGCATCTGCTGAAAATTTTTTTTGTTTGCTCCGCCTTTTATAGCCTTTTATTAATGTGGGCGGTTCATTACCATCCGGGCGTGAAATTCAGACCGAACACGCCTTTTGCAAAATGATCGCCACGCCACGGAAGCGCATAGTAAGCTTCCACTATAATTGCACCCAGGAGATTGGCGCGCAACGACAATCCAGCACTAAGCAGCGGTATGCGGTCTTCGGGTGTCTCTGCGATCTGCTTGAAGGAAGGTTTGGAAGAAGAGTTCCAGGCCACACCGGCATCTGCAAACAGGGCGAGTTGGGTGAAGATAAGATTTGATTTGAATCGCGCGAGACGTTCCGGCCCTGTAAGCGGGATGCGCCACTCAACGTTGCCTACCAGAATCCGGCTTCCGTAGATCTGGTTAATGGAGTATTCTCCTGTTTCCTCGTTTGTGTAGCTCTTGATGTTGTCAAGCTGATTTCCGCGCGTAAGCGTGGGGTAGGCAAACGTCAGCGGATAAATAAGTGGACTTTCAGAATCCGCGCCGAGTCGGCTTACATGCAACAACCTGAACGCAACGCTCGTGGGATTCAAAAACATATATTGACGGTAGTCAAGTGTGAAAGTATGATAATCCAGCGCAGCAAAAGTTTTGGCTGCTTCAATCCTGTAGCGCCGCCCTCTTAGAGGCGACGTAAGACCAAAATAGGAATTGTCGTAGACGTATGCAGCGTACAAATTTCCGAGTGTGTATCCGTCGGGTGCGTCGATTTTATCGCGTTCGTTGTGCACCGGTATTCCGAGGTGATAGTGAGTCTGATAACGATCAATCCGCATTGAATAGGAGGAATAGCCTGCGCCCGCCTCCAGCCGTCTGCGGGTGCTAAGGGTGAGATAGGAAAATATTGATGCGCTGCTCTCGAACGTGCGTGCGACGTCCAGGATTACATTGTCTGTCATCAGTGTATCCGACTGCGTGATCAGTGTATCAGGCTTGACACCCACAAAGGCCGAACGGTATGGAACATGAGAGGCAGCGACCCCCCAGTTAACCCTTCTTCGCTGGTTGAGATAAGCGAGTTGTCCGCCAAAGTCATAGATCTCCCCATTCAATGCGAGTGCCCCGTATGCTTTTTGGTAGCCCAGCATATCGCCGAACAACATGTTGACCGCGCCCGCCATGCCGGTCTGAGTGCCGAACGGGCCGCCCGTGGAAACACCCAGGCCAACTTCATTGCCAATGTGTTCCAGCGAAAGCCTCGGGCGATAGGGAATTTCTTGCATGGTGAGTCGATTTGCCGGCCGGAATTCAATCTCTTTTAAATTTTTGCTGACGACATCCAGCGCCCGCCCGTGGGTTGGCAAGGTACCCGGGCCAAAGTCAGTTTCACGGGAGGAAATCTCCTGCCTTGCAAAATCGCCGGCATCCGCGAGATAAACTTCATAGCGCCCCTTGGAATAGTATGTGTAGCAAATTTTTCCAGTTTCTCTCGACACGCTAAAGGCTGGCGAGTAGGAAGTGATGCCGCTGATACCGGTGAAGTAGTCCGTGAGCTGTTCAATTTTTCCGGTGTTAAGATCGAGCAAAAAGAGATTGCGATAGCCATCGCGGTTGGAAAGGAAGTACAGGGAACGGTCGTCCGGCGAAAATACCGGATTAAAGTTTCCGGCACCGCGGAATGTTTCCAGCACGCGAATAGTCTTTTCCTCGACATTGAAAAAGCATATTTGAAGCGCGTTCGGATTGTAATTGCCATCGCTCGCCGGTCGATCGGATACAAAAACAATATGGGTTCCATCGTTCGACCACTTCGGCTGGATGTCCGAAAACCAGTCGTTCGTCAGTTGGATAACATCAGAATTGGTCATGTCGAACAGGTACAGGTCGCCCTGTCCGTTTTTCATACCGGATACAACAATGAACCGTCCATCGGGAGACCAGGAGGGATTGCTGAAGTAAGCCAGCCCCGGGATCTCCACGGTCGTTGTTTTGTCATTTCTGATGTCGACAATCGTCAGCATGCTCTTACCTTCACTGAATACTGTGAAGGCGAACCGGTCGCTTTTTGGCGACCATGTTCCCGCTGACTCGACGAAACTGAAATCATCGATGTGTCCTTCCCGCGCCGTTGACGAGAGTGTTTTTAGTATTTCGCCAGTGCGCGCATCGGCGAGGAAAAGATCAATAGAGAAAAAGTTTTTCTCAGATAGAAATGCGACATATTTCCCATTCGGGCTGAGCACGGGTGCAATATTAAGGTCGCCGGTTTGGCTATTCTCAATGAGCCTCCGACCGGCCATGCGATCGTCGTGGAGGGGTGGTTTATATTTCCCGTAGTAGTCGATTGTGTTCTTCTTCCACACCGCGGAAAATGCGTCGGCGTTCAGTCCTGTCAGCGACTGTATAGCCCTTTCATATCCCATTTTTGCCGAATTCAGGAACAGCGGATATACTACCGAGTCGCCGAACACACCTGTTACAAAGGCCCAGAACGCCTGCCCATAGCGGTAGGGAAAATATTTTCGGCCACGGGTGAGATCGTCCAGCGTGGGGAAGTCGTCTTCCCGTACAGCATCACGCATCCACATGGCCGTATGCGGGTCTACGTTTCCGATCGAGAGGTATTCAGCAAGACCTTCCACCATCCACAATGGGATGTTCTGGATGTCGGCAAGGGTAAGCGAGTCGCGGCTGTTGCGGAACATCTGATACTGGAAAGCGTGGACCATTTCGTGACCCAGCACATGGTTGGTCTGCGCATTCAGTTCCATGAGTGGCATGACGATGCGATTGCGAAGTGCCTCCGTTACGCCGCCTGTGCCTACGCCAATTGTACCCACGATCGCCGTCGTCTGCTGAAAATCCGCATGGTTGGCATAGAGGATTACAGGATTCGGTTCCGGGAATGTGTCCCGGAAGATCTGTCTTTCGTACTCATACCATTTTTCAGCCGTCCCCAGGAACGGCTCGGAAATAGAATCGCCGAGATAGTGATAAAGCGAAAAATGCGGACTGTTCTCGACCTTGAAATCGAAGGTCGTGTAATGTGGTTTGTTGCGTCCGAATTGTTGGCCGAAGACCGCCGAAATGTTGACGGTCACAAATAGCCCCACCAGAAATCCGAAGAGAACGCGCCTGTACATAACCTGAATTTGCGTTTCAACATTTCTTGTCTTTGTAAAAAATACGGATCCCGCGGCAAAAAAGTTTACGTAACTTCCCGACTATGGTTCGCAATTGCCTGATTCCCGCGCTCTTATTCCTGGCATTAACAGGAAATGCTCAGTCCTATTTACCGTCGAATGTGTTTGCACATAACGACTATGCCCGTGCCACGCCCTTCCATACCGCGTATCGCCTCCAGGTTGGCTTCATCGAGGCGGACGTATTTCTTCGCGAGGGCATACTGATGGTCGCCCATGACAAAAGCGAGATACAACCGGGAAGGGATCTTGAATCGCTTTACCTGAAACCACTGGCGAAAGAAGTGAAACGCAACGGTGGGTTCGCTTACTCCGATGCACGTGACCGGCTTACCCTGATGATTGACCTGAAAACTGAGGGGCCTCCTACACTTGATGCCCTGGTGAAACTCCTGGATCGGTACCCGGCCCTTACATCCTGCAAGACCTTGCAGTTCATGATCAGCGGGAATGTTCCGGATCCCGGTACCTGGAGTGAGTACCCGCTTTATATTTTCATCGATGGAAGGCCGAACATATCGTATACAGTAGATCAGCTGAAACGCGTGAGCATGATCAGCACAAACTTCAAAAGTCACGTCAGGTGGGATGGCGATGGTCCACTTAGCGATGCGGACCGCAGAACTATTTTATCGCTGATGGCAGATGCCCATCGCAGGCGCAAAGTGTTTCGGTTCTGGGCGACGCCTGATTTTCCCGAGGCGTGGAAACAGCTGATCGAACTGCAAGTGGACGTAATAGTCACCGACGACGTCACAGGCCTGTGTAACTTCCTTAAGGAGAATCGCGGAGATCGGTCTCGCTAATCCTCTTTCTCATTTCCCTTTTCATCGAACCATACGCGGATGGTTTCGCTTTCCTTTCTAAGTTCAACCACATAATACTGCGGAATATTGCGCTGCGACCTGTCGTTGTTCCTGGTTTTGTAGGCACCCTGAAGGATCCAGCTGCTGTACTCTTCGCCGGAAATCTTTTGTTTGATGATCTCGGGAAGTTCGCGGGTGTCGATCGATCGCAGTTCCGGGGTAATCGCTTTTTCCTGATTTTGAATTTTCAGGGTATCCTGGCTCCGGGCTACCGTGGCCGCAGAACAGACAAGGTACATTGTGATTATAGCCGTTTTCATGGGGACGAGTTTTGGCGTCATCGGCTACTGAAATCATGCCTACTACAGAAGAAAACGAAAACAGCAGCTTCAGGAAAGTGCCTGGAAAGTCTCCGCGGACTGTATTTTCTTGTCATTAACGTGGAAAGCAATGCCCTGCTCTTCAAGTTCATTAAGAATAGGATCGTATATCTCCCGGAGAATGGGAATATGAAGGCCTTTATTTGTGATGGAACCGAGCAAAACAGACTTGGCGGCTGCTCCGCAGGTGAAGCCCGTCACTTTCGCCAGGGCGGAATCTCTTGCATTGTCACCCTCGATGACAAGCGTAGCTGTGAATTCAAAGAGTTCATCGCGAAATTCATAAGCCAGGTGATGTTCCATCTTGACTGCATCTTTGTCGTTGGGATGCATCGTGAGTTTTTGTACCAGCAGGAGTTGCAACAGTTGCGCCGGAGTGCTTTCACGTGGCACCTCGTCCCATGGACGGTCGTCGAATAATCCGAGCCATCGAAGCTTTTCTATGACGTCAGTGTCCGCTCCGGTATACTGCTGGAGCCGCTCTTCAACAGTAGCGGTCGGGTGAATCGGAAGAAGAGAATCCAGCAACGTCAAGAAAGACGCTTCGCCGATGAAGTCGATCCTGGCCGCAGAATCTGTCAGTCCCAGTTTTACCAGCGCGTTCCAAACGTTGTCAAATCCCTTTGGTACCAGCTTACCCTTCAACACGGTGTGGGCATCTGCAAGGTCGTAGATCTTGCGATAATACAACGAGTCACCTTCAGGAATCATCCTGTGTTCCTCTTCGTGAATTGTCACGGGTTCGGAACGCTCGAACAGCCGATGATAGGGAATGTGCTGCATGCGGCCGTTAACAAGATGACGGTTGTTGTGTTTTCCCCAGCCGAGCACGTCCGCGACAGGCTCGGTCAACTTAAATTGCAAGGGGTTTTCATCACTTGATTCCGAAAGAAAGGTGCCATTGAACGTTTTGAACGATGTTATTTTTCCCCCGCGTGAATGAATGTTGTCGATTGCTTTTTTCGCGATGATGTGATCGAGCCCCGGGGAAAACCCGCAGTCCATAAGGATCAAAGTATTGTTCTCCTTTGCCTCCGTCCTTTTCAGCGCCATCTGTCGAGTTAGTCTCGCCGGCGAGATGAGAGTCTTGCGGTATGCGATACAGCGGTCGGCAATCTGCAATAAGGTGGCATCCTGGACGAGGCCGATCACAAGATCCGACTTCTTGATTGCCTGGTCGCAGTCCTGCTGCTTTTTAAAATCTGCGAACTCGAGCGGTACGGGAAAGTTCTCCGCTTTTATTCCGTCTGCCACACGGTTATCGAACATTGTTCCGATCCTGATCTTCCAGGAGAAGAGCTTTGCGTTTGCAGTGAGATAGTGCAAAAGAGGGAATGCAAAGCGATCCGAATCAATGATCAAAAGTATCTTCTTGTTAGCCATGGGTAGAATAGTTCGATTAAAGTTGCTTTAATTTTCGTCATTAAAACCGGCAACTTGCTCTTCAATATTACATTGGGAAAATCCCGGCGATGCGTCGAAAAAAAGACTGCGTGCATTTGAAAGATGGCAACAGCAACTCGTTCTCCACAAATGCAATTCACAGAGAATATCAGAAGCAAATCCATCGGAAGAGAAAATCCACAGCGGCCATAAAGACTGCGTGAATTTTTTCTTCGTTGGAATTTTTGCGGCCATACCCCTGTTCTCTGGGCCAAGCACTATATCTGAAATCCCTCAAAAACCACATTCATGCGAAAGACCCTGTTGCTAACTTTTCTTGCTGTTGCATTTCTCGGATTCTCATTTCAATATTTACCGGCAGTTAACAACTCGCCAACCGTCGCGTCGTCAAGTGCCGGGCAGTTCACAAAACCGGTTGCACATTCCCCGGCGTTGAATCATGCGAAGCTGACACGTGCTAATTTTGACGATGTAATTCATGCGCTGTATGACACTATCGACCTGAGCTCGTATGACCTAAGCTTTGAAGTGTTCCGGCTCGGCATGATCGGATTCTATCAACTGGAAAGCGAAGGTGCTTTGGATCGGAAGGACCTCATTACAATTATTGACTTCGAGAAGCCTAGTACCCGGAAGCGCTTTTATACGATCGACCTGCGTAACAAAAAGGTCTTGTACCACACGTATGTCGCCCACGGTAGAAATACGGGAGAAAATAAGGCCACGAAGTTTTCCAACATTCGGCACTCGAACCAAAGCAGTCTTGGCTTTCTGATAACCGGTGAGACATATTTCGGAAGCAAGGGATTCAGCCTGCGCCTCGATGGGATGGAGAAGTCATTTAACAGTCAGGTGCGCAACCGCGCCGTCGTAATTCACGCTGCGGATTATGTGAGTGAGTCCTGGATCAAGCGCTATGGACGTCTGGGCAGAAGCCAGGGGTGTCCCGCTCTTCCGCCGTCCCTGAGCAAGGAAGTGATTAACACAATCAAGAATGGTACCGCCATCTTCACATACTATCCCGACGAAGATTACCTTACTGCTTCCAGGTACCTGAAACTTGAAAACTTGTTGCAACAGCTGGACAGCAATCCGTTGGAGCTTGCGCGCATGGGCACCGCGAGAAAGCAAGTTTGATGCGTCGCTATTTTGAGAGCCGCGCGAGATGTCGCTGGTCGTGCCCGTAAATGTCATCGCGAAATTCGACGTTTCCCTTTTCATCAACCCATGCTGTCCTGTATACGATGTAGACGGGATAGGGCCTCGTAAGATCCACCTGCAATGGCGTGGTGTTGTTATGCATGGCGTCTTCAACCTTCTCGCTGTTCCATCCCTTCTGATCGGAAAGGAGATACTCTGCAAACTCCGCCGGTTTCTCCAGGCGAATACACCCGTGGCTAAGAGCCCGATCGCCTCGGTTGAATAATTTATCAGCGGGAGTATCGTGGAGGTAGATACTGAAATCATTCGGCATGATGAACTTCACGCTGCCGAGGGAGTTTTCCTCGCCCGGATTTTCTACAACCTTGTATAGGTTGGTATCCAGATCCTCGTCATTCCAGGGCTCACGGAGGGGATCTACTTCGGCGCCATCGCGATAGAATTTGAACCGCCCGGCGTTGAACGCACCGGGGTCATCTTTCAGGCGTGGTAAGAATTCTTTTTCAAAGATACTTTTCGGTACAGACCATGTCGGACTGAAAACAATGTATTTCAGCGTATCGTGAAAGACGGGCGTGGGTGTGTATTGTGTTCCCAGCACGACGCGCATTTTCATTTTTTCGTTGCCGTTATGGTAAACGCGAAGCATGTATTCGGGCACGTTGATCACGATTTCCTCGCCTTTACCTTGCAGGTGGGGAAGCCATCGCAGCCTCTCAAGATTGAGGGCGATCAGATCAGCCTTGTTTGCCATGCTGACATTGAGGAATCTCACCGTTTGCGCATTGAGTTGCCCGGTGGCATCAAGGCCATGGCGTTCCTGAAATCTCCTGACCGCCTTCACCAAATCATCGCTGTAGTTCCGGAGAGTGTCGTTGCCTTTGGCGCCGGGATCCGTCAGACGGAGTTTTTTTCGCAGGAGCGGAACGGCTGAGCTGACGTCGCCTGGTTTGAGGGTTAGCGATTCCGGAAGGGGAGGAAAGCTATCCGCCTTCGCGAGCTCGCGATATTCCTTCAAGGCATCCTGAAGTCTCTTGTATTGAGGATCCTTCGGATGGAGATCGTCGAGTTCCTTGCGAAGATCCGAGGCCGATTCCATCTCCAACAGCAGCGCGATGTCATTTTCCAGGGGCATTCCCCGTTTCCAGAGAAACTCCCGGGCTCCCGGGTATCGCACGCGGCCCTCGAGGAGGTGCGTCGTGAAGAGAAAGAAGGAAGCTGTGATCCGGATATCGAGATTCGAAATGTCGGAAGCGGTTCGCTTTCTGTTGTCATACAGACTATCAACCGCTTTTTCGAGCGCGTCAATGTGATAGTCGCCGGGATTGAATCCGTAGCGCATGGATTCTTTTACCTCGTCGGCGAAAGCCTTGAAGATCTTTTCCGGTTTGCCCTTTTTTAACCACGCGCGCTTGTACTCATGAGCCCGATAGAAGACTCTCGTTTTCAGCCGGACTTTTCGGTTGTAATATTCTTCGGCGATTTTTATCCGGTCAACGACCTGGCTAATGGGCGTAGCAACCGTATCGATCACATCTGTATCGCCTTTGCAGCCGGAAAGATTAATAAGTCCCAGCAGCAGTAATGCTGCCATCCCGCCCGAGAGGGCCCTCATTGCGTAAAGTTTCATAGCGAAACTGATACAATTAATGGGCCCGGGCACGACTCTTCTTCTTCAGGGGCCCCGCCAGGAGAGGCCATTGATTTCAAAAGAAGTCTCGCAGGTGCAATTTGAGTTCTTTCACCGACTTCGTGAGGTGATATCCCACCGCTTTTTCCGAGAGCTTAAGGTCCCGGGAGATCTGAACGACGGGGATGCCTTTTAGTTTGTGAAGGACAAAGATCTCTTTCGTCTTGTCGGAAAGTTGATCGAGGGCAGCGTTCAGATTTTCCTGCAGATCATTGTATTCTGCCAGTTCGTGCGTTGAGCTTTCCGAAGAGGGCAGATGTTGCTTACAGTAATCCCAGTATTTTTTGTCGTATACGCGTTTGCGGAGCTGGTTGAGGACCTTGTTCTTGATCGCGCGGTTGAGATAGGCCGAGAGATAAGATTCGCTACTGTGATCCGCAAACAGGCTATTGCGTTTATCCCACAGCTCCGTGAACAACTCCTGCACGATCTCTTCGGCGAGCCCGTGCGAACGGAGTTTGTAAAACGCTGTCAGGTAGAGCGGTTTCCAGAAACGTTGGAAGATTTCGGTCAAAGCCTCGTGACTGCCTTCGCGCAGGGCGATAATAAGGTCGGAATCAGTGGCTCTGGAGGGTATCATTTCAGCGTGTAACAAACAAGAAAAAGTCCTTGATAAAGATACGACATCAAGGACTTTTTCTCAGGATTTCGTGGAAATTTTAGTATCCAGGATTTTGGGGCTCGAGATTTGGATTAATGGCCAGTTCTGTTTGAGGAAGTGGCATCAGGTAATCTCGATCGGGATCAAAAGTCGCATGTGGTTCAAGTGAGTTGGGTCCCGTAAAGGCCTCAACACCCAGGTCGCGGCGTTTGATATCGAACCACCGCTTGTATTCGAATGCGAGTTCGAGGCGTCTCTCATCGAGGACCAGATCAATAAAGTCATCCTTGGACAGTCCTGTTGTAACGTCGGCGGGAAACGTACCGGGGACACCTGCCCAGTTTCTCGCCCGGGCACGTACTTCATTCACGTATCCTTCCGCTTCTGCTGTTGGCCCACCGCTTACTTCAGTAAGGGCTTCGGCCGCGATCAACAGCACTTCAGCATATCGCATCGTTGCGTAGTTATTATCGGAATATCTTCCCTCCGCATTGGAACTGCCCGGATACCTTCTGTACTTCGCAATGTGCGGGCGCTTTGTATTTTGAAATTCCGTATACGGCACAATTTCAGTGACGCCCGCGGTAGTGACCGGAGCTTCGTCAACAAAACTCACGGCTTTGCGGTAGTCGCGATCGTCCCAGGTATTGTAAACCTCCATGGAAGGAACGCAGACGCTCCATCCGAGCTCATCGGCACCACGGATACCGGTCATCGGAGGCATGATATCGTCATTGGCACCACCGTCTCCGTTTTGAAGTCCGAGAAAATCGAGCGCGAATATTGTCTCGGTCAATGCGTCCTGTTTTTCTGCACGGAACAGGTTCTGAAAATCCGGCTCCAGTGAGTAGTTGAAAGTGCCCTTGTTGTCGATCACCCATTTTGCTTCGTCATATGCCTTTTGATAGTCATGCAACGTGAGATGTACTTCTGCGAGATAGGATGCCGCCGTACCCTTTGTCGGACGTGATCTTACGTCGGACGGCTGTTGGTCCGGAAGCCATTGCTTGGCAAACTCCAGGTCGGCAATTATACTTTGATATATGTCTGCCGCCGGCGTCTTGCTGATGCTTACCACCGCGGATGGATCGGCAATGAAGAAATCGATGTAGGGAATATCGCCGAAAGTGCGCACGAGATGAAAATAGCTGAATGCTCGCACGAACCTGGCCTCTCCAAGCAAAGGATTGATCTGATCTTCAGCCAGCCCGAGCGATTCACCTCCGGCAATAGCGGAGTTTGCCGCGCTGATGACCTGATACCAGTATGGCCAGAACTGGCGAACCATGCCGTTGCCATCGTCCATGTTGAAGTCATTCACCTGTTGTCTCTCCGCGGGCGTGCCACGGTCACCAATGTCTACCATGTCACTCCTTAGCATGATCGCCGATACATACTGCCGGCCCCAGAGGCGTTCAGAAGCGATCCATCCATAGGCACCGAAAATTGCAGTTTCTACATCTTTTGTGGATTTGAAAAAACCTTCCGGCGCCAATAGCCCGACCGGCTTCTCCTCCAGGTCGGCGCAGCTCACAAAACAACCGATAATGGTTATGATGAGTATCTTATTGATAATGTTTTTCATTGTTCGAGTGTTGAATGTTAACAATTCTAGAAGCCGATGTTAAGTCCCACGGTGTACGACTTGGCATTGGGATAGCTGCCATAATCCAAACCGAGGTTCCGGTTGCTGTCAGTGTCGTTCTCGGAACGATAGTTGACTTCGGGGTCATATCCCTCATACTTCGTCAGCGTAAGAATGTTCTGTGCGCTCACATAAACCCTGACCTTGCTGAGCTTGATGCTTTCCAGTATGCTTGCAGGAAAGGTGTAGCCAAGTGACAGGTTTTTCAATCGCACAAAGCTTCCATCGTAAATCCAGCGCGTTGAAACGCGACGCGTTCTCCCCACAGATGCCTTAGGCACATCGGTGTTCGTATGCTCGGGAGTCCAGCGCTTCAGGGCTTCCGTCGTCGCATTGTTAATCCCGGAGAGCAGGTTTAATTCCATCAAGGTGTAACTGAGGATGTCATTTCCCTGTGATCCCTGGAAGAAAATATTCAGATCGAAATTCTTAAACCTCAGGTCGTTATTCCATCCCCATATAAAATCAGGATTCGGATTACCGATAATGGACTGGTCGCTGGCATTCAGCATGCCGTCGGGCACGCCGGTCAGTTTTCCGTTCGAATCTCTCACTCCGTCTATGTCACGGAATTTTTCTCCGCCGGGCGATTGCTCGAAGCCTCCACCCGGAATGAAGGTGTCTCCCGCCTGATAGACGCCGTCGTAGGTCCAACCCCAAAAGCTGCCCACGGGAAATCCCTCACGCAGGATTTGCGTGTTTCCAAGTCCAACCAGGTGACCGGGGCCCGAACCGTATTGGATATCATTGCCACCGGGAAGTGACAGCACCTTGTTGCGGTTAGCGGAAAAGTTGATGTCCGTATTCCACACGAGCGCTTGATCCAGAATGCGGGAAGAAAGAGCCAGTTCGATACCTCTGTTTTCAACTTCCCCGATATTCTTCAGTTGGGATGTATAACCTGAATACTGGGGCAGCTGAACACTGAAAAGTAAATCCGACGTAACCTGGCGATAGTACTCCGCTGTAAAGCTGATGCGATCATTGAATAATCCGATGTCCGCTCCGATGTTAAGTTGTTTCGAAGTTTCCCAGGTCAGATCGGAATTGCTGACGGTAGTAGGTCTGACCGCATTTACGGTCTCGCCATCGATAACCGTGAACACCGGCGAGAACCGGGCGAGTGTCTGGTAAGGGCCGATGGCCTGGTTTCCTGTCACCCCGTAGCTGACGCGCCACTTCCAGAAGCTGACGACGTCAACCCCCGACATGAACGATTCATTTTTCATATTCCAGGCAAATGCGCCGGAAGGGAAGAACGCCCACTTATTGTTTTTGCTGAAGTTCGAAGATCCGTCGTACCGCGCGTTCAACGTGAACATATATCGGTCATGAAGTGAGTAGTTTAGTCGACCGTAGTAGGAGGATATTTGCCACTCGGTGAGGTTTGAGTTTGGCGACTGCCACAGCGACGATCCTCCGAGGTTCCAGAAGGAAAACGCATCCGACAAAAAGTTCTGCGCTTCCGAGCCCCACTGTTCACTCGAAGATGTTTGGAAGGAATATCCGGCCATGGCGGAAAAACGACTTGACTCGCTGAAGTCCTTGCTATAAGTCAGGTAGTTTTCATTTAGAAACAGCGTGGACTTCGCCCCGTCGATTGTTCCCCATCCACCAACGTTTCTGCCTTCTGTCAGGCTGGTGGGCGAATAGGATCCCGCGCGGCGATTGTTCGTGGTTGCCCCAAAGGACGTTCTAAACTTCAAGCCTTTCAGGATCAAATATTCACCAAACACGTTGGCCTGAAGGCGATCGCTGATCGATTCGTTCTCGAGCTCTTTGGCAACGGCATACGGATTGTCGTGCGGATCATTGAGACGCGCGGTGGTATACGTGCCATCGGGTTTGTAGATACCTTGGTCGGGTTCGAACTTAAAAGCAGAGGCAACAACACCTGGAGTGAGCCCACCGGAGCCTTCCTGCGTCCTTACGCCATTAGATGTGTTTCGTCTCGCAAACATGTTCAAACCGAAGCTAAACCGATCGCTTGCTTTGATGTTTATGTTGCTGGTCAGCGAAAAGCGGTCGTAGTCGGAGTTGATGATCACGCCCTCCTGGTCAAAGTATGCTCCGGAGATATAATAGCTAACATTATCGGTGCCTCCCGAAAGTGAGAGCTGGTAATTTTGAATGGCACCGGGCCGGAAAATCAGATCCTGCCAGTCGGTATTGAATCCTGCGGGCACAAAGTCGGGCCGTGCTTCCGTGATGTAGTCGGTAAATTGATCCGCGTTGAGCAGGTCAAGCCGATTGACTTCTTTTTGCGATGAGTAAGAAGTATTGAAACTGATCTGTGTCTTGCCCGGCTTACCTTTTTTTGTCGTGACCATGATGACACCATTTGCACCACGGGAACCATAGATGGCCGTCGCCGATGCATCCTTCAGCACTTCAATTGATTCAATGTCTTCGGGAGGAGGGAGGGCGCCACCGACAAATCCGTCGACGACAAAAATCGGGTCGCTGCTCGCGTTGATGGAAGTGCCGCCGCGGATGCGGACCTTCATTGTCGAGCCGGGCGCGCCGTTGTTAGCCGTTATATTTACGCCTGCAGCGCGACCTTGAAGCGATTGCACGGCATCGATTGCCGGATAGGCCGTAAGTTCTTCACCTTTTACAGAAGAAACGGCACCAGTGAGATCACTCTTCTTCATGGTACCGTAGCCAACGACTACAACTTCGTTTAGTGTTCGCAGATCGGGTGCCAGCTGTACGCTAAACGTCGTGCGATTGCCCACCGGAACCTCTTGGGTTGTATAGCCGATAAAGCTGAAGACAAGAACGGAGTTCGTCCCCATGACGGAGAGCGTGAAATTTCCGTCTACGTCGGAAGTGGTGCCGTTTGTCGTTCCCTTTTCCAGGACATTGGCCCCGGGAAGGGGTTGCCCGCTTTCATCGGTGACTTTGCCAGTCACCTCAACAGCGAAATACGCTTCCGCTTTTCCGGCTGAGTTAGTATCTGCCGTTGATGCGGTTGCACTGCCGGGTTTGAGGATAATTCTGTTGCCCCGGACTTCGTATGCAATGTCAGAATCGAAAAGGCCATTCAGGATTTCTTCGAGGTTTTCATTCTTGAAATTGACGGATACCTGCCGGCCCACGTTGACCACGGCGGAGCTATAAGTAAAGCGCACCTGCGTCTTCCTTTCTATCTCCGCAAGGACTTTCTTGATAGCCTTATCGCTTGCCTTCAGCGATAGCTTACTGTTCAAAACTTCCTGACCTCTTAAGTCAGAAGCGATGGCACACACGGCGAACACCGTTAGAATCAAAGCTTGTGTCAGGACAATTTTCATAAAAACAATAAGGAACCCTTGAATAGGTTTATTGATATTCATAACTTGATAAGTTTTTGTTTGACAAGAGCAAAAGCGTCAGCAAACTCCCTCGGAGGTTGCTTTCCAGGCCGGTGATGCTCGAACATCATCGGCCTTCATGTTTCGGTTAAGTAGAATGGTTCATGCTAATTGGTTTTAAGGTTACATCCTTTGCTTTCGATGATAATTTGAGTATCCACAATTTTATATGTGGCGCCGATAGCGGTACAGATAACGTCGATGCGGTCGTAGAGTCCTTCCTCAAAAAAGCTCGATGTCAGCACACATCCTGAAAGGGATTCCGCCTGGAAGACAATGTCGATGTCGTAGGTTTTCATGAGAAGGGCCAGCACATCTGAAACCGGAGTTTCCTCAAAATGCATTTCGATAGAGTTGCCCGGCCGGGCAGCCTGACCGGCTGCGGGTACCCGTTGCGTTGCAACAAGGTCGGAAAGGCTGTCGTATACCGCTTCCTGGTTAGGCGCTAACACCGTTTGTTTGTGCGAGGTCTTGCGGGAGTAGACGGTCACTTTACCTGTTTTCACTGATACGGTCACTTTCCCCGCGCCGCCCGGGTTACGGACGACGAAGCTCGTTCCGAGGACGCGGGTGACTACGTTTCCCGCATACACGTAAAAGGGACGTTGCGTATTATGTGCGACGTCGAAGTACCCTTCACCCTCGAGAAATACTTCCCGCGAGGGGCTCACGGTGCTCGTCGAGTAACGAATGTGGCTGCCCGGCGATGTCATGACAATACTTCCGTCCGGGAGTATCAGGCGCTGGGCGACGTTTGTCCGGTTTTCCACCGCAATGAATTCCGCTACGGCAACCGCGCGGTGTGACGGGTCGTCCGGAACCTCGCGATTCAGAAAATACCAACCCGCCGCAACGCAAATAAGGACCGACGCGGCGATGCCCGAAAGATAGTGTATAACCCTTCGGCCTTTTTGCAGGTCGACAACGCGGGAGCTATTTGCATGTGAATGGTGCCCGATACCGGAAAGGATCCTTGCCTCCGCAGACGTGAGTTCATGTTCGGCAACAGGCTGATCGGCGGTGCCCTTGCCAAGGCGGGAATACCACGCGTCGATCAGGCTCCGCTCTTCCTCTGAACATTTACCTGCGAGGTATTTTTCTAATAGCTTATCCAGGTCCGTGGGAGACATTGGTTTTCTTTGTCCCCTATAAACACATAACCGGGGCTTACTCCTAAACGGATGGCTGTTTTTTTTTTTTTTGGCCCCGTCCTGAACCGGAGGGCATTTCGCCTGCTCAGGACAAGGTCGTTAGCGAAGACCGAAGCCTCGCGGGCAGTTTCGTCGAACCGATTGCTTTTCCGCGAGCGCTCATTTTATACAGTGTCTTCCGCAGAATATCGATGACTTTTTGATCGTCGTGTTTCGCGGCGAATTCCCCGAGATAAAACTCCAGGAAAACAAGGCAGGCGACGTCCTCCAGGAGTTGCGCACTGGCATGCGTGGTGAGCCCTTTCTTCAGCAACAGGAATTTTACCTCCTCGATCATCGCGGCATCATAGCCACAGTCTTCGAGAATTTTCTCAGCGATCTTCGCGTGGTGGAACTTTTCTTCATTGCGCCACTGCAGATAGCCCTTCTTGCCGGCGGGATACCGATCGCGCGGAATCTCCCATCTCCCAATGTGCTGGCATCGCGCTGCGAGCTTCACGGCTTCGTCGGCTTCCGGCTCAAGACTCAACAGCGTTGCAGTCATGCGCTCCGCGTACAACCATTCTTTCGCTACCGATTTGCCGTCGACGTCTTCCGTGTTGGGATCCCGCCGATGGTAGTCGTCGAACGCCGCCATGGCTCTGTCAAAATCTCCGGGCATATTTTTCATTGATGTCGTACCAAAGATCGGCAATCAGCACGACAGAGCCAAGCACCACATGTTCGCCCAACCCATGGCAGGGACGGCCGACTCATACAAGTTATTACCGCTCGACTTCGCGCAGATTTTCAATCTTCTTGTTTCGCAGGAATCCATTGATGTCCTCGAAATGTTCCTTCACTCGCTTGTTGCCAAACTCGAACACTTTCGTGGCGAGCCCGTCCAGGAAATCGCGGTCATGAGAGACGAGGATCATAGTTCCGTCAAAAGCTTTCAGCGCATCCTTCAAAATATCTTTAGTCTTGATGTCCAAATGGTTAGTTGGCTCGTCAAGAATCAGGAAATTGACGGGTTGCAGTAACAGCTTGATCATGGCAAGACGTGTTCTTTCACCGCCTGAAAGCATCTTCACTTTCTTATCAATGGCATCGCCGCCGAACATGAAGGCGCCCAGAATATCGCGGATCTTCGTGCGGATATCTCCCACGGCGATGTAGTCGATCGTCTGGAAGACGGTTAGCTCGCCGTCCAGAAGCGAGGCCTGGTTCTGCGCAAAATACCCGACCAATGCATTGTGACCTGTTTGCACTTTACCTTCGAAATCGATCTCACCCATAATCGCTTTCACCAGCGTTGATTTTCCTTCTCCATTCTTTCCAACGAAGGCAATGCGCTCCCCTCGCGCGATGGTGAGCGACACATCTTTGAATACGGTGTGATCGCCGTACTTCTTGGTGAGCCCTTCGATGATGACAGGGTAATTTCCCGACCGGGGCGCGGGCGGAAACTTCAGGTTCAACGCAGAAGTATCGACTTCGTCCACTTCCACAATTTCCATCTTCTCGAGCATCTTCACACGCGACTGCACCTGAAGGGTTTTCGAATACGTTCCTTTAAACCGCTCGATGAATTGCTGGATCTCCGCGATCTGCCGCGCCTGATCGTCGAACTGCTTTTGCTGTTGTTCCCTTCTTTCTTTTCGAAGCTGGAGATAGTGCGTGTAGTTGGTCTTGTAATCGTAAATCCGGCCCATCGTGATCTCAATGGTCCTGTTGGTCAGGTTGTCGACAAACGTCTTGTCGTGACTGATGACAATCACCGCCTTCGCGTTGTTGATGAGGAAGTCTTCGAGCCACTGAATCGACTCGATGTCCATGTGGTTGGTGGGCTCGTCCAACAAGATCAGATCGGGCTTCTGAAGCAATATTTTCGCCAGCTCGATGCGCATCCGCCATCCGCCGCTGAACTCCCCGGTAGGACGCGTGAAGTCGCTGCGAAGGAAACCGAGGCCGAGCAGCGTCTTCTCTACTTCCGCGTCGAAGTTGATCTCCTCTATGGAGTAGTATTTTTCACTGAGCTCGGACACCTGTTCAATGATGCGCGCATACTCGTCCGACTCATAGTCGGTTCGCGTTTCCAGCTGGGTGTTCAAATCGTCGATGTCTTTTTTCATATCGAGGATCCGCGAGAACGCTTTCGAAGCTTCTTCGAATACCGTAGCCGTATCGTGGGTAAGCAGGTGCTGGGGTAAGTATGCAATTACAGCATCCTTGGGAGCCGATACCTTTCCGCGCGTGGGCTTGCTGGCGCCCGCGATTATTTTTAGCAAGGTAGATTTGCCCGCACCATTCTTGCCCATGAGCGCGATGCGGTCATTTTCGTTGATGTTGAAAGTAATGTCTTTGAAGAGGGCGGCGCCATTAAACTCCACGCTCACGTTATCGACTGAAATCATAGATCAAAATAAAAGCCGCAAAGATAATACGTTTTCGCCACGGCAAACTATGTGTACCATACGGAACTAAAATGAATTTTATTGTGGCTTCAAAATCCCTTACATTTATCACTTTAATCGCTACCGATCATTAATGAAGATTCAAGTTGTGCGGTTTCTAAACCTGGCTTTTCTGGCTGGCCTGATCGTTTTTGCCGCTTCGTGCAATTCAAATAAGACTTCCGATACCGGGATCACCACCGACTCTGCCGCCATCGCGACAGGCCGCAACATTTTCGGCCAGACGTGCGTGGCTTGTCACAGCATGGACCGGGATGGCATCGGTCCCGCGCTGGGTGGAGTAACCCGCGAAGTAGAGGTGGAGTGGCTTGAGAAATTCATCAAAGATCCTAAGTCAATGATCGAGTCGGGAGATCCCCGCGCAAAGGCATTATTCGACCAATACAAGTCGTTCATGCCGTCGTTCAACTACTATCGCGACGATGAGATCAATGGAATCATCGCCTATCTTCATACGCAGGATAAAAAGGAGGAGACGCAAACGGTTTCGACGCGCGATGCAGACGTTCTGGAAGATCCGATACCGGGCTCGATCCCGATGTCTGACCTGGTGGTGAACATGAAGGAGGTGGTTCAAATGCCGGCGACGAGTGAGCAGCTACCCTTGACCCGGATCACCAAATTCTTTTCAAGACCGGATACAAAAGAATTTTTTGTGCTGGATCTGCGCGGCAAACTCTACCGCCTGACGGGCACCCATGCCGAGGTCTACCTGGATATGGCAGAACATATGCCGGACTTTATCAACGCGCCGGGTCATGCGACGGGCTTCGGGAGCTTCGCCTTTCATCCCGAGTTCTCCAGGAATGGACTGTTGTACACAACACATACTGAAAACGCCGGCTCGCAAGAAGCGGACTTTGCCTACGATGATTCGCTGGATGTCAAGCTGCAGTGGGTAGTATCAGAGTGGAAAACGGAGCGCCCCGGCAGCTTCCCGTTCAAAGGAAAAAGCAGAGAGCTTTTCCGGGTGAACATGGTCGGCCAATCGCACGGTGTACAGGAAATTACATTCAACCCTCTGGCAAAACCGGGTGACGAGGATTATGGACTGCTTTACATCGGCGTTGGAGACGGAGGCAGCGCCGAGCGCGGAATCATCCATATCAACATTGGTCCCGAAAATATATGGAGCTCGATTCTCCGCATCGACCCCGCAGGCACGAACAGCAAGAATGGAAAATATGGTATCCCCGAAACTAATCCATTCGCGAAAAGCAAAAATCCTCGTGCGTTGGGAGAAGTTTATGCCTATGGGTTCCGCAATCCGCATCGCATCACGTGGACAAAATCCGGGAAGATGCTCGCGTCAAACATCGGTCAACATCAGATCGAGGAACTGAATCTCATCCTGCCGGGACATAACTACGGGTGGCCGTTCCGCGAAGGAAGCTTTGTGATCTATCTCAGGGAAAGCACGCGGAAATTGTATCCGCTTCCCGCGGACGATGATGCCAATAACTTCACCTATCCCGTGGCGGAGTACGACCACGACGAAGGTAATGCCATCATCGGCGGCTATGAGTACAGGGGAAACACTATACCCGAGCTTGCAGGAAAGTATCTCTTCGGCGACATGGTCAACGGAAGACTTTTCTACGTTGAGGTCGATGACATCAGCCCGGGAAAGCCCGCCCGGATGAGAGAGTTTCAGGTCGCCCTTGATGGGAAACGAACATCGTTCAAAGAACTCTGCAACGATGAACGCCTGAGCATGCGATTTGGCCGCGACCACGAAGGCGAAATATATATATCGACAATGCCCGACGGAAAAATTTATAAACTTGTGCCGTAGCTTCCACGACCGGCATGTCGTTAGCTTAGAAGTATTCATCTTATCACCGAACAGAGAATGGAAAAAAGACGCCTGGTCCCGTCATCCGCATGGTTGATTGTTGTTATTCTTTTCATCGCCGCATGCAACCCGGAAAGGTCCGGCTACGATGACCTGGCCACTGACTCCGCCACCGTAGCGAAAGGCCAGCGCGCCTTCACCGACAACTGCAGCGCCTGCCACAATTTCAGACAGGACGGGATCGGCCCTCAACTCGCGGGCATCACCCGGCAAGTTTCCGCCGACTGGCTGCGCCGGTTTATCCGGAATCCGGAAAGTGTTCTGGAGTCGGATGATGAGAGAGGCCAAAAATTACTCGCGCGATACAAAACCATCATGCCGTCGTTTTCTCATTACGGGGAAGATGAATTGACAGCCATCATTGCCTATCTGAACACGAAGAATTCTCCGGAGGTCGGTTCGTCCCGATCCTCACGAGAATCGCTCACGGACCCGATCCCTTCATCCATTGAACAATCCGATCTGGTTGCTGACATCGAGTATGTAACCACGATTCCGGCTTCCGCGAAAAGGGGTCTTAAGACCCGCATCACGAAGCTCGACTTTATTCCGGGATCAGATCGTGTGTTTGTCGTTGATATTCGAGGCAAGCTATATGAGTTGCTAAACAACAAGCCCGCCGTGTATATGGACATGGCAACGCTCAAACCAAAATTTGTAGATACGCCGGGGCTCGCGACGGGCTTTGGAAGCTTTGCTTTTCATCCGGACTTCCTCCACAACGGACTGCTCTATACGACACACACCGAGGCCACCGGAAGTGCGGTAGCGGATTTTCATTACGCGGATTCTATACCGGTCGCCGTGCAATGGGTGATCACAGAGTGGAAGTCGTCCGAGCCACAAGCGTTTCCCTTCAAGGGATCGAGCCGTGAACTTTTCAGGATCAATGTGGTCACGGGGATCCACGGAGTCCAGGAAATCACTTTCAACCCGAACAGCAAGCCCGGCGATGAAGATTATGGATTGTTATACATCGGGGTGGGGGATGGCGGATGCACGGAGTCCGGATTCCCTTTTCTCGTTCAGAACACTGCGAAACCCTGGGGCAGTATTCTGCGCATCGACCCGCAAGGAAACAACAGCCGGAACAAACAGTATGGCATACCACCTTCGAATCCATTTGTGAAGAAGAACGACAAGCATGCGCTGGGAGAAGTCTTTGCCTACGGATTCCGAAATCCTCACCGGATCACGTGGACAAAACAGGGCCAGATGCTCGCCAGTCACATCGGGCAGGCGCACGTGGAGGCAGTCGACGTCGTACAGGCGGGGCACAATTACGGTTGGCCTATACGCGAGGGTACATTCATGCTGAACCCCAGTGGCGATCTGACCCAGGTCTTTCCACTCCCGGAAGATGATGCCACTTATGGAGTCACCTATCCGGTCGCGCAGTACGACCACGATGAGGGCGCCGCCATCAGCGGCGGATTTGAATACACCGGGGAGAAGATCACGGCGCTTCGAGACAAATACCTGTTTGCAGACATGAACAACGGAAGGCTCTACTACCTGGAACTGGCTGACATCCGACAGGGAACCATGGCCCCCATCAAGGAGTGGAGGATTGCCAATGAGGGCGCCGTCGTTACAACGGCCCAGCTATGTGGTGGCAAGCGTGTCGACCTCCGCTTCGGCAGAGATCATAAGGGCGATGTTTATTTCTTCAGCAAGCGGGACGGAAAAGTGTGGCGCCTGGCCGGTGCACGTAATGTTGCACCAACGCATTCATAACACAAAGACACAAAGACACTAAGACACCAAGATTTTGCCACAAAGAGCCCGAAGGCACAAAGGGTTTTGCTGCTCAGGTAGCAGTATCTTTCAGATTGCTGAAATAGAAAAACCTTCTTTCCGCATCCACAAAACCTTCGTGTCTTGGCGTCTTCGTGTCTTCGTGCCTTCGTGTCTTAGTGCTATAGGGGCTTCGAAGAAGCAACCCTATCTTAATCCGGCTTATCTTTTAGTTGTGATTTTTTCACGTATACGCGCGTTCCCTGGTCGTTGATGTAGTACAAGCGTGCGTCATCACCGATGTAAATGGTCTGCCCATCGGGACCGACTTTCGTTTCGTGTCGCGGGTCGTCGATTTCAGCGGCAGTCTTCGCAGCAGCTTCTGAAATCGCATCACCGGTTTTATCCGCGGCTCTTTCAACATCGTTGCTTGTCCGGTCAGCGCCTCGATCGATATCATCTTCCGTGCGATCGGCTTTGCGTCTTATGTCGCGTTCTGCTTCCCGTGATTCACGTCTGACGTCCCGCCGTGTTTCATCCGCCTTGCGTTCGGCTTTGTCAGCAGCGCGTCCGGCGTCATCGCGATAAGCGTTGGACTCTCGCCCTTCCGTACCCGTCTTGAGACCAAACAACTCCACGTCAGCTTTGTCTCCTTCGGCATTCGGCAGTGTGCTGTATGTAAACGCTACCTTTTGAATGTCGCGGTCCGGATGCTCAAGCTGAAATACTTCCGACTCCTCACCAGCCTGAATCCTCTTCTTTACGTTGATTTCTTCCATGTCGCCCGATTCGTAAAAAACCTGGAGACGTTCAATGTGAAGCGGCGCGTCTTCCACTTTGATCTTGATCGCCGCGAATTCGTCGGCCCCGAGAACAGCGATTGATTCATCCTGCGACTTGAAGCTGGCGACTGTTTCCCCGATCTTTTGCCATCCTGGCTCATTTCCCATCACAACGGCTGGTTTCTGCGACAGCGCAGAAGTTGCGGCCATCCCGAGAAATGCCATTGCCATTACTAATACCTTTTTCATAATTTTTCACTTTTTGGTTGCAGCCCATTGACAAAAAATAGCATGCCATTAACAGCCGCCAGATTAGCTGCTTCTCACATGAAAATAAGATTAACTTTAAGCCAGCGTAACCCGACTTAAGAATACCATGTCGATACAGATCTTCGAAACTTATGAAGCGCTTTCACAGCGTGTGGCCGATGAAATCATTAGACGCCTTCAGGAAAAACCTGCAAGCGTTCTATGCCTCGCGGCAGGCGATACGCCGCGACGCGTCTACCAGCTGCTGAGCGAGCGTGCCGCAAAAGAGAAGCTGGATTTTTCACGATGCTCATTTGTCGGATTGGATGAATGGGTTGGCATCGCGCCTGAAAATGAAGGCAGCTGTTCGTATTTCCTGCAACGAAACCTGTTTCAACCATTGGGGATAGAGCCGGCGCAGGTGAATCTTTTCGATGGGCTAACTCAGGATCCCGGGGCCGAATGCCGGAGGATGAATTCCGTCGTCGAAGAGAAGGGTGGAATCGATCTTATGCTTGTCGGTGTCGGCATGAATGGGCATATCGGATTTAACGAGCCCGGGGTGGAGGAGGGGCTGTATGCGCATGTTATCCACCTGGACGAGACGACGCGATCTGTCGGACAAAAATATTTTCTTGAATCTACAAAGCTGGCGAGGGGCATAACGCTTGGATTGCAACACGTACTCGAAAGCCGCCAACTTATGGTGATGGCAAGTGGAACAAAGAAGGCGGATGTGATGCGCAAGGCTTTGGAAGGCCCCATCTCGACGGATGTGCCCGCGAGTATTGTTCGAAAGCACCCCCGCGCTGTGACCATGCTTGATAAGGAGGCCGCCTCCCTGTTGCGGTCGGAAAAAAGTGCCTGAACATGACAACATAATATGACCCAGGGCTTTGGAAATTTATTTCTGTATTGTAACTTTGAAACACAAAGTTCTTTCTATGACTGAAAAATACACATCACCCCAGGAAACGCTGTCAGAGATAAAGCACCTGATGGAGCGGTCGTCGCGTTTCATTTCGCTGAGTGGACTCTCGGGCGTCCTCGCAGGTATCTATGGCCTCCTGGGCGCAGCTGCGGCGTCTTTCTATGTCTTCGGCGGCAGCCTCTCAGCCAGCCCACCTGATCCCAACGGAAGTGCGGTTGTGTTCCTGCTCTCGGACGCGGCATTGGTGCTCGTTCTCGCCGTCGGGACGGGGATATTCTTAACGACACGCAAAGCGCGGCGCGACGGAAACTCACTGCTGGATGCTGCGGCCAAAAAGCTGATCATCAACCTTTGCATACCCCTGGTCACCGGTGGAATATTCTGCCTGGGACTGATTTACCATGGCGACTGGTTTTATGTTGTTCCCTCGATGCTCATCTTCTACGGCCTCGCGCTCGTGCACGCCAGCAAATACACGCGTGACGATGTTCGCTCGCTCGGTATCGCGGAGATCGCGCTGGGCGCACTGTCGCTTTTTACAGTAGGCTATGGGTTGATTTTCTGGGCGCTGGGATTCGGTGTGTTGCATATCATTTATGGAACATACATGTACGTTAAATATGAACGGTGAAAAAACTTCTGGTCAATTTCAATAAGGCTTTCGAAAGTCGCGTTCGGCTCGGTATCATGTCGGTACTGATGGTGAACGAGTCCGTAGATTTCAACACGCTGAAAGAACTGCTGAATCTTTCGGATGGCAACCTGGCGAGTCATATCAAGGCGCTGGAGGAAGTGAACTATATCACCGTCAACAAGAAATTTATTGGCAGAAAGCCAAACACGACGTATGGCGCGTCTAAGGAAGGCAAAAAGGCTTTTCTCGCTCATCTCAAGGAGCTTGAAAACCTGATCAGCACACAGTTGAAATAGTTTCTTGGAATATCCGGAGTTGGAAATTTTGTGCAGGCATGAACACGACGACCAAAACTTTTTTGTGGGTAGGTATTTTCGCCATTGCGATGGCTGCGCTCGAGAGCGCGGTCGTCGTTTATCTCAGGGCTTTGTATTATCCGGACGGGTTTTCGGTTGTATTCCGCCTCATTGACCCGGACATCCTCCAGGTGGAATTACTGCGCGAGTTGGCCACTCTTGTCATGCTTGTTGCCGTCGGCTATATCGCTGGAAAGAATTTTACGGAAAGGCTTGCCTACTTTCTCCTGGCCTTTGCGGTGTGGGATATATTCTATTACGGCTGGCTAAAGATTCTGATCGACTGGCCGGTCTCCGTGTTTGAATGGGATATACTGTTTCTTATTCCCTTTACCTGGCTGGGGCCGGTCTGGGCGCCTCTGGTCTGCTCCGTGACAATGATCGCGCTGGCGATGGTGTTGCTCGCATCTCCGAAACCTGTGTCGCGGATAGTGTGGACGTTGCTCATCGCTGGCAGCTCTTTGATCCTTTACACGTTCATGGTCGATTATGGAACATTGATACTGGGCAACGGGTTTGCGGAGCACTATCCATACCTTCTCCAAAATGAAGATTTTCTGAAACTGATCGCGCAGTTTTCGCCGAAGTCCTTCAGCTCGGTCATCTTCTGGCTGGGCGAAGGTCTTTTGACCGCCGCCATCTACATGCACCATCGCGGATCATCGGATGTGCTGTTCAGGCGCCTATCCTCAAAGGGTGCGTCCTGAGTCCGCCGCAGGAATTATCAGGTTCACATGTTGATCACAGATGCCGCGTGCGTGTCATGAGCGCCCTAACAGGACTACGATAGGTCTTCTGATCAATTATCAAATTCATTTACGTTCGATCGAATTGCTAGGGCGTGCGTCTCATAAGGCCGTCCCTAACGGGACTACTATATGGTCGTCCCTACGGGACTTGAATTCAATAACGCGTTCGGGGCGGGGTTTCGCAAGCTTCACCCCGCCCTACCATAAGGTCGTCCCTAACGGGACTGCAATAAGCCCGTCCCTAACGGGACTACAATGAGCGCGTCCCTAGCGGGACTACAATGAGCGCGTCCCTAGCGGGACTACAATGAGCGCGTCCCTAACGGGACTACAATCCCGCGTCATTAACAGGGCTATGACAGGTCCTCTCATCGAATCGGTGATATCCTGTGAGTTTTGGGTCAAGGTGCTTTCTACTGCTACTTGAGCTCCTTACTAATGGAACTACGATAGGTCTTCCAATTGATTCGATGGCATGCTTTGAATTTCAGTCGAGGTCCTTTCGACTGCTACGCGATCGGGTCCTTCCTGGTGGGACTATAATAGGTTTCTCATCGAGTCGATAAGATCCTTCAAGCGTGAGTGGACAATGTCCTCGCTTTAGCGCAACTCGCTAACCGGATGCCAAAGGTAGTCTGCACTGAATCCTGCTAGGGACGAGCTTATGGTAGAAAAATGATGCGACAACATATTATTGAATCCCCGTAGGATAACCATATCCGGTGAGCACTGCGCACTTGATGGTTGCAGGAATTAGCAGATTCAGACGTGTCGATCTAACAGCTGGACCTGATCACGTCATACCAGCGTGACCCGATCACATGCCCTAAACGCAACTCGGCAACCGGATGCCAAAGGTAGTCTGCACTGAATCCCGCTAGGGATGACCGTATGGTAGAAAAATGATGCGTTAATGTGTTATTGAATCCCGTAGGGATGGCCATATCCGACGAGCACTACGCAGTATATTCACGGAACAAAAAAATCGGGTTCACTATTGTCATCAAACAGATAGGGCGTGCGTCTCATAAGGCCGTCCCTACGGGACTTGAATTCAATAACGCCTTGGGGCGGGGTTTCGCAAGCTTCACCCCGCCCTAGCATAAGATCGTCCCTAACGGGAATACAATAAGCCCGTCCTAACGAGACCACAATAAGCCCGTTAACCGGATGCCAAAGGTTAGTCTGCACTGAATCCCGCTAGGGATGACCGTATGGTAGAAAAATGATGCGTTAATGTGTTATTGAATCCCGTAGGGATGGCCTTATGAGGTGGGCACTAAGCACAACGAATGTGGCAGGGATCGTCAGGCTCACATATGTCGATCAATTGAATGGGCGTGCGTATCATAAGGCCGTCCCTAACGGGACTACTATATGGCCGTCCCTACGGGACTAGATTTTTGCGAACGCCTTGGGGCGGGGTTTCGCAAGCTTCACCCCGCCCTACCATAAGATCGTCCCTAACGGGACTACAATAAGCCCGTCCCTAACGGGACTACAATGAGCGCGTCCCTAACGGGGCTACAATGAGTTGTTGCTAACGGGACTACAGTGAGTAGTCCCTAACGGGATTACAATGAGTCGACACTAGCGGGGAATACAATGAGTCGTTCCTAACGGGAATACAATAAGCCCGTCCTAACGAGACCACAATAAGCCCGTTAACCGGATGCCAAAGGTAGTCTGCACTGAATCCCGCTAGGGATGACCTTATGGTAGAAAAATGATGCGTCAATGTGTTATTAAATCCCGTAGGGATGGCCATATGAGGTGAGCACTACGCGCTCTGATAACAGCAAGCCCTATCAGATTCGGATGTTGATGAAATTGATGGCCGCATTAACCAGATGCCGGACTTGATTGCATTGAATCCCGCTGGGGATGACCGTATTGGTAAGCAACGGCCGCAAATTCAATAGACGCTTTGCGATTGAGTGATCAAAATCCGATCGATCCTGCATTCCCCGTTTTCAGATTATTCACTATGTTGCAAGAAGAAGCCATGAACAAGAACTTCAAAGCGAACGAACGCGAACTGGTGAAAGTCGCCACCTTCTTCAAAAAGCAGAGCCGAAAGCTGATTGAAGAAGGCCGGCTCGGCGAAGAGCATCAGAAGGTAGAGGAGGCCGTCGACCGCTTTATCGATCACCTTGAACAGCACGCTGACTCACGGGCGGCTATTGTTGAACAACGCCAATACCTGAAGTCGCTTGTCAAGGACAACGCGCGTTGTCCACAATGCCACTCGAGTGAAATGTTGAAGCTGACAGGAACGGAGCAGAATGAGAAGGGCTGGAAGAGCAATCGCTATAAATGCCGGAAGTGCAATATCTACTTCACCTGGAATATGCCTAACAATCCCTGGGATATGATCGAATATCTACGGGAAGTCCTCGTTACCCTCAGTCTTAAATTTTCGAATCCGGGTACGCCCGAAGACGACAAATCAGCAGCTCACGCCGCTATTCAGTCTATGCAGGGTAATCTTGAAAAACTAAAACCGGTGATTGACGCGCATGACAAAGCGTTTCAGGAGCTGCAGGCGCGCGATGAAGAAATGGATCGGCTGGTCCATGAATTCAAGAACTCCCTGCTCATTGAAAAAATCAAAATGGACACCTGGAAAAAACCTTAATACCGGACACCTCAAACTTTCGATTCATGCCCTTGCTACTCCAACTTAACGAGGTTGCCAAAGACGGTCCCGGCGACTTCCGGCTCAGCGGTGTCACTTTCAGTCAGGCCAGGCTCGAGAAGATCGCAATCGCGGGAGAAACAGGAGCGGGAAAGAGCACCGTTCTCAAACTGATTGCCGGGCTGCTTCAACCCGACCGCGGCGAGCTTTTATTTGAAAAGGAAAAAGTCCGCGGACCGGCCGACCAACTAGTACCCGGACATCCCCGCATTGCTTACCTGTCGCAGCACTTTGAGCTTCAGAAATCCCTGCGCGTGGAACAGGTGCTCGCATATTCAAACAAACTGTCTGAATCCTATGCTGCCAGGCTGTATGCGGTCTGCCGGATTGATCATTTGTTACCGAGACGCACGGACGAACTCTCCGGTGGCGAAAAGCAACGGGTGGCTATTTGCCGGCTGCTGATCTCGTCGCCGCGCCTGCTCTTGCTGGATGAGCCATTTTCGCACCTCGATATGGTGCACAAGAATACGCTTAAGAACGTGATCCGCGACATCGGCGACAAGCTGAAAATCACCTGCATCCTGGTCTCGCACGATCCGCAGGATACGCTGTCATGGGCGGACAGAATCGTGGTGATGAAAGACGGACGCATCATTCAGCAGGACACACCCCGGAGAATTTATCAATATCCCGTTGACGAATACACGGGTGGCCTGTTTGGAAAGTATAATCTTATCGTTCGAAAAGATTATCGGCTCTTTTCGAAATGGAAGCCGTTGAAAAAGATGATGGCGGCCTCACCCGGAAAAAGTATTTTTATCCGCCCGGAGCAATTGAAGCTCGCGAGGAAAAGTGACTCAGCGCTTAGAGGACGGGTTGAAAAGATTTCCTTTTACGGACACTACAGCGAGGCCGAGGTGATGGTCGGCAGCAAATGCCTCCTCGTAAGAGGCATCCTTAAGGATATACGGGAAGGACAGATCGTCTACTTGTCAGCATCAAAAGGCGATTTCGCGGCCATCTGATGATACACGAACTATTGTGCACTTTTATTTGCGCGCTCCGTCACGGACCAGTTGAGGACGTATTTTCCGCCTGATTCCTTGTTGCGCACAAGTTCCGCCGTGAAATTCTCCGCAACCTGATCGACGAGCAACCGGAACTTCCCCAGCTTGTCATTTGGAGTAAAACGGTCATAATCCCACAGTTCAAGCTCCACCCAGTTATCCGTCTCTTGCAGCTCGATTTCGACATCAAGCACTGCAGGCTCACTCGTCATCTTGATAAACTTTGTCTCGCGCGGCACGACCTTCTGATCCTTGTATTTGATGAAGATCTCATCGCCATCCGCCTCAGACTGAAGATAGGCCACGAGTGAATCCAATCGGAGGTATTTTGTTTTGTGGGACATGCAGGTCGATTCCTGAATTTAAAAAAAGAATTTCGGGTTGTACGAAAGAATGCAAACTTCTATTTTCAACCAGCAATAAAGTTAGGCAACTTGACGTAAGATTGCAATGCACAGCGACACAACCCGGTTGTTAGTTTAATGGCAAAACCGTAGCTGAATGGGTTCGAATCCCACCAACACTACCTGGTAGTTTATGCAGGCTAAAACCAGCTACGATACACTGTTCGATTCAGTGTACGACCACCGGGTCACTTCCGCGCGTGCGGATGAATTGACCGGGATGAACAGAAAAATTACAAATGGCAGACAACAATAATCTCGAATTCTGGCAAAGGGGCCCCCTAAAGGATGTGCCACCGCTTTTACAGCCAGTGGCCCACGCGTTGCTTCAGGCCGCGGAAGAAGCAGGACGCTTTACCGAGGATTTTCCGGCCGCGCAATTATGGGAAAAGCCTGCGGGTGTTGCATCCGTTGGATTTCACCTGAAGCACATCCGCGGAGTCATCGACCGGCTCTTCACTTATGCCCGGGGCGAAGGTCTGAGCGCGGCGCAGTTGAAGGAGCTGGCCGACGAACAACAGGCCTCGGACCCCGACGTTACCCCGTCGGACCTTGTAGGCAGATTACGGGCGCAGGTCGACAAAGCGATTGCTCAGTTGAAATATACGACGGAGTCTTCGCTGACTGAACCGCGGGAACTCGGGCGCAAGAAAATTCCCACAACGGTGTTGGGCCTGCTCTTTCACGCCGCCGAACACTCACAGAGGCACATCGGCCAGATGCTGGTCACCGCTCGCATCGTCCGCGAAGTATCGGTCAAGCGTTAGTAGTGGACTTGAGCGTGATGCCCGTCGCACGGTATTGTTCACCCGCTTTCCTGACAACGAGGTAGATATCGTCATCCGGATTGTTTTCGAGGAACTCGCCATCGTGGCTGGTCCATTCATATCGCGTCCCGGGAAAATCATCCAGTGTGATAATATCTCCCGGAGAAATGTCCACGATCTGGGTCCTGTCCAGTGCGAACAGGAAATCATCGCCGCTTAGTTGGTATGTCATGGCTATCGGATTTCAGTGTACCCAATCACCGGAAAATGGCGTGCCAGATGTCGACTGGCGGTCAGTCGAATGCGTTGATCGACGTTAATTGTCCGGCGGTGACCGTCGCCCGCCGCGTACTGGAGCCAAGCTTGACCGTGTACTCGGAAGGAAAAAATGACAGGGACTTGTTCAGCGAATTGTAATTTAACTGCCTTCCTTCCTCGTCCAGTACATAATAGTAACCCGGACCGCCCCCCGTTAGCCGGATGCTGCCCGTCATAAACCGCGTTGTATCTCCTGGCGATACGCGTCCCCGTACCAGAGTGTTGTTGACCTTGATCTGAAAGTCTCCGGGAAAAAATGCCAGATGTTTGTTCAGCGATTGATAATTCAACGCATTGCCCGCCGTATCCGTCACATAATAGTATTCATCGGTTAACCCGTTTACGCATAGATTGCCGGTCACGAGTTCAGTCGCATTGCCGGCCCGGACATTCGCCTCCATGGAAGTATTGTTGAGTTTTACCTCATAAGTCCCCGGCAGAAACGCAAGGGGCCTGCCAAGGCTGTTGTAATTCAACTGCTTGTTGTCCCGGTCCACCACATAATAATATTCGTTCGTGGTTCCCTTGACGATAATTGAACCCGTCCGGATTTCGGTCAACTCTCCCAGTTTCACCGCACCGGAAATTTCCGTATTGTTCACTCGGACCCGGTAGTTTCCGGGAAAGAAGGACATCGATCTGCTGAGTACTTCGTATCCCAGCTGCTGGCCTGTTGAATCCATAACATAGTAATTATCAGATGTATTACCAGTCACTATTAAAGTTCCAGTGGAGCACTTGGCATTTTCCCCCGCCCGCACGAGGACGGAATGGTTGGAGTTATTGACCCGGATCACATACTTGCCCGCATTCAAAGGAACGGCCCGGTTGAGGGATTCATACCCAACCTGCTTGCCCTGTTCGTCCAGGATATAATAGGAAGTATTCGTACTGCCCCCGACCTGAAGCAAACCTTGGTCATCACCGACCTCTGCCAGATCGGTAATGGGAGTATAGACGCAGCAGGGATCAACTGGCGGCTTGTCAGAACATGAAGAAAATGCGATAACGGCGCCGGTGAATGAGAGAAGGAGTAAGAGCTTTCGGCCGCGGACGGACCTGATCTTTCCGGAAACAAGCGATTGCCTGTCAGGCGATTTATGAATAAGACAGAACAAGTTGAACGCGTTAAATAGTAAATTAATGAAAGTCACACACATTCCCAAGCGCTGAGACAGCCACAAAGGACGCTAAGGCACGAAGATATCAAACACTAATCCACGAGTGTATGGATCTTTGCGCCTTTGACCTCTTCGTGGCATACAACTCTTTGTTGGAATGCAGGAATGTTTTCCTTACCGATAGTATACAACATGGCAGTCAGGGTTGTTTCCCTTGAACTGTTCGATCTCCCGGCTGGGGATTCTCGTATTGTAAGCCTTCAGCGTCTGCAGGGAGAGATACATCACGGGATCAAGCCTGCTGACATTTGTGTTCGAACAATCCAGCGATTGAAGGTCGACGAGTCCCTTGAGGGGATCAAGCTTGCGTATCTGCGTGCCGGCGCAACTGAGTGTGCGAAGTGTTGAAAGGGTTTCGAGGCCACGGAGGTCGCTGACAGGAGTGTTCGCGATATCCAGTTCCTCGAGGTTTCCAAGTAAGCTGATGGCGCCGATTTTCTGGAGCGGACTGCTCGTCGCACGCAGAGATCGCAGCGATCGGAAAGATTCCAGGTCGGGAATTTCTGTAATTCCGGTCGATGAGAAATGTAGCTCTTTCAGTCGGACAAACTCGCTGAATGCGGACAGGTCGTTTACGCGCGCCTCCTTGAATTGAAAGGCTTCCCGCTCTACAAGCCGGTGCAGTCCTTCGCGAGTGGTATCGGCGCCGATCTCGGAGAGGAAAACATCCCGCCATCCGGGCGAGAGATTCTTCCACCACCGATCGAGGTGGATGGTCTTGTAGACGAGCAAGCAAGTCGGATTCTTTTCCAGGAACTCCTGCGCGGTGATGTCGTGAATGGTTGTGCGGTCTGCGTAAACTTCTTTCAGTTGCCGCAGGTTGAAGAGCGGCTCAAGAGATTCGACCTTACTTCGATCTGCGCGCAATATTTCCAGCCTCGTAAACCTGGCCACGGGAGAAAGATCAGCGACGTCGGTATCGCTGATATTGAGACGGCGGATTTCGCGGTGGTCGCGCAGCGGTGACAAGTCGGTGATGCCGGTGTTGTTGGCGAGTACTACGGTAAGTTTCTGTAGTCTGCGCAGCGGCTCAAGTGATTTTATAGACCGGTCATTGCTGAAGTTTATGGAATCAAGGTTGGGCAACCGCGCAAGCTCCTCCTTGCCCGGTATAGGCTTTATCTTTGCCGTTGCGCTAAGGATGAACTTCCAGTTGTCGGAGAGGCCATCCCACCATGCCTGGAGATCTTTTGAATCGAAGATCACGAGCACGCCCGGTCTTGCGGCCATAAAAGCATCGGCGACGGCTTTCGTCACGGGCGTATGATCGCAGTAAACACGCTGCAGCTTATCGAGGCCTTTCAACGGAGAGAGATCGTTGATGAATGCGTAATTGGCGAAAAGTACTTCCAGGTTCTCCAGCGGGGTCAGAGCGTTCAGATCCCGCACGAGCGTACTGTCGATATTTAATGACACAAGGTCCGTAAGACCGCTGAGCGGGGCAAGGTCCTGTACGTTTGTCCTCGCGATATTTAGTTCCATCAGCTGCTGAAGAGGCTCCAGTGGTGAGAGGCTGGCAATCTGCGTACCTTTGAGATCCAGATTCATCAGTCCCACAAGGTTCGACAAGGGTGCAAAGTCGATGACGTGAGTCGATTGTATCTCCAGGTTTTGAAGCGCTTCCATTTTCTCCAGCGCAGCAACAGACCGGATCTCGGTTTGATTGAGATTGAGACGCGTCAATTTCGTTGAGTACCTCAGCGGCGACAGATCGAATACCTTCGTGCGCGACAAATCCAGTTCCACCAGTTCGGTGAGATTGCGGATAGGAGTGAGGTCGCTCACATTGGTTGACGAGAGGTTTAACAATTTCAGATTGATCAGCTGTGACAGCGGCTCGATTGACTGGATATAGTCATTGCCACTCAGGTCGAGCTCGTTCAAGGCCGTCATGTCCTTGATGTTGTTCAGCGTTACACTGTCCACGATGTTCAGCTTGCGTTTGAAAATCGTCTGCCATTCGAAGGACAAAGTCTTCCACCAATTGGTTAGCGCTTCTTTCTCATCAAACTCGTTCGTATAAATGCTCACGATCTTGAGGTCGGCCGCCTGAGGATCGTAATTCACTTCGATATAGCGCGGAATCGTGTTGTTAATTTTCTTTCCGCTTGCGGTCGTTCCGGTGAGCGTGCGACGCAGCGATACTTTATAGAAGACCTGTCCATTCGCGTTGACGCCTTCCTTGATGTCATCGATGACCAGCTCAAATGTTACGTGCTGGAAAAAAAAGTCGACGTCTTTCAGGTACGCGACAACGTCCTTGTTGGTGATGACGGATCGTTTTTCATCGAGGTCATCCTCGACCTGGACTTTGCTGTCGCGGAATATCTTGGTGTAGCTTTGGGTAATAACGATGTCCTTGTCGCGCGCCGAAGTCTCACTGCTTCCGAGCGTGTTGAGGAGGAGTTGGAAAAAGGCGACGAGATCCCGGACTTTTTCTTCGTTTGGCGAATTGCCAGCCTTGTCTTTGACAGCTTCCTTCTCCGCTACCGGTTTCTTTGCTGATTTCTGAGGCTTTGATTTCTGGGCGACCGCACCCAATGCCATCATGAAAACCAAAGAAACTGTGAATGTCCACAGTTTATTGTGTTTCATAGTACAGGTACTTTCTTAAGAGATCCTTATCAGCGGGGCTGTTCAGTTTCACCAGGTTGGAAATCAGCCAACCCGTGTTGTATCCCGGCCTGTTGAATTCGGAAATTCCAAAATACCATCCGTCAAGCTGGAAGAAATGAAATTTCACTTCATCGACATTGCTGAATTTAAGATTTCCTTTTTTTACTTCATAGAGAAACAAGGACAGATGGTCGGGGACGAACCGCTTGATAACAAACTGATTAATGCTGTCTTTGTTGATAAATGCCTTCCGGAGATTCATGAAGTCGAGCTCATGACTCATGGGATGAAGGAATTTTCCCAAGCGCACGGTGTCTTTTTTGAAGTACGGTTCAAACATATCCGCGTGAACTTTCTGAATCACCCAGCGCGTTCCGAGCCGGTGTTTCTCAAGCTCCATGAAAAGGATCACGGGCTGATTCTTGCCGTTCATGGTGAATGTCGTGTGTAATTCGGCGAACCAGTTGCCTCCATGAAAGTTCAGGACGGTGCTTTCCGGCTTGTCCAGCAAGTCTTTGACAAAATCCGTCTTGAGTGAGTTGCTGATGTTCGCGTTGCTTTCGTCGAACAACATCCGGAGATATTGTTTGCGGAGTTTCTCACTTCGGTATTGTTTGTCGCCCGGGTAGTAGCGATTTCCTTTTTCATCCTCCTCGCCGTTAAACCTCCGGAAAAACTGGTTGACCTGTTTGGACTGGGCATAGAGGCGGCTTTCGTCCTCCATATCGTTGACGATCTGCGCGTGCGCCCCGTTCGCCATGCTGCAGAAGAGGATTGCGGCGAGAAACGTCCGGTGAATGAACCACAAAAGTCCACGGTCGTTGACGCGTGGACTTTTGATTATACTTTGATTGATAAATGTCTGAAGGTGGTTGATCAATATCATGAACTTGTTTCGGTAACCCGGATATCACCCAGCAGCACATCCCAGAATTCAACAGTTCGTCCCGCGATCTGGGTCTTTTTCCTTTCCACGTAAATGGTGATATCTTTTTTCGTCGTGTCTTTGTACTTCATCAGGCCGTCCTCACCGGTTCCTTCAAAGCGTTGATAGATCGTAACCACGCCTACATAGCGGCCGTCGGGCTGTCGCTCAAGATCGCTGATGTAATGGATGTTGTACCATGAGATCGTGACGCGATCATAGTTGAGCGCCATAAGACGCTCAAAGTATTTGCGCACCTTGTAGTAGCTGATCTGTTTGCTGTTGAGCGACGAAACGCCCATTTCGCTATCCGGCGCAAAAAGCTCTTCCGCGCGGTCCATGACGCGGGTGGCTTCGGAGAATGCAGTGTTCTTGCTTCCGATGATGCTGATGTATTTACTTAAGTCTCTCACCTTTTCCAAAGCGAGAGAGTCTATTGCTCTTTTTCTTTCCCGGCTGATCTCAGCGGTCTGTGCTGAAACAGTACCCATGAAGGCGATACAAAACAACAGGGTAAATAGGTAACTGGCTTTAACCATAATAATTGTATTTGTAGGTGTGTTTTTAATTCTTTCGCAATTCTACTTCGGTGATTTTGCCTCCGCTGTCGAACTGAAGATTCGAGATGCTGTTTGCATTGTTCTTCGTATCCTTGAGATAGTTGAGGTATTGCCGTATGGTTGTAGGCCTGTCGTAATCTTTTTGTCCGTTTTCCTCGCTGATAACGATGAGCACAGGGGTGTCCGGTGAAGCAAACAGGCTGAGGGCTTCGTTGATGCTGCTGTTTGCCGATGCGGTATTACCCGAACGAGCGATTGATTGAAAGTACTGTGTAAGCTTCGCTTTTGGAGCACTTGCGAGCGCTTCCTGCTGCCGTGCTTCGGCCTCGCGGCGAGCAGCTTCTTCGGCGTCTCTCTTTCTTTGCTCTTCTTCCTCCGACCGCAGTTTTGCTTCCTGTTCTATTCTGGCCCGCTCTTCTGCTGCCCGCGCAGCTTCGGCGGCCTTCTTTTTACTTTTACAGCCGGTAAAGCAAATCATGAGGACCAATATCCACATGACAACTTTTGAAGAATTTCGGATAACGTTCATCGTTTTTTCAGTTTTTGGTAATTAGTATTCGATATACAGTGATTACTGTGCCAGAATTTTTCGGAACAGCCGCTTTCTCGACGAAGCTACCTTTTCGCTGTTGAATCTATGAAGCGCTTTACCCGAAAAAAGCTTTCGCAAACGTATTTCAAAATCGCCATTTGTGAGCAAAATATTGGGAAATTTTTTTAAACGGCGGCAATTCTGTGCGCCGACTCCAACGGCCGGTGTGGAGGTCGCAACAAGCCGAGGCAGAAAAGGCAAGTTGGTGCCTTTGACTAGTGTAGCCTGAATTTCAGAGGGAGGATAAATCTCACGTTCACAGGATGTCCGTTCTGCTTCCCGGGATTCCATTTCGGCATCATCTGCACAACTCGAATAGCTTCCCGGTCACATTCGCCGAAAATGCCACGCAACACTTTTACGTCGCTGATCTCACCGGTTTTGCTCACGACGAAACTCACATGAACAGTTCCTTCGATTTGCATCCGGCGCGCATTCGGCGGATAAACCATGTTCTTCTGGATGAATGCCATCATAGCGTCGTAGCCGCCGGCGTATTCGGGCTGCTGATCAACGACGGTGAAGATTTCGTCCCCGCCGGAGACTCCCTCCGAAACGGGTTCGTCGAAGACTACCTCGGCAGGGCCTTCTACATCCTCTGCGCCGATTTCATTCTGACGGATATCAGACAGGGTAGGAGCCGACTCCGCTACTTGCTTCCGGACAACTTTCGGCGGAACAAACTTGATCACCTTTTGAAGCTTCGGAAGGACGATATTCGGCGGCGCTGGTTTTGGACGGTCGATCGGCGGTGGCGGCGATAGCTCGGTATACACGAGTTTCCTGGGCTGCGCTTTTGGTAAGGTGTCATCGCCACCGATTGACCTCATCAGGAGGGGATAAAAAAACGTGGCCGCCACGAACGAAACTGCTATGGCGACACCGGTGATCAGGTTGCGATTGTAACCTTTTCTTACCGCGTAGGCGCCATATTCGCGGTTTCGATCTTCGAAAATAATATCGTCCCAGGAGGCGTCCGGGTCGGATTCCGCTGTGAATTCCCTGGGGAGATCACCGTCATCGAGGGCTTCCTTCGTTGCTCCTGGGCTGCCTTTCCGTGAAAAACTCTCCTGATTTCGATTGCGCCGCGGCGCCTTCCCGCTCTTCTTGTCTCTGGTTAAAAGCATACTGGTTTGCTCAACAGGTATGGTTACGCAGGCGGATATAAATAGTTTTACTTTGAAGAATAAACCATGCTTTATGACCTTCGCTGACCTGCCTGGAACAAGACTTGCCCGACAAAACATATCCGCGCACCGTTTCTCCCGCCCAGAGGAAGTGATCTCCTGGATGGGAGCGATGCAGGCACAGGATTACAACATGGCGCGCTGGGCGCTGAGCGTCCGGTTACCCGATGGCAGCCCTGCAGCGATCCGCGATGCTATCAACAAAGGACAGATTATTCGCACGCACGTGTTGAGGCCGACCTGGCATTTGATTCCCGCCGCGGATGCCCGATGGATGCTTGACCTGACTGCCCCGCACATTCGCAGCACATTGCCATCCCGTCATCGCGACCTGGGGATAACTCCCACGATTCTCAAGAAAAGTATGAAGGTCCTTGAAAAATCGCTGGAGGGTGGCCGGCAGCTTACACGCGGAGAGGTGCTACAGCAATTCGCCCGTCATAAGATCGTCACGCACGACCAGCGCGCGGCGCACCTGTTGCTTTATGCAGAGCTGGAGAAAGTTGTGTGCAGCGGAGAGATGCAGGGAAAGAAAAATACCTACGCATTGTTTGACGAACGAGTACCTCAGTCAAAAGCGATCACGCGCGACGAAGCGTTGCGGAAACTCGCATACCGCTACTTCCAGAGCCATGGACCCGCGACGCTTGCAGATTTTGGCAATTGGTCCGACCTGCCTGTCGCGGATGCGCGAAAAGCCGTTGGATCAATAAAGGACGACTTCTCCTCGGCGGAAATCGACTCGCAGGTCTACTGGTTCAGGGAGGAAGAGCAGGCGCCGCGCACCGCGGAAAAGAGCGTTTACCTCCTTCCCGCATTTGACGAATATATCATCGGCTACAAGGATCGCAGTGCCTGCCTCACCGAAAAACACCGGTCGAAGGTCATTTCCATCAATGGCCTGTTCTGGCCCGTGATTGTTGTCAACGGTATCGTTACTGGCTTATGGAAACGCCGGGCGACGAGCAGCAACGCGGGAGTGGAATTGCAATTTTTCAACAAAAGCTTCCTTGCGAAGAACCGGGAGCTGAGGGCTGATTTCGCGGAAGCGGTGGGGGAAGTGGGGGCGTTTTTTGGTGAGTGGTGAGTGGTGAGTGCTGCGGCTTAGGGTGTGTCTCTCTTTTCCTCGTGGGTGCGGCTTCTTTCGTGAGACGTGAGACGTCAGACGTGAGACGGCCTGCCTTCTCGGGGAGTACGTTCTCCTCGCTCCATGTTGACCAATCTGCGATTGATGCCACCAGCGCTTCAGCGCAGGAATTCCTTTGCGGTCCTTGTGATGGTCTATCAGAACCGAGCAACACTCCGAAGCCGCACGCACTGAATGATAAAGAGGTATTAATAGCGTGCTTTGCGCCTCTGCGTGAGATTATTCCGCGCCCATGCGTGCAACGACTCGTGAGTGGTGAATGGTGAGTGGTGAGTGCTGCGGCTTAGAGGGTGTCTCTCTTTTCCTCGTGGGTGCGGCTTCTTTCGTGAGACGTGAGACGTGAGACGGCTGCCCTTCTCGGGGAGTACGTTCTCCTCGCCCCATGTTGACCAATCTACGATTGATGCCACCTGCGCTTCAGCGGAGAAATTCCTTTGCGATCCCTGTTTCATAGCGAGCTTCGTGTGAGATTCCCATGCATCCAACGTCTCATCTGACGATTAACGTCTCACGTCTCACGATTCACGTCTCACGTCTGACGATTCACGTCTCACGTCTCACGATTCCCGACTATCGCGCAGTAATCCTCACCGTAAAGGTCTGCGGAAGCACCGTGCGAATGATCACTTCCTGAAGCCCTTCGGGATCCGACGACGGGATGGAGTGCCCCGTATTGAACCAGAATAGCTCCTTCCGTGGAGCCTTCAGCTGCATATAATATTTCTCCGCGAGGGTGGAATTGGTTTGGTAGTCTTTCTTTCCCAGGAAAAAGTACACCGGGCAGGCAACCGCCGGGAGGGTTTCGAAGAGATTATCGCGCGACGCCTCATTAAAAACCACCAGCCATCTCGCAGCCCAATCCTCGACATATTTCTGATTCAGCGTCGGGCGGCGCCCGGAGAGATCCTGCAACCACTTCCGATGATAATAGAGCTGCAGACCATTTTCAAAGGGTATGTTTACTTGAGTAAGCTCTTTAAGCGCGCGTTCGTTGCCTTTTCGGGATGCTTTTTCCTTCATCAGAGACAGCGCCATCCGCTCGCTCTCCGCCTGGTAAATCATGGGCCCTATCGCCATGTATGCGTACAAGAGGTTCGGATAGTTTCGCGCGATGTGGAATCCCAGGGCGGTACCCCAGGAGTGGCCCGCCAGGTATAGCTTCTCCCGGTGGAAGCGCTCCAGCAGCGCGGTGATGAGTTCATGCGTATCGCGCTGAAATACCGGTAGTGTAAGCGGAACCGGAGAGGGGTTCAGCAGGAGGGTCCTGCCCGTTTCCCGCTGGTCCCATTGCACGACCACGAAGTGTTCCTGGAGCTTTCCGGTAAACCGGTCGGAGTAGTTCATGACGGATCCACCCGGACCACCGTGCAGGAAGAGCAATATTGGAAGCGAGCGGTCTTTGCCTTCGATCGTAATGAACTGGCGGATGCCTCCGATCGAAATTTCTTCGGTTGTATCAATCGGCACTTGTCCGAACGCAAAGGACGGCAAAAGCCAAGCGGCGAGGATGAGAAAGTGCTTCACGGTATAGGGCGCCTTACCTCAATGGGGGGCGTGATGCAAAGTTAGGGGATTTTGGGACAGGGGTGAAGGGATAAGGGGGATAAGGGGTATAGGGGGAATAGGGGGGAATAGGGAAAAGGGGGGATAGGGGGATAGGGATGGAGGAGCCAGGCTTTGGGACCGACTGTTGGGTATTCGGACAATTTTTCTATTTTAGAGGTGGGTGTGGGCTCGCATCCATTCTTTTTCTTCAAGGAAGGTGGCTTGCCCGAAGGGTGTTGAATTCGCGTTGATTCGTTAACCTTACCTGAACCCCATGAGAACGTTCTTCGCTCTGCTACTTCTTTTTTCCTGTACCATCATTCCGGAGGATGCTCTGGATTATCTCCCCACGACAGGTCGTATCAGCCATATGAGATTCAACGATACGAGAGATTATTCGAGTAACCCGATCGCGACGGCTGGGATTAGCTACTTCGGCAAGTTTGATCAACCGACCAAGATTGAGGTCACATGGGGTGGGTCTATGAAGCTGATGCAACTCCCGGTTTTTGATGCAACAAACCGCATAACAAAAACAATCTATGAGCTGGAAGGTGGAAAGGTTTCAAGGATTTCAAATCTAAACAGCGAAAACAAGGAAGCAAGGGTCGAGACCTTTGCATACAACAGTTCCGGGCGACTCGTTAATCATTCGCTTAGAAATAATTATGGTGGATCGATGGCCTATGAATTCGCTAACGAACTTTATTATGTAAATGGAAAGATTGATAGCGTTTACCAAACCGTTTGCTTTAATGATCGCCCTTGCCAGACAGGGTTCATGGTCGCTTTGACCCAGCATCGTACAAATTCCTCGTCAACAGGGATATCGGATTGCTCACTCAATCGGTCGTTGACGGCCAATTACTTTAGCATTTTGCCTTATGATAACAGCAAACCTTTTACTTTCTGGGATGCAATCGGCTCGCATTGGGATGCTACAAATGAGCGGTACTTCATATCACCGAACGATCTTAACAAAGCGCATCATCTAATCGAGGGATGGGACGAAGATTCGTACATCTACAACAGCGCACTAAGCTCGATAAAGCAGTATGAAGTCAACTCCGTATCGCAGCAAGTGGAATCCTGTCAAAATCACGATTATTATTTGTCAATAGAATACGATGAGGCCAATCACGCGCCTGGAAATTTTGATCAAGCTCATCTTAACATCAACATGAATAGCCCTGTATTGTATTTCACCCCGGTCTATTATTTCGCGCTACCTGACTTGGTTCCCGATTTTGAGGTTCTCATGGCGCTTACCTGCCGAACGGACTATGCGCTTTATCGCGAGCATCAAGGTGAGTTAGACGGCAGCAAGTTAAACGAGGCTGTTCTTGTTGATATTGAATATTTTTTTGAAGCCTATTAACAGGAATCGTTCTATGAAAAGATCCATGTTTTTGTTCGCTTGTTTTTTTTCAATTACCCCGGTCACCTGGGGGCAGAATTACAAGTTAGAACTTCATCTTAAAGCTGCGGCATTGATTACTGGCGAGGCAAAGACGATCAATGTCACCTTTGGCGGCCGCGAGGCAGACGCAACTTTTCTTGGAATACCGGCCGACGTTGAGCTATACTATTTTTTAAGACCCAAGTTAGGTGTCGGTGTCTTCTACACCAGTTCGCTAATGGACATCGGCGAATTTTCAACCACTGCTACCGTTTTCTCACGTGAGAATCGGGCTTATTATCAACACTATGGACTGGCGTTTATGTACAGCACAAAACGCGAGGCATGGATCCGGTTTAATGCCTCTGCGGGAATTCTCACGGCCGAACAATTGGTTGATTTTGTAACTTACAAAGTGGGCAAAAGCGCGCTTGGCTACATGGCAGGCGTAGGCCTCGTTCTGAAGATCACGCGTTCGATAAACTTCAACGTGTTCAATGTCAAGGTTATCTACTATCCTAGTGATTTTAACTATTTTGAAGGATCTATAGCAGGTGCCGTGATGGGCGACTCTGGTTTCATCTTTAAATTTTTCAGAAAAAAATGAAAAAGCGTACCGCCTCGTCCCTGCTGGTTTTGCTGATCGCGCCGTGGATTTGCTTTTCACAACAGGTCAACAAACAGAAGAACCGTATTAACCTCTCCAGCCAGGGCGTGCTGGCGTATTCCAAGGATCAATCCTTTCTGGCGGTAAGCGATCAGGAAGAAGTGAAGCTTTACGCGGCGGAGACGTTTAAGTTATCCAAGACGCTGAGTGGCCATTCCCGGAACGTTACAGCGATCTCCTTTTCACCTGACGGAACACATCTCCTTACGGCATCACTCGATAAAAAGCTGATTCTATGGGACTATCTGAAGGGCACTGTACAAGTCAGTGTGGAAGTCGGTGATGAGATCCTGGGAGCGTGCCTGATCGATAACAACCGGGCAGCAGTGATCACCGAAAAAAAGCTCGTGCTTTACGACCTTCATCAAAAGTCGATTGTCTTTACCCGGCAAGAACACAAGAAACCCATTCGAAGCTTATCGAGATCGGAAGATGGCAAAATGATTTTCACCGGAGGTGGAGACGGCAAAGTGGTGGTATACGATGCTGCCACGGGCAATGTGATACGAGCGCTTGAAGATCACAAGGGCTATGTGCGAGCCATTGACATCAGCGTGGACGGAAAGGTCGTAGCAAGCGGAGACGACGATGGTCGGCTGATTATCTCGGACGCGGAATCCGGACAAAGCCGATTTAGTTTTGATGATGCCAAGGGCTGGATACGAACGGCAAAATTTAGCATGGACGGCAAGTATGTTGCCGCGGGCGATGACTGGGGAACAATTTTTATTTATTCCATGGAGAAGGGTGTTCTCACAGAGAAAATTTCCACTGGCAGCGCGCCAATCCTTTCTCTGGCATTTAGCCCGGATGGGAAAGAGTTGTCGTTTCTTGAATCACTCAAAGCGGTCAGGGTCTGGAGTATCCCCACCCTCGGGATCTCTTCGGTGTTCAGACTCCGCGATGAAAAGGACCTTACACCTCCGCAAATATTTGTTTCCAGCCCACCTAATATTCAGGAAGACAAGATCAGGGTCTTCAAAGACCTTATTGAGATTCGGGGAACACTCATGGATGAATCGGGCATCCGCGGACTGAAGATAAATGGCATCGAAGTTCCGATCAAGGACAATAATAATTTCGTGATGTTCATGCCACTTACCATGGGAGACAATCACGTGAGCATCGAAGCCAGGGACATCAACGAGAATTTCTCGGTCAGACGTTTTACTATTCAAAGGAAGAATGCGGAAGGGGAGCAGTACGATGTTGTCAAGGCGAGAAACTTCCTTTTTGTCGTAGGAATAAACGATTATGAATTTTGGCCAAAGCTCAACAACGCCGTGAAAGATGCCAACGACATTACAAATACGTTGTTGCAGATGTATAATTTTCAGTTTGACCACCTCACTTTTTTAAAGAACGAACAGGCTACCCGAAGCAATATTTACCGGAGTCTGCGCGCGCTAATCGAGCAAGTGACACCACAGGATAACCTGATGATATATTATTCCGGCCATGGCTTTTTTGATCCGTTGCTAAATGAAGGTTATTGGATTCCGGCCGATGCGGAAGTTAATTCCACCGGTGATTACCTTTCAAATTCCGATTTGCTGAAAATTATCGGAAACATAGATTCCCAACATACCTTTTTGATTGCCGACGCCTGCTTTTCAGGCTCTCTTTTCGGCGAGAGCAAGCGTGGCTATGCGGAAAACGTGGAAAAGTTTCGTTCGCGCTGGGGCCTCGCCTCTGGCAGGCTCGAGGTGGTGTCGGATGGCGAGGTCGGGAAGAATAGCCCGTTCGCGAGCTCAGTCCTCGACTTCCTGAGGAATAATAAAAAGGACAAGGTCGCCATTTCTGAACTGGTCCAGGCCGTAAAACTAAAAGTTGCCGAAGTATCAGATCAAACTCCACTGGGCAATCCCCTGAAAGTCGCCGGCGATGAAGGCGGCGAACTCGTACTATACCGAAAAAATTAAAAGCCCCCCTTATTCCCCCTATTTCCTTATAACCCTTATAACCCCTATATCCCTATCTCCCTATCTCCCCCACACTCACTCCCGTCCCGCCGTAATCAATGGAAACTCGCGGAAGACACCGTCAATATTAAAACTCGAATTGCTGATCACCATTTCGGTAAAGTCGGCGTTGACCGAAACGCTTTGGAAACGAATGACATAGAAAGGAACCTGTGGAACGGTGGTCACGAATGTAATCGACTCGATTTCGTGCTCGGAAAGGACGTTGATCCCCGCATCTGTATCTTTTGTGTTGTAGTCAGTGCCATTGTGATGGACGTCGACGCTCTCAATAATAAACTGGTCGTCACCGTCCCTGCCAATCCGAAACGTCACATCTGTATTGTCGTCCGGTGTTCTGACAATCCAATATCCGTCGATGGAGGTATATCTCCTGACATCATCATCGCTGCATGCCGCCGACGCGACCAGGCACAAAATCACCGCTAGTTTTCTCATGCGCTTCTTTGAAAAGTCAATTACTGAAAACTTCCGTGATTTTCAAATTGAGGAAATGCCCTATATTTAGCGATTGTTTACTCAATTATTCCTGGACCGCTTATGCAACTAACTTCTCAAGATGAAAAAATCCTGTCTATCGATATTGGCGGGTCGCGTATCAAAGGCACGCTTCTCGATATGGCCGGCAACATGCTGATGGAGTACCAGCGCATAGCGACGCCAAAATTTGCAGGACCGGAGAATGTCATGCAAGGTATCCTGGAGCTCACCAAAAAATTTGAAGGGTATACGAAGGTTTCGGTGGGCTTTCCCGGGTATGTGCGTGGCGGAATCGTCTATACAGCGCCGAATCTCGGAACAAATAAGTGGCGAAAGACTCCGTTCAGTGAGCAGTTGTCTGCGCTGCTGAAAAAACCGGTGCGCGTGGTAAACGATGCGGACCTCCAGGGCCTCGGGGTGACCGTGGGCAAGGGACTGGAAATGGTCATTACCCTCGGTACGGGTTTTGGAACGGCACTACTGATGGAGGGCGCTCTGCTGCCACACCTCGAAATTGGTCAGCATCCGTTCACTAGAAGAAAAACTTACGATCAGTTCATTGGCAATAGCGCGCTTGAGGAAATTGGCCTGGAAAAGTGGAATAAGCGCCTCGCCAAAGTACTCTCGGTCCTCAAGACGGTATTTAACTACGATCACCTCTTCATCAGTGGCGGCAATTCAAAGAAGATCACGGTCGATCTCGACAAGAATATAACACTTGTTTCGAATATGGACGGTATCCGCGGCGGCGCGAAATTGTGGCTGAAAGATACACACCATGTGATCGAATGATCTTCTGGCTCACCTGCTGAATCGTTCCTCGTCAATTTGTTGCGACTATGTTAGGGCGCAATCGCTCACATGGTAGCGCGTCGGCTTCAGATCACCCTCATCCGGTTCAGTCAATAGCAGCAGCGGATTTTCTCCTTTTTCATATCGCGCGCTGGAACAGTTTTTTATCGCATGCCATAGCGCAAGCTGTTGTTTCAGACCGCTTTCGCACCACCACTAAAAATTATCGATTATGGCAACTGAAATTATCACCGTCGCGCCGAATACGGCCGCGCATTCCAAATTGAAAGAGTTTTTCGTTGACCAGCTACGCGACATCCTCTGGGCTGAGAAAAAACTGGTAAAGACACTGGAGAAACTCAAAGATGCCGCAACAACGGTACGCCTGAAGGAATCATTTAACGACCACATGAAGGAAACACGACAACACGTTGAGCGCCTGAAGGATATCTTCGAAATCCTGAATGAAGCAGCGGACGAGAAAAAATGCAAGGCGATGGCCGGAATCGTTGATGAAGGTGAAGACATCATCGACGAAACCGACAAGGGCAGTGCGCAGCGGGATGTCGGGCTAATCTTCGCCGCGCAAAAAGCCGAACATTATGAAATTGCAACGTACGGAGGATTGGCAACTTTGTCGCGGACTCTCGGCTACAACCAGGTAGCGGAGTTGCTGGAGAAGACGCTGCTCGAAGAGAAACAGGCGGACGAGATGCTGACCTACATTGCTGAAAACGGGATCAATTACGCCGCAAGTCAGGAGCACGAAGAATAATTAACGACGAAAGTTTCGGCTCAACCACACCAGCGTTTTCCGGAAGATTTTTTTTGCAACAATGGCGACCAACTCTGCTGGCGGCACGGGATTTTATTTATTGTTCATATTCCCTGGCTAACCTTTTTGTGCAGACAAAACGATGCGGATAAACTTCTTATTCGCTCAGGAATATATTACCATTAAATCAGTCGCCATGAAAAAGGTGTGTGCCGCAGCCATCGTCTGCTTTTTCTTCTTCTCCGCATATTCGCAGCATTCAAAAAAAACGCATTACCATCCGGAATCACAGACCGCAGGCGCCATTGCCGATGTTGCCGATGAGGACCGGATTGATCCGGGGCAGATCGATATAGTTCGCGACCACTTTGGCGTGCCGCACATTTTTGCAAAGACTGATCGCGAAGTGGCGTACGGACTCGCGTGGGCTCATTCGGAAGACGATTTTGGCACGATCCAGAAGGCAATACTCGCCAGCAAGTCCATGCTGGCGCAATTTTCCGGCAAGGAAGGCGCGCAGGTTGATTATGTGGTTCACCTACTGCGTTTACGCGAACTGGTAGCGCGTCGCTACGCAAGCGATATCAGTCCTGATTTTAAAAAAGTATTGGAGGGATATTGCGCCGGACTAAATGCGTACGCGGAGTCATTTCCCTCGGAAGTACAGATCAAGAAGGCATTTCCGGCTGTTCCGCAAGACCTCCTGACTTACTCGATGCTGCAACTCGCCCTTGGGTGCGGACTCGAAGATGCTATTAAACAAATCCACAACGGCGCAACTCCGCCAATCGAATGGCAGTCGGAAGGCTCGAATGCTTTTGCATTCAATTCCCGGATGACGGAGGATGGGAATGTTTATCTGACTATCAATACGCATCATCCGCTTGAGGGTCAGGTCGCCTGGTACGAGGCGCATTTGTCGAGTGAGGAAGGCTGGAATATCGTGGGCGCGCTTTTCCCGGGTTCGCCGGTTATTTTTACGGGCTTCAACAAAGATTTAGGATGGACGCACACCGTGAATTATCCTGACAGGCTTGATGTGTATAAGCTCCAGATGAATCCGGAGAACAACCTCCAGTACCGCTTTGACAATGAATGGCGCACGCTCGAGGAAAGAACGGTCAGGCTAAAGGTAAAAGTATCTGCCGTGAATATTGTCGTCAGGAAGAAAACATACCGGAGTGTATATGGGCCGACAGTGATTACGGACCGCGGCGTTTATTCGATTCGGACGGGCGCGCTCTCGGATATACGCGCCCTCGAGCAGTGGTATCGGATGAACAAGGCGGCCAACTTCTCGCAGTTCCGGAAGGCATTGAAGATGGAGGCGTTACCGAGCTACAATCTGGTATATGGAGATCGCTACGATACGATCTTTTACCTCAGTAACGGCAAGATTCCCATCCGCAAAGAGGGATATGACTGGAAGGGTATCCTGCCGGGAAACACTTCGCGTACGCTTTGGTCAAAATTCTACCCGGTGGAAAAATTGCCACAAGTGCTCAATCCTCAATCCGGATACGTTTTTAATGTGAATCACTCGCCCTTCAAGGCAACCGCGCCCGGTGACAACATCGACGACGGAAATTATGACGTCAATATGGGATACAGGACCACCGAGAACAACCGAAGTATCCGCGTCCGTGAGATCCTCGAGGGGTATCAAAAAATAGGATACGATGAATTCAAGAAGATGAAGTATGACCTTCAGCTTCCGAAGACACTTGCCTTTCCTGTGAATATCGACACGTTGTTCCTGCTGGATGAAGTGGAACATCCGGAGATAAGCGATCTCATTCAATCACTCAGGAACTGGGACCGCCGCGCAACCATTGAAAGTACGGGGGCGACGGTCTTTGCCGTGTTATTTTATTATGTCGCCAACATTTATGAGGCGGACAATACTTTCAAAGTAATGACAGCAGCAAAATGTCTGGATGCCATGCATTATGCGAAGGACTATATGGTGAAACACTTTGGCGGGACGGAGGTGCGGCTAGGTGACTACCAGCGCCTTGTCCGCGGTAACAAATCACTTCCGCTGGGAGGCGTTCCCGATGTGCTCGCCACGATGTACTCGACGCCGATGGGAAATGGCCAAATGAAAGGAGCGATCGGTGACTGCTACATCGCGTTTGCAAAATTCACTCCTGCCGGACCGGAGATAGAGTCCATCAACTGCTACGGCGCCTCTAACCGCGCGGGCAGTCCGCACTACGACGATCAGGCGGATCTTTATCAAAAGCACCAGACAAAGCAAATGACGCTCGACCGGACTAAGGTGTATGACAATGCGGAAGCGATTTACCATCCCGAAGTGCTCTCCAGGGTCCGCATACCCGACAAGCAGTTAAGGGCGCGAAAATAGGCAGGCTACTACAGTCGGCATCGAGCTCAAACGTTGTCGCACATGTTGCGTGCGATTCACACGCTGCCATCCATGTAAATTCTCGGCAAACAATTTTACATTGCTGCGAATTTCAGCATATTCAATTTTCTGGATGTGCCGGACGTTGCTGCGCCAACGTAAGCAGGTATGTAACGGAAGCCTTATGATCTCGAAGAAGTTTTTTACCTCAGCCTTCCTGGGGTTGTTGTTTTTTCAATTTTGCAGTTCGCACGGTGCAGATGGTCGGGTAGGTAATCATTTATCGGCTTCGCCCGAAGCCAGGTTCGCCAGGGCGAGTCCGGACCTGGAAATCATTCGCGCGCGGATCATCGCCGATCTCCTGGAGCCCGCGCTGGACGAAGACCGCGTGCGTTCGCTGATAAAATCCGTCCGTCATGATGGGAGCTGGCCGGATATCAACTATACCGATTTGTCCCGGACGGGCTTCGACCACGGCCGACATCTTGACAACATGTTTCAGCTTGCCCGCGCTTATAAGAAGAGCGGCTCCCCGTGGTTTCAAAATCCCTCCGTGAAAACCGCTGCTCTCGCATCACTGGATTATTGGCTTGAGAACGATTTCATCTGCGACAACTGGTGGTGGAATGAAATGGGAACACCGGGACGATTGATCAACACGCTTTTGGTACTGGATACCGACCTCAACGAGAACCAGATGCGCAAAGGTCTGCGAATCGCGGGCCGTGCTAACCTGGAAGCCTCGGGGGCGCGCCCCGGCGGAGACCTTATTCAGATTGCAGCCATGCTGGGCAAGCAGGCGCTTTTCCGCAGAGACGAAACCATCCTCAGGCGCGTGGTGGAAGTGATGGCGGACCAGATAAGAGTCACGACCGGCAGAGGCCTCAAACCTGACATGAGCTTTCACCATCGCGTGGACAACGTCATCTGCACGCTCTCCTATGGACTCGGATATGCACGATCATTTGCATACTGGGCGGTGAAGATCGCCGGCACAAAATATAACTTCCCGGAACGCGCCACGGAGTTGCTCATCGACTATTACCTCGATGGTATTTGCAAATCCATGGTCCACGGCACATACCCGGATCCCGGAGCCAAGAACCGCGACCTCAGCCGCAAAGGAACTTTGAATCCACTGGGTGTCGGGATTGCAGAAAATTTGCTCGCTGCGTCTGACTACCGGAAGGCGGAGCTCGAGCAAATCATCAGCATCCGGAATGGAGAGCGAAAACCGGATCTGGTATCCGATACTTTCTTTTGGCACTCCGAATATTTCACACACCAACGGCCTGGCTATTTCGCGTCTGTGCGCATGCACTCGGCGCGAAACCATACGATGGAGCAACCGCATAATGAAGAGGGCCTTAAAATGCACCACGTCGCGGATGGATCCAACTTTGTGTCTCAATCCGGGCGGGAATATTTAGACATCTTTCCGGTATGGGACTGGCAAAAAATTCCGGGTGCAACGATTGTTCAAAAGCCGGCCCTCCCTCACTGGAAGGAAATCGCCAGAAAGGGTCTGACGGAGTTTGTCGGCGCCGTATCCGACGGAAAGTACGGAGCAGTTGCTATGGACTTCAAGAGCGCACACGATCCACTCTCTGCGCGCAAGGCCTGGTTCTTTTATGATGACGAATATGTCTGCCTGGGAGCGGGCATCACGTCAACAGCGGAATATCCCGTGTTCACAACACTCAACCAATGCCTTCTGAGTTCAGAGGTCATCGTGAAGTCGCGGAAGCAGGAAATCACACTGGATAAAGGTGTGCATTCCGTCACTAACGCCTCATGGATTTTTCACGATGGCGTTGGATACATTTTTCCGAAGCCTCAGAACGCGGGCATCAGCAACAGGCAGGCCAGTGGTAAATGGAACGAGATCAATCACCAGTCCAATTCCTCTGGGGAAGTGGTGCACAAGGACGTCTTCACACTCTGGCTGAATCACGGCATCAAGCCGGAGGGAGCTTCGTACGAGTACATCGTAGTGCCGGCAACGGATCGGTCGACGCTATATGAATATACCCGGACTACGCCAGTGGAAATCCTCGCAAACTCCGAGTCGATCCAGGCGGTTCGCCACAACGGGCTACACCGCACAGACATCGTTTTTTATAAGCCCGGATCCATCAAAGTCAGCGATCATGTCACCCTGCAGGCCCTGAGTCCCTGCGTGGTGATGGTCACCGCCAGCGAGAGAAGCATTCAGACCATCGCCGTGTCGGATCCGGGAAGGAAGCTTGCGTCGCTGAAGCTCAGGACATCGGCTTTAATTGAAGGCCAGGGGGATAACTGGGAGGCTACCTGGGATAAGAAAGAGAAAGAAAGTACGATCGTAATTGATCTTCCCCAAGAGGGATACGCTGGACAAAGCGTCGTTCTCAATATATCTTTGCCGCAATAGATAAGAGCTGGAAAATAACCCCTCAAATGAAACACACCATCGCGTTCATTCTTAGCGTTTTCATCATGCATGTTGTTCAGGCCCAGGAAACCCTTCAGTTGTACCCGAAAAAGATCCCGAACAGCAAGCCTGCTCCCGACCAGGAGAAGCGCGAAGTAAGGGACAACGGGACGGAGATCATCAGCGCGATTTCAATTCCCACGATCACAGTATTCATTCCGAAGACACAGCGAAGCCGGATGGCGGTGATCATCTTTCCCGGAGGAGGATATCATGTCAATGCCATCAAGCACGAAGGCGTGGATATCGCAAAAGAATTCAACGACTGGGGTGTGACGGCCTTCGTGGTCAAGTACAGGATCCCGAATGATGCAACTATGGTGAACAAAGAGATCGGACCACTTCAGGACGCCCAGCAGGCGATCAGTTTTGTTCGCCAAAATGCGGGTCAATGGAATATAGATTCCAATTCGATCGGAATCATGGGCTTCTCCGCCGGAGGACATCTGGCGTCAACGGCTGCCACGCACTTCCGTAATCCGTTTATCGACGCAGAGGGGAGTGTACGGCCCGACTTCCTGGTGCTGGGATATCCGGTTATCAGCTTCAGCGATAGCATCGGACATCGCGGATCGCGCGATGCGCTGCTGGGCGCAAATCCTTCGAAAGAGAAGGTGATTGAATATTCAAATGAGCTGCAGATCAGTGCGGACACACCGCCTACTTTTATTTTTCACGCTGCCGACGACAAGGTTGTTTTGCCAGCGAACAGCATCCGGTTTTTTGAAGGACTTTTAAAAAAAGGTGTACCTGCCGAACTGCATATCTATGAACGCGGGGGTCATGGCTTCGGGATGGACAATCCCACTTCGGACGAAAAGTGGATGAACACGCTTAGAAACTGGCTTGTATCCAGGGCGTTACTTCAACCCGAAAAGTAAACCAGACTTTTCATTATATTCACGACTTGCCTGAGGCAGTGATAAATAAGAATGATGAGATCCCGCATGTCCATTCGAACGGCTCAATTCTGATGAGCATTCGCAGACGTGCATCAGCCAAACAACAGTTGCAGTTCCGCTGCACGCCAATCATGACCACCCTTAAGGGTAGGGGACTTCGGCGGAGTGTCTGCCTGCTTGTCTTTCTCCTCCTGATGGCATTTCATGTTGAGGGGCCGGCGCAGGAAATGGTCTCGCGGGAATATCAGATCAAAGCTGTCTTCCTGTTTAACTTTACTCAATTTGTGGGATGGCCACCTGCTGCTTTTGAGGAAGCCAGCTCACCACTGGTCATAGGAATTCTGGGTGAGGACCCCTTTGGCGACTTCATTGACCAAACGGTCCGCGGCGAACTGTCACAAAATCGCCCGCTCGTTGTGAAACGATTTGCGGATGTAAGTGAATTGGATGATTGTCACATCCTGTATATTGGCCTGCATGCAAAACAGGAAGTTCGGGACGCATTAAAAAAAATTGAATCAAAGCCCGTTCTCACGGTCAGTGACGCAGATGGATTTGCCAGAATGGGGGGCACTGTGCGTTTTTACAGTGAGGACGGCAAAATCCGGATACGGATAAATTCGAAATCCGCTGAGGACGCGAACCTGGTCGTCAGTTCGAAGTTACTGCGACTGGCTGAAGTAATACGGGTAAACGATAATTAGAATGGCGCTTCGCGATTTACCGATACGAAAAAAGCTGATGCGCGCCCTGTTGGTCACCAGCAGTGCCGTACTGGGAGTCACCTTTGCCGCGTATTTCGCCTACGAATTTTTCACCTTTCGCCTGACCATGGTGCGACAGCTCTCCACCTTGGGAAAGGCCATCGCCTCAAACAGCACCGCGGCTCTTGCCTTCTATGACAGCGAAGACGCGCGAGAGATCTTGTCCGCCGTGAGAGCCGACCCGCACATCATCGCGGTTGCGCTATACGACGATAAGGGCGAGCTTTTTTCGCATTATCCCGAGGATATTGATCCGGCGGAATTCCCGCCCTACAATGGCGAGTCGGGATATCAGTACAAAGACTCGAACCTGCTAGGCTATGAACCCGTAGTTCAAGGCGAAAGGCGATTAGGGACCTTGTTTCTCCGGTCCGACATGGGTGCTATCTACGAGAGACTTGTGCTGTATATCGTGATCGCAGCATCCGTCATTGCCTTCTCTATGCTTCTCGCCTGGCTGATTTCCCGGCGCCTGCAGCGGCAAATGTCTGAACCGGTTCTGCATCTTGCCGAAACCGCCAAGGCCGTCTCTGATCGCCAGGATTACTCTGTGCGAGCAACGAAGTTGAGCAACGATGAGATCGGCCTGCTCACAGAAGCATTTAACAAGATGCTGGCGCGAATTGAGGAGCAAACGGAAGAGATTACTTCCTTTAACCAAAGACTTGAGCAACGCGTCGTCGAGCGCACGCTGGAACTCCAGGCGGCCAACAAGGAGCTCGAATCTTTTTCGTACTCGGTATCCCATGATCTGAGAGCGCCATTGCGGTCCATCCATGGATACATGAACATCTTTGCCGAAGAGTATTCGAAACAGGTCGACGAGGAGGGAAAAAGACTCGTTAACATCATCCTGTCTAACAGCGCCCGCATGGGCCAGCTTATTGATGACCTCCTTTCATTTTCGCAACTGGGAAGAAAAGATCTTCGGAAGGGGAAGCTCAATATGAAAAAACTGGTGAGCGAAGTCTGGGACGAGCAGTCGGAATTCGAGAAAGGAAGAAAGATCAAATTCGTCGCTCATAATATTCCCAATGCCATTGCGGACGGGGTAACCATGAAGCAGGTGTGGGTAAACCTGATTTCCAACGCGTGCAAATACAGCATGAACCGGGAAGAGGCGGTAATCGAGGTGGGATCGTTTGTTGAAGGAGGTATTGTAACTTACTTTATCCGCGACAACGGGGCGGGCTTTGAAATGAAATATTACGACAAACTTTTTGGTGTGTTTCAGCGATTGCACTCCGAAGAGGAGTTCGCAGGCACCGGCGTCGGGCTGGCGATCGTTGCCCGCATTATCTCGAAACACGGAGGCACCATCTGGGCCGAATCGAAAGTAGATGAAGGTACGACATTCTTCTTTACGCTGGCTCCTTCAAATCACACCCACGTCAATAACGGGTGAAAACGAATTGCCCTCTCTAACCCTCAATGGTTACCGAAGTCTCTCCGTTAACGGGTGATCTGTGCGGCAACCGGACGATGAATGTTGACCCCTTGCCGATTGTGCTGATGATCTCGATCTTGCCGTTCAAACGGTCGACAGAGCGCTTCAGGATATACAGTCCGAGGCCACTTCCTTCCTCATCGCTCGTAGCGCGATAGAACATATCAAATATTTTCGACTGGTGTTCAGGCGAAATACCCGGACCGTTGTCTTCAACCTGGATCACGAGGCTGTTCGCCTCTTCACGTATCTTCACCTTGAGATAAGGCGAGTCTTCGCTGCTGTACTTGATGCCGTTCTCGATGAGGTTCTGAAGAATGGCATTGACAAGTGTCCATTCCGATATGAACTCTACATTCGGCTGTATGTCTTTTTCGAACGCTATCCGTGGAAACTTTCGAGAGGTACTGGCAGACATGATGCAATCGTCGATCATTCGCTCAAAATCGATTGGCTCCATCGCGATTTGAGTGTTGTTCAATTTCGCGAGGTTGACGAGTCCTGTGATCAGGTGACTTAAGCGTTCAAGTTGCGCGTGTTCTCTTTCAATATATTCCAGGGCCAGTGGATCCTTCACATCTACTTTGGCGAGGGCCATCAATCCGATTGAAGACGAAACGGGACCTTTAAGGTCATGTGAAATGCGATAAAAGAATGCATCGAGCTCCGCATTCTTGCTTTCAATGATCTCTGTCTGCTTTCGGTTTGTAGCCAACGTCCGCTGAAGGTCGCGGTTAGCGCGGTACAGTTGTTCGGTGCGTTCGTTGACTTTCGTCTCAAGACGCGCGGTAGCCTCCTGCTGAAACTTCAGCGCGAGGAGCTGGGCTTGCTCTTTCTCCTGCTTCAGACTGCGGTACTGTGCACCAAGGCCAAATCCAATCATGGTTGTGCCGAGCACGGCGCCGACCTCGACAAAATGCGTGGTCCAGAATCCATAGTCGAAGACTCCGCTGTTCCGCAGCGTGAGGAAAAGCCCTCCGAGGAAAAAGAACGTCCAGGCTGCGATGAAGTACGTGCCGGTCTTATTTCCTTTTATCCGCACTACTATGCCGGCCGCCATGAACACGACGGTAGCCACGGTGATCAGGTTATTGCCCGCTGAGGTGACTACCTGCGTAGAGGAGAGCAGAAGAGCCAGGCCGGACAAGGGCACCAGTGACCACAACAGATAGTACATTATCTTGCTGTATTTTTTTACGTTCAGGAAGCTGATTACATACACAGTGAGAAAAACGATCAGGACTTCCAATAGCAACTTTCCATGGATATAGTTGTAGACAGGCTTTTCAGGCCAGATAAACCTGCTGCCATATCCTGAAATGGCGGCGAAAATCAACAGCGTGCAGGCAATGATGCAGGAATATAGAAAGTAATTTTTTTGCCGCAGCGTGATGTAGATGTAAACGTTGTAGAAGAACATGAGTATCAGGATGCCGAAGAAGATCCCGTAGCCGAGATCTTCCAGTCGCGTCTTTTCCCAGAATACTTCGCGCTCGACGGCGTGGATCGTGAACGTCTTGGGACTCACACCGGCGATGCGTACATAGACTGTGTTCGGGACGCCGGCAGGGGATCGCAAGCGCAGTACGTGCCCGGTGTGGTGGAAGTCTCTTTCACTCTGCTTGCGAAAATAACCGGACGCCGAGTGATGCCATGTGCTGTCAGCGCTTCGCTGATAAAAGTCGACGTACTCCAGAAAAGGTGCTGGAATATCGAGGTACCAGCGCGCGTCCGACGAGCTGGCCATGTATGTGATCTTCAACCAGATCACCGATTTCAGATAGCCGAACTTCAGATCGTCATTGCTCAACCTGAAAAATTTCTGGAGTTCCGGATGCGACACATCTTTTATGGTGAGTTTTTCCGAACTGTCAATCAGGATCTCCACGTGATCATCGAGCCGATAGGTAGTGAATGCATCGTCAAGCAGAATCAGGCGCTGACTGTAGGCTGCGCCGGAGGAGAGGAGAGAGGCAAATACAATTGAGGTGAGTAGTCTTAAAATCAAGGTAAATCCCAGCTTAGGTTAATGTTTTCAATAATTAAAAATACTCAAAACGATCTGCCCGCAGTTAAAAAAAACAATAAATGTTCTGCAATTGCTGATGGACGGCTGTCCGAGTGTTTTGTCAGAATAGGATGAGCCGAGGTGGCGACTCGCGCCGGGACATAAAAAAAGACCCGGCTCTAAGCCGGGTCTTTCCTCTCCATCAACACATCAAACTTACCAGCTTCCCTCTTCAATCACAGTTCCGGTTTCATCGAACGATTTCCATGTACCTTTGCCCTGCGCATTCCACACAATTTCGGATTGCTTTATATCTTCTTCGAAATACACAAGAGATCCCGCTTTTGTTTTTGTATTGACCTCTATCGCGAAACGGAAACCGAAGTCAATGTCAGCCATCTCCATGGTAAACATGTCGCCTTTGCGCGTCCAGTCCCAGCGCATCATTTCGGCTCCCCTGGACTCGTCCATAAATCCCCAGGCATCGTAAACGACCATGTAACCTTTTGAACGATCCTTGGACTCTTCAGCGTAGAAGTAACGATACCAACCCGTATCATCGGCGCCCATGTAGAAAAGCTCGAACACATATTTTGTCTCGGCATCGGTTATCTGGTAGGCTATCTTTCCGGTCTGGCTATCTTCCCACTTATAGACCACACCCGTAAGGGCAGTGGTGCGGCCGTTGACCGGCGTGATCAGATCGGTTGTTCTCGTAGCACCCGGAGGAGGTGTGATGATATTTGCACTTAGTGCATTGGCCATGGCCACCCACGAGGCGGCTTGAATCGCCATCGGGTCCTCGCTCTCGAGAAGTCCCTGCGGAACCTGCAACACTGTGCCGCTCTCAAAGCTAAGTGCCGCATCTTCAATTCGCGGCTCCGGCTCGTCGTCTTTCGAGCAGGACATCGCAATTACCACGAGTATAAGGAATGAAAGGAGTTTTGAGATCTTCATAAGGGGGATTTGGTTAAACATCGAATTACAGGTTGTTCTCAACAATTATCCGGAGTTTTATAGTGAAAAAAATTTTCTTTCCGACGAATAAGTTACATTCGAAAAGAAACACACGCTTTTTGCGTCAAAGCGCTGAATGATTGCGTGTGTAAATCCCCGTCAACGGGAAAAGGAAACCGCCTCCGGACGATTTTTCTCCTCATTAGCTGTATTTTCGCGTCGGCTAATTTGTAATGGATGGCATCATCATACACTGCAACAATGAAACGATACCTGCTCCTGATTGTTATTTGCATCGCCACGTCCGCACGCGCTCAGACGACAGCGTTCCGCTTTGCTTTTATCTCTGACACACACGTCGGTTCTCCCAATGGCGCCGCCGAAGAAGACCTGCGCAGAACTGTGCGCGATATCAACACGATGAATGATGTCGCGTTCGTGGTTATCACCGGTGACATTACCGAGCTCGGTACGAATAAAGAACTTGCAACAGCGAAAGCCATCCTCGATAGTCTCGACATACCGTATCACGTGATCCCCGGTAACCATGATACGGGATGGAGTGAAAGCGGCGGACTTGGTTTTAACGCCACGTTTGGGTACGACAAATTTGTTTTTGATCACGGTGGAATCCGCTTCATCGGTTGTGCCTCGGGTCCTTATGTGCGTATGAGTGACGGACATGTTCCCCGCGGTGCCATCGTCTGGATGGATAGTGTCCTGGCCGCCACCCCGCAGGATATGCCGATGATCTTTCTGAATCACTATCCGATGGACAGCGGACTGGACAATTGGTATGAAGTGACAGACAGGTTGCGCACACGAAATACCATCGCCGTTTTGTGCGGACACGGGCACCGTAACCGCGAGTTGGACTTCGAAGGTCTCCCAGGAACTATGGGAAGGTCCAACCTGCGCGCGAAGGCTGCGATTGGTGGCTATAATCTCGTGGATATCCGCACGGACTCGATCCTTTTTTCTGAGCGAACCCCGGGCGTCGAGACTCACCCCGCGTGGCGGAAGATCAAAATTCAGCGCCCCGTTGCGCCTCCGGAGTCAGGGTACCCACGACCTGCCTATGAAGTCAATGAACGATATTCACAGGTGAAGAGCACGTGGACATTTTCGTCCGACGCGAATGTAATATCGACACCTGTCGTGGCGAAGGACCTGGTTATCTTCGGCAATCAGAACGGACGCGTCCAGGCTTTGTCCATCCGCGATGGTTCTGCGGTGTGGTCCCGGGAAACGGGTAGCCCGATCTTTTCATCTCCTGCGGCGGTGGGCAATCGTGTCGTGTTCGGATCAACGGACGGGAACATCTACTGCTTGAACTCGGGCAGCGGCGACGTAATATGGAAACACGCGACCGGTGCCGCGGTGCTGGGATCTCCTTTGATCGAAAAGAGCGCGGTATATATCGGAGGGAGCGACGGAAGCTTTCGCAAACTCGATCTCAAGACCGGAAAGGAACGCTGGAGATTTAGCGGTCTCGAGGGTCCGGTGGTCAGCACACCGCTGTTGTACGAGGACCAGGTCTTCTTCGGCGCGTGGGATCGTCACCTGTACGCGGTCGACAAGAAGACGGGAAGGCTCAACTGGAAGTGGAATAACGGCTCGTCTATACGCAACTATTCTCCCGCATCGTGTATCCCGGTTGCGCACGAGGGAATTGTTTACATTGTCGCGCCGGATCGCTACATCACCGCGATCGAAGCTTCAACCGGGAAGACCCTTTGGCGTAATAATGACGCCACCGTGCGGGAGTCGATCGGCATTTCCGCCGACGGCAAATTTGTGTATGGAAAGACCATGCAGGATACGGTCGTCGCCTATGCCACCAGCCCCCGCAAGCAATCCGCCGCGTGGAAAATGAATTGCGGCTTTGGTTATGAGCATGTCCCGTCGATGCTGATTGAAAAAGACGGCCTTGTATTCTTTGGGACCAAAAGCGGTGTTGTCTATGCCATCGACCCGCGGGAAAAGGTGGTCTCCTGGGCTCACAAGATCGACAATTCAATGGTTAATACCGTTCGCGTCGTGCGGGGCGACAAACTCGTCGTATCCACCATGGACGGAAAGGTTGTCCTGCTTGAGACAACCCGCTGAAGGGTCGAATCAGCCCGAAATGGGTGAATAGCTTTCCGTGCGTCCGTGTGCGCAAACGCAGCGTATTTTTGCTTGCTTTTTATCCGCGCCAGCCATACCTTGTCAAGTAGCGCCACGGCATTCCTTCGCGCTTGCATTACCCAAAATGTTCTTCCATGAGGTCCGTATTCACCGCTCTGCTGATATCCGCGTTTGCGATTTGCAACGCGCAATCCGATTACACCTTTCGGTCTGGCCTGGCGGTGGCTGGGGTTCACCATTACGGACGCGAAGCTATAGTAACGGATCAGCTCGCATATCAGCTCTTCAAAGATCAACTGAAAAAACCCGGGGAGGGCATAACGGTTATGACGAATGAGGACGGCGAAGACATTGGCTGGACGCGCATCGAAGTCGACTCCACTGGCAGATTCCGCGGGCAAGCGATCATGAACGGATACATCTATTTAACGTACGAAGCTTCACGCGCGCAAAATGCCATCCTGAACGTGTCGGGTAACAGCATGGTCTACGTCAACGGAGAGCCGCGGGGAGGCGATATTTACGGCGACGGTTGGATGTACCTCCCGGTTGGTCTCCGCAAAGGAACGAATGAAATACTGATTCGCTGCGGCGGCTTCTCGCGATGGCAGGGCGTGACGGCGAGGTTGTCGTTTCCCGCTAATGGCGCGCGGCTCAGCGCTGACGATCCAACGCTTCCGCATATCCTTCCCGGAGAAGACAACAGCCAGCTCGTGGGTGGGATCGTAGTCATAAACGCGAGCGGGAAAGCACTGAACGGATTATCGATCACTTCCGAATTGAATGGAAAACAAAAATCCACCCCGGTCCGACCTGTCGGACGTGCTGCCGTATTCAAGGCACCGTTCCATTTTGATGCCTCGGCAGTCTCTTCAAAGGGCGAGTACAAGTGCCACCTGGTGCTGAAACAGAACGGAAAAGTCCTCGATGAAACAGATATCACCATCACCGCTGTCGGCCCTGGTGACCACCGCAGCTATACCTTCATCAGCGAAATTGATGGTAGCGTTCAGTACTATGCGATCGCGCCACAGACAACGCCAACAGAAGCTCCGGCTCTGTTTCTATCCGTACACGGCGCAGGTGTCGAGGCCATTGGGCAGGCGCGCGCATACAAACCGAAAGATTGGGGCGTGCTGGTAGCACCCACTAACAGAAGGCCGCGCGGCTTCAACTGGGAAGATTGGGGTAGGCTCGACGCGCTTGAAGTTCTGGAGCACGCCACAAAAATGATCAGGCCGGATCCCGCCAGGATTTATCTTACGGGTCACTCCATGGGCGGTCACGGAACCTGGTACCTCGGTGCCACGTACCCGGACAAGTGGGCGGCGATCGCACCCTGCGCCGGATATCCGACGCTCACGGCCTACGGCTCGGCAGACGGACGGATACCTGACAGCGCCCGCCTTGAGACAGAGAAGACTTTGTTAAGGGCCAGCAACCCGAGCAACGTGATCGCCCTGGCTGACAACTACAAAAGCCATGGCGTTTATGTCTTTCACGGCGACGACGATCGCGTGGTCCCCGTGCGGTTCGCCCGACAAATGCGCGACCTGCTCGGAGATTTTCATCCCGACTTCAGTTACTACGAATATCCAGGCGGGAGCCACTGGTTCGGCAACGAAAGCGTCGACTGGCCACCGCTGTTCGAGTACTTCAGGTGGCATACTCTAAAGGTTGACAGCGCGGTAGATGAAGTGGACTTCATTACTGCGAATCCGGGCGTATCAGCTTCCTTCCGGTGGGCATCTGTTCTTCAACAGGAGGAACCGTTGGAGTACAGCACTGTAAAACTCTCGCGGGACAAGAAAGCGAGAACTATTAGCGGTATAACCGGGAATGTCGCGACACTCCAACTCAACCTCGACGTCTTCAACGCGGGCGACACTGTTTCGCTGACGCTCGATTCGATGAAGCTGGTCACCGTAGTCGGGAAGGACAGCACCATATACCTGTATCACACGGCCAGGGGATGGGCTCCCGGCAAGACACCGCCCTCCACACAGAAGAACCCGCTGCGGTCGGGTACCTTCAAGGACGCTTTTAATCACAGGATGGTCTTTGTCTATGCTACCGGAGGGGATGCGCGCGAAGATCAATGGGCATACAACAAAGCGCGGTATGATGCGGAAGTCTGGTACTACCGTGCCAACGGATCGGTGGAAGTCATTGCTGACAAGGACTTTGACCCGAAAAAATACCCCGACCGTGGAGTAATCCTCTACGGCAACGCTTCGAACAATTCGGTTTGGAATAAACTCCTGGCCAACTGCCCCATCCAGGTTACGCGCGATCGCATCACGTTGGGGTCGGAAACTTTCCGGGGCGGGGACCTCGCCGCCTATTTTGTGTGGCCTCGTGCAGATAGCGAGATCGCGTCCGTCGGAGTTGTAACCGGGACAGGCCTTCAGGGTCTTTTCGCTACGGAATCGAACCAATACTTCGCAGGTGGAAGCGGTTTTCCGGACTATATGATCTTTTCCCTTGAGATGCTGAAATCCGGCGCAGGCGGAGTAAAAGCTGCGGGGTTCTTTGATAACAGCTGGGGTGTCCAGCGACATTAAGCCGGCAGACGCGCAAGTGCACACAAAAAAGCAATAGTAGGTGTTTGATGTACATTTATTTGTTATTTTGTTAGTCCTAAACCTCCCTTATGTACGGTCTATACGTTCCCGTCCTCCTTCTTCAGGCTTTCTGCGTTTATCACGCTTATGAGACAAATGCCGAGCAGCGCTGGTATTGGTTGATTCTGCTGTTTCCTGTGATTGGTGGTATCATTTACCTGCTCCAGAATTTGAACAATCGAAGTACAATCGACTCGCTGACGGAAAATGTCCGCGAAGTGGTGGTGAGCAATTACCACATCGATCAACTTGAGAAGGCGCTGCACTTCAGCGACAACATCAAGAATAAAGTTAACCTTGCGGATGCCTATGCCGAGGTAGGCCGTTGCGACGACGCCATCCGCTTGTACACCGAATGCCTTCACGGCTTCATGGCTGATGACCCCGTCATACGGATGAAACTGCTGCGGACCTGTTTCCTGAATGGCGAGTATGAACGCGCCGTGGAGATCGGCGACGGGCTGGCTACTGAAAAAGATTTCCGGCATTCCGAGGAACGCATCGCATACGCGTGGGCCCTCAGCCTCTCCGGTAACCTCGATGCGGCAGAAAAGACGTTCGCCGACATGGACCGGACCTTTACGAACTACTATCACCGTCTTGAATACTGCAAGTTCCTGCTGAAGGCGGAAAAGCTTGACATCGCACAGGAGAAGCTCAGGGATCTGCTGGCGGAATTCGACCAGATGCAGGGTCTTGAACGGCGCACGAAGAAGCATGTCCTCCGCGAAGTGAAGGATCTTTACACGACCCACTTCAGCCCTGCATGACGCTGCTGCGCGTACTCGCGCCCGTCGTGCTGGCTTTCCTCTTTGGTGCCCAATACCCCGACAGCGCAAATACGATTTCTTCAACCCGACACTCTCAGCTGTCGAACCCTTGCCCGGACGAGGAGATTCCCCGTTACACTGCCCGCCGTGCAGCCGAACGTCCGATCATCGACGGAAAATTGAGCGAGGACATCTGGAAGAATGCCGCGCGATCGTCCCGCTTCGTCGACCTCGTGCAGGGAACGCACGCGCACTTCGACACCCGCGCCGCCGTCTTATGGGACGATGAGTACCTGTATGTCGGCTACTGGATCGAGGAGCCGGACGTGCGCGCAACACTCACCGAGCGCGATGCGCCCATCTATCGCGACAACGACGTTGAGTTTTTTATTGCCGGCCGCGATGGCTACTACGAGTTCGAGATCAACGCCTATAATACAATCTATGAAGTACTTTTTTTCTGGGAGGCGGAGTTCGAACGCTATGGCTATGATACGCTGCCAGCGTTCGACCGCACGCGCGTCGGAGTTCGCCCCTTTAACGGCGTCGGATACCGAAATCATCCGCGCGGAAAACGAATTGGATTCTGGAACTGGGATCTCCCCGGCCTGCGACACGCCGTTCACATCGACGGTACACTGAATGATGACAGCGATCGTGACAGGGGTTGGACGGTAGAGCTGGCACTGCCCTGGAGTGGCCTGGAAATTCTCGCCCGCGGGGATGGAAGAGCGTTGCCGCCAGAGTCCGGCGATCAGTGGCGCATGGACTTCTCAAGGTTCAACACCTACAAGCACGATGCATCCACAAAAGATTCCGGCGGGTGGGCGTGGAGTTCCCACGGTGTTTGGGATTCCCACCTCCCCGAATGCTTCACCTACATCACCTTCAACCCTTGACCCCATCCGACAGACATAAAACTCAAGACTTACAACTTACAACTTACAACTTATAACTTATAACTTATAACTTATAACTTATCGTCATTGTCTTCCTCTTGACCGGTCAGAAGATCGGGTGGGAGTAGCCTGGCGCCCCGGTGACCGCTGATCGCCGGAGGGTTTCATAACCCTCTCGCGCACGGCCTGATTTCTTCTCTCCGGCTCGGCTCTCCTGGTGGGAGCGCTTTGCTGGCTCACGGCGGGAGCGCGCTGAACGTCCGCGCGCTGCCTTGCTGCGGAAGGCTGTGTAGACGTTCGCTGTACCGGTCGGGTAGGGCTCGCTGCCGGCGGATTAGCCATGGCCTCCTGGCGACTTTCCAGGGCGCGGGGCGCCGGGGCGGACCGTCGCGCAGGAGCTTCCCGGCGATCCGGTTGAACGATGTTGCGCTGAGCCGGTGCGCTGCGTTCGGTTGCTGGCCGCTCACGGTTGGGCTGGACGTCGCGCTGGGGCGACCTCCTCCTGTTCGCATCCTGGTAAGTGGAGGAACGATCGTCCCGGGCATAGGTGCGGCGGACTTCCTCGCGGGTTCGCCCGTTGCGGTACTCGTCGCGGTGCGCCGTCCTGTAGCGGACCAGTTGATCCTCATGTCTGTGACGTACGATCACGGAGGTTGTCCGGTACGGTCGATAGATGTAATGAGCGCGCGCAATTCTGCGCGTGTCGCAGTACACATAGTGCGTATGGTAAGGCCTCCAAACCGTATAGTAGTGAACGTAGGCTACCGGTCTCCAGGAGTGCCACCAGACCGGCCTGCTATACCAGCCCCAGGGCGACACCCAGGCGCTGTAACGGGGACCGTAGATATATTGCACGGACGGCCAGGCCCACACGTTGACAACCGTGCGGGTGGTCTGAGTGCCGGCGTAAGTCCGTACTTCCTGCGTGGGCTCGATGATCGTCGTGACGCCGTAGACATCTTCATCGCCGATGATCTGCAGCACCGCTTTTCCATTGCTTAATTTCTCAAGCTCGATCACCGCCACATCCTGGATTTCATTTTCAGAGACAACAGCCTGGAGGATGAACGCGTGAACGTTTCCTTCATAGCGATCCTGCACGCGGATATAATCGATGTATCCATCGCCGTTCAGATCGAGGTTGTTCACCTTGGCATCCGGCGAATTGAGCATCTTTTCAAACTCCTCCGGGGATGCGGATTTCTTGAACAGTTCGAGGGCACCTTCCAGGCTGAATTGATCGCCCGGCACTTGCGGTTCGATAGCCTGACCAAATGATGTTATCCATCCAGCCATCATCAAAACCACCACCGACAACATTCTATAGGTTTTCATAATCGTATAGTTAGTTATTGACCCAAGGGCAAAGAACGAGCCAGAACCGATCCGCGTCCGAACCCCCGCACCCGCACGCACCCAATCCTGAGGCGCGGGAAGTCAGTGCGCCTGGGGAAGCCGAAGGACCCCGCCAATCAATACCCGTACGGATGCGGTGGATGTGGCGCACAAGCGGCCCGCAATCCACACACCGTCCTGAGGCGTCGGCCAGCCTTTGCCAGCAAGCGGCCTTAGCACCCCCAAGTCCCCACTCAGTCGTCAGGCGCGCGGGTTCTGCGCATCTGGAAGCCGAAGGATCCCACAACTTGAAACAATACTTTAATCTCCTGAATATATTATATTGATAAACAGTATGTTATTATAACAAACAGAACAATATTTGGCCTTACAACCTCGCCTATCCTTAAACCACCCATATTTTCTTCTTGTGTTACTTTAACATATTATTACAAACACCTGATTAAACGAATGTTATACTATCGTTCAAAATAATATTTGGCTTCAAAAAACAGTAAAAATTAGCCACTTCACGGTGCGAATTGGTGGTTAGTACCGGTGCTGGTTTAAGGACGGACTATGGATGACCGGATCCTTCGGCTTCCCACCCGCAAGGCTGCCCGCGCCTCAGGACAGGGTATGATGTGTTAAGGAGGGAAGGTGTCCCCCTCTCCGAGGGGGACCGAATCTGCGCAGCAGATTCAGGGGGTTTGCAGCAGATTCAGGGGGTGATCCCCCTTGCCGCAACCCAATAATATTCCTAGATTGTACTACCTATCCTCAGCCATCCCTCAGTTAGTTACTTCTCCAACTCAACCCCTTAACCATGGCTAAAAAGAATTCCCTCCCAGGACTCCTTGTCAAAGTTCTCCTGGTTGCACTATTGCTCGTACCCGTCCTTGTACCTGCGCAGAAAAAAGCCAAGACTGCCAAAGGCTATGGCGAAGCATCTTATACGCTAACCACGAGCGGAAAGTATATGACCACGTGGCTGGTAGCAGGACCCGTCGCGGTTTCTCCGGACGGAAATGCTCCGTCGGAAGACGCACAGATGATGTTTTTCAGAGAGGATGTGCCCCCCGTTTCGGTCGCGGCCAATAGTCCCCTGGCTCCGCTCACCCTGAAGGGAAAGCAATATCCATGGGAAATCATCCGCACATCGGACGACATCATCGACCTGGATAACCGCTACTCCGGCGCGGACTTCAGCGCAGCATTTGCTATGGCAGAGATCAAATCGGAGTCGCCCGTGAATGCGTTTCTCGGCGTCGGAAGCGACGACGCCATTCGGATCTGGCACAACGGCAAGCTGATACACGACAACTGGATACCGCGGGGCGTTGAACGCGATGCCGACCTGGTGCCCATCGCCCTCCAGGCCGGAAGCAATCAAATCTTACTGAAGGTACAAGACATGCAACAGGGCTGGGGCTTCGTTGTTCGGCTGCTCGATAAGGAAGCCTTGTCAGAACAACTCATCACCGTTGCCGGGCGCGGTGACATCGATCAGCTGAAGTTGTTACTGGATGCCGGCGCTCGTGTAGAGCATCAGAACTCCTCAGGGCTCACGGCCCTGAACAATGCGCACCTGGGTGGCCGGGATGAAGCAGCCCGATGGCTGATCCAGGCAGGGGCGAAGGAGACCCAAATGCCGTCCGTTGAGAAACTGGTCAACGGCCTCTACGGCTCGATGGAGGGAAAGGAATCTTCCGGCATCGCCGTTCTGGTCGCCCGGGATGGCAACATACTTTACGAGAAAGGGTTCGGCTATGCAGACATCCAGCAGAAGAAACCCGTAACGCCCGAGACCAAATTCAGAATCGGTTCCATTACCAAACAGTTTACGGCTGCAGCCATCCTGCGACTACAAGAGGAGGGTAAGATCTCCGTTCAAGATAAACTCTCGAAGTTCCTGCCGGATTTTCCCCGCGCCGGAGAGGTCACCATTCACCATCTGCTCACCCATACTTCCGGTATCCATAGTTACACTGGAAAGCCTGAGTTCATAAGCCGGGTAACGTCGCCAATAACGGAAGACGAACTGATCGCCTTTTTTAAGGATGATCCGTATGACTTTAATCCGGGTGAAAAATGGCTATACAACAACTCGGCGTATTTTCTCTTGGGGCACATTATCGGGAAGGTTTCCGGGAAGCCTTACGGCGACTACCTGAAGGAAACGTTTTTTGATCCGCTAGGCATGGCGAACACAGGCGTGCACAAATCCGGTTTGAAGCTGGATCATGAAGCGAAGGGTTATACAAGAGAGAATGGCGAATACAAGGTAGCCCTGGATTGGGATATGTCATGGGCAGGAGGTGCAGGGGCGTTGTATTCAACTGTGGTCGATCTGTTCAAATGGAATGAGGCTGTGTTTAACGGAAGGGTATTAAAGGATGAAAGTCTGAAGGCAGCACTGACTCCGGTGCTTTTGAATAATGGTGCCAAGCCGGACAACGCGAGTTACGGATACGGTTGGGGAATCAACGAATATCGCGGTCAGCAGGTCATCGAGCACAATGGAGGTCTCCACGGTTTCATTTCGCAGGCTGCGCGTTATCCCGAACAAGATGTAACGGTTGTCTTGCTGACCAACATCACGCCTCCCGAGGTCAACATCAACAGCAACCGGATCGCAGAGTTTCTCCTTTGGGATAACCTGGATAAGCAGGAATCGCGGTCGCTGAATGCATCCGTCTCGGAAGATGTGAGCGTCTATGCCGGGCGTTACGATTTTGGAGGAGGGATGGTAATGACAATAACGACCCAGGATAACAATCTGTTTGCCCAGCTCAGCGGACAGCAGAAGTTTCCAATCTTCCCCTCCGCCGAAGGGCAGTATTTCTGGAAAGTAGTCGAAGCGAAGATTCACTTTGTGAAAAATGGGGATGGGGTTGTCGAGTACGCGAACTTTGAGCAAAACGGCCAGAAGCTGAAAGTGATGAAGCTGAAGGACCGGCCCGTCGTGTCCATCGATAAGGCGCTCTACAAGCTGTATGCCGGCAAGTACAATCTCGGAACGTCGATGGTGATAATAATAAGCTTGGAGGACGATAAACTTTATGCGCAGGCCACCAATCAACCGCGGCTGGAGATAGTGCCCGTATCGGAGGAGGAATTCATCGCACGTGAAGTGAATGCGACCCTTCGTTTCGTCAAGGAACCGGACGGGAAAGTCAACAAGTTTATCCTCGACCACGGTGGACAGAAACAGGAGGTCGTGCGGGCGCAGGAATGAGCGGTTTTTCTTGTCAAGCGGTGCCGTTGATTTCTTCATAGCTAAAGATGGCAATCGCAGAGGCACAACGCGAAAGATCAAACCCTGAAGTGGGGTAATTGATCTTCCGGGACATTAACGCAACATTAACATTGCCTCTGCCGTACCCACATCCACACCATCAGGTAGCACTCCCGCAGGCAGGCTTACAACTTATAACTTATAACTTACCATGTCCGAAACTCCATTCAGCCACCTCGATATTTTCTCCCCGTTCCTCGAGCCCGAGCTATTAGCAGACGTGCGGGCGAATGCAACGCTGATGAACCTCAGCGCCGGCGACGTGATGATGCAGATCGGCAAACCCGTATGGGGAATTCCCCTGCTCGCGAAAGGAACCGTCAGGATCAGCCGTGTCAATGATGAAGGGCAGGAGGTACTGATGTACTACGTCAAGTCCGGGGAAACCTGCGCCATGTCATTTACCTGCTGGATGACCACGCAGGTCAGCTCCGTGAAGAGTACAGCGGAAGATGAATGCGTTGTGTACGTCATCCCCGGGAAAGTGGCCGACCAATGGATGCAGCAATATCCCGGATGGAAAAGGTTTGTGATGAACACAATCCTCGATGGCTTTACCGAAATCGTCAGGAGTATCGACGATGTAGCGTTTAAGAAAATGGATGACCGCCTGGTTACCTACCTGAAGGAGAAATCCAAAATTTCCGGATCCGCCCTTATTAATCTGACACATCAGCAAATTGCCGACGAGCTCGGGACCAACCGGGTGGTTGTGTCTCGCCTGCTCAAGAAGCTTGAAACAGATGGACGTCTTCTGCTGTACCGCAACCAGATAAAGCTGCTTCGTCAATTGTAACAATTGTTACAGAGAAAAGTAACAACGTTACCTACATTCCATTTTGCAATCATGAGATTTGAACCATCAATCGCGCGCGTCGCTGCGACGCTTGGCGTGAGATATGTAAAATCATTAACCAATTTATTTTATGGAAGCACAAGTAGTTATGAATGCGAACAAGGCGTTGTGGGAAAAGGGCGACTTTACGCGGATTGCATCAACGATGCGCGAAAGCGGAGCGATGCTCGCAGCCCGATTCAAGGTCAGGGATGGTCTGAAAGTTCTCGATGTGGGTTGTGGCGATGGCACGACCGCGATACCGATGGCAAAGCTCGGCGCGGATGTGCTGGGTGTCGACATTGCGCGCAACCTGGTGGCGGCCGGCAACGCGCGTGCGGAGAGGGAAGGGCTGTTGAATTGCAGATTTCAGGAGGGAGACGCAACTGATCTGGAAGGATTGGAGGATGAAACGTTCGACCTCGTCGTTAGCATCTTCGGGGTGATGTTTGCTCCGCGGCCCAATGAGGTAGCCAAGGAGTTGGTGCGTGTTACCAAATCCGGTGGGCGGATTATCATGGGCAATTGGATTCCCGGCGACCCGACGCTGGTGGCGCAGATCCTGAAGGTTTGCTCTGCCTACACACCACCACCGCCGGCTGGTTTTGTCAGTCCGATGTTATGGGGAATTGAAGGCCATGTGATCGAGCGCTTTGGTCAGGCGGGAATCGCCAGAGAGAACATTTCCTTCAAGCGCGAGACATTTACCTTTAGCGGCGACATGGTGCCGGCCGGTTTTGTAGACCTGTTCCGCAAGTACTACGGCCCCACGATGAATGCATTTGAGGCTGCGGAAAAGGATGGTCGCGCCGATGAGTTGGAGAATGAATTGGTGAAACTCTTCAACCAGGAGAACCGCAGTACGATCCCAAACACGATGTCAATTCCGGCGACGTTCCTGCTGGTGACGGTAAACGTTTAGTAGAGCGCCCCGACTCCAGTTCGATTGGATGGCGATTGAGGTGATTGGTCCCCGATGGCGTTTCACATTTAACCCTTCCAGGGTTGAACGCTTTCGCGCCCGACCGCACGTTTCACGTGCGGCTATCATGTTGAACCCCATTCGGGGTTTTGGGAAATTGGCAGGCGATGCTTGCTCATCCAATGAGCGACATCGCCGCCAATTTCTTCTTGTAGCAGAAGGGGAAACAGTGTCACATTTTCCCATCTACTTCAACAATGTTTTCTTTGCCGGAAAAATATCCTTCGCGACCACGCCATTTTCATCTGAAAAATAGGCTCCCGGCTGCAGATCACTTTCCAGGATCCATTTCTCGGGAGAAACGCGCCAACCCTTCACCACCAACGGAACCCCTGCGTCGATCTTCATCGTTACATCGGACGGGCTGCTGGCAGAAAATTCGTTGTCGAACTGTGTGAGCTTCTTCACTTTCAGCTTATTCAGGTAGTTGTCTGTCCTGGCTGAGTCGGCGGGCGAATCATCGACCATCCAGGTTTGGGCTTTTCGTACGAGTACAAAACCGCTATCGGCCGGATAGGTGAACTCGATCCGGGTGATGTCATCCTTTGTTAGCCGCAAAAGATAGGGATCGCGCCAATCGTCGAATTTTACATTGAATGCGGAGCCCGCTGAACCGGTGACCGCATAGACTTCTTCGTCCGCTGACTTTCGCACAAAGGTAACGCCCATCGACTCCTTGCCGACGCGAAAGTGCGCCACTTCGTCGCTGCCAGCGAAGACGGAGATCTCAGTCCCGGCCGAGTCACTCACATCGTACTCGTCCCATTTTTCTTCCTTGCGGGTTACGATCCGCTCAGGCTTGAGTGCAGCCAGTCTTGATAATAATGTTTCTATACGATCCTCGTTTGCACGGCCAGTAGTATTGTCGTGTGATACCGTCCATCCATCCACATCTTTTGTAAGCTTCACTTCGGTGTGATTCTCAATGGCAGGATAGAGCAATATTCTGTCGATTGCCGCAGTATCGACTGCAAGGGCATCTGAATCCAGGTTGCTTTCCCGCGCCGGCGACCGAAAGACACGAGTTAACACAAACGCGCCCGCGAGCACCGCGAGGATAATGATGAGTATCTTGTTGTTAAACCGTTTCATAGTTTTCATTCATTCGTTTTAACCTGATAAGTCGGTTTTGCTGCGCGCGAATAATTCCGTAACCGATCACCAAAAGAATGGGAAGGAGGAAGTTCCCATACTTGAGAAGCGTTTTGGTCGTTTCATCCAATTCGCGAATGGGCCGCGTGACTGCCCCCTTTGTGCGAAGGGCGATGAGACCCGTGTCATCGGACAACCAATCGACCGCGTTAGCGAGCAGGTTTACGTTGTCCGGCTGAAGCCTCCGGGGTTGCTGCTGCGGATATGCCGGGCCGTTAACGGGAAAATCTCCGTCGGCAATCACGATCATTTTTGACGAATCGGTGTCGAGTGCCGCCGCGACCGGCACGTGTTGGCGGGGGAAGTCGTTTTCCGTCCACTCTTTGTCGACGGACATAAACTGTGGTGCCGACAAGGTGTTTGATAATTCCGACGAGAATGCAATCGGAACAAATCCGTGTATGGTGTCGCTAACAGGTTTTATTTCGCTGGCAAACTCGAGCATGACGCTTTCTAACCCCGAAGTTACCGGGTGATTTGCAAAGGCGCTGACAATGGGAACATACGGGAATGAAACGCTCGCCTGAATTGTGAATCCTCCAAACTGCTGGGGCACCGACACCGATCCGCATTGTGCATCTACTATGAAATTCGGGACGACGTCTATGCCTTTCTTGTGCAACCACGTGCGGATGCCGGTGTGCGCTTCCGTTCCATAAAGGGATCGAAAATCTGCCTGTACTGCATTTACCGCTACAAGCAGTCTGCCGCCTCTTTTAAGAAAAGCATCCAGCTGATGCAGGTGTGAGGACGGAATGCTATCGGTAGGACGGATGAGCGCAAGGGTGCGAATGTTATCCGGAATGGTTGTGGAATCTGTCAAGCGGAGCTCTTGAGTCTGGTATAAAATGGAAAGTTGTTCGTTCACCTGCTGCATTTCCGCGAGGGGTGCTTCGCCGTGGCCTTGTATGAAGCCTACGACAGGCTTATTATCAATAGAGATTTTTTTGATGGCAGTCGAGAGCGCATATTCCATGGCGGCGCCCGGCTGGATGAACGGGATTACCTCTGTCTTTTCGCCTAGCTGCACCGTGGCGCCCAGAAAGGCCTTTTGTTGCTTAACCTGGTCTTTCTCCCGAACGTTGATGAGCACCGGGTGGATGCCCTTCTCTGAGGCTTCCTGTTCATTGGATTCTTTTTCGCCGGGATCTACGAATTCATAGAGGAGTTGTCCGTCGGCGATGCTGGCGTATTCAATGAGCAGATCCTGAAAATCCCGGCGCGTTTTGAGAATGTTTGGCGGGAGGTTCTCCGAGAAATATGCCTTCACCGTGACCGGTTCTTCCAGGTCTTCGAGAATGTCATGCGTGGCTTCGCTCAACGTGTATTGACGATCCTCCGTCAGGTCGAGACGAAGGTAATATTCGTTCGCCAGCAGGTTCAGAACGATGATAATGCCGATGATGAGTAATACCGTTGTTGAAAATTTTGACTTCATAATACTCGAAATTTATGCCGCCTGTCTTTTTGCCAGGGAGAGTTCCGCGAGCGAGAGACCGATCACAATAACAGACAGAAAGTAGAATAGGTCGCGTGTGTCCATCACTCCCCGGGAGATGCTCTCAAAGTGGTTGGTCAGACTCAATGACTCCAGGACCTGGCCGATCCAACCGTGAACCTGCCGGGCCAGCGCGCCGAAAATGATGTGGAAGAATAATCCGATGAAGAGCGCCGCAAGGAACGCAACGATCTGGTTACTGGTGATGGAGCTCGCATACAGGCCGATGCTGGTGTACATGCCGCTCATGAGGAGCAAGCCGAGATAGCCGCAAAAGATTTGTCCCGCGTCGATATTGCCGATGTTGGCGAGGGTGATTACGTAGGGGAGGGTAAAGAGCAGGGCTATGAGCACGAGCAGGAGAGTAGCTAGAAATTTCCCCACCACCAGCTCGCGATCCGTGATGGCCTTGGTGAGCAACAGCTCAATGGTTCCCGTCTTCTTTTCTTCGGCCAGGAGTCGCATCGTCAGGGCTGGAATGAAAAAGAAAAGAGTCCAGAAGGCGACGTTGAAGAACGATTCAAGGCTGGCTTCGCCGACCAGGAAAATATCGGATCCGAGAAGCCACGTGAAGAATCCGCTGAACCCGAGAAACAGCACGAGCATGATGTAGGCGATCAGCGAATCAAAGAAAGAGTTGAGCTCACGTTTTGTTATGGTCCAGATAGCGTTCATACTCAGTTCATGGTTAGGTTTCTGAAGATGTCTTCCAGGCGTGTTTCGATGGGAATGATCTCCCCGAGCATCCAGCCCTTGTCGACACAAAGCCGGAAGATGTCCCGCTTGGATGAGACCCCCGGCTTGCTTTGGATCTCAAAACGATTTCCAGAGACGTCGATTGACTCGACCTTCTGTACGGTAGTGAGTGCTGTTAGTGCGCGCAGGATTTCCGCATGAGCGCCGTCTTCAACCTGGATTTTCAGCAGTTCATTTCCCGCCGCCTGCTTCCGCAGCGTGTCAGCCGTTCCATCGGCGACGATGGCGCCACGGTTGATGATCAGGATCCGGTCACACGTAGCCTCAACTTCAGGGAGAATATGCGTGCTGAGGATCACGGTCTTCTCTTTTCCTAACTCGCGGATAAGCTTTCGGATTTCGACGATCTGATTGGGATCCAGGCCGGTAGTGGGTTCATCCAGAATAAGGATTTGCGGGTCATGCACCATTGCCTGCGCAAGACCTACGCGTTGTCGATATCCCTTGGAGAGTTCGCCAATCTTCTTGTGCTTCTCACTATTAAGTCCGCACACTCGCACCATCTCCCGGACGCGGGGAGAAATATTCGCTCGTTCAACTCCCTGCAAGGCGGCGCAGAAAGTCAGGTAGTCGATGACCGGCATATCGAGGTAGAGCGGGTTATTCTCGGGCAGGTAGCCGATGAATTTTTTCAATTCATCGCCGGCTTCCTGCACCGAGCGTCCGCCGATAATGATATCTCCTTCCCCGATCCCCAGGTAGCCTGTGATCATTTTCATCGAGGTACTCTTGCCGGCACCGTTGGGACCGAGGAAGCCGAGTACTTCCCCGGTTCGGACTTCGAATGAGATATTGTCTACAGCCGTCTGGGTGCCGTATCGCTTCGTGAGATTTTCAATTTGTATATCCATAATACAAGCGTTGATCCTGTTAAAGTATCACACTGGCGTTAGAGTAAACGCACACTTAGAGCAGCGCCGGCAGAACCACGGCGTGCCTTGTTTTTGATGCGGGCAAAAATAAAATTATCGTGAAAAAAATAAAAAGTCGGGGGAAAATTCCTGCGCGCATATTACAGCGGAGGTGAATTTTGAGTTTTTCCGCTGAGTTTCCGCTGGAGGTAAGCGAAATTACGCGTGATCCGCTATTCTGCTTTCTTGATTTGCAGATGGATCTGAACGAACGCTTCACCAAACTGCTTGACGGAGATTACTTGCAACGGCGGCTTTATAATGCTGGTGGTGAAGAGCGGTGAGCCTGCAGCCAGGATAACCGGAGTAATCGTGAGAATCATTTCATCGAGTAAGCCGTATTCGTGAAACTGTGCTGCGAGATGACCTCCTCCGACGATCCAGAGATTTTTTCCGCCCGCAGCTTCGCTCATTTGTTTAAAAACCGGACGCACATCTCCTTTTACAAAACGAATATCAGCTCCCGGAACGGTCTTCAATGTCCGGGACGTAAAGATCCAGGTGGGTTGTTGATAGGGCCACGGTTTTGGCTTTTCCGGATCCAGGAAGGTGTCGTGTTCCAAAACCCATTCGTAGGTGGATGATCCCATCGCGATAGCGCCGACATGCTGGATGAATTCGCCATAGGACGGATCTTCCGATCCGAACTGCATGAGCCAATCGAGTGAATTGTTTGGCCCGGCGATATAGCCGTCGAGGCTGGTGGCGGTGAAGTATTGGGTTTTCATAATTTTTCTCCCTGGGTCCTGAGCAGCGCGCAGTTTTGCGCGTGGCCAAAGGCGAAGGATCCCGCGAATATAAGGATTGCGTCCCGGTGTACTGCACCAAATGATAACCTATCGTTTGCACAGGGGCGTCTTATGTTCACGAGATCCTTCGCCACTTGCCACACCCATGCGTCCCGCGGCTCAGGACAGGCGGCTGAGGGGAGCTTCGGCGCGGCTCAGGCCCGCCAGCCAAAGCTTTAGCGAAGGCGGGCCTGCCGGCCGAAGCTTAGCGAAGGCGGGCCTGACTACTTAAGCGCGAAAGGCAACTGAGAGAAAGATCTATTTTTTTCGTATCCTCATATTTTCATATCCGACGAAACTGAAATTGAGTTCCTGCGATGGGTCGGCTTTCAGTTTGAAGCTTCCATCCTGGTTCGACACAGTTCCGCTGGTGGTACCCGCCACGAGAATGTTGACGCCGGGAAGCGCGTTGCCATCTTCATCGAGTACTTTGCCGGACCATTCACCATTCGCGAAGCTGGCCTCAACGGTGAACTTGCTATTTTGGGACTGAACTTCCTCGATGATCACAACACCCTGCTTGCTGTTGTCAGGGTTGACCTTCGTTTCATCGAGTTGGAACATGATGGGTACTACCATTCGCACTCTTACAGGCTTGCCATTTTGCGTCCCAGGTTTGAAGCGGGGAGAGTTTTGCACGACCTTTACAGCCTCTTCATCGCACCCCGCGCCGATCCCGTTGATAGCCTTTACCTCGGATAAGGAACCATCTTTCTCGACCACGAACTGAACGTCAACCCGTCCCTCAACGCCTTTGTTCCGTGCTTCGAGCGGATATTTGATTGCCTTTGCCACATACCCGCGGAAACCACTTATCCCACCTTCAAATTCGGGTTGTGATTCCACGATGGTGAAAACGTCGCCGTCCATTTTGGCCTTATCGGATAAATAGTCAAAGTTGGCTGCATCCTTTTTGATCGCGAGGTAGATGGTCTTGTTAGTCTCGTCCTTCTGGACATTGATAGAATAAATGAGGTTTGGATCCAGGTCCTTTAACTCCTTTATATCAGATATCTTCTTTTCGTCGAGTACCTCCAGCTTCAGGAACGACAATCCGTCCTTAATGTCTGCGAGATCTTTTTGCATCGCAGCAGGTAGCTGCTCAAAGGCGATGGTATTGCTTTGGCTGCCGAGTTCTTTTATTTCGCGATCTGTCTCTTCGCTGCACGCGAAGACGATGATGAGCGAGACGCACAGGGCGGACAAGGCGCCGAGTTTCCATAAGCTGATTTTTTTTGCTTGCTGTTTCATAGCTTTTAATCGTTTGAGAATTAAACCGTCGTGGAAGGAGCTGGCCAGAACCAATCCACTTGTTTTTAAAGTAGAACTGATCAGTATAGACGAATATTGGTCAACATCGCACGACTTGATCGCGACAGCATCAGCCTGGTATTCGTGTATTTTTTTGATTTCTTTCGTGATGATCCATGCGGTGGGAAGCCACCAGAAGCATATTTTAAACAATCCGAAGAGCAGCAGATCATACGTGTGTCCTAAAGACGCATGTGCCTTTTCATGTTTCAGGATCACCTCATAGCCGCGCTGGCCCGGATCGATTTGGTCGCTTAGGAAGATCCAATGGAAGAAAGTGAAACTTCCTTTGATACCGGCGGCGCGGCGGATAGTCATATCGTTAAATCGCTCGTGCCGGCTCCTGCGCTCCAGGCGGACCAGGTAAACAATCCCACTCAGGAATTTGAATAACAGGTATCCGCTGACGGTGAAGTATATCCAGACTAGTATGTCGTAAGGCCAGGTGGAAGCTTCAACAGTGGAGGTGACCGCCATGGATTCTAACCGGATGATTCCCATGGGTACCGCCTCCAGTGGCTCATTACCCCCGAACAGCAGCCTGGGTAGTTTGAGGAAGGGGATGATCAGCGCCAGGAGGGTAGAGGCAACCAGGTAAAACCTCATTTTCGGGTACTGCCTTTCTTTTCTCAGAAAAAACCAGTACCCCAGCATCAGCACGGTATGAACGGCCGCAAGTTCGATCAGATAATTGCTCATGAGTTCTTGTCTTTAATGTTTTTGAGTTCTTTAACGAGTTGCTCCAGTTCGTTGACGCTGAGTTTATCCTCTTTCGTGAAGAACGAAACCATCTCCTGGTACGACCCGCTGAAGTAGCGTTTTACAAATCCTTTCATGAAAGACCGCGTATACGAGTCTTTTGTGATCAGCGGAAAATATTTGTGAGACTTGCCGAGCGGTTCATGTCCGACAAACCCTTTTTGCTCGAGCGTTCGGACGACGGTGGATACCGTGTTGTAAGCTGGCTTCGGCTTAGGCAGTTTGGTGATGATGTCTTTGACAAAGGCCGAGTCAAGGTCCCACAGGACCTGCATAATTTCTTCTTCCGCCTTGGTTAATTGCTGGATCGGTTTCTGTTTCATCGGGCTATTGAACTAAATAACTAGTTAAAACTAGGAATCTAGTTTGAATAATCCAAAGGGTGGGAAAAATTTTTTTTTGGGAATAGGGGAAATAGGGGGGATAAGGGCGATAGGGGAAATAAGGGGGATAACGGGATAGGGAAATAGGGGGGATAACGGGATAGGGAAATAGGGGGGATAGGGGGGTGGTTAGTCGAACGACTGCCGGAAGTGGGAGAGAAGTGGTAGTATACACACCCCGCATTCCCACCTGCATTAAACCTGCATTTAAACCAGCCTTCCCACCTGCATTAAACCTGCATTTAAACCTGCATTCCTACCTGCCTTTCCACCTGCCTTTAGACCTGCATTCCTACCTGCCTTTCAACCTGCATTTAACCTGCATTTAGACCTGCTTTTCAACTTGCATTCAACAGCATTCAACAGCATTCACTTAATGGCGATAAAAATCTCCACTTCAGAATTTTCCGGGTCGCGGGATTTGCGGCCATAGACCTCGAAATCCGCGGTAAATTTGCGGCCGAGCTTTTTATCCTCATTCCAGATCTCCCTCCATTGGCGGACTACGACGTGCGGAATTTTCCCCTTGGCTGTGAACTTCAGGTATTGCCCGCCGTTGAACTCACGCCCGATCATTCCCGAGGGGATGTTGTTCAGGGATGTAACCTTGCATCCGACGATTGCCGTATAGGCTCCCCGGTGGTCGGTCAGGTAGTCGGTGTAGATCATGTACACATCGTTGGCCAACTTGTTGGGTATACGCAAAAGCAGGTTCTCTGCCCGAAACCTGTTCCAGAGCTTGCCCAGATCGATCACTGACTGACCGTCGGCGTTGGTAGTCGAGCTGGAGATGCCAATAATCTTAAAAGGATCAACCTGAACGTTTTGGGCCATGACGCATTAATTTCCGCTAATGCTAAAGATATTAAATGGATTACAATTTTAAGGGGCAATCTTGATCGGCGTCACAGAAATATTTCATTCGGAAGTTTTCTGACTTGCGCTGAGCCGGAAGTCACTTCTCGAATATCCCCAGGAACTGGCGCCTCTTTTCTGCGGACATTTCCAGGACCTTGTTGTTCTTCATTGTAACCGATCCGCCTTTGCCCTTGGTGTAGCGGATTACATAGTCCGGGTTGATGAGATGGGAGCGATGGATTCGAAGGAATCGATGATCTTTCAGGATTTCTTCAAAATACTTTAGCGTCTTGCAAATCAGGAGCGGATTAGCTACCCCTTCCAGATAAAACCTTGTGAAATTATCGGCGGCCTCGCAATATAGAATGGTATTGATCGCTACGATCTCAAATCCCTCCATTGTGGGTAGCATGATCTTTTGATTGACCGGCGTTCGGATGTTGTCGAGCAATACGCGACTGTGGCGCGGGGCACTGGCTTCACTTCTCTCGGTGCGGATTTTGTCGACTGCGTTGATGAGTTCGTCTATGCTGATGGGCTTCAGTAAATAGTAGGCAGCGCTCTGGTTTAATGCCTGAATTGCATAGTGGTCAAAGGCAGTGACAAACACGGTTTCAAAGGTGATGTCATTTATGCGGTCGAGAAGGTCAAAGCCATTGCCGTAAGGCATTTCAATATCCAGGAAGACAACATCCGGATTGTGTTTTTCGATAGCTTCTTTGCCTGTAACGACAGATTCACCGAAGCCGCACACTTTTACGTCGATGCAATACTTCGCCAGGTAGTTCGCCAGAATTTTCCGGCTGTCTTCTTCGTCGTCGATAATCACGGCCTTCATCATGGTCTAGGTTGTTTTCGGAACCGGAAGGTATACGCTCACGCGGGTTCCATTGTCCTTGCGATCTTCAATGTGGACGCGATAATCCAATTGATACACTTTGTTGATAATCGCCAGCCGCTCTTCGATGTTTTTCAACCCCGTTGAGATATGCTTCTTCTGGTTTGCAGTTTTCAGCTCAGCAGATCGTTGCCGCCCGACACCATCGTCTGTAATTTCAGCCACAAGGTTTCCGTTTTGCCTGTAGAAATGCAAAAGCAATTTTCCCTTCTGATTTTTGTACCGCAGTCCATGCCACACCGCGTTTTCAATATAGGGCTGTATCAGCATCGGCGGAATTTGGATTGCCTCAGGATTTACTTGTTCGTCGATCTTTATTTCATAATCAAATTTGTCGCGAAACCTGTAGTGTTCCAGCTTCAGGTATAGGGAAAGTATTTCCTGCTCTTTTTGCAGGGGAATAAAGTCTTCCTGAGAATTTTCCAGGACAAGTCTCATGAGCTGAGCAAACTCGGCGAGAAACCGGTTGGCCGTGCGTTCGTCTTGTTCCGAAATAAATTGATTTACGGAATTTAAAGCATTGAAAATAAAATGTGGATTCATCTGCCCGCGCAATGACTTCAAGGCCAGTAAGCGATTTGCCAGTTTGCTGGCCCGGGCATTTTTGAAGATAAAGAAGGACGTAACGCCGATGATGAGGATAATCGCGAGCAACCCATAAATGACGAGTTGCTGCCGGTAGAGCGTTGCCTGCTCAATGGTGGCCTCGCGAAGACCAATGGAAACATCCCTTGTGTACTCTTCAATTTCCTTTTGCTTGCGGATGAGTTCGGATTTTTCCATTAACCGGCTTTCACTCTGCGCCTCTTTTCTGGCGATGGCGTCACTGTATTTCTTATAAGCGTTGAGCGCCATCCTGGCCTGGCCACTTTTTCCATAGAGATCGGCGAGGAAAAGAAAGGCGTTCGCTTCCGTCGATGGATTGTTGATGGTCGTTGCGACGCGGGCAGCTTCTTCAGCTTCTCTGATAGCAGCGGACGTTTCACCCTTGGCTTCCAGATTTTTGCCGATAGCCACCCGGTCTTTGCTGACTTCAGCGAAGTTGTTTAACTCAGTATTGAATTCAATGGATTGCTTGCGTAAATGTATCTCTTCGTCGTACAATTTATTCTGTTGCAATAGGTCGACGATCGCTTCTTTGGTTTGTTGAACAGATTGCTTCTCTTCGTCGCTTATGCGATTACCGCTGCGAAGTGTGGTCAGGGAGTTGCTGTAAAGGTTCTCATTTTTATCCAGTCCATTGAGTGTAACATCGATTTTTCTACACTGGTTTTGAAATTCAGGGGTTTGAACCTTGTCGCGGTCATAGGCATTGTTCAATACATTCATAGCGTCGTGGTAACGCCTCATTTGATAATGGACTTCCGAAAGCGCGATGGTAAATTCCATTCGCTCTGTGTTGTCGAGCAAAAGCCCCAGAGCCTCATTGTAATATTGAAGGGCTGCGGTGTAGTCTTGCAGCTTCAAAGCCATATTCCCGAGGCCCCTCAAGGTTTCCACATACTCAGGTGTATGAGTCCCGGACGCCAGCTTTTCCTTTGCGCGCAGGTAGTTTTCGTAGGCAAGCTTCCATTCGAGGATACCTTCGTTGACTTTGGCCAGCAGGATGTAGGCTCGGCCTTCACTAAACGAATCCCCTTGTGCCACGCTTATCGCGAGTGCATGCTGCACTTTGTCCAGGGCGCTATCCGGGTTGGACGCTGTGAGCGCTTCCGCCTCGTTCAGTAGTTGTTTCGCGCTCGTTTGACTGTATAGGCTTTTCTTGTACGACTCCCTGGCCTTCTGCGCCACACATGTACTCACCATCAGCAGGGCAAGGAAAGCGAGCAGGAATAATCGGTTGAACATCGTATGGGCTATATTCTTTCGTAAGGTAACACTATAAAAATTAGCCTGTTAGGCCCGCGGGGGTGAATTTCTGCCAGTTCACTCAGTCGACGGCTACTTTCGCTTAGCCAGTTCATGCCTTCACTAAGTTTAGGTATCCTGCTGTGCCTTTTTGCGTGAACTTTCTCAAAACAAAACGCAAACTAATATGAGACTACTACGTCATTCCCGCATCTCATTGAGCCACCTTTTGTTCTTGATGGCTTTCCTGCTCATGAGCTTTACAACTGAAAATCGGACCCCGGACAAGCAAGTCGATGCCCCGGCCAAGGGTCAGTCGATCATGCTTGCGCTTTTGCTCGATACAAGCAATAGTATGGATGGACTCATCGATCAGGCAAAAGCACAGTTGTGGAAAATTGTAAACGAGGTCGCGATTGCCAAAGGCGACGGTGGCGCTCAGCCTAACATCAAGATTGCGCTTTATGAATATGGCAATGATGGACTTTCTTCTGCTGAAGGCTATATCCGCCAGGTAAGTGGCTTAACGGAAGACCTGGACGTTATTTCAGAGAAGTTATTCTCCCTGCGCACTAATGGCGGCCACGAATATTGCGGACAGGTGATTCATACTTCATTGAATCAATTGGCGTGGTCAGCTTCCAGCGCCGATCTGAAAATGATCTTTATTGCAGGCAATGAAGAATTTTCACAGGGGAATGTGTCGTACGAGCTGGCTTGTAGCGTGGCAAAGAAAAAAGGGGTGCTCGTGAATACCATCTATTGCGGTGATTTCAATACCGGCATCAGCCTGGGTTGGAAGCGTAGCGCCGACTTGACAGGTGGATCATTCATGAGCATCGAGCAAAACAACGAAACCGTATACGTGTCTACACCATACGATGATGAGATTGCTGCCCTGAACGATAAGCTTAACGAGACCTATGTTTACTACGGAGCTGCGGGAAAATTCCGGAAGGAACAACAAATCGTGCAAGACAGGAATGCTGCGAGTTATGGCCTGGCGAATATGGCCGAGCGCAGCTTTTGCAAGAGTTCTCATGCCTACAAGAACTCCAGCTGGGATCTGGTGGATGCCGCAAAGGACAATGAAAAAATAGTTGCGGAAACCCGGTCAGAAGACCTGCCGGAAGTAATGCGCACCATGAGTCTGGATCAACGCAAGGCCTATATCAAGCAGAAATCGGAAGAGCGCGCAAAGATTCAGGCGGAGATACAATCACTTAATGAAAAGCGACTGGACTACATCGCTAACAATACCCCGGAAGGAGACAAGGAAAGAATGTTAGATGCATCGATGATGAAAGCGATCAAGGAGCAGGGGATGAGGAAGAGTCTGACGTGGAAAAAGGGTTGTTAGTGTGACGGCGGCTTTACACCATAGTGAAGTCGAGATCGAGTGGATAGTGAAATGCGCAAAGCCTGCAATGGCGTTGCGCATTTTTTATTTGGTGGCAGCGATCCTAATCACTCAATGCGTCAGGTGTCCTTAGAAGTAAAACAGCCATCAGTTAAATGACTGCCTGAATTCCAGTGGGGAGAGATGCGTCTTTATCTTGAAGAACTTGCTGAACGATTGAGGATGCTCGAAACCGAGGGCGTACGCGATCTCGCCAACGGATAAATCGGTAGTCGACAGTTTTTCTTTCGCTTTCTGAACCAGCTTTTCGTGGATGTGCTGCTGCGCAGTTTGGCCTGTCAACACCTTGAGCAAACTGCTGAGGTACTTCGGTGAGACGTTGAGCACCTCGGCCATGTAGTGCACCGTCGGCAGTCCCTTCAGTGGTACGTCCTCGTTGCCGAAATAATCCTCCAGTATTTCTTCAGTCCTTTCCAGGATGCGATGACTCGTGATCTTGCGGGTGATGAACTGGCGTTGATAAAACCGTTCGGCATAGTTGAGCAGTGTTTCGATTTGCGAGATGATGATGCTCTGGCTGAACTTGTCGATGTTGCTGTGATATTCCTGCTTGATGTTCAGGATAATATTGTTCAGCGTCGCCTCTTCTTTTTCGGAAAGGAATAGCGCTTCATTCACTGCGTAGTCGAAGTATTCGTAGTGCCGAATCGTTTTCGCCAATGGCGTGTGCCACAGGAAGTCCGGATGGATCAGCAGGATCCAGCCCGTCGGCTTCGCGTCCGGCATGGAAGGCGCGGGCTGAAGCACTTGCCCGGGAGCGAGGAAGTACATCACGCCTTCGTCAAAATCATACTCCTGCTGGCCGTATCGCATCTTCGCGCCGAGGCCGCGCTTTGCCGAGATCGTATAATAATCCCCAACCATGGGCTGAGGTTCATTGTATTTCTTCGCTTCAGCCACCATGGCATAGTCCACAACGCTGACAAGTGGATGCTCGGGCTGCGGCAGCCGGTGGTACTTGTGAAACTCGCTGATTGATCGGATCCTTAATGGTTTCATGGCGTGAAATTATAAATTTAAATCGCTTGTCCGCCTGACACTTCAATGCGCTGTGCGTTCACCCAACGCGCGTCCTCCGTGCACAGAAAGGCGACCACACCGCCGATATCGTCTGGCAGGCCTACGCGTCCAAGCGCTGTAATCGAGGCAATTTGCGTGTTGAGTTCCTTATTGTCTCTAAGGCGGCCTCCTCCAAAGTCGGTTTCAATAGCCCCTGGAGCAATCACATTCACCCGGATCTTACGCGGGCCAAGTTCTTTTGCCATGTAGCGAGTCAGTGTTTCTACTGCGGCCTTCATCGATCCGTAAACGGAGGGGCCAGGGATAACGATCCGGGTCAGCCCCGACGAGACATTTACAATCCCGCCGCCGTCGTTGATGTATGGCAGCGTCTTTTGCGTGAGAAAAAATACGGATTTGTAATGGATGTTGATAATTGTATCCAGCTGCTCCTCGGTTACTTCTGTAATAGGTGCATACAGCGCCGTGCCCGCATTGTTGATCAGGAAATCAAATTTCGGACTGCCGTACTCTTTGGTAAGCCAGTTGTTTACTTCGGAGATAAAAGCATCCAGTGTGTTAAAGTCGCTGACATCCAGTTGAAAAGCTCGCGCTTTCCTTCCAAGCGACTGAATTTCTTTCACGACGCTGTCGGCGGCTTCCTTGTTCGTGTTGTAGCTCAGCATAACGTCGATTCCTTTTTTCGCGAGTGCGATGGCCATATTTTTTCCCAGGCCACGGCTGCCTCCTGTAATTAATGCGATTTTGTTCATTGTTACTTTGTTTTGTGTTTGATGATGCAAAGGTGCATGCCGGAGGGGACTTGGATGTAGCCAAAAGGCGGGAGATTGTAGGTGAAAGGGAGAGAGGTTATAGGTTGTAGGGGTATAGAGGTGTAAGGTGTAGGGGTATAGAGGTATAAGGTGTAGGGTATAAAGGTATAGGTTGTAGGGGTTAGAGGTATAGAGGTATGTGTAGAGGTATAAGAGCATAAAGGAATAAAGGTATAAGGGGTAAGGGGGATAAGGGAATAAGGAGAATAAGGAGATAAGGGGAATAAGGGGGCATAAGGGGAATAAGAGGTATAAGGGGTATCATGGTAATGGCAAGCTGTTATGAGGATTAAGCGCTGCACGGTTTAAATCGTTTTAAGGTGTGACATGATTTGGAGGGCTATGTTCTATTGGGGAGTGTCTATGTATCTGTGTAAAGGTGCGATTGACCTCTGGTGATCTGTAGATGGAATGCTACAGCATCAGGTCAATCGGTTGAGCTGAGCTCTCGCTGCTCTTTGCCGGGTAACGCTCCGATGCCACCGCGGAAGTCACTCGTCTTCAGCCGCGCGTAACTGTCTGTCGCCGAATTGCTGACCGTTGTGGGCCAACCCCGACAGGGGTTAAAATCTTGAATAGCCCCACGTAAAACGTGGGATAATGATACAAACAATCAACCCTGGAAGGGTTGAACGGGAATCAATTTTGATAACATGAATTTTCCAATTCTGATGCGTGGTCAACGTCCACAGTCCGGATCATATTCGGCAAATCAATCAATCTAAAAAAGTCAACCGCTTGTGGATGACCCGAGTGCGCGTAAATTCGTTCCCAATCTCTTAATGAGAAGGACTTTTAAATTTTGCGAAGCCTTAGGGGTTATCCGATTAACGGTTCAATGCTGCGACACCATCTTATAGGAATCACTAAATTATTTTTTTAGGTTTATTCCGTTATTATAAAGCCTCTCGATGTTCCGGCCACTCAAGTTCATTCTGCGATTTTTGTATTTCGCGTGTTTTTTATTTCTCGTTTTATCTTGCAAAGATGATGAACCCGATAAGCCGGATAATCTGATTGTGTTCAATGGGAGGAAGTTTGAGGTGCGATATGCTTCTTTTAGCTACGGCGAGGAGCTGGCAGATCTGCGCTATAACGACCCTGAGATCGGTCCAACTCATTATTACTACCACATGAAGTTCAGGGATGGCGAGGTCGATCCCGAGACTCATTCTCTTCTTTCGCCGGGCACCTATACGCTTAGCTTTTATATTTACACCACCATGGCTGACCATAGTCCTGAATTCACAGGCGGGTCTTTTTCTCCGGTCTCTCCGCAGGATGTTTATAATGACAAGGCGCCCTTGGATGAAAGCTTTTACACTTCACTTAGTCTACGCGTAGACGACAATGGAGATGGCGCCATTCATGTGGATGAAACCTGGTTTCGTGGGCTTGAAGGTCAAATCCAGATCAAGCGGAACGGAGATAGCTTCACCTTAAAAATTGATTCGACTGATCCCGCAGACAACTCCCGGCTTACATTCAACTTTCAAGGTACGGTTGACATTCGTTGACTATTTGTGCAGTCCTTCCAAGGAGTTCTGGTTAGTACCGTTTTCAATCAGCACCACCCGATCCTGTGCCGTGTTCGACGAAGCTTGGGCTTTATTGGCGCCGGAGCGAAGGCAGAAGGGAAACTTTGCGGTCTATTGGCTCTTCGATGTGAAAGTACGGAGGTCAGCTGGATAGCATATGAACGTTTTACGGCCTGCATTTAATAGCGCGCCTTGCGGCCCTTGCGTGAGATAAAACTTTTCCCCGCAGAACCGCATCGTGCCTTCTGTAAACTTCCAAACATACTCACAATGCGAGATTTCTTGTTGTGCAATGATTTGCAATACCGCTAGGCCGGAAGAGTTGTAGTCTCACGCAAAGCTGCCTGCCGATGCTGAGGCTGGCGCGCCGGGAGACAGGGGCCGCGAAGGCGCAAAGCTGTGCTATAGTGAACTTGTCGGTTTATCAAGGTGATTATGGATTTGATAGCTGATCGGTCAATGGCTCGCAAAGCGGAGTCCCTCGCAAGCTCGGGTGGTAATGATTGCAAACTTTGTGAGACCGGGCAGAGGCGGATGGAAGGCCGAACTTGCGCGGCGATTCGAAACTCGTTTTGTTTGTGCTATGTCATTTCAGCACCACCCGATCCTGTGCCGTGTCCGACGAAGCTTGGGCTTTATTGGCGCCGGAGCGAAGGCAGAAGGGAAACTTTGCGGTCTATTGGCTCTTCGATGTGAAAGTACGGAGGTCAGCTGGATAGCATATGAACGTTTTTACGGCCTGCATTTAATAGCGCGCTTTGCGGCCCTTGCGTGAGATAAGACACTTCCCTGCAGAACAGCATCGTGCCATGGAGTGAAATTTCAACATCACCTGTAACGCAACTTGATAACCGGATGCCGGAGTTAGTGCGCACTGAATCCCGTTAGGGATGGCCTTATGGTAGAAAAACGATGCGCGAATTTATTATTGAATCCCGTAGGGATGGCCATATCTGGTGCGCACTACGCACTATGATCATGGCAGAAATTGTCGGATTCACTATTGTTATCAAACAGGTGGTGCGTGCTTCTCATAAGGCCGTCCCTACGGGACTTAATTTCGATAACGCATTCGTGGGGCGGGGTTTCGCAAGCTTCACCCCGCCCTACCATAAGATCGTCCCTAACGGGACTGCAATAAGCCCGTCCCTAACGGGACTACACTTGACCATCCCCAACGGGACTACACTTGACCATCCCCAACGGGACTACACTTGACCATCCCCAACGGGACTACACTTGCCCATCCCTAACGGGACTATACTTGACCGTCCCTAACGGGACTACACTTGACCTTCCCTAACGGGACTACACTTAATCCATCCCTAACGGGACAAAAGTTAATCCGTCCCTAGCCGGACTGCGATAGGTCGTCTCTTCGATTCGATTATATGCTTTGAATTTGAGTCGGCAAGGTCCTTTCTGCCAGTACTCGATCAGGTCCTCCCTTGTTCAATGACAATGTGGAGAAAATTTTTCTTATCTTTGTTCCGATGACACTACCCTCATCATACCACTCCCTCGCCGGAATAATTGCAGCCTGACTGCTGGCCGTTCTCAACGCCACAGTCTTTTAGTGTTCTGTATATTATTCAACCGGTCGCGCCACATCACGCTGTGACGCGGTCACAACTTTCTTTTTCAATGACAACCTTAACTCAATACGGGTGGAACGACTTCCACGCCGAAGAATACAATCATCATCCGAAAGACAGACTTTTGCCCGGACGCGTCATCAGCGTGAAGGGCTTCAAATATTTTCTCATGACGGAGAAGGGTGAGCTCGAGGCGGAAGTGTCCGGCAAACTCCTTTATGGAAACGCGACAGAGGACATTCCCAAAGTCGGTGACTGGGTACTCTATGACGACTTTGATTCCATCGGTTACATTACTGACGTACTCAAACGAACCAACGCACTGGGCAGGAGGGAGGCTGGCACCGAAGGCACCACGCAGGTGCTGGCGTGCAACATCGACGCTGCGCTGATTGTTCAGGGCCTGGATCGCGACTTCAACCTGATGCGTCTCGACCGGTATATCGTTCAGATCATCGCCTGTGGCATCAGGCCGATTATCATACTCAACAAAGCCGATCTCGCGGGCGACCCGGAAGCCTTTGTCAGGGACGTGACAGGCCTGAAGCGCGGATATCCGATTCACCTGTGCAGCACGGTGACGGGCGATGGTATCGATATGATTCGCTCGAGTGTGTTGGAGAAAGGTAAGACGTACGTGATTGTCGGATCCTCCGGTGCAGGAAAAAGCTCGCTCGTGAATGCTTTGATGAGCGAGTCAGTACAACGCACAGGCGCTGTGAGTGGCTTTAACCAAAAAGGAAAACACACCACTTCCACGCGCGATCTCTTTCTACTCGACAGCGGCAGTCTGGTCATTGACACCCCGGGGATGCGCGAGTTCGGGATGACCTCCGCGACAGATCACAAGACGGACCTTTTTCCGGCGATCAGCGAATTTTCGTCGCAGTGCAGGTTCAACGACTGCACGCACATGGGTGAGGCTGGCTGTGCTGTGATTGCTGCGGTAAAGAGCGGCGAGTTGCCGGAGATGATCTACGACAGCTATGTGAAGCTGGTCAAAGAGCAGCGCCGTTTTGAAATGAGCGCCTCGGATAAGAAGCGTGAGGGAAGGCGTGCCGGAAAGATGGTACGGGAGGCGATGGACTATAAGAAGAGGTTCAAGGGTGGGTAGAAAGGCAGGTTTAATGCAGGTTTAAAGACAGGTTGAAACGCAGGTTAAAAACAGGTTTAAAGACAGGTTTAATGCAGGTGGAAAGGTAGGTTTAAAAGACGGGTTGAAATGCAGGTTAATGATCACTCTTTCAATCCGGGTGAATAGCATGAATGAACTCTGACATTCGTGTATTCGTGGCATTTCACTCACTGAACTTTGCGTATCTTTCTTACCGCAATCCACCATGGCCTATGTCGCGGTTAGTAGATCTCAGTCACGTCATTGAAAACGGAATGATCACTTACAAAGGACTTCCGGCGCCGGTTGTCTGTGATTATCTCAGCCGTGAAAAATCCCGCGAGTTTTACGAGCCCGGAACGGAATTTCAGATTGCGAAAATTGAGTTGGTGGCTAATACGGGAACGTATGTGGATTGTCCGTTCCATCGTTATCCGGATGGTGAAGACCTGAGTCAGGTGGAATTGGAAAGATTTGTCGGCCTTGATGGCATCGTCGTGCGTGTAGACTACGGAAAAGGACTTGCCATTGACAGGAGGCACTTTGAGAACCTGGACGTAGGAGGGAAGGCGGTGCTGGTGAACACCAACTGGAGCAAGTTTTGGCGCACGGATGCATATTTTGAAAACCACCCATTTCTGACAGAGGATGCTGCTGTTTTCCTTCGCGATCGGGGAGTGGCTCTTGTCGGAATCGATTCACACAATATCGACGATACCAGAGGCAACCGTCGGCCGACGCATACAATTTTGCTCCGTGCCGGCATCCTCATCTGCGAACACATGTGCAACCTTGACCAGCTTCCGGATGCGGGATTTCGCTTCAGTGCTGTTCCGCCGAAGTTTAAGGGAGTGGGGACATTTCCGGTGCGGGCGTATGGGGAAGTTGAATAGAGGTGGTACAGGATGAGGGATAAGGGGTAAGGTAGGAATGAACAAAGCTACAATTTATGATAGTTCAAATTGGTTTCTACGTATTGTCGGCCCTTGTGTTTTTGATGATCTTCGCGTTATTTAAATACGCTGACAATCCCAGACGGCTCAGTGCGCGTTATATGATCGCCGGTTGGGTTTGGCTGATCTACCTTGTGTTCCTTTCACGATCAGGCGTGCTGGAAGATTTCGGTTTACCTCCCAGGATTCCGTTGTTGCTTGCGATCCCGGCTGTTGTTGCGGGGATAGTGTTTACCGGAACCAGATCTTTCAAGAATGTCCTGGAAAGAATGCCCTTGCACGTTCCTGTTTTCTTAACATCGTTTCGGATACTGGTTGAGTTGCTGATCTACGGTGCTTATCGCAATGGCGTTTTCCCGCAGCGTGTAACCTTTGAAGGGCTCAACTTTGATATTGTCGTGGGTGTGTCGGCGTTGGTAGTTGGAGTTTTATTGCTGAACAAGAAGTTTTCTTTACAGAGTTTGCTGCTATGGAATATCGCGTCGCTATTGGTGCTTGCCTTTACAGTCTACTCATTCATCTCATCCTATTATTTCGGGGAATATGTAGATTCAGTAATGAAAACGGAGTTTGTTCATTTCCCTTACTTGTTGCTGGCTTCGGTGTTGTTACCCATGGCCGCGTTTCTGCATGTGATTTCGATCAGGCAGGTTTTGCTTGGATGGAAGGGGTAGGGTGCGGGGCTGATTTAGACCATGGTTACGGATGCATATGAAGAGATTGAACATGATTTGATGAACCTAAAATCATATGTTTTGAAGCTCAGGGAACACTATGAACGGTACTATGGTGTTCGCGGTAAAGTTCTCCGCTGGCACATTGGACCAACTGAGAAACTGCATCCTGAATTTTTTATTCTGGAGCTTCCGCCGGGCAGACACGCCGTGTGGACGTATGCAACGGTGGGCATGTCTGCCGATCGCAGTGATGACAACTTAATCGAGCTGATCGTATACTCTGCGAGAAAAGATCGTGCTCTTCTTGAACTTCTCACTTTGGCGGCATCGTATCACAGGAATGCTGCGCCGCTGGGACTACATCATACGGTCAATGTCGGAAAAGGTGTGTCGTACATCGCTGCGTGTAATCACGGCCTGATTTCATTGCCCTAATTTGGATGGCGAACAGCTGGAGCTTTTTGATTTCAATGGGCGGACTACTCACATCTATTGGTTCATTGCGATAACCGAGCAGGAACGGAGGTTCAAGGAGGAGAAGGGTTGTGAGGCTCTCGAGCAAGTGTTTGAAGAGAAGCAGATAAACTACCTGGATTTTAACAGGGAGAGTCTGGTGTAAGCGAGGTCGATAGGGAGGGGAGAGGTTGCGGCCATGACTTTCCGTATTTGTCCTCCATTGATCTATGGTACGCATTTGTCGACCACGTCAGGGATGCAGGCGAACCGATTATATTCTTCAAAACTGGATTAATTACTATCTTGTGCTTCTGATGCTAATTCTGGAAACGCTACTCGATCAGGCCATCGAAGCATCCGACAACGGAGACAAAGACGGGGCAATAAGAATATATGAAAAGATTCTATTTGAACGGGAGGATTGGGCAACTGTCCACTATAATCTCGGTCTGATTTACAAATACAGGAACGACTGGGACAAGTCATACCACCACAATAAACGAGCGGCAGAACTTGACCCTAAGATAGAACCTGCTCAATGGAATCTTGGGATTGCTGCAACCATGCTGACGGACTGGAAACTGGCTCGCCAATGTTGGAACTTCTTCGGAATGGAATATGAAATTATCGATGAAGATACAGCCGGAAAACTTAGTGATGTATGCATTAGAATAAGCTCCAACGCGGAGGCGGAGACCGTATGGGCCATTCGTATCTGTCCTGCGCGTGCTATAATCAAAAATATTCCTTTGCCAGAGTCCGAACATAGATTCAAGGACATGGTTTTGAATGATGGCGCAGCAAATGGTCATAGAATGTCCGAAGGAAAAGGGTATCCCGTGTTGGATGAAATACAGCATCTAAGTAGCTCAGACTATCAGACATATAGCATTAAATGTAAACCCATCAGCGACGCACATTTTGAAGATCTTCAGCAAAGATGCTGGAAGTCAGATATTGCCATAGAAAATTGGACGACCAGTGTACGAATGTTATGTAAGCAGTGCAGCGAGGGCAAGCCGCATGAACATCATGATCGCGAGCTCAAAAAGGATAATGACGAATTTAGAATTGCACTGGCAACGACTTCACAGGGAAAACTGATCTCAGTACTGGAGGCTTGGAGCCAGGAAACTGGCGTTGATTATTATGAATGCCATTACTACTAAGTTAAAAGGTACATGATGATCCTTGAGCCGTAGTAATAGGAGAGGAGTGTCCTTTTTTCTGGCTTTCTCATTATGGAATTTGATAGTTTCCGCATCCTGGTTTCATGAAGTTCATTCGCTTGGGGCCAATAGCAATATTTACAGTATCTATACTAACCTTTAGCGTTTTAATTCTATTCGAGTTCACACTCACAGATTCCAGGCGAACAACACTTTATTATATAACGAGTCAATGTAAAACCTGTGAATCCGCTTCGGCTTTGGCAAAGCGATATTTCGAAAGGAGCTCATATGTTTTGATAGAGTTCGGTTTACCTGATAACATGACTCTAAGCGAGGTTCTAAAATCTAATTATGAGATAGAACTCATCTATGGTGGTTGTGGTGGAGGTACGGACGAAATGGATTGTTACAATGAAACTATGTACAAGCTACTCCAAGAGGAATATGGCGATGAGTTCTATGTGGATGCTCGAAGTAAGGCGCACCGTATCAATTCGGAACGAAAAAAGGCCAATGGTTTTTATTGAAAGATGTGTGAACTTTTCGCGGGATTGTTTCTTTGCCAGCTGCGATGTGCGGTTAACTAAAGTCACATTGGTGTTAAAGAATTTGGCTTTTCCCGAGTTGATTCTTCCTCTAATATCCAACGCAACTGCTTCGATTGGGCTCGGACCCTTAGGGGTGATAAGATAAACTTTGGATTTTTGTTGTTGACATTTTTTTTGGAATAGGGTACATTCATGGGTTGCCCCGAAATGCAACCCCAAACGATATGCTAACCTCCACGAAAACCCAGAAGCTCCTTAACGGCATCAAGGAGTATCGAAAGCAATTTTTTTCCAAAGACATTCAAGAACTGGATGAATCAGGCACCAGGATCATGGTCAACCACATTCTGACGGATCTGCTCGGCTACAAAACGCTCGAGGAAATCAAGACGGAGTATATGATCAAAGGAACGTATGCTGACTATGTGATCCAAATCGGCGGTGACAGGCATTTCTTGGTCGAAGTCAAGGCTTTATCATTGGCGTTATCGAACAAGCATCTTCGCCAGGCGATCGAATACGCAGCGAATGAAGGAGTAGAGTGGGTCGTGCTGACGAATGGGAGAATATTGCAGCTCTATAAGGTAATCTTCGCGCAGCCGATGGATTCCAAGTTAGTTTTTGAAATCAATTTGAGTAGCAAGGAGGCGGCGAAAGAATGTCTTGACTGTCTTCAATTCTTGCACAGGGATTCGGTTGTAAAGAAAGGCTTGAATCAACTGTGGAATAATTTTATGGCTACGGAGAAGACCACGATTGCATCTATCCTGCTGAGTAAACCCGGGATCACATTTTTGCGCAGGCAAATAAGAAGCAAGTTCAAGAGCAAGTTTGACGAAAAGGTGATCAGCGAGGCGGTGAAACGGACGTTAACTGAATGCGTCAATCTGGAGGATGTGAAAGTCCCCCGGGCGCCATCGGCACGAAGAAAGGTTAAGGTCAGTATAAAGCCGTCCGATATTAATGCCCCGGTGATTGATGTGCCTACGAATGATATTCGGCTGCAATGACAAACGAGGAGCAAACGGGCAGGGAAATCGAGCATGTCCAAAAAGAATAGGAACCAAGAAAGCTTTGTTTTTGTGAGTCGCGGCCACAATCCAAATTCGATTGAAATGAACCGCATCAGTTTGACCTTTCTGTTTTTGGTTTTGATAATACCCAGCGGAGCGCAGAACAGTTTTCTTAAGAAGTATTCTGGCGCGTACAACGTCATGGTCACTGGCTATTTAGGAGAAGCTGCGGAGGCATATGCGCTCGCTGATGACGGCGGCGCTGTTTGGGTATACGGTTACAAAGATGCTTCGGGCAAGATGCAGACCCGGCAAAAGCGCGGCTCATGGACAGCCAGAGAAGGAGAGATCACAATTATCATCAATGGCAGCACAGGCAAGATCACGGAGGTTTACCGATGGAGAAATAACAAATTCGTTAACACTGAGGACTCGTCGCGATGGTTAAAGAAGCGAACGGGTTAAAACATCGCCTTTGTGTTTCTCCACGGTGGTTGGACTTAGTGGATAATCCGAGCCATTAACTTTTTTGACGTGCTGTACTAACGAGTATGAGGCTGAGAATGCTGCAAAAGCCTATTGCAAATGCATGAAACAAAACAACAACTTGTGAAAGCATTCATATAATTTATAGTCAGTTAAAATTTCACTTTGGGAACTGTCCCGATTCTAGAAAG
>JBIQIY010000053.1:0-6911 GCA_044507775.1 Flammeovirgaceae bacterium | reverse complement strand
TGGTTATTGGTTATTGGAACTAATGGCCAAACGCATCTGCTAATTTTAAGTTTTAGTACTTAACGTTCCGGCATGCGGGGTCTTGAATAACGAAAAGCCAGGTTGCTGGTTACTGGTTTTTGGTTGGGGACCGATAGCCAAATCGGTCTACTATTGTTGGGTCTTAGCACTTAACCTTCCGGAGAATCTTGAATAACGAAATCCCTTTCTATCTTTACAGGGAACACTTAGATAATCAGCAACCAACTACCAGCAACCAGAGACCAGAGACCAGTAACCAGCAACCAAAATCAACACTCCACATCGATCAAATGAGACATTTCATAATCGCCATTGCCCTGCTTGTTTCAAGCCTTATCCTCTGCTCTGCGCTGATTGAAAAAGCGGCGATTGACAATCCAAAAGGAGATCCAATCCTCACGGGCGCGGATCAACTGGACAAATACCTTCCTTACCTGAAAGGCAAGCGGGTTGCCATGTTAGCGAATCAAACTACCATTATCGGCAATCGCCACCTGGTCGACAGCCTGAAAGCATTAGGTGTTAACATTGTGAAGGTCTTTGGACCCGAACACGGCTTTCGTGGCAATGCGAGTGCGGGTGCAGAGGTAGCGGATGAAATAGATGCCGCTACCGGCATACCGATCATCTCGCTCTATGGCCCGAAGAACAAACCTTCGAAGGAAGACCTGGCTGACGTCGACATCGTGGTCTACGACTTGCAGGACGTAGGGGTCCGATATTATACAAACATCAATGCCCTTTCGCGACTCATGGAAGCCTGCCACGATAGCGGAAAAGAGCTGATGATCCTTGACCGGCCTAACCCGAATGGTTATCTCATCGATGGGCCGATACTCGATATGAAATTCAGGTCCGGTATCGGGATGTTTCCCCTTCCCATGGCGCATGGCCTGACGGTAGCGGAATTTGCGCAGATGGCCAACGGTGAAGGCTGGCTGACTGACAAAGTGCAGTGTAAACTCAAGATCATCAAAGTGGCCAACTACACGCACGACATGCCCTATACCTTACCGGTGAGCCCGTCGCCTAACCTGAACACGCAGCAGGCAGTTTTGTTGTATCCATCCACGTGCATGTTTGAGGCCACTTATCTCAATCACGGCCGCGGCACCTATTTTCCTTTTACTGTCTTCGGAAGTCCGGAGTTGAAAGGCATTTATGAATTTTCCTTTACACCGACCAGTATCAAAGGCATGGCGGAGACTCCGATATTTATGAATCAGGTTTGCTATGGAATAGACCTGCGCAACTATGACACGAACTTGCTTCGCAAGAGCAAGCAGATAAACATTAAATGGATAATGGAATTGTACAATGCTCATCCTTACAAGGAAAAGTTTTTTGATTCAAGGCTGAGCAATCAAATGAATACCATTGAAATCCAGATTGGCGTGGCGGCCTTCAGGCAGCAGATCATCGCCGGCACTCCCGAAAAAGAAATCCGCGCCAGCTGGGAACCGGGGTTGAGTGAGTATAAGAAGATGCGGCTGAAATATTTGCTGTACCCGTAATCGAGCCACTTATCCTGAGGGGGGGCCGCTGCGGAGCATCATGCGAGTCAGTTGAGAAAGAGCGAAGGCCCCCGTGAAGGCCAGCACGCTTCAAGGACGGTAATTTCTCACAAAATGGCCTGGCAAGCGGTGGGTTGCTATTTTGTTCAACTAACCTTTCCCGACAAAGATCGTATACAACATTATGCTCAAACGACTATTCAGAGGCTTCCTCACGCTCCTTAAGGTGGAACTGATTATGTGGTGCGCCCTTATTCTTCTTTCGGTGGTGGTATACCTTGTCTCGATGGTGTTTTAAGATCGTTTTCCCTTCTACAAATTTCCCTTCCGCATCTCCTCTACCGCGTAATTCGCTGCACGCGCCGTCAACGCCATATATAGAATCGACGGACTTTGATTGCCGGTGCTGGTCATGCACGCGCCATCGGTTACAAAAACATTTTCGCAGGTGTGAAGCTGATTCCATTCGTTGAGCAGAGAAGTTTTTGGATCTTTTCCCATGCGACAACCGCCCATCTCGTGAATATCGAGTCCGGGGGGTTGTTTTGAATCCCACGTGCCGATGTCCTTGCAACCTGCCTGCTCGAGCATCGCGACGCTTTGTTCGAGGAAATCTTTTGTCATCTTCTCGTCATTGTCGTCGTAGTCCACCGACATTACCAGCTGCGGAATTCCCCACTGATCTTTCTCGGTTGTGCTTAGCCGTACATGATTTTTTTCCTTCGGAATGGTCTCTCCCTGCATGTACATGTAGGTGCTCCATTGTCCGGGTTTTGCGTACGCCTCTTTGAGTTCCGCGCCGCAAGCGTTCTCGATCTCTTTGGGATACCCTTGCGTACGCCGGCCGCCCATGAATGTTGTAAAACCCCCGACATAGTCCATCTCCTGTTTTCCGAGGTTGCGGTAGTTAGCGATGATCGGCTCCGTCGGATTTCGACCGCGATAGTAACGGTCTTCGAAGCCGTCGATGTTTGCATATGCGCCAGCCCGGTAGTTGTGAAATGCCACATATTTTCCGAGCAGGCCGTTGTCGTTGCCCAGGCCGTTCGGGAAGCGATCTGACGTGGAGTTAAGAAGCACGAGAACACTGTTCAGCGCAGAGCCATTGACAAAAATGATCTTTGCAAAGAACTCCGTTTCTTCTTTTGACTTCGCATCGATGACCCGCACGCCGGAAGCCCTTCCCTTTTTAGGATCATAGATGATCGAATGCACAACGGAGTCCGGACGGATTGTGAGGTTTCCGGTTTTCTCCGCCCAAGGCAATGTCGAAGATACCGAGCTGAAATATCCGCCGAAGGGACATCCACGCATGCAGAGATTTCGCGCCTGGCATTTTCCGCGTCCCTGCTGAAGGTGGATGTCCTTCGGTTGTGTAAGATGTGCCCACCGCGCATGCACGAGGTGGCGATCCGGGTAGTTCTTCTTGATGCTTTGCTGAATATGTGATTCGACGCAGTTGAATTCGAACGGTGGAAGGAATTCACCGTCGGGCATGGCTTCGATTCCATCCCGGGTTCCACATACACCCATGAATTCCTCGACGTGGGAATACCAGGGTGCGACATCTTCATAACCGATGGGCCATTCGATCCCATAGCCAAACTTAGCCGGAGCAATGAATTCGTGCTTGCTCCAGCGCTGCGTGGCGCGGCCCCAGGTCAGCGATTTACCACCTACCTGGTATCCGCGGATCCAGTCGAACGGTTTTTCCTGGACGTAAGGATGGTCCTTGTCTTTAATGAAGAAATGCGCGGTGTCTTCGCCGTAGCCGGCCGCTTTACTGATCAGCGGATTTTCTTCGAGTTGCTTTCGCGGTAAACGCCCGCCGTATGTGAAGTCCCAGGGATTCCAGTTCGCCGTGGGATAGTCCTTGTTGTGCACCACATTGCGCCCGCGCTCGAGTACCAGCGTTTTCAATCCTTTTTCGCACAATTCTTTCGCGGCCCACCCTCCGCTTATTCCGGAGCCGATGACAATCGCATCAAAGGTGTTTTGTTGTTGAGCGTCAATGTTGAAGTTCATCTTGATATTTCTTGAATCTAGATCGGAAGATAAGACATCGGGAAATTTTCAGGCTGGCGTGGGTCAGCCTCCGACAGTCCCTGTCGCCACGTCGCCATCGCGCGTGTAATGAGCCATGATAACCCCCGTAGAGGTGACAACATTTTCGACTAAGGTGAATGCACGCGCAGCTGCATCATCGCCAAACGTCTTCTTCCCGTGACCAAGCGTCAGCGGGTGAATCATGAGCCAGAGTTCATCGACGAGGTCATGCTTCAGGACCAATTGAACGACCTCGCTGCTGCCCCACACCTGGATGTCGGAGCCGTTGGAGTTCTTAAGTTCTTTGATATCGTTCAGATTATCAATGAACACAGAGTTCTTCCAGCCGGACTTTTTCACGGTCGTCGATAAGATGTACTTCGTCACGTCGTTGATACCGGGCCATACTTGTTCATGCTCGGGCCAGTAGGCTTCCCAGATCTGAAATGTCTTTCTGCCGAGAAGAACGTCCGCGGGCTTCATGATTTTTTGCATGACCTGTCCGGCAATGTCGTCATCATACGGCGCCACCCAGCCGCCGTATTTGAAACCGTTAGAGGGATCTTCGCCCGGCGCACCCGGACCTTGCATTACTCCATCTAATGTGATCATGGATAAGACGATTATTTTTCTCATGTGTCAACAGTATTTCATTGTCTTTCAGTACTGTATAAGATAAGGTCATCCTGGCTGGATTCCACATTATTCCTACACATAATTATTGAATAATAGTCGTAATTGATGTGTTTGACTTCAAAAAAAAGGCATTTTTGAGGAAATGGATAACAGGATTTTGATCAGCGTGATGCTGTCGGTGGGTGTCTTCATGTTCACTGTAATTCTCTTTGTTGTTGCTATCATCAACGTGAACATGACCTCTTACGAGTTTGGTTGTGCGACCGTCACGCCAGACGTACCTCTGAGCCAGGTGGTTGATCATCCCGGGAAGAATGTCTTCAAAGCTAATTGTGCTCCATGCCACCGGATGCATCAGAAACTGATTGGCCCCGCTCTCGCCGGCGTTCTGGATAGACGGGATTCGGTATGGATCATAAAAATGATTCGGAACTCATCTCTGCTTATTTCGACGGGTGATCCGACTGCCACTCAGTTGTTTCGCGAGTACAATAGTATCCAAATGACTTCTTTTCCTTCGCTTTCCGATGAGCAACTGACGCAGTTGCTGGAGTATATCAAGATCGAAACTGCGCAGGAAGAGAAACCTGTTGTTCCAAGAGTCGAGGTTTGAAAGCCCCGCTCATGAAAGTCCCACAAAAGTTTCGCACTCCACTTTACCAGCATGTTTGAAGGACCTGATTATCCGAAAGCCCTTGACGAAGAAGTTTTCAACCAGTGGTTAGAGAACGGCAGACTGAGCAAGATGGGGTATCATTATCTGCTGATCGTTTGGGACGATTATGAGTCGGCATATCAACCCGTTTATGTCGGACGTCGCGATGAAATCGAATCTTACCAAAAGCCCTCGAATCGCGAGCGATTCGTCGCGGCGTACGACCTGTATTCCGAGTCGCGGATTCTTTGAAGGTTGTGATATTGCCAGTGGTAACCGATGACTTGAAGTCTCATCTTTTCACGGGCGCATAATAAAACGTTAATGACCCTCCGCTAAACTTCTTGGTATTCGTTAACTTCAAAACGATTCTATCTTTTACGTCTTCAAACAACGGCAGTCCCGGGCCTGCTATGACCGGATGAACAGTAAGCTGGAATTCATCGACTAAATCGAGGTTTAATAGGCTGATGATCAGGCTGCGGCTTCCGACGAGGATGTCCTTCCCAGGCTGCTGTTTAAGTTCGAGAACCTCTTCTTTCAGATCTTTCTTTGCCAGGCTGGCACTCTCCCACTCCACCGATTTCAGCGTGTGTGAAAAAACGAGTTTGGGAATATTGTCAATCGCTACTGCGAATTCATCATTTGCTGTATTGCCGGAAGGAACCCTGACCAGCGCTGGCCAATAATTCTCCATGAGCTGGTAGGTGATCCTGCCATACAACAGGGTACCCGCGTTTCGCAAGAGTTCGGTGTAGTGCCGATGAAGCTCCTCATCCGCGATTCCTGCCGTGTGGTCGCCATTTCCGTCGATTGTCATGTTGATTGCAGCAACTACTCGTCTCATGTCAGTTTGTTTGGATACGCGCGCATATAATGACGGGAAAATTACAAAATATTTTCGCGAAGGATACTCGTTCCACATCGCCTCCAGGCGTTTCAACGTTCTCGCCTTCAGGATTCCTCGCCTGGCGAAATATGCATTCCGTTCGGATTCGGGCGTAATAGCGACTCAGCGTTGTAGAATCTGCAGGCGATACAGGTCTAGCGGGACAACGGTCGGATCTGCTACGGCGCTTGCTTTTAGATTACTCCCATCCGCAATGGAAGCGTCGAGTTCGTTTTTTCCGGCGTACGTGAACACCGCGCCTTTTCCGGCGTTGAACAAAGGCGAATCTTCGAGCACCGCAATAGCGGCAATTAATTTCATCAACGCTCTAACTCATTGTAAAGAACGATCGGAGCCAAAACAAAGCCCTGAAAGGGCGTCAGATACCAGCCCAGGGTGACGAGCGCCAGCGAGGAGCCCTGGGTTAGGATATGCGTTCATATAGAGCCCTGAAAGGGCGTAAGACAATTCGAAGCCGGGTCCTCCATGTATGATTTTCATGACAATCTACGCGGGCATAGGGATGATCCGTGAGTAATCGGCTAACTTTTCAATCCCTCTCTAACAGAGTTTGTAATTGTCAAACCTAAAAAAAAGACCCATGTCACAATCATTAGTCAAAATCTATGTGCATACAATTTTTAGTACGAAAAATCGTCAACCGTTCATCGATCATGAGATCGAGGACGTATTATTTAATTACCTTGGTGGAATATGCAAAGGTCTCGAATGTTTCCCCTTGAAAATCGGTGGTCACAATGACCATGTACACATCTTATCGTCCTTGTCAAAAAAGATCACCGTGATCAAGTTCCTTGAAGAACTCAAGAGCCATTCCTCCAGTTGGATCAAGACACAGGGCGAGCGCTATCAAAACTTCTACTGGCAAGGGGGCTATGGTGCATTCTCTGTGAGCCCGTCGGCAATCGAGAGCGTAAAGCGATATATTGAAAACCAGCACGATCATCACAAAACGATTACGTTCCAGGAGGAATACCGGAAAATCCTTCGTGAACACAACATTGACTTTGATGAACGATATGTGTGGGACTAGGGGGCGGATCCTGTCAGAGGGCGGCTAGCTCTCGCCCTTTCAGGGCTCTCATTCGTACGCATCTTAACCCAGGGCTCCTCGCTTGCGCTCGTCACC
>JBIQIY010000034.1:0-45531 GCA_044507775.1 Flammeovirgaceae bacterium | reverse complement strand
CTTATATTCCCTATACCCTTTAGGTGAATCATGCATTTTTCCTATATTAGCATCTGGATTAAAGTATTTTGCCCCATTATAATCTTTTCCCAGAGATGTCCAGTATCCGTTGCGTACTGATTTTTTTGACGATTCTCTCACTATCAGGTTCTGTCTACGGTCAGCAAGACCCCAAGCAAACTGCACGTGACTATATGCAGGTCGCCGAAGAGATGATTTCGGGGTCGCAGGCCCTTGATGATGCGCGCGGACTGATGGTGCTCGCCGCCGACCTTGATACAACGTTTCTGAAGGCGAACTACGACGCGGGCTACATGCATCTCCTCACCATTGGAAAAGAACTCGGCGTCAAATATTTCCTCAGGGTTTATCGCCAGAATCCATCGTATCGATTCGACCTTGAATACTGGATCGGGAAGAGCTATCAGTACGGGCTCGACTTCGATAATGCTCTAAAGTTTTACAATCGCTATAAAGAGAGGCTTTCCGCCAAGCCCAATTACCAGGGCAACGACAAAATTCCGATGGAGACTGTGGACAAAAGCATCGTTGAATGCATGAACGGCAAGGAGTTTGTCGCGAACCCCGGAAATTTTTCCATCGTCAATATCGGAAGAGAAATCAACTCCGAATTTGAAGACTACGGCCCTGTCCTGAACGAAGAGGAGGATGAGATCATTTTTACCACGCGTCGTCGCGATGGCAACCTCAACCCCAACGTTGCGGACGACAACAAGCCTTACGAAGATATTTTCTCCTCGCGCAAAAGCAATGGCACCTGGAGTTATGCTGCGAACATCGGCGATCGCGTGAACACGCCCTTTCACGACTCTAATCTGGCTTTGTCCGCAGATGGTAAAACGCTTTATATTCTCAAGGATGAGGGGGGTGGCAATATCTACGTCTGCAACAAAATGCCGAATGGTTCCTGGGGCGCGCCGACGCCACTCCCGGGCATCATAAACTCTTCATTTGAGGAAAAATCAATTACGATATCCAAAGACGGCAAGACCCTGTATTTTTCGAGCAATCGTCCCGGCGGTTTGGGGGGCACGGATATCTACCAGGCCACAAAAGACGCTAAAGGCGAGTGGGCGAATGTGAAGAACCTCGGCCCGAAGATCAACACACCCTTCGATGAAGAAGGCCCTTTTATCGACTACGACATGGTCACGCTCTACTTCAGCAGCAAGGGTCATAAGAACATGGGTAGTTACGATATCTTCCGATCTGTTTTTGATCCGAAGAAGAATCAATGGAGTGAGCCGGAAAATCTTGGCTATCCGATCAACACACCCGATGACGACATTTTTTACATCACCTCGTCGGATGGAAAACGGGCTTATTACTCTTCCGTGCGCGAAGATGGACTCGGATACACTGACATCTATATCATCACGACTCCCGAGGGTATGAAAGACCGCGATGAGGATGTCATTGCAGCAAACAATGAAGAGACTCCGGATCCGGTGGTGCCGGTGGCAGAGGTGAAACCGCTGCGCTATATGGTGAAGATTCTAGACGGAGAGTCGAAGACCCCGCTGGCGGCCAAAGTAAGCCTTCGCGGCCTGACTGACAATGTCGTCGTTGGTTCAACACCTATTGAGCCCGGTGTCTACGAATTTCGTATCACGAGTCCCGTGGCAAAGGATTACCGGCTTGCAATTGAGAAAGCCGGCTATGTCTTCGTCAATCAGAATGTCAACATAAAAGGAGCTGGTTCAGGCGACCAGGCTTTGAACCGCACGATCGAGCTGCGACGATTGAACGTCGGTACGACTTCCGTTCTGCGGAACATTTATTTCGACTACGACAAAGCGACGTTCAAGACCGAATCGTACAGTGACCTGAACAAGCTGGAGGCGATGATGCGTCAGAATTCAAATATCCATGTTGAAATCTCAGGGCACACAGACAGCTTCGGACACTGGCAATACAATAGAACGCTGTCGCAAAAACGGGCGGAAGCTGTCAAGGATTTTCTCACGAAGAAAGGCATAGACCCCCGCCGGATCAAGGCTGTAGGGTACGGTGAAAGCAAGCCGCTGGCCTCCAACGATGACGAGAGCGAAGGCCGTGAGTTGAACCGCAGGGTCGAATTCAAAGTGCTCCAGAACTAATTTCATTCATATCGCGAAACCCGTTACCTTCGGAGCGGTTTTTAGCTCGGCTCTTGATGGCGGTTGTACCTTACAAAGAAGAAAAGGCTGGTAAGAAGGAACAGATGGCAAAGATGTTTAACAACATCAGTCATCGATATGATTTTCTGAATCACTTCTTAAGCCTGGGAATTGATAAGATCTGGCGAAAAAACGCGATCCGCCTGCTCAAACCCCTTCAACCTCAGACGATTCTAGATGTTGCGACCGGCACAGGTGACTTTGCTGTCCAGGCGATGAGCCTGAAGCCGCGAAAGGTTACGGGCATCGACATTTCCGAAGGCATGCTCGCGATGGGGAGGAAGAAAATCAACAGGCTGGGATTGTCGGAAAAGGTTGAATTATTGAAGGGCGACTCCGAAAATCTGCAGTTCGGCGACAATACGTTCGACGCCGCGACGGTGGGATTCGGGGTGCGGAATTTCGAAGACCTGGAGAAGGGTTTGTCCGAAATCCGGCGCGTTTTAAGGCCTGGGGCCATGCTTGTCGTCCTGGAATTCTCACGCCCCCGGAAATTCCCCATGCGTCAGCTATATAATTTCTACTTTAAAAACATATTACCGGGGTTAGGGCGTTTTATTTCCAGTGATAAGTCGGCATATACCTATCTGCCCGAATCGGTGGAGGTATTTCCCGACGGTACGGATTTTGAAAAGATCCTGGGAAAAGTTGGATTTAAAGAAACTTCATGCAAGCCACTCACATTTGGAATAAGTTCTATCTATACGGCCCGAAAATAGCGGGGTTGTTTCTTGTGCTATTCTGCATGAGTCACGAGGGGCTTGCTCAAAAAAAGCGCTGGGTTAATCAAAACAATCCCAACTACGATCAGCGGAAACTTAGCTATGGGTTTTTGATCGGGTTGCATTCCACAGCCTACCAGATAAAATACGCGGACAAGTTTGTTACCCCTGCTTTTGATAGTCTGTACTCGGTGGAGCCCGGGTGGTCCGCGGGGTTTTCGCTCGGGTTCATTGTAAACTATCGCCTCACTGACCTGCTCGATCTCAGGCTTACGCCCAAGGTCGCGTTCTACGAGCACACCCTGCGATATCGCTATACGGATGAGACGCCGACGGAAGAAAAGCTTGTAGAGACGACTATGGTTGAACTCCCCGTGCTGCTGAAGTATAAATCAGAGCGCCGTGGAAACATCCGCATGTACATGATCGGCGGGCTCAAGCCGGGATTGGAAGCTTCCGGTAAAAAGGATGTGGAAAACAGGTCCAGCAATGTTGGCATCACGGGCGGGAACCTGAGTCTGGAAGCGGGCTTCGGTTTTGATTTGTATTATCCACTGTTTAAATTTTCCCCCGAACTCCGGTTTTCGCGCGGCATAGTCAACGTCCTCGAGAATACGACCAACAAGTATGGAGAGCCGCTGAAGCGGATAAACACGAATACCATCACACTATATCTCTTATTCCAGTAAATGGGTCAGCGAATTGCACTAATTACAGGAGCGACATCGGGTATCGGAGAGGCGACTGCCCGGTTGCTCGCGAAAAACAATTTTAACCTTATCATCTGCGGTCGTCGTAAAGACAGGCTGGAAAAAATCCGGAGCGAGCTGTCCGCGCTCACCAGCGTCACGACGCTGTCATTCGACGTTCGCGACTACAGCGCAGTTCAGTCCGCCCTGCAATCCCTGCCGGGTGACTGGAAAAACATCGATGTCCTCATCAATAACGCGGGCAACGCCCACGGACTGGATCCTATACAACGGGGCAATGTCGCGGATTGGGATGCGATGATGGATATCAATGTCAAGGGTTTGCTCTACGTCTCTCGCGAAATTATCCCCGGCATGACCGAACGGAAATCGGGACATATTATCAACATCGGTTCAATTGCAGGAAAAGAAGTTTATCCCAATGGGAATGTTTACTGTGCCAGTAAATTTGCCGTTGATGCCGTTAGCCAGGGGATGCGGATCGATCTGAACCCATTTGGTGTAAAGGTCACATCTATCCACCCCGGACTGGTCGAGACAGAATTTTCGCTCGTGCGATTCAAGGGTGATGAAGAAAGAGCCTCCGCCGTTTATAAAGACATCGATCCTCTGAGAGGTCAGGACATCGCGGACGTTATATTGTATGTTCTTTCAACGCCCGATCACGTCGTCATCGCGGACCTGATTGTATTCCCGAAAGCACAGGCGAGCGCTACGGTGGTGAATCGCGACGCCTGAGCACGGAGGCCTCACGGCTACCGTTTGAATCCCAGGGCGCTTCCGCCGCATGCCGCGGCTTCATCGAAGGTATATTGAATGTAGTAGATGCCGGTAGCATTGCACGGATAAGCAATGGCGGCGAGATACTGGTCGTCGACCTTGTTGCTGGCTACCTTGTTTCGTTTTGCGTCGTAAATCGTTACCATGATTCCCTCGGAACTCTGATCAGGAGAGCAGATGTTGATCATGTATTGCGTCCCCTTCGTAAAAACATAGGAATATTCAACGTGTTCCTTTCCTGCTTTCTCCACTTTATAGCTCTTGAGAAAATTGAACCCGGTGGCCAATTTAGGGATGCACTGCGAACTCAACGTTTCCGCGTTGCATTGTGCCTGAGTAGACGCGCCACTGAGAACGAGGATAGAAAAAACAAAAACGAAAAACTTTTTCATAGGGACTATATATAAGGGGTCTTTAGCTTATTATTTTGGTTCTGATAGCTTGGGCGACCGATCGGATGCTTTCAATATCCGCCTGCGTGATGGCAACCGTACTCGAACTATTATCCTTCACGACCATTACCCCGTCTACGATCTCGTAGGAAGATGGCTTGTAGACGGTGGTGATCGTCACCTTGTCATAACTCTGCCTCAACGGTTCCAGATCTGCCAACAGGCTGGCCATGTTGCGGTCACTGTCCTTGTAAAAGGAAAGCAGTTGGACGATGTTGTCCAGAATAATTTTTTGATTTCCGATGGTCTCCTGCAATTGCGCATTGTCAGGATTCGCCTTTGCTACCTCGCAGGTGATATGCAACGCTTCCAGCCATCCTCCTGTCAGAAAGAGAACACTGAGGTGCGAGCGATTCTGACTTTGAAGGTATTGGTTGATCGAGTTGAAGTTCTGCGTTGTGATCAGGATAAGCGAGTCGAGGTTGTTGCTGTTTGAGACGAGGCGACCGATGGTTTCCATCTGGAAGAACTGGCCGATGTTCAACTCGTTTGCGAGATCTTTGATAGTAGACATGTACCGGATGCCGTCCTGACTTTGCTCGTAGATATTGGTATAGCCGAGGTCAGTTCCATAGATACCCAGGTTCAGGGCTCTTTTATAATTGGTATTATATCGCGACAGGTTGTCGGGCGAATTGAGGAATTCCGAATTGTACTTCCTTCCGGATTCCTTTAGGAGGACAGAGATCTCGAGCGGGCTCGGGATACGGTGCAGGATGTCGTTCACTTCCCCGGAGATGACTTCCCCATCCAGATCGGTGTTATCCAGAGCGTCTACAAAAGCCTGGTCTTCGTTTTTGTTACCGGTGCCGCAGGCCGCCAGGCAGACGACAAATAACCCCGCTAGTAGGATTTTCATATTATAAAATTAGATGGTTGTAAAGTTAAAAATTCGGCATTCCACACCAAAACCCTACTTGCCTGCTATTTCGCTATCCTCGCCTTTCGCGTTCGAAAGCCCAAAGAACTGACAATTTTGCGCAACAGCTTACCGTATAAAGCACAGTACAGAACCAGTGTCATAAGCCAGATCACGAGCATGTTGAACCCGTACGTACTCACGAGTGCACCCAGTAGATTTTTCTGCGGCGCAAACAAATGAGCTCTGTAATCGAGCAGGTGTCCCGGCTGAGGATCCTGAAAAATCGGATCTATCTGTTGAACCAGTTCCCCTTCATACTCGATAATACGGTTTTTTTCCGAGACATTGGTCAGGAGGTCCGCCAGACTCTCATTGTAATACCGGTTTTTTTGCGCTGTGACATCGTAGCCATTTTCGGTTTCCATTGTTGTGATCAATGACTCACGCGAGACAACAGCGCGATTATAAATATCCTGGTAATACTTTTTGTAACCGCCCAGATAGGGTTTCATGGTTGAATGTTTATTCGCGCTATGCTCGGCCAGATTCCAGTCCGTCAACAGGTCCGATGCATTGAATCCTTCCCGGTAGGGCTCATGCCGCATGGCCTCCTGAATGAGCGTGAGGTTTCTCTGCACTAGCTGGCTGATCGAGTCGCGATCGTCACCCTGATGCTTTTCGATAAATTCCCAGCGTTTGTTTAGTTCATCGGCCAGATAGGTTGCTTTGTAGTTCGCCTGCGATGCAATTTTATCGAAGTGATAAAATGGAGCTTCATAGCTGTTGTGCCGGAACTGATATACGGCCATCGCTTCGTACGCCCATCGCGATGCCATCAGGTCGGCGATGATGGGCGTCTTCCCCCGCGTTCCAAGAACGTCGTTGAGCTTTTCAAACTTGAAAAGTAATCCGCTGAGTATCATCTGTGGGATCAATAAGAGCGGGATCATGATGTACACAGTCACTGCGGACCGGAATGCCGATGAAATATTCAACCCCATCACGTTGCCCAGGCACGACACGCTGAAGAGTGTGAACCAGAATGGCAGAAGCATTTTCCACTCGACTTCCAGGAGGAGATGGCCGATAGCGACAAAGGTAAATGTCTGCAGCGCCGACAGGCTAAAAAGAATAATGAGTTTTGACTGCAGATAGCTGTTCCAACTCAAATGAAGAAAGGATTCCCGCTTCAGGATCTTGCGGTCTCGCGTGATCTCTTCGGCGCTGACACTGAGGCCCATGAACAATGCGACGATGATGCTCATGAGCAGGAAGGCCGGGAAGTTTTCATTGTACCGGAAGAGGTATCCGGTCCCGTCCGGTGAACTGTTATACCGGATGACGAACGCCAGGAGCAAGGCCAGCAGCGGTGCTTCTATCAGGTTGACCAGGAGGTATTGCTTGTTGCTAACCTTCGCCAATGTATCGCGTACCGTGAAGATCAACGTCTGTTGCAATCGCGAAGGGATATGCAGCGTGCGCGGTGGTCGTTCGTGGATGTCGGGAAGGGGATTGACAGTAAATCGCTCCTTAAACAATTGGTGCCACTGTTGAGCGGTCACCTTTCTTTTTTGTGTAGGCTGACCGTATTCATCGACGACGCGTGCCTCCAGGATATTGAAAATCTGCTCGGGGTTCACATTTCCGCACGCCTTGCATTGTCCTCGATTGCTGTCCACCTGGTGGCTTGACTTTTTGAAGTAGGTAATCGCTTCGACAGGAGCCCCGTAATACGCGGGATACCCGCCGGCGTCCATGATGATAATCTTGTCGAACATCTTAAAGATGTCAGACGAAGGTTGATGGATCACGACGAATATGAGTTTGCCCTTAAGGGATAGCTCTTTCAGCAGATCGATGACATTTTCAGAGTCGCGCGACGAAAGGCCGGATGTAGGTTCATCCAGAAAGAGCACCGCGGGTTCACGGATGAGTTCAAGGGCGATGTTGAGGCGCTTTCGCTGCCCCCCGGAGATCACCTTGTCCAGCGCGCTGCCGACGCGCAGATTTCTGCGCTGATCGAGACCGAGGTTTTCAAGGACTTCGATCACGCGTCGGTCAACTTCTTCATCGGTAAGATTTGCGAAACAGAGCTTGGCGTTGTAGTACAGGTTCTCATATATCGTGAGTTCCTCTATGAGAAGGTCATCCTGTAGAACATATCCGATGACGCCGTGGAGTCGATCGGCTTGCTCATGCAAATCCAGGCCGTTGATCCTGACCTCGCCGTCCTGCGGTTTGATCAGCCCTGCTAACGCATTGAGCAAGGTTGTCTTGCCTGACCCACTGGCTCCCATAATTCCAACGAGCGTTCCGGCGGATTCGGAAATCGTAATTTCATGCAAACCAAAATTGCCCTGCGGCAACCGGACGGTCTTCAGCCTGGCGTTGAATGAGAGGCGCGTGGTCCGGGATCCCTCCTGAAAGTGCGAGACGATGTCGCTGTAGTACAGTGCATCCCCTGCCTGAGACCTGATAATGCCTCCATGTGTAAAGAGATAAACGCGGTGCGGCTCCATGATGAAGCTGTTCAGCAGGTTGGCTTCAGTACCGAGATACTTTACAAAATACATATTCACGCCGGGCACATGAAGGAATATCAGCGCTCCGCTGAAGTGCCCGTGTGCATGTCGTGCCGACTTGCATGGCGAGACAGTCTGGTCATCCACCCAAAGGATCTCTTTCAGGTCCAGGAACTGGGGATCATCGCCGATGACGAACCTGACAACAGCGTTGTATTCCCGCTGTTCCAGGTTAAAGACCGAGGATACAGTGTTGATGATATCTCTTCGCTGAAGTGAAAGGTGCAACCCGGGACCTACCAGTTCAAGGAGCTTGATGAGCACAACCACCTTCTGTTTCTGCGTCAGTGTCTGGTTGATTTTCTTGCAGATGCCCAGGGTCTTTACCGAGTCGCTCACACTCGTCAGACGCGATTTACCGTCGACGCTCTCACGTCCGTAGCCGGAGTACCGGTCGTAGAGCTTTACATATTCCTCTACTGTATCCTGATCGAGTTCTGTCTGGAAGAAATGGATGACATACAGCCTTTCACGGTCGGTTACACCTCCATCCTGTTTTGTGACAATGGCGAACAGCTGTGTTAAAGCTTTCAGTATCTCTTCACTCATGACTCATGTATCAGGCGTTCGCGATTGAAAGAAGAGCGTGCGGCCTGCTTTCGGAATTTTTTTTAACTGATCAGTTGGCAATAAACTCAAAAGGAATTTCCACGAGCTCGGAGAACTCCTGGCCGGCTTCTTCCATGTCTTCATCCTCTTCAAGGAAGTGCCATTGCACCTTGACGTTGTTGATATCTTCCAGGGCGTAGAGCACGTCGAGGATCAGTTTTGATGAAGCGGTGTTGAAATACTCAAGTTTGAATACAAAAGTAGTGGATGCATTCGGATCCCGGGCGTATTCTTCAAGCCAGTCCAGGACAGGCTTGTAAAATTCAGTGGCGTCTTCCGGTAAAGAGCGGCCCGAGATTTCGAGTTTCCCCGCTGCCTTGTCGAGGTGAATTCCCGGGGTATCTTCCGTTCCCTCGAGACTTAGAATTTTCATGATGCTTCAGTTTAGGTTTGTCAATCCAATGAGTCGTGTGAAACATTTATCTTGAGGCAAAAAAAGCAATAGGATGCCGACATTTCAGGGAATTCGAAGGAAAGTTTTTCACCTGACTTCCGCGCCATGTCGATAAACCCCAGTCCGGCGCCTCCCTTGTCGGAGATCGTTGCGTCCTGAATTGCATTCTTGTACAGGTCCTTCAAGCCTTCCTGATCGAGACTGTTCACGCGCTCAAGGGCGGATTTCAAAGATGGGACTCTCTTCTTGCTGACAGGATTTCCCGACATGACCGCATAGCTGTTTCCCTCCCGGCCGATGAGAAAGATAGCGGGATGTGCACCCTTAGGAGGTCGTTCGTTGTGCCGGACGATATTTTGCAAGGATTCTACCATGACGTTAAATACTTTTCGTTTGATGGTGACGTCACTTTCCGAGGCCTCCAGACTGCGTTCCGCCATCGTCAGAATTGACTTGGTCGTCTCCTGCGTAACATCGCCTTGATACGCGAGAATGAGGCTTCGCGACATCATTGTGCGGTGAAGATCATAAATAAAACTCATCGGTCTCTCATGTTATTGGCGAATGTAAAATAAATGGTTCCTGAACCTTGTTTCCGTCACAGTTTCACTCCTATCAGCAGCACGTCGTCTGTTTGCTTTTGACCTGCTTTCCAATTGTCCCAAAGATCTTCGAACACTTCTTTTGCTTCTTTCATCGAAAGGGAATGGATCTTGCCAATAACTTCACGCAGCTGCCGGGTGCCAAACTTTCTTCCCATGGGCCCTCCGAACTGATCGCAGAAGCCGTCGGAGCAAAAATAGATAGAATCGCCAGGGGCCAGCTTAACGGTTGTGCTGGTGAAAGTTGTCTGGTTCTTGAAGACGCCTCCGCCGATCGGAAATCTGTCGCCTTTGATCTCTTCAAGTATTCCACTGCGAACCACGTATAAGGGGCGATGCGCTCCGGCATACGTAACTTCTCTCGTCGCCGGATTGATCTTGCAGAGAGAGATGTCCATTCCGTCTTTTGTGCCTGTCTCTTCGTCTGGCCTCAGCGTTGTGGAGACACCTTCGTCGAGCAGGTCGAGTATCTTGCCCGGGTCCGTGATACGCCGGCTTCTGACAATATCGTTCAGGAGGAAGTACCCCACCAACGACAGCAACGCTCCCGGCACCCCATGCCCGGTGCAATCTACCGCCGCCATGAAGACCTCGTCGCGCTGATGAGCGAACCACGGGAAATCGCCGGAAACGATATCGCGGGGCTTGTACAAAATAAACGAATCGGCAAGGGCGCGGTTGATCAACCGTGGGTTTGGAAGGATCGCATTCTGAATACGTCTTGCGTAGTTGATGCTTTCCTTGATTTTCCTGTTGTGGGAATGAACTTCGAGCGCTATTCTGTTCACGTCGGTGACATCTTCTGAAACTGATTTATCGGCGCTCATGGTTGGTATTCAGTCCTTTATTTTCTTGTATATTTTCTCATCGTTATTCACAACCATAAATCGGTTGGCATAGTCACACCAGATCAGCGATTCCTTCGAGCCGATGGACAGGTATCCATGAGGAAGGAGGCTTTCATGGAATTTTTTCAATACGTCGTTCTGGAGATTCTGATTGAAATAGATCATCACATTGCGGCACAGGATCAGATCGAAGCGGTCAAACACTTCGCCGAGTACAAGGTCGTGCTTTGCAAAAGAGACGTGACGGACCAGTTCCGGATCGAATACTGCATGGCCGTTTTGCGACTGATAGTAGCGGCTCAATCCTCCGGCATGGCCTCCAAAGCTTTCATAGTTTCGTTCATTAACCTCCATATTCTTCAGTGGAAGGGAGCCTGACGCCGCGCGCTGCAGCACGGCGGAGTCGAGATCGGTGGCCACTATCTTCGCGTCACCGAGTATTCCCATCTCATGGAGGATAACAGACATGGTGAGCACTTCTTCTCCGGAAGAGCACCCCGCGTGCCAGATCGCGAAGTTCTTTTTTCGCTGCCGTATCGCGGGCAAAACCTCATGGCGGATCACACGCCAGAACGCCGGGTCGCGAAACATTTCCGTTACGTTGACGGTGAGTTCATCGACGAACTCGTGGATGAAGGGCGGTGAATCCACGAGCTTCTTCAAAAGGTTCGTCGGCGTCAGTTTCTTGACCTCCAATATGCGGACTACCCTCCGTCTGAAGGATGACATGGCATAGTTGCGAAAGTCGTAATTGTACTTTTCGTAGATCAACTCGGAAATACGCTTCAAATCCGCAACATCCAGATCCTGCATCTAAGATACGATTTTGCGCTAAGTTACCGTATGGGCGCATGGGAGGAACTTGAATTTAGGGAGTAAATCTTACATGCGTCCCAAATCGCAGCGTCTGGCAGACGGCTATTTTTTCTCAGGGTGATCCAGACTGGTGCGCGTGAAGCTGAAGGGCAGCAGTGCCTGCGCGGAAGGCGATTTCACCCATTTGTGATCCTGACTTTGCATGATCACCTCCAGCGTTCGCTTCTGCTTTATTTCGATCTCCAACATCACCTGGCGACACGCGCCACAGGGAGTTGCGGGAATCATTTCTTTTGCGCCTTTTCGACGCGCGACAACTGCGATTTTTGTGATAATCGCTTCAGGATGCTGTGCCAGCGCGGAATAAAGCGACACCCGTTCAGCACACATTCCCGAGGGATATGCGGCATTCTCCTGATTGCTGCCGGTAATGATGGCGCCATTGTCTGTCAGCACAGCAGCGCCCACCTGAAACTTCGAGTACGGCGCGTAAGCGTGGTCCGCTGCATCCCGGGCTTTATGTGCCAGGTACCTGGACTCCGGGTCGAGGTCTTCAAGATGGGTGACGACGAAAAACGGATCCATAAATGCCGGATAGGTGAATGTGTAAGTTAATGATTTTCGCGGGGAATTCATTGACGATTTGCATTACTTTGCGTCATGAAAAAGATCTTGGTTTTGGGCGCCGGGCGATCTTCGTCATCATTGATCCGGTATTTACTTGAGCGTGCGCGCAGTTGTGAGTGGACGGTTGCCGTGGGAGATGTTTCAATTGAAAACGCTCTGCAAAAGACCGGATCTTCAGATTCCGCAAAGGCAGTGCAATTTGATATCGCCCACCAGGAAGAAGCCCGAAAAATCATTCGCGATGCGGACATCGTCGTATCGCTGTTGCCACCGGCTCTTCATCCCGCTGTGGCCATGCATTGCCTGGAAGAAGGCAAACATTTCCTGACGGCCAGCTACGTTTCAGCCGAAGTCAGAGATCTCGACAGCGAAGCGAGACGCAAGGGGCTTGTTTTCGTCAATGAGTGCGGCCTCGACCCGGGTCTCGATCATCTCAGCGCCATGAAGGTTATCGATAACATCCGGGCGCATGGTGGGACGATCACCTCTTTCGAGTCATTTACAGGAGGCCTTATTGCGCCTGAGACCGATCCTGAAAACCCGTGGCGATACAAGTTTACCTGGAACCCGCGCAACGTAGTGACTGCTGGTCAACGACCTGCCAAGTACAGGTTCGAAGGCAAGAGCAAGTACATCCCTTACCAGCAACTGTTCAAGCGTCTGACACCCGTTGAGGTGCCCGGTTATGGCCATTACGAGGGCTACGCCAACCGCAATTCTCTTCAATACATAGATGCTTATGGACTCAACGGTGTCGCTACCATGCTTAGGGGTACGCTTCGAAACAAGGGTTTTTGCAGCGCCTGGGACCTCCTCGTTCAGCTGGGCTGTTGCGATGATACCTACTGGATGGAGAATGTTTCACGAATGACACACGCGATATTCATTGAATCGTTTTTGCGGCCGGTTTCCAACTGCTCCAATGTCGAAGAAAAAGTTTGCGCGCATTTCGGACTCAAGCCGGACAGCCCTGAAATCCGTCCACTCAAATGGTCCGGATTCTTTGATGATGAGCCAGTGGGCTTGCCCGAGGGAACTCCGGCGCAGATCACGGAACACATTCTCAACAAAAGATGGGCGCTGCAAAAAGGAGATCGCGACCAGATTGTCATGTGGCACCGCTTTCGATACCAGATAGGAGGCGTCGGCAAGGAAATTCAGGCATACCTCGTCGCTACCGGTAGCGATGAAGTATTCACCGCCATGGCAAAGACCGTTGGACTACCACTGGCCATGGCCACTAAACTTGTGGCGCAAGAGCGGATCAGCGCACGAGGTGTTCTTTTACCACTCACACGGGAATTCTACGAACCCATCCTCACAGAGCTGGCAAGTTTCGAAATTACATTGACGGAAAACGAAGTGCGCTAAAACGCACGTATCAGCGGGATTTTTGACGGTTTTACAATCAATCCGGGCATTACATTACATACGCCGCCATCGTTACTGCGGATTCCGTAATTTCGATGAGTGATCGTTATTACCAACCCCGGATCATCCTATGAAATCTTTATCCAAAATGCTTTCAGTTTGCATGGTGACGTTGGCATTGATCGCCAACGCCCAGCCAAAAACTGCTCCCTCGTGGTCTGCGAAGTTTAACACTCCGATTGCCTGGCAGCGTGTTCATTCGCTGGGGTACCTGATCATCAACACGCACGACGGACTGTACGGCGTGAATCCTGACGACGGTAAAATTCTCTGGGAGAACAATGCCTTCGCTTCGCTGAACCCCGATTTCTACCAGGAAGTCGAAGGGACCGAATTCATCACGATTGCCTACGGTGCGGATGAACCGTCCACCATTCCCATGCAGGCCATTGTTCATGTGGTCACGGGCAAGGTGCTCTTCGATTCGCAGCGGGAACAGATCGGCGTACTCAGCCGGCATGTTCTACCCGAATCCGGCAGGCTACTGGTGATCGGCGTCAGGCCGAAAACCTTGTCGGCATCGCTGTTCATGTACGATATCAACAGCGGACAACAGCTGTGGTTCAATGATGAAATGTTCAAGGCAGACGCCGCGGGTGCAAAGGGATTTCTTGCAAAACTTCAGGCTGTCGGACAGCAGCTGAGCAACCTCCAGTCGTTGACCAGTGAGCCGCTGGAGCTCGACGATGAAAGTATTATCATCACTCATCCGAACTATGTGATACGCGTAAACAGCGCGGATGGCAAAGTGATTTGGAAAAACAGCATCCAGCCATCGGTGCGCGCGGAGATCGTATTTTCGGCATTCAGGGACGGCGTTGTATTCGTCGGAACAGACGTCGAGTCCGATCAGGGTTCGGGTTTCACATCCTCGTCAAGCCAGGGTGGCGAGCCGCAGAAGTTTCACACGAACCTCTATTACGCATTCGACCTTCAGAAAGGAACGCCGCTGTGGAAAGAACCTGCAAAAGAAAACGATCGCCTCAACCAGATCATCGTACATGAGAAGGGCCTGATTATTTGTCCGCGCTCATCCCAGAAGCCGACGATCAACCTGGTCGACTACGCAACCGGAAAAACTGTCTGGGGTAACAAAGGAAAAGGAATCAAGGCGCAGGGCAGCGTGGTGAGCTACATACCGACACAAAAGGGTCTGCTCATCACCACAGCGTTCGATAATGCCTGGAATAACAAGGCTGAAGAATTTTATTTGAACATTCTCGATCCCGTTTCGGGCACACTGAGGTATGACAAATCCATCAAGTTGAAAGGCGACCTCGTGCGCACGGAGCTTGTACCGAAAGGCTTGCTGTTCGTGACAACGAAGGAGGTGAATATTCTGGACACGAATACTGGCTCGCTTGTGTGGGAAAACTCCATTGAGGCCGGCAACCCTTTTAACAGCGACAGGGCTCGACCGTTCCCTACCGGTGACCGCGGGGATGGAAAAATGTTTGTGTATTCTCCCCGGGAGAAAGCTGTCTTTGAGATCGACAAGCAGGCCGGGACAGTAAAGAAAATAACCACCGCGCGTATCGAGTTCGAAGGAAAGGAAATGCCGCACACCATCGATGTGGTGAACGACGGGTTGGTGCTGTCATCGGATCAGAACGTGATGAAGCTCGGCTTCGACGGACTTCTGAAGTACTACAAGTACTATCCCGCGCCCCGGCAACCTGCGCTCGTCCGGGCATTGCTGGCCGCCCAGGCGGTACGCGCTGCCTACGTCGGAGCAGCGGCCTCTGCTTACTCCGCAGCCTTTGCTGACGCGGCGCAGAAGACAAATGACCCCACCGGTAAGCAGGTCGGGCAGGAGCTTTCCCGTGGTTTTGGTGAACTGGGACGCGCGGGATTCGCCTATTCCGCTCAGGCGATGAAAGCATTCAATGCGAGGTTCAAGGCGTCGATGAATACACCGGCGTTTGTGATGATGATGACGACGCAGGAAAAGAAAGGAAACCAGCTTGTGCAGGTCAGCAAGACCAACGGTGAGATCACTAGCGCGGTCGATATTAAGAATGACCGCGAACCCGAATACGATGTGGATCAGATCTACAACTACGTATACTATCGACCCAAACCGTCGGAGATTGTATGTTATAAGTTATAAGTTGTAAGTTGTAAGTTGTAAGTGTAATTCACCACTCACGACTCACGTCTCACGATTCCTGTCAACACCTTACCCCTAAGGGTCTTCGCAAGCTTTGCAGGTTAAATTCCATTTCCTATTTTTACTGGAATGCGTTGATCTCACCCGGAGCAAACGGCACGTTCGGTGGTGCTGATGCCCGCCTGGGGGCTATTTTTTTTTGCTCAATATTGAGCTCGGACAATCGGTGCAAAACATTATCACAACAATGAAAATCACACTAGACAAAAAAATTCTTGGCGGATTTGTGATCTGTTCAGTCACCCTGCTTGTCGTGGGATTGATTTCATATCGGAATGGAGAAGACGTTCTTGCCTCCAGCCGGCTTGTCAATCATACACAAGAGATGATTCATGAATTGGACCAGGTTTTTATCAGTGCACTGAGCGCAGAAACAGCGACGCGAGGTTTTCTTATCACAAATGATGACCGGTATCTGCAACCTTTCAATGATTCAAAAGCGGCGCTGTTTGACCACGTAGAAAAAGTGCAGGCACTTGCAAAAGGTAATACCGACTTCGGCAAGCGGATTTCCGGGATTGAGATCCTTGCCCGGGCCTACATCAAGGACCTGGACGACAAGATATTGGCGATGAGGAAAGATCCCGAGCTTGCGAGACAACTGGTGATGGCTGATGAGGGCCAGCGGATTCAGGACGGACTAAGAGAAGAAATCCGTGAAGCCAAGGAAGCGGGAAATGAGCAGCTGATCAGGCGAAGCGAAGCCACGGAGCAGAACACGATCGACTTCGGAAGGCTTTTTATTCTTCTTCTCGCTTCGATCCTGGTTGTTCTAGCCATCATATACGTTATCATCACCGCTAATTTGCGTGCATTGAGGAGGGCGGAGTCGGAGGCTTCCCTCAAGAACTGGAACCTGGAAGGAAGCGCCGAGCTGGCCCGCCAAATGCAGGGAAATATGAGTGTCAGTGAGCTGTGTCAAAGTGCCATCGATTCGCTTGTGTCATTCCTGGATGTCCCGTTGGGAGCACTGTATGTGATGGAGAGGAACAGCCCAAGTTTCAGACTTCAGGGCGCCCATGCAGTCGATCGATCAAGAATGGAAAGGGACTCCGTGGCGGCGGGGGACGGGCTTGTGGGACAAGCGGCGAATGAGGGACGGCAGATTCTGGTATATGATATTGAGCCAGGGAAGTATGATGTTGTGACGTCATTTGGCAATATCAGGCCACAGTGTGTGTTGGCGATACCGCTGAAGTTTCAGGAGCGGGTGGTTGGTGTTCTTGAACTGGGTTCACTCACTACGTTTACACCGGATCAGCGGGGTTTTCTGGACTCGGTCCTGGACAGCATTTCCATAGCGTTGATGTCTGCAGTGGCAAGAGAAGAAGTAAAAGATCTGTTGGAAGAAACACAGAGGCAGGCCGAGGAGTTGGAAACGCAGCAGCATGAACTAAGGCATGCCAATGAGGAACTAGAGGCGAAGACCGAGCTGTTGGAAGCTTCGGGGGCCGAATTGGAGACACAGCAAGCAGAGTTGCAACAAGCGAATGTCGAGCTCGAGGAAAAGGCAAATATGCTGGAGCAACAAAAGCTCAAACTCGAAGAGGCGAAAAATGAAATTGAGGTCAAAGCGCACGAGATAGCGCTATCGAGCAAGTACAAGTCAGAGTTTCTTGCAAACATGTCCCATGAGCTGAGGACCCCGCTGAACAGCATTCTGATATTAAGCCAGTTGCTCGGCGAAAACAAACACGATCGCCTTTCGGAGAAGGATGTGGAATACGCCAGGAATATTCACGGCTCTGGCAGTGAATTGCTTAATCTGATCAATGAGATACTGGATTTATCAAAAATTGAGGCTGGCAAGATCTCACTCGATATCGATGACTTCAAACTTGCGGAGGTTATCCGCAGCCTCAATTCCACGTTTGGTGAAGTCGCTGCGAGCAGGTCGGTATCGTATGACGTAGCGTGCGACAATCCGGAAATTCAACTTCATTCAGACCGGCAACGCCTCGAGCAGATACTCAAGAATTTGCTCTCCAACGCGTTCAAGTTTACGGCCAGCGGCGGAAAGGTCACTTTCAAAATAGTCGTCGACACCAACGATAACATTGCATTCTCGGTTACTGACACGGGTATTGGCATTCCTGAGTCGAAAAAGCACATTGTGTTCGAGGCGTTTCAACAAGCCGACGGATCGACGAAGCGCAAGTACGGCGGCACGGGCCTTGGATTGTCGATCAGCCGTCAACTTGCGCAAGCACTCGGTGGCACCATCAAACTGGAATCCGAAGAGGGTAGGGGAAGCACATTCACATTAATTTTGCCTCGAAGGCTTGATCCATCGATGGTCGTCGACACTGATGAGCGGATTGAGGTCAGGCAGGAAAGGAAGGTTAGTAGAGAAAAAGAAGTGGAAGTCATCTCTTCTCCCGACTTCGACCTAAGCAATAGCATTGACGACAGACAAAATCTCCAGGAGAGGGACCGGATCATCCTGATTATTGAAGACGATCAAAAATTTGCTTTGATACTCCTCTGCCTTGTCCGCGAACGAAATTACAAAGGTATAATCGCAAGCCAGGGAAGTCTGGGCATAAGTTACGCCAGACATTACCGGCCCGACGCCATTATCCTCGACATGAAGTTGCCAGTGATGAATGGCGACGAAGTGCTTGTTCATCTGAAGATGGATCCTGAACTGCGCCACATTCCTGTTCAGATCATCTCAGCATTCGATTATCAAAAAAAGTCCCTCGCGCTTGGTGCATTCGACTACCTGACCAAACCCATTGCGCCGGAGGACCTTCACAAGGCCTTCGACAAAATCGAGCACTTTAAAAGTAAGAAACTAAAGAAGTTGCTGATCATCGAAGACAATGTCCAGCAGAACAATGCGATACGCGAACTGATCGGGAATGAAGATGTCAAGTCTTTCTCTGCCTACTCCGGCGCCGAAGGACAGGCTGCGATGATGAATGAGAGCTTTGATTGCATAATTGTAGATCTCGGGCTGCCGGACATGTCCGGATTCAAGCTGCTGGAAAGTATAAAAAGTAACGAGAAACTCAGCTCTACCCCTGTAATCGTCTACACCGGAAAGGATTTGAGCAAAAGCGAAGCGACCCGCCTGCACAAACTCTCCGACGCGGTGGTGCTCAAGACAGTGAATTCGCATGACCGGCTACTCGACGAAACGATGCTATTCCTCCACCGCGTCGAGTCGAAGTTGCCGCGGGAAAAACAGATGATGATCAGGAAACTGCATCGTACGGATGAAGTACTTCGGGGCAAGAAAGTATTGGTCGTGGACGACGATATCCGGAACATTTACTCCCTGACAAATTTGCTCGATGAAGAAGGTATGATCTACATCACTGCTGAAAATGGAAAAGTGGCAGTCGATTTGTTGAAAAATGATCCGGATATTCAGCTGGTGCTTATGGATGTGATGATGCCGGTAATGGATGGATACGAGGCGACTGCTGAGATCAGAAAAGACGAGAGATTCAGGAAGCTTCCGATCATTGCGCTTACCGCCAAAGCGATGAAAGGTGACAAGGAGAAATGCCTGGCGGCCGGCATGTCAGATTATGTATCGAAGCCGGTAAATATCGATCAGCTTTTGTCTCTGATGCGTGTTTGGCTTTATAATTAATCAGCATGGAAGCAGGGGAGTATGACAGCCTCCTGGATCGTATACATAGTATCTATGGCTATGATTTCAGGGATTACGCGGAGACGTCGGTCAAGAGGCGAATAGAATATTACATGAACCAAAGGGCAATCAGTTCGGTTGGTGTGCTGGAAACGAGGCTGGCTTTAGATGAAGCGATGTTCGAACAGTTTCTCCAGGAGCTTTCGATCACCGTCACAGAGATGTTCCGGGATCCGTCGTTCTTTAAGAAGCTTCGCGATGACATACTTCCCCGACTTGCTACTTATCCGTTTATCAAGATCTGGGTTGCGGGCTGCGCTACCGGGCAGGAGGCATATTCAATGTCTATCCTGCTGAGGGAAGCAGGGCTTTCAAGCAGATCCCTGATCTACGCCACGGACATAAACCAGAATTCTCTCAAAAAGGCGATGGATGGAATCTATGGCCTTGACTCCATGCAGGCTTATACGGAAAACTACATAAAAGCAGGCGGACAGGATTCATTTTCAAAGTACTATCTGGCGAAATACGGTTCTGCAATGTTCGACAAGACGCTGCGGGACAACATTGTATTTTCACCTCACAACCTGGTAACGGATCAATCATTTAATGAATTTCAACTGATCCTTTGCCGCAACGTGATCATGTATTTTAATCAGGGATTGCAGAACAAGGTGGTTCAATTATTTCACGACAGTTTGTGTTCTTTCGGGTTCCTGGCACTTGGCGACAAGGAATCTCTCTTTATGAATGTCCACAAAGGATTATTCGAGGAAGTGGACCGGAAAGAAAAAATATATATGAAAATCAGGTAAAGATGGAAATGAATTCGGCAACTATTCTGATCATCGACGACAAGGATTCCAACATCCGCACTTTGGAGTCTCTTCTGGAGCAGGAAGGTCGCACGTTCATGCATGCGACGAGTGGCGCAGATGGTCTCAAGCTTGCGCTAACTCACAGCATTGACCTCATATTCCTCGACGTGCAAATGCCGCAAATGGATGGGTTCGAGGTTGCGCAAATATTGAAGTCGAATAAGAAGACAAAACAAATTCCGATAATTTTTGCTTCCGCGGAAGCTAAAGGGCGACAATCTGTGATAAAAGGATTTGAGGAAGGAGCCGTTGATTACCTTTCGAAACCTCTGGATCCGGATCTTACGAGGGCGAAGGTCGCGGTGCTCCTGCAATTACAGATGCAAAGAAAAGAGTTAATCGAAAAGAATCAGTCTTTGGAAAGGGCGGAGGCGCAAATCAAAGAACAGGTTTCAGAGCTCGAAGCCTTGAACAAGGAACTCGAATCGTTTTCTTATTCGATATCGCATGACCTGCGTGCCCCGCTTAGATCGGTCATCGGGTATTCAAGCGTGTTGATGGAAGACTTCAAGGGGCAGCTTGGCGACGAAGGAAATAAAGTGATCGCAATCATCAAGCAAAATGCCGAGCGGATGAGGAGCCTGATCGATGATCTGCTGAAATTTTCAAAACTGGGAAGAAAGCCACTTAGCCGATCTAAAGTCGACGTCGATACACTCGTCCGGAACCTCATATCGCAAATCAAAGACTCTCAAAATCATAGCGCAAATGTAGAAATTGGCGAACTGGAGCCGGCCTATGGTGACGCCTCCCTATTGACCCAGGTTTGGGTAAACCTCATTTCGAATGCGATCAAATACTCTTCCAAGAACCCCGTTCCCCGGGTTGAGATCGATTCGCAGGTCAGCGATCAAGAAGTTACTTATGTTGTCCGGGACAACGGTGCCGGATTTGACATGCAATACGCGGACAAACTCTTCAAGGTATTTCAGAGGCTACATGACGACACCGAGTTTGAGGGTACTGGCGTGGGCCTGGCCCTTGTCCACAAAATAGTGACCCGCCATGGCGGCCGCGTTTGGGCCGAAGGTAAAAGAGACGTCGGCGCCACGTTCTATTTTAGTCTTCCGTCAAGTGACTCCTGACTTTCCGCACGCGTCCTGTACTACTCACTACTCACTACTCACCACTCACTGCTCACGCTCATATCCCTCATCAACCTGCAACCCCGGGCCCGCTGCCGCCTGCACCGCGAGGTGGTCGCAACGCTCATTTTCGACGTGGCCGGCATGGCCCCTGACCCAATGGAACTTGGGCTTGAATTTTTTGTGAAGGGGAATGTAGCGTCGCCAGAGATCGGCGTTCTTTTTCTTTGCGAAGTTTTTCTTCTCCCAGCCCCAAATCCATCCCTGCTCCACAGCTTTGACAACATATTGCGAATCTGAATAGATGCTGACGGGTATACCTTCTTTCTTGATTGCTTCCAGCCCGGTGATGACGGCCAGCAATTCCATCCTGTTATTCGTGGTAAGGCGAAATCCTCCGGAGATCTCTTTCACATGGTTGTTGTATTTGAGAATAACCCCATAGCCTCCGGGGCCGGGGTTGCCTTGGGCGGCGCCATCTGTATAGATCCGAATCATTGAGGAAAGACATTCGTTTTAAAAATTTTCACGGCAATGGCCAGCAGGATCACGCCAAATACACGCCGCAAGACCGAAAACCCGGATTCGCCGATTACGCGCTCAAGCCAGGAACTGGAACGCAGTACGGTGTAGACGATCACTACGTTCAGGACAATGCCAATCAGGATGTTGATCTCCTGATACACCGCCCGTAACGACAGGATCGTGGTCAGCGTGCCCGCACCGGCAATCAACGGAAAGGCCAGGGGTACAATGGACCCGGTACCTTTCGCGCGGGGGTCGTCCTTGATCAGTGTGATGCCGAGGATCATTTCCATCGCAATGATAAAGATTACAATTGCTCCAGCGACGGCGAAAGATTCCACGTCCAGTCCGAAAAGCTGCAGAACGGACGTACCCAGATACATAAATGTGATCATCAACACCGCCGAAATGATTGTCGCCTTTTCCGCCTGGATATGACCCTCGCGCTTTCGTATCAAAATGATAAAAGGAATCGAACCCAGTATATCGATAACCGAAAACAGGATCAGCGTTACAGAAAAAGTCTCCTTCAGATCAAAAGCACCCATGAATCTTTAGTGTATGTTTATTTTCTTTCATCCATATTGACTCACCACTCACCACTCACTATTCACTACTCACTATTCACCACTCACTATTCACCACTCACCACTCACCTTCGGTGAGAAACTCCATCAACGCCCGAATTTCCTTCTTCCTGATTGCCGGAAAATTCGCAATCCGAAACGTCGTAGATTTCAGTTCGCCATATCCTTCGCCGAGTAAAAATCCGTTCTTTTTCGCACGTGACTTGATAGCCGCAATCATCCCTTCCTCCGCGGCAACGGGGATCACCGTTAGTGAGCGCGCCTCTTCATTGGCGATGAGATGTTGAAGCGAACGCTTGTCCCGGAAGAAATCCATCCACAACCGGTTTCGATTTTCAATCTTGCGGTGAACATCGCGGATGAACTTTGAAGTTTCCATCACGCGACAGAGCAGGTAGATGTTAAGAACATTCGGAGTGAAGGGCGTCTGCCACTTCTCCATCATGTCTGCCATGAAGGCCAGGCTGTTGTAGTGGTTCCGTTCGTCGATGTCATTTACCTTTTTCATTGCCGTTGGCGAGCAGACCAGGAGGGCCAGGCCGGCTGGCAAGCCAAAGCATTTCTGAACCGACGCAAACCAGATGTCCGCGGCAGCGAAATCCAGGTAGACGCCAGCCATGCTCGAGGTGGCATCTACTGCAATCAGGTGGTGCGGATATCGTTCGCGTATTCCGCGCAGAATGTCGTTGCTCACCTGCGTGCCATTGGAAGTTTCGTTCTGGGTGATACAGATCACGCTCTTCTCTTTAGGTAAACGCCACGTTTTGACATCGATGAGGTCGTTGTGCCCGAATGGATGCCCGGTGGCGCCGCTGCAGAGTCTATGAGTATACTCGAACCACTTTTTTCCAAAAGCGCCGTTGAAAAAATGGTGGCTGGTTTTTTCGATTACCGACTGGGCGATGATTTCCCAGCACTCCGTGGCAGATGAGGTATAAAATATTGTGTAGTCTTCCGGGATCTCGAGTTTCCGCCGGAGAAGCCCGATTGTTTTGGCGGAAAGGTCCATGAATTCCGGACTGCGATGGTTGATGCTGAGTATGCCGGCTTCGCAGGCGTCGTTTACATAGTCGGGAATCTCGTCGTGTACCCTGGACGGACCTGGATAGAAAGATATCATTTCTTTGTTGCGAAATAATTGATTGCCATCGCGTATCCTTCCATGCCAAAGCCTGTAAGGAGGCCGATGCACTTCGACGTAATGAGACTCTTGTGTCTGAACTCCTCGCGGTTGTAAACATTTGAGATATGCACTTCGATCACCGGTGTGGTGATGGCGGCGATGGCATCGTGAATGGCAACGGAGGTATGGGTGTAAGCGCCGGCATTCAATACGATGCCGTCATAACCGAATCCGGTCTCGTGCAACTTGTTTACGATCTCGCCTTCAACATTCGACTGATAGTATGAAAGTCCGATCTCCGGAAACCGTTTCTTTAATGTCTCCAGGAATTGCTCGAACGACTGACTACCGTAAACAGAAGGTTCACGTTTGCCCAGCAGGTTGAGGTTGGGTCCGTTGATGATCTGGATTTTCATGTTCGAAAGATATGAAATTACTATTTTCATTCCCCTATCTTTGGATATATGTGGGAAGAGCAGATCCGGGATTTTGGGCATTACCTAAAGCTTGAGCGGTCGCTGTCGGAAAACTCGGTGGACAGCTACCTTTCGGACGTTGAAAAGCTTTGTCAGTTCATCCGGATAAAGCATAAGGATCTTTCGCCGACAAAGGTCACTCCGAAGTATTTGCGCGATTTCCTCGAGTATATCAACGAACTCGGGATGAGTGCCCACAGCCAGGCCCGGATACTCTCGGGATTAAAAAGTTTCTTTCGGTATCTGGTGTTTGAAGGTGCTATTGAAAAAGATCCGACTGCGCTGCTTGAAGCGCCAAAGCTCGGCCGCAAGCTCCCCGACACACTGAGCTTTGTCGAGATCGAGATGCTGTTAAATGCAATCGACTTATCCACGCCCGAGGGAACGCGCAACCGCGCAATCCTCGAAGTTCTGTACAGCTCGGGTCTGCGGGTCTCGGAATTGGTCGACCTGCGACTTAATAACATCTATCGCGAAAGTGGTTTTCTTCGCGTGACGGGGAAGGGCAACAAGGAACGTTTGGTTCCCATTGGAAAGGACGCGATGAAGTACACCGATATTTACCTCGATCAGGTGCGGGGAAGGGGGCCGCACAAGAGTCCGTCTTCCGGTTTTGAGTCGTTTGTTTTTTTGAATCGCAATGGGCGCAAGCTTACCCGCGTGATGGTGTTCACCATTATCCGCAAGCTCGCGCAACAGACGGGATTGAAAAAGAAGATCAGCCCGCACACGTTCCGGCATTCATTCGCCACACATCTGATTGAAGGCGGCGCCGACCTGCGCGCCGTGCAGGAGATGCTGGGCCATGAGTCCATTACCACTACGGAGATCTATACCCATCTCGACCGCGACTACCTCCGCCAGGTTATTCAGGAGTTCCACCCGCGCAGCTGATCCGTCCACGTCTCGCGTTTACAATCTCCGCGGCCGGCCAAAAAAAGAACCGCCGGACGTTGTGCCCGGCGGTTCGGTATGTTTCGCCGGAAAGCCGGCAATGATTCTTTTAAAGCTTGAATGTGAGTCCGAGTGCCAGAGGTGCAATGCCATAGCCAAGCTCGCCGAATCCGGCTACCTGCTCGGAGAAGAAGTAGCGCGCGCCTGCGTGGATACCTGCGCGTACGCCACCGCTGTAAGGATCGTTGAAGGTGCCATCACCGGAATAGCTTGAAATCAGAAACCCGAGAGAAAGACCTCCGTAAACATCGACCTTTTCGTTCCGGATCTCAAACAGTTCGCTAAAGTGGTAAGATCCTTTTACACCCAGGTCGATGAATGTGTACTTCCATCTGCCACCGAATCCCCAGTTGTATCGGTAGGACGTATACCCGAAGTAAGGACCAACCGTGATAACATCGTTCACAGCCCATTCCGCGGACAGCAACAGCGGCACGCCACCGGCGTAATAGTACCCCAATCCAATACCGGCATTCAGCAAGACATCACCTTTGTCGTATCTCGCCTGAGCGGAGGCAAAACTTGCGGAAAATACCATGAGTAGGATTACACACAGAAACTTCAAAATGTTTTTCATGAATAGTTAGTTTAAGAGAACAAGTTCAGGTTGTTTTCGGGCCAAAAATAGGAAAAAACCATTTAAAAAGAAGGATCCCACCTTAAACAAGCCTGCATAATTTTATCTTTGCGCGCGTATGTATAGAATCTTTCGGCCTTTATTTTTTCTAGTCGATCCCGAGCGAATACATGCCTTTGTTTTTGGAATGCTGCGTTTTCTGTCGCGTCTGCCCGCCGGTCCGGCGGCAATGCGGTTACTGTTCGATGGCGATGATTCGCGCCTTGAAAGAAAGGTCTTTGGATTGACGTTTCGGAATCCCGTTGGTCTCGCCGCGGGATTTGATAAAGACGCCAAGTTGATTGACGCCCTTTCATGCCTCGGCTTCGGATTCATTGAGATCGGCACACTTACTCCCCGCCCGCAGCCGGGTAATGAGAAACCGCGATTGTTCCGGTTGCCAAAGGATCAGGCGCTGGTCAACCGCATGGGTTTTAATAATGAAGGTGTTCTCGCCGCGGCAAGGCGCCTGAAGGTGAAGAACCCCACCGTTATCATTGGCGGAAATATCGGCAAGAATAAGACTACGCCCAATGACCGGGCACACGAAGATTACACCTTCTGTTTTGATGCGCTGTATGACTGCGTTGATTATTTCGTGGTCAACGTAAGCTCGCCGAACACGCCGGGACTGCGCGCGCTCCAGGAGAAAGCGCCGTTGCAACAATTGCTGCAGACCATAAAGGACCTTAGCCTTAAGAAACCAATAGCCAGGCCGGTATTGCTCAAGATCGCGCCGGATCTGACAACGGGCCAGTTGGACGACATCGTCGACATTCTGATAGCGACCGGTATCGACGGCGTTATTGCCACCAACACCACAATCTCTCGGGAGGGTCTGCAGACACCCGGCGAAGCACTTGCCCGGATAGGCGCCGGCGGACTCAGCGGTAAACCATTGCGAGGGCGATCGAATGAAGTCATCCGCTATCTCCGGGAAAAACTCGGCAAGGATTTTCCCATCATCGGTGTTGGGGGTATCATGAGCCCCGCGGATGCGTGGGAGAAATTACAGGCCGGTGCAGACCTGGTTCAGGTTTACACGGGTTTTATTTATGACGGACCGGGACTGATGAAACGCATCAACAAGCTGATCCTGAAATCCACTTCTGCAAAAAATTAAAGCATACAATCAGGTGAGTCGCACACAGCGTGCAATTCCAGAAGGGTCCGTTCTTTTCCCGGCGAGCCCATCGTCCACTGGACAAAAGGGGGTGGTGGCGACCGATGTTTCCACCGAGTCCAATCATAAATAGCACCAACTACCGTTTCATTTTGCGGGATCGAATCAGACATTATCTCGTCTGGCGAAAGTGAAAGTAAACGCCCCTCAATGGCAGCGCCTTCAATGTTTTTATTTAGTTTTACGGCTTGAAACATGGCAAAAAATACCTATAAGTCGAACACCTTCCGGAAACCTGAAAAGGAAAAGCGGGGCAAGTCATCGAGCTCAGGACCGGGATTTTCGTTTTTGAAAGATCCGCGCCTCAAACTCGCGGCCGGTTTCTTTCTCATCTTCGCCTCCTTATACATGTTCTTTGCATTGTTCTCCTACATGTTTACCGGACAGGCGGATTTCAGCGAGGTGGGCAATCACCAGAGCATCAAGAACATTTTTCTCGCACTCCGCGAAAAAGATATCAGTAACTGGCTCGGGTTGTACGGAGCAATTCTCTCTCATTTTTTCATCTTTCGCTGGTTTGGTATCTCATCGTTCCTAATCCCTCCGTTGCTGTTTCTCCTTGGATTCAAAATTGTTTTCAAGAGAGAGATCGTTCGCATAACCTCTTACGCCATCTTCGCCTTTTTCTCCATTGTATGGCTTTGCCTCATGTTAGGTTATATGGTAGAGATTAACGAAGGAGGGCATGCATGGCAAATTCTCGGTGGTGGCTTCGGCCTTCTTCTCGCGCAACTCAGCTATGGGATGTTTGGATGGGGAACGTTCCTCATTCTGATCCTCACACTGTTTATTTTTATCATCTTCTACTTCAACGTAACCTCCATCCCCGCATTTCAATACAAGGATCCAAAGCCGATGGGTTCGGAAGCGATCGTCGATGACGAACCGCTGCTTTCCGGGTATACAGACGATGAGGACAAATGGGTCAACCCTGAGGCCGAAAATTCGGAGGAGGAAGAAACGTCTGAAGAGGCCGAACCCGTCGAGGAACCTGACCCTGAACCTGATATCCAACCGGTCGCCAGTGCAACGGTTAACCTGCAGCTGGAACAAGTTGGCGTTCAGAAGCGGGAAGCGCCAAAGGCTGAACCCGAGTTTACCGTGGAAGAGCGCCTGGAGACAGACGCGGTTGCGGAAGAGCTTGTCGGAGAGCACGGAGAGTATGATCCCACACTGGAACTAAGTAGCTACAAATTTCCAACGCTGGACCTTCTCAATGAATACGACTCCGGAAAGGCGGGGGTCACACAGGAAGAACTCAACCAGAATAAAGACAGGATCGTTGCGACTCTCGTAAACTTCAAGATTGGTATTCAGAGCATCAAGGCGACGATCGGTCCTACTGTAACGCTCTACGAAATTGTCCCCGACGCGGGCATCAAGATATCGAGGATCAAGAACCTGGAGGATGATATCGCGCTCAGCCTCGCCGCTCTTGGAATTCGTATCATCGCGCCGATTCCGGGAAAAGGAACAATTGGTATCGAGGTGCCGAACAAGAACCGTGAGATGGTGAGCATTCGATCGATGCTGGCAACGCCTGCGTTTGCCAAGACGGACAAGGAGTTGCCCATCGCGCTGGGAAAAACTATTTCGAACGAAGCGCTAATCATTGACCTTTCCAAAATGCCGCACCTGCTGGTAGCGGGAGCGACGGGTCAGGGTAAATCCGTCGGGCTGAATGTGATCCTGACTTCTCTCATATACAGGAGGCACCCGTCCCAGCTGAAGTTCGTGCTGGTAGATCCGAAGAAAGTGGAGATGTCTCTTTATTCCAAACTGGAACGGCATTACCTCGCGAAGCTGCCAAATAGTGAGGAGGCGATCATCACCGATACAAGAAAAGTAGTTCACACACTGAATTCACTGTGTATCGAGATGGAAAACCGCTACGAAATACTGAAGGATGCCGGTGCGCGGAATCTGAAAGAATACAACGCCAAGTTTGTCGCGCGGAAGCTCAATCCCAAAGAAGGCCACCGCTTCCTGCCGTACATTGTCTTAGTCATCGACGAGTTGGCAGACCTGATGATGACGGCAGGGAAAGAAGTGGAAACTCCTATCGCGAGGCTGGCGCAGCTCGCCCGGGCAATTGGCATCCACCTGGTGGTTGCCACCCAGCGACCGTCGGTGAACGTAATCACAGGCGTTATCAAGGCGAATTTCCCCGCCCGGCTGTCTTTCCGTGTAACGTCCAAGGTAGATTCCAGGACCATCCTCGATACGGGCGGTGCGGATCAACTCGTTGGACAGGGCGACATGCTGCTGAGCTCGGGATCCGATATTATACGACTCCAGTGCCCTTTTGTGGATACGCCCGAAATCGACAAGGTATGTGACTTCATCGGTTCACAGCGAGGATACGACTCTGCATACCTGTTGCCGGAATACGAAGGAGATGACGAAGGTGGAGCAAGCAGCGTCGACCTTTCCGACCGCGATGCCCTGTTTGAGGAAGCCGCAAAGGTCATCGTTATGCACCAGCAAGGCAGCACTTCCCTGATTCAGCGGAAACTAAAATTGGGCTACAACCGGGCAGGAAGGCTGATAGACCAGCTTGAAGCCGCCGGCGTCGTTGGACCATTCGAAGGAAGCAAGGCGCGCGAAGTTTTAATCAAGGATGAGCTAAGTTTGGAACAATTATTGAATAATTTGCGGGAAAAACACAGTCACACATAATTCCATCCTATTAATTACAATGAAAAAAACATTTTTAGCCATCCTTTTACTGGTTTGGGTCAAAGCGACCTTTGCTCAATATGACCCGAAAGCCTTAGAGATCCTGCAAGCAATGGGCGAGAAATATAAATCCATCCCATCGTATGAAGCCAACTTTGCATGGACCCTCACCAATGATGTCGAAAATGTTAAAGAAGAATTCAAAGGAAAGTTGACCGTCAAGGGTGAAAAATATCGGATCTCACTTCCGGAACAGGAAGTCATCAACAATGGCGTCACGGTCTGGACCTACCTGCCGGAAGTAAAGGAGGTCAACATTGACAACTACGATAAGAACTCCGGTGATATTAATCCACTGAAGATCTACGAGATCTACCAGAAGGATTTTAAATACCTCTACATCCAGGACAAGACAGAAGCAGGTGTACTTTGCGAAGAAGTGGACCTGGTACCCGAAAAGAAAGATGCCCAGTACTTCAAGATCAAGCTGCTGATCAAGAAGAAAGACAAGGTTATCCAAAGCCTGACGATGTTTGACAAAGGGGGAAACCGATACCAGTACACAATCACGAAATTTGTTCCGAACGCCAGCGTAGCGGATAGCTTTTTTACTTTCGACGCGAAGAAATTTCCCGGCGTGGAAGTGATCGATCTCAGATAGTCATAAATTCAAAGTTTGAGGCGATCCTTGAACCTTCAACTTTGAAATTTGAACCTTTGAACTCCCCGGAGGATGAATTCCCTTGAGCTTTTCGAACAGATTAAGACCAAGCGCTCTTACCTCTGCATTGGGCTTGACACGGACCTCAATAAGATCCCGCTGAGCCTGAGGTCGTCGGAAGATCCCGTTTTCGAGTTTAACAAACAGATCATCGACGCTACCCATCAGTACTGCGTCGCATACAAGCCCAACCTTGCCTTCTATGAGGCGCTGGGTCCACGAGGTTGGGAAAGTCTCCAGAAGACGCTGCATTATATTCCGGACAATATCTTTACCATCGCCGATGCAAAGCGCGGTGACATTGGAAACACGACAGGGTTCTACGCGAAAACCTTTTTCGAGTACCTCGGCGTTGATTCAATTACGGTAGCGCCATACATGGGTGAGGATTCGGTTAAGCCGTTTCTGCAATACGATGGCAAATGGGTTATTATCCTGGCGCACACATCCAATCCCGGCAGTCAGGATTTCCAGATGATCGAATCCAAAGCTTCAGGCAGAAAGCTGTACGAGGAAGTGATACTAAAGGCGATGCAATGGGGTTCCGCCGATCAACTCATGTTTGTCGTAGGAGCGACGCAGGCCGATAAGATCCGGGGTATTCGTGAACTTGCGCCTGACCACTTCTTCCTTGTTCCGGGGATCGGGGCACAGGGGGGCGACCTGAAGGCCGTCTCCGAATCGGGAATGAATTCACGCTGCGGTCTTCTGGTCAACTCCGCACGCACTATCCTTTACGCCTCGTCAGGGGCCGACTTCGCGGACGCCGCAGGAAAAGAAGCGAGCAAAGTCCAGATGGAAATGGATCGATATCTCGACCTGTATTTGTAAATTGGAGTTCCATGTCAAGACCCTCTGACCATGAACGAATCGTTCCTGCATTACATTTGGCAATTCCAGTATTTCAACAAGGAAAACCTTCGGTGTACAACCGGTGAAGAGATCGTCGTTGTAAAACCCGGGATCAGGAACACTCACTCCGGCCCGGATTTCTATGACGCTAAAGTGAAGCTCGGTCCGATTGAATGGGCGGGCAGCGTCGAGATCCATATCAATTCATCGGGGTGGCGCGAACACAAACACCAGGAGGATGCGGCCTACGAGAATGTTGTGTTGCATGTTGTCTGGGATGAAAATGAAATTATTATGCGGAAGGATGGTACGCCTCTGCCTACGTTAGAATTGAAAGGACGTGTATCCCAGTCCCTCCTGCTGCAATACAAGAGAATCGTTCACAGCAGGAGCAGGATACCCTGTGCGAACGCCATTCATTCGGTGCCGGAGGTTGTAAAATTGTCCATGCTCGACAAGGCTCTGATGGCGCGACTCGAGAAAAAAGCAAGCAGTGTGTTGCAAGCGCTTCAAAAAAACAACGGCGACTGGGAGGAGACGTGCTATCAGGCGCTGTGCCGGAACTTTGGATTCAAAGTGAACACCGATCCTTTTCTCCAGCTCGCGCAGTCGCTTCCATACAAGATACTCATGAAGCACGGCGATCACCTCGAGCAAATCGAAGCGCTCGTGTTTGGTCAGGCCGGGTTTCTCCGGGAGACAATCAATGACGCCTATTACCTCTTGCTCAAACGCGAGTACACGCTGCTTCGCAAAAAGTACGACCTCGGTTCCCGGCAGATGAATAAGGCGCAATGGCGATTCCTTCGCCTCAGGCCCGCCAACTTTCCCACTATCAGGCTGGCGCAGCTATCCTCCGTTCTCTATCACCAGAAGAACATGTTTTCGCGGATCATTTCGACTGGATCCTGGAAAGAACTGGCTCCGGCTTTTTCTGTCAAGCCATCGGAATACTGGTTGCATCACTACCAGTTTTTCAAGAAACAAGCGAAAGAGATTCCGTCGCTCGGCAGGATGAGCATAGAAAACATCATTATCAATTCGATCGTGCCTATCCTGGTTGCGTATGGAAAGTCGCGGGACGACCAGCGCTACATTGACCGCGCCGTGCAACTGTTGCAGGAAACAGCGTCCGAAGAAAACCACATCGTCCGGTCATGGCAGGAACTCGGGCTGGCCAGCAACAATGCCTTCGATTCGCAAGCGCTCATTGAATTGCACAACAGTTTCTGCGCGCGGCGGCGATGCATGGATTGCAACATCGGGTTCGCCCTGTTAAAGCCGGTGACCCATGCATAGTGCGATAGCGATTGTGAATGTGATGTTCATCCTGGCGATCGCCACCTGGTGGTTTTACCAACAGGAGCGTTCTCTCAAAAAATTTTTCTGGCCGGCGATCCTGGCAAGAGCAGGAGGAGGGTTTGTTCTCGGCCTCGTGTATACCGGGTACTACCCTGCGGGGGATACCTTTGCATACTTCGAGGACGGAAGCCGGCTTGCAGCGTTTGCTCATGAGGATTTTCAGGCCTTCCTGGAATTGTTCTTGTTTAATGAGCACCTCCATGATGCGGGAGTAGTGATGGTGCAACCGCGCGCGTTGTTCATGTCCAAGTTCACCAGTCTAATCAACATCCTGACCGCGGACAACTATTGGATCGCCGTCTGCTATTTTTCTCTCCTGTCCTTTGCCGGGGCCTGGATACTTGTCAAGGAGATCAACCGCCATTTTCCGACCTTACTTTATCCGGCGGTCATCGCCTTTCTGTTTCTGCCGTCAGTGGTTTTCTGGACCGGTGGGCTTCTGAAGGAAGCTCCGGCCATGGGCGCTCTCTGGTTTCTGTCCGCCCTTTTCCTCAAGATCTGGTTCCGCGATCAGTTGTCGGTGTGGCAGTATGCGATCGCAATTTTCAGCCTGTGGATCTTCTGGAATCTAAAGTATTATTTTGCAGGAATCTTCGTCGCCGTCGTGGCAGCCACGTTTTTGTGCAGGTTTATTCTCAGTAGGCGTGCGGTGACTTCGGCGGTCGGGGAGGCCGCGCTGTGGGTCATCCTTTTTTCGATGCCGATAGCCCTGGTAAGTCTGGCCCATCCTAATTTTCATTTTCACCGGTTGATGCACGTCATTGTAGAAAACAACGCGGCGTACAGTCAGATGTCAGCGACCGGAGATTTCGTCAACTTCGATCACCTGGCACCCGAAGCAGGGAGCCTGGCGCTCAACGCACCGCTGGCCTTGTTCTCGGGATTGTTCAGACCCCTCATCTTCGAGGCATCCGGACTTGCGCAGATTATCGCAAGTATCGAGAACGCCCTGTTGTTCGTTCTGTTCGCAGGGGCGCTTGTACGCGCGCGTTCTTACGCATCATCGCCTCACCGACTCCTGATCCTCTGTTCATTTGCGTTTATAGCGATTTCCGCTGTTCTCATTACGATTTCTGCGCCTAACTTTGGAACACTTTCACGATTCAGGTGTGGCTACATTTCTTTTTTTACATTTATCATTTTATGCAACAATCCGTTGCCCGGGTATGTTGAAAGGACGTTCAGGCTTGTACGCCATTAACGGGGAGCCTACCTTTAGAATCAAATTCAGACATCCACATGGAAAATCCGGTTATCATTTTTGGCGCCAACTATCTCGGAAGGGCGGCAAAGGAAATATTTGATCGCAACGGCAATGTCGTCTACGGTTTTCTCGACGACAACAAAAGCCTGCACTCGACTGAAATAGACAACGTAGTGGTTTTGGGAAGCACGGATGACGATGGATTTCTGAAGCTGATCGGCAAGAAGTGCGAGGCGTTTGTGGCTGTGGATGACAACAAGCTGCGCAAGAACCTCGTAAAGATGCTTCATGAAGTGAGAAAGATGCAACCTGTCAACGCGATCCATCCCGAGGCAAGCCTGGCTTCTTCGGTTAGCATGGGTCATGGGAACTTTGTTGATGGGGGCGCACAGGCCGGCGCGGGAGCGGAGATCGGAAACCATTGCCTCATACACGCGAACGTCGTGATCGGAAGTGAGACCAAAATTGGAGACTTTGTGCAGATCGGCGCCTCCAGCACCATCAATCCCGGAACGGTCATCGAAGACGAAGCCTTCATTGGCTCGGGGGTCATCCTGGTGTCGGGCGTCACCGTTGGCAAAGGCGCGCGGGTAGGAGCAGGGTCGGTGGTCATCGCGCCGGTGAAAGCCGGAGAAACGGTTTTTGGAAATCCAGCAACAAAAGTGAAAGCCTGAGTGAATGGCAAAAATATCTGAAACTGATCTGCTCCTTAACCGCGATGGAAGCGTCTATCATCTCGCTCTGCTTCCGCGACACATTTCGGAAACGGTACTCACGGTGGGCGACCCCAGCCGGGTAAATGTGATCAGCCAGCATTTCGATTCCATCGAATTCGAGATGAACCGCCGCGAGTTCATCACCCAGGTGGGAACATACAAGGGGAAGAAAGTTACCGTCATCAGTACCGGCATCGGCACCGATAACATCGAAATATTCTTTACAGAGATTGACGCGCTGTTGAACGTGGATTTGAAAACGCGTGAGCCGAAAGCGAGGAGGAAAAAGCTGAGAATCATCCGCATCGGGACTTCCGGTGCGTTGCAGGAGGATATTCCCGTGGGAAGTTACCTCGTGAGCGACTATGCGGTAGGGTTCGATAACGTCATGAGCTTCTACGACCTGCCGCAGGATGAGGTCGAGCGCGGCATATCAGAGGACATCCAAAAGAAGTTGAAGTTACCCTTTACACCGTATGTTGTAAGGGGGTCTGAGCTGTTGCGAAAGCAAATTGGGGCGGAGATGATCGTCGGAAACACGATTACGGCGCCCGGTTTCTTTGGGCCGCAGGGGAGGGTTGTGCGCGTTCCCATCAAATATCCCAAGCTGCTGGACGATCTCAATTCCTACCACCACCAGGCATCCGACTTCTGGCTGGCCAATTTTGAGATGGAAACGGCCGGTTACTACGCTATGGCCCGGCTTCTCGGCCACGAAGTCCTGAGCGCCAACGCAATTATCGCCAATCGCGTGAAGAATAAGTTCTCAAAAGACCCGAATTCCATCGTTGAGGGCCTGATTAAGGTCATTTTGGACCGGATCTAAGTTGTAAGTTATAAGTGATAAGTTGTAAGTTCGGCGGTTCCCGATGGGCCAAAACCCCCCAAAATCCCATTTATGCCGTTTTCCCAGACCTTATACCCGCTATACCCCTATTTCCCTATACCCTTATATCCCTTATCCCTTTCCTCAATCAGCCATTAACGGCACTATCCATCTTGATTATCTGTTTTCTAGCATTAAAGGGGTCATCATTATAGAAACCTGACAGAATTCGGTGCGCTATTTGTTCTATCACCAGTTCCTCATCGGTTTTTCCTTGTTTTCCATGCCAGAACACCCGGTTTGGATGTTTTTTCATGTCGTCGACGTATTGCCGGGCACGGTCGTATTGCTCGCCGGTAAAAGTGATGGTAAAGCAGGTTTTTACTTTGAGTGTATCCATAGCAATTAAAAAATTACAATAGTTATGCCATTTAGAATCGTTTGTTAATTATACTTAAAAGGGCGAAGTCGAGGAAATATCTTGCCCGCAGGCGGTCAAAAGTGTTCGCAGTTGCGACATTTTTAATTAGAGGAATCAGGAATGAGAAGCATAAATATATTCAAGTTGTCGAATGGAGTCCGCGTCGTGCACCAGCAGCTGACGACCACGAAGATCGTGCACTGCGGGATCATACTCGATGTGGGCAGCCGCGATGAAAATACCGAAAATCAGGGGATAGCGCATTTTTGGGAGCACATGGCGTTTAAGGGAACCAAGCGCAGGAGATCAATCAATATCATCAATAGTCTGGAATCGATCGGCGGAGAGTTAAACGCATATACCGACAAGGAAAAAGTAGTGTTCTACGCCTCGGTGCGGGACGAATATTTTGAACGCGCGGTCGATGTCCTCAGCGATATCACCTTTCACTCTGTTTTCCCTGACAATCAGATCGAGAAAGAGCGCGGTGTTATCCTGGAAGAAATGGCGATGTACCACGACAGCCCGGATGACTCACTTCAGGATGAGTTTGAATCGATCGTGTACAAGGACCACCCCATGGGTATGAACATCTTGGGCAAGCCTGAAACGGTGAATGCCTTCACACAACGCGATTTTCTGAATTTTTTCCGCGATCACCTGGGAACAGATAAGATCGCTTTTTCGTGTGTCGGGAATATCTCACTGGAAGAGGTCGAGTGTATTGCGCAAAAGTATCTCGGAGGACTGCGAAAGAAGAAGGCGCGCTCAAAACGCAAGCGGTTCAGGATTTATAAGCCGCGGGATCAGGTTCTTCAGCGCACGATCAAGCAGGCGAAGTGCGCGATTGGCCGCGATGCCTACCCGGTTGTCAACGACAACCGCGTTCCGCTTTTCCTGCTGACGAACATTCTTGGAGGTCCGGGGATGAACTCGCGACTGAACCTCGCCTTGCGGGAAAAATATGGTTTTGTCTATTCCATTGACGCGCATTACATTCCCTACACTGATACGGGCATGTTTGCCGTATTTTTTGGAACCGAGCCGAAACAACTCGATCGCTGTCTGGCGCTCGTTCGAAAGGAGCTGGATCGTTTTTGCGATAAGCCACTTACGAAACGGCAGCTCGCGGCTGCCAAAGAGCAAATGAAAGGACAGCTGGCTATGGCGGAGGAAAATAACCTGGGATTGATGTTGTCAATGGGACGAAGCGTCCTGGATATCGGCAGAGTGCCTTCATTAGAGGAGATCTATTATCAGATCGACGAGATCAGTTCGTTTAAGTTACGGGACATTGCCCAGGAAATGTTTGATGAGAGGAAGATGAGCTATCTCATTATGCAGCCCGAAAACCATAAGTAATGGACATTATTGCGAAGGAACTTCAGGTTTACGCGGAAAAGCATACGACTCAGGAAAGTCCGTTGCTCAGCAAGATAAATCGTGATACACATTCGCAGGTATTGATGCCGCGCATGCTGTCCGGCCAGTTGCAGGGCAGGGTGCTATCGATGATCAGCTGCATGGCCCGGCCCCGGCTGATACTCGAGATCGGCACCTATACGGGGTATTCCGCTATCTGTCTCGCGGAAGGCCTGCACGAAAACGGGAAGCTGATCACCATCGATATCAACGAAGAGCTTTACGACCGTGTAAGCGGATACTTTGCTGCGGCCGGGCTTCAGGACCGAATAGATTACCGGATCGGCAATGCCACGGAAGTCATCCCGGAACTCAAGGGCAAGTTTGACCTCGTATTCATTGACGCGGACAAAGAAAATTACTCGCGTTACTTCGATTTGGTGATAGATCGCGTAAATTTGAATGGCCTGATACTGGCTGACAACGTGTTGTGGAGCGGGAAAGTATTGGATGCCAAGCCCGACAAGGACACGCGCGCCATCGTTGAGTTCAACGCAAAGGTGCAGGCGGATGAGCGGGTCGAAAATGTGTTGCTGCCGATTCGCGATGGAATGATGCTGATGAGAAAGATCCGGGAGTAGGCCGGTAGGAGATCCGACTGAATGAAACATTTTTTCGTATGAAGATATTTGCTGCGCTATTTTTTGCTGTCTCACTTCCGGCAGCCGCGCAAAAGGTTGAGGTTCCACACAAAATGGACTTCGCCGGAATTACCCTGATAATCCGCGACGATGCCCGACGTGAGATTCAAAAAGACGTCGACGCGTTCACTGCCTCGCCGCGGCATTACGAGATCAAAGCAGAGAGAGCACGGACTTATTTCCCCATCATCGAAAAGATCTTCCGCGAGGAAGGAGTTCCCGATGATTTCAAATATCTCGTTCTGCAGGAAAGCGCGCTCATACCGGATGCGGTATCGACTTCAAATGCTGTCGGCTTCTGGCAGTTCAAGGATTTCACGGCGGTTGAAATGGGACTGCGTGTAGACCGGCAGATAGACGAGAGAATGAACATCGCCGCGTCGACTCGTGCCGCCGCGCGGTATCTGATCAAGAACAATCAATTCTTTGACAACTGGCTTTATGCGCTTCAGGCCTACCAGATGGGGGCGGGAGGTGTCATGAAAGCGGTGGAAGATACTCAGGCGAAAGCGACCCGCATGGAGATAACAGGTAAGACGTACTGGTACGTCAAGAAGTTTCTCGCACATAAGATTGCGTTCGAAGGCGGCGTCAGCGGCACACCGAAGAACCAGGTAGTCGTTTTTGAAAACCGGGGGCATAACACGCTGCAGAAACTGGCGAAGGAAACCATGGTCGACGAAGAGGCGTTGAGAGAGCTGAACAAGTGGACGCGGTCTGGCGTAATCCCCGACGATCGCGCATATGCGGTATTGCTACCGGTGGAAGGTTCTGCGCCGACCCTTCCCGTTGGGCTTTCGGAAACCACGGCTTCAACGCGGGTAGAAACCGCACCTGCCAGGGCGGCCGCCGTTGCCGACCAATCTGTGCGCGGCAAAATCAACGGTGTCAACACGATACTGGCCGTGGCTGGCGACGATGCACGCCACCTCGCCGCGAGAGCCGGGGTCGACCTCCCCAAACTGTTGAAGTGGAATGACCTTGAGAAAGGAGATGCGATTATTCCCGGTCAGGTTTACTTTCTCGGGAAGAAGAGACTTAAGGGTTCCGAAGCATTTCATAAAGTCTCCCCCGGAGAATCGCTGTGGCAGATCAGTCAGAAGTACGGACTGCAATTGAAACGGCTCAAACGATATAACCGGATAGAGGGAGAGTTGGATCCTGCAGATGGCTCTATGCTATTCCTGGCTTCGCGAAGACCTAAGGAGGACGCTGTGCTTGCCGATGTTGAAAATGCAGTGGAGGTAAATCGCCAGGAAACGTTTAACTGGGCCGTCAAAACCGAGTCTGCGCCTGAAGTCATCACGGTTCAGCCCGAGACGACAGAATACCGCGAGACAGTGGTAATTGACAATAAAGACACGCCTGCAAAACCTGTAGATTCCGTCAAAATATTACAGACAAATAGAACAACACCAACTTTGGAGGATACCGCGGCGGAGGTCGTGCCCATCCCGGAAAATAGACAACACGTTGTAAAGGCCAAAGAAACGCTTTATGGAATTGCGCGGCAATATAACCTCACTGTAATGGAGATCGTCGAATGGAACGGCCTCAGTCTTCAGGAGGGAATAAAACCGGGACAAGTCCTCAAACTGTCGAACGGTGAAGATATGATAGCGCGCGCCGGGGACGCAAAAGACCAAAATTCCCCCGTGCAGGAGAGCATAGTTCATGAGGTGAAGACTTCGGATACCCTCTACAGCATATCACGTCAATACGATGTAACCATTCAGGAGATCATGGAGTGGAATGAAAAGAAGGACTTTTCGCTTCGCGTAGGCGAGAAACTCAAAATATTGCGCGGTCGATAATACGATTTCGGCAAATCCTTTCATTTTATTACTTCAGTAAAGGCGTTTTTTACCGCGCCATTACTATATGTTATAAAAAACGATATTTTTGTAGTTCGTATACCTTCCGGTTACGCCTTGATTACTGATAGTTGATGGAAACAGATACCAAAGCCATAGACCTGGTCATGCTTGTTGATGATAACGACACTGATAATTTTATCAGCAAGCGGATCATCGAGATTACCCGGTTCGCCTCTCGGGTGGAGGTAAAGGGTTCAGGTAAGGCGGCGCTTGATTATCTTCGCGAAAACCAGGACAGCGCCGAAAATCTCCCCAGTCTTATTTTTCTGGACATCAACATGCCTATCGTCGACGGGTTTGTCTTTCTCTACGAGTTTGAAAAATTCAATGAAGTCGTGCGCAACAAGTGCAAGGTTATTATTCTATCCAGCTCGGATAATAAGCGTGACATCGACAAGATCGTCAACAACAACCACGTCATCAAGTTCATCACCAAGCCACTGACGGAAGTGGCCCTCGATGAAATAAAGCTAAATAATATTTAAGAAACCCCTTTTAAGAGGGGTTGTTGGTACTGTTTTTTTAATTTGCGATGTATAATCGCTGCATCTATGAAAAAACATTTATCAACTCCAGCCTTAGTTTGCATCTTGCTTACTGTCTCGCTCGCCTCATTCGGGCAGGAACCTTCGACCGACCCCGACACGCTCATCTGGAAGAAAAAACTCAGCTTTTCGGTCAACCTGAACCAGGCTTCATTCTCATCCAACTGGAAGGCGGGGGGCATCAACGCCTTTGGCTTTAATTCCCTTTTCAACTACAAGGCGAATTACAAGAAGGACCGCAATTCCTGGGACAACGATATCGACCTTGCCTTTGGCTTCGTCAATAACTCGGGCCAGGGCTACCGGAAAACCATGGACCGGATCTTTCTCGATACGAAATACGGCTATGAGCTCGGCGACATCTGGAGCCTTTACTCGTCGCTCAATTTTTCAAGCCAGTTTGCGGACGGTTATATTTACACAGACGACAACGAGGCTCAACTGATCTCCGGCGTTTTTGCGCCTGCGTTCATAACGGCGTCACTCGGCTTTGAATATCATCCCGTCGAGTATTTCAAGGTCCGCATCTCGCCATTTTCACCCCGGATCACGATCGTCCACGATCCCGCGCGCTTTGTCACGGCAGTGGGGCCGGAACCTTACGGAGTGAAGCCTCCCGAAACGGTGCGTTTTGAGTGGTTTGGATTTCAACTGATGGCAGAGTTCGATAAGAAGATCTACGAGAATGTAAATTTCAAGTGGCGATATCTGATGTTCGCAAACTATGAAACCATTGAAGCCCGAACCATCGACCACCGCCTCGACCTCGACCTGATCGCCAAGGTGGGCAAGTACATAAATGTAGGCCTGGGTGCAATCCTGCTGTACGACTATGACCAGGACAGCGGAGCCCAGCTAAGCCAGGTGTTTTCGATCGGGTTCATTTATACCTTCCAGAACTACGTGGAGAAGAAGTAGGTTCAGGCTTTGCCTTCACCCGTTCACCCTCACCCCATCTTCATGTATCTGGCTTCTTCGTTCGTGCTGCCCCTCTCCTGAAGGAGGAGGGGCATCTTGGTTCGTCAGGCTTTCTTCTCAACCTGCCGTTTGTTTGTTTGCTGGCTAGTGCGGCGCCTCTTCAAGAGGAGGGTGCATCCTGATTTGTCGGGATTTTCTTATGTTTGAATACGATGGAAAAGGAAAAATTCATTCAGGCGATTGCGCAGTCGTACACTTTTAAGGATGCCTCGATTTTTCTGGGCGCCGGCGTTTACCAGGGAGACATCGTGCCGGAAGCCCGGGTAAATCTTTCACTGCGCATGATGACGCGCCATGGCCTCGTCACCGGTGCGACCGGGTCAGGCAAGACGCGCACGTTGCAACTTATCGCCGAACAGCTCTCGGCGGCAGGCGTGCCGGTCTTCATGCCGGACATGAAGGGTGACTTGTCCGGGTTTGCCAAGGAAGGAATCTCCAATCCTAAGATCGAAGAGCGCGCCGTGGCACTTGGTATGTCTTATCGCCCTTCCGCATTTCCCGTAGCCTTGTATTCGCTGAGTGGAAAGTCCGGAGCACAGATGCGGGCGACGGTGACCGAATTTGGTCCTGTGCTTTTGGGAAAAATTTTGTCGCTCAATGAAGTCCAGACAGGCGTACTCAATGTAATATTCAAATACGCCGACGACAAGCAGCTACCGATTGTCGACTTCAAAGACCTTAAGAAAGTCCTGCACTACCTGACAGAAGGCAAGGGCGCTGAGGAGATCCGGCAGGAATACGGCAGGATTTCCTCGACTACCGCGAGCATCATTGTCCGGAAGATCGCGTCCCTCGAGCAGCAAGGCATCGATCATATCATGGGTGAGCCTTCGTTTGACATCGATGATCTTTTTGAAAAAGTCGACGGACAGGGTGTAATCAGTTTACTCAACGTTTCGGATATCCAGCAGCAGCCGGGTGTGTTTTCCACTTTCATGCTGGCTCTGCTCGTAGAGATCTACCACGCGCTGCCCGAAGCAGGCGACGTGGACAAACCCAGGCTCGTCTTCTTCCTGGACGAAGCTCACTTGTTGTTCAAGGATGCTTCCGACGCGTTCATGGATCAGATAGACCAGATCATTCGCCTGATCCGCTCGAAGGGAGTCGGAATTTTTTTCTGTACACAGCTGACGTCGGATGTACCGCCAGCGGTATTGTCGCAGTTGGGCAACCGGGTCCATCATGGCATCCGCGCATTTACGCCGAATGATGTGAAGTCGCTGCGCGAAACGATCAAGACATTTCCGCGATCGGAATTCTACGATATGGAACAGCAGTTCACACAGCTCGGAACGGGTCAGGCGTTTATCACCGTGTTGAACGAAAAAGGTATACCTACCGAGACGGTAGTCACACATCTGATTCCCCCAGCATCCGTAATGGGCCCGCTTCCGGCGCCGGAGTATGAGGCGCTCATGAAAGGGTCGGAGGCTTACGAGAAGTATAGCCAGTCCGTGGATCCGCACAGCGCCTTTGAGATCCTCGGCGAGCGCATGCGACACCAGGAAGAATCGGCGCAGCCGAAGCAGGTCAGCAAAGGTCGCGGCAAGAAAGAGAAATCGACGTTTGACGAAGTAATGGGTTCACCCGTGGCCAAGCAGGTCGGCCGCGAGCTGGTCCGCGGCGTATTTGGTATGTTATTCGGAACGACGCCCCGGCGCCGGTCGACGAGGAGGCGCGGTGGCCTTTTCTAGAAGTCAGTATCCAGTCCCAACCGATCTTTCAGCTCGCGGAGCATCGGGTTTTTGTCTGCGAGGAAATCGAACTTCTCGCGGTTTGTATAAATGATCTTTTTCTCTTCCCCGGAAATTATCTTGCCCGTTACCTGAATTGTGTTGTTCCGCAACTTTTCCCGCAGGAAAGCCGTGAGCTCACTCTTGATGTTGTTCAGCATGGTCTCATGAACCGGACTTAACAGCTCAACAGTGATGACGCCGTCCTGTACCTGATACGGTTGCGTGAGCAACTGGTACTCCGCCTGAAATTTCCGGCGCTGCTCCGCGAAGCCGTTCCAGGCTTCCTGTAGTTGTATATCCGAAAACGGCTCGTCGGGAGCAGCTTCCTCGGTCGTTGTTGTCGATTTTGTTTCGGATTTATTGTTCCCCTTCAGCAGGCTTGCAAGCTGCGGCGTGCGGGGCGTGCTTTTTAGTTTCGACGGTTCCCGAGCAGGAATGATTTGGGGAATGGCGGTTTTCTGCGAAGCCGACTCATCCGATGCATCGGCCATCGGCGCGGACCCGGTAGAGGCCTCGGCAGAATCTACAGGCGTTACACTACTTTTTTTTTTAGGGCCTCTTGTCCGGAGTGCGTGGCTGATCCATTCATGTGGTCGCCGGAAAGCAAATGGTTGACATGGGCCATCTTCATCAGAGCGAGCTCCACAGAAAGTCGCTGGTTCTTGGAAGCTTTATAGTTGATGTCGCATTGGTTGCAGATGTTGAGCCACGTCAGCGCGGTATTCGCAGGAGTCTTGATGGCTTGCTCCTCATATTTGCGCTTCACATTTTCGGGGACCTCCATCAGCTGGATGGTGCGGGCGTCCTTGGACACGAGGATGTTTCGAAGGTGCTCGCTGAGGCCAGCGATAAAGTTATGGCCGTCGAATCCTTTCTTAAGGACCTCGTCGAAGAGCAGTAAAGACTGCGTGTGGTTTTCACTGAGCAGCGCGTCCACGACTTTGAAGTAGTAGTCATAGTCGAGGATGTGCAGGTTCGCGAGCGTATCCTTGAAGGTTACTCCTTTGCCGGAAGAATACGTGACCATCAGGTCGAAGATGGAGAGCGCGTCTCGGAGAGCGCCGTCTGCTTTCTGGGAGATGAGGTGCAGCGCTTCGTCTTCAGCAGGGATATTTTCCTGCTTCGCGATTTTCTTCAGGTGGTTTGCGATATCCGAAATCTGGATGCGGTTGAAGTCGAAAATCTGGCATCGCGAGAGAATCGTCGGTATAACCTTGTGTTTTTCCGTCGTAGCGAGGATAAAGATCGCGTAGGGGGGTGGCTCTTCCAGCGTTTTCAGGAAAGCGTTGAACGCCTGGTTCGAGAGCATGTGCACCTCGTCTATGATGTAGACCTTGTATTTTCCGAACTGGGGAGGGTACCGTACCTGGTCGATGAGGTTTCGGATGTCATCCACCGAGTTGTTGGATGCGGCATCGAGTTCGAAGATGTTGAGCGAATTCTGTTCGGAACCTTCTTCGAAGCCATTGATAAGGCGGGCGACGATGCGGGCGCAGGTAGTTTTTCCGACACCGCGGGGGCCACAGAACAGGAGTGCCTGGGCGAGTTTGTTATTGTCGATGGCGTTTTTGAGTGTTGTCGTAATATGCTCTTGACCGACCACTTCTTCAAAGCCCGTGGGCCTGTATTTCCGCGCAGAGACAACAAAGTTTTCCATCCAGGGTGCAAGATAAAAAGGTTTGCGTGCAGGTCAAATGCGGGGTTGAATTCAGGTTTAATTCAGGTTGAATGCAGGTTTAAATTCAGGTTGAATGCAAGTTGAATGCAGGTCTAAATGCAGGTTTAATGCAGGTTGAATGCGGGTTTAAAGGCAGGTTTAAATGCAAGTTGAATGCAGGTTTAAATGCAGGTTTTAAAGGCAGGTTGAATTGCAGGTGAGGGCGCAGTTGTATTGCATCAAAAAATGAAGTGAGAGTGGATATTTTATTTTATATCAAGTCGTTGAGGTATCGGCATGAGCCGCGTGGAGGCTCATTCACCAGCTGGAACTTTTTAATCTTTATATTTGTAATCGTTAACTAGGCTAATCTTTTCGAAGCAGACGGCATCGAAAGGAAGGCAGGCAAGCAGCAGGTACCGACAATTGTCAACTGCCGAATTGCCCAATTGTCAACTGTTTAAGACGGGGCCGACCGGTTTTGACAGGAGGCGTAATAGCGTAAGGAAGCATGCAGGCTCATGGGATGAGAGCCTTGAAAGATAGTCCTGACACATACTTGGCGAGTCTAACTACGCCATGGCTGCTTAATTTGTCCCAAGGATAAATTAGCCTCGTCCCGATAAGATCGGGAGAGCCATCATCGCTCAGCATTGTAGTTTTGCAGGTGCTGGATAGCGGTGTCGTAATGCAGAACTGCTCCGTGTGATGTTGCTAAGCGCGGTTAAGACACAGTAACTAAGGAGAGGTTTAGGGTGTTGGTGTCCTTGCTTCTCCCGACAACAATCATCAACTAAGCATGTAGAAGGTACGTGATTATCTTCTCTGGACCAGAGTTCGATTCTCTGCGGCTCCACACTAAATGCTGATTGCTTCGCCACGGCGCGCCAGCGCCGTGGCGAAGCAATCCCCTTGAAGACCTGCTACGCGCTACCTGTCATCCTGAGCGCAGCAAGTGCGGAAGGCAAGTGGGAGCGAAGGACCCCCGGATGGAGAGCACGCGCTTGGAAAACCCGCGCGCTAATCAAGTTCGCAGCGCGGCATCAACCTCACCCCATCTTCTTGCGCATCTTAATTT
>JBIQIY010000033.1:0-46421 GCA_044507775.1 Flammeovirgaceae bacterium | reverse complement strand
TTTGAAAATCTGGACAAAAACCGCGACAAGCTATACGTAAACGAAAATGGCAAATACACCGAGGTCGGATTGAAAGCGGGGATTGTCAACAACTATGGTTACTCGCTGGGCTTGATAACTTCGGATCTTAACAACGACGGCTTCATCGACATCTTTGTCGCCAACGACTACGCGGGTGGCGACTACTTGTACATCAACCAGGGCAACGGAACTTTCAAGGAGCAGGTAAAAACTGCCATGAACCATATCTCCCTCTTCTCAATGGGAGCTGACGTGAGTGATATCAACAATGACGGGCTGGAAGATATCATGGTGATGGAGATGCGTCCGGAAGATTACGTCCGTTCTAAAGTATCGATGCCCAGCATGGATGTGGAAGGCTTTTATGCCATTGTGAACGAAGGCATGCACAAACAATACATGCACAACATGCTGCACCTGAACCAGGGCAATCTCTTCTTCAGCGAGATTTCACAACTGTCAGGGATCGCACAAACAGACTGGAGCTGGGCGGTGCTGGCATCCGACTTCACCAATAGCGGAAACCGCGATCTTTTGGTGACCAACGGATTCAGGAGAGATGTTTTTGACGGTGATACTAAACAGAGGCTTGCTGCATATCTTCGGGAGAACAAAGACAAGTACCGTACACCCCAGGAACTTTTCGGAAAGGGCTTCAAGGAATTCATCGAAGTATATAAACCAGTGCGGGCTCGCAATTATTTATTCCGCAATGGCGGCAATCTAAGGTTTGAGGATGTAAGTTCCGACTGGGGATTTGAAGAGAAAGGCTTTTCCCATGGCGCGGCCGTTGCAGACCTCGACGGGGACGGCGATCTCGATATCATCATAAACAACCTGGAAGAAGAAGCGTTTATCTATGAGAACACCTCTCCTTCCGAAAACAACTATTTGAAAATAAAGCTACAGGGACCCGAGAAAAATACTCTTGGGCTGGGCGCAAAGGTAACGCTGTACAATGGAGACGAAATCCAGTATTTCGAAAACAAAATCGTGCGAGGCTATCTTTCATCGTGCGAACCTGTGCTTCATTTTGGTGTCGGTCAGAATTCCACAATTGACAGCCTGAGGGTGCAGTGGAACGATGGCAGGGAAAACTTGCTGACGAAAGTTAAATCCAATCAGCTTCTAGTGGTCGACTATTCGGACGCTGATCAAATCATCCGCAAAGCTCCCGCCAAGAAGAAACCGTTCGAGGAAGCGACGAAAGAAATATTCAGCGAGACCTTCACGCATAAAGAAAATATCTTCAACGAATTCCAGGAGCAGGTGCTGCTGCCACACATGTTCTCGCGCAGCGGGCCATTCATGTCAGTCGGTGATGTAAATAACGACAATGAGGAAGATGTTTATGTCGGAGGCGCAGCGGGACAGGCGGGACGTCTGTACGTTCAGAAAAATGGAAAACTGGTGAGAAAATCCGTTCCGGATTTTGACAAAGACATGCGTTATGAAGATATGGGATCTTTGTTCTTCGACGCCAACCAGGATGGGCACCTCGACCTGTACATAGTTAGCGGTGGAAGTGAATACCCGGAAGGACACAGCCTTTATCAGGATCGCTTGTATCTGAACGACGGAGCCGGAAATTTCAAGAAAACAGAATTACCGGAAGTTCGCAGTAGCGGGTCATCCGTGGTCGCTCATGATATTAATGGTGACGGCAAGCTCGACCTCTTTGTCGGAGGTTCGGTAGTGATGGGAGGCTATCCGAAAGCACCGAGGAGTTTTGTGCTGATCAATGAAGGTGGAAAATTCGTTGATCGCACGCGGGAGATCGGTCCGGCACTCGCCAACGTCGGTATGGTCAACTCGGCAATCTGGGCTGACGTCACGGGTGACGAAGGTGCTGAGCTTATCATCGTAGGAGAATGGATGCCTGTGAAAGTTTTCGCTAACAAAAACGGCAAGCTGGAAGACATTTCAGCCGATCTCGGCCTTGCTGAAACACATGGATGGTGGAACAAGGTGATAGCGGAAGATATGAACGGTGATGGAAAGATGGACCTGCTCCTTGGCAACCAGGGCGAAAATTACAAGTTCAAGCCCACGCATGAAAAACCGCTTCATGTATTTGCGAAAGACTTCGACCGCAACGGAACCAACGACATCTTTCTCGCGAAGATGAACAAGGAAGATCTGGTACCTGTCAGAGGAAAAGAATGTACCTCGATGCAAATGCCCGTGATCTCGCAAAAATTCCCTTCCTTTCAGTCGTTTGCCGAAGCCGACCTGAAAGATATACTTGGCAAGGACATGGACAACGCCCTGCATCTCTTCGCCTACAATTTTTCCAGTGTGATCCTGATCAATGACAACGGGAAATTCAAAGAGAAGAAGCTGCCGGTCGAAGCGCAGTTCTCAGCCATCAACAGTCTCATCGTTGAAGATTTTAACGGCGATGGACTGAAAGACATTCTCGTAGCCGGAAATAAGTTCGATTCGGAAGTGGAGACTACTCCCGCCGACGGTTCGCAGGGACTACTGCTGGAAAACCTTGGCGATTTCGAGTTCAAATGCGTCCGCGGTATGGAAAGCGGTTTCTCCGTTCCTTACAATGTCAAGGATGCAAAAATGATAAAGCTGGGAAATCGTTGGGCCGTACTTGTCTCTTCAAACAACGATCAGCTGAGACTTTTTACTTATTTCAAACCCGGGCCTCCGATTTTGTAACCTGGTATAGCCGAAGCCTGAATTGCCCGCTTAAATTTATTTCATGCGCTTTCTCCTGAGATCGTATCTATACTTTCCTGCACTTTTGTTTGCGCTCGCTTGCGGTGTTAAGAATAATAACGAAGTACGACAGAACCGCCTGAAAGACGCCAGCAGTCCATATCTCAGACAGCACGCGAACAATCCCGTCGATTGGTATGAATGGGGTCCCGAGGCACTCGAGAAAGCAAAGGCGGAGAACAAACCCATCATCGTAAGCATTGGATACGCCTCATGCCATTGGTGCCATGTTATGGCCCGCGAATCCTTCATGGACACCGCCGTGGCAAGGATCATGAATAAGAACTTCGTCTCGATCAAAATCGACCGTGAAGAACGCCCCGACATCGACCTTGTATACATGAATGCTGCCCAACTTATCAACGGGAGCGGCGGATGGCCGTTGAATGCCTTTGCCCTCCCCGATGGGCGTCCATTCCACGCCGGAACTTACTATTCGCGCGATCAGTGGATCGGTCTGTTGCGAACCATGATCGATGCATTCCACAAAGAAAATGACAAGCTGGTGGAATACGCCGAAGCATTGACGCAGGGGATACGCGCACATGAAGTGATTAAATTGCCCGCTGATACAACATTGAATTTCCATCGGGATGCCTACCATGCCGTTTTTCAGTCCTGGCATTCGCTGTTGGACTATAAATCGGGCGGGATTTCGGGAACACCAAAATTCCCGATGCCGGTGGCGACGGCTGCCCTGCTGCAACATTTCTTTCTTACCGGAGACATTAAAACGCGGGACGCCATCCACGCCACACTAAAAGGCATGGCCTACGGCGGGATCTACGATCAGCTCGCAGGTGGATTTGCACGCTACTCAATCGATGAGCACTGGAAGGTGCCGCACTTCGAAAAAATGCTGTACGACAACGGGCAGCTCGTTAGCGTCTACGCCAAGGTCTATAAACTAACGAAGGAACCCCTGTATGCCGAAGTCGTCACGCATACTCTTGACCTGGTAGCCCGCGAGTTGACCAGTCCGGAAGGAGGATTTTACTCTTCTCTCAATGCGGAAAGCGAAGGAGAAGAAGGAAAATATTACGTGTGGACAGAAGATGAAATGAGATCAGTACTTGATGAAAAGACCTTCGCGCTGGTGTCAGAATATTTTCAGATCGAGAAAGAAGGAAACTGGGAAGGCGGAAAAAACATCCTTCACATCAACGCTTCGACCGAGAACTTTGCGCAAACACATGGCCTTGATTCGCTCGGTTGGAGAAAAATATTGCAGAACGCAAAGGACGAACTTTTGAAAGCCCGGAACCGCCGTGTTCGACCTTCAACCGACACCAAAATTCTGACATCCTGGAATTCCCTGATGATGATCGGATATCTGGACGCCTACACGGCTCTCGGAAATGAACGTTACCTGGACGCCGCACTCAAGAATGCGGAGTTTATTGAAGCCAAACTTTTTACTGAAGACGGACAGCTCTTCCGGAACTACCACGATGGAAAATCCAGTATTCCCGCATTCCTGGACGACTATGCTCTGCTCGCGAGGGCCTATATCGAAATGTACCAAACAACATTTGATATCCGCTGGCTTGACCGTGCTCACTCATTGGCTGAGTATGCAATCGCCCATTTCAGGGACAACGATAGCGGCATGTTCTATTACACGTCCGATGCATTGGATCGGCTGGTAGCCAGAAAAATGGAGCTTTCAGATGCGGCAATCCCCGGATCGAACTCCGTGATGGCGGATGTCTTGTATCACCTTGGAGAGTATCTCGACAAGTCGGAATACATCGACATGAGCAAAAATATGATCACTCAAATGGCGCGCGAGATACCAGAGGGCGGTCCATTTTATGCAAACTGGGCGCGGCTGTTGGGCTTGTTAACTTACCAGCCTTACGATGTGGTCATCGTTGGCAAGAATGCGCTTGCACACAGCCGAACCATTCAAAAGAACTATTTTCCTTTAAATATTTACTCTGGCGGAACCGAAGAAAACCTTCCGCTATTGAAATACAAACTTGTCAATGAAAAGACCCTGATCTATGTCTGCAGGAACAAAACCTGCAAATACCCTGTCGAAGATGTAAGCCGTGCGATTCAGCAATTGGCTGAAATACCAAAATGATAACCTGTCAATTCGCCGCGACGAAAACCTGTTTGAGCTCTACGACTATATACTTTGATGTCGGCGTAAAGCTTTTGTCCGCGACAGAATCGATCGGCACAAGAACGTTGGTCTCAGGGAAGTACGCTGCAGCGCAACCTCTCGGGATGTCGTAAACTTTAATGCGGAATCCCTTCGCAACTCTCTCCGTTCCGTCGGCGTTGCTGACAATATCGACCCGGTCGTCTTCCTGCAGTCCCAGGTCCGCCATATCCAAAGCGTTCACAAATACTACTTTTCGCTCGCCCCGAATGCCGCGATACCGGTCATTCAATCCATAGATGGTCGTGTTGTATTGATCATGCGAACGAATCGTCATCAATCTCAATTTACCCGGCTCGACCGCAAGCTTCGGAAGCGGGGCAGTCATGAAATTCGCTTTGCCTGTTTTTGTTTTCCACTTCCTTTCGCCGGCGGTATTACCTAAATAAAATCCGCCGGGCTTCCTGATCTTCTCATTGTAATCTTTAAATGCGGGCAGGACCTCCGCGATCTTTGATCGTATAAGATCGTAGTCGCTGACAAGTGCTTTCCAGTCAGTTTTAGTGTTTGGAAGAGATGCAATCGCCATGCAGGCCACGATCGCGGGCTCTGAAAGCAAATGCTGCGAGGCAGGAGTATTCTTTCCCTCGGAGCCATGAACCATCGACATAGAATCCTCTACCGTGACGGTTTGTGGTTTGCCATTCTGTAGATCTGTTTCTGTCCTGCCGAGGCAAGGCAGAATCAAAGCCTGATCTCCCGTAACGAGATGGCTTCTGTTCAACTTGGTGCTGACGTGCACCGTAAGTCCAACCCTGCGAAGGGCACTTTCTGTGAAGTCCGAATCCGGCGTGGCCGACGCAAAATTTCCGCCCATGCCCACAAATATCTTTACCTTGCCATTAGCCATGGCTTTGATCGCGTCCACCGTATGGTAGCCGTGCTTCGAAGGTGGCGTAAAGTGGAAAGCTGTGCCCAACGCTTTCAGAAACTCTTCGCCAGGTAACTCTGTAATACCCATCGTCCGGTCACCCTGAACATTGCTGTGTCCCCTTACCGGACAAAGGCCGGCACCAGGCCTGCCAATATTTCCCTTCAGCAACATCAGGTTTACGATATACTGGATCGTGATCACTGCATGCTTATGTTGCGTCACGCCCATTGCCCAGCATGCGATGGTCGCCTTTGACTTAAGGTAAATGTCGCAGGCCTGAAGAATTTCAGATTTTGACAGGCCTGATTCATACGTGATTTCTTCCCAAGGGGTCGCCAAAATATCCTCGCGCATCGCCTCAAACCCGATGGTATGCTCTCTGATAAATTCCCAGTCAAGGTGTCCACCATCTCTTTCCTCCGCTTCAAGCACACCTTTGATCAATCCCTTCAGCAGCGCAAAGTCGCCGCCGATCACCGGCTGAAGATAAAGCGAAGATATGGCGCTTCCTTTGTTGGATAACGTACTCACCACATTCTGCGGATGGATAAAACTCTCCAGTCCTTTTTCGCGCAAGGGGTTAAAAGTAACTATTTCACATCCGTTCTTCCGCGCCTTCTCCAATGACGTCAACATCCTCGGATGGTTCGTCCCCGGATTTTGACCAATTATGAAAATGGCTTCCGCCTTTTGAAAATCGTCAAGAGACACAGTGCCTTTGCCAACGCCGACAGCTTCCGCCAATGCCACACCGGAGGACTCATGACACATATTCGAACAGTCCGGAAAATTATTTGTGCCCACTTCCCTGCCAAAGAGCTGATAGAGAAAAGCGGCTTCATTGCTCGTTCTGCCCGAAGTGTAAAAAACCGCTTCATCGGGATCCGAAAGATTCTTGATTGTCTCGCCAATCAGGTGAAAAGCTTTCTCCCAACTCACGGGTTGATATTGATCCTTCTCGCGATTGAAAATCATAGGTTCCGACAACCTCCCCTGCTGTTCCAGCCAATAACCGTCCCGTTGCAGGAGATCGCTAACCGTATGTTTCTTAAAGAACTCTCTCGTCACCCTTTTGGTTGTGGTTTCCGCAGCCACCGCCTTTACACCGTTCTCACAGAACTCGGCGATAGACGGGTTTGCGGGATCGGGCCAGGCACATCCGGGGCAGTCAAAACCACCCGGCTTGTTCATTCTCAACAGGGCCTGCACACCGGGCCGGGTAGCCTTTTCACCCAATATGTGTTTCAGACTCGATACTAATGCCGGGAATCCACCGGCGGACGACTTGAACGAAGTTTGCTGCTTGCTGCTCATACTTAACTGAAAATATTTTCGGGATGCGTATATACCGTGGCTCTGCTCTCTCTGCAGAAGCCGATCAACGTGATGCCGGACCTGTCGCAGAAATCAACCGCCAGTGAGGAAGGCGCAGAGACCGCCAGCAAGAATGAGACCTTCGCCCGCGAGCACTTTGCCACAATTTCATATGATACCCTGCCGCTGATCAGCATCACTTCAGCGAGGTGAAGGCTGCCCTGCAAAAAAAGTTCACCGATCACCTTGTCGACTGCGTTGTGCCTTCCGATATCTTCGTGAATGGCCAGCACGTCGCCGTGGGTAGTGAGAAGCGCCGCGGCATGAGAACCACCGGTCCGATCAAATGTGTTTTGCAACGAGCGCATTTTTTCAAGCATTTCCGGAATGCGGCCAATCTCCAGCTTATTGCGCGTGGTATTAAGCTTTACCGGTGCGACCAGATCGCATATATCAATCTTTCCGCATACACCGCAAGAGGCGCTTGACGCGATCGACCGGTTAAATATATTCTGGTTAGCCAGCACTTCCTCCCTGACCTGCACATCAACAGACAAGGTGAAATCACCTGTGGCTGCGGGCGTTTCCTGTATTCCAAGAATATCTTCCGGCTTGCTGACGATACCCTCAGACAACAAAAGTCCCGCGCTGAGAATATTATCATTCCCCGGCGTACGCATCGTAATAGTATACGACCTCCCGTTAATTCTGATCTGAAGCGCTTCTTCGCGCGTAAGTCGTTCGTGCGATTTTCTCGCAACACCCTCCAGATACTGTACAGCGTCGATCTCTTTCAGTACCATAAAATTTTAGAATAGTGTAAAAACATCATGATCTCTTTGAACCTCCTTGCGCAGACCGTTTCTCCATCCTTTCGGAAATATCCGTGTTTCATCAATGAGATGAAAACCCGTTAATATAAAACCCGAAACTTGATCGTATGCTTTACTGCCTTCAATTCCTTTCGCACCTCTTCGTGGTATGCTTTCTCAATATCTGTGATCACGTAGCCGATCTCCTCATTTGTTTTGAGATACTGCCCCATGATATTGATATTATGTTTCGCCAGCACCCGGTTAATATCGGCAAGAACACCGGAAACATTTTCATGCACATGAATCAATCTGTGCGCATTATCTAATGTCGGCAACTGGATATTCGGAAAATTGACACTGGTGGTAGTGGTTCCGGTATTGATGTATTCGATGATCTTGGCCGGTACAAAATTCGCAATATTGATCTGTGCTTCCGTCGTACTTCCTCCGATATGGGGAGTAAGAATCGTGTTAGGCATACCTCTCAACGGCGAAACAAATTCATCGTTGTTGCTTTTCGGTTCCTCGGGGAAAACATCGATCGCCACCCCCCTAACCGTTCCATTTTGCATATTCTCCCGTAAAGCCTCGACGTCCACGATATTACCGCGGCTGAGATTAATGAGAATCATTCCTGGCTTCATCATCCTGAATTGTTCCTCCCCTATGAATTTCTCATTCTGTGGGCGTCCGTCGACGTGAAGGGAGACGATGTCCACCGTCTCCAGCAACTCCTTTAACGAGTTACACTTTTTCGCATTTCCCAATGAAAGACGGTCTACTACATCATAGTAATATACAACCATCCCGAGGGACTCGGCCAGCACAGATAACTGAGACCCGATATTGCCATAGCCCACGATTCCAAGCTTCTTGCTCCTGATCTCAAAGCTGTTCTTCGCGGATTTGTCCCAGACGCCCTGGTGCATCAGGGGAAGCTTGTCGGGAAGGTTTCGCATCAGCATGATCATTTCACCGATCGCCAGCTCCACCACCGAGCGCGTGTTGCTGTAAGGCGCGTTAAATACCGCCACACCTTTCTTCACACATGAACCAAGGTCGATCTGATTGACGCCAACGGAAAATGCGCCGACTGCAATAAGCCTGTTTGCATTGTCCAGTACCTTCTTTGTAACATGAGTTTTGGAACGGATACCCAGAATAGAAACGTCTTTGATTCGCTCAACCAACTCGTCCTCGTCAAGTGCGGCGGGATGCGTTTCCACATTATAACCTTCCTCTTTCATCAGTCGCACCGCTTCTGAATGGATGTTTTCAAGAAGAAGAACTTTAATACGGTTCTTAGGATATGAAGTAGGAGCGCTCATCTTTTGCGATTATTGACCGGTAGGCTGGTTCATATTTGTTGTCAAACATACCACGTTCACCAGCGCTTTCAAAATCAAATGATTTATCGAAATCAGTCTGTAGTAATCTGTGCATCCTCCTCCAAATAAGAAACGCCGGGCAAATCAAACCAGCTGCCAGTGCAAGTTTATGAAATTACAGGGCAGCTAAAAAATACGCATCAACAGACTTCACACATCGATGACCGCTAAACAAGACGTTGACGGTTACAGAATGTAACCTTTAATTTTTTTTATGTAACCGCGCGTAACACAAAACACGCATTGCAGATTGTAAAATTCCGCGGGCAAAAAGTTTAAACCAAAATATACGACTGGCTGTCAACGGTTTAACATCAAGCAAATATTTTGTCGGCAGCTTACCTAAAATGTGGCTTCACCTTTGCCAAGGCTGGATGACAATCGATTGCAACATGTAAAAAAATAGATTTTTAACAACTATGGTAACACGTAAGAGATCAGAGATTATCAGAGAACTGAAAGAAAAGGTTGAGAACGGCGAACCTATAATTGGTGGCGGAGCCGGCACCGGGCTCTCGGCTAAATGCGAAGAAGCCGGCGGAATTGATTTGATCGTTATCTACAATTCAGGCCGATATCGCATGGCGGGAAGAGGTTCATTGGCGGGGTTGCTCCCCTATGGAAACGCCAACGAGGTCGTCCGTGAAATGGCTTACGAAATTCTTCCAGCGGTAAAAAAGACACCGGTACTGGCAGGAGTTTGCGGAACAGACCCGTTCATGCTGCGTGACGCCTTCCTGATGGAACTGAAAAATCTTGGATTCGCCGGGATTCAGAACTTCCCAACGGTAGGGTTAATCGACGGCGGCTTCAGAGCCAATCTCGAAGAGACCGGGATGGGATACAACCTGGAAGTGGAGCTAGTCAAAGCGGCTCACGACCTGGATATGCTTACTACGCCATACGTATTCAACAAGCAGGACGCCAAGCTCATGACGGAAGCCGGCGCGGACATAATCGTCGCGCACATGGGACTTACCACGAGCGGCAAGATCGGGGCACTGACGGCAAAATCCATGGATGAATGCATCATACTGATTCAGGAGATTGTAGTCACTTGCAAGCAAATCAACCCCGACGTCCTCGTACTGTGTCACGGAGGTCCCATCGCCAATCCGGATGATGCGGAATACGTGCTGGACCGAGTGGCAAACCTCGATGGGTTCTATGGCGCCAGCTCGATGGAAAGACTGCCCACAGAAATTGCTATAACCGAACAAATCAGAAAGTTCAAAGCGATGAAGTTCAAACCCGCGCACAAACTTGATGGAAAACCGAAAACCGTCAAACGATAAGCGGCAGGACTCTACCGCAACTTAGATCGTCCAAACCTTAAACCTATATCTATGAAATGTAAATTACTCACCACGCTCGTCAAAACAGCGAAGGGGTTGGCCCTCGTTGTTTTGTTACAGACTTTCGTTTGCGCCCTTACTCCGGTCCATGCCGGAGTTCTCCAGGATAATATTACTGTAACAGGAACTGTAGTGGATGGAACAGGAACTCCCATCCCGGGAGTGACTGTGTTGTTGAAGGAATCTACTGTGGGAACAGTCACCGATGTTGAGGGAAAATATTCCCTGCAGGTGCCGTCACAATCCACTCTTGTCTTTTCGTCTATTGGTTTCTCTACACAGGAAGTGAGCATTGGAAACCGGTCGACGATAGACGTCACGATGGAAGAAAGTATTGCAACGCTTGGCGAAGTGGTAGTAATGGGTTACGGGGTGCAGGAAGCCAAGGATGTGACCGGTTCGGTTACATCGGTAAAATCAGAAGCAATCGAAAAAATGCCGGCGACCAGCTTTGAGCAGGCTCTGAAGGGACGCGCGAGCGGTGTCCAGATATCGCAGAATTCAGGCGATCCGGGAGGAGGAACACAGATCCGGATTCGCGGAGGAAATTCCATGATCGGAAGCAATGACCCTTTGTTTGTTGTCGATGGCTTTCCGATCACGGGAGGAATTGATTATCTAAACCCCTCTGACATTGTATCAATCGACATTTTGAAGGATGCTTCAGGCACAGCCATCTACGGCGCGCGGGGTGCAAATGGTGTCGTCATTGTCACAACCAAACGCGGCAACAAGGATCAAAAAGGCGAGATCAATATACACAGCTATTATGGTGTGCAGCACGAAATGAACAGGATTGACGTGCTGAATGCTGAGCAATACGCTATCATGGCAAACGAGTTCCTGAAGAACGAAGGCCAGGCGCCTTTCTTCACAATCGACCGGAATGCAGGCACGGTTACAGACGGCCTGGGAAATGTGAGCACACTTGAAGGAACCAAGTGGCAGGATATCGCCGTCCGTCCGGCACCCATCCAGAAACACTCTTTGTCTTTCTCCGGAGGCGGGCAGCAGACTTCGTATGCATTGTCGTTCAACTATCTGAATCAGGAAGGTATTGTACACAACAGCGGTCTCAAAAGAGGTAACCTGCGTTTGAACCTGGACAACCAGGTAAATGACAGGATCAAGGTCGCTGCGAGCATCAACTTCAACAGAGACGAAATCGATGCAGTAGACGTTAATAACCGGGACTTGCACGAGATCCTCGGAATGACTCCTCCTCCGACATTGCCGGCCTTTGATGAGAACGGTGTGCCCACCCGAATAAAAACAATCTATTTCTTCTCCTCTGAAGACATGGAGCACCCCGCTTACATCGGAGAGCCATCCAAAGACAAAACGCTGAAAAGCTCTTTCCTCGGAAACCTTTCCCTGGACTACAAAATCTCGAAGGGCCTTGTATTCAAAACTCTCTTCGGTCTTGAATACAACACGTCGCAAAACGACTTTTTTATTCCGAAGATTTACGTTGACGACAGAGGTACCGCGTCACAGTCATTCGGAAATTCAAACTCGTTCCTGAATGAAAACACACTCAGCTATACAACGACGTTTAACGAAAGGCACAAGGTGGATGCCGTCGGCGGTTTGACCTACCAGTCTTTTAAAAGCCGTTCTCTTTCCTCCAGTGTAATCGACCTGGCTAACAACGTCACAGAAAGCCACAACCTCGGCTCCGCTGGCGTCATCAGCCCGCCAGTAGATGCGATAGCGGACTGGGTACTGCTTTCAGGCCTGGCCCGTATCAACTATTCTTTTGATTCGAAATATATGGTTACCGTCAGCATACGCGCGGATGGCTCGTCGCGATTTGGCGAAGACAACAAATGGGGAACGTTCCCTTCCGCAGCGTTAGCCTGGAGGATTTCAGAGGAATCGTTTATGGATAACCTCACGTTTGTCGACGACCTGAAGTTGCGCACAAGCTACGGTGTCACGGGAAATACCGCTCTGAGCCCGTATCAGTCGTTGAGCCGGATGGGTACATACAGAACCGTCTATGGAAACAATACAGACGTGGTTGGCTTTGCACCTTCCAACATTGAAAACTCGTCACTGAAGTGGGAAACGACGGCACAAACAGATGCCGGATTCGACGTGACAATGTTCAACGGAATTTTTGGGTTCTCATTTGACTATTACAAGAAAGTCACTTCAAACCTGCTGGCATCCGTACCTCTCCCTACTTCGTCGGGTTACGGTTCTGTTCTCCGGAACATCGGAGAAATTCATAACTCCGGAATTGAGCTATCGGCATACGCCAGCATCCTGAGAAACACCTTCAAGTGGGATATTAACGGTCAGTATTCAAAGAATAAAAATGTGGTCGCCAGCCTGGCCGGTGGCAGTGACATTCTCTCTTCAGGCCTCGGCAATCCTTTCGGCTCAGCTGGTATCAACATCGCCAGAGAAGGTGAACCGTTCGGAGCGTTCTATGGCTTCAAGGAACGGGGTGTCATTCCTGAAACGGGTCAGAGAAACATCATCGATACCAACAATGACGGAACGATCAGCGCCGACGATCGCGTGATACTCGGCAGTCCCCATCCCGACTTCATGATCGGCTTGACGAACACGTTCTCCTACAAGAAATTCAGCCTCAACGTTTTTGTCGAAGGTGTATTCGGCAACGAAGTTTACTGGGCAGGCGGTTCTTTCATGATGAACTCGTTCCAAAGAGGACACAACCAGGTAGCTGATTTCTTCGGCAACTACTGGACAGAGGACCATCGCGATGCAAAATATCCCAAGGTAAGCAGCGAGACTTTTGTTCAGGCTTCTGACGCCTTCCTATACGACGCGAGCTATCTTCGTGTGAAAAATGTAACGTTCGCTTATGATATTCCGGCTGTGTCCTGGTTCAAGGGCGCGCAGGTTTACGTCTCAGGTATGAACCTCTTTACTATCACAGATTATCCAGGGGTAGATCCGGAAGTAAACACTTTTGCTACAGATTCTCCGAACGTAGGACAGCGGCTTCGCATGGGTATCGCGGGAACAGTTTATCCTACCGCCAAGACATTTATCGTCGGAGCCAAGCTAAAATTCTGAAACCACTCTAAAGGAAGAACTTATGAAACTATCTAACATACTTTCAATCCTGGCGTTCCTGATGGTTCTGTCAGCATGCGAAGAAACGCTGGTCGAGGAGCCGAAGGATTTTATTTCTCCCGGCAACTTCTTTACGAACCAGGGCGACGCTGAGCAGGCGATCGCAGGAGCCTACGCAGCGATCTGGGTGGGCGACAACTATATGAACCTCTTTCGGCACCACGCCGAATATACGCTTGCCAGGGGATCATGGACATCCATGGGTAACTATAGCACGCGGATCAACAATGACCAGTACGGCAGGATCGACGGTATCTGGGCGACATTGTATACAACAATTGACCGTTCAAATCTGGTTCTGCAAAAAGTACCTGAGATCGTGGACATCAGCCCCGAAGTCCAAAAGAGAATCATTGCCGAGGCGCATTTCCTGAGGGCGAGGAGCTATTTTGAATTACTCAAAGGCTGGGGCGCAGTACCCCTGAGGTTAGAGCCTTTTACAGGCACAAGCGAAGTGGCGGCACCACGTGCATCGGAGAGTGAAGTGTACACGCAGATCCTTAGCGACCTGGCTGTCGCGGAAGCTGACCTCCCTGAGACAGTGGGCGATGCGACGGGTCGCGCTTCAAAGTGGGCTGCGAAAATGCTATTGGCGCACGTATACATGAACATGGAAAACTGGGAAGATGCCGCAGCGAAGAGCAAAGAGGTAATTGATAATGGTAACTTTACACTGGTGCCCGTAACCAAATGGGAAGATTTCAGCAAAATATTCTGGACTACCACCAGCAGCGAAGATATCCACTCGTATCATTTCTCCCTGAACAGAACACACAGTCATATTAACTGGTATCACGGTTCAGGTACTCCTTATAACAGAGGCGTAGTGTTTGGATTTACGATGCTCGTCGATCCGGATGCACCACTTGTTGCAGATTGGGATCCCGCAGACCTGCGAAGCGAATTCAATATCTACTCTGAATATATCAACGCCAACGGTGTACTCGTCCAGACGGATGACCAAAACAGATACCGCTTCCGGAAATTTGTAAAGGATGAAGCCGGAAATGCTATCTACAGCATACCCGTGTTCCGCCTCGCGGAAGCATACCTGATCTACGCGGAAGCGTCGGCAATGGCCAACGACGGCCCCACGGCCGAAGGCCTGGAGGCGCTGAATACAGTGAAAAGACGCGGCTACGGTTACGACCCTTATTCACCTTCACCCGTAGATGTCGCGAGTGGCTTGAACTTGACGGATTTCCGGAATACAGTCATAAAAGAGAGAGGGTATGAACTGTTCTTCGAGAACGATTCGCGCTGGTGGGATCTGAAACGGACAGGGCTTTACAAATCTATTTTCGAAGCCGCTGGCAAACCGATAACCGATGACAGGTTGTTCCTTCCGCTTCCACAAACGGAAATTGACAATAACCCCGGCATTGGTCAGGACGACCAAAACCCCGGCTACTGACTTTAAGAATCATTTCGCAGGCACACAGCCTGCGAAATGATTTTTTATACCATCAAAAACCCACATACAATGACAAAAATATTTAAACCGATTTCCTTCGTCCTTCTAAGTTTGATGTGCTGTAATCAGTGTCTGGCTCAGAAGACGTCTGATGGAAATTGGACTGTTTTATTTAATGGCAAAGATCTCACGGGTTGGGAAATGCGAAATGCCAACCACAAGGCGGAAGTGAAAAACGGAGTCATCGTTGCTACCAACGTGATTGGTGAGGACAATGGCTTTCTATGTACTACAAAGCAATACGGAGATTTTATCCTGGAGCTGGAAGTGAACGGCGACCTGCTGCTCGATAATTCCGGAATTCAGTATCGCAGCGCCAGCACACCCGACTTTATGAATGGACGGGTACATGGCTACCAGGTGCAAATAGAAAACAGACCTCCTCATATTTCACAGTGGAGCGGATCCATCTATGATGAAGCAGGACGAGGATTCCTCTACATCTTTGAGGATGACCCTGTGCGCCAGAAGGCGTATGTTCAGAATCAATGGAACAAGGTCAGAATTGAAGCCATTGGTACAACGAGCAGAGTCTGGATCAACGGCATTCCGACAGCACACGTTGTCGATGACAAAATGCTGAGTGGCTTGATATGCCTGCAGGTACACGGTGGCAGCCATGCCGATGAACGCGGAGAGCAGTCCGTATACATGCGCAACGTCCGCATTCAAACCGAGAACCTGAAGCCTTCACCATACGACGATATTCCCGTTGTTAATCTGATTCCCAATACGATCTCACCGCAGGAAAAACACCAGGGCTTTACACTGTTGTTTGATGGCAAATCATCAAACAACTGGCGCGGCGCTGAACCCCGCGGCGCACCGGGAACAGGATGGAAGATCCAGGACGGCGCGATCACAGTTTTTGCCAGCGAGACAAATGGCCCTCCGCAGGGAAAAACTATCGCCATGACAGAAAAACAGTACGGACCATTCGAACTGAAGTTTGAATTCAAGTTGCACAACCCGGATGCCATTGCAGGAATCGAATACTTTGTTGACGGAAAATCAGACGGCAAAAGGCAAGCCTTATTCGGCAGACTCGCGCTCGATAACGCCGTGCACAATGCAAAAATTAACCGCGACATCTGGAAGAAAGAATGGAATCAGGGCGTCATCAAGGCGCATCCGAACGGCCTTGTTGAATACTTTTTGAATGGGTACCAGATACTGGAATACAAAAGAACAGACGACCAGCCTTCGAAAGGCAGTATTGTGATCGATGCGTACAATGGCGATACCGTCTCGTACCGCAGCGTCAAAATAAGGGAATTGAAATAACTGATAACATTTGCCGCGAGTGTTAATCGTGGTATGAAGCGTTTGGAATACGTCGTCTGAAACCAGGATGTGGTATTTTCCCGGTACCTGACACACGGCCTGACATCACACAGGTTAAGACGGTGGGTTGCTGCAAGGGTAGTTTACCTTTTTTTGAGACAAGAACCATTCTCGCGGGGAGTCAGCCTCCCCGCGAGGAGGATTATGGACATATTGAACGTGCGATCAGGACCACGACAACAGACACGACAAAAGAAAAAACAGTACGATAACATGAACATCCCAAAATCATTTCTAATTCGCCTTTCATTCGTAGCCACGGTGTGCTTGCTGCCGGGGTGTACAACACAGAATGGGGACCAGACCGCGGAGTCGAAGAACAAGCCGGTCAAGAGCAGGCTTGACAATTTCACCGACTGGGGTATATTCCGCGGGGACAAGAAGGGGACGCAATATTCCGAACTGGACCAGATCAATGACAAGAATGTGCACAAGCTTGAAAAGGTATGGGAATACCAGTATGACGGTCCGGCGGAACGGCCCGGCATATACAGCAACTCAATTGTCGTTGACGGTCTGCTCTATTTTAATACACCACGCATGCACACGGTTGCCCTAAACGCAGCCACGGGCGAGGAAGTATGGAAATTCGATCCCGCTGTGTACAACGATGGCAAAATCATTCGAAGCCGTTCGCGCGGCCTCGTCTATTGGGAGGATGAAAACGGCAACAATAAAAGGATCTTTAATTCCGTACGGGATCGCGTTTACGCCCTGGATGCAAAGACGGGCAAGCTGATAGAACCGTTTGGCCAGGACGAAAACGGTAAGTTTATCGACCTGCGACGGGACCTACCTATACCACCCGAGCAGGCGGATATTGAGATCACCTCTCAGGGAGTTGTGTACAAGGATTTCCTGATCTTTCCAGGGCGTCAGCCTGAAGGCAATTCCGGAACGCCAGGCGATATACGCGCCTACAACGCTTTGACCGGCAAATTCGAATGGATATTTAATACCATTCCACTACCTGGTCAGTATGGATATGATACCTGGGAGTGGGAAGAGGATATGATCTATGGCGCAGCTAACCCGTGGGGAGGATTGACAGTGGATGAAGAGAGAGGATGGGTCTTTGCGGCGACTGGCTCTGCGGCCGGCGAATTTATATATGGAGGATCACGCAAGGGCGAAAATTTGTTCGCAAACTGTGTGTTGGCCCTGGATGCAACAACCGGGAAGCGAATATGGCATTATCAGCTTATCCGTCATGACATCTGGGATTATGACCTGCCTCCGGTACCCATGCTCCTGACAACTACCACAGAAGAAGGTGAACGAGATGTCGTCGTGCAAATGGGGAAGATGCCGATCATGTTTGTTCTTGATCGCGAAACCGGCAAGCCTGTGTTCCCGGTAGTAGATATGCCGGTGCCGTCATTTAAAGGTGTCCCCGGTGAAGAACCGCTGCCGACTCAACCATGGCCTTTGAAACCACCGCCATTGGTGCGCACCGCCATGTATGAGGCCGACATAACCGATATTACTCCCGAGTCGCACGCCAATGTTCTGGAACAGTTCCGCAAACACAGAACCGGACCGGTATATACCCCGGCAAGTGTCGAGGGCACTATCACTACTCCCGGCCACCACGGCTCGGTTGAATGGCCCGGCGGCGCTTATGACCCGGCCACCAATATCCTATACGTTGCGGTGAATGAAGAACCAACTGTCCATACACTGGTGCCGATCCCGCCTGATAATGCGTCAGGCAAGATGACCCCGGTGATCGCCGGCAAGAAACTGTACGATACGAATTGTACTTTGTGTCACGGTTTCAAAAACACAGGGAATCCCCCCTACCCCAAGCTGTCGGATATCCAGAAAAGTGACAGCGAAATCCGGAAAATCCTGACCGAAGGATATGGCGGCATGCCATCCTTTGGAAACTTTTCAAGTGAAGAAATCGACAACCTGATCGCTTATCTACGAAGTGATGACGCGGACGCGGCAAACGCGGCTCTTGTCAGTACAGACACAACCAACCACATCCCCAAGTGGAGCGGTACGGGGTCAGGAGGAGACTGGAGCACGACCACCCCGCAATACATCAACAAAGTACACCACTTCGTCGATCACATGGGGTTCCCCGCCATCAAACCACCGTGGGGACAACTCATCGCAGTCGACATTGCTGAAGGCGAGATCCTTTGGCGAGTGCCCCTGGGGGAATATCCGAAACTCGTGGAAATGGGCATTCGAAATACCGGAACTGAAATTTTTGGTGGGCCGGTAGTTACAGCGGGCAATCTCATCTTCATCGCAGGAACTGCGGATGAGAAAATCCGCGCCTTCAGCAAACACAACGGTGAACTGCTATGGGAATACAAACTCCCGGCCGGCGGATACACTATACCAAGTGTCTACATGATCAATGGTAAGCAATATGTTGTAATGGCCGCGGGCGGCGCAGGAAAAATTGGTACTCCACCAGGAAAATCAATCATCGCCTTTGCACTGCCGGATTAATTTATACCAAAAATGTAAAAGCTTAATATTCTACTAATCCAATAAAGTAACCTGAATCTTGAAACGACGAATTGACAATGGAATCAGCGGCATGAATGTGTTGAGGCTGTGCGTGTTGCTGATTAGCAGTAACATCGATGGATTCGCGCAGATGAACAACCATTCCTCGGATCCGCTGATTCTCACCCGCATCAATGAAGCTATTGTTATCGATGGTAATCCGCACGATGAGGTCTGGAGTAGTATCCAGCCGTTATCACTGGTCTCCTATCAGCCGGTCGCGGGCAATCCGCCGTCAGAGAAAACGGAGGTTCGCATTGCTTATGATGACCGGTATGTATACGCCTCAATCATGGCGTACGATTCTGACCCATCGGGAATTCGTGTTAACTCGCTCTATCGGGATCGCATGGAGGGCTCTGACCTTTTCCACCTCATGCTCGATACGTATAATGACAATGAAACCGCGATGGTCTTTGCGGTCAATCCGGCTGGCGTAAAGTTCGACGCGATCATTTCCAAAGATGGAGTCGCGATCGAAGGCCGTGATCCTGTCAATACCGACTACGATACCTTTTGGGATGCGTCAACTCGAATCGACGACAGCGGATGGTTTGCAGAGATCCGTATTCCATTTTCCCGACTGGGATTCCAGGATGTGAACGGCAAGGTTATCATGGGACTTAATGTGCAACGCGTGATAGCCAGAAAAAATGAACGGGTGTTGTACCCCGAAGTACCGATGGATACTCCGAATGCGTTCTACAAGCCTACTATGGCGCAGAAGGTGTATTTTGAAAATGTTTTTAGCAGAAGACCTCTGCACGTGACGCCGTACGTTACGGCAGGTGTCGATGAGAAAAGCGTTCTGACGGAAGATGAAACCGCATACAAAAAGGCGCGCAACTATAAACTGGACGCCGGATTCGATTTGCGGTATGGAATTTCAAATAACTTCAATCTCGACCTGACTGTTAATACCGATTTCGCACAGGTCGAAGCCGACAATCAACAGGTCAATCTCACCAGGTTCAGTCTCTTCTTTCCTGAAAAAAGGCAATTCTTCCAGGAACGATCCAGCATTTTTGAATTCAACACAGGCGGAAGCGCGAGACTGTTCTACAGCCGACGTGTTGGTTTGACTGAAAGCGGCGAGCCGGTAAAAATTCTGGGAGGTGCACGTCTGACCGGACGCGCGGGCTCCTGGGACATAGGTCTATTGAACATGCAAACCGCGGAAGCAGGTGAAGAGCCATCTGAGAACTTCGGCGTTGTTCGATTGCGCAGGAGAGTTATCAATCCTTTTTCATACGCCGGCGTCATGGGCGTGTCGCGCGTGGATGTCAACGGCAAATACAACTTCGGCTATGGAACGGATGGAACTTTGCGACTGGCAAGAGATGATTATTTCACGTGGGTGTGGGCACAAACCATTGAAGAAGAGACGCTGGACGCAGCCTATTTTGACAACTCAAGGGTGCGACTGGCATGGTTTCGCCGTAATCGTGAAGGTTTCTCATGGGAAACCACCTACAGCCGGACAGGGCGATCCTATAATCCGGAGGCGGGTTTCAATACGCGACAGAACTATTGGTTCATGGGGCAAACTTTCAAGTACGGATGGTTAGGTAAAAGAAACTCTTCGCTGTTGTGGTCTTCTGCTCAGGTCAACGGTTCTTTTTTCCGCGGTCTGGAATCGAATCGCATGGAAACAGCTACCATCGGCACGCGCTGGGAGGCGACAACCAAACTCGGCCATAGTCTCTATACGTCGCTGTCGTGGCAATACGAGGACATACCCGCGGAGTTCCCTATTTTAAGTCGTACCTACATCGACCCGGGCAGATATAAGTTCGTCCACACTGTGTTGGGGTACCAGATGGCGTCCAGTCGTCTCCTGAGAACACAACTCGAAGCTGATATCGGTACTTTCTATGATGGATGGAGGATCACCTTTGATGCGTCACCCTCCTGGAACATCTCCAAACATTTTGAAGTGCAGCTATCGTGGCTCTATAATATCATCGACGTGCCACGGTCCAATGGATGGTTTGACGAGCATGTGGCTCAGCTCAAACTCAACACTGCGGTGAACACGCATCTGTCTACAAACGCTTTCATACAGCTCAATACATCCGGCGACATCATCTCGGCTAACATCCGGTTCCGCTACAACTTCCGTGACGGTAATGACTTGTGGATCGTGCTGAATGAAGGAATTAACCTACAGCTTGAAAGATTTGATCCGTTCCTTCCGAGAATGGCCTCACGAACAGTGCTGTTGAAGTATACACACACTTTTCAGCGATTATGAGAGTCGTGGATCAGGATCATGATACTGGTTCGATTGCGGAGTTTTGGGTCTCCAATACGAACCCCTACCCTGGAAGAAATTCCAGGGTAATTTTTTTATATTCTCAGGGTAAATTCTTACTCGGTTGCAGTCAGCGGCTTGGCTGCAGATTTTGACTGGCGGATGCGATAAGTGAGCGTAACATTGATTTGCCTCCTTCGGAATTGCGAATTTGATTCGGTGTAGAAGTTCACACCTTCGACAATAGACCGCATCCGTCTCGTGTTGAAAACATCCAGCACATTAAAGTGAACAGTTCCCATTCCCTTGAATACATCCTTGCTCAGGGAAAAGTCCACGTAGTACAAGGCCTTGCGTTCTCCTTGTGCAATTTTTTGCGGTGCCTCATAATTCCCTCTCAACTGAATATCCAGTTGGTGAGGAAGCATGAACCGGGATGTCTGTCGGGCAAACCAGCTATAGGTTGTATTGCTGTATAGTGAAGAGATATTGGTTCCGTCTATATCAGCATAAAAGAAGTTGAGATTCATATCGAATTTCCACCACGGAAACAGCGAAAATTCACCCGTGAACTCTGCGCCTGTCGCTTCCTCGGAATGCAGGTTTTCAGGATGTGAAGTGGCGTTCCCATCGGAATTCACGGTGCGTATCTGCTGGATCTTGTCACGCGTACTCCGGTGGTACACGGCTGAAGTAAACGATCCTTTCTCAAAGTATTTAATGTGGCCGACCTCAAAAACATTACTGTATTCGGGATCGAGGTTTGGATTCCCGCTGGAAAAATTACGGCTGTCCGCCAACGTGAAGAAGGGACTCAGGTCGCGGTACGTTGGCCGTTGAATCCTCCGGCTGTAACTTGCCTGGATGCCGTTTTGATTCGGGAGGTTAATGGTGAAGTGTGCACTTGGGAAAAGATTGATGTATTCGCGCGGATTCACTTCGTTGGTCTCCTGCAAAGTGGTCTTCACATCGGTCCACTCACCCCGCACACCCGCCTGATACGAAAATTTCGCGCCTTTCCGGGCAAGAATTCCGTAGGCTGCGTGGATGTTTTCATCGTAAAAGAAAACATTGTCAAATCCTTCCAATGGAATGAATTCTCCCTCCGGGTCTCTCCGTGCAACGACAAAATCATTAACCATTTCGCGGGAGCTGCTCCTTAGCCCTGTTTCCAGTATTCCGCCTTTTCCCAGGGGCTTCTTGTAATCTACCTGCAACAGAAACTGTTTTTCAAATTCGTCATTGAGCGAGCGCTCAAGCGTGGCATTACTTTGAGTGCCATCCGGGGTGAAGAATTTATGGTCAAAAATCTGGTATGAGCTCTCCCAGTTGTCAAGAAACTTTGCCTCGGCAAGCAGCTCGTGGTCTTTCTCCGCGAAGGTCTTCTTGTAAATAAGCGAGTATTCTGAATTGGGTTCATTCTCGTCTTCATCCTGTCGGCGAGTCTCGAAACCTTCCATGTTGGAAAGATCGTACCTGAATGTCTGATATTCGATATCGGTCACCCGCGTTGCGTCGCTTCGCCTGAAGAGGTATGATCCTGTCAGAACGCTCGTCTCGGTAAAGTAAAAATCCAGCCCTCCCCGGATGTTATTGTTAAATCCGGTGATCAGACCATCCGTTTTCTGCTTAAGAAATGTGTTCTCGACGCCATAAACTTCCTGATACATGGATCCGGCACCCGGTTGCTCACGGTACGCGATCCCGTAGTTGATAAAGAAATTGACTCTGCGGTGTCTGTAATTAAGATTGGCGGCAGTGCCCAGGTTGATAGGTGTTCCCGATATGATTTCAAAGGATGCGTTAAATCCCTGATTTCGTTCTTTGCGCAATACAATGTTAATAATACCCGCCATTCCCTCGGCTTCGTAGCGCGCCGACGGATTGGTAATCACCTCCACGCGCTCAATCATACTGGCTTGCAACTGTTGTAAACCGTTTCCCCCTTTGAAGCTCACAAGCCCCGACGGCTTGCCATCGATCAGAATGCGCACGTTACTGCTTCCGCGCAAGCGAACGCCTCCTTCGGGATCAACCTGGACGGAGGGAATATTCATCAGAATGTCCGACGCCGTGCCACCTGCGTTGGCGAGATCCTTTCCGACGTTGAATATCTTTTTATCGAGCGATAGCTCCATCGAACTTTTCTCGGCCTGAACCACAACTTCCCCGAGTGTATTTACGGACGAGGTCATGTAAATCACACCCAGGCTACGTTCGGCATTCGCTTCTGAAAGCGTGAATTCAGGTGAGGTATAGGATCCATATCCCATGAACTCAATCTCGGCATAATAACGGCCAAAGCGGAGGGCGATATTAAATTCTCCTGACTCACTGGTGATGTTTCCGTCCACCAGTTTCCGGTCTCCGCTGTTAAAAATCCGGACGCTGGCGAAGGCGAGGGGCGCAGCGGATAAAGAATCAAGCACCCGGCCCTTGACAGCACCCTTTCCGGCCGACTGTCCCCAACTGTTATGAGTAGAAAATACCGTTAATAAGATGATCGATATTGCGAGGCAATGCAGGGAGTATAATTTTTTCATCGGGATTTTTGCAGGTCCTAAAATATGATTTTCTCAAAACTTGGGAGAGATTTTTCCGTGAGCGGACCCCGGCCGATGGCAATTTATGGTCATTAAGAGTGCCCCGTTACTTCATGGCTGTTGGTCCTTCCTCCACTCCGATCTGAAATATGGATACAATGAATCACTACGCAAGCCGCAGTCGCGTGTTAGGGCCAGCACACCTAAGCGATGAATGAGCCTGCGCCAAAAATTCACGGATTCACCGGTCTAAATAATTCTCCTGGACGGAGAATTATTTGACGGCCGGCTTTTCCTCTTCAGGTAATGAATTCAAGTAGGCGGCAATCGCCACTGCATCCTGTCGGCTGATCCCTGCGGCCTGAGGTTTCATGACTCCCGTCAGCAGCGCATCCACAATTCGGCTTTGCTCGAGTTGGCTGATCGTTTGAAGTGTAGGAATACCAGGTTGACCTGAACTATGACACACCGTGCAACGTCCGGTTACCAGCGTCTTCCCCGCACTTAACACCTTCGGATCGACAGGTGCTTTCTTGGCAACGGGCGCCGCAGCCTTCGCGAAAGGCGAAGGGAAAGCAGGAGGCTTGGCTCCTGCCGGCAGTAATCCGTAGGCCTGAATGCGATCTGTCCCTACATAGATAACTCCATTCGCAATCGCGGGTTCGTTGTATTTTCCGGTTGGTCCCAGCTCGTTCGGCTCGCTCTTCCACAAAAGTTTGAATGTGAGGGCATCGAATGCATAAAGAACTGGCCGCTGTGTGCTCCTCGGTCCCTTTATAGGTGTAGTCCTGGGTACATTGGTATCCAATACCCAAACAATAGCATCGCGACCTCCATTGCTGGTCACTACGGGTGACCCTGGATTGTGCAATGTGTGCGTGAGTTCCAGTTGATCAATCCTCAGATACGCAGGTTTGCCGGGTGCCGTGACAATCTCGAGTCGTGCCAGGCCCGGTGGTGTACTTACATCCAATTTCTCTCCTGTCTTGGCGGCACCCGTGGAGAAGATATAATTCTTACCATTTGCGCTCTTGAAGTACGCGGAGGTAGTCCGGCTGCGGGCCTGATCATTCATCGCGTTCTCATCTCCATAGGGGCCAAAAACATTGAGCGGACCCCGCGTGCCGAATTGAGGCTGGATTTCCGGTGATAATAAGGATCTGTCTGTACTGGCATCCTCTGAGGGTGTGCGACGTTTGACGAGCGACCCCGGCATGTTCGCCCGGTCTATCAGGTAAACGTTACCTTGCTTCCCGCCCGCGACCAGCAGATGCGGCGTGCTGGTAGTCGCCGGATCGAGGTCTATTACAACGGTACCGCTACTCCCAAGATCAATGTCGTTAACCTGCGTGATCGCCCAGTTGAACGGCGAATACGTTCCGGCTAGTACAAGGCCTTTTTCCGGATCATCACGCAGACGGATCACTGACTGCCCCCAGTTGTTCTCACTATCCGGAAAGACGCCGGGTAACCCAAGTTTTCTCATAATGACCTGCACATTGGATCCAGTCGCCATATGGATATAGCCATCCGAGTCGATCGAAGGTCCCGAAGAAGCCCAAATCCCGCCGTTTTCTTCTTCCTTTGAAGTGACGGAATATGCCGACGCAACAGACGCGGACTCGGTGTCGATTGATATGATCCAACCCCAGTTACCTGCGAACGTCACATACAGTCGCGATCCGTCGGAATTGAGGTTTAGCGCTCCCCGCTGGATAAGCAGGCGGCCGTCCGGGAAGTATGTATTTCGGTTGCGTTTGACACCGGGCGCGTTAATCGTCAATGAATCAAGCGCCAACGGCCAGCTTTTAATTTGTTCCCCGGTCCCCAGATCCAATGCGTAAACATGCTCCGGAGCTTTGCCGCTATTGCCAACTATGTAGATACGCTGTCTCTTGAGGTCGATGACAGGTGTGCCAATATTGCCAAAACGATTCGGCTTTGATTCCGATATGCGCTGTTTCCAAAGAATCGTTCCGGGCTTGATGTTGCCCACAGCGCTCGCGTTGACGGCGTATACATAACCGACATCGGTCGCGGCAAACACCACCGAGAAGGTTTTTCCTTTATAAAGTCCCTTGGACATTGTCAATCGATCTACATAGAGCGGTGACGCAAAAAGTCTGGGCTCATCACCATCGACCTGATCGAACTCCGGTGTTTGCCATAGCTGAGTGAACCGGGATCCGGATACGGTCTCCGGTGTAAGCCGGGTCTCATTGGGATTCCAGCCCGATCGTTCGCTGTCTGAATGGTAGGTAAGTTTGTCGTACGAACTCGGCTGCTGAGCAAGAGTTGGGCCCCAAGTGAGCGCCCAGATAAATGCCATTGCGTAAAATTTCATTGATTTTTTTTGCGTTAGGATGATCAACCACTTCTTCATATGTAACAGTTAGGAGCTGCAAACGTTTTCAAGTGCGCGGCAAAAGTGATACCAAAATATTATTCAAGAGCACTATCCATTTCCAGCGATTTATAAATGGCTGAATATCCATCTATTACAATCCTTGCTCCGGATCCTGAAACCCCTCGCCGTGGCAACTTGATTTTCGTTGTGTAACGTGCCTATACAAAATTATTTAATAAGGTTACACTATGTAACCCTACCTAAGGGGTATAATGAAACAAAGTGTGAGAAGAATAAAACGGATACGGGAGGAGATATCCGATTGGGATGGGAACTCTATTGAGGAAGAATCAAGGAAGAAAGACGTGCGGCAGGGCAGCCTATAAATATTTCTTCTCATTTATCTTCATCTGAGGTACGTCCTGGAGATCAAAGATCTCCTGCAAAGGAGCAATCTCTTTGTCGACACCTTCGATGCCTTTCGAAGCTTTGATTTGAGCAAGCACTTCCTGCGACGCCTTCACAGCGGCCCGCAGTACCTGATTCGCATATATGATAACCTTCACCTTGCCGAGTTCTGCGATCTTTTGTTCATTGAGTTCCGGATAGGCGGTGGGTACCAGTACGAGGGGCACGTCGCCCGACCAGGCATTCACAAATCTGATGATCTCATCCGGACTCTTTTCTTTAGAGTGAATGAGGATACAGTCGGCGCCCGCTTCTGCATAGTGGATTGCGCGCTTCATCGCTTCATCGTGACCTGCGCCGGCAATCAAAGCCTCCGTTCGCGCGATGACAGTAAAATCCTTGCTCTTCTGCGTATCCTTCGCCGCCTTGATCTTGTTTCCAAACCCCTCCATCTCGATGAGTTCACGTCGACCGCTGGCGAGCAGGCTTGTGTCTTTCGGAAATTTTTTGTCTTCCATGCACATCGCAGCCATGCCCGCTTCCTCGAGTAGCCGCGTGGCGTAGATAACGTTGATGGCATTGCCATACCCCGTGTCTGCGTCGAAGATGATGGGAATGTTGATGACCTCATTCATGGCGCGCCCCTCTTCCACAAAATGTTTCAGCGAAAGAATGCTCGCATCCGGAAGTCCATACGATGCGGAAATACAAAATCCACTCGCCCATACAAAATCGAAACCGGCACGCTCTATCATCTTTGCCTCCAGCGCATCACGCGCACCCACGCCTGTGATGTAATTTTGGTGCTTTAACAGGTTCCGGAATTGTGCAGCTTTTTCGTGGAGCATCTATGTTGTTCATTAGTATGAGGTGCAATACAAATTGTTCGCAATGCCGAAGGGAAGAATCAGCGACATAAACAGAGGACAAGTAGTCATAGCGGAAGCAATATAGAATTGCTGTTGCAAATTTAGAAGACCTTTTCTTTGGCCACCCCCGCGCAGGAATTCGTTCTGTTGCCACGATATCACTTAGAATGTGATCGAATCTAAAATATGCCGGTTTATAAGCATAGCTGGAAAGCGCGTTCAGATGCCACGAAAGAAAGTACATTGCATCCTCCGTGCGCTTGGCGTAACTTGCAAAAATTTCCAACACATGATACTTCGGACGAGACCGGTCCTGAGCGAACATCAATTGGTCAAAGATAATTAGTGAGGCCCGTGCACAATTTTACAAGCCAATTCCCAAAACCATGAAACATGAATCGTAAAACATTCCTTGCAACCATTGGCGCCGCCGCCCTTTTCCCCCGTCTGTCTGCGGCATCCCCGAAAGCGATAATGCCACGTCCCACCGTTATCCCCGCGGCGCTGACGCCTTACGATGACGACCTGCGCGTGGATGTCTCCGAGTTCAGGCGTCACATCGCGGCGCTTGCCGCCGTCCCTGGCGTAACCGGTATCATGGTTAATGGAGGGGCCGGCCACGACAGTACACTCTCCCGCGACGAGCGCCGAAGGCTGGTTGCAGAAGCCTTGACTGCCGCCGGCGACCGCGTGCAAATCCTGGCCGCGCTTCGGGAGACGAGTGATCATACAACGCTGGCGCCATTCGCCAAGGATGCAGCCAACGAGGGTGCCCATGCTCTGATCGTCATGCCGCCCTCGAAAAAGTCGGACGAGGCATGGGAGGGCGCACGGGCGCGCTTTGACAATGTCTTTTCCGCGGCCAATCTGCCTGTTGCCATTTATCAGACTGGATATGACACAGAGACCCTCACACGGCTCGCCAGTTTACCCGCTATCTTCGCGATCAAAGAAGGCAACGGCTCTCCAGCGGTCTTCGAGCGCAACCTTCGCGCCATACGCGCACTCGGTCGCGATGTGGCCGTCTGGTCCACCCACAGCAGGTGGTTGCTATCCGACCTCGCCGTCGGGGCTGACGGTATTCTGTCCGGCATGGGCAGCGTCGCCGCAGACCTTCACGTCGCTTTGGCAGAAGCGGTGCGACGATCCGACCTCGCTGCAGCACGCGCGGTGAACGATCGGCTCTTCCCGCTCACGCAGGTTTTCTATGCGCCGGGCCACGACCCCCACACCCGCATGAAGTACGCGCTGAAAAAACTCGGTCGCCAGCAACGTGACCTCGTCCGACCACCTCGCCAGCCCCTCGACGACGTCGAACGCGCCGCCATTGACCGCGCACTGTTTCGAAGTGGGCTGCTGGCAGCTACAGGTTATGAAACCACCCCGGATTAATTTTGTTCTGTACGCTTATTCAACACCATTACAAAACCCCCATAGGGCAGAATGTCAACGCTCTGTTTAACATCGGAGCGCACGTTTGCCCTTTCAGAAGCTATCGACTTATCGCTGTTATCCTTGTAAATAACACTTTCATATTCGCCGTCGCCGAGGAACGAAAGATCGACATCGACGCTCTTCTGCGTACCCATACCGTTGATGTACGCCACATACCACGAGTCGCCTGAATTCCGTGCCAGCATAATTTCAGAGTAGGGAGAACCTCCGAGAAATTTTGTCCTTTCCCACATTACAGGCATCGTCCTCAAGAGATCCCGGACGTCGGGCGACAGCACGCGATACGCCTCAACACGGTCGGCAAAATGAAGGATACCGGTCTCGAAGACAAACGCTAACGCAAGCTCATGTGCAGATGAAGTGAGGTGGCGGAATCTATTGTTGGAAAATGTGACCGGGGTATAGTCCATCGGACCTATTACATTCCTGGTAAACGCCAGGTGAACATTGTGCAATGGCGCGCGCTCGGGAAACTCGCGTGCGAAAATATAGCTTTCCCCACCCCTCGCACTTTCCATTGACAACAGGTTAGGCCATAATTTGGTCCAGCCCCTTGGAATGGTGCAACCATGAAAATTCACCATGATATGATGATCTGCGGCATCTCTCAAAATATCAAAATAATGACGGATCATCCATTGCTTATCACTTTGAAAAAAATCTACCTTGATGCCCTTCACGCCCAGACGTTGCAACTTTTCCATTTCCTCCTTTCGGTATGTCGCATCTGACATGATATCACGCGGTTGCTCGGTCACCCGGTTATGCGTCCCACCCGAGTTGTACCATAACCACACGCCCACATCCTTTTGATTCGCATATTTGATGAGATCTTCAACCGTTCCTCCTTTCATCTCATTCCAGTTCGCGTCTACCAATGTATACTCCCAATCCATTTCCGCCGATAAGTCCACAAATTTTTTCAGCGATTGCAGGTTGCGAGGGCTGGCCTGGTCACTCCACCAGCTCCAGGACGCCTTGCCCGGTTTCACCCATGAAAAATCCCGTTGCCCGTCAGCTTCATCTGCCACATGATCTACCAGATTCGACTCCACAATGGAAGAAAGCTGTTGTCCTGTAATGACAACGCGCCATGGCGTAGCGCTCGTACCTTTAGCGTCAATCGTTCCTATTCCTTCCGCCTCAAGGCTGTCAGGCTGTTGAATACGATATAAGGTCTCCGACGGCTTATTGATTAAGTGCGCGCCAAAGTAGTCCGGCTTTAAATTAGATTCGGTAACAAGCACCCATGCCTTATCTAACCTGAACAACGCAGGAAAGCACCATCCGCCCGTGTTTGGGGAAGGTGTACCCACCGGCACTCCATTTACAAAATACTTTTCATAAGCCGGTGTGTACGTTGTAACAGAATCGTAAGGTTGCATCCACACCTGACCTTGTTCGGGAAATTTGAAACCGGAAATTTCCGACGTGACTGTAAAAGTGCTGTCTTTACTTTCCGGGAAGCTGTAGCGAAAGGCAAAGCCATCGTTGTAAACTCTGAACGTTACGGCGATGCCCAAGTTCTCGGGATTCTGAAATGACACAGTCAATTCATTTGCTTCACTCTTGTTCTGTAGTTGCTTACCGGTTAGCAAAGTATATTCATCATGAATTGAATGAGGCGCATCCGCTGAAGCAAAAGAAAGGTCCTGTGCCAGGGATCCTTGGGATGTTATCACTCCCAAAGGTGAATCTTCCAGGATGATAGCCGTATCCCCATCGGCGGATATTTTCGCGTGATAAGTTAGTTTACCATCCGTCAGCCGCAGCTGAACGTGCACGTTGTTATCCGGAGAATGTAGTTTCCATACAAGGCGGTTCCCTTTCGGGTCGCTGCATGAGAGAATGCCCAGCAAAGAGAGCACTAACAAGGATGAAGATAGAAATCGCATGTATGTGGTGTAAATAAGGCGCTTCAAAAATACAGCCTCGTAGTTGCAATCAAAACAGATGTGGTGAAAAGTCTCGAGTCGAAGGCATAGTAGTGTATGCGGCCCAAAATATGCGTTCTTTCGCAGAACAGAGGTCAGATCCCTTCTGACAAGCTCAGGATAGGGCATTACAGAATCAAGTATTTGCTTTCTCGTTCCTTCAGTCTTCCTTATCTTCATGTCTTGCAACGCATCGGTAAACGATACATTATTCCATTCTTGTTCATTTTCGCCGGATTCACGGCAGCAGCGCAGGAAAAACTGGACAGTCTTAGGTCAGCCTTCTTCACCGAATCGGACGATTCCCTGAAATGCCTTACCCTTGACAGAATGCTCTTTTACATGCGGTCGCCAGAGATGGTGGATTCCGCCCTTCATTATGGTCGCGTGCTGAAAGCGCTGGCGAAGTCGGCCGGGCTCCGCTACTTCCAGGCGCGGGGTCATATCGCCATGGGCCTCGCCTACGAGAAGCTCGAGGACACCGACTCGGTGATCTGGAATTACCACCGTGCCGCAGCCTTGTGCCGCCCCGGTGCGGACGATTTTACAAAAGCGTCGGTGCTGAACAGTATCGGAGTAACGTATCAGAAGATCGACCTCTACGATTCCGCATACGCGTACTACCTTCAGACCATGACCCTTCTCGAAACGCTCGACAAACCAAACTATGTCGCGCGAACCAAGAACAATATTGGCAACGTCTTCTGGCTTCGCGGCGATCATGAAAAGGCACTGGAATACTACAAAGCAGGTTTGGCCGACGAACGTCATTTGAACGATAGCGTAGGAATGCCCAACGCGCTCACGAATGTCGCCAATGCCTACAACAAACTCGGGGATGCTGATTCGGCATTGATTTTCATGAACGAAGCGATCAGTTTGTACAAGAGTCAGAACAATAAAAGGGGTGAAGCGCTCGCCCTGGCGGACATGTCCTTTATTTACACAGACCAGGGCGAGTATGATAAAGCGCTTGTTGTCGCAAGACAGTCCCTGGCCCTGGGTGAGGAAACAGGCGATAATCAGCACGTGGCGCTCTCGCTTCAGAGTATCGGTGAGATCCAGATAAAGTTGAAGAATTACGACCAGGCGATAGAAACTCTTAAGCGAGGATTGGAAATCACTGACCGGCTATCGCTGCGTTATATCGCATCCAATATCCATGAAGAGCTTATCGATGCATACAAGGGCAAAGGAAACTACCGGTTGGCGTTGCAGCACGCCGAGTTGTTGAGATCGATCACCGACACGATCTTCAACGAAGACAAGAGCAAACTCGTTGCGGAGTACGAGGCGCGCTATCAATCCGAAAAGAAGAACAAGGAACTGGCAGTGCTGTACAAGGACAATGAACTACAGGAAAGCAAACTGAGGGAAAAGGTCCTTCAACAATACGCTTTGATTGGCGGAAGCCTCTTCCTGACCGTTGCCGGCATTGCCTTCTTCCGCGTATACCGTTCAAAACAGGAACAGAAAAGGAAGTTGCTGGATCAGCAGCTCGCGTATGAAAAAATCGAAGCAGTACGGCTCCAGGAACTTGACGAATCCAAGTCGCGGTTCTTCGCCAACATTGCGCACGAGTTCCGCACGCCACTCACCCTGATCCAGGTTCCCGCCGAGATGATATGGGAGGAATCGAACGACCCCGGCGCAAAAGACAATGCGCAATTGATACTCGACAACGCTTCCCGCCTCTTAACGTTGACAAACAGGTTGCTCGACCTGACCAAGCTGGAAGCCGGGATGGTAAAATTGCAGCCTGTGAAAATTGATTTCATCACTTTTTCCAAAGGCTGTATTCATTCATTCGAGTCCCTGGCGGAGGAGAATGACATCAGCCTGACATTCGAATCCGAGGATGACGCACTTGCGGTACACATCGATCCTGAAAAGTGCGCGATTATCCTGAACAACCTGGTGTCGAATGCCCTGAAATTTACCGAGCCGTTTGGCCAGGTACTTGTAAAGATCGCACACTCACCGCAAGATCGTTCCCAGATCTCAGTAACGGTGCAGGATTCCGGGATCGGCATCGACGAAAATTTATTGCCCTACATCTTTGACCGGTTCTACCAGGTGGATGATTCGCTTACACGCAGGGCCAGCGGAACCGGTATCGGGTTGTCGCTCGTGAAGGAATTGGCGGAATTGCATGGCGGCGGCATTGATGTAACGAGTTCTCCGGGAAAAGGAACCACGTTTACATTGACACTACCCATCCGGCAAAGAGACGCGGTGGAGACTTCTCCCGAAGAAGTTGCCGAAGGCAGGGTTGTAGTGCCGGAGAAATCCTATCTATCCGCCGCCGACGTTTCACCGGAGACGCCGGCGTTACCCCATGAGGAGACGATCCTTGTAGTGGAGGACAACAGGGAGGTCCGCCAATTCGTCGTCGGCATCCTCGGGCGAGCCTACCAGGTAATGGAGGCGAAGAACGGCAAGGAAGGTTTTGCAAAGGCCACTGAAGCAGTTCCGGACCTTATCGTCAGCGATGTCATGATGCCCGAAATGAACGGATATGAATTTTGCAGGGAGACAAAGCAAGATTCCAGGACGAGCCACATCCCGGTAATCTTGCTTACCGCGAAAGCGGGAATGGAAAACAAGCTGGAGGGTCTTGAATTCGGCGCGGACGATTTTCTCGCGAAGCCATTCCATGGTAAGGAACTGTTGGCACGCATAAAAAATCTTATCCAACTGCGTAAACACCTGCAACAGAAATACAGCGAATCAGGAAATGACGCTGTCCATCCTGTCCAGGAAAACAGCTTCATCGCAAAGCTCAAAGAAGTTGTCGAGGCGCACATCGACCGGGACTATAGCGTCGACGACCTTGCAATGGCGATCGGCATGAGCCGCACACAGATTCACAGAAAGCTAAAGGCGCTTACTGGTCAATCCACGACCCGGTTCATCCGACAATACAAACTCGAAAAGGCTTTGGTCATGCTTAGGTCCGGCGAACACAACGTGTCCGAAGTGGCCTTCAGTCTCGGCTTCAGTACCCTTGCCTACTTCTCCACCTCGTTTACCCAACATTACGGTTACGCTCCCAGCGAAGTGAGTAAAAGGGCTGGAAACGGGTGAACACAATCCGGTCTGCTCACTTCACGGCGTCATAAATATCCTTGATACTGACGCAGTAGAAAAGGAGGCAAATCTCTTCATTCGTAATCGCGTCCCAGTTGGTAGTCAATGTGATCGTACCGTCAAAGCATTTTCCGGGGACGCAAACTTCGCCATAAAAGTATATCCCGATCGATTGCCCGAATTCAAATTGCAATGTGCCCCGCGGTTTCACAGGTCCGATGTCTTTCTTAACGGACAGATTTCCATAGGTGGCCGGAATACCGTTGAAGTCCACCACGCCGACTACATCGAGCTCAATTCCAATCGGTGTATGAACCGCGCCAGTGACAACTATCGGATAAGCGGACTTACCGAACCCACCGACACTTACCCCGGACGAAGAAACAGACACCGTCAGTTCGGCGTCCATTGCAATACCTCCCAAGTTAGCCTTGCTGCCAAAATCACCATCAAAGGAAATGTGCTGACCCTGCATCTTGCCTTCTATCCTGGCTTGTCCGAATCCACCGGGGATTGCGAGACGGCCACTGAACCGAACGCCCGTGGTAGTGGACAGCATCATGGAAAGTGAGGTTGAGGGAAACGGTAACGTTCCGATGCGTAACATCGGCTGGGAGTGAAACGAAGCTTGAAAGAATATTTCGGGATAACCATAGGCATCCTTGTTGGCTGTCATTTTTCCAAAAACCTCGGCCCTTGCAATGCCGTGCGGTATGTCGGCAAGCCCGTGGAAGTTCACGCCCGATTTCGAAGAGGCTGTGAAGTCCATATTCAGCACCGGAATATCGACCTTGTCCTGGCCAATGCCGAATCCCATTTTCGACAAGTTGAGCGCTCCGCTCAGGAAGAATTCATCAGCGCCGATTTTTCCTGTTACCTGCGCAAGAGGTAGTTGCGCATTGAGACGCAGGTCACCCTTCAGCGTTACTGATTTGTTTGCGGCGGCGATCTCCAGGTTTGTCAGGGGCAGGTTGATATTGCCCTTTCTGAATTGGGTGTTCACCTTGCCTTTGAAAGTCAATCCTTCGCTGCCGATCCTTCCCTTGACATCCACCTTACCGATTTCGTAGGGTACTTCGACATTACCTTTCAACGCAACGGAATCATTATAAATGTCGACGGTGAGGTTTGAATAAAATTTCAGATCGTCGTTAATCTCCAGGTCACCGACAGCAGAACCTGTAAGATGCACCTTTCCGTCGAAGCCAATTTTACCAGTAGCGTAGAGGTTACCAGGAATAAAAGGGAGTCCAAGACCGCCGCTCACCTGTATTTCATCGTTGGTGATGTAGAAGATACCCTTTCGCAGTTCGCGTTCGCCGATCCCCGGGATCTTCATCCCGAATTCCGCGCGCACGTACATCGCAAAGTCGTCCGAGTCATCGCCAAAGCTCACGAACATAGATCCTTCGTTGCCCGACCTGGGAAAATTGTCGGCCACGGTTTTTCCCGCCAACCCCTCTAGTAGCGTACCCACCCATGCGTCGTCGTCGAACTCACCGGCAAAGGCCACGTTACCCTTCATACCGGAGCCTCCTCCGATCCCTGCGCCCTTTGATCTGAAGGTGACGTTTGCCAGTTCCGTCTCCAGGTCTACCGGCAGGAGGTCGATAATGTCGTGGCTGAAGAGCAGGTTTCCATTCATGGCGATGTCGGATTCAGAGCCCGCCAAGCCATTGTTGAACAAGTCGTCAAAGTCGGCGTCCACCACAATGGTACCCGACAAGCCATACGGCATACTCTTCGTGATCGCCATCTCACCCTTCAGGTAGAGCATACCTTCCAGTTCACTAAAGGCTTTCTTTTCGCTGATGATCGCGTTCAGCGCACTGTCTTTATACACCGTGGGAGAAAACGAAAACGATCCCTTGCCGGAGATGCCGATGGCCAGGTCATCGCCGATTTTCGTAGTTCCAGAAGGGAGGTCAAAAGATAGCGACCCCGTGGGGACAATGACCTCCTCGAAGGGAAGGTTGACAAAGAAACTCGCCATGGCCAGTCCCGCGTTCTTCACATTCCACGTCATATCCTCGCCGGGGGCCAGGTTGAGAATATTAAAGAAGAAATAATAGCTCGTGTCGCGGAGGGGCAATGCTTTGAATTCGTCTTTCAGGTCCTTGAAATATTTTCCGGTGTTGTACACGAATGAGCTTTCGTTGGTCCCTTCGGGTACGAAGGACTTGAAATACCCGATGTCAGGCATCTGCGCGGCGCCGGTACCCTCGATGGAGAGGAGCGCCCCCGCATCATCGGTAACCACCGTAAATACGCCGGAGACGACCTCGGCTTTTTGGCCGGCCGATTCGACAAACAGCGTGCCTTCGGCCGTGTATCCGTCGGCGGTCTCTTCCGTGATCTTTCCTTCGATGATAAGGTCGTCTGACTGCGCCGTGCCGACGGGTATCTCCGCTGCGGGCTCTTCCGGGATCACCGGCTTGATGGACTCATTATCATCGTCACTGCAGGCGAACGCTACGAGCGCCAGGACAATAGGTAGTATTCTCTTCATTGGTCGGGATTTTTGATGTGCAACTTTTTTTCAGCAATCACGGCAAAAGCCGCAAATGGGAGGTTTCGGCCACGTTGCAAATGTTTTCGGTATTGTTGCAGGAGGGCTTGTAAGGGTTAAAAGGCGTCGCGAATTTTTTCGGAACAATGCGCAAAGCCCAGGAGGCGCTCAGTTCGCTGAATATGGAGTTGCCCTTAATGCAATACTTTTAGATATTAGCAAAAGGTCCAACTTCAAGATCAGTCAATGAGAATGATGCTGCTGTTTACCGGTCAGTGGTGCGCCCCCTGGTGATCCAAATATCTTGTTTTGGAAAGATTTGACTTAACTATGTGAAGGCGCGAAATCGTTCTAAGAGAATTGTGTCGCCCTCCGGGACCCTTAGCGTCTAAGTCCTTGTTAGAACCATCATAACCCCTCTATGTATCTTCAAAACAAGATCTTGAAATGAATCTTTAAACGCTTTCAATTAACGGAAGTACCGGTTGCACGAAGCGTAAGCTTCTTACTACGACGTGAAGTAGATTAATAAACAAACCACAAAATTGAATCGAGTTTCTTACATATTGATCTTTCTTCTCACGAGCTGTGATGGATGCAAAGATGATCCTCAGCCAAAGGCGGAACTGGAAAAACTTCCCCTTGCCACCCAGACTGGTAAACATACATTTGGATGTCTGCTGAATGAACAGGCCTGGGTTACCAAAACAACTATTGACTCATGGGCATTCTATCAAGAGGGCGTTCTGTCAATAGGTTCATCCCTGGTAACAAAGGATATTAATCAAGGGATGGGATTTGTTATTCGTGATTCAAATTTGAGCGAGTCTAAATATATCTTGAATGATTCAATTTATCGCTATGGAAATTTTGGCGATGATAACACAAAATGCACTTACTCATGTTATGATGGGCGCGGAGAATTGACAATTACCAAACTTGATCAAGCCAAAAGAATAATTTCGGGAACATTTTACTTTACTGTTTCCAATGCAAATTGTGATACCATTCGAGTATCCGATGGCCGCTTTGATTTAACCTATGCGAACTAAGGCGTTCTTCATATAATGACAACAAAAAGAATAATTGTAATCTTTGTTATGCCAGCGCTCCTTGCCAACTGCGAAGGGTGCAAAGATGATCCCAAACCCATTTCCGAACTGGAGAAATTGCCTACTGCTACCCAGAAAGGCATGAATACTTTGGATGTCTACTCAACGGGAAAGCTTGGATTACTGAAATTTCAACGGATGCTGCGGCTTCCTACCAGGAAGGTGTCCTTGCCATTGGAGCAAAAATTAATGAACAGGGCTTAGAACAATCTATAGGGTTAGATTTATATAACCATAACATTGAAACGAAAGAATATCCGCTGAACCAACCTACATACGGAGGCGGTCAATTCGCTGAATATGGAATTGGGAAGAAGACTTGTATCTATGAAAGGACAGATGTGTTGCGCGGCACTGTGACAATTACAAAATTAGATCCGGTTGATTTAATCATATCAGGACTATTTGAATTTGAAACGGTCAACGCCGAATGCGATACCGTTAAAATAACCAATGGGCGGTTTGATTTGAATTACGCTCCTTAGCCATATGCGCCCAAAATATTGGCAATATCCTGCTATCGTTGAAAGCCGTTCCTAGCTTTCAAAAGCCACATTTTATCAATAAGACCCTCAGCGCTGGATATTTGTCAATACTTCAAACTTGTATAGCTAGGAGAGGTACCTGTTCAAAGATTCAGTCAATATTTCTTTCGCATCGGCGATGACATTCTGATAACTGTAAAAACCATACAGCGCATCAAACGACACCTGACCAAATCGCTCCTGAACTCGTCTCACTTCGGCTACAGGCAAGGGAATTCGGTTTGGATAGCTGTACATGACAGCCATGTGCTTCATGCTGGGTGATACATATACCGTATCGCCTACAAACACCGTCCCCTCTTTAGTGAGCTTTGGAACGTGAAGAATAGAGCTTCCAGGAAAATGGCCGCCAATGTTGAATATCTTCATACCATCCCATAGCGGGAGTTCATCGCCATTCCACGGGCTCATACGATCACCCCTGTACATAATCCACATTTCATCACTTTGATGCATATAAACAGGGCAGTCAAACTCTTCTGCCCAGTCATTCATATTGCTGTAATAGTGCGGATGAGAAAACGCTATGGCTTTAAGCCCACCCTTTGATTTAATAAAATCGATGGTAGGTGCATTCAGCAGAGGAATGCAATCCCAAAGAACGTTTCCATGTTCCGATAAGATGAAAAAAGCCCGCTGACCTATTGCAAAGCGGGGGATAATCTCTAACTCATATGTGCGATCGTTGATCTTCAAAATTCGAACACTGTTGTTTTTCACCAGTTGTTCGTGAGTAACCCACGATTGCCCTCCTTCAGGAACATACTGCCGCTCATCCATGCAAATCTCACAAACGTCTCTGGAGCTTGATGGTGGAAACTGGGTGCCACAGGTTACACATATTTGGGACTCTTTCATGCTGTGCAAATGTATGTGGTCAATTTTGAATTATGGTCTGCCGGTGTTCTAAAGTCTTCATGCCTGATCTGCTATCATGTGTGTGGAAATCGCGATTCGGTTCCAACTATTGGTCACGACTACAGTAAAGATCAGTTGAGCTATTTGAGCCTGGCTGAAATGTTTGGCGGCTTCCTGATAAGTGGATTCAGTAAGGCCACCCTCGGATATCAGGGTAACTTCCTCCGCCAGCTTCAACGCGGCTTGCTCAGCGTCTGTAAAAAAAGGCGTCTCCCACCATGCTGCTACAGCGAAAACACGCCGTTCATTCTCTCCAAGCTTGCGTGCATCACGTGAGTGCATGACGACACAATAGCCACATCCATTGATTTGAGACGCTCTTAGCTTCACAAGCTCCTGGAGTTTCGGATCGAGATCAAAGCTGGCGAGTTGCTTTTCCGCCGCATCCATGGCTTCATAAATACGCGGCTCGATTTTGTCAATAGTCATTCTTTCTTTCATGGTCATTTTATTTTTGATTTCATCTATAGATTGGACGTGGAGTCGTTCAGACAATCGGCGACTCGGTTCGTCTGTCTCTATTGCTTTGTTCTGAACAAAAATATATCTTGGGTGGATTACCCTCTTCATCCAGTTTTGATATTTCAACTAATCCAGACATGTGGATTCTCAAAGAATTGATCACGGTTAATCCGGACCTTAAGACGCCGGTATACATTCAGATATGCAATGCGTTCATTCAGAACATTCAATTGGGTCGATTGAGAAGGGGCTTGAGATTGCCAGGCTCACGCGAAGTTGCGTCCATATTGAATATCAATCGAATGACGATGGTTGCCGCCTATGACGAGTTGCAAGCACAAGGTTGGATTCAGATGATACCAAGAAAAGGCACTTTCGTAAAGGAGGATTTGCCTGAATTACATCCCAGGAGAATACCGTCATCTTTAGACAAGTTCACGATCCCGGATACAACCAGCTTTTCCTTTGATGAAAAACGAATTGTCCCGATCGAGACTTCGGACTTTCTGAAACCTGACAAAATAATCATCAATGATGGGTTCCCCGACCCTCGATTGGCACCGATAGAAGACTTGACCCGCTGCATGAGAAGCTTATCGAAGTTTGCCGCGCAAAGGAAGTATCTAATGTACGGGGGTGCCTCGGGTACAGACCTGTTTCGGGAGACGTTAGCGCGCTTTCTCAGCGATACAAGAGGCTTGCCCATTTCAAAAGATAATGTACTTTCAACCCGAGGAGCGCAAATGGGAATCTACCTGGCATGCCGTGTCATCACCAAACCCGGTGACGATATCATAGTGGGTGAACCGGGTTACACTGGTGCGAACCTTACCTTTCTACAACTTGGTCTCAAGCTCAACAGAATTCCAGTGGACAAGGACGGGCTGAGTGTCGATCTCGTTGAGAGGATATGCAAAAAAAAGAAAATCAAGATTGTCTATGTAATTCCGCATCACCATCATCCAACCACTGTAACGCTTACTCCCGAAAGGCGCATTCGATTACTCCATCTTGCCATAAAATACAAGTTCGCTATCATTGAAGATGACTACGATTACGATTTTCATTATGCCAGTAGACCAATAATGCCAATGGCGAGTTTGGATAGGAACGGGAGTGTTATATACATTGGAACGTTGACAAAGACCTTCGCTCCCTCCGTGCGGATCGGGTTCATGATCGCTCCCGAAAAATTCGTGCGCTTTGCAACATATATCCGTAAAGCCGTGGACACACAGGGAGACAGCTTGCTGGAAAATGCGATTGCAGAGCTTTATAAAGAAGGAGTAATAAGCAGTCATATCAAGAAATCTGTCAAGATATACAAAGAAAGGAGGGATCATTTTTGTCATCTCCTGCATTCAAAATTAGGTGAAAAGATTTCCTTCGGGATTCCAGATGGAGGGATGTCAGTCTGGACGGCATTTCCCCGCGTCAACCTGGAGAAGGTTTCATCAAAATCCTATGAAATGGGGTTGATCATTAAGGATGGCAAGGAATTCGATACCGGTCGCAAGAAATACAATTCGATAAGGATGGGTTTTGCTTCCCTTGATTTACGCGAACAGACCAAGGCCATTGATATCCTGAAGTCGGCAATTTGACCGGAACTTCCAGTAAAGTTTGTATCCTTTGGGTCAAACTTTTTGCATCAAATTGACATCTACACTGTGGTCCTCATGCTACTTGCCGGCTATTAAACAAATGATCCAGACGTCCGTTAGACATCTGGATCTAAAAGTGAGCCTGCGTGACAAGATTTCAAACCCTTTGCTTCAAACACTCGAAGCGCTGTATTCGCTTTATCAACAGGTTACCGAAAAATTTTCATTTTAAGTGATCGGCCAAAAATTGCCTAAAAGTGTTTGAACACGTCCCCGCAGGTTCTTGACGGCGGCAGTTAAGTGAGAACCATGGCTGGCGAGGTGCAACGGAGTGCGGTTTCCCGATGCTCAGGGGATTGTAAATGACTGTGAAAAGGTCTGCAACTCAGTACGTATTTATACATGGAGGACTGGCACTTTGAAGTGCTCTTCCTGGATCGATGTACTGAGATGTCTCAGTTTTTCATCCGATCTGATGGGGACGGCCACCCGGTGTACGCAAAAGTATTTGGCTTGCAAGCACGCTATACGTCAACCGGGAGGTCTTGCATTGCCAATATCTTTATACGATATGAATATCGTGTATACCGCGTTCATGACATCTGTCAGGCTTCCGATTTAATTGCCTTATTTAAGAAGGACTCAACTTATCAAGCATTAAGAAGTAAAGGTTTAAAGAGAGAATCGGCACGTAGGCGCACAAAAAAGGTACAAAACAAAACGACGCGCCTGCTTGGGCGTTGCTGTTAGATGTTAGAAGCAGGATCTTGATTTAGTATGACAACATCTTCATGGCACGCGTGAGTTTTGTAATCGATGATGATAACGCATCAAGCGTTGGAGTGTCTTTGTAGATATATGTCTCGGTCATTTTTCCATAGTCAGCCATCCATTCCGAAAGTTTTTCCTTCGGGGGAAAAAGTCCGAATGCTTTTGGCGACAGCGCATCGTAGTCAACCCCCGCAACTTTCGTAAAAGTCTTCCTGTGGTTGCGTATGGCATGAAACAGTTTTTCGTCAGCCATGGCTTTCTCAGCAAACCCGCCGGCATCAAGCCGATCGAGGTCATACCAGTGACGTGACATTCGCAATGTGTTGATCTTTTCCAGGGGCTTTTGAAAAAGCTCGTGCAGCAGAAAGGATTTTTCCCAGAACGTTCTCTGTGGAAGCACTGACGGAACATACCCGAAGTCATCAGGCTCCAAAAACGCCGAAAGCAGTGACATTACTTTCCTGTTCTCTAGAGGTTCCATCATCGCCCGTACACCGATCTCAATTTTTACCTGAGGTAAGGTGTAGGCGTTTGTGATCTCAACGACAGGTTGATAATCCAGCCATAGGACCGTGGGATCCTGATCGGATGAGGTATACTCACCGGCATACAATTTAAATGCTGTGGCGGGAATGCCGAGCTCCAGGATTCTTTTATGGAGCAAAGGCACAACGGTTTCCCTATTATACTTGTTTTATCCCGCATTCGCTCGCGCTCGGATTTACCATACTGCTCCTCGTCACTGTAACCAAAAAGCTTTTTGCTGATAACAATGTCCACATCTTCGGAAAACCGATTTAATAATTGCCATGATTTGCTGAGCGAGGTTCCTCCTTTGAATGCCAAGTGCTCGCCGATCTCGCTGCCAAACAGTGCCTGCAGAACGATGGTGACCCAAAAGTCCTTTTCGATCATGTAGTCAGGTAGACTTGTTTTGCCTGCAATCAAACGCAAAAGGTCACGTCTTTCGACTTCTCGTTTTTTTATCCAGCTTTTCATTCTTATAGACATTAAAAGAATTTCGTATCCGTCTTGCGATCCATGCTGGGGCCTGCTGCAGATCGTGCTCCAGATCGTCAAGGTTTTCACGCATGATAAAGCTCTCAATCTTATCCATGATCGCATCGGTGATATTCTTCTCGCCCAGCGCTTTCATGGCCTGTATCACCTGACTGCTGATTCTTCCACGCATCGAAAAATTTTTCGGAGCAGCGCGTTTAAAAGTTATCGTATAACTGGTTTCTCCTTCCTTTTCTTCAACCTTGATTTCCCTTGAGGGCCCATCGGTAAGGTAAACGTATTTCAAAGGGACCTGTTCGGAAAGTCCAAACCTGTACAAACTCATTTCTCCGGTAGGGATGATGCGAATCTTATCTCGTTTGGCGACGGCGGCGGCGATCTCATCGGGATTTGGTAAAATGAAACCATGATTGCCAAGTTTTTTCGGGATGGTATAAATTCCCTGGGCTAATCTTCGGAGCAGGCCTTGCCGCACGAGCCGAGTCAGCGCCTGGCGGACAGCCACATCCGACCCTTCTGAGGCAAAGTCCTGAACAAAAAGAATGCTGCCTGGCAGCAGCTGGCTTAACCTGCTGGTGATCTTATCCTGAACCGATATGGATGTTGGTGACATGTCACAAAAATATGATGTTTTTGTGACATAATAATAGCAACACGTCACAAATTAATACAATTTTTGTGACGATTTTCGTTTAATCAACAGATTCAGAAAAGTGGCTTCCATCTGACATAGATTGGCTTTTATCATCGGGCACATTATCCTTGCTCAGGTGCAGAACACGGGATTCAGATGAAATCTGCAAAAACCGTGAGGAAAGTGGAAGTAACTTCGCCTCTATCTCCACCTCCGCACCATTCGGGGTAGGCATACACTTTTGAGATAGTTTCCGGTGCAACACCAATTTCCAATAAATATCTCTTAAGCTCATCTACATAAAATTTTCCTGACAACAGTTCATCCTTTGATGACATACGTTCGCATTCAAAATATGCATTGTCAGGATTCGATCTCTCGATCTGTCGCGCATCAGGATAGATGGCCGTGCATTCCAGAGCATCTGTGAAGCCCCTTGCTTCTACCCCGCAAGTTTTTGACAGGTGATTTTTTTTAACTGCTCCACCCATTTGAAAAACTGCAAGACTTCATTTTCAACAAGCAATGCTTCTATCATTGGCAGGGCACTGAGGTCTTTGTTGATTATTTTAAAAGCGTATGATAAGCCATGCGAGTGGCGGCGCTATACGCCATTACACCATTATCATGGTAAGCACTTTTAGTGATCTCACTCCATTTAATAACTCCATTGCTATGAAAAGAATTGGCCATTTGACGAGCAAATTAAAAATTTAGATTTAGTGCCAATGGGTAAAGTAAAATCACAGGGTTTGAATCCCCGCAGGTCCAGAATAAAAACAGCGTTTTTGTTGAAATTTTTGAGGGTTAAAAAAGAAAAATTACCGAGAGTTCAAACACTTCTAAAACTATTGCAACTCTCTGATCATCACACAATAAAAAGGGGACGAACACAGTGAAATATGTGTTCGTCCCCGGGGGTGAGCCTGCAGGGATTCAAACCCCGAGTCTTCTGATCCGTAGTCAGATGCTTTATTCAGTTAAGCTACAGGCCCTAAACTTTAAACTTCCCAAATTTGGGAGTGCAAATGTAAAGAATAAATCAACTCAACAAAACCAAAGGGTTTGGCCCTGCCAACAAAAAAGCTATTTTTGAGCCTCATTTACAGGAAAAATTTCGTAGCATGATCAGAACCGTCGCTTTCATACTCTTACTCGCCGCCGCGCTTCCAGCTGCCGCTCAGGTCTCCGAACCCGGCGCCGAGTCGGCCTATCCCCCGCCCCGGAAAGGCGACCGCCCCGATATACCGGGCACTTTCATGCTGGAATTGGGCCTCAATAACGCCCTCGACGCCCCCGACCGATTCAGTACCGCCCTCTGGGGATCGCGTACCATCAACGTCTATTATACAACCGAACTTCGGATCATGAATTCAAAGTTCAGTCTCGTACCCGGTATCGGACTCAGCCTGGAACGCTTCAAATTCAAAACCGGCGCTACCCTCGGTTACGACGCCGACACGCTCGAACTGTTCCTGCCCAGCGAAACTCCGAATATCACGGGCGAACGCAAATCACAACTCGTGACCAACTATATCGATATTCCCGTTGAACTTCGGTTTACATCCAACCCCAGCGACCCGAACCGCGCCTTCAAGATCGGCTTCGGCGGCCGTATCGGATATCTTTACGACGCTTTCACCAAAATGAAGTATAAGCCGGCCGGTGAAGAAGTAAAACAACTCAAGGATAAACAGAACTTCAACCTCAACCGCTTCCGTTACGGCATCTACGGTCGCCTTGGAATCGGTAACTTCAGCTTATTCGGATACTATAACCTTACGCCACTCTTCGAAGAAGGCAAAGGCCTGTACGAAGGCGGCAAACCCGTCGACTTCCAGACCATGACCGTCGGTATCTCGCTCTCCGCATTCTGACAGGATCAAGGAGGATTAAAAAGGACTAAGGAAGAGGGTGCCCTCCTCCCCGAGGAATTTGTCCGCAGGACAAATTGGTGGTGTTGGGATGGTATTGGTATAAAAAAATGCTGTCAATCACGACAGCATTTCAAAAAAACGACGGTCTAAACTTTCTGCTTTCCGCTTTTCGCTTTTTGCTTTCCGCTTTTTGCTTTCCCCTTAAAACCTAGCTACCGCCTTTCATTTTCTCCATCTCCTTTTCGAAAGTCTCCTTGAACTTCTCGTAGTCGTAGTCGATCTTCAGTCGCTCGTCATTCGAGATGCGCTCGTTGTATTTCGAGACCAGCTCATCAGCGGAAAGTTCGATAGCCACGTACGTCTTGTAAGTGCCCTGCTGCGTCTTCATCAGTTTCTCACACAACGTGCGAATGCCGGACAACGTTTGGTCTACTACCTCGCGGTTCAGCGTCTCGAACCGCTCTTCAACTTCCTCGCGGTTGTTCATCTCGCGCGAGTTTACATAGTTGTCGGTCACCGTCTTGACAGTAGTCTGGATGGCTTGCGCCAGCTCGTTGCGCGCATTGGTCAGCGCTTTCTTTTTAGAAGTCACCTGGTCCTGGCTTTCGCCGATGCTGTTCGCACGGAAAAACTTGTTGGTCGTAAAATAATCAGGACCGGAACAGGGAACAACAACTTCAACTTCGCCCTTCGGCGGAGCTTTCTCTTTGCTCTTGCAGCCAACAATCATCACAGCAGCAAGCGCAACTAACATCAATGTAGAAATTCTAAACGTTTTCATGGATTTTTAGTTTATGATTCGATTCGTGGGTTTTATGTTGCTTCTTTAGGATATAAGGTATAGGGATATAGGGTTATAGGGTTATAGGGGTATAGGGGTATAGGGTATAGGGTATAGGGTATAGGGTATAGGGTATAGGGTATAGGGTATAGGGTAT